>CAVWWH010000007.1:0-121237 GCA_963758665.1 uncultured Solirubrobacterales bacterium | reverse complement strand
ACGAGAGCGTCTGGTTGCCGCTCCCCTCGATCGCCAGCACCTCCCACTTGTAGTGCGTGCCGGGCTCGAGGAACCCGTCGGGGATCTCGACGCTCCGTCACCGACGGCGGCAGGTACATGCTCAGGCCGAACTTTCCGATCATGTGCGGGTGCGGCTCGTCGTCCTTCTCGATGATCAGCTGGTAGGCGATGATCTTGACGGGCTCGCCCGTGATCGTCTTGCGTCACCGGGCTTCCAGCTCGGCGACCAGGCCCGTCGTCGGCACGGTCGCGTCCTCCGCGGGCGAGACGAGCTCGGGCCCGCCGGGATGTCGTGCGTCAGCAGCGCCGTGCCCGAGGTCCGGCCCAGGCTCTCGCCGTTCTCCTTCGCCGGGCCCGGAGATCGTGTAGTTGCCCTCCGGCAGCTTCGCGAGCATCTCCTCGATCGGCACGTCGGCGTTCTCCGGCTCGACCGTCTCGAAGAACAGCTCGGTCAGGCCGAGGTCGCCGAGGATCCCGCGGCCCTCGAAGGTCAGCACCTGGCCGTCGGGGCCGGTGACGTCGAGCCGCTGCCAGCCCTCGCTGTCGATGAACCCCTGGAAGCCGGTGTCCTCGTCGGTCGCGTTGTGCTCGATGTTGAGCTTGGCCTCCTTGAGCGGGATGTCCGGGGCCTGGGCCTCGTCCGGTCGACCGTGGATGCGACGGTGACGATGAGCGCCACGGCGAACAGCGCGAGCAAACAGCACGAGCGGAAACGAATGGACTGGACGGGTCATGATTGCCTCCCTCGGGGGCGTTGGGATAAGGCACCCGTCCGAAGCTAGGCTCGCGCGATGAAAGCAGCAGCTGAAAGGAGGCATGAGTCGATGTCGCGTCGAGCAGGGTCTGCAGGAGTTCAGGGAGACGGAGGACGGCGAGGCGTTTCGCTCAGAATCGAAGCTGCTCAAGGTCGAGCTCTCCGACGTACGATCCAGGCCAAGCTCGGTGCGATGGTCGCCTACCAGGGCGACGTGAACTTCGAGCACGCCGGCTGCGGTGGGCTCTCGAATGCATGAAGAAGGCGGTCACCGGCGAGGGCACGCGGCTGATGAAGATCTCCGGTAGCGGCGAGGTCTTCCTGGCCGACATGCTCAGGAGATCCACCTCGTGAGCTCCACGACGACAAGATCACGATCAACGGCGCGACCTGCTCGCCTTCGACGCCGGGATCGACTGGGACATCAAGAAGGTCGAGGGCGTCTCGGGCGCGCTCGCGGGCGGACTCTTCAACCTCGAGCTCACGGGCTCCGGCTGGGTCGCCCTGGTGTCCGACGGCCCGCCGCTGCTGTTCCAGGTCGACGGCGCCGACCTTCGCCGACCCCGCTGCCGCGATCACATGGTCCGAGCGGCGTCTCGACCTCGGTCAAGACCGACATGAACATGAAGTCGTTGATCGGCGGGCTCGGGGGAGTCCGTTCAGCTCTGCCTTCTCTGGCACGGGCTGGCTCCTATCCAGCCGTCGGAGGGCCCGGTCACCCCAGGCGCAGGCTCGGGCGGCGGCGGGGCGCTCGGCAACCTGCTCGGCGGCAACTGAGCGCGGAGGACGCCCTCCCGACAGGTACGCTGGCCAGCCGATGCCGCCGACCCGCAGGCCATTTCCCCGACACATCGCCGACGCTTCCCAGGAGGCGTCGCCGTCCGGCCGCTGGGAGGACCGCCTGCGCGCCGAGTTCGCCGAAGGCGTGCGAGTCGCTAGGCGGCCGGGCAGGGCTCCCGCGCTCGACGCCGAGACCGTGCGCTGGTTTCCCGACCGCGCCTGGGGCGGGCGCGTCTACGTGCCCGGGCAGCCGGCCGCGCCGCCGAGGAGACCACCGACGAGGACGGCGAGGCGGTGCTGGCCGAGTTCTACGGCTGGGTCTCCTTCGACCCCGGGAGCAACTCGGACGAGCCCGACCGACCTGACGCTCCAAGGTCGACTTCACCGACGTCACCGCCGAGGACAACCCCGAGTGGAAGATCGACATCAACGACGACGTGATCGGCAGCCTGGCGCACAGACGGCGGCAGGGGTGGCGACGTGACCCTGATCTGGGGCCCTGCCGCTGGTCCGCGGCGCGGTCGCCGCCACCGCGGAGCTCGACGACGAGCCGCTCGACCAGGCCCCGGTGACCGACGGGCGCTTCACCCTGATCGCGGTCGACGCGGTGCACGGCTTCGGCGACGATCTCTACCTCGAGGTCGAGCTCTCTGGAACCGCGCCCGTGCGTGAGCTCGCGGCGGAGAGCCTCTACGCCGACCCGCCCGGCGAGGAGGGGCGTGGAAGGCGACGAGCCCCGGGTGAGCCGCTGGCTCGCCGGCGCGTTCGCGATCGCCGTCGTGGTCGGCTCCGCGATCGCCGTCTGGGTGGTCGTGGTCGAGGGCGACGACGGAGGCGGGTCGGGCCGCGACACGGCCGAGGCCGCGACCACCACTACCGGGACCGCGGCGAAGCCCGACGGAGACCGAAGGCGGCGCACTTCACGCTCTCGGCAAGCGGTGACCTGCTCATGCACCAGCCGCTGCTCGAGCGCGCGCTCGCCAACGGTGGCGGCGACGATACGACTTCGCCCCGTTCTTCGGCGAGATCGAGCCCTATGTCGCGGGCGTGGACTCGGCGCTCTGTCACGTCGAGACCCCGATGGGCCCGGGGCCGCCGACGAGCTATCCGATCTTCAACACGCCGACCGACCTCGCGCGGCGATCCGGCCGAGCGGCTGGGACGCCTGCGACCGCCTCCAACCACTCGCTCGACCAGGGCCAGGAGGGGATCGACGCACGGTGAGGCGCTCGACCGGCGCCGGGTCGCGCACACGGGTTCGTTCAGCTCCGGGCGGCGCGAGCCGCGGCCGACGATCCTCGGGTCGCCGGGGTCGAAGTTCGGCTTTGTCTCCTACACCGACGCGACCAACGGCTTCCCGCCCCGCACCCCGTGGTCGGTGAACGAGTCCGGGCGACGACCCGCGCGCCGGGGCGAAGGGATCCTCCGCGACGCCGAGCGCGCCGAGGCGGGCGCCGACGCGTGATCGTCCAGATCCACTGGGGAGACGAGAACGCGCCAGAGCCCGAACCCGTCCCAGATGGCGGTGGCCCGAGGCTCACCCGCTCGCCGCTGATCACGGCGATCATCGGCCAGGGGCCCCACGTCGTCGGCCGATCCGCGGATCAACGACAAGTTCGTCGTCTTCAGCGAGGGCAACCTGGTCTCCAACCAGAGCGCCTGGCCGGGCCACCCGCCGAGACCCAGGACGGCCTCGTGGCCCTGCTCGACTTCGTGCGCGCGATCGGCGACCGGGTCCGGTCCGCGCGTCCGCTACGTCCCGACCTGGGTCCGCCTCAGCGACTACGTCGTCCTGCCGGTCGACGTCGGGCGGCGGGGGAGCTGCGCCAGTCCTACGAGCGCACGGTTCGGGTCGTCGGCAGGGGGGACGGTTTCGGCCCGGACTTGTGATCAGCGCGCTACTCGGGGATTGCGCCCAGCTGCTGCGCGAGGCCCGTTCTGCCGGTCGCTCCCCCCCATGAACTCACCCTCGTGGGTGCCGGTGAGGATGACGCGGCGGACTCGAGATCGCCGAGCTAGTGCGCCTCGCGGGCCCTCGCGCTCGTTTCGCTGGTCGAGGCTTCGCTCCGCGTCAGCAAGACGAAGGCAACGACGAACATCACCAACCCGGCGGGTCCGAAGACATGACGTTGATCAGGAACCCGGAGATCCCGAACAGCACAGCGACGTAGGTCGGAGCCCCGGCGTCGTTGCGAAGCGCCAGGCCTGCCGCAACCGTCGCGGTTACCAGCCCGACGCCGCCGATCGCCGCGAAGACGCCGAAGTCGGCCACCAGCGGGCTCTCTGCGAACTCCTGGATCAGGTTAGCCCCAGATCCCCTGCTCTGCCGCGGGAAGGTCGTTCACCTTGTCGACCAGGACGCCGTTGGCGATCCCCTGCAGCGTCTCCCAGGCACCGTAGAAAACGACGAACGGGATCAAGGCGATGCGACAGACCCGGGCCGCAGTCGACTCGATGCCTCGGACCAGCAAATAGATCACCGCGGCCATCAGTGGAATGAACACCAACGTCCCGACGTGGACGACGAGCATCGCGGTGACATCGTCGTTGACGTCGGCGTAGATTGAGCCGGCGTCGCCCTGTGGGTGAAAGAGCAAGAGCACCGCCCACGCGATCGGCACCCCGATGATGAACGCCGCCTCATTGCGGCTAAAGCGCGCTCCCTCCATGAACGACCTCCGTCCCTTCGTCTCAGTCTCGGAGCGACCCTACACCCGGGTGTTCGTCGCTCCGCCGAGCAAGAGGGCGCCGACAGCGACCCCCGATGCCGAGCATCGCGGCGCAAACCAGAACGGCACGGGTTCGAATCACAGCCTTACGGAGATCGAACCGCTGATTCGCGAGTCGGCCGATCTAGTCCTCACGACGACCGAGCCAATCGCGAGGGTGGCGGACTATCTGCTGCGGCGGATTGCGGATCTCCACCACCCCGACCGTGAAAAGCGAAGACGTAGGTTTCCATGGTCGAAGTAGCGGTGCGGCGTCGATCGGGGCGTTAGGTTGCCGAGATGCGCTACACGCTCGCTGCCATCGCTGCGTCGGCCGCGCTTGTCCTCGCCGGGTGCGGAGACGAGGACTCGACGCCGGAGTCGAACCCGTCGCCTGAGCAGGCCGGCGGCTCGAACGAGCTCTCGGCAAAGGACGTAGCGGCGTACCTGGATCGGGAGTTGGAGTTCGACTCTCCGATTACGGCGAGCGCGGAGCAGGCCTCGACCGCGTTTCGAGATACCGATGTCCTGGTGCGCGTCTTCGACTCGGAGTCCGAGCTCGATGAGGCACAAGAGAAGGTCACAGCCGCGCTCGGAAACCTGGCACCGAGCTTTACCAATTGCGGGTGATCGAGGTCTCGGTCGTCGCCGACGAAACCCCTCAGCGCGCCGAGATCGAGGCCGAGTACGTGCGGCGGTTCGACGAGGCGCTACAGCGCGAGTACGAGTGCTAGCGCGCCGGTGGACAAGCCTAGACTGGCCCCAGCCCCGATAGCTCAGCTGGATAGAGCGACTCCCTCCTAAGGAGTAGGCCGCAGGTTCGAATCCTGCTCGGGGCATCGCATAGCCAAGGGGCCTCGAAGGAGTGGCCCACCCTTCGACCGAACATATGCCGAACATCGTTCATGCGGGTTCGCGAGCCTCCTGGACCAGCGCCTCAACGTCCCGAACCGGTTGTCCGTACTCATCGATCAGATGCCGCTAGCGGGCTCGACGGCGACGGATTGCCTATGCTTAGCGACCTCGGTCACCGGTCGGCCCGCGGCAATCATCCAGGGAGGCCGTCGTATGGCGCAGGTGTAGGGCACGAAGTCGACGAGCCCTGCCGCCGCGGCGGCCGGTACGAAGATCCGGCTTCGCCATGGTCTCAGTCGGCTGACGCCCGGCCTTTCCATCTTTGTGCCTTCTCAGGACCCGCGAGTACCGCCGGACCCCCCCCGGAAGCCGGAGGATCGGGACGAGGAGGCTCATTGTGCGCGCAACAGCTTCCATTTTCTCAGCTGCTTCAGTCAGTCGAGGGTCTGGCGCGGTGGCCCATTGAGCTCAGCGCGATCTGATCGAGATCCTCTTGATCAAAGAGAGAGATCAGAGCCGTTCGGCATGTAATGGCGAAGCAGACCGCTGGTGTTCTCGTTCGACTCCCGCTGCCAGGCGAGTGGGATCGCAGAAAAAAGACGTCGACGCCGGGCTGAGGAAAGCTGCCGTTGGGGTGCCGTCGTCTTCCATTCGCTCAATAGGTTGAAACGGATTCGTGGGCGAACCGCTGGCTGAACCGCCCCAAGACGGAAACGGTCGTGGACTCAGCCGGGCTGGACCTAGAATGCGCCTCGGTGGGCGGCGTCGAGAGCACCAACCTGGCCAAGTTCCGGACGCGTAACCCCGTTGTTCGACGGCTGATCGATCGCTTCTACGGCCGGCTCGAGACGATGGTCGAGCCGCTCGCGCCGGGGTCGCTGCTCGACGCGGGCTGCGGGGAGGGCGAGACCATCGCCCGGCGACTCGCTGCTGCCGGCGCGTGTTGCGGCGGTCGATCTCAGCCCTGACGCGGTCGAGTTCACTGCGCGCCGGTTCCCGGCGATCACGGTGACGCGTCAGAGCGTCTACGACCTGCCGTTCGACGACGGCGCGTTCGAGCTTGTGCTTTGCCTCGAAGTTCTCGAGCACCTCGAGGACCCTGGCGCCGCCGTCACGGAACTGGCCCGGGTGAGCAGCGGGAGGCTGATCGTTTCAGTGCCGCATGAGCCCTGGTTTCGGATCGGCAGCCTGCTACGCGGCAACTACGTCACCAACCTCGGCAACCACCCCGAGCACGTCAATCACTGGACCGCTGCGAGCCTGCGCTTGTTTCTGGAATCCCGGGCGGAGCTTCTCGAGCTGGGTGCGTCGTTTCCGTGGCTGCTGGCGAGCTGTCGCCGGGCGCGGGCGGCGCCCGGTTCTTGAGCCCGACGGTCCGCTCGATGTGCGTCTCCGGCCTGGGCGGGCTGAGTCTCTCGGTGCGGGCAAGGGCCAGCATCTGCCCGAGCAGCCCGAGGCTGAGCAACTGCACGCCGACGACGATTAACAACACGCCGAGGAACAACAGCGGGCGCTGCCCGATAGCTTCGCCGCTCAGCTTCAGGACGGTCAGGTAGATCGAGATCGCGATCCCGAGCAGCGTCACCATGATTCCAACGCCGCCGAAGAGGTGCAACGGTCGATGCTGGTAGCGGCCGAGGAAGGTCACGGTGAGCAGGTCCAGTGCGCCGCGGAGGTAACGCTCGGATCCGAACCTTGAGCGACCGAACCGACGCGGGCGGTGATTAACCGGAACCTCGGCCACTCGCCATCCCTGCTGGGCCGCCAGCACCGGGATGAATCGATGCAGCTCGCCATAGATCTGAAGCGACTGGGCGCACTCGGCGCGGTATGCCTTGAAGCCGGAGTTCATGTCGTGAAGTCGCTGGCCGGAGAGCTTCGCGGTAATCCCGTTGAACACCCGCGAGGCGAGGCGGCGGCTGAGTGGATCGCGCCGCTCGCGTTTCCAGCCCGAGACGAGATCGTGGCCAGAATCGAGCTCAGCTATCAGGCGAGGGATGTCGGCCGGATCGTCCTGCCCGTCGCCGTCGAGGGTTACGATGAAGGTACCGGCGCTGCGGGCGAATCCGGTAGACAGTGCGGCCGATTTACCGAAGGTGCGCCGCAGCCGTACCCCGAGGACACGCGGGTTTCTGGCGGCAATCTGGCCGACCAGCTCGATTGAGCCGTCGCTGGAGCCGTCGTCGATCACGATCAGCTCCCAGTCACCGTCGAGCGTGGCGCATACGCTTGTGATCTCCTCGATCAGCCCGGGCAGCGCCTGACGCTCGTTGAGTGCCGGAACGACGATCGAGAGGTGTGGCGAGGCGGGCTCCTCGCGCGGCTCGGTAGCCCTTCCGCGTTTCTCGGCCCCAGGATCTTGGCATCCCCTAGATTCATCAGCCGCATGGACAATGACCGTTTCGGCTCACTACCGAGGCTCCGATCCGATCCGGCGGGCGGGATGGTCCTCGGGGTGGCCTGCCTGGTGGTGGTGCTTCTCGGTGCCGAGATGCTCCTCGGCGCCAGCACGATCGGTCTCGGGGTCGACGACTACATACACGTTGAGCGCTTCGACGAATGGCTGCGATCCGGCTGGTACGTGCCGTCGCCCTTCCTCCCTGGGGGAGAGCCAGATCCAACCAGAATCGAGTCGACCCCTTACGTCTACGGCGCCGCCTTCAGCGTCCTCGCTCACTTGGCCAACGTAGCGCTCGGCAATGAGGCCATTGGCGAGATCTCGACCGACGCAGACGCCTACGCGGTTAGGCACGTCGTCGCTGCGCTGATCGGACTCGGCACGGTGCTCTGCGTCGGGGTCGCAGTATGGGCGCTGACACGCGATCGGCTCGCCGCCGTGTGGAGCGGAGCCGCTCTCCTCGCAATCCCGGCCTGGACGGGTTATGCGATGTTCAGTAATAAGGACATCCCGGTTGCGGCGGCGTTCACCTTCATTACGGCCGGCCTCGTCCTCCTGCTGGTGTGGGCTGACGGCGCCCGTCGCCGTCCTGGAAACGGCTGCTCACGGCCGCCACGCTGATCGCCATCGGTGTCTTCCTCGGAGTGGGGACGCGGCCCGCGATGTGGGTGCCCTTCCTCGTTTCCCTTACCGCGTTCGCGGCGCTGGCTTGGCGCCTGCTGCGCTCGATTCGCGGCGCGGGACGCATGCTGGCCGCCCCGGCCCTCGGCTTCATGGTGGGCCTCAGCGGAGTCGTAGCGCTCCATCCGCGTACGGCCGCCGACCCGATCGAGTGGTTGACCAAATCGATCTCCGAATCAAGTGGATACGGCCGGACGGGCTTGGCCACGCTCACCGCGGGGCACTCCCTCAGCGAGTTTCCACCTCCCTGGTACCTGCCCGCTTGGACCTTCGCCGCGGTACCTGTGCTGATGTTACTGATCGCCGTCGTCGGAGCGGCGGTCGCGACCCACAAGGCAGTGCGCTCGCGACGTTACCTGGCCGCAACTCCGGAATCCTCCATTGCCCTGACTGGGGGCGTGCTCTTGGTTGCCCTGCAACTCCTCCTCCTTCCGATCGCGGCGATCGTGAATGGATCGGCGATGTATTCCGGGTTGAGGCAGACTTGTACGTCTTGCCACCGATCGCGATCCTCGCCGGAGTCGGCGCCGCGCGCCTGTTGCGCAGGCGCTGGGGAGCCGCTGGCTCTACCCGCAGGGTGGGGTGGATTCCGCGCTCATCCTCTGTGTTGTCCTGGCGGTGCCGGCGTTCGAGCAGACGCGCCTCTACCCGTACAACTACGTCTCCGTCGACCCGATCGCCGGCCTCGGCGGGGTCGAGGGCCGCTGGGAGACCGGTATCAGTGGATCAGCGCCCGCGAGGCGATTCGGCGCATCCCCGCCGGGGCCGAGCCGGCCTGCTCCCTCTGGCTAGCCGTGCCCGGCGCCGCGGAGTTTGGGCTGGGGCCGGGCGAGGGTGCGGTGATCGAGCCCTGCGGCCGAATCTTGCACCGTTCGTCAGCGTGGTCGGCGACGAAGCGGCGGCGAGCGCGCGGCGCGGCGAGCTCTGGGTCGTCGGCAGGGTGCGAGGCGGTAGACATCCGCCGTCTTACTGCCAAGAGCACGACAACGTGACGCGAATGCTTCGCGGCGAGCGGCTGGTCATGGCTTACGTGCTCACGTGCACTCCTCCGCCGGGTAACTAACATCACGTCGAAGTACCGGCCGCTTCTGTCGCGGCACTCCGCTAGCCGGACGCGCCCTCCGTCATACGGTCACGCCCAGCCAGATGTGGGCGGGCGACAGTTACGCACCGCGGCAGCTCACTTCCTTCACCAGATACTGCAGGCACATTTTCTTGGGCTCGCAACACTCGGCGAACATTGGGATGCCGACTGAGATCCAAAGCGTCGAATCATCGCCTACCATCGTGGCCGTGAAATGCAGGCGGATTAGGCGTGAGTAGTCCCTTTTTCGGTTGCCCTGAATCTCCCTCCTAAGGAGTAGGCCGCAGGTTCGAATCCTGCTCGGGGCGTTGGGCAGGCGGAGCGCGAGCCGGTCAGGCGGCGCGCAACTGCGAGGCGCGCAACGTGAGGAGCTCGACTGCGTCGTCGGTACGGATGAACGGGTCGGCGATCTTGCTGCCGTCGGCGAGCGAGATCGCGGCGATCAGGTGTCCGTCGACCTCGGCGCCCAGGAGCTCGCCGGCCGGGGCATCGCTCGAGTCCCGGCCGGCGAGGCGCTCCAGCTCACGGCCGTCGGCGTTGTCGAGCCGGCGGATCGCGACCGGGGCGGTGATCGGCTCGGTCCGGCGACCCGGCCGAGCTCGGCGCCGCCTGGCGAGCCGGCGACCCGCCGCGTACTCGCGCAGCTCCTTGTTTCGTTGGTTCGAGATGCTCGTAATCAGTGCGTTCATGGCCTCGCCTTCCTCGTCGCTTGGCTCGATTACCAAGCTACGGCTAAGAAACGGCTTGCACATCAGGTTTTCGGGCCGATCTCGGGCCATCGACCCCTTACTTTTCGCGTCCGACCCCTTACTCGCGCGCGGCTGTCGGGTGGCCATACTGGAGGGGTGGCTCAGCGCGTCACCGCCAGCCGCTTCGTCGGTCGCCGTCGCGAGCTCGAGGAGCTCGATCGGGCGCTCGCGGACGAGGTTGAGCTCCCGGTGCTGTTCTTCGTTGCCGGCGAGTCGGGCGTCGGCAAGACCCGCCTGCTGCGCGAGCTCGCGGCCGGCGTCGAGCGCGACGGCGGCCGGGCGGTGGGCGGTGCCTGCATCGAGCTCGGCGAGGACGAGCTCCCGTATGCGCCCCTGGTCGCGGCGCTGCGGCCGCTGCAGCGCGGCGGCGAACCGGTGCTCGATCAGCTCTCCGATGCGACCCGCGCCGAGCTCGCCCGCCTGAACCCCGAGATCGGCGAGCCCTCGACCGAGGGTGAGTCGGAGCGCGGCGACGCGCAGCGGCGCCTGTTCGAGGCGTTCCTCGAGCTGGTCTCGCGGCTCGGCGATGAGCGCCCGGCGCTGCTCTGGATCGAGGACATCCACTGGGCCGACCGCTCGACCCGCTCGTTCCTGCGCTTTCTCGCCGCCAGCCTGACCGAGGAGCGGGTGGTCGTCGTCGCCAGCTACCGCGCCGACGAGCTCCACCGCCGCCATCCGCTGCGCCCGTTGCTGGCCGAGCTCGAGCGCGCGCCGCGCTCCCGGCGGATCGAGCTCGAGCGCTTCGACCGCGACGAGCTCGCCGACCAGCTCGCCGACATCCTGGGCGAACCCCCGCGAGCCGACGTCGTCGAGCGCCTCTACGCGCGCAGCGGCGGCAACCCACTGTTCACCGAGGAGCTCCTCGCCGCCGGCGTGGACGGGCGCGGTGCGCCACCTCCCGGCCTGCGCGAGGCGCTGCTGCTCCGGGTCGAGCAGCTCTCCGATCCGAGCCGGCAGCTCCTGCGGCTGCTCGCGGTCGCCGGGCGAGCCGACGACCGCCTGCTCGGTGAGGCTGCCGCGATCGGGACGGCCGAGATCTCCGCCCGGATCCGCGAGGCGGTGGACGCCCAGATCGTGGTCACGGTGGACGCGAGCCGGTTCGGCTTTCGCCACGCGCTGTTGCGCGAGGTCGTCTACGACGATCTGCTCCCCGGGGAGCGCGCCGAGCTCCACCTCGCGCTCGCCGCGGCGCTCGAGCGGATCGGCGGCGATGGCGAAGGGGCGTGGTCGGCGACCGGGATCGCCCATCACTACTACTCGGCGGGCGACCAGCCGCGGGCGCTGAAGGCGGCGCTGGACGCGTCGGTGGCGGTGCGCGGGCTGCATGCCTACGGCGAGGCGGCCGGGCTGCTCGACCGCGCGCTCGAGCTCTGGCCCAGGGTCCAGGCTCCCGAGGCCGTGACCGGGATCGACGAGGGGGAGCTGCTCACGCGAGCCGCGCGGATGCACTACCTCGCGGGGGAGGACGCGGTCGGCGAGGCGCTCTATGCGCGCGCGGTCGAGACGATCGGCGAGGACGCCGACCCCGAGCGCCTGGCGACGGTGCTCATCGCGCTCGCGACCTGCCAGTGGTCGCTCGGCCGTGCCGAGCGCAGCCGCGAGACCCAGCGCCGCGGGCTCGCGTTGCTGCCGACCGAGGCGGACTCGCCCGCCCGCGGCCGGCTGCTCGCCCAGCAGGTCAGGTTCCTGCTCCTCCAGGGACGCTTTCGTGAGGTCCTCGACGCCGCGCCCGAGGCGCTCGAGGTCGCCGAGCGGCTTGGGCTCGACTCCGAGCGCGCCGGGGTGCTCAACCGCCTCGGCTGCGCCCTCTTCGCGCTCGGCGACGAGCGCGAGGCGCGCCGTCGAATGGCCGAGTCGATCGAGCTGGCCGAGCGGACCGGCTTCACCGACGACCTGGCGACCGCCTACCTCAACTTCGCCGACGCCCTTCACCTGGCGGGCCGCGGCGCCGAGGCCCGAGAGGTGGCCGAGCTCGGCTTGGGGCGAGTCGAGCACAAGCTCGACCTGAGCGCGGGCGGCTCGGCCCGCCCGATGCGTTTCATCCGCCTCAACCTCGCGGAGATCTACTTCGACCTCGGCGACTGGGAGCGGGCCGACGCCGAGCTCGAGGCGGTGGGCGGTTCCAGCCAGGGGGTCGCCGGCGCGCACGCGAAGCTGCGCGCGGCCCAGCTCGCGCTCGCCCGGTCGGACGTCGAGCAGGCCCGCGCCGACCTCGACCTCGCGGAGCCGCCGTTGCGCGATGCCCTCGAGCCGCAGTACATCGCGACGCTCGCGGTCCTGCAGGCGGAGCTCGCGCTGCGAACCGGAGATCTCGACGCGGCTCGCGCGTCGGTCGACCACGGCATCGACCGGATCCAGTTCTGCAGCGAGGATGGTGGGCGGATCGCGCTCACCGCCGTCGCCGGGCTGACGGTCGCCGCGGAGGGAGCCGAGCGCGCTCGCGACCTCGGCGACGACGACGCCGAACACGACGCCATGGACCGCGCCGGCTCCTTGGTCGAGCTCGCCAGGGCGGCGGCCGAGGAGGACGGCGGCCCGGTCGAGACCGCCCTGCTGGCGATGGCCGAGGCGGAGCTCGCCCGGGCGTCAGGCGACGACGATCCCGCGCTCTGGGACGCCGCGGCGCAGGCGTGGGAGGCGATCCAGCGGCCCTATCCGTACGCGCTCGCTCGCTGGCGCCAGGGCCAGGCGGAGCTGGGGCGGGCAAACCGGGGCGCGGCGCGGGTCTCGCTCGCGGATGCCGCCGCGGTCGCGGAGGACCTTGGCGCCACCTGGCTGTCGGCCGAGGTCGAGGGCGTCGCCACCCGGGCCCGCCTCGGGCTCGAGGAACCGAGATCCGAGTCGCGTGAGGTCGCCGGCGAGCCCGACGAGACCCCGTTCGGGCTCACCCCGCGCGAGCTGCAGGTGCTCGAGCTGGTCGCGTCGGGCGCCACCAATCGCGAGATTGGCGAGCGCCTGTTCATGGCCGAGAAGACGGCCAGCGTGCACGTCTCCCGGATCCTCGGCAAGCTCGACGTCCGCGGTCGCACCGAGGCGGCCGCGGTCGCCCACCGCCACGGCATCGGGCTCGAGGCACCGATCGAGGACCCGAGTTGACCGACGGCGAGCGCGACCGGCGCTTCGCGATCACCCACCTCGACGAGCTCGAGCGGGTCCCGCTCGAGGACATGCTCTGGCGGCCGATCCGCCGCACGCTCGGGGTCACCGCCTTCGGCATCAACGCCTACACCGGCGCCCGGGCCGGCGACCCGGTGATCGAGCCCCACGACGAGACCAGCGCCGGCGCCGGCGGCCACGAGGAGCTTTACGCGGTCGTCTCCGGCGCCGCCGAGTTCACGATCGACGGCGAGCGGGTCGAGGCGCCCACGGGCTCGCTGATCCTGGTCGCGGTCGGCTCGCACCGCGCGGCAACCGCGACCGCCGACGAGACCACCGTGCTGGTGATCGGCGGTGAGCCCGGGAGCGCCCTGCCGGCGTCGCCGTTCGAGCACTGGTACGCGGCCCAGGGGGCGTACGCGCGCGGCGACTACGATGAGGCGGTCGCGATCGCCTCCGAGGGCCTCGCCGACTACCCCGAGCACCCGACGCTCCACTACCAGCTCGCCTGCTTTCACGCCCTCGCGGGCCGCCCGGAGCAGGCGCTTGAGCACTTCGGCGTCGCCGCGCGCGGCAACCCCGAGGTGATCGAGTGGGCGGCCGACGACGAGGACCTGGACTCGGTCCGAGACGACCCGCGCTTTCCCCGGGCCTGAGGGATCCGGGCCTCCGCTCAGCCGGGCTTGAGCTCCTCGAGCGCCTCCGGGAGGAACTCGATCAGCCGCCAGGCGTCGGGCATCTGGTCGCGATCGGTGACGATGCCGATGTCCATGCTGCCGCAGTAGCTCATCACGGTGATGTTGAGCCCCATGCCGTCGGTGACCACGGAGACCGGGTAGTTGGCCTTCAGCCGCGCGCCGGCGCAGTAGAGCGGGAACTGCGGCCCGGGTACGTTCGAGATCACCAGGTTCCAGGTCGGGCGTCCGCGCTGGCTCGAGGCCAGGCTGAAGGTCGCGCGCGCCGCGCGGGCGAAGACGGCCGGGGGGATGAAGTGGTTCGCGTCCTGGAGCAGCTCGGCGGGCATCGCCCGGTGGCGCTTCTTCATCGAGGCGAGCGCCTCGTGCGTCTCGTGCAGGCGCTCGACCGGGTCGACGACGTTGGTGAACAGCGGCGCGCTCATCAGCATGATCCGGTTGCCGTAGGTGCCCTGTTGCTCTTCGCTGCGCACCGAGACGGGGATCTGGGCGACGAGCGGCTCGGCCGGGAGCTCGGTGTGGGAGATCAGCCAGCGGCGCACGGCGCCGGCGCAGATCGCGACGACGACGTCGTTGACGGTGCAGCCGTGGAGGTTCTTGACCTCCTTGACCTCGTCCAGCGACATCCGGCCGAAGACGAACCGGCGATGCGGTGAGACGCGGCCGTTGAACGACGTCCGCGGGGGCCTGAACTTGGCGCGCTCGAGCTCGCCGCCCTCGCGCTCGCCGCGGATCGCCTTGCGCAGCCGCTCGGAGGCCTTGGCGATCGTCTCGGCGCCGGGGATGGTCCCGAACGGGGTCTCGTCGAGGTTCGGCAGCGCGCCGGGAAGCGAGCGCAGCATCCGCACCGGGTAGCGCGGGAGGCCGAGCAGTCCGCGGGCGAGCATCTCGACCTCGCCCGGCTGGCTGCCGTTGCGGCGCCGGCCGGGGTCGGGCGCCTCGCGGCCCTCCGGCTGGAGGTCGAACAGCACCCCCATGATCTCCGCCCCCGAGAGCCCGTCGATGGCCGCGTGGTGGATCTTGGTGAGCATCGCCACCGAGCCGTCCTCGAGCCCGTGGATCAAATACAGCTCCCACAGCGGCCTGGCACGGTCGAGCGGGCGGGCGACGATACGGGCGACCTGCTCGGCAAGCTTCTCGTCGGTCCCGGGCGGCGGCAGGGCGAGCTCGCGCACGTGGAAGTCGAGGTCGAAGTCGGGGTCGTCGACCCAGTAGGGATAGTCGAGCCCGAACGGGACCTCGACCAGGCGCCAGCGCATCGGCGGCAGCAGCGGCAGGCGCTCGGCGATCATCTGCTGCACGTCGGCGAGCTCGAGCTTGCCGCCCGGCGCCGTGCTCGGGTCGAGGATCGCGAGCCCGCCCACGTGGCCGCTCTGGCGGGCGTTCTCGAGCGCGAGGAACTGGGCGTCGACGCTGGTCAGCTGACGCATGCGCCGAGTTTCTCATGCCGGCCGCCGTAGAGGCGCCGCCGGGCTCACGTTCCGGTGCCCGGCCACGTTTCGGGTGCATGGAGATCGAGCTCGGCTACCGCACCCCATTCGACGCCGCCGGCCTGATCGGCTTTCTCGAGCGCCGGGCGGTGCCCGGGGTCGAGCAGGTCGAGGGCGGCCTCTATCGCCGCAGCCTGCGGCTTCCCGGCGGCCCGGCCACGATCGAGCTGCGCGCGGACGGCGGTTGCGCTCGGGCGCGCTTGCGGCCGGAGCGCGAGCGCGATCGAGTCGCGGGCGAGGCGGCCGCGCGAGTGCTCTTCGACCTCGACGCCGACCCGGCGCCGATCGTCGCGGCGCTCGGCGCCGACCCGCTGATCGGACCGCTCGTCCGCGCCAACCCCGGGCGCCGGATCGCGGGCCACGTCGATCCGGGCGAGCTTGCGATCCGGGCGGTGATCGGGCAGCAGGTCTCGCTCGGCGCCGCGCGAACGATCGCCGGCCGGCTGGTCGCCGGCCACGGTGAGCCGCTCGGCGAGCCGGTCGGCTCGGTCACCCACCTGTTCCCGTCAGCCCACCGGCTTGCCGCGCTGGAGCCGGAGGACCTGCCGATGCCGCGCTCGCGCGCGCGGGCGCTGACCGGCCTCGCGGCGTCGCTGGCCGCCGGCGAGCTCGTCCTCGATCCGACGGCGGAGCCCGCGACGGGTCGCGAGCGGCTGTTGGCGCTCCCGGGGATCGGCCCGTGGACCGCCGGCTACGTCGAGCTGCGCGCGCTCGGCAACCGCGACGCCTTCCTGCCCGCCGACCTCGGGGTGCGCCACGCGCTCGAGCGCCTCGGCGAGGACGGCTCTCCGGCCGCCGCCGCGGCGACGGCCGAGCGCTGGCGCCCCTATCGCGCCTACGCCCTTCAGCACCTATGGAGCACACTCGAATAGAGGAGGACGAACATGACCACCATCCACCGCACCGCGACCACCGTCTACTGGACCGTCGAGAGCCCGATCGGCGAGCTGCTGCTCGCCGGCGACGGCGAGCGCCTGCAGCGACTGCACATGCAGGGCGGCAAGCGGCCGGCCGCGATCGGCGCCGACTGGGAGCGCGCCTCCGAGCCGTTCGCCGAGCTGTGCGAGCAGCTCGACCAGTACTTCGCCGGCGAGCGGCGCGAGTTCGACCTCGAGCTCGACCCGCACGGGACCGAGTTCGAGCGCCGGGTCTGGGAGGCGCTGCGCGGGATCCCCTACGGGGAGACCGAGTCCTACGGCGGGCTCGCAAAGCGCATCGGCCACCCGGGCCGAGCCCGGGCCGTCGGCGCCGCCAACGGTCGCAACCCGATCGCGGTCGTGGTTCCCTGCCACCGGGTGATCGGCGCCGACGGCAGCCTCACCGGTTACGCCGGCGGGCTCGAGCGCAAGCGGCTGCTGCTCGACCTGGAAGCGCCGCCGGCGCAGCTCGACCTCGGCTCGCCGTCAACGGGTTGACGACTTGCAGTCGGATAGCGACTGGAGGTCGCCAGGCCGCTCCTTGCCTCAGGACCGCGTCAGCTCCTCGAGGGTGAAGACGAAGCTCTCGTAGGCGCGGCCGGTCCCCTGCTGGAGGCCGATCTCGCAGGTGCGGTTCGCGCACAGGTGGGCGTCGAAACGCCGGCCGGAGAGCTCCGCCGCCTCATCCGCGGTCGCCGCCAGGGGCAGCTCCGGGTGGAGCATGCCGCGGTCGCCCGCGAACCCGCAACAGGTGGCCGCAGCCGGGATCACGACCTCCTCGGCGAGCTCGGCGGCGATCGCGGCCAGGTCGGAGTCCAGGGCGAGATGCCGGCTCGCGCAGGGGGGATGGACCGCGACCGAGTCGAGCTTGCGCGCGATCTCGAGCCGCGCCATGAGCGGCTCGCGCGCCCAGGCGATCGAGTCGACAAGCCGCAGGTGGGCGTGACGCTCGGCGTTGATCTCGCTCAGCAGCCCAACCGCCTCCTCCGCCAGTCCCAGGGTGCAGGAGCTGGCGTCGCAGACGATCGGCAGCTCGCCGCCCTCGCTCCAGCGCCAGAGAGCGTCGACCGTGTGGTTGGCCATTCGCCGCGCGCCGGCGGTGAAGCCCTTCGACGTCCACGGGGTCGCGCAGCAGTGCCCGGCGACGTCGGGCGGGATCCAGAGGGCGCGGCCGGCGCGCGCCGAGACGGCCACCAGCGCCTCGGCGAGGCTCAACCCCGGCGCGGCGCCTGTTTCTCGCGCCCGGCCGAAGATCCGGTTGACGCACGCCGGGAGATAGACGGCCGCCGCGCCCTCGCGGATCGTCGGCGGCAGCGTCGGCGGTGCCGGGGGCGGCATGTTGCGGGGCCACTGCGGCACCAGCTCATTGCTCACTCCCTTGCGAGCCAGGCGACTGGCGCCCCCGATCGCCACCCGTCCCGCCCGGCGCTCGCCGAGGGCGATGCTGCGGCGGGCGGTCCGCTCGACCGCCGCCCACCGTTCGGCGAGCCGCAGCGCCACCCTCTCGGCCCGGGGGCCGTGCTGCCGCGCCCGCATCGACTTGACGAACTTGCCGGTGTCGATCCCGAGCGGGCAGGCGAGCATGCAGGTCCCGTCCGCGGCGCAGGTCTCGAGCGCGTCGTATTCGTACTCGTCGAGCAGCGCCGCGAGGACCGGTGATCCCGGCGCCTGGCGGGCCATCTCGCGGCGCAGGACGATCCGCTGGCGCGGGGTCGTGGTCAGGTGTCGGCTCGGGCAGATGGGCTCGCAGAACCCGCATTCGACGCAGGTTGTGACCTCCTCGTCGATCGCCGGCGTCGTCTTCAGGTTCTTCAAGTGGACGCTTGGGTCGTCGTTGATCAGCACCCCCGGAGCGAGCACGCCGTCGGGGTCGGCGAGCCGCTTGATCCGTCGCATCACCTCGGTCGCCTTCGGCCCCCACTCGCGCTCGACGAACGGCGCCATGTTGACCCCGGTCCCGTGTTCTGCCTTGAGCGAGCCGTCGTAACGATCGATCACCAGCGCGATCAGCCCCTCCATGAAGGCGTCGTAGCGCGTCAGGTCGTCGGGATTGGAGAAGTCGGGGGTGAGCATGAAGTGCAGGTTCCCCGCCGACGCATGGCCGGCGACCCCGGGCAGGAAGCCGTGTTCGACCAGCAGCGCCTGCAGGTCCTTGGCCATCTCGGCCATCTGCGCCGGGGGCACGCACACGTCCTCGACGATCAGCGCGGTGCCGGGCGCGCGGAGCCTGCCGACGAGCCCGTGCATGCCCTCGCGCACGGTCCAGTAGACCTCGATCGTCTCCACGTCGCGGTGGAACTCCGGCTCTCGGATCAGCTCGTGGCGGGCGAGGACCTCCGCGGCGCGGGCCTCCGCGGCGTCGAGCTCCTGATCGTCGTCGCCGCCGAACTCGACCAGCAGCGCCGCCGAGAACGGGTCGAGCTCGCGCCAGCTTTCCGGCGCGCCGCGGATGTTGTGGCTCGCGAGGATCAACGCCGGGGCGACCATCAGCTCGACCGCGCGGGCGCCCGCGGCGACGAAGTCCTGGACCGGCGCGATCGCCGCGTCGACGTCGGGGAAGTGAACCCAGGAGACCGTGGTCCGCCGCGGTTGGGGGACGGTCTCGAACACGGCCTCGGAGATGAAGCCGAGGGTGCCCTCCGAGCCGACCAGCAGCCGACGGAAGATCTCGACCGGCGTTTCGGCGTCGAGGAAGGCGCAGAGGCGGTAGCCGGTCGTGTTCTTGATCTCGAACTTGCGCCGGATCCGCTCGCTGAGCTCGGCGTCGGCGAGGATCTGGTCGCGGATCTCGAGCAGCCCCGCCGCGAGCTCGGGCTCCGCGGCGGCGAAGCGCGCCTCGGCGTCGGGCGCGGCGGAGTCGATCACCGTCCCCGAGGCGAGTGTGAAGGTGAGCGCGCTGACGGTCCGGTAGGAGTCGTGCGTGACCCCGCATCGCATCCCGCCCGAGTTGTTGGCGATCACGCCGCCGACGCAGGCGATGTCGGTCGAGGCGGGGTCGGGGCCGAGCCGGTGGCCGTACGGGGCGAGGACGCGGTTGGCGTCGCCGAGCACGGTCCCGGGCTTGACCCGCGCCCGCGCGCCCTCGGCTTCGACGCTGACCCCTCGGAAGTGCCGGCGGACGTCGACGAGGATCCCGTCAGCCTGGGCCTGGCCATTGAGGCTCGTGCCGCCGGCGCGAAAGACGACGGGGGTCGAGGTGCGGCGACCGTACGCGAGCACCTTGGCGACGTCGGCTGCGCCGCGCGCCATCACCACCGCCTTCGGGAACAGGCGATAGGGGCTGGCGTCGGACGCGTAGCGGACCAGGTCGGAGGCTCGGGCGAGCACCCGGTCGGCGCCCAGCAGCGCGACGAGCTCGCTTCGCAACGGCTCCGGGGTGCCGGCGGCGATCCAGTCCGGCGCGGCGTCGGCGCTCGCCGCGCCCGCATCGGGGGTCAGGGGGGCGACCTTCGGCGCGAGGAGGGCCATCGGCTAGCTCAGAACAGCCACATCCCCGGCGCGACCCCGACCTCGACCAGCCGCGGCCCGTCGGCGGCGATCGCGGCGCCGAGCGCCTCGCGCAGCTCCGCCGCGCTGTCGACCCGCGTCGAGTCGACGCCGTAGGCGGTCGCGACCGCGGCCGTGTCGAGCGCAGGCAGGTCGAGCCCGGGCGCGCCCTCGACCCCCTCGATCGCCGAGAACCACTTGAGGATCGCGTACTCGCTGTTGCGCAGAACGAGAAAGGTGACCGGGGCGTCGTAGGCGACCGCGCTCCAGAAGGCGGTGACCGCGTACTGCACCGAGCCCTCGCCGACGACGCAGACCACCGGTCGGCCGGGCTCGGCGAGCTGCACCCCGACCGCCGCGGAGAGGCCGAAGCCGAGCCCGCCGCCGGCGCTGAAGTAGTAGCTGCCGGGCTTGGAGAGGCGCAGCTGGTTGCGCAGCGCCAGGGTCGACGAGGGCGACTCGAGCACCACGATCCCGTCCTCGGGGAACGCGGCGCGCAGGGCGTGCATGGCCGCTGTGCCGGTGATCGGGTCCTGCTCGGGGCCCTCCTCGGGCTCCGGCAGCGAGGGGCCCGGGTCGCGGTCGGCCTCGCCGACCTCGTCCAGGAGCCGCTCGAGCGTCAGCCTCACGTCGGCGACGATCGCGTCGCCCATCGGCGCCCGCGCGGCCTCGTCGGGGTCGGATGTGAGCTGGACGAGCGCCGCGCCCTCGGGCAGCAGGGGGCCGGGGATGTTCGGGTAGTAGGGGAAGACCGAGGAGCCGGCGACGAGGATCAGGTCATGGCCCGCGAGGGTCTCGGAGATCGGGCCGATGGCCGGTGGCAGCACGCCCCGAAAGTTCGGATGGCCCTCGGGGAAGCCGAGCCGCCCGCCCCCGGTCGCCGGGATGGCGAAGACGGGCAGGCGCTGGCGCTCGGCCAGCGCGACGGCCGCGTCCCAGCCGCCGGCGGCGTCGATCTCCGGCCCGGCCACCAGGACGGGGTTCGCCGCCGCCTCGAGGCGGCGGGCGAGGTCGGCGACCGCCTCGGGATCGCCGGCCGCTCGGCCGGTGGTCTTGCGCTCGATCGCCGCCGCCGCGTCGGCCTCGTCGACCTCCGCATCCCAGTCGTCCATCGGGATCGAGACGAAGGTCGGGCCCCTGGGAGGCAGGGTCGCCGTGTGGGTGGCGCGGGCCAGCGCCAGCGGCACGTCCGCCGCCCGGGCGGGCTCGTAGCTCCACTTGACGACCGGGTGCGGCATCCGGGTGGCGTCGCGGTTGGTCAGGTTCGCCTGCAGCGTGACCAGCGAGCGGGCCTGCTGGCCGGCGGTGACCACCAGTGGCGTGTGATTGGCCTGGGCGTTGAAGATCGCCCCGATCGCGTTGCCCACCCCCGGCGCGGTGTGCAGGTTGACCAGCGCAGGCCCGCCGGTCGCCTGCGCGTAGCCGTCCGCCATCCCGACCACCACGGCCTCCTGGAGCCCGAGCACGTAGCGGAAGTCGTCGGGGAAGTCGCGCAGCATCGGCAGCTCGGTCGAGCCCGGGTTGCCGAACATCGTCGTCATCCCGTGAGCGCGAAAGACGTCGAACGCTGCCTCGCGGACGCTGGTCATCCGAGACGACTCTATGCCTCCGTGGCGAGCGAACCTCTACACCGACCGATGTAACGGTCCTGCCGGAGGTGGTGTAATCCCGGCTGACGAGATGAGTGCGCGCAGCGACGACGCCGATGAGCGCGGCGACCCGCCGGACCTCGCCGCCACGATCGGCCCGCGGCTGATCAGGGCGATGAAGCTCGCGCGCGAGGCGCTCCCCGGCGACAGCCGCTACGGCGATCCGCTCTCGACCACCGGTTCGGAGCCGCGGGCGCTGATGGCCCGCAGGCTCGGGGAGGCGGCCAAGGAGCGCCCCGGGATCCTCAAGGAGGCGGGGCTCTCGGCGCTGCAGGTGTGGGAGGCGGTCTCCGAGAGCGAGAGCAAGCTCGGCGGCGACCGGGTCGCCGTCGTGTTCACCGACTTGGTCGGGTTCTCCGACTGGGCGCTCGAGGCGGGCGACGACATCTCGCTTGAGCTGCTGCGGGCGGTCGCCGAGGCGATCGAGCCGCCGGTCACCCGCCATCGCGGCGAGGTGGTCAAGCGCCTCGGCGACGGGATGATGGCCGTCTTTCGCGATGCGAACCAGGGGGTCGCGGCGGTGTTCGAGGCGCGCGAGCGGCTCGAGCGGGTCGAGGTCGCCGGCTTCCGGCCGCGGATGCGGGCCGGGATGCACGTCGGCTCCCCTCGGCGGCTCGCCGACGACTACCTCGGCGTCGACGTCAACGTCGCGGCGCGCGTGGCCGACGGCGCGTCGGGCGGCGAGTTCCTGGTCTCGGGCGATGCGCTCGACGAGCTCGACCGCGATCGTGTCTCCGCCCGGAGGAAGCTCAAGTTCCGGGCGAAGGGCGTGCCCAGCGGCGTCACCGCCTACGCGCTGAAGGCGAAGCGGTGAGCGGGCTTTCCGCCAGTCAGCGGTCCGGGCGTTCCGGGTAGACGTCGTCGATCGTCGTCAGGGCCTCGAAGGGGGCGCCGGCCGCGGCGGCGATCGCCTCGGCGCCCCCGGCGAGCCGGTCGACGACGGCCAGGGTGCCGACGATCTCGAGCCCGAGCTCGCGGATCCGCTCGATCGCGGCGATCGTCGAGCCGCCGGTGGTGACCGTGTCCTCGACCACCAGAACCCGGGCGCCCTGGGCGACCGGACCCTCGACCCAGCGCTGCATCCCGTGCTCCTTTTTCTCCTTGCGCACGAAGAAGCCGACCAGCCGCTCGCCGCTCGGGACAGCGATCGCTGCGCAGGCAAGCGGAATCGCCGCCATCACCGGCCCGCCGACCGCCTCGGCCCCGCGGCGCGCCGCGGCCGCGGCGATCAGCTCTCCGGCGGCGCGAAAGCCGGCCGGCCGCATGAGCGCCCGGCGGGCGTCGACGTAGTACCGCGCGGTCCGCCCGCTCGAGAGGGTCACCTCCCCGATCACCAGCGCGTGCTCCCGCAGCTCGGCGATCAGGGTTTCGCGCGCGTCGTCGGAGGCGCTCATTCCGTGAACCTATAGCCCAGGCTGCGCACCACCCGCTGAGCGCGGACGCGGGAGCAGATCAAGACGTCCGCGGCGTAGCCGCGGACAATTGATTCAGGGCGGGAGCGGAGCAGATCCAGCGGTATTTACTTGGATGTGCGTGTGCGGCGTCAGCCGTACACGTACATCTTGTCGCCGAGGTCGATCCAGTTGTAGATGAAGACCGAGTCCGGGATCGGGTTGCGGATGCAGCCGTGGCTGGCCGGATACGGCGGCACGGAGTGGTAGCCGTGCGTGGCCTCGCCGCGGTTGTAATAGACCGAGTAGTACATCCCGATCGAGTTGAAGCCGGGGTCCTTGCGGTAGAAGGTGAAGGCTCCGTGGTCGGACGGGGTCGCGGCGGCCCCGGTCGCGATGTGGAAGGTGTGCTTCACCTCCCCTCCCGAGACCAGCGCCATCACCTGCTTGGAGATGTCGACCTCGACGTGCTTGCTCGCGTTGGGGTACTTGGCGGCGAAGCCGCCCTTGCTCTCGGCCAGCGCCTTGAAGATCCCGGGCGTCGCCTGGAAGTTGCGCGCCATCCCGTTGACCTTGCGGAAGGCCATCACCGCGCGCTCGGTGTGTGAGCCGTAGCGGTTCTTGTCGGTGTCGTAGTAGCCCTCGTCGCGCAGCAGCTCGTTGAACAGGTCAACCGCCGGGCCGCGGTCGCCCGGATCGAGGTCGATGAACTTGAGCGCAAAGCGCTTCGACTTCGCGGTCCCGCCGGCCTGCGCCGCGGTGGTCGGCCTTGCGCGCCCGGGCGCGGTAGTGGCCGGGCTCCAGCAGCGGCCCGGACCGCAGCTTGAAGCGGCCGAAGCTCTTGCCCTTGACCTGGCGGACGTAGGGATTGGCCTTGAGCACGGTGTCGCCGCCGGTGCCCAGGCGGACCTCGACCCGCTGATGGCCGACGAACGGAGTCACGGTGCCGACCACCTCGACCCGATCGCCCACCTTCGCCTTGCCGCCCTTGAGGCCGGTGATCTTGAGCTCGATCCGGGCCGGCGACGGGCCCGGGTCGGCGCCGCCGCCCTCAGAGCCGCCGCCGCCCTGCGCGGACGCGAGCGTTGGGAGGAGGGCCATCGCGAGCGTCGCCAGCAGCCCCGCGGCGACCAGAAGCGATACATAGCCGAGCCGCGGCGCTGTTGAGCCGCGTGATTCAGGCTTGTTCACGCCCGGAATTGAAGCAGGCGCGCTTGACGGGTTGCGCCGTACGCTCACGTGCTGATCAGGATCGTGAACGCGATTGCATTGTTGACCGCGTGCACCGCGATCGTCGGGTAGATCGAGCCGGTGCGCTCGTACAGCCACGAGAGCCAGAGCCCGAACACGGTGATCTGGGCCACCACGCCCCAGGTGCCAGGCCCGGTGTAGTGGAACAACCCCCAGATCGCGCTCGCGATCAGCGCCCCGACGGCGACCGGCATCGCCCGCCGCAGGCCGGCGAAGAGGAAGCCGCGAAAGAAGATCTCCTCGCTCAGCGGGGCGATGCCGACGATCAGGATCCCGGCGATGATCGTTCCCAGCGCTCCCGCGTCGCCACCGAGCTCCCTGGTGATGTCCTCCTGCTCGGGCGAGAGCACCAGCGAGATCGCGATCGCGCAGGCGATGTAGCCGAAGTAGGCGATCACCGAGAGCCGGATCGCCTTACGCAATGGCCTTCGCAGGCCGAGCGCCTGGCGGGGAGCCAGGCTCCGCAGACCCGGGCTGGCGAACAGGAACGCGGTCAGGACCAGGGCACCGGCGAGCAGCGCCTGGAGCGAGACCTGGGCGGCGAGCGATTCGACCTCGGGGTCGAACGCCACCACGATCACGCCGAGCAGGATCACCGCGACGACCAGGAACGCGAGCCCGCCGAACGCGCGGCCGGCGCCCCAGGTCGCGTCCGCGAGCGCCCGCCCGTCCGGCGCCGCGTCGGGGGCGGGCTGCGCGGCGGCGCCCAGCGGCGGGGTGGTCGGTGGCGGCGGCTGGCCGACCGCATCGCTGCGGTAGGTGGGCGCGGATGGCGGCTGGCTCGCCGGGGGCGGCGGCTCGCTTCGGCTGCTGTCGGGTGGGTCGATCAATGTCGTAGGTACTGCTCGAGCTCGGCGAGCGAGGCTAGCTGCCCGGCAGCGAGGCGCAGCCGAGCCGCGCCGTTGTTGAGGCGCCTTGTGCGATCGCGATCGATCAGCAGCGCCTCGATCCCGGCGGCGCGAGCGCCCTCGACGTCCTCGGCGAGGCTGTCGCCGACGTGCAGCGCCTCGGCGGCCGCACAGCCGGCGAGCTCGAGCGCCGCGAAGAAGATCGCCGGGCCCGGCTTGGGCGCGCCGGCGCCGGCGGAGGTGACGACGCCGTCGAGCGCCTCGGCGAGCCCGCAGCCCGCGAGCACGCCGGGCAGGGCGTAGTCCCAGTTGGAGACGCAGACCAGCGCCAGGCCGCGGCGACGAAGCGCCGCCAGCGCCGGGACGGCATCCGGATAAGCGCGAAACCGGATCGAGGCCATCATCGTCTCCACCGGGACCGGCCGCCCGAGCTCGCGCGACAGCAGCTCGGCGCAGTCGGCCCGCAGCTTCGCGAGCGCGGCCGGGTCGACCGCCTCGTGGGCGTGCTCGCGGTAGTAGGCCATCTCGGCGCGCATCGCGCCGACCAGGCGCTCGTCGTCGCCGCGGAGCCCCAGAGCGGCGCCCAGGTGAACCCACGGGGGCTCGAGCTCGACCAGCGTGCCGAGCGCGTCGAAGAACACGGCCTTGGTCGTCACGAGGCGGTCAAGACTGGCAGGATCGGGGCCATGGAGGAG
Source organism: uncultured Solirubrobacterales bacterium (assembly GCA_963758665.1). Lineage (GTDB taxonomy): Bacteria > Actinomycetota > Thermoleophilia > Solirubrobacterales > 70-9 > WHSW01. The sequence goes on along the minus strand of CAVWWH010000007.1, from coordinate 95,689 downwards.
ACCTTCTGGGACTCCAACGGCGACTGGATCTCGGCAGCGATCACGCTCGTGGCCGCGTTCACGCTCGCCTTCGTCGTCGATCGCTTCGTCATCGCGCGTGGTGCCCGGGTGGCGTCCAGGGTCAGCGACACGACCGTCTCGCGGGCGACGACCACGCGCCTGCGGATGGTCCGCCGCCTGGTGTTCGCGGCGATCATCGTCGTCGGCATCGGGATCGCGCTGAGCCAGTTCGACAAGCTCAACAAGCTCGCCAACGCCCTGCTGGCCTCGAGCGCGGTGCTCGGGCTGGTGCTCGGCTTCGCCGCGCAGAAGGTCCTCGCCAACCCGCTCGCCGGGCTCCTCCTGGCCGTGTCGCAGCCGATCCGGATCGGCGACTCGGTCACGATCGAGGAGGAGACCGGCCGGGTCGCCGACCTGACCCTTTCGCACACGTTCATCGACACCGGCGACGGGCGGCTGGTGATCGTGCCCAACGAGACCGTGGTCACGAACGTGGTGGTCAACCGCTCGACCGGCAACCTGAGCGCCCCGGTGATGGCCTCGGTCTGGGTGCCGCCCGACGCCGACCTCGGCCGTGCCCGGGAGGCGCTCTCCGCGCTCGAGCCGTCGCAGGTCGAGGTGGCCGAGGTCACGCCTGACGGGGCTCGGCTCGACGTCCACGGGCCGCGGCGGCCGGGCGGCACGCGGGCGTCGGGCGAGGAGGCGGCGCTGCGCGAGCGCGCGCAACGCGCGCTTCGCGAGGCGGGGGTGCTGACCGGCGGGTAACGGGCGCTCGGTACCCTTACCGGTTCGCCATGACCGCTCGCCAACGCAGACGGCACCGGCGCTCCCAGGGCGGTTCGGTGGGCAAGAAGATCCTGCTCGCGCTGGGGGTCGTGCTCGCGATCATCGGGGTCGGGCTGGGGGCCGTCGGGCTGTGGGTCCAGGACATCCGCGCGTCGGCGCCCTCGATCGACACCCTGGAGCCGGCCGAGAGCGGCGCCGAGTTCCGAGGTCTTCGCCGCCGACGGGACCAGCTTGGGCTACGTGCAGTCGAGCATCATCCGGGATGTCGTCGACCTGAAGCAGATGCCGAAGGTGCTCCAGAACGCGACGATCGCGATCGAGGACGAGAACTTCTACGAGCACGACGGCGTGGACTACAGCGCCGTCGTCCGGGCCGCGCTCGAGAACGTCGAGGCCGGCGAGGTCAAGCAGGGCGGCTCGACGATCACCCAGCAGCTCGTGCGCAACCTCTACATCGAGGACCCGGAGGACACGATCAAGCGCAAGATCATCGAGGCGGAGATGGCGCGCGAGTACGAGGACGAGCACACCAAGCAGGAGATCCTCGGGGAGTACCTGAACACGGCCTCTTACGGAACCAACGACGGCAAGACCGCGATCGGGGTGCAGGCGGCGTCGCAGGTGTTCTTCAACAAGGACGTCTCCGAGCTCGACCTCGACGAGGCGGCGCTGCTCGCCGGCCTGCCGCAGGCCCCGACCGACTACAACCCGTTCATCAACCCCGAGGGGGCCGAGCGCCGCCGCAACCAGGTGCTCGACGCGATGGTCGAGCAGGGCTACATCTCACCGGCCTCCGCCGAGCGGGCGAGGTCCGACGGCCTCGGCCTCGAGCGCGGCTACCGGTACGAGTCCCGGACCCAGCAGTACTTCTTCGACTTCGTCCAGCAGGAGCTGATCGACGAGTACGGGGTGCAGACGGCGCGCGAGGGGGGCTCGAGGTCTACACGACGCTCGACCCGCGGCTCCAGGCCGTGGCCGAGCAAGCGATCGCCGCGCACCCGACCGCCGGCGCCGCGCAGGCGCTCGTCTCCACCGACGTCGACACCGGCGAGATCATCGCGATGGCGTCGTCGGAGTCATACGAGGACAGCCAGTTCAACCTGGCTGCCCAGGGCCGGCGGCAGCCCGGCTCCTCGTTCAAGCCCTACGCGCTGGTGACCGCGATCGACCAGGGCATCGATCCCGACTCGACCTACTACTCCGCGCCGTCGTCGATCACCCTCTCCCCGTACGGGTCCTACGGCGAGACCTGGTCCGTGTCAGGCGGGGGCGGCACGATGAGCCTGCGCCAGGCGACCGCGAACTCGATCAACACTTTCTTCGCTCAGCTGGTCCTCGACATCGGCTGGGAGGAGATGGACGAGATGGCGAGGCGGATGGGCGTGTCGAGCCCCCTTGCGGAGGTCCCCGCCGACGTGCTCGGCGCCAGCGACGTGACCGTCCTCGACCAGTCGAACGGCTTCGCCACGATCGCCAACGGCGGCGTCCACCACGACCCGACCGCGATCAGCAGGGTCGAGTTCCCCGACGGCGGGGTCGACGAGCCCGAGAACCCCGAGGGGACGCGGGTGGTCTCCGATGGCGTTGCGTACACGGCGGCCGACGTGATGAAGGGGACGCTCGAGTACGGAACCGCGGCCGGGAACGGGATCGACTGCCCGGCCGCCGGCAAGACGGGCACCACCGAGGAGCAGGCCGACGCCTGGTTCGTCGGCTTCACCCCGCACGTCTCGACCGCCGTCTGGGTCGGCAACCCGGATGAGCGCGTGGCCCTGCCCGGCTACGGCGCCGACCTCGCGGCGCCGATCTGGCACGACTACATGATGGTTGCGGCGACCGAGCCGTGCGACGACTTCCCCGCGCCCGAGAACCCGGCCGACCTCTCGGGTTACACCAGCGAGAACACGGTCGACACGGGCTACGACTCGAGCTACGACTCGACCGAGACGACGACGACCGACGACACCACCGACGACGCGACCGACGACCAGGGCACCGACGGGGCGGCCACCGACACCGGTGGCGACTACGACTCCGACCTCTACGCGCCGGGCGCCGGCCAGGAGCCGGCGCCGGCCCCGGGGCCGGGCACCGACGGCGGGGTCGACCCGAATCGCAACGGCGGCGTCCAGCCCTAGCCGCGCCCTGCCCACGGTGGCGCGGTTGAATGTCGGCGTGAGCGTTGAGTTCGAGCTGATCGCGGCGATCCGCGAGCGGATCGCGCTCGCCGGCGCGCCAGCCGGCTCGGCCGCGCTCCTGCTCGGCAGCGGCGACGATGCGGCGATCACGGTCCGCGAGGGCGCCAGCGTGACCAGCGTCGACGCGCTGGTCGAGGGCGTCCACTTCCGGATCCCGCCGTTCAGCTTGCGGCAGGTGGGCGCCAAGGGGCTCGCGGTGGCGCTCTCGGACCTCGCCGCGATGGGGGCCGAAGCGGGCGAGGCCTACGTCCAGCTCGGCGTGACGGAGGACCGCGGCGTGCCGGACCTGCTCGAGCTTGCCGACGGGCTGGCGGAGGTGGCGGCCCTGCATCGGGTCGCGATCGCGGGCGGCGACGTCACCGCGGCGCCGGCGTTGCTGCTCGCGGTGACGGTGGTCGGAGCCGGCGACCCGGACCGGCTCGTCCGGCGCTCGGGCGCCCGGCCCGGGGAGCTCGTGGTGGTCACCGGCGAGCTCGGCGGTGCGGCCGCCGGGCTGCGCCTGCTCGAGCGCCCTGAGCTCGGGTCGGGGCTCGACGACGAGGTCGCGGCGGCGTTGCGGGCGCGCCAGCTCGAGCCCGTCGCCCTGCTCGCCGCGGGCGCGGCGCTCGCTCGCTGCGCGGCGACGGCGATGATCGACGTCAGCGACGGGCTGGGCGCCGACGCCGCACATCTGGCGAACGCCGCGGGCGTCGGCCTCTAGATCGACCTCGAACGCCTGCCGGTCCAGGCCGGCGTCGGAGAGGTGGCGAGGGCCGCGGGCGTCGACCCGCTGGACCTCGCGGCAGCGGGCGGAGAGGACTACGAGCTGCTCGCCACGCTGGCGGCGGAGCGACTCGATGCGGCCCGCGACGCCGTCGCGGCGACCGGATCGACTCTGACCGTGATCGGCGAGGTCGCGGCGAGCGGTGGAGTGAGCTTCAGCGGCCCGGGCGCCGATCGAGCGCCGGAGGGATTCGATCAGCTTCGGCGGCGAGCGCCAGGCGACCCCGCCTGACGAGACGGAGCTTGCTCAGGATCGCGTCGGCGACCGCGCCGGAATCGACGTCGTAGCGGTTGAGTGCGATGTCTTGCTTCAACTCCTTCAACCTTCCTGTGATCTCCGTCGGATAGGGTGGTTCGCGGCTCTGAGTCACGGCCCCCCCGACCGTCCCGCGCTGTCGTTCTCCGTCATCCCCATCGGCCCTACCCGGCGCGGGCGGGATTGGAACTTCGTCCACCTCAACGCTCGTCCGATCATCCGGGTGCTCACCCCGTCCTCCGGCTGAGGGGTGTCCACTAGCCATCGGCCGGGACCTCGCTCGGACCCAGCGCGAGCGCGAGCACGCCCGCGACCACGCCGGCGAGAAAGCACAGGCCGAGCATCGTCAGCAGCCCGATCTGGCCGCCGGCGATCATCAGAACGAACGTCCAGGGCGCGTCGAGGCCGAGGTCGAGCTCGCGTGCGACCGCGATCACGGCGGCGAGCAGGGGCAGGCATGCAAGCGCGGTTGCGGCCACGGCGATCGTCCGCCTCGGCCTCGACGCCGCGCCGGCGAGCGGCAGCCAAGCGTGGGCGAGCGGGGCCACCAGCAACGCCAGGTAGGGATTGGCGAGCCAGACCGCCGCCGCGGCGGCCGCGGCGAGCGCCCCGATCCCGCACGCCACCGCCGGCGGGGCGCTGCGAGCGGTGATCCCCCGCGAGCGCAGCAGCCAGGCGCTGGCGGCGGCGACGCCGGCGATGAGCACGAACGCGATCGTCGCCCTCGTCCCGACCCCGTAGAGCCCGGGGTCGAACGGGAACTCGGGGCGCGGGACCGCGCCGACGATCGCCAGCGCGTAGAGCGCCGCGAGCGCCCCGACGAAGGGCAGCGTGCGGGCGGCCGACCAGGCGAGTGCGGCGCCGATGCCGAGGCCCTGGCGCCCGGCGCGAGCGCAGGCGTCGACGGCCGCGACTCCCGCCGGCAGGATCAGCGCCAGCGCGAGTGCCGCCAGCGCCCAACCGGGAACCAGGTTGTCGCCGAGCTTGATCTGCGTCGTCGGCCCGTGGATCGGTTCGGCGACCGCGACGTCGAGCGCCCCGACCGTCGACTGCACCGCGCGACCGAAGTCGTCGACGCTCTCGGCGGAGAGGTCGGCGGGCTCGCCGCCGTCGGTCAGCGGGCGCTCGCCCGCGGATGAGATCGCGACCGCGTCGATCCCATCGGCGATCAGCGGTGCCTGATCGCCGAGCCCGGAAGGGATCGCCAGGCGGGCCAGCTGGAGGAAGGGGCCGTCCTCGCTCGGCGGCGCGCCCGTCTGGGCCTCCACGGCGCTCTCGGCGCTGAGCTCGAGCTGCACCGAGCCGCTTCGCTCGCCGCTCGAGCTGGCGACCACATGCGGCGGGGTGCGGGCCTGCGAGCCCGGCTGGGAGATGACGACCACGGCCTCGATCGAGTCGCGCTCGGGGAGGTTCTCCACCAGTGCCCGGGCGCCCGCCGCGCCCTCGGCGGAGCCGCTCGTCGAGGCGAGCACGTAGGTCTTCTCGTGGCTGACCCGCAGCGCGTTGGCGAGCTCGACCAGGATCCCGGTGGCGGCGGCGCTCGAGGCCGTCCCCGGCCCACGCGCCGAGTCGCGGGCGGCGGCGATCACGATCGTTGCCGCGGGATCCCCCGGCAGGGTGAGGAGCACGTTCCGCAGCGAGACGTCCTCGCCTTCGAAGGAGGCCTCGAAACGCTGCTCGGACACGGCTCCGGCGGGCACCTCTTCGAACCGCTCCGCGACCAGGTCCGCCACCGCGGCGTCGCCCTGCGTGCCCGGCGCCCGCTCCGGAGCGACGGTCGCGACCTGGCGCGCGATCGCCGCCGCGCGATCGCCCTCGAAGGTGCTCGGCGGGGTCACCGGCTCGAGCGGGTCGGGCGCGCCCTCGAGCGAGAACATGGCGACGATCACCGCCAACAGGGCGGGCAGGAACGCGAGGCGGTAGAGACGGAAGTCGACCACTGTCTGGGAGATCGCGGGTCTGCATCTTGGCGACCGGGAGTGGCGGTGGTCCGCGATTACGCTTCGGTGCATGACGCCGGGCGCCTCGACCGCGGCTGAGACGGCGCGGATCCTGCTCGTCGACGACGAGCAGTCGATCCAGACGCTGCTCGGGTATCCGTTGCGAAAGGACGGCTACGAGGTCGTCTCGGCCCTCGACGGCAGAGACGCGCTCGACCGCTTCGCCGAGCGGCGCTACGACCTGGTGGTGCTCGACGTGATGCTGCCGAAGCTCGACGGGATCGAGGTCTGCCGGCGTCTGCGCAGCCGCAGCCAGGTGCCGATCATCATGTTGACGGCCAAGGACGACGAGGTCGACAAGGTGATCGGCCTCGAGATCGGCGCCGACGACTACATCACCAAGCCCTTCTCGCTGCGCGAGTTCCGCAGCCGCGTGAAGGCCGCGCTGCGGCGCTCGGAGATGCTCCGGGGCCATCCCGGGGGCGAGCCGATCGTCGCCGGCGCGATCGAGATCGACTTCGAGCGGCGCGCTGTCAGCGTCCGCGGCGATCAGGTGCGGCTCACCTACGTCGAGTTCGAGCTGCTGTCGTCGTTGGCCGGCGCGCCCGGGAAGGTGATGACCCGCGAAATGCTGCTCGAGCAGGTCTGGGGCGACTCCGCCTACCGGGATCCGCGGACGATCGACGTCCACATCCGCCATCTCCGCGAGAAGCTCGAGCGCGATCCCCGCCGCCCCGAGTACCTGTTCACGGTTCGCGGCGTGGGCTACAGATTCCGGGACCAAGAGTGAGCAGGAGAGGTCACGGCCCGAGCCCGCGCCCGCCGACACCGGACGCGAAGCGGAGGATGTAGGTGGAGTTGTTCAGGTGAATTCGGTCCGCAACAAGCTGGCGCTGGCCTTCTTCGTGATCACGGCGGCAGTGGTCGGGTTCATCTACCTCTACGTCGTCCCGCAACTGCGGTCCAGCCTGACGGCGGAGGAGCTGCGGCGACTCGAGGAGGTGGCTGTCGCCCAGCGCGACCGGCTCGCGGACGCGATCGCCGGCGGCGCCTCGCGCGCGCAGGTGCGCGCCGTCCTGAGCGAGATCGACCAGCGCACGGGCGCCCGGGTGACCGTGCTCGAGCTGCAGGGCCCCGCCCCGGGGGCGCCCTCGGTGATCGCTGACTCCGAGCGCGAGCCCGGCGCCCTCCCGGAGGGTTTTCCGGCCGCCGCGACCGCGACCGCCGGCGAGCCGGTCAGCGTCGTCGAGAGCGCCGGCGACGCTCGCGTCGGCCAGACCGCCGTCGGCCTCGGCGATGGGGGGGATCCCGGTCTAGTGGCGGTCTTCTACACCGGCCTCCAGGAGGTCGAGGACAGCGTCGCCTTGATCCGGCGTCAGATCCTGATCGCCGGGGCGATCGCCCTGCTTGCGGCGCTCGGCGCCGGCTACCTGGTGGCGGGAGCGCACGCGCGGCGCCTGAGACAGCTCGAGCAAGCGGCCGAGAAGGTGGCCGACGGCGACTTCTCCACGCCGATCCCGGTCGACTCCGCCGACGAGGTCGGCCAGCTCGCGACCAGCTTCAACGAGATGCAGAAGCGACTCGCGGTGCTCGACAGCGCTCGCCGGGAGTTCATCGCCAACGCCTCCCACGAGCTCCGGACGCCGATCTTCTCGCTCTCGGGCTTCGTCGAGCTGCTCGCCGACGACGACCCGGACCCCCAGGCCCGCGACCGGTTTGTCGACGAGCTGCGCGCCCAGGTCGATCGGCTGACGAAGCTGACCGCCGACCTGCTGGATCTGTCCAAGCTCGACGCCGACGCGCTCGAGATTCGCCGCGAGCGCGTGCAGCTCGCCGACCTCGCGCGGCGCGTGGTCGCCGAGTTCGAGCCGACCGCCGAGCAACACCGATCGCGGATCAGCGTCGAGGGGGACTCCGGGGGCGCGGCCACGGCCGACCCGGACAGGGTCGCGCAGATCATGCGTATCCTGATCGACAACGCGCTCATCCACACGCCGGAGGGAACGGCGATCAAGGTAGGGACACAGACAGCGACCGACAACGGCTCGGCGAGCCTCCTGGTGACCGACTACGGGCTCGGGATCGAGCCCGGCGCGCGAGAGCGCGTCTTCGACCGCTTCTACACCGGCGACGAGGTCTCGGGGTCGGGGCTCGGGCTGGCGATCGCGCGTGAGCTGGCGCTACGGATGGACGGCACGCTCGAGCTGCGGCCGCGGACCGGGAGCACCGAGTTCGAGCTCCGGCTTCCGGCGGCGGACCCGGTGCCCGGATGACCTCTAGCCGGCCGCGCCGCGCGGCGGCCGCGGTCGTCGCCATGGCGCTGATCTTGACGGCGATCGCCGGGTGTGGCGGTGACGATCCCGAGACCACCACGGTGACTGCGGGCGCGACCGACACGACGAGCACCGCAGCCGAGGCTCAGCGGGTGGTGGTCGAGGCCGAGGAGGGCGCCTTCGACGCGCGGGCCATCTACGAGAGCGCCTCGCCCGGCGTGGTCACCGTGCTCTCGGTCTTCGAGAGCGCGGGCACCGGCGTGTTCGGTGGCGGCGCCCCGGGCGGCGGTCAGGGATCCGGCTTCGTGATCTCCGAGGAGGGCGAGATCCTCACCAACGCGCACGTGGTCACCGACGCAGCGACGACCGGCAGGTCCAGCCGTCCCCTCCACGAGGCCGACGAGATCTACGTCCAGTTCGCCGACCGCAACCAGGTCGAGGCCGAGGTCGCCGGCTTCGACCCGTTCGCCGACGTCGCCCTGCTCGAGGTCGAGCCTGACGGCCTCGACCTGCAGCCGCTGCCGCTGGCCTCCGAGACCGACGTCCAGGTCGGCGAGCCGGTGGCGGCGATCGGCAGCCCGTTCGCCCAGGACCAGTCGCTCTCGGTCGGCGTGGTCTCGGCGATCGACCGCTCGATCGAGTCGCTGACCCAGTTCCGGATCGAGGGCGCGCTGCAGACCGACGCTTCGATCAACCCCGGTAACTCGGGTGGCCCGCTGCTCGACGCCGATGGCCGGGTGGTCGGCATCAACCAGCAGATCCAGACCTCCTCGGGCGGCAACGAGGGGGTCGGGTTCGCGGTCCCGATCGACCTCGCCGAACGCTCGATCGACCAGCTGCGCGACAACGGGGAGGTCGCCTACGCCTACGCGGGCGTCACCACCCAGCCGCTCTACCCGCAGCTCGCCGACCGGCTCGAAATCGATGCCGAGACCGGCGCTCTCGTCGCCAGGGTGGTCCCCGGAAGCCCCGCCGACGACGCCGGGCTCCAGGCGGGCGACGAGACGATCACCTTCCAGGGCCGCGAGCTGCGGGCGGGCGGCGACGTGATCACCGCCGTCAACGGCGAGACGATCGCCGACAACGAGGACCTGCCGCGGATCGTCTCCCAGCTCAATCCAGGCGACGTGGTCACGCTCGACGTCGTCCGCGGCGACGACAACGAGCAGATCGAGATCACGCTCGGCGAGCGCCCGACCTCGCTCACCCCCTAGCCGGCCGCCGCCCCGCAGCCGATAGCCTGCCGCGCTGTGCTCCAAGAGGTCCCCGTTGGACATAAGTCGATCGCCGACTACACGCACATCGCGGGCCGCGGGCTGATCGAGCGGATTCGCGAGCTCGCCGAGCCCCTGCAGGGCAAGTCCGTCCTGCACGTCAGCGCGACCGCGTTCGGGGGGGCGTCTCGGAGATCCTCTACACGCTGGTGCCGCTGATGCGCGACGTCGGCCTCGATCGCCACTGGCAGGTGATCCTCGGCCAGGAGGAGTTCTTCAACGTCACCAAGCTGATGCACAACTCCCTCCAGGGCGACCCGCAGGCGATCACCGATCAGCAGTGGGAGGTGTTCGAGGCCTACAACGTGATGAACGCTCAGAGCCTCGAGGGGGAGTGGGACGTGGTCGTCGTCCACGACCCGCAGCCGGCCGGGATGAAGGTCACCGCCGGCGAGCACGCGCGGCGCTGGATCTGGCGCTGCCACATCGACCTCTCGACCCCGAACCCGTCGACGATCGAGCGGCTGAAGCCGCTGATCACCGACTACGACGCCAGCGTCTGGCACCTGCAGCAGTACGTCCCGGAAGGCCTCGACGGGGGCCAGATCAAGATCTGCCCGCCTGCGATCGACCCGCTGTCGCCGAAGAACATGGCGCTCTCGCCCGAGGACGCCTCGTTCGTGTGCGAGCAGTTCGGGATCGACACCGACCGCCCGCTGGTCTGCCAGGTCTCGCGCTTCGACCCCTGGAAGGACCCGATGGGGGTGATCGACTGCTACCGCCAGGTCCGCGAGTCGATCCCAGATGCGCAGCTGGCGCTCGTCGGCTCGATGGCCACCGACGATCCCGAGGGCTGGGACTTCTTTCACCGCACCTTCCGCCACGCCGACGGCGACCCGGACATCAAGATCCTCAACAACCTCAACAACGTAGGCGCGATCGAGGTCAACGCCTTTCAGTCTCAGGCCGACGTCTGCATGCAGAAGTCGATCCGCGAGGGCTTCGGGCTCACGGTCAGCGAGGCGCTCTGGAAGGGTCGCCCGACGATCGGCACCGACGTCGGCGGGATCCCGCTGCAGATCACCGATGGCGTCTCCGGCTTCCTGGTCGACTCCGCCGAGGCGGCGGCGCGGCGCTCGATCGAGATCCTCGAGGATCCGGAGCTGGCGAAGCGGCTCGGGCGGGCGGGCAAGGAGCACGCCCGCGAGCACTTCCTCACCCCGCGGCTGCTGCGCGACTGGCTCGACCTGTTCACCGAGCTGGACACGTAGAGGCCGGGAGGGCTGGGATGAACGACCAGCGACTCGTGATCGTCTCCAACCGCGGGCCGGCCGAGTTCCGGCTCGGGCCCGACGGCGAGCGCGTGGTCCAGCGCGGCGGCGGCGGGCTGGTCACCGCGCTCTCGGGCTCGTTGCCCACCGCGGAGCGCTTTGGATCGCCTCGGCGATGACCGAGCAGGACGTCGCGGTCGCCCGCGAGAACGACGGGGCACCGACCCGGGTCGAGCTCGACGACGTCACCTACGAGGTGCTGATGGTCGAGTCCGACCCCGAGGCGTACGACCGCTTCTACAACGTCGTCGCCAATCCGATCCTCTGGTTCGTCCAGCACTACCTCTGGGACCTCTCGAACGCGCCCGACATCCGCCAACAGGAGGCCGACGCCTGGGACCTCGGCTACGCGGTGGTCAACCGTGACATCGCCGAGGCGGTCCTGCGGACGATCGAGTCCGAGGACGAGCCGCTGGTGATGTTCCACGACTACCACCTCTACACCGCGCCGACGATCGTCCGCGAGGCGCGGCCGGACGCCTCGCTGCAGCACTTCGTCCACATCCCCTGGTCGCAGCCGGACAGCTGGCGGATCGTCCCCGGGCACTGGCGTGAGGGGATCTATCGGGGCCTGCTCGCCAACGACATCATCGGCTTCCACACCACGGCCTACTGCCGCAACTTCCTCCACTGCTGTCGCGAGCTGATGGAGCTCGAGGTCGATCACGAGCGCGGCGCGGTGCTCCACGACGGCCGCGAGACCTGGGTCCGCGCCTATCCGCTCGGGATCGACGCGAAGCGGCTCGAGCGCGCCGCGGCCTCCGAACAGGTGGCGGAGTTCGAGCGCGAGCTGCTGCGCCGGAGGCGCGACCACCTGATCATCCGCGTCGACCGCGCCGACCTGTCGAAGAACGTGCTGCGCGGGTTCACCGCCTTCGACGTCTTCCTCCAGCAGCACCCCGAGTTTCGCGAGCGGGTCACCTTCATCGCGCACCTGCAGCCGTCGCGCCAGGACGTGCCCGAGTACGCCGAGTACCTGGAGCGGATCGAGGCCCTGGTCGCGGTCGTCAACCACCGCCACGGGACCACCGACTGGATGCCGATCGACCTGCGCATCTACGAGAACTTCCCCGAGGCGGTTGCGCGCTACAAGCACTTCGACCTGCTGATGGTCAACTCGATCTTCGACGGCATGAACCTGGTCGCCAAGGAGGCGCCCGCGGTCAACACCCGCGACGGCGTCGTGATGCTCTCCGAGAACACCGGCTCGCACGAGGAGCTCGGCGACTGCACGCTGACCGTCAACCCGTTCGACATCCAGGAGCAGGCCGAGACGATCCACCGGGCGCTGACGATGGAGCCCGAGGAGCGCCGCCTGCGCGCCACCCGGCTGCGCGAGATCGTCCGCGAGCGCGACCCGGGCGTGTGGATCTCCGAGCAGCTCGACGACATCCGCGCCAAGCGCGGGGCCGCCGACGCCTGAGGCGCAGCCCCGCCGGCACGCCTCCGCCAGCCGTGGAGGCGCTCAGCCGGCGCCGCCTGCCGGCCGCGGCTCGAGCTCGACGCTCACCGTCTGCGAGTGGCCGCGCTCGTAGGGGTAGCCGGCCTGTTGGGGGACCAGGGCGCGGAAGCGGTAGCGCTTCGCGCGCTCGGTCTCGCGCAGCTTGTACCGGGCGGTGAACGCGCAGCCCCGGTCGGCCCGGTCGGTGCGAAAGACCTGCCAGCGCCGCCTGCCGAGCCGGGCCTGTACCTTGACCACGCGGTCGAAGCACGCCAGTCCCGGGAGCGTGCCGCTGAAGTAGAGCCGGTCGCGAGCGCGGACGCCGTGGTTCGGTGAAACGTCCAGCGACGGCCGCGCCGAGGCCCTGAGGAGCAGTCCGTGACGGGCGACGACCCGGTCGCCGGCGACGTAGTGGACGTAGACCTCGCGGCTCGCGCCGGCCGGGAGCTCGATCGCGTAGGCGCCGTCCGCATCGGTCGTCGCGGAGGCGGCCACGACGATGGGATGACCGTGGGCGAGCACGCGGGCGAGCGCGCAGACCGTCGCTCCGCCCGCCGCGCCCGCGAGCCGGCCGCGGATGATCGCGCGCTCGTCGGAGGCGACCCGCCCTGAGGCGCCACCGTCACCGAACCAGGCGCTCAGCTGCGTGCCGCCGCCGACCGCGGAGCCCGGGCAGGCGTTGTCGACCCACACCTGCCGGCGCACGCACGCGCGGTTGGCGTGGCCGTCGAGCGCCAGGTCCTCGACGCAGGCCGTGACCGTGTTCGCCGGGCCGGTGACGAAGGCGGGGTGCGCGGTCGCCACCGCGGCGGACCCCAGCGTCGTCGCCGGGCACGGCCGCAGCGCGGTGGCGTAGCCGGCGGTGACGGCGCAGTTGCGGATGTCGGTGACCAGCGGCACGCCGTTAGCCTCGACCCAGACCTTGCGGATCCCGCCGCCGACGTCGGCCGCGGCGAAGCTGAGGCCGCGGACGCCGCGGATCACCGGTGCGTCGAGCAGCGAGCCGCCCGCGGCCAGCAGCCTCGGCTCGGAGCGGTCCTCGGTGCGCAGATAGACGCCGCGGACGTAGGCGTGGGCGCCGTCGCCGCCGGCGCGGCCGCACGGCCGGCCCGCCCCCGGGGCGACGCAGCGCAGCCAGCTGTGGAACTGGGTGAACTCGCCGCTGATCGCGTGGACGCGAAAGTCGGCGTGCTCGGAGCCGAAGCCGACCGACTCGCCGCTCGGTCGGGTGACGACGAGCTCGCCATGGTGTCCCGCCTGGTGGGTGAGGCTGGCGTTGGCCTGGACGGCGGTGAACACCGTTCCCGGCGGCGCGCGCCAGACCCAGGCACCGTAGTGCCAGAGGCCGGTGGCGTCGGCGTCGTGGAAGGCCTGCAGCCCGTCGCCCTCGCAGAGCGCGCGGCCACGGTAGTGGTCCGAGCTGTGCTCCCAGCTCGCCTCGAAGTAGGCGTTGACCGGGCTGCACTGGGTGACCACGTAGCTGCCCGCCTCGGCGGGCCGGGCGAGCGTGAGCGCGACCGCCGCCGCGACCACCAGCACGATCGCGAGCAGCCGCGCCCGCCCGATCCGCCGCCGCCCGGTGAACCGGTTCTCGCCGCGCTCGCTCAGCGACTGCGCTCTCAATGCTCGAAGCCGAACTGGCTCGGGCTCGCCGGTGGGAGTGGCTCGGGCGGGCGCGGTTCGTCGGCCGGCGGCTCCGGCTGCTGATCGGGAGTCGACTCCGGCTCGGGCTCGGCGTCGGCCCGGGCTCTGGCGTCGGCCCGGGCGCAGGCTGCGGCTCCGGGGCGACCGAGGCGGGCGTCGAGGCGGGCGCGGGAGCCGGCGCGGTTGGCGCGGGAGGCGGCCTGGTGGGCTGGTCGCTGGGCGGCGACGGCGCCGCGTTTGCGGCCTCGGTCCGGTCGGGTTCACCCGGTCGCCGCCGTGGCGAGCGATCGTGGGACCGCGGGCCGCCCCGGTTCGGCTCGCTGTGGGCGGCGGGCCGCGGCCGACGCGGTTCGCGAGTGGTCGGGGCTTGGGCGTAGGCGTCGGTCGCCCCGGACCGCAAGCCGACGTCGGCGGGCAGGGGTGGAGGCTCGGGAGACTCGAGCAGCCCCGGGACGACGGCGATCAGGAGGCCGCCCGCGCCGAGCCCGCCGACCAGGCGCGCGAAGTTCGTCCAGCGTATGCGCGTGCCGTCCATCCGGCGCCTACAAGCCCGGGGCGGGGCAGGATGCCCCCCGCTATAGTCATCCGCTTGGCCACGTGCACTCATCAACGCGATCAGGTATGCACGGACGCCGGCTGCGAGCCGGCGTCTGGCGGCATCCTCGGTCGCCCGCGTGCTAGACGCACGCCACGCTCCCTGCTTCCTTGCGGGTCTTGGCTCTCGCGCGGCGCACGCGCCTGCCCGTGCTGATGAGCGCGTCGCAATACGAACTGGTGCTGATGCTCGATCCGGAGGCTCCGGACGAGCGCCGCGACCAGATCGCCACCGAGGCCCGGGGGCGCATCGAGTCCGGCGGCAGCCTCAAGGCCGAGAAGGCCTGGGGCCTGCGCAAGCTGGCCTACGAGATCGCGCGGCGCAACGAGGCCGACTACCGCTTCTTTCGCTTCGAGACCGAGAGCCCGCTGCTCGACGAGCTCGACCACAACCTGAAGATCACCGACGGCGTGCTGCGCTTCCGGATCTTCAAGGTCGACCCCGACTCGCCGGTCATCGAGCCGCCGCCGCCCGCCCCGCTTGCCAGCTCCGCGCCCCGTGGCCCGGGCGGTCGCCGCGGCCGCGGGCGCGACGACTACGAGGACCGCGCCGCCGCCCCGGCCCCGAGCGCCCCGGCCCCGAGCGCCCCGGAGCCCGCTGGCGCCCCGGCGGCGCAGGAGGCTCGCCGCCGCCGACGCGCCTGCGCCGGCACCTCCGGCCGCCGAGGCCACGCCGGGGCCCGCGCCCGCCGAGGAGACCGCCGCCGCCGAGCCGGATCCCTCCGCCGCCGCCGACGCGGAACCCGTCGCGGCCGACGAGACCCCCTCCGCCGCCGACGACGACGCCGAACCCGCGTAGTCCCGCAGCTTCCGCCTTTTTCGTCGTCGCGGGGGCGAGAACACGCCGATCCCGGTCTTAGACTTGGGAACGATCAAGCAATCAGAGAGGTAGATCCAAGTGGCAGCGAGCAACGTCAACGTCGTCGTGATCACGGGCAACCTGACCCGGGACCCTGAGCTGCGCAGCACCGGCGGCGGGACGCCCGTCTGCGACATGCGGGTGGCGGTCAACTCCAGGCGCAAGGACCAGAGCGGCAACTGGGTCGACAAGCCCAATTACTTCGACGTCACCGTGTTCGGGCGCCCAGGGCGAGAACTGCTCGACCTACCTGTC
Organism: uncultured Solirubrobacterales bacterium; assembly: GCA_963758665.1. Classification (GTDB taxonomy): domain Bacteria; phylum Actinomycetota; class Thermoleophilia; order Solirubrobacterales; family 70-9; genus WHSW01. The sequence continues at coordinate 80,136 of CAVWWH010000007.1, read as the reverse complement.
CAAGGGCCGCCCGGTGGCGGTCGAGGGCCGGCTCGACTGGCGCGAGTGGGAGGCGAAGGACGGCTCGGGCAAGCGCCAGGCCGTCTCGATCATCGCCAACTCGGTCCAGTTCCTCGGCAGCCGTGACGGCGGCGGCGAGGGTGGCGGCGGCAACCGCTTCAACGCCCAGTCCGACGTCCCGGCCGACACCTCGGACTTCGACTCGCCCGAGCCGGCGGCTGTAGGGGCCTCCGACGACGACATCCCGTTCTAGGGACGGGAGAGCCGTCGCGGGGCGGCGTCATCGGTCGCTCGTGTGCGGAGCACACGTCGCTCCCTGCTTCCTTGCCCCGCTCGGCTCTCCCGTCCCTTGCCTGAGCGGCGAATAGCCGTGGCAGGCGGCGTCATCGGTCGCTCGTGTGCGGAGCACACGTCGCTCCCTGCTCCCTTGCCCCGCTCGGACTGTCCCGTCCTGAGGGGGGCCGGATAGCCGTCGCGGGCGCAGGCGAGCGCGCGGCGGGCTAGCTAGAATCACGCCTCCGCGTCGCCACCGGCGGCGCGTTTGCGCGAGATGAACGGCTTTTCCGACAACCGGCGGGACCGCGGCTGATGGCCCGCAAGCAACGAGCGCAGCCGAGCCAGGCCGGGCCCGGCGGGCCGGGGGGCCGCCGGAGGGGCGGGCGCTTCGGCGACCGCTATCGGCCGCGCAAGTACACGCGGATCAACGTCGAGAACATCGACTACAAGGACCTGACCACGCTGCGGCGGTTCATCAGCGACCGCGGCAAGGTCCGCTCGCGGCGGGTGACCGGCCTCTCGCGCCGCCACCAGCAGCAGCTCGGGCTGGCGATTCGCCGCGCCCGCGAGCTGGCGCTCCTGCCGTACGTCGGCGAGCGTTGAGCTGGCCGATGGCGCAGGCGATCCTGCTCAAGGACGTGGAGAGCCTCGGCGAGGCCGGCGAGGCCGTCGACGTCTCGCCCGGCTACCTGCGCAACTACCTGGTCCCGCGCAAGCTGGCCCAGCCGGCCACCGACCGCTCGCTCGAGGAGGCCAGGCGCCGCCAGGAGGCGGCCGACCGCGCCGCGCGGGAGGCGGCCGAGCGGGCCGAGGAGACCGCCGCGCTGCTCTCCAAGACCGTGCTCACGATCCAGCATCGCGCCGGCGAGGACGGCAAGCTCTACGGCTCGGTCACCAGCGCCGAGATCGCGGACGCGATCTCCGAGGCCCGCGGGCTGAAGATCGATCGCCGCAAGATCAACCTCCAGGACCCGATCCGCGAGGTCGGCACCTACATGGTCGAGGTCGAGCTCCCGGGTGGCGCCACGGCGTCGGTCAAGACGATCGTCGCCGAGCAGAAGTAGCGCCTTCGCCCAGCGCTCAGCCGAGCACGCCGGGCAGCCACTCGCGCACCGCTGCCGCAACCGCGTCGAGGTCCGCCTTGAGGCCGTGGTTGCCCGCGACCCCCACCACTTCCCGGCCCGGGCCCTCCGCCGGCATCCCGAACGGGTCGCTCGTCCCCTGGACGACCAGGACGGGCACCTCGACCGCGTCGAGCTCGCCCTGGCGGCTCTTCGACGGGTCGTCGCCCTTGCCCGGCGGATGGACCGGGAAGGCGAGGCAGAGGACGGCCGCCGCGCCCACCGCCTGGACGGTGCGACAGGCGACCCGGGCGCCGAGCGAGCGCCCGCCGGCGATCAGCGGCCCCGCGACGAGGTCACGCTCTCGCAGCTCCTTGATCACCGCCTCCCATGCCGCGTCGAGCTGGCGCGCCGGCGCCGGGCTGCGCCGGCCGGCGACCCGATAAGGCTGCTCGACCAGCGCCACGGTCAGCCCCGCTTCGCGCGCGACCTCGGCCGCGGTCGCGATGTCGACCGCTTCGACGCCGCCGCCGGCACCGTGGCCGAGGACCAGCGTCCCCGCCGGCCTGGCCGCCGGGTCGAGGTGGACCCTGGCCGGGCCGTGGGGCGTCTCGACTTCGAACGGGTCCACAGCGAGGACGATACGCGCCGCGCCGCCGCGGGCCGCCTTCTGTGCGGAGGGAGCGGGAACTCCCCGCGCGTGCCGGTGGCCGCTGTGATTCTCTGAGAGCCGGGGGCCCCGAGGGGCGATTCTTCCGCCGCGCGACCCTCTAAACCGAGACAGCCGATGGAAGCCGCCACCGCCCACGTGCCGCCGCAGAACCTCGAGGCTGAGGAGTCGGTCCTCGGTGCGCTGATGGTCTCGGAGATGGCGATGAATCCGGTGATCCTCGACGTCCGCCTCTCCGAGGACGACTTCTACCGCGACCGCCACCGGCTGATCTTCAGCGCGATCAAGCGCCTCTACGAGCGCAGCGAGCCGATCGACGCGCTCACGGTCTCCGAGTTCCTCAGCCAGCAGGGCGACCTCGAGCAGGCCGGCGGCCGAGACGCCGTCTCCAACCTGGCTTCGACGGTACCGGTGCCCGGCAACGCCAGACACTACGCCCGGATCGTCCAGCAGAACTCGCTCCTGCGCCGGCTGCTCGCCGCCTCGCAGACGATCCAGAGGTCCGTCCACGACCGCGAGGGGGCGCCGCAGGAGCTTGCCGAGCGGGCCGAGAAGCTGCTCTTCAACGTCGCCCACGAGGAGCAGGCCGAGGACTTTCACGTGCTCAAGGACATCCTCTCGCGTGAGGTCGACCGGCTCGAGGACCTGGCCAGCGGCAAGGCCGAGGTCACGGGGACCCCGTCCGGCTTCGTCCACCTCGACAAGATCACGGGCGGGTTTCAACCCGGCAACCTGATCATCCTCGCCGCGCGCCCGGGCATGGGCAAGTCCGGGTTCGTCGCCAACATCGCCGAGCACGTCGCGGTCAAGCAGGGCCGGCCCGTCGCCTTCTTCTCGCTCGAGATGTCGGATTCCGAGCTCGCCCAGCGGCTGATCGCCAAGCGGGCGCGGATCTCGAGCGACAAGCTGCGCAAGGGACAGGTGGGCGAGCGCGAGTGGGCGAAGGTGCTGCGGGTCTGCAACGAGCTCGAGGACAGCCCGCTGTGGATCGACGAGTCCTCGGACCTGAGCCTGCTCGACTTGCGCGCCAAGGCTCGGCGTCTTCATGCGCAGGAGCGGTCGAATGGCAACGGCGGGCTCGCCCTGATCGTGCTCGACTACATCCAGCTCATGCGCGCCGAGGACTCGCGCGCGAACCGGGTCGAGCAGGTCGGCCAGATGAGTCGCGGCCTGAAGATCCTCGCCCGCGAGCTCAAGGTGCCGGTGATCGCGCTGTCGCAGCTCTCGCGCGCGCCTGAACAGCGCACGGGCCGCGACAAGCGCCCGATCCTCTCGGACCTGCGCGAGTCCGGCAACCTCGAGCAGGACGCCGACCTGGTCGCCTTCATCTATCGCGAGGACTACTACAAGAACTTCGGCGACGATGATGTCGATCCGGCCGAGCGAGAGGAGTTGAAGGGAATCGCCGAGCTGATCGTGCGCAAGAACCGCAACGGCCCGATCGACACCGTCAAGCTCGTCTTCCAGGAGCAGTTCGCGTCGTTCCTGACCATGACCGGGGCGGACGCGGGTCTGCAGCGTCCGGATGAGAACGCGCCGCTGATGAGCGCGGCCGACGACCTGTGAGGCGGAGGCCGACAGGCCGAGGCCGAGCCGCCCCGCCGTTGAGGGGCTTCCAATGAGCGCGGTCACCCCGCTGCCGCAATCGTGCCCGCTCGCGCTGTGCGACGGCAGCGGCTGGATCGTGGACGGCGGCGACACGGCGCGGCCGTGTGAGTGCCGGGAGCGCCGCATCAGCCAGGCCCGGACGAGGGGCGTGCGCACCGTCCTGCCCGCCAAGTACCAGGGCGTGTCGTTCGATCGCCCGCCGGTCTCGGACATGGCCCGGGACCCGCAGTTGAGGATCGTCCTCGACGCCGTCCGCGCCTATCTCGACGAGCTGCCGGCCAGGATCGGCGACGGCCGCGGGCTGTGGCTCGAGGGCGACGTCGGCACCGGCAAGACCACGCTGGCGATGCTGGTCTCGAAGACGGCGATCGAGGCTGGCTACTCGGTCGCGATCTACTCGCTGCCCCGGCTACTTGCCCGGATCCGCCGCACCTACGACGCCGACCCGAGCGAGCTCTCCTATCTGGAGTTCTTCCGGCGCCTGACGTCGGTCGACCTGCTGCACATCGACGACCTCGGCGCCGAGAAGCGCTCCGACTGGGTCCTGGAGCAGCTCTACGCGATCGTCGACGAGCGCTACGCGACCAACCGCTCGATCGTCGTCACGACGAACATGAAGGTCGCCGAGCTCGAGGACCAGATCGGCCAGCGCACGGTTTCGCGACTGGCCGAGATCTGCGAGACGCTGCCCATGTACGGCGGCGATCGCCGCTACGCCGCCTGATCAGGCCCGCGCTGCCTGCATAATCAAGCCGCTATGCCGGGCATCGTGATCATCGGGACCCAGTGGGGCGACGAGGGCAAGGGCAAGGTCGTCGACCTGCTCGCCGATCGCGCCGCGATGGTGGTCCGCTTCCAGGGCGGTAACAACGCCGGCCACACGATCGTCCGCGACAACGAGACCTTCAAGTTCCACCTGATCCCGTCGGGGATCCTGCACCCGGGCAAGCTCTGCGTGATCGGCAACGGCGTGGTCGTCGACCCGGCCGTGCTGACCTCGGAGATCGAGGGGCTGCGCCGGCGCGGCGTGGACGTCGGCGGGCTCAGGCTCTCCGCCAACGCCCACCTGATCATGCCCTACCACGTGATGCTCGACACCGCCGGCGAGGCGAAGCTCGGCAAGCTCGAGATCGGCACCACCAAGCGCGGCATCGGCCCCTGCTACGCGGACAAGTCGGCGCGCCTCGGAATCCGCGTCCAGGACCTGCTGGACGCGAAGATCCTGCGCAAGAAGATCGCCGCGGCGCTGGAGCCCAAGCAGCAGTCGCTGCGCCCCTTCGCCCGTGACCCGAAGCTCGACCTGCACGCGATGACCGAGGAGTACCTGCGCTACGGGCACCGGCTCGAGCCCTACATCGCCGACACCTCGCGCCTCTGCTGGGAGGCGCTCGACGGCGGCGAGACGGTCCTCTTCGAGGGCGCCCAGGCGACGCTGCTCGACCTCGACCACGGCACCTATCCGTTCGTCACCTCCTCGAACCCGCTCGCCGGCGCGGCCTGCGTGGGCGCCGGCGTCGGGCCGGCGGACATCGACGAGGTCTGGGGCGTGTGCAAGGCCTACACCACCCGCGTCGGCGCGGGGCCGTTCCCATCCGAGCTCACCGACGAGGTCGGCGACCACCTGCGCGACCGCGGGCACGAGTTCGGTACCACGACCGGGCGCGAGCGCCGGTGCGGCTGGCTCGACCTGGTCGCGCTGCGCTATGCGACCCGCCTCAACCGGCTCTCGGCCCTGGCGATCACGAAGCTCGACGTGCTCTCCGGCCTCGACCCGCTGCGGGTCGCGGTCCGCTACCGCGGCACCGAGGGAGCGGTCTTCGACGAGTTCCCCTACCACCAGTCGATCCTGCACTCCGCGGTGGCCGAGTACGAGGAGCTGCCCGGCTGGGAGGAGGAGATCAGCGGCGCGCGCAGCGAGGGCGACCTGCCGCCCGAGGCGCGCGACTACCTGGCGGCGATCTCCGAGGGCGCCGGCGTGCCGATCGCCCTCGTGGGCGTCGGCCCGGGCCGCGAGCAGGTGATCCGGGTGCACGCAGCGGCGCTCGAGGCGGCGTAGGCGCCGCCTCAGCGGCTCCGCCGGCGCTCGGCCACGGCCAGCGCGGCGATCCCGGAGATCACGATCAGGGGGGCGCCGGCGAACCCGACCGTGGACAGCCAGTGGCCGGCGTGGGCGAGCACGACGCTCATGCGGTCGCCTCCCGCGCATCCGTCTGTCCGGGCGTTCGGCGCCGGGACCCGGGCCGCCGCTCGTCCGGCTGCGCGATCCGGTTGAGCACCCAGCCCAGCAACAGCACGATGCCGAGGACGATCGCGGCGACGACCGAGTAGGCGACGCCGGCCAGGTAGCCGGGCACGTCGGCCTTCAGCTCGCGCTGCAGGATCTGGGTCTCGTCGATGAAGGGGCGCTCGAAGCTCGCCGGCGCGGTCACGGCGGGCGCCGGGATCGCCGAGTCCCGCGGCAGGTACACCGGCAGCCCGGCGACGTAGTTGTCGCGCTGCAGGCGGATCAGCGTCTTCCAGGTTCCGTGCACGGGCAGCGGTCGAGTGGTCGCATAGACGCCCGGCCCGACCCGCTCCAGCTGGTCGACCACCAGGCCGCCGCCCTGCCAGGCGATTGCCTGGATCCAGAACGCGCCCTCGGTCAACTCCCGGGGGTCGAAGCGGACGGTCGCGTCCACGGTCCGCTCAGGGCCGGACTTGACGTCGGTCAAGGTCACCTGGGCGCTCCAGCCGCGCGGCGTCTGGTCGCCGACGTTGACGCCGACGACGGCGATGATCGCCACCGTGGCGATCGCCGCGGGGACGATCGCGGGCGCCCCGAGCGACCGGCCGCCGCCGCGGGCGGCCACGAACGAGGCCCCGAGGTAGGCGCCGAGCAGGCCCGCGCCGACCGCGGTGATCGCGGCCGGCACCAGCGCCTCGGCGAGCAGGCTCTCGGGCCAGGGCACCGGCATCCAGAGCTGCGACCACGCGTACTCGGCGAAGAAGCCGACGGTGCCGATGAGCAGGCCGCTGACGGCCCCGAACAGGTAGGCCCGGCGGGTGGAGATCATCAGCGCGACCGCCTCGACGCAGAGCGCCTCGACGAGGTAGAGCGGCATGTGCGGAGTGGTCTCGCCGAGCACCGGACCGACGATGAGAGCCACGATGCCGCGGACCGCGACGAAGAACAGGGCCGCGCCGAGCGCCGCTCCCGGCCCGATCCAGATCCGCGCGGCGACCAGCGCGATGCCGGCGGCGAACGCGAGCATGATCGGCTCGAGGACGAGCTGGAACTGGGGCACGCCGAAGTCGAACTCCGCCTGGAAGGTCGAGAGGCCGATCAAGAGCCCGCCGACCGCGAAGGCGCGGCGGTAGCGAGCCGCGGCGACGACCAGGCGGTCGATGCCCCCCCGGGCGGCGGGGGCGTCGGGAGCCTTGGCGGCCTCGCCGCGACCCTCGACGATCAGCAGGGAGCTGCCGATCAGGGTCAGGGCCGCACCGCCGATCAGCATCAGGTGCGTCGGGCCCCAAAGGGTCACGTCCTGGCCGAAGATCCGGTGCCAGACGTCGTCGAGCGGAAAGCCGATCAGGGCGAAGGCGGCGGCAGCCATCATGGCGACCCCGCCGAGGGGCGCCCACCAGTCGCCGGCGATGCGGATCGCGCGCGGGCTGGGCTTGCCCTCCGGGAGGACGATCGCGAGAAAGCCGGCGGCGAAGATCCCGTAGAGGCCCGCGAGGATCAGGTAGTGGGCCGGGTTGGCGAGCGGCCCGGCATCGCGCCCGTCGTCGATGTGCAGGGAGATGTCCCAGTACATCCCGAGCAGGGCGACGAGCAGCGAGCCGGCGGCGATGAGCGAGGGCAGCGCCGCCCATGGCGCGAACCCGCTGCCGCGAGCCGCGAACGCCGCGATTCGCCTCAGCAGGTCGCTGCGGCCGCTGCGGTGCGCCCAGCCCAGGTAGACCAGGATCGCGGTTGCGGCCAGGGCCCCGCCGGTGGCGAGAAACACCTGGCCGAGCTCGGCGCCGGCGGCGGGGGCTGAATCTACGGCGTTCATGTCGATCTGGTTCGGTGCAGGGCCACGCTCTCCATACCCTGTCGCCCCTCTATGTTACACCAAAAAATGTCACGATTAGCGTGATCCTCGTCACGCCCGGGCAGGTAATCTGCCGCGCGTGTTCGAGAAGGTCCTGGTCGCGAACCGGGGTGAGATCGCGATCCGGGTCATGCGTGCGCTCGAGGAGCTGGGGATCGCCTCCGTCGGTGTCTACTCGGAGGCCGATCGCGAGACGCCGCACGTCCGCGAGGCCGACGAGGCGTTCCTGCTCGGCCCCCCGACCCCGGCGGAGAGCTACCTCTCGATCGAGCGGATCATCGCGGTGGCCGAGCAGTCCGGCGCCGGGGCGATCCACCCCGGTTACGGCTTCCTGGCCGAGAACGCGGCCTTTGCCGAGTCGTGCGAGGAGGCGGGGATCGTGTTCATCGGCCCACCGGCGTCGGCGATCGAGGCGATGGGCTCGAAGACGCGCGCGCGGGAGATCATGCAGGAGGCGGGCGTCCCGATCGTGCCCGGCTCGACCGAGCCGTCGCCCGACCTCGCGGCGGCCCGCGAGGCCGCGGAGGAGATCGGCTACCCGGTCGCTTGCAAGGCCGCCGGGGGAGGGGGTGGCAAGGGCTTTCGCGTTGCCCGCACGGCCGCCGAGCTCGAGGAGGCGTTCGAGGGCGCGGCCCGGGAGGGGGAGAAGTTCTTCTCCGACGACCGCGTCTACCTCGAGCGCTACCTCGAGGACCCGCGCCACGTCGAGGTCCAGGTGCTCGCCGACTCGCACGGCAACGTGATCCACCTCGGCGAGCGCGACTGCTCACTCCAGCGACGCCACCAGAAGCTGATCGAGGAGGCGCCGGGGCCGCACGTCGACGCTGCGATGCGCGAGCGGATCGGCGGGATCGCGACCGAGGCGGCGCGCGCGGTCGACTACCGCGGCGCCGGCACGGTCGAGGGCATGCAGGTCGGCGAGGACTACTACTTCCTGGAGATGAACACCCGGATCCAGGTCGAGCACTGCGTGACCGAGATGGTGACCGGGATCGACATCGTCCGCGAGCAGGTCGCGATCGCGGCGGGTGAGCCGCTGTCGCTCGGCCAGGACGACGTCGAGCTGCGCGGCCACGCGATCGAGTGCCGGATCAACGCCGAGGCGGCGCACAAGAACTTCGCCCCGGCCCCCGGCAGGATCGACCACTACATCGAGCCCGCAGGCCCCGGCGTCCGGGTGGACTCCGGGCTCGAGGCGGGGGCGGAGGTGACCCCGCTTTACGACCCGATGGTCGCCAAGCTGATCACCTGGGACAACGACCGCGAGAAGGCGACGGCCAGGATGCTGCGGGCGCTCGGCGAGTACGAGATCGCGCCGCTGACGACGCTGATCCCGTTCCATCGCGAGATCCTCGCCACCGACCAGTGGGCGAACGGCGAGACCTGTCGCGATCTGATCGAGGACCGCAAGTGGCTCCAGCGGACGGCCCCCGAGGAGGCCGCCGTTGGGGCTCCCGGCGAGTCTGACGAGGAGCCCGAGGAGACCGTCGAGCGCACCTACTCGGTCGAGGTGGACGGGCGCCTGCACCTGGTCAACGTGATCGGCGCCGCTGCGGCGCCGGCAGCGGGCCCCGGGCGGCGGCCGCCGAAGCGCGGGCGGGCGGCCGGCCCGAGCGGGGACTCCGGTGGTCCCGCGCTGCCATCGCCGCTGCAGGGCACGATCCTCAAGGTCGCGGTCGAAAAGGGCGCCGAAGTGCAGCAGGGCGCGCTGATCTGCGTGATCGAGGCGATGAAGATGGAGAACGAGATCACCGCCCACCGCGGCGGCAAGGTCAGCGAGCTGAACGTCGCGGTCGGCGCCGCGATCAACTCCGGTGACCAGATCTGCGTGATCGAGTGAGGGCCGGCGCCTCCGAGCCGCGCGGCCTCGCCCCTCGATGGGAGTCGCGATGAAGGGACTCCCCTGGCGCGGACCGGGCGATGGCCGCCCCGAGCTGCCGCTGCCGCCCGCGAAGGTGCCGCTGCGCAGGCAGGGCAACTGGCGCAAGCGCTGGCGCTACCTGGGCGTCTTCGGGGGTGAGCTGATGGTGTGCGCGGCGCGGGTCCAGGTCGGACCGTTGGGCCAGACCTTCTGGGCGATCTGGGATCGCGAGCAGCGCAAGCTGCACGAGCGCACCCGCTTGGTCGCGCCGATGCTCGCCCGGGGCGAGGTCTGGACCGAGCTCGCCGAGGGGGAGCACACCGGTCGAATCGACTGGGCACCCGAGCGCGGCGGGACGCTGGTGCGGATCGAGGCCGCCCCGAAGGGCGCCGAGGATGAGCCGATTCGCGCCTTCCTGCGAGCCGGCGAGGGCCGCTGGGCCGAGGCGGTCTGTCCCACCGGTGAGGCGGAGGGCTATGTCTGGACCCGCAAGCGCGTCGTCGAGGTCGAGTGCGACGTGCGGATTGGCGAGCGGCGGATTCGCCGCCGGGCGCGGGGGGTCGAGGACGAGTCGTGCGGCTATCACCCCCACCACACGGTCTGGGACTGGTCGGCGGGCGTCGGGCGGACGACCGACGGGCGGCCGGTGGGCTGGAACCTGGTCAGCGGCATCAACGACCCGCCCGAGCGCTCCGAGCGGGCGATCTGGGTCGACGGCGAGCCGAGCGAGCCGGGCCCGGCGAGCTTCGAGGGGCTCGAGGCGATCGAGGTCGACGGCGCGCGGCTCGAGTTCTCCGCCGAGGCCGAGCGACGCCGGGAGGAGAGCAAGCCGTGGGCGCGGTACGAGTATCGCCAGCCGTTCGGCACCTTCACCGGCACCTTGCCCGGCGGGCTCGAGCTGGCCGAGGCGTACGGCGTGATCGAGCACCACGACGCCCACTGGTGATCCGGACTCTGAGCGGTCACGGGTAGACCGACTCGACCCGCCAGCGCCATGGCGGCTCCTCGCCTGCCGCGAACTCGTACTGGTTGCGACCGTCGAGCGTCTCCAGCGGCACGAGCGCGGGCACGGCGGTTTCGAGCAGCGGGGTCGAGGCGAGCGCCTCGACCTCGCTCGACTCGGCGAGCCGCGTGACCGGCTCCCAGCCTAGCCCCGGGCGGTAGAGCCAGTATGTGATTTCGGCTAAGCCCGCGCTCGAGCGGCGGTCGACGACCGCGACGAAGGCGGTCACGCGGCGATTGGATGCGGTCAAACCCGGGTGGACGCCCGGGGCGGCGCAGCTTGCCGAGCGACAGCGGCGAAAGTCGACCGGGAGCAACGGTGAGCCGCCGGGACCGCGACGGGCGCCCGGCGCGGGCGCGAGGGCGCGCACCGCCCCCGCGAGCGAGCGGCCATAGGCGGCGGTCAGGGGATCGCGCCAGCACGGCCCGGGGCCGACGGCGGCGCACCGCAGCTTGCGCGACAGGGTCGAGCCGAGCTCGCGCCCGCTGCGATCGGCGCCCGCTGCGATCGCCGCGATCGCGGCGACGAGCAAGAGGCCGAGTAGGAGCGAGATCCCGGCGTGCTCGACCGTCGCCGCACCGGATTGCGAGGCTGGTCGCCGCATCCGTCTACCGTAGGTACCCGCGACTGACGCGAGCCGGGCGAACGTGCCGGCTTGGAACCGGGTTCGAAACGACGGACGCGCCGCCATTCCGAAACCGGTTCTCAGAAACCGCTCAGGAGAGACCCTCGCGCGCCTCGCGCACCAGGGTGACCGACTCCGGGAAGACGACGCGGATCGCGTCTCGCACCTGCATCGCCTGCTCGTCGCTGGAGCCGTGCAGCTCGAGCCGGGCGATCGCGGCGACCGTCATGTCGACCGCGAGCTTGATCGCGTTGTCGGCCCAGGCGACCTTCTGAGCGCCCTGCATCTGTTCGGCCATGTCCGAGAGCCGGGCCCGAAGCTCATCCGGGTCGCCGAAGAGGCCGAAAGGATCGCTTCCTTCCATGCGTCGATCATAGACGGGCGCGGTCACCGGCCCGCGCTAGGCTGGTCGGGTGTCGCCGCCAGAGCCCGTGAGGCGCCTCCGGCGCCGGCCGCCTGGATCCTTGCGCCCGCTTCCCGCCCTCGGGGCGGCGGCGTGCGTAGCCGCGTTGGCGGCCGGGACCGCCGCCTGTGGGGAAAAGGACGAGCCTGATCTGTCGCAGCTGCCGCCGGCGCCTCAACCGCAGGCCACGGAGCCGCGGCCGGGGCTGCCGCGGGCCATCGCCGGGCCGTGGCAGGGGACCCTGCGCCAGCAGGGGCTGGAACCGTTTCCGATCCGGGTCCAGATCGTCTCGGCCACCGATGCCCAGCGAAACGTCGTCCGTTACGGCGGCGAGGTCGACTGCTCGGGAGCCTGGACGTACCTGGGGTCGAGAGCCCGCAGGTGCGCTTTCGCGAAGTCATCGACCGGGGCCGCGGCGGTGGCTGCAAGGGCGAGGGAACAGTGTCGGTCCGTCCGCTCGCGGACGGGCCGGAGCGGCTCGGCTACGCGTTTCGCGGCGGGGGAGTCGAGAGCCGAGGGGTCCTGAGCCGACCCTAGATGTCTAGCGCGCCGGGCGGCGAAAGACCGGCCGCACCCTGGGCTCGGCGGGGATCTTCGGCACCATCGCCTGCTGGCTTCCGATCAGCCCACCCGAGCCGCTCAGCCCACCCGGCGGGCGGTGGCCGCGAGCGCGCCGCCGCGCCGGGCGAGCGCCGCTCCGAGCTCGAGCGGCGCCGAGAGCAGCAGCACCAGCGGAGCACCGAGCACCGTGACCACCGCGTCGATGCCGAAGCGCAGCCTTCCGCGACCGGATTCCGGACGCAGGCGCCCCGCGCGGACCTCGCGGGCGAAGTTGGGGTGGAACGTGAGCCCGTTGAGCATCGTCTGCCACATCCACAGCTGGGCGCGACCGGAAACCGGGGTGCGGGTGCGCTCGAGCCGGTGGCCGTTGTCGAGCGCGAGCAGCTCGAGGCTGGCCGGGGTGTGCAGCAGCCTTCCGGGATAGCGGTCGATCGCCGCCCAGCCGACCTCGCCGATCCAGGCCTGGAGGCTGATCCGGTTCGGGATCGAGATCTCACGGACGCCCGGGTCACCGGGGCGGCAAACCGCCTCCCACTCGGCGGCGAGGTCGATCTCGCGGTCGCGCTCGAGCGCGACGCCGCAGCTCTCGCAGCGGTCGATCACCCGCTCATGGGCGGCATCGTCGAGCGGCAGGCCGATGCTCGCGCTCGGAGCCCGCAGCGGGCAGCGCGATCCATCCGTACAGCGGCCGCCCGCACAGCGGGCAGGGCCCGGGCTCGGTCACGCGTTCGCGATCCGCCTGCGATGCCGCCGACATGGATGGCGGATCCTAGAAACTCACTCAGCCAAGCGCCCGGATATCGTTGCGCCCATGCAGGTTCGCGAGATCATGACCGCGGGCGTGGTCACCGCCGGCCCGGAGGCGGACGTGCTCGCGATCGCCCAGCTGATGCGCGACCACTCGGTCGGCTCGGTGGTCGTCTGCGACGGCGAGGGCGAACCGGCGGCGATGGTCACCGACCGCGACCTCACGGTCCGGGCGCTCGCCGACGAGCGCTCGCCGCGCGAGCCGGTCGCCGAGCACTGCTCGCGGCCCCTGGTCACCGGCGAGCCCGCGATGGACCTGGAGGAGGCCGCGGCGCTGATGGTCCAGCATCGGATCCGCAGGCTGCCGATCGTCGAGGGCGATCGGCTGGTCGGCATCGTCACCCTCGACGACATCGCGGTCCGCACGGGCAACCTCGAGGTCGCCCAGCGGATGACCCAGGAAGTGATCGAGGGCGCGCTGCCGGGCTTCTTCTTCCACGAGCGCGGCTGATTGAGCTCTCGATGACGCCTCCGACCCCGAAGCAGGCGCGGACCCGCGCTCGTTTCGAGGCCCTGATCGGCCTCGGCGCTCCGGTCCTCGACCTCGTGCTTGCCGCCGGCGAGCGCGTCTCGCGGATCGCCGGGCGCGAGGATGACTACATCCCGATCCGAGCGAGCGAGGACCGGCTCGAGCTCGGGCCGTCGACCCGGATCGCCGCCGGCGCGGAGAGCGACTGAGGCCGGCTTGGCCCTGAGCCGCCGGGAGATCCTCGAGCGTGAGCGTCGCGGTCAGCGGCTCGCCGCCTACTCGGCGATCGCGGCCGCACCGTTGCTGATCGCCTCCTCGATCGTGCGCCAGAGCGCGTCGGTGCCGTTCACCGGCCTGACGACGGAGCAGTTCCGCGCCCTCGATGAAGCCTCCGGCCAGCTCCTGCTCTCCACCGTGCTTTCGGCCGCCGCCATCCTGCTGACGATCTTCCCGCTGCTGTACCTGTTCCGCGCCGCCCAGGCGCGCAACGAGCGGGTCAGCGGCCCGATGGTGGGCTTCGTCTTCATCGGCCCAGTGCTGCTGGCGCTCCAGGGGATCGTGAGCTGGATCTGGCAGACCGGAGTCGCCTCGGACTTCGTCAGCCAGGCGGGCGCCGGCGGCGACCTCTACACCCTGCTCGACGACCTGATCGACGACAGCACCCTGGCGCAGTTCTCCGCCAGCCTCTACATACCGGCGAGCATCGGCTTCGTCGTCGCGACCTTCTACGTGCCCCTCCAGGCGATGCGGGTGGGCCTGCTCACCCGGCTGACTGCGACGCTGGGGATGGCGCTCGGCGTCTCGACGATCGTGCTCCCGCCCGGGATCCTGGGGCTGATGATCTGGTTCGGTTGGGTTGGGTTCACGATCCTCGACAAGACCCCGAAGGGGCGCCCGCCCGCCTGGGCCGCCGGGGAGGCGATTCCCTGGCCGAAGCCGGGCGACGAGCCCGCAGCCCGCGGTCGCCGCCGAGGCCCCGCTCGACGCCGAGGCGACCGAGGTGTTCACCGAGCCCGCGCCGGCGGACGATCATTCCGCCCGGCGGGAGCGGGCCCGCAAACGCAAGCGCAAGCGGCGCCGGTAAACGATCGGTTACCATCGGTAAACAGGCGTTTACCTGATGGCCAGAGCGGGCGACACCCGGGCGCGCATCCTCGCGGCGGCGATCGAGCTGTTCGCCGAGCGCGGCTACAGCGGCACGTCGATCGGCGAGATCGAGTCCGCCGCCGGCCTCGCGCCGCGATCCGGGGCCCTCTACAAGCACTTCGCGAGCAAGGACGAGCTGCTGGAGGCGGCGCTCTCCGAGCGGATCGCGGCGATCGACGCCTTCAACGAGCGGCTCGAGCTCGAGCCGCTCGGCGACCTGCGCGCGGAGCTGACCCTGGTCGCCCGCTGGGGCCTCGCCGAGCTCGAGCGCGAGCGGGAGCTGGTCCGGATCGTGATTCGCGACGGCGCCCGCGTCCCGAGGCTCGCCGAGCGCTTCCACGCCACCATCGTCCGCCGCGGGATCGAGCTCGCGACCAGGACGCTGGAGCGCTACGCCCGCGAGCGCGGCGCCGTGATCGACGACCCCGAGGCGCTGGGTGAGGTCGTCTGCGCCTCGCTGGTCGGGTTCAGCCTGCAACAGACCCTGTTCGGCGAGCGCTTCGCGGAGATCGACGCCGACCGCTTCGCCGCCGCGTGGGTCGACGCGTGCGTGGCCATCGTCGACAACCTCGAGAGGAGCCCAGCCCATGCCTGATCCGTATTCGACCCCTACCCGCCACCGGACCGCGATCCGCTTCACCCTCGTCGTCCTCGGGCTGCTGCAGGTCTTCGACGGCCTCTACGCACTCCTCGCCCCGACCTCGTTCTACGAGGACTTCCCGCTCGGCCGTGGATGGGTCGAGCTGCTGCCCGCCTACAGCGAGCACCTGGTGCGCGACGTCGGGGGGCTCTTCCTCGCCACGGGGGCGGTGTTGCTGGCGGCCGCCTGGGCATTCGAGCGGCGGCTGGTGATCGTCGCCGCGGCCTCGTTCCTGCTGTTCTCGCTCCCGCACACGATCTACCACCTGCTCAACCTCGGGCCGTACTCGACCGGCGACGCGATCGCCAACGCGCTCGGCCTGGTGGCGACCGTCGTGCTCCCGATCTGGATCCTGTTCGAGCTCCGGCGCCAGGGCCGGCACCCCGTCGTCGAGGCGCGCTCGACCGTCGCCCGGAGGCGGCAACGCCCGCATCGCCGGGGTCGGCGACGACACGCGCAACCCGCTCGTCCGGCTCGCCTATCGCGAGTCGCGGCGCCGCTACGGGGCGGTGATCGACCCCATGCGGGTGTACGCCCACAACCCGAAGGTGATGGCCGGCTACGCGGCGTTCGAGACCGCGTCGGAGCGCTCCGCGCTGGTCGACGAGCGGCTCAAGCACCTGGCGCAGGTGAGGGCGGCGATGGTCTGCGGCTGCGAGTGGTGCCTGGACTTCGGCTCCTCGATCAGCGAGCCGGCGGGGGTCGGCGAGGACGACCTGCGGGCACTCCCGGCCTACTCGACCAGCGACCGGTTCTCCGAGCTCGAGAAGCTGGTGCTCGACTTCGCGACCGGGATCTCGCGCAGCCCGGTCGACGTTCCCGATCAGCTCTTCGATCATCTCCGGGCGCGGCTCGGACCCGCCGAGCTGGTCGAGCTGACGAACGTGATCGCGCTCGAGAACTACCGCGCCAGGTTCAACTGGGCGTTCGGGATCGAGGGCCAGGGCTTCGCCGAGGGTGGCTTCTGCGTCCCGGCGGATGCACGCGGCGGCACGACCGCAGCCGTCCCGTGAGCGCCGGCCCGGCCCGGGCGCGGATCCTCTACGACGCCGACTGCGGATTCTGCCGCTGGTCGCTCGCCTGGCTGTTGCGCTGGGATCGCCGACGACGGCTTGAGCCGGTCGCGCTCCAGGACCGTCGCGCCGATGAGCTGCTGGGCGGCATCGACGAGGAGCGCCGGGCGGGTTCCTGGCATCTGGTTGGAACGGACGGTCGGGTCGCCTCCGCGGGCGCGGCGGCGGCGCCCCTGCTGCGGCTACTCCCCGGGGGCGCGCCGCTCGCCTGGCTGTTCGCGCGTCTGCCGGGCCCGGTCGAGTGGTCGTATCGACGGGTCGCGGATGCCCGCGGATCCCTCGGCCGCCGGCTCCCGCAGGCCGCCCTCGACCGCGCCGACCGCCTGCTCGCCGCCCGGCGCGGCTGACGCGCCGGCTCTGCGGGGGGCCCACCCACCGCCGAACGTCCCGGAGAGTGCGCGGTCGCGGTGATTGCGGGACGTTCGGCGCTAGATGCTGGCGGCGGCGATCCGCTTGCGGTGGGTACGGATCTCGCTGAGGATGCGCTCGAGCCGGGGCTCGGTGGTGGAGTCGACGTGCGACATCGCCGCACCGATCGCGGGGTGGACCTGGGAGATCCGCTCGTGCATCGCCTGGGCGACGGCGCGGTACGTCGGGTGGCCCTCGCGCCCGGAGCGCAGCTCGCACAGGTGCATCGCCTCGCGGGCGTTGAGGTCGAGCACGTAGCGGATGCGGTAGCCCAGGCAGAGAGCGTAGGGAGCCGCGGCGGCGAGGCCCGCGGCCTCGAGCCGGTCGAACTCGACCCGCGAGAGCTCGAGCGCGCGCTCGTAGTCGTCGCCGGCGCCGGCCTCGCGGACCTCGTCCGGGATCCCGGCGCCGAGCTCGGGCCCCAGCCGCTGCCACTGGCAGGTCAGCATCCGGTGGCGCTGGAGGTCGCGAAAGCCCCCGTAGTCGGAGACGATCTCGAACCGGTAGCGGACCGCCTCCCAGCCGCGCCCGGGGCGGTGGCGGCGATTGCGCCGCTCGCCCGCCAGCTCGCCGATCAGCTCGGCGCGCTCGATCGGGTCGAGGGCCGCGATCCGGGCGCGGATCCGAGGCTCCGAGGCGCCCGCCGACTCGTACAGCGAAGCCGCGAGCAGGTCGTCCTCGGTGCCGTCGACGTGGACCAGGTCCACCGAGGGCACGGGGTCGCCGCCAGGCCGGTCGAGCCCGAGCCGGGCGACGGCCCGCTCGGTCGCCTCGCGGCGCTCGCGCAGGTGGGCGACCCAGTCGCCGCCGCGATCGGGTCGTTCGACCCTGGCAACGAAGCTCGGGATCACATGCTTGAGCTCGGCGAGCAGCAGCCCGCCGTACTCGCGGGCCTCGGGCAGCGGCGACGCCGCGAGCCGCAGCAAGAGCTGCTCGTAGGCCTGGCCGGAGGCGTAGATGCCGACGTGGCTCAGCGTCGCGGCGGGCAGCAGGCCGCGCAGGAGGTCGAGCGCCTTGGCCCGGATCGAGCTGCGCCAGGCGCCCTCGGGCTGGCCTGCGTCCCGAGGCCACCGGTCGGCGGCCCAGCCCTGGACGATCTCGAGGCTGCGCGAGTAGATCGCGAACAGCTCGTCCATCGCCGCGGCGTAGGCGGGGCCGAGCTCGGCGTCGGCGTAGTAGCGGTACCCGCCACCGTCCTCGATCGGCTGGTCGTAGGGGATGTAGCGGGTCGACTGCTCGAGATAGGCGGCGAGCCGGCCGCGCTGAAGCAGCTTGGTGACCACGTTCGAGACCCACTCGCAGGCGACGTGGGCGCCGCCCACCTGGGCGATCGAGTCGTCGCCGTAGCCGATGAAGACGCGCTCGTAGAGGCCGGCCGCGCGCTCGCCCTCGACCCCGTCGAAGGGCCGCTCGCCCGCCGGCACGTCGTCGGCGAACTCCTCGAGAAAGAGGCGGCGCAGGGTCCCCGGGTAGCGCGAGTAGCGCGCGAACAGGGCCCCCTTGACCGTCTCCGGCAGGTTGACGAGCCCGAACACGGGGCCGTCGAGGTTGGTGAAGTGAGGCTCGAGCAGGGCTCGCTCGGCGGCGGTGAAGCTCTCGACCGGGTAGCGCACGCGGGCGATCGTAGTGATCGGCGCGGCGGGCGACCCACCGCGGCGGAGCCCCGCCGGCGATCAGCGATGGCGCGGCGGCGGCGACTCCATCAGCTCGACGCGATGACCGCCGGGGGCGACCGCGAACGCGCGCCGCGCCCCCCACAGGGGACGGCTCTCGCTGACCTCGTGCCCGCCCGCGGCGACCCGCTCGAGCGCCGCCTCGAAGTCGTCGACCACCACCGCCGCGTGGCCGAGCGCCGGGACGCTCGCTTCCTCGGTGTGGATCAGGTGGATCTGGGTCCCGTCGCGCTCGAGCCAGGTGACGAAGTGCGCGACCGGCTCCGGCGCATCGACGAGCTCGAACCCGAGCAGGCGCCAGAACTCGACCGTCGCGGGGGCCTGATCGGGCGGGATCTCGAGCGAGACGTGCTGGAGCACGGGCGTGGCTCAGGAGGCGAGGCCGGCGGCTCGGCGCGCCTCGTCCCAGTCTGCGAACGCGTCGATGCGAGCGACCTCGTCGCCGCGGAAGGTGGCCAGGTGCGCGTAGGGGGTGGTGATCTCCTCGCCCGAGTCACGCTCGGTGCCGTGGAAGGTGAGCAACGCCAGCACGCGGTCGTCACCGGCCTGGTCGAGCGACTCGACCTCGAGCCGAAACAGCGCCCAGGGCTCCTCGATGAACGTGGTCCAGAACTCGACCAGCCCTTCTCGTCCCTCGTACAGGGGCTCGATCCAGGGGAAGATCTGGGCGGTGTGAAACTCGACATCTGGCGCCGCCTGCTCGAGGATCCACACCAGGTCGCGACGGTTCCAGGCCTCGAGCGCTTCGCGGTAGCGGTCGACGTCGCTTGACATGCGCCCAGTATCGCCAATGAGCAAGTCAGCCGTTGCCGAGCAGGCCGACCTCGGCGCCGACCGCGACCAGGGCCTCGACCGCAGTCTCGAGCTGCTGCGCGCTCAGCGCCGTCGAGACCTGCATCCGGATCCGTGCGCTCCCTTCCGGCACGACCGGGTACCCGAACCCGGTGACGTAGACCCCGCGCTCCAGGAGCATCTCGCTGAGCCGGATCGCCGTCGGTGTCGCACCGACGATCAGCGGCACGATCGCACTCTCGCCTGCGAGCGCCTCGAATCCGGCGGCGACGAGCATCTCGCGCAGGCCGACCGTGCTGCGGCGTAGCCTCGCGACCAGCTCCGGGTGCTCGCGCAGCTCGGCGAGCGCCCGGCGAGCGCCGCAGGCGACCGCGGGGGCCATTCCGTTGGAGAAGAGCTGGGCACGAGAGCGTTGCTCGAGCACCTCGCACAGGGCCGCGCCGCCGGCGACAAAGCCTCCGGCGGCGCCTCCGAGCGCCTTGCCGAGCGTCCCCGTGACGACGATCTCCGGTCGCCCGAGCAGGCCGAAGCGCTCGAGCACACCGCGTCCGGTCTCGCCGATGACCCCGATTCCGTGCGAGTCGTCGACGATCAGAGTCGCCTGGTGGGCGGCGGCGATCTCCGCGAGCTCGGGGATCGGTGCGAGATCACCCTCCATGCTGAAGACGCCGTCGGTGACGATCAACCGGCGCTCGGTCGGCGGCGTCTCCGCCAGCAGGCGGCGCAGGCCGGCGGTGTCGGCGTGGTCGTAGACGGCCTTGTGGGCCGGACGGGCGAGGCGCATGCCGTCGATGATCGACGCGTGGTTGAGGCGATCCGAGAAGATCGCCGCCGGCCGGTCGCAGAGCGCGTCGAGGAGAGCGGCGTTCGCGTTCCAGCACGAGACGTAGGTGAGCGCGGCCTCGGTGCCGCAGAACGCCGCCAGGTCGTGCTCGAGCTCGACGTGAGGAGCGAACTTGCCGCAGATGAAGCGCACCGAGGCGGTCCCGGCGCCGTAGCGTGCGAGCCCCTCGGCCGCGGCCCGCACGACCTCGGGATGATTGGCGAGCCCGAGGTAGTCGTTCGAGCACAAGCAGAGGACCTCGCCGCGGCCCTCGATCCGGATCTCCGGCCCCTGGGGCGATTCGAGCACCGGGATCCGCTTCAGCGTGCCCGCCTCACGCATCGCCGCGAGCTCGACTCCGCAACTGGCCCTCGAGGACGTTCATCCGCGGGCCGAGGAGAGGGCCGCTTCGATCGACTCGCCGACGATCGCGTAGGTGCGTTCGAGCAGCTCCGCCGGCATCACCAGCGACGGCTGGATGTTGAGCGAGGTGCTCGACGAGTCGGCGATCACCCCGCGCCGCAGCATCTCGGCTGCGACCGCGCCCTGAAGCTCGGAGTCGAGCTCCGCCGCCTCACGATCGCGGACGAACTCGATCGCCTGGAAGCACCCCACCGAGCGCACGTCGCCGACCCGGTCGAAGCGGTCGCGCAACGCCTCAAGTTGGTCGGCGGCGACCGCCTCGAGCTCCTGGACGTTCTCCAGTACGGGCTCGGCGGCGAAGAGATCCAGGGTCGCCAGCGCGGCGGCGCAGGAACCCGGCAGCCAGGCCCACGTGCTGCCGGTCGGCACGTCGTCGAACGCTCCCAACGCCCGCTCCGAGCCCAGCAGGGCGCCGATCGGCATCACGCCGCCGCCCAGCGCCTTCCCGAGGCAGATCAGGTCGGGCTCGACGCTCCAGCGGTCGACCGCGAGCAGGGTGCCCGTGCGGCCCATACCGGTCTTGACCTCGTCGGCGCAGAGCAGCCAGTCGTGCTCGCGGCAGAGTGCCGTGAGCGCGGGCCAGAAGCCATTTCGAGGGGCGACACAGCCGCCGGACCCGAGCACGGGCTCGATCACAACCCCGGCGACGTCGCCGGGATCGAGAGCGTGGAAAAGGAGGTGGTCGCGGATGAAGTCGACGGTTGCGTCGCCGCTCCCGCCGGGTCGCGGCTCGCGAAGCGGAGTCCGGGTCGGGTGCGGGTAGGGCGCGTGGACGAAGCCCGGGACCAGCCCCCGCAGCCCGCGGCTGATCTCCGCAGCTTCGGCGCCGAGCGCGGCCGTCATCGTCGACTCGCCGTGGTATGAGCCGTGAAAGCCAAGGATCACCGGGCGGCCGGTGGCGCGACGCATGATCTTGATCGCGATCTCGACCGCCTCGGTTCCGTTGAGGGCGATGTCGTAGCGGGTGAGGCTCGCTGGTGAAACCGCGAGCAGGCGCTCACCCAGCAGCGCGGTCAGCTCGGACGCGAGCGCGTGACTGTCCTCGTTGCCGAGCCTCCGGATCGCGGCTATCGCCGGCTCGAGCAACTCCGAGCGCCCCGCTCCGAGCGGAACCGAGGCCGAGGCCGAGGCGCAGTCGAGATAGACGTTGCCGTCGGCGTCGGTGACCGTCCACGCCCGTTTGGACTCGAGCGCGAGCGGTGCCAGGCCCCCGACCAATCCCGGATACCCTTTCCGCGCGATCCGGGCGAGGATCTCGCGACTGCGCGGCCCGGGAGGCTCGACCACGATCGCGGGCGCCTCGATGCTCTCCCACTCGGCGGGTCTCAGGGGACTCATCGGCGTCCTCCGCGCATCCGGGCGAGGCCGCGGCGCTCGCGCAGCAGCTCGCGGGCGCAGTTGCGGCCGTTGGCACCCGTGACGCCGCCCCCCGGGTGGGTGCCGGCGCCGCAGAGCCACAGGTCGCGAACCGGGGTGCGATAGTCGGCCCAGCCGCGGACCGGACGCAGGTTGAAGAGCTGGTCGAACGCCATCTCGCCGTGCAGCGCGTGCCCGCCCCAGATCCCCAGCCGCGACTCGAGGTCGGTGGGTGCCAAGACCTGGCGCTCGACGATCGAGGCCTCCAATCCGGGGAAGTACCGCTCCAGCTTCGCGATCGCCCGGTCGGCCACCGGATCCCGCAGCTCATCCCAGCCGGCCTCGGCGAGGGTGTAGGGCTGGGAGTTGACGTCGACCGTGATCACGTGCTTGCCGTCGGGAGCCAGAGACGGATCGTGGACAGTGGGGATACACAGCTCGATGTGGGGATCCTCGGCGGGACGCCCCGCGCGAGCCTCCGCCTGGGCAGCGTCCATCTGGGCCACCGTCGGGTTCACCTCGATGATCCCGCGGTGATACGGCTGCTCGCCACCGCCGTCGATCGCGGTTGCCACCGGCAGCCGGTCGACGGCGAGGTTGATCTTCATGCTCGTACCCTCGCATCGATAGGCGTCGATGCGGGCGCGAAACCGCGGCGGCAGCTCATCCTCGGCGAGCAGTTGCAGGAAGGTCGTCTTCGGGTCAGCGTTGGAGAGCACCCGCCGGGCGCGGATCTGCTCGCCGTCCGCGAGCTCGACCCCCACCGCCCGCCCGGCGTCCACGATCACGCGCCCCACCGGGGCGGCGGCGCGGATCGTCGCGCCGGCCTCGCGCGCCGCGTCGGCCATCGCCTCGGTCAGGCGCCCGATGCCGCCGCGCACGAAGCCCCACTGCCGGATCCCGCCGCCGGCCTGCTCGGAGGCGTGGTCGTGCAGGAGGACGAATGCCGTTCCGGGCGTCGACGGACCGCCGGTCGAGTCGTTGATCGCGTGCCAGCCCAGGGCCGCGCGAACCTGGTCGGTGGCGAAGTGCTCGGAGAGGTACTGCGTGGCGGACGTGCCGAAGAGGTAGAGCGCGTCGACGATCAGCGCGCGGTTGCGAGCCGCGCGGGCGCCGAGCCCGGCGAGCCGGCCGAGCTCGCGCGGGCGCAACCGCCGGGGGTCGGGCGGCGTCGTGTCGATCAACGGCGTGATCAGCTCCGCGAGTCGTCCGAGCTCGGCTTCGAACGCCGGCAACGCGGCGGCGTCGGCCGGCGACAACCGGCGCACCTCGGCCTGGGTCGCCGCGACGTCGTCGTCGAGGTGCAGCCAGGAGCCGTCGGCGAACAGGTTGAGGGCCGGGCCGGCGGGGTCCACCGTGACCCCGCGCTCGACCAGGCGCAGGTCGCGCCAGACCGGCTCGCGCAGCATGCTGAGCACGTAGGCGCCCGTGGAGGCGCGGTAGCCGGGCGCGAACTCCTCGGTGACGCAGCAGCCGCCGACGATCTCGCGGCGCTCGCAGACAAGCGTCCGCATTCCCGCCCGCGCGAGGTAGAACCCGGCGACGAGGCCGTTGTGCCCACCGCCGATGATCAGCGCGTCCCAGGCGCCGCCGCTCGCGCTCATGTCTCGAGCTGCTTGATCTTCGCCAACCGGTAGGCGATCACGGCGAAGATGCCCGCGGCGAGCAGCATCAGGATGCTCATCGCCGCGCCGCCGTTGAGATCGCCGCTCTCGAGCACGAGGTCGTTCACGGCGTTGCCGAGCATGTAGCCCTCCGTGCCGCCTACCAGCGCCGGGCTGGCGAA
This sequence comes from uncultured Solirubrobacterales bacterium, assembly GCA_963758665.1. Classification (GTDB taxonomy): domain Bacteria; phylum Actinomycetota; class Thermoleophilia; order Solirubrobacterales; family 70-9; genus WHSW01. Next base: position 56,596 of record CAVWWH010000007.1, on the reverse strand, counting down.
GTCGGTGAACAGCGGGATGTAGACCAGTAACAGGGCAACGAAGATCCCCGGAGCGATCAGCGGGAGGAGCACGCGGCGAAAGGTGTGCCACCAACCCGCGCCGAGATCCCTCGCGGCCTCGAACATGTTCGTGTCGATTGCCTTCATCGCGGCGTAGATCGGGATCACGGTGTAGGTCAGATAGCTGGTCGAGAGCACGAGGATGACCGCGAACTTGCTGAACAACAGCGCATCGATCGGCTGGTCGATGAGGCCGATCCGCTGCAGTCCCTCGTTGATCAGCCCCTCGCGGCCGAGCAGCATCCGCCAGGCGTAGATCCGGACCATCGGGTTGAGCTCGTCGGCGAGCACGAAGAAGAGCAGCAGTGGCAGCTCCCACCGCCCCGCCTTGAACGCGAGCACATAGGCCAGCGGGATCGCGAGCGCGAGCTGAATCAGCATCGCCGCGGTCGCGATCTCGACCGTGGTCAGGGCGACTTCGCGATAGAGGTCGTCGCCCAGGACGTCGGTGAAGTTGGAGAGGGTGAAGCCCGACTCGCCGCTGAGCACCCCGTACTGGAGCGCGATCGCCAGCATTACCACCATCGGGGCGACGAAGAACAACCCCAGCACGGCCGCGGGCGCGGACATGAACGCGAGCGCTCGGAGCGGCGAGCGGCGTCGGCGCTCGCCAGGTCCGGTCGCAGCAGGGATCGAGGCGGATTCCATCAGCGCACCGCCCCGGTCATCAGCTCGGTGATCCCTTCGTCGCCGCGCCCGCCGCGGCGCGAGAGCCGCTTGATCACGAACCAGGCACCGACCACGGCAACCACCTGCGCGAGCGCAATCACGGTCGAGGCCGCGTTGACCACGGGCAGGTTCTCGGATTGGCGCAGGATCCCGAACACCCAGACGGGAAAGGTCTGCTCGAAGCCGCCGGTGAAGAACGAGATCTCGAAGTTGTTGAACGACCAGGCGAAGGCGAAGATCCCTGCCGCCGCCAGCGACGGCGCGATCTGGGGGAGCACGATGTGGCGCAGCATCTGCACCTGCGAGGCGCCGAGGTCGATCGCCGCCTCCTCCTGAGAGCGCGAGAATCGGACGAGGCCGGCGGAGACGATCGCGACCACGAGCGGGAAGGTGACCACGAGTTGCATCAGGCCGACCGTCTGGAGGGACAGCGCCAGCCCGATCTCGCTGAAGAAGATCAGCCCGGCGACGCCGATGATCAGCCACGGGACGACGAGCACCGAGCCGTGGAGGCCCGCGAGCGCGCCGCGACCGGCGAATCGGAGCCGCGTGAGGCCCCACGCGGCCATCGTCCCGAGCACCAGCGAGACGCTCGCGACCACGGTTGCCACCAGCAGCGAGTTGAGCACCGCCGCCCGGGCCTGACCGGCGTCCCAGGCCTCCTCGTACCAGTGGGTCGTGAAGCCCTCCCAGGGCAGGGAGATGATCGACGAGTCGTTGAAGGAGAACAGCGCCAGCATCAACACCGGCCCGAAGAGGATCACGAGCACGAAGATCACCAGCGCGCCGCTAGCCAGGCCGGGCAGCCGGCGGCGCAGTCGCAGCCCGAACCCCCGCCGCACCCGCGGGGCCGGCTCGACGACCGCCGTCGCGGCTATTGGGCGAGGACCTCTTGCCATGCGCGTTCGTAGGCCTCGGCGTTCGGCGGCTCGGTGGTCGCGATCGCGGACTCCAGATTGCGCGGGTCGGCCGAGGCGCGGTAGTCGGGCGAGACCAGCGGCAGGGCGTCCGGGTGCATGGCGACGAAGCCCATGTCGCCTGAGAGCGCCTGTGCCCCCGGGGAGGCGTAATAGTTGATCAGCTTGTAGGCGGCTGGGATGTTCTCCGCCCTGGAGGTGATCGCGAGCCCGCAGACCCAAGCCAGCGCCCCCTCCTCCGGGGCCACCCACTCGACGGGCAGGCCGTCATCGACCATCGCCTGGGTGGTGCCCCGGCCGCCGTCGGCAAGCGCCACCTCGCCGGACTTGAACAGGTTGACCATCGATGAGTCGGATTCGGCGAAGGCGCGGAAGTTCTCCCGGTGGTCGAGCAGGTTCTGCTTCGCGTCCTCGACCTCGTCGTCGGAGAGGTCGACCGGGTCCTCGAGCCCGAGCGCCAGGGCGCTGACGGCGATCGCGGTCAGCGGGGTGGCCTCCAGCGCAACGTTGCCGGCATAGGCGGGATCGAACAGCGACGCGTAGGAGTCGACGCCCCCGGGGATCTCCGCGGTGTTGACGATCAGTCCGTGCGGGCCGGCCGACGCGGGAACGAACAGCACCTCGCCGGCCGGGTTTCGCACCTCGGCCTTATCGGAGAACGCCAGCTCGCCGAAGTCCTTGACCCCCCGTGGGTCGATCGGTCGGATCAGGTTCCGGGCCAGGAGCGGCGCCATCTCGTCGGTGCAGACCTCGACCACGTCGGCCTCGAAGCCGCCGGCGAGCTTGGCAGCCGCCGACTTGTTGGAGTCGAAGGTGGCGACCTTGAGCTCGAGCTCCGGATTCTGCTCTCGAAACGGGTCGAGCATCTCGTCCGGCACGGTGTCGCCGTAGGCGAACACCCGCAGGGTTCCGGAGACCGGCGCGTTGGGGTTGTCGGGCGGCGGGGCGACCTCGGTCGAGCCGCCGCTGAAGCCGCACCCGCCGGCCGCGAGCGCGATGGCGACCGAGGTGAGGAGGCACGGCGCGGTCCTCACCCCGCGTCTCCGGTGGCGTCGACTACGAGGCTGTGGCGCGCCGCCCACGACGAGCGTCACGAGTTCTCCGGGCTCCGGCGACGGGGTCTCATCGTCGTTGAGCTGGTGGACGACGAGGCGCTCGCCGGTGGCCAGCTCCACGACCGTCTGCGAGAGGGAGCCCAGGTAGACGCGATCGACCACGGTTCCCGCGACGCGCGACCCGTCGGGGGTCACCGCAGCGCCGATCCGGATCTTCTCCGGGCGCACGCTCAACCGCAGCGAGGCGGCCGCACCGCCGGGATCGGTGGCGACGATCCGCATCCCTTCGCCGAGCTCCATCACCGCGAGCTCGCCCTCGCGACGTGTGACGGCGAGCTCGATCCCGTTCGAGGTGCCGATGAAGCCGGCGACGAAGGAGGTGGAGGGGCGCTCGTAGAGGTCGCGCGGCGCGGCGAGCTGCTCGACCTTCCCACCGTCCATCACGGCGATCCGATCGGACATCGTCAGCGCCTCCTCCTGATCGTGGGTGACGTAGACGAACGTCGTCCCCGTGCTCTGCTGGATCCGTTTGAGCTCGAGCTGCATCTCGCGGCGCAGCTTCAGGTCGAGAGCGCCGAGCGGCTCATCGAGCAACAGCGCCGCCGGTCGGTTGACAAGCGCGCGCGCAAGCGCGACCCGCTGCCGCTGGCCGCCCGAGAGCTCCGCCGGGCGACGCTCGCCGAGGCCGTCGAGCCGCACGACGGCGAGCATCTCCGAGATTCGCGACCGAGCGTCCTCGCCGCGGACTCTCTTCAGCCGCAGGCCGAACTCGACGTTCTCGCTCACGGTCATGTGCGGGAACAGCGCATAGTCCTGGAACACCATGTTCACGTTCCGGCGCCGCGGCGAGACGAGGGTCACGTCCTCGCCGGCCAGGAGCACGCGGCCGGCGTCCGGCTCCTCGAAGCCGGCGATCAGCCGCAGGGTCGTGGTCTTTCCGCACCCGCTCGGACCGAGCATCGAGAAGAACTCCCCCGCGCCGATTTCGACCGAGACGTCGTCGACCGCCTGCAGCTCGCCGAATCTGCGGCTGACGCGGTCGAGGACGATCATCGGCTCGGTCACGCGGGTTCTTCCCCTCCGGCGGCGACCACGACCACGAACAGGTCGTTGACGTTGGTCCGCGTCGGCCCGGTGATCACCCGGTCGCCGAGCGCGGCCAGCGCCTCGCCGGACCGGTGGGTCGCGAGGGCGCCCGCGAGGTCGACGCCGGCCATCGCGGCGCGGGCGAGCGTGTTGCCGTCGACGATCGCGCCGGCCGCATCGGTCCCGCCGTCGGAGCCATCCGTGTCGAGAAAGCAGGCGGAGACCGCGGCGCCTCCCCCAGTGCCAGCGCGGCCGCCACCGCCGCCTCCTGGTTCGGCCCCCCGGCGCCGAAGGCGCCATCGGGTCCGAGCGAGACGGTTGCCTCGCCACCGCATCCGACCAGCACCCGGGGCGCCTCGGCGGTCACCTCTCCGTTTCGCGCCTCACCGGCGAGCCGCACGAGCATCCGCCCGATCTCGGAGGCCTCTCCTTCGAGCTCGGTCGAGACCACCCGCGCCTTGGCGCCAGCCGATTCCGCCTCCAGCGCCATCGCCTCGCAGGCGCCGCGGCCGGTCACCAGCAGCACCGTCTGCGCCTCGAGCCCGAGTGTCGGCGAGCGCGCCTCCGCGCGATCGAGGTGCGCGCGGACGCTCGCTGGGACCTGGCTCCACAGTCCGCGCTCCCGCAGCACGCCGATTGCGTCGGCGGCCGTCGAGCTGTCCTCGACGGTCGGGTCGGTGATCGCGTCGATGATGTCGCCGGCGACGTCCGAGGCCGTCAGGTTGACCAGGGTGGCGGGGGCGATCAGCTCCGCAAGCCGGCCGCCCTTGATCCGCGAAACGTGCTTGCGCACGGTGTTCACGTCGGCGATGGGCGCGCCCGAGGCAAGCAGGAGCTCGTGCAGGCGCCGCTTCTCCGCGGTGCTCACGCCGGCCGGAGGCAGGCTTGCGAGCGCCGAGCTCCCGCCGGTGAACGCCGCGATTACCAGGTCGTCGGTGCGAGCGGCCTCCGCCAGCGCGATCAGCCGGTTGGCGCCCGCGACCGAGCGCTCCGTCGGCAGGGGGTGGTCTGCGACGAGCACGTCCACGCGCTCCAGGCGTGTCACGTCCTCGCCCTCGCGGACCACAATTGCCCCCCGATCGATCCGATCCCCGAGCACCCGCTCGAGCGCGGCGACGATCGCCAGCGTGGCCTTGCCGGCGCCGACGACGATCACATCGGCGTCGCCCGGAAGCGGGTAGTCGCACCCGCCGATCCGGACGCCGGCCTCGGTCGGTGAGACGGCCTCCTCGGTCGCCCTGCCGACGTCGCACGCCTCGAGCCCGGCGCCGGCCACCCGCAGCGCGAGGGAGCGGAGATCCGCCAGCTCGCCGCCGACCAGCTCGGACGCGTTCGAGATCACGCCGCGATCGCCGCCCCGAAGACGTCGCCCGCGTATTCCGCCGAGGAGCCGAGCTCCTCCTCGATCCTGACCAGGCGGTTGTACTTGGCGGTTCGCTCGCCGCGCACGGGGGCGCCGGTCTTGATCTGCCCCGCGTTCAGGGCTACCGCAAGGTCGGCGATGATCGGATCCTCGGTCTCGCCGGAGCGCTCGGAAACGACCACGGTGTAGCCGCTGCGGTGGGCGAGCTCGGCCGCGTCGAGCGCCTCCGACAGGGTCCCGATCTGATTCACCTTCCAGAGCAGCGAGTTGGCCGCCCCGCGCTCGACCCCGGCGGCGAGCCGCTTCGGGTCGGTGACGAACAGGTCATCGCCGACGATCTGGATCCCGCTCGCCTCCGTCAGCGCGGCGAACCCGTCGAGGTCGTCCTCGTCGAGCGGATCCTCGATCGTGACCACGTCGAAGTCACGGATCAGCGTCAGGTAGAGCTCGATCATCGCCTCGGTGTCGCGAGTCTCGCCGCCGAGCTCGTAGGTACCCGCGTCGCGGTCGTAGTAGTGGGTCGCGGCGCAGTCGAGCCCGTAGCGGAAGCGGCGCGCGTGGCCGGCGGCGATCACCGCCTCGTGCAGCAGGCCGAGCGCCTCGCGGGGATCCGAGATCGCCGGCGCGTACCCGCCCTCGTCGCCGGTGTTGAGCGCGCTCTTGCCGTAGCGGTCGAGCAGGATCTCGGCCAGCGCGAGGTTGACCTCGGTCGAGAGCTGGAGCGCCTCGAGGATCGAGTCGGCCCCGACCGGGATCACGATGAACTCCTGGAAGTCGAGGTCGTTGGAGGCGTGCTTGCCGCCGTTGATCAGGTTGACCAGCGGCGCCGGGAGCAGGTGAGCGTTCGAGCTCAGGCTGCGATACAGCGGCACCCCCGCGTGTGCGGCCCGCGCGCGCGCCGCCGCCAGCGAGACGCCGAGGATCGCGTTGGCGCCGAGCCGGGACTTGCGCTCGGACCCGTCGAGCTCGATCAGCGCAGCGTCGAGGTGTCGCTGCTCGGGCAGGGGGGCGCCGACCAGGGCGTCGCGCAACTCCCCGTTCACGTTGCCGACGGCCCCCTGAACACCGAAGCCGCCGAACCGCCGGCCGCCATCGCGGAGCTCGACCGCCTCGGCCGATCCGGTCGAGCGCCCCGACGGCACGTCGGCCGTCGCCAGCGTCCCGTCGGCGAGCGCGGAGGTCCACCTGCACGGTCGGCAGCCCGCGGCAGTCGAGCACCTCGCGGGCCACCAGGTCCGTGACCTCCGGCGAGCTCATACGACCACCTCCTCGCCGGTGAGCTCCCGCCAGGCGCGGGTGAGGTTCTCGACCGCCTCGGTCAGGTGGGCGCGAAACAGCGCTTCGGCCCGGTCGGGGTCGCCATCGCGGATCGCAGCGATCAACCCTTCGTGCTCGGCGGCCACCTGCGCGGGCCGGTCGTAATGCGGCCGCAGCCAGACGAGGCACAACAGCACCTCGGATTGGACGGTCGAGTACGCTCGCGCCAGGCGGTCGGAGTCGGCGCCGTCGATGATCGCCCGGTGAAAACGCATGTCGGGCTCGACGACCGAGCGCCAGGGAGCGTCGTCCGGCAGGGCCGACAGCTCGTGCACCGATTCCTCGACGGCCTTCGGCACCTCGCCGGACGCGATCACGAGTCGCACGGCCTCGACCTCGAGCGCGATGCGAAGCCGGAACACGTCGATCAGATCGTCCGGCGCGAACACGGGCACCTGCACGCCACGGTTGGGCTCGCGGTGCAGCAGACCCTCGGCGACGAGGATCTGTGCGGCGGCGCGAAACGAGTGCCGGGCGATGCCGAGTCGCTCGGCGAACTCGGCCTCGCGCAACCGGGTGCCCGGCTCGAGTTGACCGTCGAGGATCAGCTCACGCAACGCGTTGGCTGCGGCCTCGACGGTCGATACCCTCGCCAGGCGGAGATCGGTTGGCGGCGGATCTTGGCCGACCGGGCGAGAGCCGCCCGGGACGTTCTCTGTCTTGACCATATGTCACATCATTCCACAATTTGACAAGATACGGTCATGACCCATCCTGACCGTGCCCGGATCGCCGCGCTCCTGGACCGTGAACGCCGGCGGTTCGTCGAGCGGCACCCACGCTCTCGGGAGCTCCATGAGCGCGCCGCCCGCTCACTGCTGGCGGGTGTGCCGATGAACTGGATGACCCGCTGGCCGGGGAGCTTCCCGGTGTTTTTCGATGCGGCCCTGGGCGCCGAGGTCACCGATGTCGACGGCCACACCTACGCCGACCTCTGCCTCGGCGACACGGGGGCGATGACCGGCCACTCGCCTCCGGCGACGGTCGCTGCGGTTCGCGATCGAGTCGCGAAGGGGATCACGGCGATGTTGCCGACCGAGGACGCGATCGCGGTCGGCGAGGAGATGCAGCGGCGCTTCGGCCTGCGCGACTGGCAGTTCACGCTGTCGGCCACCGACGCGAACCGGTTCGTCGTCCGGCTCGCCCGTCAGATCACAGGACGGCCGCGGATCCTGGTCCACAACCACTGTTACCACGGCAGCGTCGACGAGACGGTGGTCACGCTCGCCGGCGACGAGGTCCGGCCTCGCGAGGGCAACGTCGGGCCCCCGGTGCACCCGGCCGAGACCACGCGCGTGGTCGAGATCAACGACCTCGAGGGGCTCGAGCGCGAGCTTGCGCACGGCGACGTCGCCTGTGTGCTGGTCGAGCCCGCGCTGACGAACATCGGCATCGTGCTTGCCGAAGACGGCTACCACGATGGCATGCGGGAGCTCACTCGGGACTCGGGCAGCCTGCTGGTGATCGATGAGACGCACACGTTCTGCTGTGGCCCGGGCGGCTATACCGCGGCTCACGGGCTCGAGCCGGACGTGCTCACGATCGGCAAGCCGATCGGGGGTGGGATCCCGGTCGGCGCCTACGGCGTGACCGAGCAGGTCGCCGAGCGAATCCTCGAGGGCACGGTGTGGCAGGCCGCTGACGTCGGCGGCGTGGGGGGAACCCTGGCCGCCAATGCCCTCTCATTGACCGCGGCGCGCGCGACCCTCGGCGAGGTGCTCACGGACCAGGCGTTCGAGCGCATGATCGCGCTCGGTGAGCGCTTCGAGTCCGGGGTCGCCGAGACGATCGCCGAGCACGGGTTGCCCTGGTCGATCAGCAGGCTCGGCTGCCGGGCCGAGTACATGTTCAAGGCCGCGCCGCCGCGCACCGGCGCCGAGGCGGCCGCCGCGCTCGACGACGAGCTCGACGCCCTGCTGCACCTCTACATGCTCAATCGTGAGGTCCTGCTGACGCCCTTCCACATGATGGCGCTGATGTCCCCCGCGACCACCGAAGCGCACGTGGACCGCCACTCAGCGGTGTTCGCCGAGGCGGTCGCGGAGCTCGCCGCCGGCTGAGCCGGCGTCACTCCACCGCGACGTCCTTCTCCAGCAGCTTCCTCGCGACATCGAAGATGCGGGTGTTGTCGCGTACACCTTCGAGCCGTCGTGACCGCGGGCCGATGGAGGTCACCGGGACGTTGACCGCAGTGTGCCCCGGGGTGGTCCAATCGAGTCGGAACGTCTCGGCGGAGTTCGCCACCGGGAACACGCCGGCGCCCCCGGCCTGGTAGTGCGTCTCGATCCCGAGGCCACCCGTCTCGTGATCGGCGGTGATGATCACCAGGGTGTTCGGATGATCCCGCTGATAGCGCTTCAGGACCTCTGCGATCCGGTTCAGCTCTTGGCCGGATGAGAACAGCAGCCTCGGGCTGTGCTCGTGGCCGGCGTCATCGATCTCATCGACCTCGACCGCCATGAAGAAGCCGTCGTCGTCACGGTCGAGGATCTCCAGCGCCTTGGCGACCATCTCGTGTTCGGGCACCGCATAGGGGTCGTTCTCGTAGTCGTACTTGGGGATGAAGGCCTCGCGGAGTAGCGCGTCGGTCCGGGTCATCGCCAGCGCTCTGGGGCCGTCGAGCTGCGCGAACGTCTGTCGGTCGTAGGCGTACTCGTAGCCCATGCGCCTCGCCTTCGCCACCAGGTTCTTGCGCCCGAAGCTGGCGTCGTCCTCGATCATGTTCGGGACTTTGCCGGGGTTGCCCTTCGGGTACCAGACCTCCTCCCCGCCGCCGAAGATCAAGTCGGGACGCGTCCCGCTCAGGTACTGGTTCGCGATCACGCGCTTGTTGTCGCGGTCGTCGTGGTGGGCGGCGAACCCGGCGAGCGTCGCGTTGGTGACGTCGTTGTCGGAGATGATCGCGGTCGACTTCCCCTCGTTGCCGGCGATCTCGAGCAGAGTCTCGAGCGGCTTGCCGTTCGGGCCCACCCCGACGTAGTTGCGCTTCGTCTTCTGGCCGGTCGCCATCGCGGTTGCCGCAGCCGCCGAGTCGGTGGCGATCCCGCCGCCCTTGGCGTGGGTGCGCAGCATCCCGTAGTGGTCGAGGTCGTCCATCGGCTGGCGCACCGTCTTGCCGTAGAGGCGGTATTGGATCGCGGTTCGCTGCGCCGGACCCATCCCATCCCCGATCAGGACCACGACGCTCGTGCCCTGCTCGGGCGTCCCGCCGGCCGCGCCATGAGCCGGGCTCGTGGCCAACAGCGCGCCCACCAGGATCACGGCGATACCCGCGGCGGAGAACCCCCAACGGACGTGGACCGGGCTGGCGGTCGCGGTCAAGCGCGATCTCCCGCGCATTGTTGAACAATGCATCTTTTGAAACGTATCATGTCGGAGGCACGCGGTGCGGCGACAGCCAGCGCGGCCCCGGGCGGCCCGGGCCGCGCTGCCGACTCAGTCGAGGAAGGAGCCGATTGCCTCGCCGGCCGCGGTCGCCCACTCCACCAGCGGCGAGGGGATGATGCCGAAGAACACGGTGGCGGCCGCGGCGATCCCGATCAGGCCGAGGATCGCCTTGCAATGGGCTCCGGTGACCTCGGCGTCGGCCTCCTGGGAGCCGCCGGCGATCACCGGCGCTGCGGCCGGGGACGGCTCGGCGCCCGGGCGCATCCAGACGGCCGCGATCACCCGCAGGTAGTAGGCGAGCGAGATCATCGTGCCGATCGCGATCATCACCCCGAGCCAGGTGTAATCGGCCTCGACCGTCGCCTCGATCAGATAGAGCTTGCCGATGAAGCCCGCGGTGCCGGGGAGGCCCGCCAGGGCGAGCATCGAGATCGTCAGCGCCGCCGCCAGCCCGGGGCGCTCGCGCCCGAGGCCCTCGACCGAGCGAATGTCGTCGCCGAACGGCGTCTCGCGCTCGCGGATCGTGATCACCGCGAAGGCCGCGAGGTTCATCAGGGCGTAGGCCGCGAGGTAGAAGACCAGGGCGCTAACCCCGGCCTCGCTGGCGGCGACGACCGCGACCATCATGTAGCCGGCCTGGGCGACGCTCGAGTAGCCGAGCAGCCGCTTGAGCGAGCTCTGCCCGAGGGCGCCGGCGTTGCCGACCACGATCGACACGGCCGCCAGCGCCGCCAGCGCCGGCTGCCAGTCGCCGGCGGCGGGGCCGAGGGCGACCTCGAAGAAGCGCACCAGGACGCAGAACACGGCCGCCTTCGTCGCCACGGACATGAACGCGGTCACCGGTGTCGGTGCGCCCTGGTACACGTCCGGCGTCCACTGGTGGAAGGGGGCGACGGAGAGCTTGAACGCGAGGCCGGTGACCGAGAGCGCGACCCCGATCAACAGCAGCGGATCGTCGAGCACCGAGGTCCCGGTGGCAGCGCGGATGCCGGAGAAGTCGGTCGAGCCGGTGGCGCCGTAGACGAAGGCGAGCCCGTAGAGCAGCGTCGCCGAGCCGAGCGAGCCGATGATCAGGTACTTGAGGCCGGCCTCGAGCGAGGCCTGCTTGCGCAGCGCCGCTCCACAGAGGACGTAGAGTGGGATCGAGAGCAGCTCGAGGGCGACGAAGAAGGCGATCAGGTTCTGCGCCTGGGCGATCAGCGTCATCCCCAGCACCGAGCAGATCAGCAGCGCCTGGAACTCGCCGTGGTTGCTCGGGCCCAGCGGCCGGTCGAAGGCCTCCTCGCGCCACGAGAGCGGGATGCAGAAGGCGGCGGCGCCGATCGCGATCAGGCTCGTCGCGATCGCCAGGTCATCGAGGCGCAGCGCCCCGGCGACCAGGTTCTTGTGCGCGCCCCACTGCGCGATCAGCAGGCCGGCGGCGGTCGCCAGGGTGCCGAGCCCGACCACCGAAACGACGATGCGCTGGCGGTCGCGGCCGCCACCGAGCAGCCCGGCGAGCAGGGTCAGGACGAGCCCGCCGGTGAGCGCGATGATCGGCGAGATCCCGGCGTAGTTGATGTCCGGGGCGTCGAAGCTCATCGCTCGACCGCCGGGCCGTAGCCGGTCCAGCCAGGCCGCTCGGCCACCGGGCCCTGGTCGCAGAAGGTCAGCACGTAGCCGCCCTCCTCGTTGGTCGTCCCCGGCTCGCAGGCGGCCGCCTCGATGCTCTCGCTCACCGAGGCCTCGCCGCGCTCGAGGATCAGGCCGGGCCAGAGCGCGAGGGCGACGATCACGGCCACCAGGGGACCCAGGATGAGCCCGTCGCGGACGGAGATCTCGCGCGACTCGGTCCCTTCCGGGAGCCGGTTGTGCATCACCCGCTGATACATCCGCAGGCTGTAGAACGCGGCGAGGCCGATCCCGATCGCGGCGACGAAGGCGAACGCGACCTTCGCCTGGAACACGCCGTTGAGGATGTAGAACTCGCCGATGAAGTTGGCCGAGCCGGGGATCGCCAGGTTGGCCATCGCGATCACCAGGAAGAGCGCCGCGAGCACCGGCGCGCGCATCGCCTGGCCACCCATCTTGGTCACGTCGTCGGTCCTCGTGCGCTCGTAGACGATCGCGATGACGAAGAACACGCCGGCGACCACGAGACCGTGGTTGACCATCTGGAGCACGGCGCCGTCGGCGCCGTCGGCGCGCAGGCTGAAGATTCCCAGGGTGATGAAGCCGAGCTGGGCGATCGACGAGTAGCCGGCGATCAGGCGAATGTTGGTCTGCGTGAAGGCCATCACCGATCCGTAGAGGATCGACGCGAGGGCGATCAGCATCACCAGCTCCTGGAACTCGGATGTGGCCTGGGGGAACAGCGGCAGCGCCACCCGCAGGAAGCCGTAGGCGCCAACCTTGGAGAGCACCGCCGAGAGCAGGATCAGCACCGGTAGCGGGGCCGCCCGGTAGGCGTCCGGCATCCAGCCGTGGATCGGGAAGGCCGGCATCTTGACCAGGAACGCGGCCGCGAAGAAGCAGAAGATCCATTCCTGGCTCCCGCTGGAGAGCAGGTGCTCCCGCAGCAACGGGATCGAGAAGCTGAGCTCGCCGATCGAGTCGGAGGCGAGGACCGCGGTCGCGATCGCGCCGACCAGCATCAGCAGCGAGCCGACCAGCGTGTAGACGATCATCCTCGTCGTGGCGGCGATCCGGTTCTCGCCGCCGAAGGCCCCGATCAAGAAGAAGAACGGGATCAGCATCAGGTCGAAGAAGAGGACGAACAGGAGCAGGTCCTGGGCCATGAACGCGCCCAGCGCCGCGGTCCCGGCGAGCCCGGTGAGGAAGTAATAGAGCCTCGTGCGCCCGTCGCCGGGCTCGCCGCGAAGCGCCGACCAGAGCGTGACCGCGAACCAGAGCAGCGCCGTCATCAGGACGAGGAAGACGCTGATCCCGTCCACGCCGAGCGCGTAGCGAACCCCGAGGTCGGGGATCCAGGACTCGTCGACGACGTGTTGGAGCCCGGCCGCGTCGGGGTCGAAGTCGGCGACGAGCCCGATCGCCACCCCGAGCGCTACCAGCGCCCCGGCCACCGCAATCCACCGGGCCGCGGCCCGCGGCGCGACCAGCGCCACCACCCCGGCGACGAGCGGCGCCCATAGGAGCACGTTCAGCACCGCTGCCCCCCGAGCAACGAGCAACGAGCAACGAGCCACGGACCAGCCGCGAGCAACGACCGCATCAGTTCGCCACCACCAGGAAATAGACGCCGAGCGCCGCGAAGCCGCCCACGAGCAGCAGGGCGTAGGCGCGGACGAATCCCGATTGCGCCCCGCGGACGACCGAGCCGGCGCCCCTGACCACCCCGACCGCCGCCGAGACGATGCCCTGGACGACGTAGCGCTCGAAGATCGCGTTGGAGAAGCGCCCGATCGCGATCGCCGGCCGGTAGACGAGCGCGTCGATGACCTCGTCGAAATACCACTTGTGGAGCAGGAACCCGTGGAGGCCCCGGAAGCGCTCGGCGAGCCGCACGGTGACCCCGGGGCGCCGCACGTAGCAGAGGTGCGCGAGCCAGATCCCGGCGACCGCGATCGAGCCGCCGACCGCCAGGCCGAGCCACGAGTCAGCCGTCGAGGGCTCCTCGTGGTAGAGGATCGAGCTCTCGAAGGTCCCGTCGAGGAAGCTGGTGACGACGTGGTCGACGCCGGGGACCTGGATCAGCCCCGCGAACAGGGCGCCGAAGCCGAGCACCGCCATCGCCGCCCGCATCGGCCACTCGCGCTCGGCGATGTGGTGCTCGGGGCCCGGGAAGCCGACGTCGGTGTCCTCGGCCTCGCCGGTGTGAGGGTTGGTCGGCGCGGCGTGGTGGATGTGCCCCCCCTCGAGCTCCTTGGCCTCGGCGCAGGGCGGGCCGGTGACCACGCGAAAGCCGATCCGGAACGAGTAGAACGCGGTCATCAGCGCGCCGATGTAGCCGCCGATCGCACAGATCCAGTAGATGCCGCCGCGGTTCGCGGCGAAGGCGAGGATCTCGTCCTTGGAGAAGAACCCGGAGGTGCCCGGGAACGCGGCCAGCGCCAGGCAGCCGACGATCAGCAGGCCCGAGGTGAACGGCAGTGCGCGGCGAAAGCCGCTCATCCGATCGATGTTCTGGTTGTTGGCCATCGCCGCGATCACCGAGCCGGCGGCCATGAACAGCAGCGCCTTGAAGAAGGCGTGGGCCATGAGCATGAACATGCCGCCGGCGTAGGCGCCGATCGACACCCCCATCACCATGTAGCCGATCTGGCTCATGGTCGAGTACGCGATGATCCGCTTCAGGTCGGTGACCGCGAGTGCGATCGTCGCCGCGATCAGCAGGGTGGCGAGGCCGACGAAGGCGGCGACGTCGGCCGCCGTCGGCGCCAGCTCGAAGTAGGGGAACATGCGGGCGATCAGGTAGACGCCCGCCGTGACCATGGTCGCCGCGTGGATCAGCGCCGAGACCGGGGTCGGGCCCTCCATCGCGTCGGGCAGCCACGTGTGCAGCGGGATCTGCGCGGACTTGGCGAAGGCGCCGACGCAGATGAGCAGGCAGATCGCGACCACCGCTCCCTCGTTGGTGGAGAAGCTCTCGCGGGCGGCGTCGAAGCTCGCCAGGTAGTCGAGGGTGCCGAGCTCGCGGAAGACGAAGAACGCGGCGAGGACGAGGCCGATGTCGCCGACGACGTTGATCACGAACGCCTTCATCCCTGCGCCGGTCGCGGTCTCGCGCCGGTACCAGAAGCTGATCAGCGCGTAGGAGGCGAAGCCCACGAACGCCCAGCCGACGATCAGCAGGGCGAAGTTTCCGGCCAGGACCAGCAGCAGCATCGAGAAGACGAAGAAGTTGAGGTAGGAAAAGAAGCGGGCGTAGCCGCGGTCGGAGCCCATGTACGCGAGCGAGTAGAGGTGGATCAGCGCGGAGACCCCGGTGACCACGAGGCACATGTAGACCGACAGCGGGTCGACCAGGATGTTGAGCTGGACCTCGAGCCCGCCGGCCGACGCGTAGGTGTAGAGCGAGTCGCTGAGCTGGCGCTCCTCCACCGGGTGGTCGAGCAGCGCGATCAGGGCGCCGATCGAGCAGACGAAGGCGAGCGCGATCGAGGCGGTGCCGACCCACGCCGACGTCCTGCCGGGCATCGCGGCGCGACCGAAGGCGATCACCATGCTGCCCGCGAGCGGAAGCAGTAGCACCAGCCAGCTCCACGTCGTGGCGCTCATCCCCTCAACTCCCGGATCTCGTCCACGTCGAGTCTGATCCGGCGGCGGAAGATGGCGACGATCAGGCCGAGGCCGACGACGACCTCGCAGGCGGCGACGACCATGACCACGAGCGCGAACACCTGACCCTCCTCGTTGCCGGTCGAGCGCGAGAAGGCGACGAGGGCGAGGTTGCCGGCGTTCAGCATCAGCTCCAGGCAGAGCAGGATCACCAGCGGGCTACGGCGGATGAGGACCCCGCAGGCGCCGGTCGCGAACAACAGCGCGGAGAGGACGAGGTACCAGGAAACGTCCACGATCAGGAGACCTCGCCCGGGTCGGAACCCCGCAGGCCCGGAGGCGAAGCCGAGGACGTGGCGGGTCGATTCCGGCCGGCAAGCACGATCGCGCCGACGGCGGCGATCAGGAGCAGCATCGAGGCGGCCTCGAAGGCGATCAGGAAGCGCTCGAGCAGGAGCCGCCCGATCGAGCCGGGGGAGCCGAAACCGGCCTCGATCGTCGGGCCCTCCGACTCGATCGAGGCCAGCGAGGTGCCGATCACGGCGATCGACACCTCGACGAACAGCGCCACGGCCAGCAGCGGCGCGAGCACCCGCTGGCCCGGGATCGACTCCCAGAGCGGTTCCTCCGCGGCGCCGACGTAGGCGGCCACGAACAGGTAGAGGACCATCACCGCGCCGGCGTAGACGACGATCTGTGCCGCGGCGATGAACTCGGCATGCAGGATCAGGAACAGGCCGGCGAGCGAGATGAGGTGCACGATCAGCGCGAGCACGCTGTAGAAGGGGTTGCGGAGCGCGATCACCGCGATTGCGCCGCCCAGAGCCCCGATCGCGCCGGCGAAGAACGCGACCTCGACCATCAGCCCGCGCTCTCGCCCGGTTCGCCCACGCTCACTCGCCCTCCCGCCGCAACGGCGTGCGCTCGAGCGGCTCCGCGAGCAGCATCTCCTTGGTGAAGATCAGGTCGCTTCGGTTGTAGTCGGCCATCTCGTACTCGTGGCCCATCGTGATCGCGTCGAACGGGCAGGCGACCTCGCAGTAGCCGCAGAAGATGCAGCGGGCGAGGTTGATCTCGTAGACGGCCGCGTAGCGCTCGCCGGCCGAGACCCGATCGGCCGGGTCGTTCTCGGCCGCCACCACGCGGATGCAGTCGGCGGGGCAGGCGGCGGCGCACAGCGAGCAGCCGACGCACTTCTCGAGCCCGGTGTCCTCGAAGCGGTGCAGCTTGTGCCGCCCGCGAAAGCGCGGGTAGACGGGCGTCTTCTCCTCCGGGTATTGGATCGTCACCGGGCCCTCGATCAGTCGCGCCATCGTCGTCTTCAGGCCGCGCAGGGTCTCGCCGAAGGCGCGGTAGGCGCCCTTGGCGCCTCCCGGGTCGGGGCCGCGCTGGACCGACACCACCTCGGCCTCGCCCTTCAGGTACGGGAACCGTCGCTCGTCGCTCGTCGCTCGTCGCTCGCTCACGTGACCACCACGAGGACCGCGGTGACGAGGATGTTCAGGGTCGCGAGCGGCAGCAGGACCTTCCACCCGAGTGACATCAGCTGGTCGTAGCGCAGCCGCGGCAGCGTCGCCCGCACCCAGATGAAGACGAGGATCAGGCAGAGGATCTTGGCGATCATCCAGATCGGGTCGAGCCACCCCGGCCCGGGGCCCATCCAGCCGCCGAGGAAGAAGGACACCGCGATCCCCGAGACGACGAACATCTCCAGGTACTCGGCGAGCAGGAACGAGGCGAACCTGGTGCCCCCGTACTCGGTCTGAAAGCCCTGGACGAGCTCGGCGTCGGCCTCCGGGAGGTCGAACGGCGCCCGGTTGGTCTCGGCGAACCCGGCGAGCATGAAGACGAGGAAGCCGACGAACTGCGGGACGATGTACCAGACCTCGTCCTGAGCCTCGACGATCGAGACCAGCGAGAGCGAGCCGGCCATCATGATCGCTCCCAGGAGCGAGAGGCCCATGGCGATCTCGTAGGAGATCAGCTGCGCCGCCGAGCGCATCGCGCCGAGGAAGCTGTACTTGGACCCCGACGACCAGCCCGAGAGCAGCAGGCCGTAGAACGAGATCGAGCCGAAGGCGAAGAAGTAGAGGACGCCGATGGGGACGTCGATGCCGTAGAAGCCGACCCCGTCCTTGACGTCGCCGAACGGCAGGATCGCGATCGTCGTGATCCCGGAGAAGATCACCAGCGCCGGCCCGAGCGCGAACAGGAACGGGATCGCGGCGTCGGGGCGGAACATCTGCTTGCCGGCGAGCTTGAGGATGTCGGCGAGCGGCTGCATCATCCCGTGCGGGCCGACCCGGTTGGGGCCGTAGCGGTGCTGGAAGCGGCCGATCAGCTTGCGCTCGACCACCGTCAGGACGGGCACGATCATGAACACGACGAGGAAGATCACGATCGACTTGACGACCATGATCCAGGTGGCCTCGGCGAAGTTGACGTCGGCCAGGGTCATCGCTTCTCGATCTCCACCGTCTCGGCGCCGTTGAGCAGATTGGCGTTGTCCGCCGCGGTTCCGGCGATCAGAAAGGCCGCCCCGGGGCGCATCCGTTCGCGCAGGGCCACCCTCGCGCGAACGCTGGACCCGTTCGACCGCACGTCGACCTCGTCCCCGTCGTTCAGTCCCAGGACCTCCGCATCCGAGGGCGCCAGCTCGACCCGCTGCTCGGCGGCGAGGAACCGGAGCGCCACGTTCCGATCAGTCGTTTCATCAGCCCAGAGATCGCGGTAGGTCCCCAGCCGCAGGCCGGCGGAGCCGGGTGAAGGGCCCGCGGACGTCGCCCGCGCGGGGCCGCCCGGGCTGTCGGCCGACCGTGGTGGCGCGGGCTCCTGAGCGTCCGCTGTCCCTTCACCCGACCCCGCCTCGGGACCCGGAAAGCCCGCGGCCTCAGGCCGCGTTTGCCAGCGGACTCCGGCGCCGCCGATCTCCTCCGGGGTGAGGCCGGCGTAGAAGGGGACCTCGGAGGCGATCGCGGCGAGCGCCTCGGGGGCGGAGTCGATCTCAGTCTCGTCGCCGAGTGCCGCCGCGAGCTCGGCGAGGACCTGCCAGACCGGGCGGACCTGGCCCGGGCGCGGCACCGCGGGGCGCAGGCGCTGCAGGCGGCCGTCGGGGTGGGTGACGGTGCCCTCCTTCTCTGCATAGGCCTCGGCGGGGAGGACGACGTCGGCGGCCGTGGTCGAGGCGTCGTCGAAGCTCGAGATCGCGAGGACGGTGCGCGAGTTGTTGAGGGCCTTGGCCCAGCCGGGGCCGTCGGGCAGGTCGCGCACCGGGTCGGCGTGCACGAGGATGACGCCGTCGAGGTCGCCGTTCGCGAGCCCGTCCTTGATCCCGTCGAGGTCGCGGCCGGGGTCGGCCGCGGTGAAGCCCGGGCCGGCTCCCGGCATGCAGCCCACCTCGCGAACGCCGCGGGCATTGGAGCCTTCGGGCACCGAGAAGCAGCCGCCACCCTCGGCCGAGCAGTCGAGCGCGTGGGAGATCGCGAGCAGGGACCGGAGCGCTTCGGCGCCGCCGGGTCCGCGACCGAGGCGCTCGCCCCAGATGACGAGCGGTCCTGCCGGGGCGCAGCTCGCCGCCGAGCCGCTCGGCCTCGGCCTGGTGCGGGCCGTCGAGCGGCGACCCGGGGCCGAGCTCGGCGGCGAGCGCGGCGAGGAACCCGGCCGCGTCGCCGGGCGCGTAGCGCGCGGTCTCCTCGGCGCCGCCGTCGAGCGCGGTCGGGCGGTCGGAGGCGATCACGAGGCGCAGCTCGGAGTGGCGGACGGCCTTGCGCAGCCGCAGGTCGAGAATCGGCATCGTGTTCAGCGGGTCGGCGCCGACGAGGAGCACCGACTCGACCGAGTCGATCGCGGCGATCGAGGCGCCGAGCTCGGCGGCCGACAGCGCCGCGACCCCGGCACCGAGCTCGTCGAGCGCAGGTCGACGTGCGGCGAGCCGAGGGCCCCGCGGACGATCCGCTGGGCCAGGTAGGCCTCCTCGTTGGAGCGCCTGGCCGCCGACGATGGCGGCGATCCGCCGCTCGCCCGACCCCAGTCGCTGCAGCCGCGGTCGCCAGCGCGGTCTCCCAGTCCGCGCGGTTGCCGCTCGAGGCGCGGCTCGGTGATCCGCTCCTCCGACGAGATCATCTCGAAGCCGAAGCGGCCCTTGTCGCACAGCCAGCCGTTGTCGACCTCGTGGTTGTCGCGGGCGAGCACCCGCTGCACACGCTCGTCGCGGACCGTGAACATGACGTTGCACTGGCTCGGGCAGAGGGTGCAGATCGAGCCCGAGTCCTCGATGTCCCAGGGCCGGGCGCGGAACCGGTAGGCCTCGGAGGTGAGCGCGCCGACCGGACAGAGCTCGATGATGTTCCCGTGGAACGGGGCGATGTAGGGGCGGTCGTCGAACGTGCCGACGTAGCTCGAAGCCCCGCGCTCGAGCAGCTGCAGCTGCTCGTCCTCGGCGACCTCCTGGGAGAAGCGCACGCAGCGATAGCAGAGGATGCAGCGCTCGCGATCGATGCGCACCAGCGGCGACAGCGGCACCGGCTTGCGGAAGTGGCGCTTCGGGTCGCTCACCCGGCTGCGGCCCGGGCCCCAGCCCATGGCGATGTCCTGCAGCGGGCACTCGCCGCCCTTGTCGCAGACCGGGCAGTCGAGCGGGTGGTTGACGAGCAGGAACTCGACCACCGCGTTCTGGGACTCCATGCACGCGGTCGGTGCGCGTGTAGACGACCATCCCGTCGCGGACCGGGGTCGAGCAGGCGGTCTGGAGCTTCGGGATCCCCTCGATCTCCACCAGGCACATGCGGCAGGCGCCGACCGGCCCGCCGAGCTTGGGCTCGTAACAGAAGACCGGGATCTCGACGTCGCCGCCCTTCGCCGCGTCGACCAGCATCTCGCCCTCGGGAGCGCGACCTCGACCTCGACGCCGTCGACGACCAGCGTGATCCGCTCAACGCGGCGGGTCGCTCGTCCATCGGACTCCGCACAGACCGCCTCACAGCGGCGGGTTCCGCTTCGTCCGACGGACTCCGCGCCACAGCCTCACCCCTGGTCAGCGCGTCGAGAGGCGTCGAAGTCGCCGGGCCGGGCTCGCGCCGCCTCGATCGCGGCCTCGAACTCGCCGCGGAACTTCTTCACCATCGCGCCGACCGGCATCGCCATCGAGTCGCCGAGAACGCAGAGGCAGTGGCCGATGATGTTCTCCTGCACCGAGGCGACGATGTCGAGGTCCATCGGCGTCGCCTCGCCGCGGGTGATCCGCTCGAGCATCTTCACGGTCCAGTTGGTCCCCTCGCGGCACGGCGTGCACTTGCCGCACGACTCGTGGTGGTAGAAGCGCGCCGTGCGCAGCGCCAGCTGCGGGATCGAGACCGTCTCGTCGGCGACGATGATCGAGCCCGAGCCCAGCATCGAGCCGGCCTCGGCCATCGCCTCGAAGGTGTAGGGCAGGTCGAGCTCGTCCTCGGTCAGCACCGGCGAGGAGGAGCCGCCGGGGAACCAGGCCTTCACCCGCCGGCCCGTCCATCGGGCCGCCGGCGAGCCCGAAGATGATCTCGCGCGACGGGATCCCCAGCTCGACCTCGTAGTTGCCGGGCCGCTGCACGCAGCCCGAGACCGAGACCACCTTCGTCCCCGGCGACTGCTCGGAGCCGAAGCTCTTGAACCAGTTGGAGCCGTTGTTGACGATGTGGGGGAGGTTGGAGAGCGTCTCGACGTTGTTGATCAGGGTCGGCCCGCCGTAGAGGCCCTGGATCGCCGGGAACGGCGGCTTCAGCCGCGGGTTGCCGCGCTTGCCCTCGAGCGCGTCGAGCAGCGCCGTCTCCTCGCCGCAGATGTAGGCGCCGGCGCCGCGATGGACGACCAGCTCGACCTTCGCGCCGGTGTCGAGCACGTTCGGCGCCCAGGTAGTTGGCCTCGTACGCCTCGGCGACCGCCGCGGTCGAGGACGTCGGCGATCTCCCAGTACTCGCCGCGGATGAAGATGAACGCGTGCCCGGCGCCGACCGCGAGCGCCGCGATCGCGACCCCCTCGATCAGCTGGTGGGGGTTCTTCATCATCAGCTCGCGGTCCTTGAACGCGCCCGGCTCGGACTCGTCGGCGTTGCAGCAGACGTACTTGCCCATGTCCCCGCGGGGCAGGAACGAGCCCTTCTTGCCCATCGAGAAGCCCGCGCCGCCGCGGCCCGCGCAGGCCGGAGTCCTCGAACGCGCCGAGCAGGTCGGTCGGGTCGAGCTCGCGCGCCGCACGCTCGAGCGCCGCGTAGCCGCCGAGATCGCGATAGCCCTCGATCGTCGCGAGCCCGGGCTCGTCGATGTGGCGAAAGAGGACGCGGGTCTCCTTGGCCGCCTCTCAGGCAACGTCGGTCCCTTCCAGGCGCGGGTCGGGGTCGGGCTCGGGGCCGCCGGCGGCCGGCCGCCTGCTGCAGCTCCTTGTCGGGCAGCGGCTCGTGCCCGCCGCGCATCGCCTCGATCGCGGCGAGCGCGTCGGCGTCGGTCGAGCGGGCCGTAGTAGCGCTCGTCCATCGAGGCCATCGGCGCCAGGTCGCAGGCGCCGAGGCACTCGAAGCCCTTGACGAAGAACTCGCCGTCGGCGGACGAGGCGCCGTGGTGCGACGCCTCGTGGTGGTCGGCTCCGGCGGCCTCGCAGAACGCCTCGAGCAGCTCGTCGCCGCCGCGCATCCAGCAGGAGATGTTGGTGCAGACGAGCACCCGGTGGGTCCCGACGGGCTCGGTGGCGAACAGGTCGTAGAACGAGGCCACCGACTGCAGGTAGGCGGGGGTGACGCCCATCACCGCGGCCGCCTGGCGGATCCCGTCGGGCGAGCACCATCCGTAGCGGCGCTGCACCGCCCACAGCGCCGGGATCGAGGCCGAGCGAAGCTGCGGGTACCGCGACATCGTCCGCTCGATCTGCTCACGCAGCTCGTCGGGGATCGTCGACCTCGTGCAGCTCGGGGACGCCCTCGGCGTCCGACGGGCGCATCGAGGCGATCAGCTCCCTGCGCTCCGCGGCGGTCAGGTCGTCCGTCGGCTCGAGCAGATGCCGGGCTGTTGGACGTCGTGCAGGTCGGTCATGGCGACGCGCAGCCGGACGCCGGATCGCGGCGTAGTCGCGGACCATTGATTCGAGGCGGAGCGGAGGACGTGCGCGACTCATCCGGTCGATCCCTCCGAGGATCGGGTCGAGCATCGCGAGGTTCTGGATCAGGTCGGCGACGTAGCCGCCCACGCACATGTCGCGAAGCATCTGCAGGTTGACGAACGACGGGTCGCGGAAGTGGACCCGGGCGGGCTTCGCCGAGCCGTCGGCGAGCACGTAGCAGCCGAGCTCGCCCCGCGGCGACTCGATCGGGTAGTAGATCTCGCCCGGCGGCACCCGGAAGCCCTCGGTGACGAGCTTGAAGTG
This sequence comes from uncultured Solirubrobacterales bacterium, assembly GCA_963758665.1. Classification (GTDB taxonomy): domain Bacteria; phylum Actinomycetota; class Thermoleophilia; order Solirubrobacterales; family 70-9; genus WHSW01. Next base: position 34,135 of record CAVWWH010000007.1, on the reverse strand, counting down.
GTGGATCAGCGACTCCATCGAGGTCGAGAGCTCGTCGCGCGGCGGCAGCACGACCTTGCGGTCGTCGGCGATCCACGGCCCCTCCGGCAGCCCGTCGAGGCACTGCTCGATGATCCGCACCGACTCGCGCATCTCCTCCAGGCGCACGCGGAAGCGGTCGTAGCCGTCGCCGACCGTGCCCACCGGGATCTTGAAGTCGAGCTCGCCGTAGGCGAGGTACGGGTCCGCCTTGCGCAGGTCCCAGGGCTCGCCCGGCGGCCCGCAGCAGCGGGCCGGTGACCCCGAGCTCCAGCAGCCGCTCCCGCGGGACGATCCCCACCCCCTTGGTTCGCTGAAGGAAGATCTCGTTGCGATCGAGCAGCGCGGCGTACTGGTCGATCCGGGTCGGCATCTGGGCGCAGAACTCGCGCGTTCGCTGCTCGAAGCCGACCGGGATGTCCTCGAAGACACCGCCGACCTGGAAGTAGCGGGTGTGCATCCGCTGGCCCGTCGACATCTCGAACAGGTCGAGGATCGTGTCGCGCTCGCGAAAGCGTGTACCAGAGCATCGAGACCGCCCCGAGATCGAGCGCCGACGTGCCGAGCCAGATCAGGTGGGAGTGGATGCGGTTGAGCTCGAGATAGATAGTGCGCAGGTACTTGGCTCGCGGCGGGATCTCGAGCTCCAGCAACTGCTCGACCGCGCCGCAGAACGCCTCCATGTTGAAGAAGTAGGAGACGTAGTCCATCCGCTCGACGAATGGGATGACCTTCCAGTAGCTCTTGTCCTCGCAGGACTTCTCGATCCCGGTGTGGACGTAGCCGATGATCGGCTTCAGGTCGAGCACCTCCTCCCCCTGGAGGCTGACCAGCAGCCGCAGGACCCCGTGGGTCGCGGGGTGGTGGGGCCCCATGTTCACGGTCAGCAGCTCGTGCTCGGGCTCGAGCACCTCGCCGGCCTCGGTGCGCTCGATCGGCGAGGCGCCGACCACCGTCGCCGAGGTCGCGGCGATCACGTCGCCGCCGCTGGCGGGCGCGCTCTCGTGCTCGTGCATCGGTCACTGTGACCACCCGGGGACCTGGTGCTCGTTGTGGGTGAAGATCACCGGCTCGCCGCCGATCGGGAAGTCGCGCCGCTGCGGCCAGCCGACGTAGACCTCGGGCAGCAGGATCCGGCGCAGGTCCGGATGGCCGCGAAAGACGATCCCGAAGAAGTCGTAGACCTCGCGCTCCTGGAACTCGGCGGTCGGGAACAGCGGCACGCAGGATTCAAGGCTCGGGCAGCTCCTCGGCTTCGCCTCCGGCGGCGCCCGGGTCAGCCGCAGGGTCCGCGAGCGCCGCCCGGACCCGGATGCGCTCGACCCGGTCGCGGTTGAGCAGCTCGTAGTGGACGCCGAAGCGCGGCTCGGCCGGCAGGTAGTCGACCCCGTGGACGCTGGCGAGGAACGGTACTCCTGGCCCGGCGTGTCGCGCAGCCAGCGCAGCACCGGCAGGATCTGGTCGGGATCGACGATCAGGCACGCCTGGCCGTGCTCGTGGTAGGTGCCGAGGACGCTGTCGGGATGCGCGTCGCGAAGCTCGGCGGCGATCAGCTCGAGCCCGGGCGCATCGGGCATTTAGCGGTGCCTCCCACGGCACGGCGTCATCGGAGCCACCGCTACCGCATCCCCGCCCCGCGCAGCGGCGGGGCGCCGGGGCCCTCGGGACCGGTCGACTCCGCCGACTCGGCGACCGCCTGGCGGGCGCGCGCGTAGGCGGCCTCGGCGGCCTCCGACGGCTGGCCGGCGATCACGTCGTCGCGCGCCCACTCCTCGGTGCCGATCGCGTTGTAGCGCCGGCGCCAGCCCAGGTCCGGGTTGCCCATGATCTGGCGCTGGAGCTTGTTGAAGCCGTAGAACAGCGCCTCGGGGCGCGGCGGGCAGCCGGGGACGTGGACGTCGATCGGCATGAACTTGTCGGCGCCCTGGACGACGGCGTAGTTGGCGAACATCCCGCCCGACGACGAGCACGCGCCCATCGAGATCGCCCAGCGCGGCTCGAGCATCTGGTCGTAGAGGCGCCGGATGACCGGAGCCATCTTGATCGAGACCCGGCCCGAGAGGATGATGAAGTCGGCCTGGCGCGGCGAAGCCCGCAGCGCCTCGGCGCCGAACCTCGCCTGGTCGTTGCGCGGCGAGCCGACCGCGGCGATCATCTCGATCGCGCAGCAGGCGAGGCCGAAGGTCATCGGGAACATCGAGTTCGACGCGCCCCAGGCGAGCAGCTTCTCGAGCGAGGTGGTGAGCACCGACTGCGACGACGTGCTCCTCGAGCTCGGCGTCGTCGAGGTCGCCGCGCAGCAGGTCGCGGGCGCGCAGCTGGCGTACCCGCAGGTGCTCGGGGCGAGCCCGGCTCGGCGAGCGGCGCGAGCCCCCGCAGCTTCTCCCGCCTCACCTCCAATCGAGCGCACCTCGGCGCCAGACGTAGATCAGCGCGACCAGCAGCAAGACGACGAAGATCAGCAGCTCGACGAGGACGAAGACGGAGTCCGCGCCGGAGGATCACCCCGACCGGATAGAGGAAGACGACCTCGATGTCGAAGAGGATGAACAGCATCGCGATCATGTAGAAGCTGACCCCGAAGCGGAAGGTGCGCGAGACCTCGCTCGGCAGCCCGCACTCGTAGGGATCCGCCTTGGCCGCGCGGCTTCGCACCCGCTTGCGGCCGACGACCGCGTTCAGCAGTGCGAAGACGCTGCCGACGATCGCGCCGAGCGCGACGAACACGAGGACGGGCAGGTAGCTCTGAAGCACGGAACCCGAGTTGTATCCGACCTTGTGCAGGGTTGCTACATAGTGAGCTTCCGCATCAGAAAGCCGAAAATGCCCGACCGCCCGCCTGATTTGATCCGCCGGTGGAAGCGGTTCACCTGACCCTCGGGATCGCCGTCCTCGCCACCAACGCGCTCGCCGGCGGCTGGGGCGGGGTCGCCTGGCTGCGTCATCGACCGAGCGTCGCCTTCTGGTACCTGCTGCGGGCGGCGCAGGTCGCCGTGGTGCTGCAGGTGCTCGCCGGCAGCGTCCTGGTGCTGGCCGGCAACGAGGCCCCGGACAGCCTCCACTACGTCTACGGGTTGGCGCCCTGCTGGTCACGCTGCTGGCCGAGGCCGCTCGGGTCGGCGCCGCCGGGCGCGAGCTCGAGGGCGTCGACTTCGACTCGCTGCCGAAGGACCGCCAGCACCGCTTCGCGCTCGCGATCGTCCGCCGCGAGACCGGGATCATGGCGGTCTCCGCGCTGGTCGTCGTCGGGCTCGCCCTGCGGGCCGCCGGGACCGGCGACGCGTTGCTCTGAGCGGCTCAAGATTCCCTTAACCGCCGCTACTTCCGTGCGGGTATTCGGTTGTGTGAACCAGATGCCCGAAGAGCGCAGCACCGCAGCCCAGGCCCGGGATCGCCGCGCGGGCCGGCGCGCCGCGAACCCGGCCGAGGCCGCGCGCCGCGAGCTGATCGAGTGGTGCGAGGCGCGCCGCCTGCCTGTCCCGGCCGAGCGACGCCCTCAGTCGAGCGGCCGGTAGCCGCCGCCGAAGAAGATCAGCGGGACGCCGCCGTCGCCGCCGGCCGCGAGGACCTCGCCGACGGCGATCTCGTGATCGCCTCCCGGGTGCAGGTCGCGCAGCCCGCAGGCGACCCAGGCGAGCGCCCCGTCGAGGATCGGCACGCCCTCGCGCTCGCTGAACGCGACCTCGCGGAACTTCTCCGTGTGCGGCGCCTTGCTGGCAAACCCGTGCGCGAGCTGCTCCTGGCCGGCACCGAGCACGCTGACCCCGAAGGCGCGCCCGGCGCGGAGGATCTCGAGCGTGCGCGACCCGCGGTCGAGGCAGGCGAGCATCGAGCGGCGGGTCCAGCGACAGCGAGGCGACCGCGTTCGCCGTCGCCCCGGCCGGCCCGGCTTCGCCCGCGGCGGTGACGATCGTGACGGCGGTCGGCGCGTGCGCCATCACGCATGCGGAGCTGATCGGGCGTCGGCGCGGCCACGGGGCCAAAAAGTATGATGCCGCCGCGGTGCGACCCCTTCTCGCCTCCACAGCTGCGGCCGTGGCCGCGCTTGCCCTCGGCGCCTGCGGCACCGAGGGCATCCAGCTCGCCGAGGACGATCCCAACTACGCCGGCGCGGTGCTGTTCGCCGAGCGCTGCTCGGGGCTGCCACACGCTGAAGGCGGCCGGCGCGCAGGGCTCGGCCAACCGGGCGCTGCGCAACCAGGGCCCCAACCTCAACGAGCGCGTGGAGAGCGCCGAGGACGTTCTCTACGCGATCCGCAACGGCGGCTTCTCCGGGGCGATCATGCCGCAGAACATCCTCGTCGGCGACGAGGCGGAGGCGGTCGCCGAGTTCGTCGCCGCCTACTCGGGCGACGAGGTCGACCGCCCGCCGCAGCCCGGCGACGCGAGCGAGATCCAGTCCGAAGAGCAACAGGCCGCGGCCGGCGGCGGCTAGCGCGCGGCGGCGCCCGCACGGTGCTCGACCTGCGCGCGATTCGCGAGCACCCGGGGCCGGCCCGGGCCGCGCTGGAGCGGCGCGGGGCCGCCGAGGCCCTCGACGAGCTGCTCGCCCTCGACGCGCGCCGGCGCGAGCTGCTGCCCGAGGTCGAGGGCCGACGGGCCGCTCAGAACGCAGCCTCGGACGAGATCGCCGCGCGCAAGCGCGCCGGCGAGGACGCCGGCGAGGTGATCGAACGGGTCCAGGGGGTCGCGGCCGAGCTCAAGCGGATGCAGTCCGAGCTGGCCGAGGTCGAGCAGCGCCGCGACGCCCTCGCCGCGACGCTGCCCAACCTCCCGTACCCGGAGGCGCCCGACGGCGGGCCCGACGACGCGGTGACCATGCGCGAGGTCGGCGAGCGCCCGGCCTTCGACTTCGAGGTCCGCGATCACCTCGACATCGGGCTCGAGCACGGCTGGATCGAGGTCGAGAAGGCCGCCGCCGCGTCGGGATCGCGGTTCGCATACCTGCTCGGCGACCTGGTGATCGTCGAGCTGGCGCTGATCCGCCTCGCCGTGGAAACGGTTCGCGCCGAGGGGTTCGAGCCCGTGGTCCCGCCGGTGCTCGTGCGCGAGGGCCCGCTCTACGGCACCGGCTTCTTCCCGGGCGAGCGCGAGATGATCTACGAGGTCGAGCGCGACGAGCTGTTCTTGGTCGGCACCTCGGAGGTCTCGCTGGCGGCCCTGCACGCCGACGAGATCCTCGCGGCCGGCGACCTGCCGCGGCGTTACGCCGGGATCTCGACCTGCTTTCGCCGCGAGTCCGGCGCCGGCGGCAAGGACACGCGCGGGATCTTCCGCGTCCACCAGTTCGACAAGGTGGAGATGTTCTCGTTCGTGCGCGCCGAGGACTCGGGCGCGGAGCACGAGCGCATCCTCGCGATCGAGGAGGGCATCCTGGGCGCGCTCGAGCTCCCCTACCGGGTGGTCGACATCGCGGTCGGCGACCTCGGCGCCCCGGCGGCGCGCAAGTTCGACTGCGAGGCCTGGATCCCGAGCCAGGGGCGCTACCGCGAGCTGACCTCGTGCTCGAACACCACCGACTACCAGGCGCGGCGCCTGGGCGCTCGTTATCGCCCCGAGCCGGAGGCGCCGGCCGAGGTCCTGCACACGCTCAACGGGACCGCGGTCGCGATCGCCCGGACCCTGATCGCGCTGGTCGAGAACGGCCAGCGGGCCGACGGCAGCGTGCGCCTGCCGGAGGCGTTGGTGCGCGCCGGCGCGCCCCCGCTCATCCCTTCGGATCGAAGTCCAGCGAGCAGGAGTTGATGCAGTAGCGCAGCCCGGTGGGCGTCGGGCCGTCGTCGAAGACGTGCCCGAGGTGGCCTCCGCAGCGCTTGCAGACGACCTCGGTGCGACGCATGAACATGCTGTTGTCGGGCCGGGTCTCGACCGTTTCGTGGTCCATCGGGTCGAAGAAGCTCGGCCAGCCGGTGCCCGAGTCGAACTTGGTGTCGGAGCTGAACAGCTCGGCTCCGCAGCCACGACAGCGATAGACGCCGTCCTCCTTGTTGTCCCAGTAGGCCCCTGAGAAAGCTCGCTCGGTGCCCTGCTCGCGGAGCACGTGGTACTCCTCGGGCGAGAGCTCGGCCCTCCAGTCCGCCTCCGTCTTTTCGACCTTCTCCATCGCTCGTCTCCTAGGTTAGTGCGCTGATGTCCGCTGCCTTCTATGTCCCCGAAGGGGGCGATTTCGTTTCAAGCGAGCTCACGCGGGGGCCCTGGGACCCGGACGCCCAGCACGCCGGGCCGCCGGCTGCGCTGATCGGCCGCGAGCTCGAGCGCAGCTCCCCGCTCGGTTGGAGGCTCGGCCGAATCACGTACGAGATCCTGCGCCCGGTTCCGCTCGGCGCCACTGCGGGTCGAGGTCGAGGTTGTCCGCCCAGGGCGCTCGGTCGAGCTGCTCAGGGCGACCCTGCTCGACCGGGCGAGGTGAGCCGCTGATCCGCGCCTCGGCGTGGCGCCTGGCCGAGCGCGAGACTCGAGCTCCCGCCCGACCTGCCGAGCGGAGCTCAAGGTGATCCCGGGTCCCGACCGAGGCGATGCCGAAAAGCCGTTCTTCGACACCGGCCAGGAGGTCGGCTACCACACCGCGATGGAGTATCGGTTCGTCGCCGGGGGGTTTCGCGAGCTCGGCCCGGCGACCGTATGGATGCGGATGCGTCAGCCGCTGATCGCCGGCGAGCGCCACATCGCCCCTTCAGCGCCTGCTGACCGCCGCCGACTCGGGCAACGGGGTCAGCGCGACGCTCGACCTCTCGCGCCACATCTTCATCAACGTCGACCTCAGCGTCCACCTGCACCGGCTGCCGGCCACCGAGTGGGTCGGGCTCGACGCGATCACGATCCCGCAGCCGGACGGGATCGGGCTCGCCGACACCGCCCTGTATGACGAGTGCGGCCCGCTCGGGCGGGCGATGCAGACGCTGCTCGTGCGCAGCCGCTGAGGCGGCGTCTCGGCTTCCATCGGCGAACGTAAGAGAATGCCGCAGATGCACCTTGAGAGGGTCGCCCAGCGGGCCGCGCGAGCGGTCTACGGTTCGATCATCGCGCTCGCGGTGATCCTCGTCCTCGAGGACGGCGGCGCCGAGGCCGACGAGGTGATCGTCGCCGCCGCGGGCTCGGTGATCGCGGCGATGCTCGCCGAGGGATATGCCGAGTACATCGCCGCCGTGATCCGCCAACGCCGACATCCGAACCGGACCGAGGTCGTCGAGCAGACGAGCGACATCGCCGCCGGGACGCTGGCGGCGCTGGTGCCGCTGATCCCGTTCGTCGCCGTCGAGCTCGGCGTGATCGAGCTCGGCAGCGCCTACGACATCGGCCCCTGGCTCGGGCTCGGGGTGATCGGCTTCTACACGCTGCTCGCCAACCGCCTCGCCGGACTCTCCACGCTGCAGACCGCCCTGGTCACGGCGGGGGCCCTGGGGATGGGGGCTGCCCTGATCGCGATCAAGGCGTTCGTCCACTGACGACCAGCGCCCAGTCGCACGTTGACCGGCCCTGAGAGGGCTGACCGTGCGAGTCGGCGCTGAGCCGGGAAGCAGGCGAATAGAGTCGCGCCGGTGACCCCGCAACCGAGACGAGGTGGCCGGCGCGGCGCCGGACGACGCGGCGGCGGCGGACGCGGCGGCGGCGGGCAGCCGGGGTCCGAGCCCTCGGTCGTGGTCGGCGCGACCGCGAACAAGCCGGAGCTGCTGGAGACCGTGCCGATCGTCACCGAGGCCGGCAAGGGGCGCCGGGTGGTGCTCTCGTTCGGCCCGGAGACGCGGACCGAGACGCCGCTGCCGGAACTCGCCGCCGGCGACCGCCTGCTCGCCTTCGCCGAGCTCGAGCTGACCACCGACGCCGAGGACCCCAACCATCCGGGCAGGATCGGCAACGCCTACTCGTACTCGCCCAAGGTCGAGGCCACGCTGCTGCTCGCCGCCGACGCGGGTGTCGTCGAGGCAAAGCGTGGCCAGGCGCTCGAGCTCGGCCGAGGGCCCTGGCGCCAGGCGATCAGCCACCGGCGCCACCATGCGGTGGTCACGTTCGGCGACGCCGAGCTGCGCGTCCCCGCCGCCGGGCTGCCGTGGCAGGGCCCCTCGCACGTCAACCTCGTCCTCAGCGCAAGGCACCCGGACGCGAGGCCCGGCGACGTGCTGCTCGTCGGCCAGAACGAGAAGACGCCGACCGTGGTCCAGGACATGGCGGGGATCCGGGTCGTGCGCTTTCGCCCCGGCGACACCCCGGAGCCGGCGGTCGAGCGCCAGTCGGCATGCCTGTGCACGGCGGTGCCGATCGCCAAGCAGCAGACCGTGGTCCTCTCACACGAGCTGCCCGGGCTCCGGGAGGGCGAGCAGATCCTCGTCCGTGGCCGGTTGGTCACCGACGCCACGGGCCTCGGCGGAGCGGCGAGGATCTCGACCAGGATCTTCCTCGGCGATCGGCCCGACCAGACGGAGCCGGGCGGGACGGCGGCCGGCAGCGTCACCTGGAACGGGCACCTGTCGAAGTTCACCGGCTTCAACTGCCTCCCCGAAGAGGGCCCGCAGGCCTCGACCAAATACGGCGTCGCCATCGTTCGCCGAGCGCCCGGGCGCAGCCTCTACGTGAACCTCGTCGCGGTCAGCGCGGCGCCGTTCGGCGGCACCCGCGCAGGGGACGGGTTGCGCATCGACACGGCGCGCAGCGCGCTGGACGTGAGCAGGTTCTGAGCCCCGCGATTAGGCCGCGGCGCGCCAGCCCGAGAGCGAGCCGTCGGTGGCCAGCCGGGCGAGCGCACGGGCCTCGAGCTCGCGCGCCCTGTTCTGGGTCACTCCGAGGGCCCGGGCCGCCTCGCGGATCGAGAGCTCCGGCCTGCCCCCGGTGCCGAAGCGCGCCTCGATGATCTGGCGCTCGGCGTCCGGGAGCCGCGCCAGCGCGGTGCCGACGGCCTCCTCCTGCTCGCGCTCGAACACCTCGTCCTCGAGGTCGGCGGTGCTCTCGGCGTGCAGCTCGCCCAGCGTCGTGTCGCCCTCGCCGACGGGCATGTCGAGGCTGGTCGTCACCCTGGTCAGGTCCCGGACCGCCATCACCTCGTCGAGCGGCAGCTGAGCCTTCTTCGCGACCTCCTCGTCGGTGGGCTCGCGATTGAGCTTCACCGCGAGCTCCGAGGTGGTCCGGTTGACGGTGCGCTCGCGCTGTGCGATGTGCGCGGGAATCCGCACCGGGCGGCCGGTGTTGTCGAGCCCGCGCTGGATCGACTGCTTGATCCAGAGCACGGCGTAGGTGGAGAACTTGTAGCCTCGGCGCCAGTCGAACTTCTCCGCCGCGCGGATCAGGCCCAGCATCGCCTCCTGGACCAGGTCGCCGAGCGGCAGGCCGAAGCCCTGGTAGCGGCGGGCGAACTTGATCACCAGCCGCAGGTTGGAGTTGATCAGGCGCTCCTTCGCCTCCAGGTCACCGCGCTCGATCCGCTGCGCGAGATCGATCTCCTCGGCGGCGGTGAGCAGGGGATAGCGCATCGCCTGGTTGATGAACAGCTGCAGGCTGTCGGTGGTCGGCTCGGCGACGGCATGCGTGTCGGTGCGATGCTGCGCACGCGCACGCGAAGTCTGGTTGTTGTCGTGCTCGCCGCGCTTGCGGCGTACTTGGCGCTGGTCGGCAGCGCCCCTCTGGCGAGGCATCTTTCACCCCTTGTTATCGGTTACGTCCCCCTGCCCAACTACCCCTGGCTTCACAAAGTATAGCGAAAATTAGTTGCTCGGGCAAGCATGCTGGAGGGGCTCACGCCGCGAGCGCCTGGCGCGATGCCGCCGCAGGCTCCAGCGCCAGCTCGAGCACCTCGTCGATCGAGAGCACCGGGTGAAAGCGCAGCTGCTCTCGAACCTCGTCGGGAACGTCGTCGAGGTCGGCGCGGTTGCGCTCGGGGATCACCACGTCAGTGAGCCCCGCCGCGTGCGCGGCGAGCACCTTCTGCTTCAGCCCGCCGATCGGCAGCACTCGGCCCTGGAGGGTGAGCTCACCGGTCATCCCGACCGTGTGCTTGACCGGCCGGCCGGTGAGCAGCGACACCAGCGCCGTGGTCATCGTGATCCCGGCGCTGGGTCCGTCCTTGGGGATCGCCCCCGCGGGGACGTGGATGTGGAACTCGCGTTCGGCGAACTCCGAGTCCTCGAGCCCCAGGGCCTCGGCATGGCCGCGGACGTATGAGAGCGCGATCCTCGCCGACTCCTTCATCACATCGCCGAGCTGGCCGGTGAGCACGAACCCCTCCTTGCCGGGCATCGAGGTGGTCTCGACGAACAGCACGTCGCCGCCGGCGCCGGTGACCGAGAGCCCGGTGGCGACGCCCGGGACGGCCGTGCGCTCGGCCGCCTCCTGGAAGAAGCGCTGCTTGCCGAGCGCCTCGCGGACGGCGTCGTGGTCGATCTCGACCGGTGACTGCCTCCGCCCGGAGGCGATCCGGGTAGCGGTCTTTCGCAGCAGCTTGCCGAGCTCGCGCTCGAGCCCGCGCACGCCCGCCTCGCGGGTGTACTCGGTGACGATCTGCTCCAGCACCGCATCGGAGATCTCGACCTCCTCGGGACGCAGCCCGTTGCGCTCGGTCTGACGCGGCCACAGGTAGCCGCGGGCGATCGCGACCTTCTCGTCGGTGGTGTAACCGTCGAAGCGGACCACCTCCATCCGGTCGAGCAGCGGCCCGGGGATCGTGTCGGCGACGTTCGCGGTGGCGATGAACAGGACCTCGGAGAGGTCGAGCTCGACGTCGAGGTAGTGGTCGCGGAAGGAGTGGTTCTGCGCCGGGTCGAGGACCTCGAGCAGGGCCGAGCTCGGGTCGCCGCGCCAGTCGGCCCCGACCTTGTCGACCTCGTCGAGCATGATCACCGGGTTCATCGTCTCCGCGTCCTTGAGCGCGCGCACCAGGCGGCCCGGCAGGGCGCCGATGTAGGTGCGGCGATGGCCGCGGATCTCGGCCTCGTCGCGGACGCCGCCGAGCGACATGCGCACGAACTCGCGTCCGGTCGCTCGGGCGATCGACTCGCCGATCGAGGTCTTACCGGTGCCGGGCGGCCCGATCAGGGTCAGGATCGCGCCCGCGCCCCGGCCCTCGTCGGAGAGGCCGCGGTCGCGGCGCAGGCCACGGACGGCGATGTACTCGGTGATCCGGTCCTTGACGTCCTCGAGGCCGGCGTGGTCGGCATCGAGCACCTCGCGGGCGTCCACCGGGTCGAGCTTCTCGTCCGAGCGCTCGGCCCACGGGACCCCGAGCAGCCAATCGAGGTAGGTGCGGATCATCGACGCCTCGCCGCTGGCCTCGCCGGTGCGCTCGAGCCGCCCGAGCTCGCGCTCCGCCTGCTCGCGGACCGCGTTGGGCATCGCCGACTCGGCGATCTTCGTCGCGTACTCGTCGACGATCGAGCCGTCGTCCTCGCCGAGCTCCTTGCGGATCGACTCCATCTGCTTGCGCAGGAAGTACTCACGCTGCTGGGCCTGGGCGCCGGACTCGACGTCGTCGCGGATCCGCCGGCGCACCTGGAGCTCGGCGAGGCGATCGCGTTGCAGCTCCAGCGCCAGCTCTAGCCGCTCGGTCACATCGACCGTCTCCAGCAGCCGCTGCTTGTCGGCGAGCGAGAGATCGGGGCTGTAGCCCGAGGTGTCGGCAAGCGCCCCGGGCTCGGCGATCGACCGCAGGAAGGCCGCCACCCGCCCGTCGTCGCCGCGCAGCTCGAGGATCTCCTCGACCACGGCGCGGTACTCGCGCTCGAGCTCGCGGATCCGCTCGCCGGTCAGAACCTGATCCGGCAGCGGCTCGACCTCGATCACGAGCTCGCCGTCGGGAGCCGGTGAGGCGGTGCCGGCGCGGCCGCGCTCGAGGCCGGTCAGCGTGACCGCGTTGATGCCGCCCGGCAGGCGGCCGGTATCGACCACCTCGGCGATCGTGCCGACCCGGCCGTACTCGCCCTCGGGGCGGGGAAGCAGGAAGACCTTTTCGGCGTCACCGACGTCGGCGGCGATCGTCGCGGTCATCCCGGGGAAGAGGATCGAGTCGTCGAGCGGTACGAGCAGCAGCTGCATGTGTCGTTGTCCTTCGTGCCTGAGCCCGCCTCGGCGAGCATCGCTTCACTTTCTGAAGCAATGATAGCGAGCGACTTAGATCTTCTGCTCGAGCTCATGGCCGAGCCACGCCGCGATCCGCTCGAGCTCGGCTCGCAGCGCATCGCGCGTCTCCGCGGGCGCGCAGGCCTCGAGGTGATGCGCGCGGACGCGCAGCACGCCCTCGGCGCGGTCGGCCTTCAGGTCGACCCGGGCGACCAGGCGGTCGCCGAGGAGAAAGGGGAGCACGTAGTAGCCGTGGCGGCGCTTGGCCGCCGGGACGTAGATCTCCAGCCGGTAGGCGAAGCCGAAGATCCGCTCGACCCGGCTGCGCTCCCAGATCAGCGAGTCGAAGGGGCCGATCAGGGCCGCGGCGTCGACCCGGCGCGGGATCCGCGCCGACGCCCAGAGGTAGCCCCCGGTCCGGCCCCAGCCCTCGACCTCGACCGGCAGGAGCTCGCCGGCCTCCACCAGCTCCGCCACCCTCGCCCGCGTCTCGGCGGTGGGGAGGCGGAAGTAGTCGCGCAGGTCGCGCTCGGCGGCGACCCCGAGGCACCGGGCGGCGATCCTGACGAGCTCGCGCTGCGCGTCGGCGACCGGCGGGGTCGGCCGCTCCAGCACGGCCTTGGGCAGCACCCGGTCCGGGAGGTCGTAGAGGCGCTCGAAGCGCCGGCGTCGCGCCGAGCTCACCTGGCCGGACCAGAACAGCCACTCGAGCGCGCGCTTCGAGTCCGACCAGTCCCACCATGGGCCGGACCGGCGCGGTCGCTCGGCCGTCAGCTCCGAGGCGGCGATCGGGCCGCGGTCGTGCACCTGCGTGAGCACCGCGGCGACCAGCCCCGGTCGCCGCTCGGCCACCCTCCGCATCCCGCCCCACGCATCGTCGGCGGCGCGCTCCATCCGCCAGCGAAGCAGCGGCTGCAGGTCGACCGGCAGCAGCGACGCCTCGTGCCCCCAGTACTCGAACAGGCGCCGCGGCGCACGGTGCGAGAGCCGGTCGAGGAGCTCGCGGCGGTAGGGCCCGAGGCGGCTGAACGCCGGCAGGTAGTGGGCCCGCTCGAGCACGTTCACCGAGTCGATCTGCAGCAGCCCGACATGCTTGATCACCCGGCGCAGGTCCCAACCCCCGGGTTCGGATTCGGGCCGCTGCTCGGCGAGCCCCTGCGAGGCGAGGGCCAGCCGCCGGGCTTCGGGGGCTGAGAGGAGTTCGCGAGGCATCCGGAGTGACAACGCTCGCGCTCGTGTAGCCGTGAGCGCCGAGGCCAGCGAGGCGAAGATTATGATCGGCGGCGTGGCCGCGCCAGCCGATGCCCCGACACTCTTCGACTGGGCCGGCGGGCGCGAGGCGATCGAACGGCTCCTGAACCGCTTCTACGACCTGGTCGAGACGGACGACCTGATCGCGCCGCTGTTCGGCGGTACGGTCAGCGCCGAGCATCGCGACCACGTGACCACGTGGTGGTGCGAGGTGCTCGGCGGCCCGGCCGACTACACCGCCGTGCTCGGTGGCTACGAGGCGATGGTCGCCAAGCACATCGACCTCGCGATCACGGCCGAGCAGCGGCGCCGGTTCGTCGCCCTGCTCAGCCTCGCGGCCGACGATGCCGACCTGCCGGCCGACCCGGAGTTCCGCTCGGCCCTGGTCGCCTACGCCGAGTGGGGATCGCGCTTGGCGGCGTTGAACTCGCAGCCCGGCGCACGCGTCGTGGCCCATGCGCCCGTTCCGCGCTGGGGTTGGGGCGAGGCGCCGCCTTTCGAGGGCTGAGATGAGCCGCGTCGGCGTGGCGATCGTCTGCCTCGCGGTCCTCGCCGCCGGCGAACTCGCGCGCGGCGCCGAGCGGGGCGGTGGTGGCGACGGTGATCAGGGGGCGGTCGCGCTCGGGGACTGCCCGCGTGAGATCCGCCCGCACAAGCTGCGCTGCGGGAGGCTCTGGGTGCCGCTCGAGCGCGCCGACCCGTCGCTGGGCAGGATCCCGATCCGCTTCGCGGTCCGCGAGCGCAGCCACGCCACCCGTCCCTCGCTCGGAACGATCTTCGCGGCCGAGGGCGGGCCGGGCTACGGCTCGATTGACAGCGCGATCTACTACGTCCACATGCTGGGGCCGCTGCTGGAGCGCCGCGACCTGGTCACGGTGGACATGCGGGGCACCGGTTACTCGCGCCCGATCGATTGCCCGGACCTCCAGCAGGGGCGCGGCTCGGTCGCTGCCGGTGTCGCCCAGTGCGCGCGCGCCCTGGGCCCGGCCTTCGCCTCCTATCGCACATCGGCCGCCGCCGATGACCTCGACGCCGTCCGCGATGCGCTCGGGCTGAGGCAGATCGAGCTCTACGGCGACTCCTACGGCACCTTCCTCGCGCAGTCCTACGCCTATCGCCACGGCGACAACCTCGACGCCCTGGTCCTCGACGGCGCCTATCCCGTCCGCGGCGAGAGCGGCTGGTTCGCGAACCTGACGCTGACCGGGCTGCGCTCCTTGGCGATCGTCTGCCGGCGCTCCAACCGCTGCTCCGGGCCGGCGCGGGCACGGCTCGCGCGCGTGGTCGGGCTGCTGCGCGAGACGCCGCGGGGCGCCGGGCCGCTGCTGACCGCGATCGGCTCGTCGGGATACGAGCCGCCGCGCCGCTACTACACCGACGTCAACGACGCCGTCAGCAGCTACCTGAGGGGGACCGCGGTCCCTACCGGGAGCTGGTCCGGGGCGGCGACGGCGGCTACGGCAGCACGACGCGCGTATTCGGCCGGCGATGAGTTCGCCGTGAGCTGCAACGACTACCCGGTGCTCTGGGACAAGTCCGCGAACGAGCGGACGCGCCGGGCTCAGCGCGAGGCCGCGATCCGCTCCTACGCGAGGCGTCGCTTCCGGCCGTTCACGCCCCGCGAGGTAGCGCTCGCAGAGCTTCTCGACCTATCCAGGTGCATGCAGTGGCCGCAGCCCACCGATCTGTATCAGCCGCCGGCGCCGCCCGGGGCCGATGCCCCCGACGTGCCGACCCTGATCATCGCCGGCGAGCTCGACGACGTCACCAGCCCGACCGAGGCCGCGTGGGTCGCCGCCAACTTCCCGCGTGCGCAGCTCCGCGTGGCTCGCAACGGCGGTCACATCCCGTCGCTGTACGGCGGGCGCTACCCCGCCCGCGACTGGGTGCGCCGGTTCCTGCGCCGCCACTGAGCTCGGCGCAGCCCTCCCTGCCATCCTCGTTCGAGTGGACGTCTACGCCCGGATCCTCCGTTCCCCGCACGTCGCCGTGCTCACCGGCGCCGCGCTGCTGACCCGGTTGCCGTTCGCGATCAACGGCCTCGCCGTGCTCCTCTTCCTGCGCGAGGAGACCGGCTCGTTCGGCACCGCCGGGCTGGTCTCGGGCGCGCTCGCGCTCGGCGCCGCCGCCGGTGCCCCGTTCGCCAGCCGCCTGGTCGATCGCCGCGGAGCGCGGATGCTGGTGCCGCTCGGAGTCGTCCACGCCGCCGCGGTGCTCTCGATCTGGGCGCTGGGTGCGGCCGGGGCGCCGACGGCGCTGATGGTGCTCGGGGCGCTCGCCGCCGGCGCCTCGTTCCCGCCCGCGGGTGCCGTGCTGCGCTCTCGCTACCCGGAGCTGCTCGACGACGAGCAGCTCGTCCACGGCGCCTACGCGCTCGACTCCGTGACGATCGAGCTCGCGTTCGTCTCCGGGCCGCTGCTGACCGCCGTGGTCGTGGCACTGGTCGGTCCCGCGTACGCGCTCGGGCTCTCCGCAGCGCTCGTGCTCACCGGGACGACGCTGTTCAGCGCCCGGTTGCCTGGCGCCCGCGAGGCCCATCCCGCCGCCGCCGAGCACTCCGGATTGCTCGGCGCGCTCGCCGACCCCGGGATCCGCATGATCGCGCTGAGCACGGTTCCGGTCGGCTTCTGCCTCGGCGCGGTCGAGGTCGCGCTGCCGGCGTTCAGCGAGGAGCAGGGGAGCGCGGCGCTCGCCGGCGTGCTGATGGCGATCTGGTCGGCGGCCAGTGGGATCGGCGGCCTCGTCTACGGCGTCCGGGGCGCCCGCGGCCCACGGTTCGAGTCCTTCCTGCGGATCGCGGCGCTGTTTCCGCTCACCTGCCTGCCGCTGCTGGCCGCCTCCTCGCCGCTGGCGATGGCCCTGCTCGTGGTCCTCGCCGGTGCCCCGATCGCTCCGCTGATCGCGAGCCGCAACCTCGTCGTCGGCGCCCTGGCGCCCGGCGGCACCGCGGCCGAGTCGTTCACCTGGCTGATGACCGCCCTGGTTGCGGGCCTGGCGGCCGGCACCGCCGCGGGCGGGGCGCTGATCGAGGCCGACGGGTGGCAGGCGGCTGTGCTCGCCGGCAGCCTGGTGGCGATGCTCGGCGCGGTGATCGCCTTCGGCTTCCGCGGCTCGTTGCGCCCGCGCCTCGCGACCGGCTGACCGCCACCCCGGAGCTAGGGCTCGGCGACGGTGGTCGTCACCGTGCTCGTCTGCGGCGGCGCGGTGGTCGTCTCGGTGACGGTCTCGTCGGTGCTGGTGGTCGTCTCGGTGGTCGTGGTCACGGTCGAGGTTGTGATCGTGGTCGTGGTGGGCGTCTCGGTCGAGGTCTCGGTCTCGGTGTCCGTCACCAGGACCTCCTCGGTCGGCGGGTCGGCCAGGATCAGCGCGAGGGCGATCCCGAGCCCGGCGGCGAGCGCCGCCAAAGCGATCAGCGCCGCCTTCGTCCGGCGGTCCTGCCCCGGCTCCTCCTCGGGTGCCGGCTCGCGAACCTCGTTCTCGTTCCCGCCGCTGAGCTCCACCCGCCGAGTTCTACCAACGGCGTCGCCCGGGCCCGGTCCGCCGTGTCACGGGAGCGCGTTGCGGCGCGCGATCCGGGCGTAGACCTGGGCGGTGGGCCGCGCGGTCCGCTCGAGCGTCCGCGGGTCGAAGGAGTAGAGGCCGAACTTCGGCCCGTAGCCGTACACCCACTCCAGGTTGTCGACGAGCGACCACTGGAAGTAGCCGCGGACGTCGGCGCCGTCCTCCTCGATCGCCGCCTGGAGCTGGCGCGAGGTGGTCGCGCAGGTAGGCGGGGCGCTGGTCGTCGTCGGAGTCGGCGATTCCGTTCTCGGTCACGTACACCGGCAGGCCGTAGCCGTCGGCCATCCCGATCACCTGGCGGAACCCCTCCGGGTAGATCTCCGCGCCGAGCTCGCTGCAGACGGTCGGGCAGGGAGGCAGCGCCGGGTTCTCCGGGGCTCGCGTACGAGGTCGCCGGGAATGAAGTCCAGGACCGGGATCTTCGGCGTCAGCGGCGCGCCGGCGGCGCTGACCCGGCCGCGGAAGTAGTAGTTGAGCCCGACGAAGTCGGCCTTTCGCCCGTGCAGGCGGCCTCCCCGGCCGCCGGATCGCGCCGTCGCCGTTCAGGTCGGTGTCGCCGCGGACGACCGCGTTCAGGAACAGGCGGTTGAAGAGGTAGTCGGCGTGCTCGGCCGCGGTGACGTCGGCCGGCGAGGACGGGTCGGCCGGAGTGAAGGCGACCATGTTCATCACCGGCCCGACGCGGGCGTCGCGGCCGTCCCCGTCGGCGTCGTCGACGGTCGAAGCGCTTGAGGGCGTCATAGGCGACGGTGTTCGCCCGCTCGAGGTTGAGCAGCGTCGTCGATCGCGCCGGTGAAGCTGAAGGCGCCGGGCGGCCAGTAGGCCTCGACCAGCCCGGGGACGTTGGCGAACCCGTTGGTCACCTGTACCAGCGGCTCGTTGAGCGTGTTCCAGTAGTCGGCGTGGCCGCCGAGCTTCCAGCCCACGATAAGCCGCGTACTTCTCGAACTCGCCGACCGTCGCGGGATCAAGCCAGCCGCCGGCGGCGAGCGGCGGCAGCTCGGCGTTCGGGTCGGCGCCGACGAGCGCGTCGCGGGTCGCGATCGGGTCGTGCAGCCAGGCCGGGATCGTCCAGTGGTGCAGGGTCGCGAACGGCGTCAACCCGCGCTTCGCCGCCGCCTTCAGGAGCTTGCGATAGTGGCGCAGCGCGCGCTGGTTGGCGCGGCGGTCGAGGCGCTCAGGTCCCGCTTGCCGATCGTGGCGCCGACGTCGATGCCCTCGGTCGAGCGCGGAAAGATCCGCGGCCACTCGATCGAGAACCGGAAGGCGTTGTTGTCGAGCTCGTCGGCGGCCAGCGACGAGGTCACGCCTGTAGAGCCTCCAGAAGCCGGGGCCGTCCTCGGGCTGGTCGCCGCTCACGATCCCGTTCGAGATGTTCGACCCGTCGTGGGTCCAGGCGAACCAGTCCGAGTTCGGATCGACGTCGCGGCCCTGTCCTCCCTCGGCCTGAAAGCCCGCGTTCGCGGTCCCCCAGAGGAAGCCCTCGGGGAACTCTTGGGCGGCCGCGGCGGGCGCGGCGAGCACCAGCGCCGCCGCGGTCACCGCTCCGATCGCCGCGCGCCTGGCTCGGCGCTCCCTCGCCATGCCTCTGAGCCTAGCCTCCGCGTGGCTCAGGCGGGCGTGGCGGTCCCCTCGCGCTCGGCGGCGGCCGCCTCGACGAGCTGCTGGTAGCGAACCTGCTGGCCCGCGGCGCCCCAGTTGCCGTCCGGGACCTCGCGGATCACGGTCCATACGCGGATCCCCTCGCTCTCGTCGAGCCCCGCGGCGCCCAGGACGGCCTGGTTGACCGAGTCGACGAGGATGCCCTTGCGGCGGTCCGACAGCGCTCCGTCGGGCACGGTGATCAGCACGCGGAAGCGCGGCTCGCCCCCGGGGCGGCCCCCGACCGCGAGCGAGGCGGGATCGATCTCGTTCGCGTACACCCAGGTGATCGAGCGGAAGAACTCGGTGTCCGGCGCCTTCTCCGCGGCGAGCAGCTTGGTGGCGAGCTCCTCGAGCAGCTCCTCGCGAGCCGCGGGGGCAATCGAGCCCTTCGGATAGGTGAGGTCGATCATCGGCATGTCAACGCCTCCTGGGGGGTCGTGGGTTCATCGCGGGGAGCATACTATGATAGGCGTCATAATGAGTGTCGCCGGAGAACGGACGAGGGGGCGTATGGTCCGAGGGGCCGCACAGCTCCTGCGCGAGCGGGGCTACACCGGAACCGGGTTTCGCGAGGTGATCGCCCTGACGGGCGCCCCGCGCGGCTCGATCTACCACCACTTCCCGGGTGGCAAGGCGCAGCTCGCCGGCGAGGCGGTCGACTACGTCGGCGGGCTGGCGCGCGAGGCGATCGCCAAGCCGCTGGCCGACGGCGATCCGATCCGTGCGCTGCGCGCGTTCGTCGGGCTCTGGCGGGCCGACTTCGAACGCTCGGGGGTCGCGCCGGCTGTCCGATCGCAGCGGTCGCGGGCGAGAGCCACGACGACGCACCCGAGCTGCTCGACGCCGCCGCGCGAGCGTTCGGACGCTGGCGCGCCGAGTTCGCCGCCTGCCTGCGGCGCGCCGGCGTGGCCCGGGCGCGGGCGGAGCGTCTGGCGGCGCTCGTCGTCTCCGCGGTCGAGGGCGCGATCGTGCTCAGCCGCGCCGAGCGCGACCCGGCGCCGCTCCTCGACGTCGCCCGCGAGCTCGAGGCGACGATCGCCGCCGCGGTGGATGGGCCGGACCGAAGGCAGGCCTGACCTCCCCGCGCGCGGAACGGCCTCAGCGGCGCGCCCGGGCGAGCTTCCACATCTGCAGGTAGGCCTCGGCCGAGCGGAACAGGGTCCGCATCGCGGCCTTGCCGCTCGGCCCACGCTGCATGTCGGCGAGCAGGTCGGCGAACAGGCCGTAGTGGGCCACGCCGTCGGTATTGAGGTCGAAGTAGCGCTCGCCCGTGTGCTGGCGGCTGAACCTGATCTCGCCGTCGTAGGAGCGGAACGGGTACCGGAGCGGGTCGGTCGCGGCGTCCTCGCGCGGCCCCGGGAGCGATGAGAAGCCGCCGGTGTCGGTGCCCAGGCCGACACCGAAGTAGTGGTTGCGACCGCCGCGGTACCGGCGGAACGAGAGCAGCTTGGCGGCGAGCTCGGGCGCGAGTGCGGGGGTGGCCGACGCGATCCCGCCGCCGCGATAGAGCGTCCGGAGCTCGTCCGCCGTCCAGCTCCCGCCGGTGCCGTTGTGGCTCGAGACGAGGGGGTAGCCGCGCGCGGCGGTGATCTTGAGCACCTGGGCCCGCGCGAGCTCGCTCATGTGGTCGATCTCGATCAGCATCCCTTGGTCGATCATGCGGCGGATCAGGTAGGCGCCGAGCTCGGTCAGCCCCTTCGAGTTGCACTGTCTGCCCTCCGGGTACTCGGGCATCGGCGGGATCCCGGCGGCCGCGGGGAAGAACTCGGTCAGGATCTGGGTCTCGAGCGGGCCGATCGTGTCGACCTCCTCTCCCTGGCCCGGGGCGGGGCAGGGGCCGGTGCTGAAGTAGTGGCCGGTCTGGAGCTGGTTGAAGATGTTGATGAAGACGCCCTTGGTGCCGCCCTCGAGCGCCGCGCCGGCGAAGGCGTTGTCGACCCAGTGGGCGACGAACATGCTGCGGACGCCGTGGCGCTCCATCCTCGCGAGCCCGCGATCGACGTCTCGGCGGTCGCAGTCGGACGTCTCCGAGCAGCCGAACGGGTTCGACGACTCGACCCCGATCACGACCGCGAGCCTGCCCTCGGCGATCACCCGCCGCGCTTGGCGCGGGCTGCGGACGAGCCGGAACCAGCCCTGGCCGGGCCCGCCGCCCTGGGCGTCGACGTAGTCCTGCAGCCGCTCGAGCCGGCGGATCTCGAGCTCGATCGTCTCGGTCTCGTCGCACGAGTGGGAGGTGAGCGGCTCGATCCGGCAGATCGGCTCGTCCTCGACCGTCTGGGCGACGACGAGGCGCAGGCCCGCGGCGTAGGCCCGCTCGAGCCAACCGTAGTAGACCTGCTGATGGGTGTTCGTGTCGTGCACGGGCCACCCCGCGAAGGTCGGCCAGCCGTGCGTGTCGTGGGTGCCGAACGGGATCCCGTCGCGCAACAGGTTGCCGGTCACGTCGTCGCTGCCGTCGACACCGTGGTCGTCGGCATCGTGGCCGAGCGCCTCGGTGATCCCGAAGCGGTCGAACGCCTCGCCGTGGATCACCCGCCCGCCGGCGCGCAGGTCCGCGGTGATGTGCAGGTGGGTGTCGGCGAAGCCGAACACGGTGTCGCCGGACTCGGTGCCGCGAAAAGGCCGGCCGGTGGCGCCCGGGCCCGCCTCGGGATAGGGACGACAGCCGCGCGCCGCGACGAAGCGGAAGTCCCCGCCGCCGGTACGCGCCAGGCGCACCCGCCCGCCCTTCCCGGCGAGCTCGAGGCTGCGGCGGCCGTGGATCAGGGCCGAGGGCTCGCGACCGACCGCGATCGCCGTCCACTCGGCACCGTGGCCGGGCGTCGACGACGCCGTGACGCGGCGCCCCTCCGCGGCCATCAGCCGGGCATCGGAGTCGGAGAGCATGTAGGTGAACTCGACGGTGGTCGGCTTGAGCCAGAAGCGCTCCGCCTCCCCGGCGCCGCGGGCCGTGGCCGCGTACCCGCCGTCGGCGAAGGCGAGGTACCGGCCGGTCGGGATCGCCTCGATCGCGAAGCAGCCGTTGGCGAGAATGAGGCTCTTGCTGTCGCCTCCGGCGCCCCCCGCGGGCGCGGTCGAGCCGATCAGGGAGGCCGCGAGGAGCACGAGCCCGGCGATCGCCGCAGCGCCCCGACCGGCTCCCCGCCTGGCCGGACGATCAGCCGCCCTCGTCACGAGGACGACTATATGCCCCTCGGGGCGGGCTGCTCTGTTAGGCCGCAGGTGCGGGCGTCCCGGCGGCTGCCGGGACCACCCGCACCACACTGGCCGCTCAGGGCGCCGGCGGAGCCGTTATGTCGCGGCGCAGCTCACGCGCGGGTTCCAGTCGTTGAACATCCCGATCGGGTTGTGCTTCCAGACCCACGCATGCAGCTCGTAGAACGGCGGCAATCCGTAGCGGTTCGGGCTTGCCACCGCCTCGAACTGTCGGCCGAACAGCGACGGCGGCGCACTGTGCACCGCGTCCCAGGCGTCCTGGAAGACGATGTATTCATTCGCGACCAGGCGCAAGCGGCCGTTTGCCCGGGGCTCGTAGACGAGTGCCTCGGGCTTGGCGGCGTCGACGGCGGCGTCGCCAACGAGCGCCCCCTTGGCGTAGTGGATCCCCATGGCCCCGACGCCGGGGTTGTCGATGCAGGCGATGCCCTGCGCGTCGACGAATCTCTCGTAGCCGGCGTCGAGGGCGGCGTCGAGGTTGTGGTACCCGGCCGTCGCGGCGCGGGCGGTACTCAGCCCGTTCGGCTTCGCGGCGGCGGTAGCCGCGAACGCCACGGTGGCGACGGCGACGGTTACGAGCGCGATTAATTGCTTGATGGTCATGGCTCTCCTTGCTCTTTAGTGGGATCTCTGACCAGGCGGAGCGCCCCGCGGGCGCAAACCGTCCGCGTCCGCGCGAGAGCCGCCTGGTCCCTGGGTTGGAGTTGGCACGCCGGACCTCGGCGCTCCGGGCGTCGCCCCGCCGCTCGACCGCAGCGCGCGCGGTCGCGCGTCTTGGCTCCTGAGGCGGGCCGCCTCGAGCAGCGTCAGCAGGCCGAGCCACCCGGTGAACTCGTGCTGGACACCCAGCTCATCGCAGAGGGAGCCGGCCAGACCGGCGTCGCCGGGTCGAAGCGCGAGCGACAGCCGGGACGGCGGGGGGTGATCGTCTGGATGGTTGGCGTCCATGGCAGTGAGTCTCCGCGCGGCTCGTCTCGACGGCAACGGGGAGGAACCCTCGATTCGACCCTTGACCCGCCCTGTGGGAGCCTTAGCCCATGCCCGGGCGCGGCCAGCCGGCGCTGCTTGAGCGCGAGGCGGAGCTCGCGGCGCTGGAAGCGGCGCTCAACGACGCCCGCCGCGGCGCCGGACGCCTGGTCGTGATCGAGGGATCGGCCGGCATCGGCAAGACGCGGCTTTTGGAGGAAGCCCGCGACGCCGCCACCGACAGCGGGATGCGCGTCCTGGCCGCACGCGGGACCGAGCTCGAGCGCGACTTTCCTTTCGCCCTCGTGCGCCAGGCGTTCGAGCCCGCGTTGATGGCGCTCGAGCCCGCCGAGCGAGAGCAGCTGCTCGCGGGCGCGGCGCGCCCCGCGGGTCCGGTCGTCGGTCTGAAGAGCCCGTCCGACACCGGTTCACCCGCCGACCCCTCGTTCGCGACCCTCAACGCGCTCTACTGGCTGACCTCGAACCTGGCCGAGGCCCAGCCGACGTTGCTCGCGCTCGATGACGCCCACTGGTCGGACTCGCCCTCGCTGCGGTTCCTGCGCTTCCTCATTCCCCGTCTTGAGGACCTGCCCGTGGTGCTCGCGCTCGCGGCCCGCCCGGCGGAGGGAGACGCGGAGCTTCCTCCCCAGCTCGTCGCCGACCCCGCCGGCAGCGTGATCCGCCCCCACGGGCTCAGCGAGGACGCGGTCGCCCAGTTGGTGCGCGAGGGACTTTCCGCCGACGCCGACGACGAGTTCTGCTCGGCCTGCCACGAGACCAGCGCCGGCAACCCGTTCATGCTCCGCGAGCTGCTGGTCGAGCTCGCCGCCGACGGCAGCGGCGGGACCGCCGCCGAGGCGGCGCACGTGCGCGAGGTCGCGCCCGCGACGATCCAGCGCGCGGTGCTCGTGCGGCTGGCGCGCCTTTCCGATTCCGCCGCCCAGCTGGCGCGCGCGGTCGCGGTCCTGGGTGACGATGTCGCGCTCGCCGACGCCGCGGCGCTCGCGCACGTGGATCGCGACCGCGCCGCCGAGGCCGCCGATGCGCTCGCGGCCGCCGGCGTGATCGCCCCGGGACGTCCGCTGCGCTTCGTTCACCCGCTGGTGCGCGGCGCCGTCTACGCGGACCTGCCGGTGCCGCGCGGGCCGCGGCTCACCGTCGCGCGGCTGAGCTTCTCTCGGGCCGCGGCGCGGAGCCCGAGCGGATCGCAGTCCACCTGCTTGCCACCGATCCCGCCGAGGACCCGACCGTCGTCGAGGCGCTGGGCGCGGCGGCGCGGCGCGCGCTCGACCGCGCGGCGCCGGAGACCGCGATCGCCTACCTGCGCCGCGCGCTGGCGGAGCGACCGGCCGGCGACCTGCGCCTCGATCTGCTGCGGCTGCTCTTTCGCGCCTACTTCCGCGCCGGGGACCGCGAGGGGTTCGACCAGCTGCTCGAGTCGGGGGCATTCGCGGAGCTGACCGCAGACCCCCGGAGGCTGCTTGAGTCCGCGGCCGAGTTCGCGCACCTGCTCTATAACTGGGATCGGATCGAGGAGATGGTCTCGCTGCTCGAGCGCGCCACCAGCGCCGCCGTCCACGCCGGTGACCACGATCTCGCCGCGCGGTTCCAGGGGACGCTCTCTTTCTGGGCGCTGGAGCCCCCGGCCGAGGCGCGTGCGCGGCTCGATCGCTTCAAGGACCGGATCGAGCCGGACTCGCCGGGTGAGCGGCTGTACCTGGCGCTCCAGGCGTGGTGGGGCCTGTTGACTGGCGAGCCGCGGGCAACCGTGGCCGCGCTCGCGCGGCGAGCGGTGAAGGACGGAAAGATCTGGCGTGAATACCCCGACACGCCGATGCCGACCGTGGCGACCAGCGTCCTGCGGCAGACGGACGAGCTCGACGCCGCCGAGCGTGGCCACGATGAGTACCTCTCCATCGTCGGCTCCCACGGAAGCTGGGCGATTGTCGGCGGAGCATGGGAGCGGGGCGAGCTGGCGTTTATGCGCGGGGACGTCGCCGAGGCCGAGGCGGCGGCACGGACCGCGGTCGAGATGGCCCGCGACGCGGGCTTCCTGCTCGCCTTCCCGCCCTGGCTCGCAATGCTGGTCGAGATCCTGGTCGAGCGCGACGACCTTGCGGGCGCCGAGGCCGAGCTGTCGGCGGCCGGAACCACGGGCTCGCTGCCCGATGCTTGGTGGTTTGGCACGCTGATGTTTAGCCGCGCGCGCTTGCGGCTCTCTCAGGGGAAGCCGCGCGAGGCACTGGAGGACATGCTCACCTTCGGTGGCCTCGCAGCCGAGGCCGGGATTCGGGCCGAGTTCCACCCGACGCTTTCCTACCTCGCCCTCGCCCTCGACGGCGTCGGCCAGCACGCCGAGGCCAAGGCCGTCGCCGAACAGGAGCTCGAAGGCGCCCGCGCCTGGGGGCTGGCGCGGAGGATCGGGATCGCGCTGCGCACGCTCGGGCTGCTGGAGGGCGGCGAGCGGGGCCTGGAGCTGCTTCGCGAGTCGCTCGGCGTGCTCGAGGCCTCCCCCGCCAGGCTCGAGCACGCTCGCACGCTGGCCGAATATGGCGCCGCGCTGCGGCGCGCCAACCGCCGCGCCGAGGCGCGCGAGCCGCTGCGGGCCGCGCTGGACTGGGCACGTGGGTCGGGCGCGCTCGCGGTCGCGCGCCGCGCCCACGAGGAGCTCGAGGCCACCGGCGAGAAGCTGCGGCCGCTGCTGGCGGGCGGCGTCGAGTCGCTCACGCCCAGCGAGCGCCGCGTCGCCGCCCTCGCCGCGGAGGGCCACACCAACCGCGAGATCGCGCAGAGCCTCTTCCTCTCGGTCAAGACGGTCGAGGGCCATCTCTCGAACGCCTACCGCAAGCTCGACGTCAGCTCGCGCCGGGAGCTGAGCGCCGTGCTCGCGAGCAGCGATGCCGCGCCGTCAGGTCACTGACTCTCGCCGGAACCGCGATTGCGCCCCTTGGCACCAAGGGCGGTCTGGTGTCCACGGAATCGGGCTTTCGCCTAGTCGGGGCCATCGGATTTGAACCAGCGACCTTCCGGCCCCAGCCGACACGCAGTGGGTGTAGATGCGTCCCGGAGCGTCCGCAGCGTCTCACCGGGCAGCACGAAACGGGTGCGGACGACGACGGAACGATCGTGATGCCCCGACGGACGCCGGTCCTGGTGCTCCTGGCGGTGTGCGCCCTAGAAGATCGTCTCAGCGTCCTCGATTAGCCCGAGCGCCTCCTCCATCGAGTACGTGGCGTGGATCCTTACCGTGTTCCACTGCATGAGGCGGCTCTGGAAGGCGAAGTCCCGGACGGAATCAATGTCGTCCGCCTCGAGGACGGCCAGGATGATGTGGTCCGGGCCGAAGATGCGCAGCGTGACGATGCTGAGGCCGAGCTGCTCGGCGAGTTGCGGGATCTGGCCGGCACCCTCCTTCATGATCTGCCGCGTCTGAGCATTCGAAGTCGGGCAGAGATCGGGTGGATGCTCGGCGATGACGGCGAACGTTGACATGACGTACCTCCTTCAAGCAGTTGCGAATCGGGTTCACCCTGTCGCGCCGTCGGCTCCCGTCACAGAGAACGGTCTGCGCTTACGTGTCGCTCGACGCCGCCCACGCAGGTAGCGAACGGCGGCTCTGAGCCTCACGGACGCCGCCCCGGCGACCAGAAGGAGCGCCGGACCGTAAAGCGCAAGCGTCTCTTCGATCGGGATGCCACCGACGTGTGCGACCGGAATGACGATCACTGGAAGATCTCCGTCGTGCAGTCCCCACCCTGCAGGCGTACCTCGTGCGCTCGGGCGGGGCCGCCGGGGCGATCGTAGAAGTCGACGAAGAAGTCCGGGTCGACCTCCATCCCGCCCTCGGCCGTGCAATTCACTCGCAGGAGCCAGGAGCGGAGCCCGGGGTAAAACTGGTTGTCCCAGCTCGAATAGAGCGAGTTGGTGACGTAGAGCCTTCGCCCGTCCAACGAGAGCTGGATCATCTGCGGTCCGCCGCCCAGGTCCCGGCCGGCGTCGTTGGGCTTCCCGAGCAGCCCGCCGAGCCAGAGCCGCCCCGTCAGCTTCGGGTTGGCGGGATCCGAGACGTCGTACTGGCGAAGGTCGCCGTGGAGCCAGTTCGATAGGTAGAGGAAGCGGTCGTCCATCGAGACCACCAGATCGGTGATCAAGCCGGGCACGCCGCCGGGAAGCGGCCAGCCCTCGAGCTCCTCGTTCTCGACCTCGATCACCGGCTCGGCGCTGAACGCGCCGTTTGTACGGTGGAAGCGGAAGATGTTGCTCGCCAAGGTGGCCCCGACGAACCCCTGCTCCGCGTCGGGGTCGTGGAGCCAGCGCACCTCGAGCGGAACCAGGCCCGCCTCGCCGAGGTCCAGCGTCTGCACCAGGCGTCGCTCCGCGAGATCCCAGAAGTGGAGCCGCCGCCCGTAGCGGCCCGCCGCGACGTCCTCGATCTCGAACCCCTGCTCGTAGGCGTTCGGCTCCCCGAACTCCGATGACACCAACACGTTCTGGCGCGGCTGGTACCAGAAGTCGTAGCCGAGCTCGGGCGTCGGGCCGCCGTTCTCCCAGCGCCCCTTGACCTCGAAGCTGCGTGCGTCGAGACTGGCGAACCCGCCGGCCCCGCCGCCCTCGCTGTCGCCGAGCATGCTGACCACGACGTCGTCGCCGGGCATGCAGTGAACCGTGTGCGGCCGGGTGTAGCCGGTCCGCTCGACCAGCTCCTCGGGCTCGATCACCTTCTCGATCCGAGGCGTGCGCGGGTCATCGGCGACGTCGAGGATGTGGATCCGCGACGAGCGAAACCCGGGCACGATCAGGTGTGATCGATCGGGTCCGTGGCAGGCGGAGCTGCATCGGTTCCAGCCGAAGTGGTGGAGCTCGTCGGCGACGTTCGGCATCGGCGTCTCGTGGACGATCTCCCCGCAGTGGCTGGACCCGGGATCGGCGTCGACCACCGCGATGAAGTCGGGCTCCTCGACGCCGGTGCCGGTGTGCAGGCAGGCGAGGTAGAGGAGCTTCTCGGGAGGCGCCTCCGTCGCCGCCTCATGCGGAGAGGCGTAGAAGGACGCGGGTCGGTCGTAGTGTTCGAAGCCATCGGTCATCTGCATCAGGCCTCCTTGGCGTTGGCGAGGACCGATGGGGAGGATCGGGCCCGAGCGTTTCCATCGCCTTGGAAGGCCCTTGGCGAGAGTTTGGAGCCGGGGACATCACAGGCGCCGGGCGCCGGGGCGCCGGAGCCACGATGTCTTCGCGGTCAGACTTCTTCGGCCATTGCCAGCAGGTCGTCCCGTGAGACCTTGCCGGCGATGTCGGGGTGGACCTCGTCGATGTGCCGGTTGGCTTCCTCCACCAGCTCATCCTCGGTCTCCCCCCGAGAGACATAGCCGCAGTCGCAGTTGATCACGTAGGCCATCGTGTGCCTCCTTTGCCGGTCTCGCTCCGCCCGGGTCTTTCCCCGTCCATCCAGATTGTCGCGAGCGACCGTTGGCGGTAGCTTGGCGCTGTTGTCTGATCGGGAGCCAGAGCGAGAGGGGACTCGAGTTCAGCTCTGCGGGCGCTTCGTCGCCCGAGTGGCCGGTCGACGAATCGAGCAGGAGTTGCCAGGCCGGCAGGGACGCCTCCTGTTCGCGTATCTCGCCGCCAATCGCGATCGAGTCGCCAGCCGTGACGAGCTCGCCGACGCACTCTGGCCGCGAGGGCTTCCCTCGACTCCCGAAGCGGCGCTCTCGGCGCTGCTCTCGAAGCTACGGCGAGTACTCCCCGCATGGTGCCATCGAGGGCCGTCAAGCGATCCGGCTGGAGTTGGGACGCCACCCGCGGGTGGACGTGGAGGCGGCGCGGGATGGGATCCATCGCGCCGAGGCGCTGATCGTCGCTCATGACTGGCATGCAGCAACCGGTCCGACGCTCGTCGCACACAACATAAGCCAGCGTCGGTTCCTGCCGGGCGAGGAGGGCCCCTGGATCGATGAGTTGCGACGAGAGCTGGAGGAGATCCGGGTCAGGGCTCTGGAATGCACGGCGCGGCGCAGCCTGGGCATCGGGGGAGCCGAGGTCGCCGTGGCGGAGCGCACGGCCCGCCGCCTGATCGAGCTCTCGCGCTACCGGGAGAGCGGCTACGCGGTGCTGATGGAGGCGCTCGAGAGACAGGGCAACATCGCCGAGGCCCTGCGGGTCTACGAGAGCCTCCGTGGACTGCTGCGCGAGGAGCTGGGTGCCGCCCCCGCGCCCGCGGTTCAGCGGGTGCACGAACGCCTGCTCACTCACGACTCGGTCGGCTGAGGGGTCGCGCCATAGCGTGGCGAATGTGGGAGCTCGGACAAAGTCCGCGGTCGCCGACGAGGACACCCTGCAGTCGCCCGCGGTCGGGCTGAGGAGGACCGAGGCGCTCGCCGTCGGCGCGATTACTGGCGGGTTCCCATAGTCGACGAGATCGACCCTTCCGGAGGGCTTCCCGGCGACCGGGTTCATCGGGTCATTCTGGGATGGATCCGGCGTGGGTGATCTCCGGGAGGCCGCGTGAGGCCAGTGATCGAGGAGTACGAGCGCCGGGCGGCACCACACCCGGTTACCGTGGCGGGCTCGGGCCTTCGTCGCCACCAGCGCGAGGACGCGCGAACCCGCGTCTAAGCGGGGTTTCGTGTGTCGGGGCGCGTGGATTTGAACCAGCGACCTCCGCCTCCCAGATCAGCGGCGGCCTCGCTTGGTACCACGGCTGGTACCACGGCGCTCGCTCCAGGCCATTCGCACCGACGCCAAGATGCCGAAAGCCCGCTCCGGAAGCGGGCTTTCGCCTAGTCGGGGCGACTGGATTTGAACCAGCGACCTTCCGGCCCCCAGCCGGATGGCAGTGGGTGTAGATGCGTCCCGGAGCGTCCCCCGCGTCCCATGTGTCCACGCCCGTGGACATTCTGGACGCATCGGACGTATCAGTCGGTACCAAAGTGGTACCACGGGCCCGGCCTTCAGCAGCGCACCCTATTGCTCTGGGCAGCTGTCGCCTTCGCTTCATGCACCGCCGGCCCGTGATGCGGCGCTCACCAGCTGCCGCCTGGCTCGTAGGTCCCGAAGGACCACTCGTAGCCCTCCGGGTCGAGGACGCGGGCGCGCTCGGTCCCCCACTCGGTCTTGTCCGGTGCAAAGACGCTGCTGCCGCCCGCCTGCGCTGCCGCCCCATGGAGTGTGGTGACGTCGTCGACAAGGAGGTAGAGGCCGCGGCCGGTTGAGCGGCCGATCAGCTTGGGCGTCTCGTACGGCTCATCGGCCGGAGCGACCATCACCACCGCGTCGCCCAGCCGGAGCTCCGCGTGGACGGTGGCGCCGCCGTCGTCCTGCTGTCTCGTCGTGGTCTCGAAGCCGAGCGTCTCGAGCCACGTGATCGCCACCTCGACGTCGCGGTAGCTCATGTACCCGAACAGCTTGCTCATCTGCTCTCACCTCCGGGTGGGGATGGAATCGTCCTCCTCGAAGTTTCAGGCGCAGGGCGTTCGCGTAGATCCGGGCCAGGGTCGCGATCGTCATCGGCGGATAGCCGAGCAGGAGCCGCACCATGCGGCCGCCGGGTGATCTCGTGGCGGCGCAGGGCCATGCTCGCGACGAAGACCGGGCGGCCCCGTTCCAGGTTCCGGATCACAACGCCGAATCTCTCGTCCGGCCGGGTGACGGAGATCTCGTAGGTCTGCTCCATGGGCTGGAAGGGGGAGACGTGCATCCGCTTCCGGAAGGTCCCCATCACGTGCCGCTCGGACGCGGCTCTCTGCGCGTCCAGCACGTATTCCGCCCGCTCCCGCCACGGCGTGTTGGTGACCTCGGCGATCACGCTGTCAAGGCCGCTCTCCTCGCCATGGAGGAAGAGAAACGAGACCGGGTTGAACCCGACGCCGAAATACCGCGGGTTGGCCAGCAGCCTGACGGGGCCTTCCGGCCGCCTCCCCAGCCGGGCCTGCACGAGGTCGCGGGTGCGCGCCGCCAGGGGCCCCTCGCCGCCCGGGAGGTGGTCGGCCTCGCGGAAGCGCGCCGGTGCCGGGCGGCGCGCCGACCAGAGCGGGATCGGGTCGAGGACGCCGGGGAGCTCGTCGAGATCGAACAGCGGCATGTAGACGCGGTAGCGGAAGGAGTGCGGGACGGAGCCGAAGCGGCGATGCGCCACCCACCCCTCGTAGACCGCGGAGCCCGTCACGCCGCCTCGGCCAGCGGCTCGGAAACCGGTCCGCTCCGCTGCGTCACCGGTACCACCTCACCGGCCTGCGGCAGCGGACCACGACCGCCGAGCCTCTCGGACACCCGGAGCGCCGACCAGACGCCGTCCTCGTGGAAGCCCCAGCGCCAGTAGGCCCCGCAGTAGTGCGTCCGCCGCGTGCCGGAGACCTCGGCCCAGCGGCGCTGGGCGTCCACGCCCTCGGGGATGAAGACCGGGTGGGCGTAGTCGACCCTGCGGATGATCGCGTCCGGGTCGATCGCCTCGCTCAGGTTCAGGGTGACGAGGTAATCGCGGCCTGCGGCGAGCGACTGCAGGCGGTTCATGTAATAGGTCACCGTCGTCCG
Source organism: uncultured Solirubrobacterales bacterium (assembly GCA_963758665.1). Taxonomy (GTDB): domain Bacteria; phylum Actinomycetota; class Thermoleophilia; order Solirubrobacterales; family 70-9; genus WHSW01. The sequence goes on along the minus strand of CAVWWH010000007.1, from coordinate 2,911 downwards.
GTCGGTGGGACGGTCGATGAGGTGGTAGTTCCAGCTCGCCCAGGCGCTGCGCCGCTGGGGCATCAGGCGCGTGTCGGTGTGTAGGACGGCCCTGTTCTGCTGGTAGGGAATAGCTCCCAGAACCTCCGCCTCGGCTGGGCTCGGGTCGGCGAGGAGTCCCAGGGCGACATCGGAGTGGACGGCCATCACGACCTCGTCGAAGCGCTCACACGAGTCGTCGAGCGCGAGCACCACGCCGCGCGGCACCCGGTGGATTCGCCGAACCGGGGTTCGCAGATGGACCCGGTCGCGGAACGGCGCGATCAGCGCCTCGACATAGCGGCGCGAGCCACCCATGACCGATCGCCACGCGGGCCGTCCCCTGAGCTGAAGGACGCGGTGGTTCTCGAAGAACTCGGCGAGGAAGCCGGCGGGAAAGCTCCACATCTGCGCTGGGTCGGCCGACCAGACCGCCGAGGCCTGCGGCACGAGCAGCCGCTCCACGAAGTACTCGGAGTAGCCACCCTCGGCCAGAAATTGGCGGAGCGACGGGCCCTGGCCGCCGCTGCCGACCAGCTTGCGGCCTCGCGGTTGAAGCGGACGAAGGTCTCGCAGCATGCGATGGAAGCGCGGGTCGAGCGCATGCGCGGGCTTCGCGAACAGGCCGCGCGGGCCGGTCGTCGCCCATTCGAAGCCACCCCGGCCGTCGGAGACCGAGAAGCTCATGTCCGCCGCCTGCGAGGCGACCCCGAGCTCGCCCAGCATGCGCTCGAAGTTGGGGTAGTTGAGCTCGTTGAAGGCGATGAACCCGGTGTCGAGCGGGAGGGGGCCGGCCGGCGTCTCGACGTCGATCGTGTTGGTGTGGCCGCCCGCGTAGCCCGCCGCCTCGAACACGTGGATGTCGTGGCCGGCGCGGTGGAGCTCCGCAGCGGCGACGAGGCCGGAGACCCCGGCCCCGACGACCGCGATCCGCTTCGAATCGGCGAACCGCCTCATCTGCGCACCTGCACGCTCGGTCCGCCGAGCTCCGGCTTGCGAAGCCGCTCGCGCAGCCCCTTCCTAGCGTCCTCGCCGACGCGATGGAAGATCGCGCGGAGCGGGAGGTCTAGCACCCTCCGAATTCCTCGCAGCCGCAGGTCGGCGTCCCAGGTGACGCTGCTCGCGGCAGGCCCCCTTGGCTCGATCCTGGCCTCGTCGCGGACCGACACCCATCGGTCTCGGCCTCGAAGACCACCCGGTGGGGCGGATCGACCTCGACGACCCGGTAGGGGAGATTGATGCTGCGGCCGCGGAACCTGACCTCGAGGTCGTAGCGCGCACCCTTCGTTCGTGGCTCGCCGCCCACCAGCTCGACCTCGTCGACGCTCGGGTCCCACTCTTCGACCGAGCGCAGGTCGGCCAGGTAGTGCGGACCTCCTCGGGGCGGTGAGGTGCCTCGACCGTTCCGGTGTATCTCGCCATCTCGTCTTCCTTTCTTCTCGTCTGCATCAGCAGTTCAAAGCCGTCGTTGGGGACTCCGAGGCCGTGCAGAGGCGCTCGCACTCCTGCCAGAGCCGCTCGCGGTCGTCCGCGGTCTCGCACGTCGATCGCAGGCGGTGCTCGGCGCGGGGCGCGCGGTCGTGCCAGAAGCCGCCGGTCGCCGGCTCGAGGTCCGGATGAGTCCCGAGCCAGACGACGGTGTCGGCCCCTTGGCGGGCGTCGCGCAGCAGTGGCCGCATCACGCGCCGGAAGAGAGGCAGCGAGGTGCGGAGGCCGGGGGTGTCGACCCAGCCGGGGTGCATGGCCTGGAAGGCGATGCGGTCCGCCGGAAACCTCTCCGCCCAGGCACGGTTGAGGGCGACCTGCGCGCGCTTGGTGTGCGCGTAGAAGCGCGCGCCGTCGAAGGCCTCGTCCTCCAGCTGCAGGTCGTCGGGCCGCAGCCGCGCCGTGTACATGCCGCCCGAGGAGACCGTGATCACTCGGGACGGTCCGCCGCGAGCAGGCCGGGAAGCAGCAGCGAAGTCAGCAGGAACGGGCCGAGGACCTTCGTCGCGAAGGCGAGCTCGACACCCTCCGCGGTGTACGTCCGCCGCTGCGGAAGCACGCCGGCGTTGTGAACCAGCACGTCGAGGCGGTCGAAACGCGCCTGGAAGCTCTCGGCGAAGCGTCGCACCTCCGAGAGCGGGGAGAAGGTCGCAGAGCTCGATCTCGATCGCCTCGCTCGCACCCGGCAGGCGCGATTCGATTCGAGCGACCGCGGCCTCGCCGCGGTCTCGGTCCGGACCAGCATGTGAACTCGGGCGCCGGCGGCCGCGAACCCCTCACAGTCCGCCTCCCCGACACCGGAGCTGCGCCGGTCACCAGGGCCGCGCGGCCGCTGAGCGTGTGGCCGACCGCGTCTTCCCAGTCCAGGCCTCGCAGCGCGTAGCCGATCCGGGAATAGCCCGGAATGTCCGCCAGGTCGAGCGCCGATCGAGGAACCCGGTCCCCTTGGCACCCCCTCGGGCTCTCGCGAGACCTGGCGCGCCGGGCCGCGCCGAAGAACTCGCGCCTGCTCGACCGCGTCGGTTCCGGCGCTCGTTGACCACCCCCCAGGAGACCAGCCCGAGGGCGCGCACGCCAGGCCCAAGACGACGACGCCGTAAGGAGATGCCGATCATGGGCCCGCCTACCCGGACGGGCCGCCGGCGGGCGCGAGTTCCTCCGCGGGGCGAGGAACGCCCGAGGGCGAGGATCGAGGGCACCCACAGCCCGACGAAGATGCCATCGGTGTGTTCGCCGGCGAACCACAGGACGACCGAGAACCGGAACGAGAGCAGCGCCGCGGCTAGGAACAGCGCCCTCACCGGCGGCGTCTGTCCTCGTTGGTCCAGCTTCATCGCGTTCTCCTTTGTCCATGCGCTATGTAGAGTCTGTCCAGAGTTGACACGCCTGTTCTGACAGCTAGGCTGAG
>CAVWWH010000006.1:0-154265 GCA_963758665.1 uncultured Solirubrobacterales bacterium | reverse complement strand
CGAACGGCTGCTCGGGGATCAGGATCACGTCGCCGCCGCCGGCGATCCCCGAATAGAGCGCGATCCAGCCGGCGTGGCGCCCCATCACCTCGACCACCATCACCCGGTGGTGCGATTCGGCGGTCGTGTGGAGGCGGTCGATCGCCTCGGTGGCGACCTGGATCGCCGTGTCGAAGCCGAAGGTGACGTCGGTGGCGCCGATGTCGTTGTCGATCGTCTTCGGCACGCCGAGGACGTCGAGCCCGTGCTCGGCGTGGAGGCGGTTGGCCGCCCCCAGCGTGTCCTCGCCGCCGATCGCGATCACGCCGTCGACGTCGAGCTCGGCCATCGTCTCGCGGATGCGCTGTGCGGCGTTCTCGCGCTTGAACGGGTTGGTCCGGGAGGTCCCTAGGATCGTCCCGCCCCGGGGCAGGATCCCTCGGGTCGACTCGATCGTGAGCTCGAGATGGTCCCCCTCCAGCGGGCCTCGCCAGCCATCGCGGAAACCGACGATCTCGCTGGAGTGCACGTCGATGCCCTTGCGGACGATCGCCCGGATCACCGCGTTCAGGCCTGGGCAGTCGCCGCCGCCGGTGAGCACGCCGAATCGCACGCGGCCACGATACCCGCAGCGGGTCGCGTCACCGGTCGGCCGTCTCCCGGCGAGCGGCCGTACTTGGCGCGAGCCGGACGGTACGCGAGCTAGGCCCGGATCAAGTCCAGCAACGGCTTCACCCAGCGGTCGAGGACGGCGTTGAAGATGATGAACAGGAAGATCAGCGCCGCGATCGTGCCCCCGAGCGAGAACGCGTAGGCGATCATCATCGCGACCAGGCCGACGACGGTGAAGACGAGCAGGCGCACGGCCGGGAATCTACCGCTTCGGCTCGACACCGGCCGCCGCAGGAGCGGGCGAAACCGCCCTCGCCTACGGCTCAAGCGCGGCCCGTGCGGCGGTCAGGAACCCGGTCACGGCGGCGGCCGCGGCGGCCGGCCCGTCGGCCTCCTCGACCGCGCGGACCAGCCGGGTGCCGACGATGACGCCGTCCGCGATCGCCCCGACCTTGGCCGCCAGCTCGGGCGTGCCGATGCCGAAGCCGACCGCGACCGGGACCTCGGCGATCGGCCTGAGTCGCGGCGATCAGGTCGCCGAGCGCCTCCGGGAGCCGGTCGCGCTCGCCAGTCGTCCGCGTGTCCGAGACGAGATAGACGAAGCCCTCGGCGGCCGCGCAGATCCGCGGCGGCGCTCCGCCGGGGTCGTCGGTGCGACCAGCGGGATCAGGGCCAGCCCCGCGGCCCGCAGCGCGGCCGCGATCTCGGCGCTCTCCTCGAGCGGCAGGTCGGGGACGATCGCCCCGGCGGCGCCTGCTTCGGCCAGCGCCGCCGGCGAAGCGCTCCGGGCCGCGCGCGAGGATCATGTTGGCGTAGGCCATCGGCACCACCGGCACCCGGGCGGCGATCCGCTCGCAGTCGGAGAGCACCGAGTCGAGCGTGGCTCCGGCGGCGAGGGCGCGCGTCGCGGCCGTGTGGATGACCACGCCGTCGGCGAGCGGGTCCGAGTACGGGACCCCGAGCTCGACCAGGTCGGCGCCCGCGGTCGCGTACGCCTCGGCCACCGCGGCCGAGGTCTCGCGCGTCGGGGAAGCCGCTCATCATGTACGGCATCAGCGCCGCGCGGCGATCGGCCCTCGCCGCCGCGAACGCGGCCGCGATCCTCTCAGCCATCGCCCAATCGCTCGACCACCTCGGCGAGGTCCTTGTCGCCGCGGCCGGAGAGCGTCAGCAGGTCGAACCCGTCGCCGCCGCCGGGATGGTCGAGCAACCACGCGATCGCGTGGGAAGGCTCGAGCGCCGGGATGATCCCCTCGAGCCGGGCGAGCTCGCGAAAGGCGCTCAGCGCGGCGTCGTCGGTGACCGCCTCGTAGCGGACTCGGCCCGGTGTCGCGAAGGTGGGCGTGCTGGGGCCCGACGCCCGGGTAGTCGAGCCCGGCCGACACCGAGTGCGCCTCGAGGATCTGGCCATCCTCGTCGGCGAGCACCGCGGAGAGCGCGCCGTGCAGGACCCCGGTGCGGCCGGCTGTCAGCGAGGCGCCGGTGCGGCCGCTGTCCACCCCCTCCCCCGCCGCCTCGACTCCGATCAGCTCGACCTCCTGGTCGTCGAGGAAGGGCACGAAGGTGCCGATCGAGTTCGAGCCCCCGCCGACGCAGGCGATCACCCGTGCCGGCAGCGACCCCTCGGCCGCGAGCGCCTGCTCGCGCGCCTCGGAGCCGATCACCAGCTGCAGGTCGCGCACGAGCGCCGGGTAGGGCGCCGGGCCGACGGCGGAGCCGATGATGTAGTGGGTGGTGGCGACGTTGGTGACCCAGTCGCGGATCGCCGCGCTGACCGCCTCCTTCAGCGTCCGCGCGCCCGCCTCGACCGGGGCGACCTCGGCGCCGAGCAGGCGCATGCGCTCGACGTTCGGAGCCTGGCGGCGCATGTCCTCGGTGCCCATGTAGACGACGCAGTCCAGGCCGAGCAGCGCACAGGCGGTCGCCGCCGCCACCCCGTGCTGGCCGGCGCCGGTCTCGGCGATCACGCGGTCCTTGCCCATCCGCCTTGCCAGCAGCGCCTGGCCGACGGCGTTGTTGATCTTGTGGGCGCCGGTGTGGGCGAGGTCCTCGCGCTTGAGGTACACCCGGCGGCCGACGCGCTCGGAAAGCCGCTCGGCGAGGTAGAGCGGCGTCGGGCGGCCGACGAACTCGCGCAGCAGGCGGTCCAGCTCGGCGCCGAAGCCCTCGTCGGCGCGCGCTTCGGCCCAGGCCAGGCTGAGCTCGTCGAGGGCGGCGATCAGGACCTCGGGCACGAAGCGCCCGCCGTAGGGGCCGAAGCGCTCCTCGACGCTCGCCGCAGCGCCGGAACCACCGGCCGCGCCGGCCGGGCCCGCGGTCATCGCCCCGCGGCCCCGGGCGCGGGCACGCGGCCGTTCGCGCGCTCGGCGAAGGCCGCCATGAGGGCGTGGTCCTTGACCCCCGGGGCGGCCTCGACGCCCGTGGCGACGTCGACCGCGAACGGCCTCACGACCTCGATCGCGCCCGCGACGTTGGCGGGGCTGAGGCCGCCGGCGAGGATCATCGGGATCCCCGGCGGGTGGGCGTGGACCAGCTCCCAGTCGAAGCTCTCGCCGGTGCCACCCGGGGCGCTCCGGCCGGTGCGCGTCGAGCAGGTGATAGTCGGTCCGGAAGGCCTCGGCGGCCTGGATGTCGGCGGCGCTGCGGACCCGGATCGCCTTGATCACCTTGGCGCCCGTGCGCCGGGCCGCCTCCTGGCAGAAGGCGGGGCCCTCGTCGCCGTGGAGCTGGATCATCGAGAGGCCCTCGTCCTCGACCGCCTTCGCGACCTCTTCGAGGCGTCGCGTTGACGAACACGCCGCAGACCTCCACCTTGCGGCGCAGCTCGCGCGCCGATCGCGACGGCGCGTCGCCGGATCGCAGCGGCGGGGGCTCTCCGGCCAATGGTTGAGGCCGATCGCCCACGCGCCGAGGCGCACCGCCTCGCGCGCATCCTCGATCCTGGTGATGCCGCAGAACTTGACTCGCATCGCGTCGGAGTAGCGTAGGGACTAGATGGCCGAGCCCGGACCAGGGGGACTCGAATCGCCACCCGCGAGCCTCGAGGCGGAGGTGCAGCGGATCGGTCGTGAGCTCGCCGGTCGCTTCCCGTCCCCCGCCCGCCATCCGCTGCGCTCGCTCGACCAGAAGGCGATGCAGCTGACGGCCCAGGACGCCGCAGCTGGGCGCGGCGCTGTTCCGGCTCGTCGACGTGACCCCGGCCTGCCGCTCGGTCGACGACCTGAGCGCGCACCTGGTCGCCTACCTCGACCAGGTGCCGGAGCGGCCGCCGTCGATCGAGGCGGCGATGCGGCTGGCCGGCAACCCGGCGGGCCGCCGGGCGCTCGGTGCCGCGACCGCCGCCGGCGTCCGGCACATGGCGCACCGCTTCATCGTCGGCGAGTCGCCGCGGGAGGCGCTGCGGACGCTCGCCGCGCTCTGGCGCGATGGGATCGCCAGCTCAGTCGACCTGCTCGGCGAGGCGACGGTGACCACGGCCGAGGCCGATCGGTACGCGGCGCGGTGCGAGCAGACGCTGGTGACGCTGACGGAGGCCGCCCCGGGATGGCCGCCGCGCGAGTGGCTCGAGCACGACGCGGCGGGGCCCGTGCCCCGGGTCAACCTCTCGGTCAAGGTGACCGCCCTGACCCCCCTGATGCGCCCCCAGGCGCCCGAGGTCGGTCGCGAGGACGCCGCGGCGCGGATGCGGCCGCTGCTGCGGCGCGCCCGCGACCTCGGCGCCCACCTGCACGTCGACATGGAGTCGGTCGACTCGCTCGAGACCACCGCCGAGCTCGTTCTCTCGGCTGCTCGTCGGAGGACGAGTTCGCCGAGGGCCCGTCGGCGGGAGTCGTCCTGCAGGCCTATCTTCGCGACTCGCCCGCCCAGCTCGACCGCCTGCTCGAGTGGTCTGCGGCGACGCAAAGAGCCGCGCCGCTGACGGTGCGACTGGTCAAGGGCGCCTACTGGGACCACGAGGTGGTCGAGGCGCGCCAGCACGGCTGGAGCCCGCCGGTGTTCGAGCAGAAGGCCGAATGCGACCGCAACTTCGAGGCCCTGAGCCGCCTGCTGCTCGATGCCCGGCCGCTGGTCCGGGTCAGCGTCGGCTCCCACAACCTGCGTTCGGTGGCCCACGCGATCGCCTACAACCGGATCTCGCGGCGGCGGCGACTCCGAGCTCGAGCTCCAGGTCCTGCGGGGCCTCGGCGACGAGCTCGCCGAGGCGCTGCGCGCCGACCACCTGCGGGTGCGCGTCCTACTGCCCCGTCGGCGACCTGGTCGCCGGGATGGCCTATCTGGTCCGGCGGCTGCTCGAGAACACCTCCAACGACTCCTTCCTCCGCGCCCACCACGGCGGCGCCCCGGTCGAGGAGCTCCTGGCGCAACCGTGAGCTTTCGCAACGAGCCGACCCTGGAGCTGCGCCGCGCCGAGGTCCGCGACCGGCTGCTGGCCGCGCTCGCCGAGCTCGACCTGCGGCTGCCGCTCGAGGTCCCGGTGCTGATCGGCGGTGACCGGGGCGCCGCTTCGGGCCTCGAGTCGACCGACCCCGGCGACCCCGCAGGGGTGGTCGCGGTCGCCGGCCGCGCGGGCGCCGCGGAGGCCGCGGCGGCGGTGACCGCCGCCGACGGCGGGCGTGCGGAGTGGAGCGACCGCGCCGCGGCCGAGCGGGCGACCGCACTGAGCGCCGCCGCCGCCATCCTGCGCGGCCGCCGCCCCGAGCTCGCCGCCCTGCAGGTGCGCGAGTGCGCGAAGCCGTGGCCAGAGGCCGACGCCGATGTCTGCGAGGCGATCGACTTCCTCGAGTACTACGCGCTCGAGGCGGTGGAGCTCGACCGTGGCCCGGACCTCGCACAGGCGCCGGGCGAGCGCAACACGATGCGATACGAGCCGCTCGGGATCGCGGCGGTGATCTCGCCGTGGAACTTTCCGCTCGCGATCCCGACGGGGATGACCGCGGCGGCCCTCGCAGCCGGAAACGCGGTGGTGCTGAAACCGGCCGAGCAGTCGCCGGGCTGCGCGCTGGCGCTGGTTGAGGCGCTGCACGGTGCCGGGGTCCCGCCTGCGGCGATCGCCCTGCTGCCCGGCGAGGGCGACGCCGGGGCGGCGCTGGTGCGCGACCCGCGGGTCGGGCTGATCGCGTTCACCGGATCGGGCGCGGTCGGGCTCGAGATCGTGCGCGCCGCCGCGGACACCCCTGCCGGCCAGGACCACGTCAAGCGGGTGATCGCCGAGATGGGCGGCAAGAACTGCGTCATCGTCGACTCCGATGCCGATCTCGATGACGCCGTGCCCGCGATCGTCGAGTCGGCGTTCGGATACGCGGGCCAGAAGTGCTCGGCCGCCTCGCGGGTGCTGGCGCACGAGGCGGTCGCCGATCCCTTGCTCGAGCGGCTCGCGGGAGCGACCGACTCGCTGATCGTCGGCCAGGCGGAGAGCTTCGCCACCGACGTCCCCCCGCTGATCGAGGCAGGGGCGCGCGATCGCGTCGACGGCTATCGCGACGACGCCGAGCGCAGCGGCCGGATCCTGACCGCGGCGCGGGAGGTGCCCGACATCGGCTGGTTCAGCGCCCCCACGGTCGTCACCGGGGTGCCCGCCGATGCTCCGGTCCTGCGCGAGGAGGTCTTCGGCCCGCTGCTTTGCGTCGAGGCCGTCGCCGGGATCGAGGAGGCGCTGGCGCGCGTCGACGCGCTCCCGTTCGCCCTGACCGCGGGGCTGTTCTCCCGTGATCCGGAGACGGTCGCCGCGGTCAGCGATGCGATCCCCGCCGGCAACCTCTACGTCAACCGCTCGACCACCGGGGCGATGGTGGCCCGCCAGCCGTTCGGCGGCAACCGACTATCGGGGATCGGCTCCCAGGCGGGCGGCCCAGACTACCTGCGCCAGTTCACCCGCGCGCGGGTGGTGAGCGAGAACACGATGCGCCACGGCCTCGAGACCGACCGGGCCTCAGGCGGGCGGCCCGAGGGTCAGGGCCGGGCCTGATCGGGACGCTCGGCGAGCTCGACGGTGGCCGTCCGCTCGGCGCCGTCGCGAAGCAGCGTGAGCTCGAGCGAGTCGCCGGGCTCGTGCGCGTCGACCGCGGCGATCACCTCGTCCATGCCGGCGATCGGCTCGCCGTCGACGGCCGTGATCAGGTCCCCACCGGCTTGGATCCGCTGCCCGGCGACCGAGACCTGGGCGTCGCCCGCCTCGATTCCGGCGTCGGCCGCGGGGCTGTCGGGAACCACCGACTGGACCAGGGCGCCGCGCTCGACGTCGAGGTTGAGCACGTCCGCCAGCTCGGGCGTCAGATCGGCGCCGCTGATGCCGACGAATGCGTGCTCGACCTGACCGCTGGTGATCAGCTGCTGGGCAACCTCACTGGCGGTGTCGATGGGCACCGCGAAGCCGATCCCGACGTTGCCGCCCGACTGGCCCCCGGATTCGATCTGGGAGTTGATCCCGATCACCTCGCCCGTGGAGTCGATCAGGGGACCGCCCGAGTTCCCCGGGTTGATCGGGGCGTCGGTCTGGATCACGTTGCTGATCGAGAACCCGTTCGGCGCGCTGATCTGCCGCTGGACGGCGGAGACGATCCCCGCGGTCGCCGAGCGGTCGAGGCCGAAGGGGTTGCCGATCGCGACCACCGGGTCGCCGACCTCGACCTCGGCCGAGGAGCCGAGCTCGAGCGGCTGCAATTGCTCGGCCCCGGAGTCGACCTCGAGCACGGCGACGTCCGTCGACGGGTCGGCACCGACCACCTTGGCGTCGACGGTCTCGCCGTCCTCGCCGCCGACGCGGACCGTGACCTGTTCGGAGCCGTCGACGACGTGGGCGTTGGTCAGGATGTGACCGTCGGTGTCGATCACGAACCCCGAGCCGGTGGCGGTCCCGCCCCGGGAGGGGCCGAAGGGGTTGAACGGCGCTTGCTCCGCCGGCTGCTGAGCCTCGACGTAGACAACACCCGGCGAGTCCTTGGTGTAGATCTCGTTCACGCTCAATGCCCTGCCGGTCTCGTCCGCGGCCAGCGCAGTGGTCGCATCCGCATTCGGCGCCCTGGTCGTGATCGTGGTCGAGCCGCCGTCGGCCTCGACCACGCCGGTCGCGATCGCGATCCAGCCGAGCACGGCGACAACCAGCCCGCCCGCGAGGGCGGAGGCAAACGGGGTCTTGAGCAAGCTCTTCATTGCACCGAGCTTGCCCCGGCGTCCCTAAAGGGCCCTAACGCGAACCGAAAGGCGGATTAAGAATCCATGTAGTGCTCGCGGGTGCGTTCCTCGTCCATGGTCAGATCCCGCACCGCCGTCTCCGGGTCGCCGGAGCGCATCAGCGTCTCGCCGATGAGGACGGCATCGCAGCCGATCCGCTCGAGCTCGTCCAGCTGCTCCCAGTGGTCGTAGCCCGACTCCGAGACGACGGTCTTGCCCGCGGGGACGTCGGTGATCAGCTCGGTGGTCGTCTCCAGGTCCACGGAGAGGTCGCCGAGGTCGCGGTTGTTGATCCCGATCACGTCGGCGCCGACCTCCAGCGCGCGTTCGAGGTCGGCCTCGTCGTGCACCTCGACCAGGCAGTCGAGGTCGAGCAGCATCGCCTCCTCGTAGAGGCCGAGCAGCGTGCGGTCCTCCAGCGCGGCGACGATCAGGAGCACCGCGTCGGCCCCGTTTGCCGCAGCCTCGTAGAGCTGGTAGGGGTCGACGATGAAGTCCTTGCGCAGGATCGGCAGGCCGGACGCGGCTCGCGCCGCGCGCAGATCGTCGAGCGAGCCGCCGAAGTGGCGCTCGTCGGTGAGCACCGAGAGGGCCGCCGCGCCGCCGCGCTCGTAGGCCGCGACCACCTCGGCGACCGTCGCGCCCGCGGCGATCTCACCGGAGCTTGGCGAGCGCCGCTTGAATTCGGCGATCAGCGAGAGCCCCGGGCGGACCAGGGCCTCGCTGAAGGGGCGCAAGCCGCTGAGCGTCCCGACGGCTGCCCGGAGGTCGTCGATCGTGACCTGGCGCTTGCGGTCCTCCACGCCCTGCCTCGCTGCCCCCACGAGCTCGTCGAGCTTGCTCATGCGCAGCCCAGGGTAGTCAAGCGGCCAGCTCTTGGGTCAGCGGGGCGAGGCGCTCCAGCACGCCCTCGGCGGCGCCCGAGTCGAGCGCCTGGTGGGCCCGCTCGACCCCCGCGCCAAGATCGTGTGCGGAGCCGGCGGCAAGGATCGCCGCGCCCGCGTTGAGCACGACCACGTCACGCGCCGGTCCTGCCTCGCCGGCGAGCACGGCCCGGACGACGGCGGCGTTCTGCTCCGGCTCGGCGCCGGCGATCGAGCTCAGCTCCGATCGCTCGATCCCGAGGTCCTCGGGGGTGACGAACCACTCGACGGTGCCGCCGTCGGCGACCTCGACCACCCGGGTGCGGTCGGCGATGCTGATCTCGTCGACGCCGTCGTCCGAGCAGACGACGAGGGCGCGCTCGCAGCCGAGCCCGACGAGGGCCTCCGCCACGGTCTCCTGATAGCGCCGATCGGAGACGCCGAGCAGCTGTCGCGAGGCGCCGGCGGGGTTGGTCAGGGGGCCGAGGAAGTTGAAGATCGTGCGCACGGCGAGCTCCTTGCGGACCGGCACCACGTGCTTCATCGCCGCGTGATGGCGGGGCGCGAACATGAACCCGAACCCGAGCTCGTCGATGCAGCGGGCGACCGCCGCGGGGTCGAGCTCGATCCTGACGCCGAGCGCCTCGAGCAGGTCGGCAGAGCCGGACCGGCTCGTGTTCGAGCGGTTGCCGTGCTTGGCGACCGCGCATCCGGCCCCGGCGGCGACCAGGGCGGCGGCGGTCGAGATGTTGAACGTCGAGGGGCCGCCGCCCGTGCCCGCGGTGTCGACCAGGTCCTCGCGCCCGCTCTCCACCGGTGCGGCGAGCCGGCGCATCGTTCGCGCCAGGCCGACCAGCTCGGCCACGGTCTCGCCCTTGGCACGCAGCGCGATCAGGAAGGCGGCTGTCTGGACCTCGCTCGCACGCCCCTCCATCACCTCGTCGAGGACGGCCGAGGCGTGATCGGCGGTCAGGTGGCTGCCGGATGCGAGCTCGTCGATCGCGGAGGTGAGGATGGGGTTGGGCACTGCTTCGTTGCTCGTTGCTCGTCTCGTCACTCGAGGAAGTTGGCGAGGAGGTGTTTGCCGTCGGGGGTCAGCACCGACTCGGGGTGGAACTGGACCCCGACCGCCGGCAGCTCGCGATGGCGAACCGCCATGACCACGTCCTCGAACGAGGCGGTGCGCTCGAGCGTCGCCGGGAGCTCCGGGTCGGCGACCAGCGAGTGGTAGCGGCCGCCGCGGATCGGGTTCGCGAGACCGGCGAAGATGCCGGCGCCGTCGTGGGAGATCTGCGCGTCCTTGCCGTGGATCGGCGCGCCGCGGATCGTGCGGCCCCCGAACGCCTCGACCATCGCCTGATGGCCGAGGCAGACGCCCAGCGTCGGGATCCCCGCCTCGGGGAAGGCGCGCGCGGCCTCGATCGAGACGCCGGCGTCCGCCGGCGTGCACGGTCCGGGCGAGATCACGAGCCGCTCGGGCCGGCGCTCGAGCAGCTCCGCCACCGCCGCCTTGTCGTTGCGGACGACCTCGACCTCGGCTCCGAGCTCGCCCAGGTACTGGACGAGGTTGTAGGTGAAGGAGTCGTAGTTGTCGATGACGAGGACCTTCACGGCTACCCCCATTCCGGCTGGGCCTCCGCCAGCGCGACCGCATCGAACATCGCCTTGGCCTTGTTGACGCTTTCGACGTACTCGTACGCCGGCACCGCGTCGGCGACCGTCCCGCCGCCGGCCTGCACGTGGACCCGGCCGTCCTTGATCACGGCCGTCCGGATGTGGATCGCCGTGTCGAGGTCCCCGGTGAAGCTCAGATAGCCGATCGCGCCGCCGTAGGAGCAGCGCTTGTGCGGCTCGAGCTCGTCGATGATCTGCATCGCCCGCACCTTCGGCGCGCCCGAGAGCGTCCCCGCGGGGAGCGTGGCGCGCAGGACGTCCATCGCGCTCACCTCCTCGCGCAGCTTCCCCGAGACCTGGCTGACGATGTGGAAGACGTGCGAGTAGGTCTCGACCGCCATGTACTCGTCGACGCCCACCGTGCCGTACTCGCAGACCCGGCCGAGGTCGTTGCGACCGAGGTCGACCAGCATCACGTGCTCGGCGCGCTCTTTGGGGTCGTCGAGCAGGGCCTCGGCCTGGGCGCGGTCCTCCTCCGCGTTCGCCCCGCGGGGGTAGGTGCCGGCGATCGGCCGGGTCTCGGCGCGGCGTCCGCTCACCTTGACCAGCGGCTCCGGAGAGGCGCCGGCGACCTGGAACTCGCCGAAGTCGAGGAAGTACATGTACGGCGAGGGGTTGACCGTGCGCAGGCCGCGGTAGATCGAGAACGCCTCGACCGTCGCCGGCGCCGTGAACCGCTGCGAGGGGACCACCTGGAAGGCGTCGCCGGCGTGCGTGTACTCGACGATCCGGGCCACGTTGGCCTCGAACTGCTCGCGGTTGAGGTTCGACATCCAGGCGCCCTCGATCCCTTCCGGCTTGAACGAGCCCGGCGGCGGCTCGACGCTCTCGACCTCGGGTCGCGGCCGGGGGGCGGGCACCGGGCCGCGGAGGACCTCGCGGGCCTCGTCGATGACCGCGAGCGCATGGTCGTAGGCGGTCTCGACCGCGATTCCGCCGCGGTCGCAGAAGGCGTAGCCGAGCACCGTCACCTCGTGCTTGAGGTGATCGAAGGCGAGCATCAGCTCGCAGACCATCAGCGCCAGGTCCGGGAGGCCGAGCGGGTCGGGGTTGGGTCGCCCGAGTGGCTCGACGGTGCGCACCAGGTCGTAGCCGAAGAACCCGACCGCGCCCCCGGCGAACGGCGGCAGCCGCTCGGGCTCCGCCACGGTGAAGCCGGCCAGCGTCTCGGCCACCGCGGCGTAGGGATCGGCGATCTCGGTCCTGACCAGCTCGCCGTCGCGAACCTGGGTCATCACACCCTCCGCCCATCGCAGCTCGATCCGAGGTCGAAAGCCGAGAAACGAGTAGCGGCCGAGCCGCCCCTGCTCGGCGGACTCGAGCAGGAACGAGGAGCCGTCGAACGCCTCCCGCAGCTTCAGGAACGCGGACACCGGGGTTTCGCAGTCGTCGATGAACCGGTAGGAGACCGGGATCACGTTCGCCGCTTCAGCGAGCTCACGGGCACGGCCGAGGCCGGGCTCGATCGCCGGGCCGGGCTCAGCGCCGACGACGGCCATTGAGGACCTCCATGGCGGCCGAGAGCGGCAGGTCGCGCGAGACCAACAGCACCTCGAGGTGATAGAGCAGGTCGGCCGCCTCCTCGGCGAGCCGCTCGTCCGACTCCCCCGCGGCCGCTCGCGCGACCTCGTCCGCCTCCTCGCGGACCTTGTCGCCGATCCCGGCTGGGTCGGCGAGCAGCCCCGCGGTGTAGGAGCCTTCGGGGCGCTCGTCGCGGCGGGCGCGAACCGTCCGTTCGAGCACCGCCAGCGCCTCGTGCGCCGCGGGCAAGGGCTCGCCGGCGACCGCCGGGCCGTCGACCACCGGATCGGCGGAGCCGTCGACGTCGCGGTAGAAGCAGGAGCGCTCGCCGGTGTGGCAGGCGGGGCCGGCCGGCTCGACCAGGGCGACGAGGGCGTCGCCGTCGCAGTCGTACCGGAGCTGGCGCACGCGCTGGACGTTGCCGGAGGTCTCGCCCTTCCTCCACAGCCGCCCGCGGGAGCGGCTGAAGAAATGGATCTCGCCGGTCTCGCGAGTGAGCCGCAGCGCCTCGGCATCCATGTACGCCAGGGTCAGCACCTCGCCGGTGCGGAAGTCCTGGGCCACGCACGGGACCAGGCCTTCGTCGTCGAATCGGACCGCGTCTGCCATCGCGCCATCGTAGGCGCTGGCCCGATCCCCCATTCAGTCGATGCCGAGCCGGTCGAGCAGGCCCTCGTCGCGGCGCCAGCGCTCGCGCACGCGAACGTTGAGGTCGAGGAAGACCTTGGCGCCGAGCTCGCGCTCGAGCTCCTTGCGCGCGCCGGTGCCGATCTCGCGGATCATCCGCCCGCCCTTGCCGATCAGGATCGACTTCTGCGAGTCGGTCTCCGCCCAGACCTGAGCGCGGACCTCGACCAGGCCGTCCTCGCGCCGGGCGACCTCCTGGACCGCCACCTCGACCGCGTGCGGCAGCTCCTCGCGGGTGCGCCGCAGGACCTGCTCGCGGATCAGCTCGGCGAGGTGGACCTCGCTCGGCTGGTCGGTGCGCTCCTCGGGCGGATACAGCAGCGGGCCCTCCGGCATCAGCTCCGCCAGCCTGGCGGTGAGCGAGCCGATCCCGGTCCCGCGCTTGGCCGACACCGGGAACACCTCGTCGACGACGGCCAGCTCGGCGGCCGCGGCGAGCACCGCCGTCGTGGCCGCCGGGTCCAGCCGGTCGACCTTGTTCACCGCGCAGATCACCGGCACGTCGCGTCGCGCCTCGAGCAGGTGGTTGGCGATGAAGCGGTCCCCGGGGCCGATCCCCTGCTCGCCGTTGACGACGAACAGGACCGCGTCGGCCCCCTCGAGCTCATGCTCGACGCGGCGCTGCATGCGCTCGGTGAGCACGTCGCGCGGCCGCTGGACCCCCGGCAGGTCGACGAGCACGAGCTGCCAGCCCTCGCCGAGATCGGTGGCGACGCCGCGGCTCGCGCGGCGCGTCGTCTGCGGGCGGTCGGAGATGATCGCGACCTTGGCGCCGACGATCGCGTTGACGATCGTCGACTTGCCGACGTTCGGCCGCCCGGCGAGGCCGATGAAGCCGGCCCTCGTCGGCGCTCGTTGCTCGTCGCTCGTCGCTCGTCGCTCGAGCGAGGCCAGGATGCGGCTTTGCAGCGCCAGCATCTCCCCCGCGTCGGTCTCGTGGTCGTAGCCGCAGAGGTGCAGGACGCCGTGGACCGTGGCCTCAGCCAGGTCCGTGGTGTGCTCGGGGCAGATGACGACGTCGCCGAGCTCGCGCGGGCCGGCGGCGTGCCCGGCACCGTCGATCGGGAACGAGAGCACGTCGGTGGGCCGGTCGAGGCCCCTGTGGGCGCGATTGAGCTCTTGGATCCGTCGTGCGTCGACGAGCTCGACGGAGAGATGGCCGTCGGCGACCCCCGCCGCGTCCAGCGCGGCCGCCGCCGCCGCGCGGAGGCTCCGCGGGCACGTCCCCGAGGTCCGCGCTCACTTCGGACCCGAGCCGTCGCGCTCGGCGAACTCGCCGTAGGCGGCGACGATCCGCTGCACGAGCTGGTGGCGGACCACGTCCTCGCCGCCAAAGCGGACGAAGGCGATGTCGTCCACCGCGGAGAGGATCTCGCTGACCACGACGAGTCCGGAGCGCTGGTCGCGCGGCAGGTCGATCTGGGTGATGTCGCCGGTGACCACCATCTTCGAGCCGAAGCCGAGCCGGGTGAGGAACATCTTCATCTGCTCGGGGCTGGTGTTCTGCGCCTCGTCGAGGATCACGAAGGAGTCATTCAGAGTTCTTCCCCGCATGAATGCCAGCGGCGCGACCTCGATCACGCCGCGGTCGAAGTAGGTGAGCACCTTCTCCGGGTCGAGCATGTCGTAGAGCGCGTCGAACAGCGGGCGGAGGTACGGGTCGACCTTGGCCTGGATGTCGCCGGGGAGGAAGCCGAGCCGCTCTCCCGCCTCGACCGCGGGCCGGGTGAGGATGATGCGGCTGACCTTGCGGGCCTCGAGCGCGGCGACTGCGCTGGCCACGGCGAGGAACGTCTTGCCCGTCCCCGCCGGGCCGATCCCGAAGGTGACGGTGTGGCGCCGGATCGAGTCCGTGTAGCGCTTCTGGTTCACGGTCTTCGGCGCCACCTTCGTCGCCCGGTGGCGCCAGATCACGTCCTCGAGGATCTCCGCGGGCCGCTCCTCGGCGGCGATCGCATCCGTGACCGTGTCGATCGTGCTCGGCGCCAGGTCGTGCCCGCGCTCGACCAGCCCGACGAGCTCGTCGACCATCGTCGCCGCGCGACTGACGTCGACGTCCTCGCCGTCGAGGGTGAGCACGTTGCCGCGCAGGAACAGCTCGCAGCCGAGGCGCTCCTCGAGCTCGCGCAGGACCGTGTCCTCCGAGCCCGCGAGCTCGGCCGCGGTGGTGTTGTCGAGGGTGAGCTGGCGGCGGGCCACGGCGTCAGCCGAGCCTCTCGCGGACCGCGGCGCTGACGCGCTTGCCGTCCGCGCGTCCGGCGACCTTCGGCATCACCGCCCCCATCACCTTGCCCATCTCGCCTGGCGAGGCGGCGCCCGACTCGGCAACCGCCTCGTCGACCAGGGCGGCCAGGTCCTCATCCGAGATCTCCGCCGGCAGGTAGCGCTCGATCTCGCGGGCCTCGGCCTCCTCGGCCTCGGCACGCTCCGAGCTGCCACCGTCGCGATATGCGTCGGCCGCCTCGAGCCGCCGCTTGCGCTCCCGGCGGAGGACCGCGACCTCGTCATCGCCGCCCTGCTTGAGGTCCTTCTGCAGCGCGTCGGCGACCAGCCGCAGGGCCGCGACCCGGTCGCGCTCGCCGGCTTTCATCGCGGTGCGGGTGTCGCTCTGGACGCGCTCGAGGATCGTCTCGACCATCGCCGGGAAGGGTAGAGCGGTGGTTACGGTCGCTGCAGCTCCAGCACCTGCTGGAACGTCGGGCGGTTGGTGGTCGCGGAACGTGTTCGGGATCAGGCCCGGGCACGAAGCCGGTGCGTGCCGCGGTGCCTGCGCCACGCGGCCGGGTCGGGCTGCCCGTGCTCGCGCGGCGAGCTCGTCGGCGGCCTGGTCGATCGCCTGCCCACAGCGACGTCGCGGCAGGCCGTCGAGCGAGCCGTTGCCGCAGTAGCGCAGGTTGAACCGGCCCTCGCACCGGCTCGCCGAGCAGCGTGCGCAGGTCCTTGTCGACGTACGACTCGCCCGCCAGGCCGCCGAGGTTGCGGACGCGTCGAGGTCGTCGAGCAGGTCGCCGAACACCGGGCGCATCACCGCCTCGGCGATCGGCCGCCACACGCGCGTCCATGATCGCCGGGCCCGGCGTCGTCGTAGAGGCCGTCGTCGTCGGCGTCGAGGCGCGGCGCGTCGCGGCCGCACCCAGTCGTCGAGCAGGTCGACGACCTGCTGGTCGCGGGCGCTCGGCGCCGGCGCCGGTGCGCAGCACCTGGCTGACGACCGGCCAGACCGGCGAGCGCACGTCCTCGGTGGCGGCGCGGTTCATGACGCCGACGTCGTCGGTGAGCTGCGACCTGCCGCGGGCCACTTGTCGAACAGCTCGACGCGGTGCACCGAGCCGTAGGGCTCGTCGTCGCCGTGCATGAAGCCGGGAGCCGACTGGTTGTTCCAGTTCAGCAGCAGGCCGTCGGGACCGCCGACGTCGTGCGGGTGCTCGTCGCTGGTCAGGAAGCCCTGCCACTCGTAGCTCGCCGGTGCCGAGCGTCGGCAGCCGCCGGTCGAGGCCCGCGGCGCGCACGGGCAGGCAGCCCGAGGAGAAGTAGGCCGTCGCGCTGCGCGACGCGTAGGCCCAGTTGAAGGTGAAGCCGAACTGGTTCGCGGCGTCGAAGAACCGCTCGCGGCGTGGCGGCCTTGCCCTCGGTCATGTCCTTCAGCGCGGCCAGGTTCAGGCCGTCGCGGCCGAACGTCGAGCGCTTGCGCGGTGAGCGCGTACGGCTTGCCGTCGACGGTCGCGGTGCCGATCACCGGTCCGTGCACCGACGTCGGGTAGCGCGATCGGCGTGCCGTTCGAGCGTGCCCGCGTCGAACTCTCGAACGGCGCGGCACTCGCCCTTGAACAGGTAGTGGTTCGAGGCGCGCGTCGGCGCCGAGCCGTCGGGCTCGCACAGCTGCTCGGCGAACACGTCGCGCACGTCGTGGCTGGCCGACGTGAGGCTCCACGCGTAGTCCTGCGTGCGCCCGATCAGGATGTACATCGCCAGGCCCGGGCACGGCGACGCCCTGGGCCTCGATGCCCGGGCCGCTGCAGGTGGATCTGCTGCACGATCTCCGGGTAGTAGTAGCCGAGCTGCGGGCCCATCACGGCGAGCGTGTTGCCGGTCGCCGAGCGCTGCGGGCGCGACGACGAGGAAGTTCGACGCCTGCTTGCGCGGCGGCGCCGCGGCTGCGCGTCGACCGTCGCGCCGTCGTCGGCGCGAGCCGCGCGGCGTCGGCTGCGCGGGTCGAGCGGCACGATCGAGCCGGCGTCGATCGACGACCGAGCCGGTGACCTTGCCGCCGGTCAGCGGCCCGTAGTCGAAGCGCCGCTTGATCGTGGTCGGCGCCTCGGGATCGTCGGCCAGCATGACGTCGTCCCAGGCCTTGTAGCCGCGCGCCGGCGCCGAGCCGCTGCTGCAGCTTGGCGAGCAGGTCGGCGTTGCGCGGCCTCGCCGCCGCCGCCGGCGCCGAAGATCGAGCCGATGAACGCGGTCACCGCGATCACGTCGTTGACGGTCGCCGGCGGCTGGTCGATGCCGTTGCGCCTGCCCAGTAGGCGTTGATGCCGTCGGCGTAGGCCTGCGCGTCGGCGATGATCTGCGCGGCCCTTGGCGCCGTAGGTCTCGACGAGCAGCTGCACCTGCTGCGGTGACGAGCGCCTCGGTCGCCGGCGCTCGGCACGAACGACTGGCCGCTCGTCACCAGCGAGAACGCGTCGATGCCGGGCACGTCGGCGACGGCGACGCGCGCCGGGCCCGCGGCCGAGCTGGAGCAGCAGCCCGCGGTCGCGCGCCGTCACCCAGCCGGCGCCGAAGGCGACGTCGGCCCGCGTCTCGCCGTAGACGTGCGGCGATGCCGTACGCGTCGTAGAGCAGCCGCAGGCCGGGCCGCCCGGTCGGCTCCTCGCGTGCGTCGCGCCGATCGGCTGGAAGTCCTCGGGCAGGAAGTAGTCGCTCGATGTCGGCGTCGGTGACGTTGCCGCGCAGCGGCGTCAGCCCGTCGTAGAGCGGCAGCTGGTCGCGCGAGTTCGTCGGTGGTCGGCAGGCCGCCGTAGTTGCCGGGCGGCAGGATGTAGCGGGCGACGTCATCGCCACCGCCCGAATGGCCGTTGCCGGTCGCCAGGGCACCGACCGGCGCGAGGAGCAGGAGGACGACGGCGGTTGGGACGAACCTGACTCCGCGAGGCACAGGGGGCTCCTCCTCCGGGGGACCGCTACCGATGCGCGACGGACGATATCGCCTTGTGGGCCCCTGCCCGCCTCACAGATCGACTCGCTCGACCTCGCCCAGGGGCAGCTGGAGGAAGCGGGTCCCGAGCTCGCGGAAGCCGACGGGATCGCCGGTGCAGATGAACCGGTAGCTGCCCTCGTTGTCGTCGACCGCCTCGAGCCGGCGCGACTCGAGGATCCGCTGGGCGGTGGCGGCGAGCGCGTGGCCGGCGGTCACCAGCCGCACCTCGCGGCCGAGGAAGCGCTGCAGCATCGGGCGCACGAGCGGGTAATGGGTGCAGCCGAGGATCACCGTGTCCACCCGGGCGCGCTTCAGCGGCGCGCAGTATGAGCGCACCGTCTCGACCACGTCCTCGGAGAAGGGGAAGCCGCGCTGGATGATCGCGGCCAGGTCGGGCGCCGCGACCTGGGTCACGGTGAGCTCACGGTGCTGACTTCCGAGCGCCCGCAGGTAGGCGCCACCGGCGACCGTGGCGGCCGTGGCGAGGACTCCCACCCGGCCCGAGTCGGTGATCGCCGCGGCGATCTCGGCCTCGGGCTCGATCACCCCGACCACCTCGACGCCCTGCTCGGCGGCGAGCGCGCGAGTCGCGTCCAGCCCCGCCGAGGCCGCCGAGTTGCAGGCGATCACGATCAGCTTCGTCCCGCGCTCGAGCAGGAACGCGGTGTTGCGCTGGGCGCACTCGCGCAACTCCACGTCGGTCTTCGCGCCGTAGGGGAAGCGGGCGTCGTCGCCGAGGTAGACGTAGTCCTCCTCGGGCAGGGAGACCAGGCACTCGTGAAGCACCGTCAGCCCGCCGACGCCGGAGTCGAAGACGGCGATCGGCAGCGAGGGATCGGGGACGTCGCGCTCACCGCCGGGATTCTCGCCGCTTGAGAGACTGCGGGCATGACCGGTCCCGGCGGAGGCGACGACTCCAAGCTCTCCCTGTGGTCCGAGGACTCGGTGCTCTCGATCTGCTCGAAGGGGTCGCTGCTCTCGATCGCCTCGGTCGGCTCGGCGTTCTCGGTCGGTTCGGTGGGCTCGATCGGCTCGGCGTTCTCGATCGGCTCGGCGGCCTCGCTGGGCTCGGCGCTCTCGGCCGCCTCACGGTCCTCGGTGATGTCGGCCGCCGACCATGGCGCGATCATGGGCGAGCGCAACCGTCGCGCCGGCCTGGTCGCGGCCGGTGCGCTGGCGATCGCCGCGGTGCTGGTCGCCGCCCGCGCCTGACGCGCCGTGCCGGCTAGAGGAACGGCTTGGCGACCATCACGTAGATGGTCAGGATGACGATCAGGCCGGCGATCGGGCCCATCCGGGCGCTGCGACCCGAGTGCTCCGCGAACTCGTCGCTGAACTCGACCTCGCCGGTCGGCCCGGCGCCCTCGATGTCGCGCTTGGCGGCACGCAGCGACCGCTGGTCGTTGGGGATGAAGAACCCGTGCACGAGCCCAAGCAGGACGATGATCGCGAGCATCCCCCAGGCGACGAAGAACTCGCCGAAGTCCCAGCGGTCGGCCGTCAGGTAGATGCCGGTGATCAGGATCAGGAGGCCGCCGAGCGTCACCAGCGAGCGGTTGATCATCGTCGTCGCCTCGAGCATCGCCGGGATCGCGCGCTGGTACTTGCGCGCCGCGAGCGCCATGTAGATGCCGAAGGCGAAGGTGGCACCGAAGGCGACCACGACGGAGCTGACGTGAAGCCAGACGACGACGTTGTAGAACTGCACCGCGAGCGTCTCGATGCCGGCACCTTACTTCGCCGTACGGTCGGAGTCGGCGCCGCGGCAGACGAGCGCCGCCCAGTCGCCGCTCCTGCGCTCGCGCTCGGGCACCAGCCCGGCGGCCGCGAGCGCCGCGGTGACGTGCCCGAGCTCTGTCACCAACAGCCCCGAGCAGACCAGGGTCCGCGGCGGTCGCTCGATTCCCGCCGCGACCGCCTCCAGCAGGGGCGCGGTCAGGTTCGCGACCAGCGTCGGGGCGACGCTCGGAGGACGCCGGCGGAGGTCGAGCCGCTCGAGCTCGAGCTCGATCCCGTTGGCCCTCGCGTTCGCTGCCGCCGCCTCGATCGCCGCGGCCTCGCTGTCGCACGCGATCACCGGGGCCCAGCCAAGCTTTGCCGCCGCGATCGCGAGCACGCCGGAGCCGGTCCCGAGGTCGGCGAGCGGCCCGTTCGCCTCCCCCGCGTCGGCGAGCTCGAGCAGCAGCTCCAGACACATGCGGGTGGTCGCGTGGGCGCCGGTCCCGAACGCCTGGCCGGGATCGACGCGGACGTCCACCCCGGCTCCCGACTCGGACCGGCTCCTCCCAGGAGGGCCGGACGACGAGGCGGCCGCCGGCCACCGAGACCGGTTGGTGAAAGTCGCGCCAGCGGTCGGCCCAATCGTCGGGAATCTCCGTCGAGCTGATCTCGACCAGGCCCTCGCCGGCCGCGGCCTCGAGACTTGGGAGCTCGGGGAGCTCGCCCGGCGGGCCGTAGATCGCGTACTCGTACCCCGCCGTCCGGCCGCGCCGGGGCTCCCGGATCGGCGACCTCCAACCTCCTCGACCCCGCCGGGCACCAGCTCGAGCAGATCGGCGAGCACCCGCTCGGCGAGCTCGGGTCGGCACCGGACCGCGAGCCGGATCAACCCGTCTGAGTCGTTCCGAGCTGCGAGGACGCAGCCAGGCGACTCGTCGCAGGAGCTCGGCGTCGGCGCAGCTCGTGCGCTGGCTCGCGCTGCGCAGAGCTTTCGCGGGATGACGACGTCGACGAGGACGTACTGCGAGCCCCGCTTGCCGTTGCGAAGCGAGGGCAGGCCGAGGCCCTTGAGCCGCTCCGAGTGGCCGGGCTGGGTCCCGGCCGGAAGCTTCACCTCGCGCTCTCCCTCCAGCGTCGACACCGTGAGCTTGCCGCCGACCATCGCCAGGGTCGCCGGCACCTCGACCACCGAGACAAGGTCCTCGCCCCGGCGCTCGAAGCGCGCGTCCTCGGCGACCGTGACCAGCACGTACAGGTCGCCGGCGCGGCCACCGGGATCGCCCGAGTGGCCGGCCCCCGTGATCCTGATCCGCTGGCCCGACTCGATCCCCGCCGGGATCTCCACGTCCCAGGTCCGCCGCGCGGCGCTCGCGCCCGGCGCCGTCGCAGCGCTCGCACGGCTGCTCGGCGAGCTTGCCGGCGCCCCCGCAGGTCGGGCAGCCGCCCGTCTGCACGAGCTGGCCGAAGGCGGTCCGCCGGACCTGCTGTACCTGGCCCGAGCCGGCGCAGGTCTCGCAGGTCCGGATCGGCGTCCCCGGCTCGGCGCCGTTGCCGCGACAGCGCTCGCAGGCGGACACCGAGTCGAACTCCACCTGGCGCCGGGCTCCGGTGACGACCTCGGCGAGCGTGATCTCAACCTCGGTCCCGATGTCCCCCCCGGCGGCGGGGCCCGGCGGCCGCCGCCGAACAGGTCGCCGAACAGCGAGTCGCCGCGGCCGAACAGGGCCGAGAGAATGTCCTCGATCCCGCCGGTGGCGTGCGGGGACCAGCCGCCGCTGCGCAGGCCCTCGTGGCCGAAGCGCGTCGTAGGTCCGACGCCGCTCGGGGTCCGAGAGCACCTCGTAGGCCTCGGCTGCCTGCTTGAACTTCTCCTCGGCCGCCGGATCGTGGCGGTTGACGTCAGGATGCAGCTCACGGGCGAGGCGGCGAAACGCCTTCTTCAGCTCCTGCTCGCCGCAGTCGCGGCCGACGCCGAGGACCTCGTAGTAGTCGCGCGGCACGTCCGGCTCAGTCGTAGACGGACTCGAAGAAGCGGGAGAGCTCGCCGGCGGCCTCACGAACCGAGCTGATCGCGGTCGCGTAGTCCATCCGCAGCGGGCCGACCACGCCCACCGCGCCGAGGTTGCGATAGCCGAGGCCGTAGTTGGCGCCGACGACGCTCACCGAGCGCAGCTCGGGCGACGGGTTCTCGCCGCCGATCCACATGAACACCGAGCGCTCGTCGAGGGTCGAGCGCAGCACCTCGAGCAGGTTGGCACGGCGCTCGAGCGCCCGCATCAGCGAGTCGGCCCGGGGCAGGTCGGGGGCATGCTCCTCGGAGAGCAGGCGCGCGGCCCCCTCGACGTAGAGGTTGCTCTCCGCCTCGTGCTCGAGCCCGGTGAAGGCGTCGCCGAGCTCGGCGATGAAGGCGCGCTCGGCGGGCCCCAGCGCGGGGTCGTCGAGCCGATCACCGGTCATCCGCGCGCCCAGCGCGAGCCCGGAGAGGCGCTCGTTGAGAAAGCTCGATGCCCACTCGACCAGGCCGGGGTCGACCGGGGACGGGAAGTTGAACATGCGCTTGGTGACGGCGCCGTTGGAGGCGATGACGACGACCATCACGACCGCGGGCTGGAGCTGGAGCGCCTCGACCCGATGGATCCGCGCCGCCGACGGCGGCGGGGCGGTGGCGACCGCGAGCAGGTCCGTCATCCGCGAGAGCGTCGAGGCAGTCTCGCGCAACGCCTCCTCGACCTCGCGCCGCATCCGCGAGAGGTCGAGCGCGCCGCTCGCCGGCCGGGCCTCCGCCACCACCAGGGTGTCGGCGTAGAAGCGGTAGCCGGAGTCGGTGGGGACGCGGCCCGCGGAGGTGTGCGGATGGGTCAGGTAGCCGTCGCGCTCGAGGGCCGCGAGCTCGGCCCGCACAGTGGACGGGCTCCAGTCGAACTCCGGGTGCTCGGCGATCGCCGCGGAGCCGATCGGCTTGCCGGAATCCAGGTAGCCCCCGACGACGAGGCCGAGGATCCGCTGCTGGCGCTCGGTGAGCATGCTGCTGATTCTAGGATCGCTGCGGATGATCGATCCCTACTCGCTTCCCGACGATCTGCCGGCACCGGTCGACGACGGCGCCGCCGACCACCTCCCGGGCGCCGTTATGCCACCGCTCGAGCTCCCGGCGACCACCGGCGGGGCGGTGTCGCTCGCGGGGCGGGACAGGCGCACGGTCGTCTACGCCTACCCGTGGACCGGGCGTCCGGGCGAGCCCTTGCTCGTCGACGACTGGGACCTGATCCCGGGCGCCCGCGGCTGCACCCCCGAGACCTGCGCCTTTCGCGATCACCACGCCGAGCTGCTCGAGGCCGGAGCCGCGGTGTTCGGGCTCTCGACCCAGGACACCGCCTACCAGCGCGAGCTGGCCGAGCGCCTCGGGCTGCCGTTCCCGATCCTCTCCGACGAGGGCCTGGGGCTCACCGAGGCGCTCAAGCTGCCGACCTTCGACGTCGCGGGTGAGACGCTCCTGCGCCGGCTGACGCTGCTCGTCCGCGACGGCGCGATCGAGCGGATCTGGTACCCGGTGTTCCCACCCGACCGCCATGCGGGCGAGGTGCTCGCCTGGCTGCGGGCGAATCCGGCGCAGCTCTAGAGCTTGATGTGGGTTGGCCGTGCGCGCGGGGGCGCTCGGGACCGAGCTGGGCGTGGCCGGCGGGCGAAGCGCATGCCGGTGGGCATGTGCGAGTCCCGACGGGCGCGATCCAGCGACGGTATCCGGGCGTCATCCGCGCGTGCGGAGAACCCGCATCACGCCTCTCGCTCAGCGGACCGCGGCGAGCGCCGACTCGCGGTCGGCGTAGAGGTGGAATCGCACGACCTCGCCGCCGACGAACTCGAACAGCCAGTAGATCGTCATCTCGACCGGCACTCCGCTGCCGGCGCCGATGGCACGCTGATGGATCTCGACCAGCAGGTGGTCGCCATCCAGCTCCTCGACCGCAGACCACGTTGGCCGTGACCGACCCCCACGCCTCGCCCCAGCTGGTGAGCATCTCGAGGTAGCCGTCGTGGCCGCGGTACGTGCCGGTATTCATCAGGCCGGGCGCCACCCGGCACTCGACCTCCTCGGAGAGAATCGCGAGCGCGGGCGCCGGGTCGCCGCGGTTGAAGGCCTCGATGCCCTCCTGCAGCAGTGCGAGTCGGGCGTCCGTGGGCTGCGAGCGCATCAGCGGAGCCACGCCGCCCTTGAGGCGTTTCACTCGAGCGATCAGTCATCGACCTGCAACACGGCGAGGAACGCCTCCTGCGGCACCTCCACCGAGCCGACCTGCTTCATCCGCTTCTTGCCCTTCTTCTGCTTCTCGAGCAGCTTGCGCTTGCGGGTCACGTCGCCGCCGTAGAGCTTCGCGGTCACGTCCTTGCGCAGCGCCTTCACCGTCTCGCGGGCGAGCACCCGCGAGCCGACCGCGGCCTGCACCGGGACGTCGAAGAGTTGGCGCGGGATGGTCGCTCGCAGGCGCTCGACCAGCGCCTTGCCCGCCTCGTAGGCGGCGTCGCGGTGGACCACCTGCGAAAGCGCGTCGACGGTCTCGCCGGCCAGGAGCACGTCGAGCTTGACCAGGTCCGACGGCCGGTTGCCGATCGGCTCGTAGTCCAGCGACGCGTAGCCGGCCGTGCGGGACTTGAGCTGGTCGAAGAAGTCGAGGACGATCTCCGCCAGCGGCAGGTCGTAGCGCAGCTGCACGCGCTCGGGAGAGAGGTAGTGGATGTCGACGTGGGTGCCCCGGCGGCCCTGGCAGAGCTCCATCACCTGCCCGACGTAGCCGTTGGGGCAGATCACCGAGGCGCGGATGTAGGGCTCGCGGATCTCCTCGACCAGGCCCGCGTCGGGCATCTCGACCGGGGAGTGGACCTCGATCGTCTCGCCGTCGGTGAGCAGGACCTCGTAGCTGACGTTCGGCGTGGTCGCCAGCAGCTCGAGGTCGTACTCGCGCTCGAGCCGCTCGCGGACGATGTCCATGTGCAGGAGGCCGAGGAAGCCGCACCGAAACCCGAAGCCGAGCGCGCGCGAGGTCTCGGGCTCGTACGAGAGCGCAGCGTCGTTGAGCGCCAGCCGCTCGAGCGCGTCGCGCAGCTCCTCGTAGCGGTCGGTGTCGATCGGGAACAGGCCGCTGAAGACCATCGGCTTGACCTCGCGGTAGCCGGGCAACGCCTCGGCCGCCGGCTGGTCGCGGGACGTCAGCGTGTCGCCGACGCGCAGCTTCGAGACGTCCTTGAGCCCGGTGATCGCGTAGCCGACCTCTCCCGCGGTCATCGCGCCGGCCGGGAGCATCGCCGGCGCGAAGAAGCCGATCTCGTCGATCTCGGCCTCGGTGCCTGCCTGCATCGCCGTGATCGGGTCGCCCTCGGCGAAGGCGCCGTCGAACATGCGCAGATAGGCGACGACGCCGCGGTACTGGTCGAACTCGGAGTCGAAGATCAGCGCCCGCGGGGAGGCCTCGGGATCGCCCGTGGGCGCCGGGATCCGCTCCACGATCGCCTCCAGCACCTGGTGTACGCCCTCACCGGTCTTCGCGGAGATGCGCAGTACGGCGTCCGGCGAGCCGCCGATGAGGTCGCAGATCTCGCCCGCGACCCGCGCGGGCTCGGCCCCCGGCAGGTCGACCTTGTTCAGGATCGGGATCAGCTCGAGCCCGGCCTCGATCGCCGCATAGGTGTTGGCGACGGTCTGCGCTTCGACCCCCTGGGCGGCGTCGACGACCAGCAGCGCCCCCTCACACGCGGCGAGGCTGCGCGAGACCTCGTAGGAGAAGTCAACGTGCCCCGGGGTGTCGATCAGGTGCAGGTGGTAGTCCTCGCCGTCGTCGGCCGCGTAGGAGACCCGCACGGCTTGGGCCTTGATCGTGATCCCGCGCTCGCGCTCGAGCTCCATCGAGTCGAGCATCTGGGGCACGTGCTTGCGCGGGTCGACCGCCCCGGTGAGCTCGAGGATGCGATCCGCGAGCGTCGACTTACCGTGGTCGATGTGGGCGATGATCGAGAAGTTGCGGATCCGCTCCATACGCCGGGGCAGGATACGGGCGCTCGTGACGCGTCCCGTCCCGCTGCGTCGAACGCCGCGCTGAGCACCTCTTGGGTGCTCAATCCGTCACTCGGCGTCCGGGATGGGCGCTCGCCGAGGTTGCGCCAGTCGCGCAGCAGCGCCATCGGGTCGGTCGGCTCGCCCGCGTAGCCGCGGCCGTCGCGGACCTCGAAGTGCAGGTGGTCGCCCCAGCATGAGCCGGTGCAGCCGACGCCGCCCAGCCGCTCGCCGGCGCTCACCCGCTCACCCGCCTTCACCGAAGCCGGCTCGATCAGGTGCATGTAGACATAGGTGAGGTCGCGCTCCGGGTCGAGCAGGTGCACGTAGTTGCCCTGGCCGCCGTCGGTACCGACCTCGAGCACGGTCGCGTCCTTGACCGCGACGACCGGCGTCCCGGCCGGGGCGAACATGTCCTGACCGGCGTGCGTGTGGCCCGAACGCGAGGCGCCGAAGCCGTTCTCGGCGGTCCCGTAGTCGACCGCGCCGACGATCGGGACGAACGGCCCCTGGGCGCGTTGGCGCTCCTTGCGACCGGCCTGCTGCGCCCACTCGGCGACGCGCTCGACCCCGAACCTGGCCCGAACGGGGGCCTCGTCGGCGGCCAGCGCCGGCACCGCGCAGGCGGCGGCGACGCCGAAGACGGCGGCTGCGGTCAGGGCTCGCGTTGTCGGTGCCATGCGGGGCATGCGGTCGATCACCTCGTGGTCGTGTCGTTCGACGCGAAGCTCGCGTCCGGCGCCGGGTGGCGCCCGGGTGCGCCTCGGTGGCGCTCAGCTCACCCGCGCCGGCCGGATCGGCCGAGCTGGACAGCGGGTGGGGTCTCAGCGGAGGAACACGGTGAGGGGTCGCAGTTACCGCATCTGTGACCGGTGTCACACACCGTTTGCTTGCAAAGGAACGTGCAGCGTCGCCCGACCGGCGCCGGATGCGCCTACGCGCGCCTGCGCCCGAGCGCCCAGATCTGGGCCGCCTCGGGGATCCGCAGCAGCGTGATCGCGGCGGCATAGACTGCCGCGCCGGCCAGCAGCCCGCCGCCCAGGGCGACGACCTGGGCGCCGATCCCGCGTCCGAGGGCCTCGTCGAGCAGGTTCCAGATCCCGTAGCTGACCGCCGCCAGGGCTGCCGAGGCGAGCAGCACCCGCGCCGTCGTCCACGCCAGCCGCCCGAGCTCGAGCCGCCCGAGCGCCCGTCGCAGCACGACCGCCTGCGCCGCGACGCTGGCGGCGGTCGCGATCGCGGTTGCGGCGACGATCCCCCCGACCCCGAACGGCCCGTACAGCGCGAACGCGGCGGCCGCCGTGATCGCCAGGTTGGCGACGGCGATCGCCGTGGGCACCCACGGGCGCTGGAGGCTGAAGAACGTCCGCGTCAGGAGCAGGAAGATGCCGTTGAAGGGCAGCGAGAACGCGAACCAAAAGAGCGCCGTCGAGACCAGGTCGGTGGCCTCGGGGCCGAAGTCGCCGCGCTCGTAGACGACCCGGATCATCGGCTCGGAGAGGACGAGGATCGCTGCCGTGGCGGGGATCAGGAGCAGCAGGATCAGCCGCATCCCGCTGGCCATCGCGGAGCGCAGCCGATCGAGGTCGCCGCGCGCGGCGAATCGGGCCAGCGTCGGGAACAGGACGGTCGCCACGGCGACCGAGAAGACGCCCTGGGGCAGCATGTAGATGCGGAACGCCTTGTCGATCGCCGCCGGCGCCTGCTCCGAGACCAGGAAGCCGGCGGTGCTGTTGATCAGCAGGTTGAAGTTGATCAGCCCGAGGCTGATCGTCACCGGGAGCATCAGCCACAGGACCCGGCGCACGTCGAGGTCGCGAAACGCCTTGCGCACGCCGCCCGAGAACGGCGCCGCAAGGGCTCGCCGGATGCCGTACGGGGTGTGGCGCAGGTCGTAGAGCAGGATCGCGAGCTGGAGCAGTGTGCCCGCGAGGACGCCGATCGCGTAGGCGTAGATCTCATCGCCCGCCGGGAAAGCCGGGGCGAGCCCGACGAGGACGACGATGATCGCGACGTTCCAGAAGAACGGCGAGATCGCGAACACCGCGAAGCGGTCGTAGCTGTTGAGGATGCCGACGACCATTCCGCTGACCCCGAGCAGCAGCAGGATGGGGAACAGGACCCGGGACAGGCTGACGGTCAGGTCGGTGACGGCCTCGTCCGAGCCGGGCACGAACAGCGGCATCAGCACCGGGGCGACGAGGATGAACAGCGCGGTGAGAGCGCCGAGCACGAGGGTGACGACGAAGATCAGGTTGGTCGTCAGCCGGAACGCCTCGCGGCGAGCGCCCTGCTCGAGCTTCTCCGTGAACACGGGGACGAAGGCAGCCTGGATCGCCGCGTCGGCGAACAGGCTGCGGACGAGGTTCGGCACCTGGAAGGCGATCGTGAACGCCGACATCGCGGCGCTGACGCCAAAGTACGACGCCGCGAAGATCTCCCGGACCAGCCCGGCGATGCGCGAGAGCCCGGTGGCGAGGGAGAAGAACGCGGTCGAGCGGGCCAGGCGCCCCGCCCGTGGCCTGGGGGCACGGAGCTCCTCCTGGGGCAAGACCTCGGCCTCGGCGACGTCGGCGAGCTCGCCCAGCGAGGTGTCGCGATCGGCGCCCGAGCCGCGGCGATCCGCCATCAGGGCCCCGCTATAGTCCGCCGTCGCCCGATGGCCAACATCGCCTCACAGAAGAAGCGCAACGCCCGCTCCCAGCGCGAGCACGACGAGAACCGCCGCGTGACCAGCGCGGTCAGGACGCACTTCAGGCGCCTCGAGGCTGCCGTCGCCGCCGGCGACGACGCCGCGGCGGACGCCGAGCACAAGGCGCTCTGCTCGCGGATCGACACCGCGGTCGGCAAGGGGGCGCTGCACCGCAACTCGGGCGCTCGGAAGAAGGCGCGGGCGGCACGGGTCCGCGCTTCGGCCTCCTGAGCCGAACAAGGCGCCTCAACAGCGGCGCGGGTCGGCTTCGCTTCGCTCAGCCTCCCGGTCACGCGCCGGCGGCGCGGCGCACCGCGAGCGTCAGCGCCACGCTCTCGGGATAGTCCTCGCCGCCGCGGGTCCACCACTCGAGGTCGGCGATCGCGCAGGTCGAGGCCCGGAGCTGCTCGCGCGAGCGGTTCCCCAGCCGTCTCACCAGCATCCTCGCCGCGTATGGGTGCATCGGGAGCGCCGCCTCCACCTCGCGCGGCGCCATCCCGCGATCGAGCATCTCCAGCGCGGCGCTGGCCTCCCGCAGGCGCTTCGCCGCCTGGTAGATCAGCGGGGTCACCGACTCGCCTTGCCCGGCGAGCCGCTCGGCTGCGGCGAGCGCGTTGCCGGGGTCGCGATCGACGATCGCGTCCGAGAGCGCCCAGACCATCTCCTCGGAGGTGTCCGCGACCATCGCTTCCAGGTCCTCGCGGGTGACCACGGCGTCGGTGCCCGCCCAGAGCGCCAAGCGATCGAGCTCGGTCGCCAGCCTCGCCGTCCCGTCACCCATCCGCTCGGCGAGCAGCTGCGCGGCGTCGGGCTCGAGCTCGAAGCCCCGGTCGCGGGCCTCGGCGACGAGCCACCGCGGCAGGGCACTCGGCTTCGGGGAGCCGAAGTTGCGCACCTTGCCCCCCGCCGCCTCCACCGCCACGGCGAGCTTCTTCGACGCCTTGAGCTTCGGCGGCTGCTCGCGGGCGACGAGCACGACCGTGACCTCGGGCGGCAGGGCCGTGAGCGCCTCGGCGACCGTCCCCGCCTGCTTCGCCGACCAGCGCTCGACCCCGTCGGCGAGCAGGTAGCGGCGCTCGGCGGTCAGCGAGAGCGCCGGAAGCGCGGCGATCAACGCCTCCGGGTCCGGGCCGGTGCTCGACCCCGAGACGGGCGTGAAGGACTCCAGCGCCCCCGGGCCGCCCGCGGCCTCGGCCCGGGCGCGAAGCCGCGCCACGGCGTCATCGAGCTTCGCAGCGTCGGTCCCCGCGATCAGGTACGCGGGCGCGATCTCGGTCTTGTCGCGCGGCCCGGCCACGGTCGGCGAGTGTATTCGCCGCCCCGGAGGCCTCAGGCGGCTCTAGACGCTTCCGATCAGGATGCTGGCGGCGCCGAGCACGATCGCGGCCCCGGTGAGCGTCAGCAAGAGCCGTCCCTGGCGTCCGGTGGCGGCGAAGAACAGGGCGACGAGGGCGGCGATCCCGGCGACCACGCCGCTGGGCCAGCCGAGCACGAGCGTCGCGGTCTTCTGGCCCGAGGAGCCGTCGAAGCACTCACCGTCGGCGGGCACCTCGGCCTCGCCGGAGAGAACGTCATCGCAGGTCGGCGTGTCGCCGATGTCCGCCATCGCAATCACCATCACCGCGCAGGCGAAGGCGAGCGCCAGGAAGAGGATCACCGCGAGCGCGCGCCAGCCGCCACCCGGACGGTCGTCAGCGACCGGAGCGGCCGGTGGCGGCGGTGGCGGTGGTGACGCCTGCGGCTTGGCTCGCCGGAGGCGTTGGAGTGCCGCTGGCTTCCATCGCGCGGCACCCTATCGCCTCGCTCCGGTCGGATCAGCCGGCGTCGACCGACCAGCCATCCCGGCCGACGGCGATCGAGACCTCGCCGTCAGTGTCGGTCCGCAGCACCTCGACCTTCGCCCGTTCGAGCGCCGCGAGGGTGGCCGCCGCCGGGTGCCCGTACGGATTGTCGGCCCCGACCGAGATCACCGCGAGCTCCGGGGCGGCCTCGGCGAGCAGCGCCTCGAGGCCGGCGTCGGCGCTGCCGTGGTGGGCGAGCTTGAGCAGGTCGAGGTCGCCGGGATGCACCGGCGCGAGCTCGGCCTCGGCGTCGCCGGCGAGCAGGGCCCGAAACCCGTGCCAGCGGGCGAGCAGCACCAGCGAGAGCGCGTTCGGCTCCGAGAGGTCGTCGCGAGCGCGAAGCGCGGGCCGAGATGGCCACAGGACCCGCAGGCGCAGGCTTCCGGACCTCAGCGCCGACCCTGTCGCAACCCGCTCGGCGTCGACCGCCGCCACCCGGGCCGCTCCGAGCGTCGCCCGGTCGGCGCGCGCGAAGAGCAGGTGCTCGACCGCGACGGCCCCGAGCACGTCCGGCGCCCCGCCGGCATGGTCGGAATCGGGATGGGTGAGCAACACGGCGGCCAGCTCCTCGACCCCGCGCCGGTCGAGCTCGCCGGCCACGTCGGACCCGGGCGGCCCGGCGTCGACGAGCACGGGTCGGCCGTCGCGCCGGCTGGAGCAGGATCGCGTCGCCCTGGCCGACGTCGAGGACGTTCACCAGCAGCCCGCGCCCGTCGTCGCCGCGCTCGGGAGCGGAGGGAGACGGGATCACCAGCGCGCCGGCGATGACGGCGCCGACGCCGAGCGATGCCGCGAGCCGGCGGCGGGGTCCGAGGCGGCCGGGCGCCGGCCGCAACCGGCGGCGGCGACCGGCCCACCGCAGCGCGAGCACCAGCCCGCCGCCGAACACCGCGTAAGCGCCCGCGAGGACGGGAGCGCCCGGCACGCCGAGCTCGACCTGAGCCCAGCGCGGGCGCGGCGAACCACTCCGCCACCTGGGCGATGTAGGCGGCGAGCAGGCCCGCGAGCCAGGTGATCGGCTGGACCGGCATCCAGTCGAGCTGCCCGGCGGCCGCCGCGAGCATCCCGAGCCACATCACGGGCGCCTCGGCGGCCACGGCGACGAGATTCGCCGGCAGCGAGACGACCGAGACGGTGCCGAAGTGAAGCGAGATCAGGGGCGCCGTGGCGAGCGTCGCCGAGACCGTCAGCGCCGCCGCTTCGGCGACCGCCCGGCGGAGCCGCCGCGGGTCCGGCCCGCCGAGCAGCCGCGCGATCGGGGCGGAGAACAGGATGATCCCGGCGACGGCTGCGAAGCTGAGCTGCCAGCCGATGTCGCCGGCCGCGCGCGGATCGAGCGCGAGGGTGACGCAGGCGGCGAGCGCAAGCGCGTACCAGCGCGACCGGGGCCGGCTCGCGAGCGCCGCGACGATCCCGGCGGCCCCCATCACCCCGGCCCGCTGAATCGAGGGCCCGGCTCCGGTGACCAGCACGTAGACGCCGATCAGGGCGACGATCGAGACCAGCCGGGCCCGGATCGAGACCCCGGCGACCGAGAGCACGGCGGTGGCCAGGATCACGAGCAGGACGACGTTCTGGCCCGAGACGGCAAGCAGGTGAGCAAGCCCCGAGCGCTTGAACGACTCGACCGTCGCCGCGTCGATGCGGTCGTCCTGGCCGAGGACGAAGCCGCGCAGGAGCGCCGAAGAGGGCTCGGGCGTCCCGGCCGAGAGCGCGCGCTGCGCTCGCTCGCGCACCCGGTCGAGCAGCCCGACGAACCCCTCCCGACGCTCGTCGCGGACGGCGATCGAGCGTGTGGCCAGGACGCGGGCGATCCCGAGGCGGGCGAGGTAGGAGCGCTCGAGCTCGCTCGGGAGCCGGACCGTCCCGGTCGCCTCGACCGCGGCGCCGATGTCGAGGTCGGCGACCGGCTCGGGTGCCTCGACCAGGAGCCTGCCGGCCGGGGTGTCGACGCGGACGTCGACCTCGCCGTCGGCGCGCCTCGGGACCGCGGCGACGAACCCGCGCACGGTGGCCCTGGCGCCCGGGGCGAGCTCGAGCGCGCCGCCGTCGATCGCCGCGACTCGGAGCGCGCCCAGCCCGACTCCCGCGCCGGCCGCCGTCAGCCCCACCAGGCAGAGCCAGGCGGCGAGCCGGGGGTTCGCGCGCTCGACGCTCCGGCGACGGGGGGCGAACAGGGCGAGGGCGAGGGCGGCGAGGGCGGCGGCGGTCAGCAGCGGCGTCGCGGCCGCCCGGGCGACCGGCGACGCGGCGCC
This sequence comes from uncultured Solirubrobacterales bacterium, assembly GCA_963758665.1. Classification (GTDB taxonomy): domain Bacteria; phylum Actinomycetota; class Thermoleophilia; order Solirubrobacterales; family 70-9; genus WHSW01. The sequence continues at coordinate 122,009 of CAVWWH010000006.1, read as the reverse complement.
AGGCAGAGCCCGGCCGCCAGCCCGGCGATCGCCGCCAGGCGCCAGTCAGGGCTGGAGCCGGTCGCGCAGCGCCTCCATCGTCGCCGGGCCGATCCCGTTCACCTGGTCGAGCTCGTCGATCGAGGAGAGGCCGCCGTGCTCGTCCCGGAAGGCGATGATGTCGCCTGCGGTCACCGGGCCGATCCCCTCGATCGTGTCGAGCTCCTCGACCGTCGCCGACCCGAGGCTGATCGGGCCCTCGGGCACCGTCGCCGTTCCCGCGGCGGCGCTCGCCGCCGCGCCCTCGACCCGTGCCGGCACCACGACCTGCTGGCCGTCGGCGAGCTTCGCCGCCAGGTTGATCGAGTCGGCGGCCGCCGAGCCCGTGACGCCGCCGGCGCGCTCGACCGCGTCGGTTACCCGCGATCCCGCCGCGAGCTCGTAGACGCCCGGGTCGCGAACCTCCCCGGCGACGTGGACGACCAGCCCTCCCCCGCCGCGCTCGATCTCGAAGGACTGCCCGCTCCCGGCCTCGGCGACGCCGCCGTAGGCGTCCCCATGGTCCGCCGACCGCAGCCAGCGCGCGCCCAGGAGCAGCAGCGCGACGGCGATCGCGCCGTAGACGAGCAGCTGCGCCCTGCTCAGCTCGGGCATGCGCGCGATCGTGCCCGCGGGCGGTTCACGGGTGGCGCGCAGGCTGTGCCGGGTGCGCTACTCGACTCGAAAGCCCTCGATACCCCGGGGCTCCTCTTCGACCACCTCGATCCGCTCGACCGCGGCGCCCTCGGGCCCGCGCCGGCAGAAGCCGATCATCGCCTCGACGTCCTCCCCGGGTCCCTCGAAGGTCGCCTCGACGGTCCCGTCGGGACGATTGGCGATCGAGCCGGCGAGGCCGCGACCCGCGGCGAGCCTGCGGGCCGTGTCGCGGAAGAAGACGCCCTGGACCCGGCCGTGGACGATCACCCGGCGACGGACCACCGCGACCTCGGAGCTACTCGTAGTCCTCGTCGTCGTAGCCGCTCGCCTGGGTCGCCAGCCGGCGGCTGTAGAGCTCGTCCGCCGAGACGGCCGGTGACTGCACCGAGACCAGCGCCAGCGGCTGATCGCCGTCGTTGGCGACCGCGTGGTCGGTCGCCGGCGGGATCAGCACCAGGTCGCCGGCACTGAGGTTTTGGGTGTCGCCGGTCGCGGACATCGTCCCGCTGCCGCTGACGACGACGTACACCTGCTCGGCCTCCTCGTGCGAGCGCAGTTCCTCGGAGACCCCCGGTGGAACCTCGAGCCAGTTGACCGAGAGGTTGCGCGAGCCCAGCTCCCCCGCGTCCATGAGGATGTGCGGCCGCAGCCCATGGACCTCGGTCACGGCCGCGTCGGAGAGGCGCCTGACGAGCACGCGCGCTTTCTACCAGACGGGCGCGGCCATGGAGTTGCGATTCAACGAACGACGAAGTTGACCAGCCTGCCGGGGACCACGACCTCCTTGACGATCTCCCTGCCGTCGAGGTGCCGAGCGACGTTCTCGCTCGCGCGCGCGAGCTCCAGCAGCTCGGCCTCCGGGGTGTCGGCTCCGACGACGATCTGGTCGCGGCGCTTGCCGTTGACCTGGACCACGAGCGTGATCTCGTCGCGGGTGAGCAACCGCCGATCGGCCTCCGGCCAGGGCTGCTCCCAGACCCGCTCGCCGGTGAGCGCGTCGTAGGCCTCGCAGCCGAGGTGCGGGGCGAAGGGGAAGATCAGCGACGCCGCGGTCGCGGTCGCGAAGCGCAGCGCCGCCTCGCCCTCGGGATCGCCGTAGAGCTCGCCCTTGAGCCGGTAGGCGTCGTTGACCAGCTCGATCACGGCCGAGATCGCGGTGTGGAACTGGAACTCGCGGATGTCGTGGGTGACCTTCTCGATCGCCCAGTGCGCCTTGCGCACCAGCGCGAGCGCCGGGCCGCCCGTCGCGTCCCCGGCGGCGGCTGTGAGCTCGGTGCGCTCGACGACCTCGCGGGCAAGGCGCCACAGCCGGACCAGGAACCGGTGCACGCCCTCGACTCCCTCGCCGACCCAGTCGCCGCCGCGCTCGGGCGGTCCGAGGAAGCAGACGTAGGCGCGGGCCGTGTCGGCGCCGTAGCGGTCGACGGTATCCACGGCGCTCACCGTGTTGCCCTTCGACGACGACATCTTCGCCCCGTCCATCGTGATCATCCCCTGCGTGAACAGGCTGTCGAACGGCTCCTGGGCGCTCAGCATCCCCATGTCCGCGAGCGCCTTGGTGAAGAAGCGCGCGTACATCAGGTGCAGGATCGCGTGCTCGACCCCGCCGATGTAGTTGTCCACCGGCATCCAGAAGTCGGCGGGCGCACGGTCGAAGGGGAGCTCGGTGTTCCGCGGGTCGAGGTAGCGCAGGAAGTACCAGGAGGAGTCGACGAAGGTGTCCATGGTGTCGGTCTCGCGCGTCGCCGGCCCGCCGCAGCTCGGGCATCGAGTGTTCACCCACGCATCCACCGCCGCCAGCGGGCTCTTGCCTTTTGGGGCGTAGTCCTCGACGTCGGGCAGCTCGACCGGGAGCTGGTCGTCGGGCACCGCGACCAGGCCGCAGTCGCCGCAGTGGACGATCGGGATCGGGCAGCCCCAGTAGCGCTGGCGCGAGAGCAGCCAGTCGCGGAGGCGATAGTTGACGGCGGGCTCGCCGAGGCCACGCTCGGCGAGCGCCGCGACGATCGCCCGCTTCCCCTCGGGCGCGGTCATCCCGTCGTACTCGCCGGAGTTGATCAGGCGCTCGTCGTCGGAGTGGGCGACGAAGGCGGTGTCGGCTTCGGCCCCTTCGCCGGTCACCACCTGGCGGATCGGGAGTCCGAACGCGGTGGCGAAGTCGAAGTCGCGCTGGTCATGCGCGGGGACGGCCATCAGCGCCCCGGTGCCGTACTCCATCAGCACGTAGTCGGAGACGAACATCGGCAGCTGCTCGCCGTTGACCGGATTCGTGACCGTGCGGCCGAGGGGGACGCCGGTCTTCGCCCGACCCTCGTCGCCGCGCTCCTCGGCGGTCTCGCGGATCGCCGCGTCGACGTACGCACGCACCTCGTCCTCGTGGCCGCCGCCGGCGGCGAGCCGGTCGAGGTCGGGGTGCTCGGGCGCGAGCACGAAGAAGGTGGCTCCGAAGAGGGTGTCGGGGCGGGTCGTGAAGACCGGGAAGTCGATCCCCAGCTCCTCGTTGCGGAAGGTGACCTCGGCCCCCTCCGAGCGGCCGATCCAGTTGCGCTGCATCGTCACCACGTGCTCGGGCCATGACTCGAGCAGCTCGAAATCGGCGAGCAGCCGATCGGCGTAGTCGGTGATCTTGAAGAACCACTGCTCGAGCCTGCGCGCCTCCACCTGGCTCCCGCAGCGCTCGCAGCGGCCATCGATCACCTGCTCGTTGGCAAGCACCGTCTGGTCGACCGGGCACCACTGCACCGGCGCCTCGGCGCGGTAGGCGAGGCCGCGCTCGAACAGCCGCAGGAAGAGCCATTGGGTCCAGCGGTAGTACTCGGGCCAGTGGCTGGAGATCTCCCGCGACCAGTCGATCGACACGCCCCAGGCGCGGAACTGCTCGCGGTAGGCGGCGATCGAGGCCTCGGTCGCCTCCCGCGGGTGCACGCCGGACTTGATCGCGTTGTTCTCCGCAGGCAGGCCGAAGGCGTCGTAGCCCATCGGGTGGATCACCTGGTAGCCGTTGCGGCGGCGAAAGTGGGCGAGGGCGTCACCGATCGCGTAGTTCTTCAGATGGCCGACGTGGGGCTCGCCCGAGGGGTAGGGCAGCATCTCGAGCACGTAGGACTTGCGGCTTCGAGTCGTCGAAGCCGGGCTCGCCCGGGTTGGCAACCTCCCAGGTGCGCTCGTCGGCCCAGATCCGCTGCCACCGACGCTCGATCGCGTGCGGCTCGTAGCGGGCGCGTTGGTCGGCCTCGGCTGCCATCGGCCTCGATCTTACGAGCGCACCGAGGTCACACACCGCGCCGAGGAGGCGGCGTAGACTCGATCGACCCCGACGAGGAGGTTGTGATGGGACGACTGATCAGACTCGACCGCAGCGGCCACACCGAGGTCGCGGAGTGGACGGGGTCCGACGGCGGGGACGTCGAGGCCGCGGTTGCCGCGTTTCGCGACGAGCTGGACCGCGGGATGGTCGCCTCGGTGAACTACGCCGACGGCACCGCCGAGGTCGTTCGCGAGCTGCCGCTCGAGGCCGAGTTGGTGGTCCTCAGGCGCCCGATCGCCGGCGGCTGAGCCCGGCGCCCACGCTCGTGGACCCGGCGCCGGCCCCTGCGGAGGCGATCCCCGCCCGCGGGCTCGACGAGGCCGCGCGGCTGCACTGGCGCGAGGACGCCAGCGAGCGGACGCTGCGCCGCGACGGGCGGCGGTGGACCGCGTGGACCGCGTGGATCGTGGGCGTCTTCCTCGTCCCCGGGGCGCTGCTGCTCGCGATCGAGCCGCTGACCTTCCCGGCGGCGGCGATCTGCTTCGCCCACGCCTGGGCGATCCCGTGGCTCCAGGCCCGCCGCGGCGCCCGTCAGGTGGTGCCGATCGGCAGCGAGCGCAGCGCGGGCCGTCGCCCCGGCGCGGACCCGGGGGCCGAGGGGGTTGCCCTCGGCCTGCTCGGCGATCTGGTCGGGCACCGGGAGCGCGACCTGCTCAAGGCCACCGGACTGGCGCTGCAGCGCTGGCGCGCTGGGGGCCTGGCTGGTCGGCGAGCAGGGAGCCCTGCTGGTGCGCTCACGCGGACGGCGGGTCGACTGCTGGTGCGTGCGGGTGGCGGAGCTCCGGCGACCTGCCCGCCGGCGACCGGGTGGCGCACCTGCTCCTCGCCCTGCGCGAGGACGAGCTCGGCTTCGCGAAGGTGGCGAACCTCGGGTTCTCCGGGGCGCGGTGGCGGGTGCGGGGCCAGCTCCCGGCTCGCGCTCGCCCGGCGCTCGACGCGGCGCGCGACCTGCTGCGGGCGTAGCGGCGCTTGCTCAGGCGGCGAGCGACAGCTCGCGGTCGGCGGCGATCTCGGTCGCCAGCGCGTCCAGCACCTCGACGGTGCGGTCGTCGTGATCGCCGGAGCGCAGCGCTCCGCGATCGTCGAACGCCTCGTGCGCTCGGGCGAGGGGCAGGTCGAGGTCGACCACCCTGGCGCCGGCCGAGGCGAGCACCTTGCGCAGCTCGGCCTGCGCCCACACGGCCCCGAAGCTCCCCGTGCTGGCGCCGATCACCGCCGCCGGCTTGCCCTGCAGCGGGGTCGTCGCCCGCGGGCGCGAGGCCCAGTCGATCGCGTTCTTGAGCACGCCCGGGATCGACGAGTTGTACTCGGGGGTCGCGAACAGGAGCGCGTCCGCGTTGGCGATCGCCTCCCGGAGCGCGGCTACGGGCCGCGGCGGCGTCTCGGTGTCGTCGTCCTCGTCGTACGGCGGGATCGACTTGAGGCCGTCCCAGATCTCGACCACGACCCCGTCCGGCGCCCGCTCCGCCGCGTGACGGAGGAGGCGCGCGTTGTGGGAGTCGCGGCGAACGCTGCCGGCGATCGCGAGGATCCGCATCGGTCAGTCCTGCTCGGCGGTTGAGGCGACTCGATTGAGCTCGAGCTCGACCAGCAGCCGGACGTCGTTGGCGAGCGCCTGCTCGCCGCCCGGGAGCTCCATCTGCCAGACCATGCCGAACGCCGTCCGGTCGATGGTCGCCTCGAGCGAGAGCGCGAGCTTCTCGAGCCCCTCGCCGAACGAGACGGGCCCCCGGACGCGCCCCTTGGCCTCGACCGGGAGCGTGAACCCGGCCATCGAGAGCTCGCCCGCGACGGTGAGGTCGTCGGCCGAGCCGCTGATCGCGGTCGAGCGGAAGCGGATCTCGGGATTGCGCGCGACGTCGAAGAAGTCCGGCGCCAGCAGGTGCGGGCGGATGTTCTCGTCCTCGACCGAGATCTTGTCGACGGCGACCTTGCCCTCGAGCGCGATTTCCTGACCGTCGGAGACGAGCGCTGCCTCGATCGGCTCGAAGCCGCCTCTGAACACGGACAGGCCACCGTGCTCGACCTCGAAAACGGCGCTGGAATGGGCGTCGTCCACGGTCCAGGTGCCGGCGGGGACGCCGATGCTCTCGATAACGCTGGTTGACATAACGATCTCCTTCAATGTCGTTGCAACTGTTGTTATTGCAAGTATCATACAGGAAACGGTTGCGTTGTCAACTACTCGCGCTACACTGAACGCCATGGAAGCGACGGCCGCGGCAAGGGCGATCTCGGAGGACCAGCTGGCCGCGTGGCGGGCCTTCCTGCGCGCCCACTCGACGATGCTGCGGCGGATCGCGGCCGATCTCGACGACGCCGGCCTGCCTCCCCTGACCTGGTACGACGTGCTCGCGGCCCTCCGCGACGCCCCCGACCGCTCGCTGCGCCAGGTCGAGCTCGCGGAGCGGGTGCTGCTCTCCAACAGCGGCCTGAGCAGGCTGGTGGATCGGATCGAGAAGGACGGCCTGGTGGAGCGGACGTCCTGCCCGTCGGACCGGCGCAGCTTCTTCGTCGCGCTGACGCCGGCGGGCAGCGAGATGCTGGAGCGGATGTGGCCGGTGTACGCGCGCGGCATCGCCGAGGACTTCCTGCCCGCGCTCGGCGGCAACCCGTGCGAGGTGCGCGAGATGCTCGAGATGATCGGCGCCAGCTGCGAGGTCGCGCGGGCCGCCGAGAGCGGCGGCCGCGGCGGACGACGCGCCGAGCTCGGTCGGAGCGGCCGCAGCGCGGCGGACTAGCGGCTCCGCCTTCCGGGTAGCCGAGCGCCACTCGGGTGAGCGCAGGGCGGCCGGCCGTCGTGTCGTCTCCCTCCGCGACTTCTCGCTTCGCACCACGTAGCGAGGATCGTCCTTCGATGCGGCCACGACCTGGCCGGCGATCTCGGTCCGCCTGGTCAGGCGGCGGACGACGGTGCCGCGCACGGGCCGCCCGCGAAAGCTCCATTCGACGCGGTCGCCGCGCTTGAACTCCTGGGCCATGAGGCTCCTTCCCGTCGGGTCGTTACAGACCTCAATCCCGGGCGGAGCGTGCGCGCCCCTCGACCGCCGTAGAGTCGGGCCGCGCGGCTCAGGACGTTCCTCGAGTCCGGGGGATGAGCGCGGCGGAACCGGTGCGCGGCGGGCCGGCCGGCCGGCGAGCCGGTCAGCCGGACGGCCAGATCAGCGCGCCCCGCTCGTCGAACTCGGCGCCGGGCAGCCAGGCGATCTCCCAGGCGTTGCCCTCGGGGTCGGCGAAGTAGGCCGAGCGCCCGCCCCAGTCGCGGTCGACCGGCTCGGCGAGCACGGTGGCGCCGGCGTCGCGGGCGGCGGCGAGCGCGGCGGCGACATGGTCGCGCTCGTCGACGTTGATCGCCAGCGTGAGGCCCTTGAACGGGACCGGGTCGGGCACCGGGGCATCGCCCGCCTCGCCGGCCAGGGATGCGAGATCGAAGAGGCAGAGGACGGCGCCACCCAGCGGGAAGGCGGCGAAGGCGCCCGGATCGGTGTTGGTGGTCCAGCCGAGGCGCTCGTAGAAGGCGCGCAGGGCGGCGACGTCGCGGGCACCGACGGTGACGACGGTGAGGCGGGCGGGGACGGTCATCGGCTGTTCTCCTTCGCGGTCGTGATCGGTGCGACCTCGGCCGGCTCGCGCGCCGGCAGGTCGAGCTGCTCGTGTGGCGGCGAGAGCCGAGCATAGGGCCTGCCGCGCTGGTGATCAGGAAGCTAGTGATGGAGCTAGCCGGGCTCGAACCGGCGACCTCTTGCGTGCCACGCAAGCGCTCTCCCAGCTGAGCTATAGCCCCAGGAAACCCGTGGTCGACCGCCCAGTTTAGACAAGCCCGCACGGGGGCCGAGTGACGCGCTGAGCACCCATGAGGTGCTCAACACGGCGTTCGGCGCAGGGGCGAGCGCGGGCTGCTCACGACGGCCGAGGAGCCCGCCGGCGTCTCCGCGACTCCTACGCCCCGTCGACGTCCAGGACGAGCCGGTCGAAGCGGCGGTCGCGGACCCGGAACTCGAACGGCGCCCGCTCCTCGAGCTCGCGCAGCAGCTCGACCGGTTCCGCCAGCTTCATCTCCAGCGTCGCCCGCCCGCGCGTGAACCTCCGCACCGAGATCTCCGAGGTCGCCGCAATCGCCCCGGCCGCGTCCTCGAACCCGACCAGCTGCGAGAAGTCGTCCAGGGGCCCGACCTCGACCTCGACCATGCCCTCGAACAGGTCATCAGCCGAGCCGGGCGCATGGCCGTTGCCACCGGCCGGCGGGTCGAGCACGTCATCGCGGCTGAAACGATCGATCGCTCCGTGGAGCGAGTCCAGCAGTCGCCGGCGCGCCGCCGTCGGCGACTGCGTCAGCTCCTCGAACCGCTCCGACAGCTCCGCCGCGTCGCGCAGCGCACGGAGCCTGATCCGGGTCGCCTGGCCCCGGGCCTGCCGGCGCACCTCCTCCACGCTCGCCGCCCCTCCACCCGCCCGCCCCCGCGCCAGCTCTCCCCGCGCCGCGGACAGCTCGGCCCGCGCCCCGGACAGCTCGGCCCGCGCCCCGGACAGCTCCGTGCCCAGCTCCGCGAGCTCGGCGCGAACCGCCGCCAGCTCGCGCTGGCGCATGACCACCCGGTCGGCGAGCTGATGGCAGACGAGCTCCAGCTGCGCGACCCGGGTCCGGTACCGCTCGAGCTCCGCCGCGTGCCAGGCGAGCGCCGTTGCGCCCTCGGCGAGGGCGACATCACGCGCCGCCAGCGCCTCCTCGACCTCGCGCCGTCGGTAGCCGAACAGCGACCTCTTGAACGCCATCACCGCCGGGGACGCTAGGTCGCCCGTCGGACGGAGAGGCTCAGCTCCGCGGCCCCTCGGGGAGGCTCAGTCCGCGGCCCCCTCGAGCTCGAGCTCCAGCCGCCCGCCCTCGCCCCAGAGGCGCTCGAGCCGGTAGCGGTCGCGCATCTCCGGAACCTGGACGTGGAGGACGCAGTCGAGATAGTCGAGCAGGACCCAGCGCGCCTCGCTCTCCCCCTCCACCCGGGCCGGGAGCAGGCGGTGCTCGCGCTTGAGCCGCAGTTGCACGTCGTCGGCGATTGCCTTCGCCTGACGCTCGTTTCGCGCCGTGGCGATCACCAGGTAGTCGGTATAGGAGACGAGCTCGCGGACGTCGATGGCGACGATCCGCTCGCCCTTCTTGTCGTCGACGATTGCCGCGATCCGCCGGACCAGCTCCTCCGACGCCGCCGGCGCCCGCGCGCGCCGGTCCGCCACCGCCGCCTGGCGCTCGGCACCGTCCGCGGCCGGGCTCAAGCGTGCACCGCCTCTCGGTAGAGCCCTTCCGCGGCGATCAGCTCCGCGACCGGGTCCGGGACCAGGTAGCGCACCGGCCCGCCCTGCGCGATCCGGCGCCTGATCCGCGTCGACGAAACCGCGATCTCCGGCATCCGGACGACCTCCGCCCGATCCGCCGCGCCGAGTCGCTCCAGTGCCGCCTCGGCCTCGTCGAGCGCCGTGCCCGGCCGGCCGGCGATCCCGAGCCGGGCCAGCTCGAGCACCCGCTCGGGGCGCTTCCAGTCCTCCAGGTGCGCCGCGACATCCGCCCCCATGAGGAAGAAGATCTGATCGCCCGGGCGCTGCGCACTCAACTCCTCCAGCGTACGGAAGGTGTAGGACGGGCCGTCGCCGCGCAGCTCCGAGTCCGAGACCCGCAGGAGCTCGTCGCCGGCGGCCGCGCGTCGGGTCAGCTCGAGCCGCACCGCCGGCCCCGGCTCGGGCTCGATCCGCTTGTGCGGCGCCCGGCCGGTCGGCACCAGCACGACCTCGTCGAGGCCGAGCTGGAACGCCGCCTCGTGTGCGAGCACCAGATGGCCGATGTGCGGAGGGTTGAACGCTCCGCCGAGCACACCGTAGGCGCGACCTCGCGCGGCCGGGACGGCGCTACCCCCTGACCTGGCCGTCGCCGTGGACGACGTACTTGGTCGTGGTCAGCTCGCGCAGGCCGATCGGCCCGCGCGCGTGCAGCTTCTGGGTCGAGTTGCCGATCTCGGCCCCCATCCCGAACACGTAGCCGTCCGTGTAGCGGGTCGACGCGTTGACGAAGACGACCGCGGCGTCGACCCCGTCCGTGAACTCCGCGGCGGCGGGATCGGAGCCGGTGACGATCGCCTCCGTGTGCCCGGTCCCGTGCCGGTTGACGTGCTCGACGGCGTCGGTGACCGAGTCCACCACCCCGACCGCCATCTTCATCCCGTGGTACTCGGTGTCCCAATCGTCCGCGGTCGCCTCGCCGACCTCGAGCCCGTCGGCCGCGGTACGTGTGCGCTCGTCGCCGACCAGCTCGACCCCGGCGTCGGCGAGCTCGGCGAGGATCGTCGGCAGGAACTCCTCCGCGACCGCAGCGTCGACCAGCAGCGTCTCGGCGGCATTGCAGACGCCCGGGCGGTCGACCTTCGAGTTGTAGGCGATCCGCCGCGCCATCTCGAGGTCGGCGTCGGCGTGAACGTAGACGTGGCAGTTGCCCCCTGCCGCGTAGAGCACCGGCACCGTGGCCACGGCCTTCAGCGCCTGCTTCAACCCCTCCCCCCCGCGTGGGATCACCAGCTCGACGAGGCCCTCGGCGGTCGCGAGCTGCTCGAGCTCGGAGCGATCGCCGGCGAGCAGCTCAACCGCGCCCTCCGGCAGCCCCGCCTCGCGCACGGCCTCGCGCACCAGCCCGGCGAGCGCGGCGTTCGACCGCTCGGCGTAGCTCGAGCCGCGAAGGACGATCGCGTTGCCGCTCTTCAGGCAGAGCGCGGCGCAGTCGACGGTGACGTTCGGCCGCGCCTCGTAGATCACCGCGACGACGCCGAGCGGCACTCGCAGCTTGCGCAGGTGAAGCCCGTCGGCGATCGTCCGCCGGTCGAGCTCCTCGCCGACCGGATCGGGAAGGGCGATGATCGCCCGCACGCCGTCGGCCATCGCCTCAACCCGCTCTCGGGTGAGCGCCAGCCGGTCGCGCAGCGCCTCGGTCAGCCCGGCGGCGCGCTCGTCGGCGAGGTCGGCCGCGTTCGCCTCCAGGATCTCGTCGGCGCGCTCGACGAGCAGCTCGGCGAGCCGCTCCAACGCCCGGTCCTTGCTCGCGGTCGATGCGGTCGCCAGCGTCCGCGCGGCGCGCTGAGCGCTCTCGCACGCATCGGTGACGCTCAAAGCGGCGATCGCCATCAGGCGACAGATCGTAGCGTCGGCGCTAACCGGATCGGGCGACCAGCCGCGCAGCCCTCGGGGTCAGGTAGGGGCCGTAGAGGAAGCCCTGGCGTCGGCGGTAACCGAAGCTGCTGACCGAGACGAGGCGACCGAGCTCGTCGACCCAGCCACCCCCGCTGGCGCCCTCCTTCATGTCGCAGGCCATCCCGATCGGCGGCGGCCCGCCGGGGAACGGGCGCGGGTCGTCGCCGGCGTAGCCACCGCGGCACGACCACAGCCGCTGAGCGTTGGCGAAGTTGATCGGGTACCCGTACGCGTTGTAGACCTGCTCGCGCGGCGTGTTCGTCGCCACGACCCGACCGCCGACCAGGTCCTCGACCCGAGCCCCGCCGTTCGGTCGCAAGGTCAATGTGGCGTAGTCGAAGTCGAAGTTGCCGCGCTTCACCCACTCCCGCGTGGTCCGCGCGACGCTCGCCGTCCAGCGCCCGAACGGACCCGCTCCGCCCGCGTACGCGGGCACGAACACGAGCCGCTTCGCGGCGACCCCGCTGCGCGGGTCATAGACACAATGCCCGGCGGTCATCACGACCGAGCGCGCGGGGCTGTTGACCACGGTCGCCGAGCACTCGAACCGGCCGAAGCCGCGCAGCGAGCCGAACAGCTTGCCGTGGGCGGAGAGCGGCAGCGCGGTCGGGTCCGGGACCGCGAAGCTCTCGAACGGGGGCGGCTGCGGGACGCGCCTCAACGCCGGGCCCGAGCCGCCGCGGACGAGCTCGAGCGGGCGCGCCCGCGCGAGCCGGTCAGGGGTCCAGTAGCGGGCCGTCGCGGTCGCGGAGCCCGTCGCCCGGCTGACGACCGCCGCGTCCGCGGCCACCGGAGCCGCTGCCAACGCCACGACCAGCGCCGCCAGGAGGATCCCGGCGCGCCGTTGCGCGATCGCCGCGCTCACGCGAGCACGAACCGATCCCGGTGCACGGCCTCCTCGGAGGCGTTGGGGAGCAGCTCCAGCACCTGCGCCGACTTCATCCCCTTGATCCTTACCAGCTCCGCCGCGGAGTAATTGGCGATCCCCTTACCAACCCGGTCTCCGTCGCAGACGACGTCGACGGCGTCGCCGGCGTCGAACTCGCCCTCGATGGCGACGATCCCGACCGGCAGCAGGCTCGAGCCGCTCTCGCGCAACACCCGCGCCGCCCCCGCATCGACCGCGATCCGCCCACGCGCCGGCTTCGCGTACCGGAGCCAGAGCTTGAACGAGGGCGTGCGCTCGGGGTGGGCCGCGAATCTCGTACCCACGTCCTCGCCGCGGGCTGCCGCGAGCAGCGACCCGTTGGCGGTCCCGTCGCAGATCGCCGCCGGGATCCCCGCGGCACTCGCCATGCCCGCCGCCGAAACCTTGCTCCGCATGCCGCCCGAACCGTAGAGGGAATCGCGGTCGCCGATCTCATACGCCTCGAGCTCGGCGAAGTCGTCGACGAGCGCCACCCTGGTCGCGGCGGTGTCGCGCCGCGGGTCGGCGGTGTGCAGGCCGTCGGTGTCCGTGAGCAGGACCAGCAGGCGCGCCCCGAGCAGCAGGGCGAGCTGCGCGGAGAGGAAGTCGTTGTCGCCGAAGGTGATCTCGTCGGTCGCCGTGGTGTCGTTCTCGTTCACCACCGGCACCGCCCGCCACTGCAGCAGCCGCCGCAGCGCCTGGCGGGCGTTCAGGTAGTGCATCCGCACCGAGAGGTCGTACGAGGTGAGCAGTACCTGGGCCGTGTGCACGTCCTGCGCCGCGAGCCGCGACTCGTAGGCCCGGAAGAGTGTCCCCTGGCCGACCGCCGAGGCCGCCTGGAGCTCGTCGACGGTCCGCGGGCGCTCGGGGAGCGCCATCAGCCGCCAGCCGAGCGCGATCGCCCCGGAGGTGACCATGGCGACGTCCTCACCCGCCCGATGGAGCTCGGCCACCTGGTCGCAGACGGTGTCGAGCACCGTGCCGCGCACCTCGCCGCGCTCGTCGGCGACGATCGACGACCCGAGCTTGACCACGACTGTCATCGCGGCTCAGTCTAGGAAGTCGGCCTCGGCCCGATCGATAGCGTGGCGCCCTGCTCGGGGATGGCGATGGGCCTGCTGGCGAGCGAGCGCTCGCTGCTAGCCCGGGTGGAGCTCGAACTCCTCGTCGCCGATCCTGACCTCGTCACCGGGCTCGAACCCGGCCCGCTCGAGCGCCGCGATCACGCCGATCTCGCGCAGGCGCTGCTCGAGGTAGGCGAGCGCCTCGAGGTTCGAGAGGTCGTGACGCGCGACCAGCACCTCGACGCCGCGCCCGAGCACCCGAAACGCCTCCTGCTCGCGGACGACCTCGAAGCCGCCGTCGCCGGCGGGCGCGTAGACCATGTGCTCGAGCTCGAACTCCCCATCTCCAGCCGCTGTGCCGGCGCCCGGATCGGGGCCCGGCGCCCGCTCCGGCACCGCCGCGAGGATCGCTCGACCGAGCGCCTCGAGGCCCACCCCGGTGGCCGACGAGGCGGCGAGCACCTCACGGCCGAGCCGGTCGCCGACCTCGGCCACCAGCGCCTGGAGCCCATCCGCGGGCAGCAGGTCCACCTTCGAGACGGCCACGATCTCGGGTAGCCGCTCGAGCCCCTCTCCGTGCGCCCGCCAGCTCCGCGCGCACCGTCTCGTAAGCATCCGCTAGCTCCTCCGCCTGCGGCCCAGGGCCCGCGATCTGCGCGTCCACGGCCACCAGGTGCACGAGGACCCGGCAGCGCTCGACGTGGGCGAGGAACTCGTGGCCGAGCCCGGTCCCCGAGGCGGCGCCCTCGATCAGCCCGGGGATGTCCGCGAGCACGAGTTGGCGCTCGCCGTCGTCGATCGTCCCCAGGATCGGCTCCAGGGTGGTGAACGGGTAGTCGGCGACCTTCGGTGTCGCCCGGGTCAGCCGGGCGAGCAGCGACGACTTGCCCGCGTTCGGAAGCCCGACGATGCCCGCGTCGGCGAGCAGCTTCAGCCGCAGCTCGATCCAGCCCGACTCGCCCTCGAGGCCGCGCTCGGCGAAGCGGGGGGCCTGGCGGGTCGAGCTGGCGAACCGCTTGTTGCCGTGGCCGCCGGGGCCCCCCGCGGCGACGATCGCGCGCTGGCCGGGCTCGATCAGGTCGTAGCGGCGCCCCTCCAGCCCCTCGACCTCGGTGCCGGGAGGCACCGGCACGATCGTGTCGGCGCCGCGCGCCCCGTGGCGCCGGGCGCCCTCGCCGTGGCCGCCGCGGCCGGCGCGCTGATGCGGCGAGAACCGCAGCGAGGCGAGGTCGCGCCGGGAGGGGTCGCTGACCAGGACGACGTCGCCGCCCCGGCCGCCGTCACCACCGTCGGGGCCGCCGCGCGGGACGTGCGCCTCGCGCCGGAACGAGACGACGCCGTTGCCCCCGGCGCCGCCCTGGACGTAGATCTTCGCCCGGTCGTGGAGCATCGATTGAACGGTAGACGTGTTGGAGCGGGGCGAGGGGCGGTCTGGACACACTAAGATCGCCGCCCGCGAAGACGGCCCCGAAGGGGGTCTCGAGCCGCGGTGACGAGCAGGCGTTCGACGTGATCCTGGGCGCCGGCTTCGAGCGCCGAGGGACCGGGCTGAGCTGTTGCGTCCCCGACCTGTTCAACGGGCCGGCGAGCGAGTTCGACCACCAGGTCGACCACGTCGTCACCAACATGAGCAGGAAGGCCAAGCTCGTGCGCTCGACGGTGACCGGACTCGAGCAGGTGAACGGGATCTACGACTCCGATCACGCGGGAGTCTTCAGCGTCCTGAAGCTGAAATAGGTCAGTGCGGAGGCGGCGTCAGCCCTGCGGGGCGGCGCCGCCTCCGTTCCCCCGCAGCTCGCGGAAGGCGGCGAGCGCCTGCTCCCGGGTCGCGGGGAAGTCATCGGACTCGGCGAGGGCGCGCAGGCCCGCGATCGTCTGGCGGATCTGCTCGAGGTAGGTCGCGCAGCCGTCGCACTCGCCCAGGTGGAGCTCGATCTCGACCCGCGTGGCCTCGGCGAGCTGGCCCTCGATCAGGTCCGTCACCAGCTCGACGAACTCCTGGCATGTGATCTCTTGTTCAACCTTGGTGGTCATCGTCCCGACTGTTCGAAATGGCGCTCGAGCGCGGCCCTCACCTTCGAGCGCCCCCGGTGGAGAAGGACTCGCTGATTGGTCTCCGAGAGCCCGAGCGCGTTACGGGCGTCGGCGGCGCTGTAGCCCTGGATGTCGCGCAGCGCGAGCACCTCGCGCTGGCGTGGCGGCAGGGCGGCGACCGCCTCGAGCAGCACGTCGCGGGTCTCGTCCGCGGCGAGCCGCAGCTCGGGCGAGCCCCACTCGACGGGCGGCCGGGCCCATTGGCCCGGGTGGTCGGCGCGCCGCCCCTGGAACCGGTCGGCGTCGACCGCGGGCTCGTCGCGGCCCTCCTCGGCGCGGCGCCGAAAGTAGGCGAAGGGGAGCGTGCGCTTCTCCCGCACTCCCTTCGTCCGCGCGTTGTTGAGCAGGATCTGGAAGATCCACGTGCGCAGCGCCGAGCGGCCCTCGAACCGGTCGATCCCGTTGATCACCCCGAGCCAGGTGTCCTGAACGACGTCCTCGGCGATCGCGCGGCTCGGCACGTGCGCGAGCGCCAGCCGGATCAGCGCCGGATTGAGCTCGTCGACGAGCCGGGCGAACGCCTGCTCATCGCCTGCCCGCAGCGCCTCGACCAGCTCCGCGTCCTCGTCCTGCGCGTGCACCGTCGCAGCCTATTCGCGCCCGAGCGCCGGGTTGAGCACCCAGGGAGTGCTCAGCGCGTCACTCGGCGTCGACGACCGAGACCACGCGGCCCTTGCGGGCGGGTGCGAACTCCACCACGCCGGCGCGGGTGGCAAAGATCGTGTGGTCGCGGCCGAGGCCGGCGCCGGCGCCGGGGCGAAAGCGCGTTCCGCGCTGGCGGACGATGATCTCGCCGCCGCCGACCTGCTGGCCGGCGAAGATCTTCACCCCGAGCATCTTCGGGTTCGAGTCGCGACCGTTGCGGCTCGATCCGAGTCCCTTCTTGTGCGCCATCGCTAGCTCTCCTTCTTGGCGGCGGGCTTCTTCGCGGCCGGCTTGCGCGTCGCGGGCTTCTTGGCCGGCGCCTTCTTGGCCGCCGGAGCCTTGCTGGCCGTCGGCTTCTTGGCGGTCGCGGCCTTCTTCGGGGCGGCGGGCTTCTTCGCCGTCTCCTCCTTACCCGCCGCGTCCTTCGCCTCCGCGGCGTCCTTCGCCGGCGCCTGCTTCGGCTCGGCCTTCGGGGCGGCGGGCTTGCGCGTCAGCAGCTTCACCTCGGTGACCTCGAGCCGGGTCAGCTCCGAGCGATGCCCGGCCCGCTTGCGATATCCCTTCTTCGCCCGGTACTTGAACACCCGGATCTTCTCGCCGCGCTCGTGGCCGGCGACGGTCGCCTCGACCTTGACCTTCTCGAGCTTGTCGGACTCGAGCACGACATCGTCGGCGCCGCGGAACATCACCGCGCGCAGGTTCACCTTCGCCCCCTCGTCTGCCGGCAGGCGGTCGACTACGAGGGTGGTGCCCTTCTCGGCGCGGTACTGCTTGCCGCCGCTCTCGATGATCGCGTAAGTGTCAGCCATGGTCGATCAGCCCTCGTCACCCGAGCCGCTCTCGCTGCGGGCCCGGCTGCGGCGCCTGCCGCCACGGCGGCCCCGGCGCCTCGCTGAGGGAGCGGGCGATTCTAGCTTCTCGACGACCTCGACCTTCTCGCCGTTCTCGTCGAGCAGCGCCGCGGTCGCGGCGGAGCGGGCGACGCTTTCGATCGCGACCAGACGGCGCTCGCCGACGTGCCGCCCGGCGCCGCTGACGCTGACGATGTAGGAGTCGACGCGGGCGATCGCGTCCTCGGCGTTGTACATGTGCGGCTCCTCGATCGTGACCAGCACCTCCTCGCCGACCCGGAACGGCAGCGCCCGCTCCTCGATCTCGGCCCTGGTGCCACGGTCGACGACCTCGTAGGTCTCGATCGCGAGCGCTTCGCCGCCCTCGAAGTGGAAGTGCTTGCCGGTCTCGGTCTCGAGCTCGAGCAGGCCGCTGCCCTCGGCGACCAGCTCCGCCGCGACGTTCGGGTTTACCCGGACCAGGAAGGCCTCCGGCTCGGGCTCGGCGGCGGCGAGCTGGCGCAGCTTGCGGATCACCTCGATCGCCATCGTCTCCGCCGAGCGCACGACGCCCTCGCCCTCGCACGTCGGGCACGTATGGGTGAGGATCTCGCGCACGCCGTCGGTGACGTTCTGGCGCGTCATCTCGACCAGCCCGAGCGGCGAGACCTCCATCACGTAGCTCTTCGTCTTGTCGGCGTCGAGCGACTTCTTCAGCGTCTTCAGCACCTGGTCGCGGTTCTTCGCCTTCGCCATGTCGATGAAGTCGATGACGATGATCCCGCCGATGTCGCGCAGGCGCATCTGGCGCACGACCTCCTCGGCCGCCTCGACGTTGACCTTCGTGATCGTGTCCTCGAGCCGCCCCTTGCCGCGCCCGGTGAAGCTGCCGGTGTTGACGTCGATCACCGTCAGCGCCTCGGCGTAGTCGATCATCAGGTACCCGCCGGAGGCCAGGTCCGCGCGGCGCGAGAGGACCGAGTCGAACGCGTCGGCGGCGCCCTCGCGCTCGAGCAGCGGCACGGCTCCCTCGTAGAGCTCGACGAACTCGACCAGCTCCGGCGCCGTGCGCAGGAAGAAGCTCGTCACCCGATGGTGCTGCTTCGGGTCGTCGATCACCGCTCCGTCGAACTCCTTGGTCAGCACGTCGCGCAGCACCCGGATCGACAGATCCGCCTCCTGGAAGACCAGGTTCGGCGCCTTGACCTCCTCGGCGCGCCGCACCATCACCTCGTGCAGCTTGTGCAGGTAGGCGAGGTCGCGCTCGAAGTCTGCCTTGCGCGCTCCCTGGGCGGCGGTGCGGACGATCACGCCGCCCTCGC
Organism: uncultured Solirubrobacterales bacterium; assembly: GCA_963758665.1. Taxonomy (GTDB): domain Bacteria; phylum Actinomycetota; class Thermoleophilia; order Solirubrobacterales; family 70-9; genus WHSW01. The sequence goes on along the minus strand of CAVWWH010000006.1, from coordinate 103,941 downwards.
CGTCGTGGATCTTCTGCAGCAGCTTGCGCTGGCGGTCGCGCTCCCCGTCGGGCAGCCGGCGCGAGGCGCCGACGCCGGCGCCGCTCGGCATGTAGACGAGATAGCGGCCGGCGATCGAGATCTGCATCGACAGGCGCGCGCCCTTCGACTTCAACGGGTCCTTGACCACCTGGACCAGGACCTCCTGCTTCGGCTTGATCAGCTCGTCGATCCGCCGGCCGCGGCCGTGGCCCCGGCGGGGGACCTTCTGGCCGTCGGGGAGCACGATCTCATCGACGTGCAGGAAGCCGTTGCGCTCCAGGCCGATGTCGACAAAGGCCGCCTCCATGCCGGGGAGCACGTTGTCGACCACCCCCTTGTAGATGTTGCCGACGATCGAGCGCGAGCTGCGCCGCTCGACGTACAGCTCGGCGACCTTGAGACCGTCGCTCCGCGACGGCTCGGCTTCGCCTCCGCCGCCGCGACGGTTCGCCGCTGGACGGCTTTTCTGCTGACGGGCCGAGCCCTTGCCTTCGAGTACCGCGACGCGGGTCTCTCCCGCGTCGACGGAGACGAGAATTCGCTTCTTCAGTTAGATCACCTCAAAACGGAGTCGAGCCCCGCTTCGAGGTGAGCTGCGCCTGGACGTAGATGCTCTGCAGCAGCCCGAGCGCCAAGAAGGTGACGATCACGGACGAGCCGCCTGAGCTCATCAGCGGCAAGGGGATGCCGGTGATCGGCATGATTCCCAGGTTCATGCCGACGTTGACGAAGACCTGGAACATCAGCATCGCGGCGATTCCGCCCGCGATCATGCTGCCGTAGAGGTTCTTCGAGAGAGTCATGATGCGCAGCGCCCTCCAGATGAGCAGGGCGTATAGAGAAAGTAAGAACGCGGCGCCGACGAAGCCAAAGCGCTCGCCGACGACGGCAAAGATGAAGTCGGTGTGCCGCTCCGGTAGGAAGCCTTGATTGGTCTGGGTTGCGTCATCGCCACGTCCGGTCTTGCCCCCTGAGCCTACGGCGATCAGAGCCTGATTGATCTGATAGCTCGAGTCAGCGGGGTCGTCACTGGGATGCAGGAAAGCGGTCAGGCGTTCCTGCTGATAGTCGGCCAGGATAGGGGTACCGACGGCCGGCGCGATCACCAGCACGATCGCGGCCGTCGCCGCGATGCCCCCGAGCAGGGCGGCGAAGTGCGTCCAGCGCACGCCGGCGATGAACAGCACCGCGAGCGTGATCACGCCGTAGACGAGCGCCGTCCCGAGGTCCGGCTGCAGGAACACGAGCGCTGCCGGGAACAGCCCCAGCGCCAGCAGGCGCACGGTCCGCTGGCGCTCGGACACCCGCCGCGCCCGGTCGATCACGAACGCCGCCAGGGTGATCACCAGCAGCACCTTGCCCAGCTCCGACGGCTGGAAGGTGAAGAACGGAAGCTCGATCCAGCGGCGCGAGCCCCTGGTCGCCTCGCCGAGCAGCAGGACCAGGACGATCAGCCCGATCATCGCCGTGTAGATCCCGACCCGGAGCTCGCGGAAGCGCGAGTAGTCGATGCGCGCCACCGCGAGCATCAGCGCGATCCCGACCACCGCGTAGATGGACTGACGGACGACGTAGTAGTAGGGGTTGCCGGGCACGTCCTCGCTGGTCGCGACCCCGAGCGTGTAGATGCTGAAGGCGATCAGCGCGATCCCGGCGAACAGGAGGATCGGGTCGAGGCGGGCGAATCCCGCCCGCTCGATCAGGCTCGCTCGCGGGCGCTCGAACGCCGGGCGGGGGCGGCGGTAGGCCTCCATCACTCCACCACCGCTCCCTCGGCCTCGACCTCGTCGATCTGCCGTTCGTCGATCGCGAGCAACTCGTCGAGGATCAGCCGGGCCGCCGGGGCCGCGGTGTCGGCGCCGAACCCTCCGCGCTCGACGGTCACCGCGACCACGTACTTGGGGTCGTCGTAGGGGGCCATGGCGATGTACCAGGACTGGTCGACCCCGAGCCCGGTCTCCGCGGTCCCGGTCTTGCCGGCGATCTCGACCGGGTAGCCGCCGAATACCGGGTACGACGTGCCGCCGGGCTCCATCGCCGCCCCCCGGAGGCCGTCGAGGATCGTCCGCTGGGCGGCCGGGTCGATCTCGACGTGGTCGCGGATCGCCGGGTCGATCTCCTGGATCGCCCGCCCCTGCGGGTCCTCGACCCGGAGGCCGACGTGGGGACGGACGACGTCGCCGCCGTTGGCGATCGCGGCGTACGCGACCGCCATCTGCAGCGGATCGACCTGGACGTCGCCCTGGCCGATCGCGAGGTTGACGTTGTCGCCCAGTGACCACTCGCGGTCGGTCACCTCGCCCTCCTCGATGCAGACCTCCTCCTCGCAGGGCGAGCTCGGATCGGTGTTGCGGGCGTAGGCGCGGTTGCGCTGCTGCGGGGTCGGCACCCGGCCGGTGCCCTCGCCGCCGACGTCGAGGCCGGTCGGCTCGCCGAGGCCGAGAGCGCGGGCCCACTGCTGGATCGCGCCGCCGTCGCCGCCGTTGACATTGGTGCGAGCGCCGAGCGTGTAGAAGAAGACGTCGGAGCTCACCTTGAGCGCCTGGCGCAGCTCGATCGGCCCGTTGACCGCGTCGCCGGCGTTGTGCAGGACCTGGCCGTCGCCGAGCGAGAAGCTGCCGGTGTCGTTGATGATCTCGCCGAGCTCGAGCGCGCCGGAATCGAGCGCGGCCAGCGCGGTGATCGGCTTGAACGTCGAGCCGGCGGGATAGAAGCCGTTCGTGGCGCGGTCGAACAGCGGGGCGCCGAGGTTCTCGTCGGTGAGCCGCTCGTAGACGGGTGGAGGCACTCGGGGCTTGGCGAAGATCGCCGGGTCGTATCCCGGGCTCGAGCCGAGCCCGTAGAGCTGGCCGTCGTGGACGTTCATCGCCACGAAGCCGCCCGGCAGGCCGATCGAGCCGATCGCGTTCTCGCCGGCGCTCTGGACCGCGTCGTCGATCGTCAGCACGAGGTCGTTGCCGGTGGTCGGCTCGCGCTCCGAGAGCCGGCCGCCGGTGGGCTGGCCGGAGGCATCGACCTGGACCCGGCTCTCGCCGTTGGTACCGCGCAGGAGGCTGTCGTAGGCGTACTCGACGCCCTCCTTGCCGACCTGGTCGCCGGGCTCGAGCGCCTCGTACCGCGGGTCCTCGAGCTGGGTCGAGTCGACCTCGCCCGCGTAGCCGAGCAGGTGCGCCGCCAGCGTGCCCTCGGGATAGTGGCGCACGTAGACGCGCTCGACCGAGATCCCTGGGTAACTCCGCTGGTTCTCGCGCAGGTAGTAGACGAGGTCGTAGGGGACGTCGCGGCGCAGGGTCGCCGGGCAGGCGGCGCAGGTCTTGGCCTCGGCGCGGAGCTTGTTGCGGATCTGCTCAGGGCGCAGCCCCGCGAGCTCGCCGACGCGCGCGAACAGCCTGGCGCGGCGCTCGGCGCTGGCGGGCAGGTCGGTCTCCTTGACCTGGAGCTCGAGCGCGGTGCGGTTGTCGACCAGCACCTGGCCGTGGCGGTCGAGCACCTGGCCGCGCGGGGCCTGGACCGTGAACTCACGCACCTGGTTGTTCTGGGCCTCCGCCAGGTACTGGTCGCCGGAGAGCACCTCCAGGTACCAGAGCCGCAGGAAGATGATCGCGAACGCAACCAGGCCGATGCCGCCGAGGATCGCCACCCGCAGGGCGAACTGGGCGGGCATCGGAGGGCCGCGCCAATCGGAGCCCATCACTCGACCCCGCCGAGGACTCGGTGGCCCCCGCCGGCCGCCCGCTGGGCCGGAGCGCGGCGCCCGCGCCGGCGCGACTGCCCGGAGTGCTCGACGCTGCGGCTGCGCCGCGGCCGGTGGCGGCGCAGGCGCCCGGTCGCGCGCATCCGGCGCGACGGCTTGTAGTCGATCAGCGCGGCGCCCAGCGCACGGCGGATCAGCGGGTAGACGGCGAACGCGAGGGCCACCGCGAGCAGCGCCTGGACGAGGATCTCGCGCACGACCAGCAGGCTGACCGGCGCCTCGACGCCGAGCATCAACTCGATCGCGGCGAAGCCGGCGGCGCCGAGCAACGTGAACCCCCCGGCGAGCAGCGCCGGGACCATCCCGTTGCGAACCTCGAAGCCCTCGCGATAGCGACCCGCGAGATAGCCGATCGAGAGCAGGACCAGGGAGGAGACGCCGAGCGTCTGCAGGAGCAGGGAGTCGATCAGCAGGCCGGCGAAAAAGCCGCAAACGGCGCCGGTCACGCCGCCGCCGAGCAGGCCGAGCGAGACGACGACCACCGGGACCAGGTACGGGGTCGCACCGAAAATCTGCAGGTAGGAGAAGAACGAGAGCTGGAGGATCACGGCGACGACCACGATCAGCGCGATCCGCACGGCGATCCTCGGGGTGACGATCATCCGGGCACCCCCGGGCGCTCGGGGCCCGCCGTCAGCACCTGGACGTACTCGAGCTGGCGCAGGTCGGCAAACGGCTCGACGTGAACGCGCTGGAACTCCTCCTGCTCGCCGGCCTCGGCCTCGCTCACGCGGCCGATCGGGATCCCTGGCGGGTAGGCGGAGGAGACGACGCCGTTGGACCAGCCGGCGGTGGCCAGGGTCTGGTTCTCCTGGATCGTCTCGTCGTTGTCGATGAAGTCGAGCAGCAGGTCTTCGGGATCGCCAACCTCGGGCTCGACGATCCCCGTCGGCCCGGACGGCAACACCTCGGCCGAGACGGCGTTGTCGTGGTCGGTGATCAGCTGTACCTGGGCGGTGCCCGAGGTCACGTCGCTGATCCGGCCGACCAGGCCGTCGCCGCTGACCACGGCGTCGTTGCGCTCGATCCCCGAGCTCGACCCGTGGTCGATGATCACGTCGGAGAACCAGACGGTCGGCGAGCGCTCGACCACCCTCGCGGTGACCAGCGCGTACTCGCCCAGGCCGGGGTTCTTGTCGACCAAGCTGAGCAGCTTGCGGAACTGCTCGTTGTCGCCCTCCGCCGCCTCGGCGGCGACGACCTCGGCGCGTAGCTTCGCCACCTCCGCCCGCAGTTCCTCGTTCTCCCCGCGGGCATCGAAGGTCTCGTCGAACCAGTTGATCAGGTCGCGGGCCGGCTTCAGTGCCCGCTCGGCGACCTCGCCGACGGGCGCAAAGGCCGTCGCCACCCCGCGCTGGACGGTGTGCAGGGGCCCGCTCTCGACCTCCGAGAAGTGGGTCGAGAGGAGGACCAGCGAGAGCACGATCAGGGCGACGAGCACGGCCCGGCGCCTTCTCACCTGCTTGCGGTACATCAGGCCGTCGCCCCGACCCGCCGCCGCCCGGTGGCCCGGTTCATCCGGTGGATGACCTCGAACTCCTCCAGCGAGCGGCCGGAGCCGACCGCGACGCAGGTCAGCGGCGAATCGGTCAGCTGGCAGGGCATCTGGCACTCGGCGCGCATGCGCTCATCCATGCCGCGGAGGAGCGCCCCGCCTCCGGCGAGCGTGATCCCACGGTCCATGATGTCCCCGGCGAGCTCGGGCGGCGTCCGGTCGAGCGTGTCCTTGACGGCGGCCACGATCTGGCTCACCGGCTCCTCGAGCGCCGCGCGGATCTCCGCCGAAGCTGAGCTCGATCGTCTTCGGCAGGCCGCTGACCAGGTCGCGCCCGCGGATCTCGGACACCCGCTGCTCGGGCAGCTCGGCGGCGGAACCGATCTCGAGCTTCACCTCCTCGGCGGTCTGCTGGCCGATGGCGAGCTTGTGGGTGTGCTTGCAGTGGGCGACGATCGCGTCGTCCATCTCGTCGCCGCCGACCCGGATCGAGTCGGAGACGACGATCCCGCCGAGCGAGATCACCGCGACCTCGCTCGTTCCCCCGCCGATGTCGAGGATCATCGAGCCGGTCGGGTCGGCGACCGGAAGCCCGGCGCCGATCGCCGCCGCCATCGGCTCCTCGATCAGGTAGGCCTGCCGCGCGCCGGCCGACAGGCACGCCTCCTCGACCGCCCGCTTCTCGACCCCGGTGACCCCGGACGGGACGCAGACGACGACGCGGGGATGGGCGAAGCGGCTCTGGTGCACGCTGCTGGATGAAGTGGCGCAGCATCTCCTCGGTGACGTCGAAGTCGGCGATCACCCCGTCCTTGAGCGGCCGGATCGCGGTGATGTTGCCCGGGGTGCGGCCGAGCATCCGCTTCGCGTCGACGCCGACCGCGTGCACCTCGCCGCTGATCGAGTCGACCGCGACCACCGACGGCTCGGAGAGCACGATCCCCCGCCCGCGCACGTAGACGAGCGTGTTCGCGGTCCCCAGGTCCACCGCCATGTCGCGGCCGCCGAAACCGAAGAGGTTGCCGAAAATGCCCATCACTAGATCGGCCCGGCAGGCGGGGTGGTGCCGTGGCCTGCGCCCGAGTGTAGCGCGTGATTTGCAGGCCTCAAGCCGAAATCGAGCCCTGCGAAAAAGACTAAGGCTAATTCTCCGCCTTAGGGTTTTCGGCGGTTTCGCCGACCGTGCAGGAGCTTTGCCCCCGCCGCGCGCGAGCCTCAGATTCTCAGCGCCGGGACCAGCTCGAGCAGCGTCGGCACCGGGAGGCCGACCACGTTGGAGAAGTCGCCGCTGATCGAGCGGACCAGGATCGAGCCCAGCCCCTGGATCGCGTAGCCACCGGCGCGGTCCCGCCACTCCCCCGAGCGCGAGGTAGAGATCGATCGTCGCCGGGTCGAGGCGATCGAAGGTGACCTCGGTCCGGGCGAGCGCCGAGCGCTCGACCGGGACTCGGTGCCGATCGCGGTCCCGATCACGACCACGCCGCTCAGGACCTCGTGGGTGCGACCGCTGAGCGCCTCGCAGCCGCTCCCTCGCGCCGGCCTCGTCGTCGGGCTTGCCGAGCAGCCGGCCGTCGAGCGCGACGTCCGTGTCGACGCCGAGCACGACCGCCCCCTCCCCCGCCCCGGCCTGGCGCAGCCCGGCTCGGGCCTTGCGCCGGGCGTTCTCGAGCACGACCGCCTGCGGCTCGCCCTCGCGGAGCTCCTCGACCTCGGCGACTACCGCCTCGAACACGATCCCGAGGCGCTCGAGGATCTCCCGCCGGCGTGGCGACGCCGAGGCGAGGATCAGGCGCTCACGAGTTACTCGCCGAACCAGATCCCGATCTCGCGCTCGGCGGACTCATCGGAGTCGGAGCCGTGGACGAGGTTGAACGTGACCTCGAGCCCGTAGCTCGCCGCGGATCGAGCCGGCCTCGGACTCGACCGGGTTGGTGGCGCCGATCAACTGGCGCGCCGCCGTCACGGCCTCGTGGCCCTCGAGGACGAGCCGCCGACCAGCGGCCCGCCGGTGATGAACGAGACCAGCTCGCCGAAGAAGGGCTTCTCGACGTGCTCGGCGTAATGGGCGTTCGCGATCTCCTCGTCGGCGGTCAGCAGCCGGAGCTCGGTGATCCTCAGGCCCTTGCGCTCGAAGCGCGCGAGCAGCTCGCCGGTGAGCCCGCGCTCGAACGCGTCGGGCTTGATCAGGATCAGGGTTCGCGTGCCGCCGCTCATCGGCGCGGCAGCCTACAAGACGCCACCGGCCGCCTACTCGCCGGTTTCCGGACGCGAGCCCGTCGGCCGGCTCTGGGTGCCGGCGCCGCGCGGCGAGCGGGCCGGCCGCCCGGCAGGGGGCTTGCGCTGGGCTTCGCCGTCGGCGCTCGCCTTGGGGGGCGGGGTCGGACCGGGGCGGGCGCCGGAGCTCGAGCGCGAACTGGGTCGAGAGCTCGACCGACGGGGCTTCGGAGGCGGCTCGGACGCCGGCTCGGCGGTCTCTTGCCGCGGCGCTTTGCCGGCGGCCGGCGCTCCGGCGGCGCGGCCCGGCGCTGCGGCGTCTCGCAGTAAGGGCAGATCGACCAGCGCGGGTCGATCGGCTTGCCGCAGGACTCACACGGGTCCTTGATCCGCGCCCGGCAGTTGGGGCAGCGCAGGAAGCTGCGCTCGACCGGGTGCTCGCAGTTCGGGCACGACGCCTCCTCGAGCTGGCGCACGCGCAGCTCCGAGGCGCGGATCTCGAGCTCGCGCTCGCGCTTGTCGGCCAGGAACTCCGGCGGGCGCAGGATCGAGTAGACGATCGTGCCGACGAACGGGAACAGCGAGGCCGCCGTCGCGCAGGCGATCAGGACCGGGTCCGCGATCCGCCGGCGGGCGTCGAAGTAGGTCCACGCGACGAGGGCCAGCCAGAGCACGACCAGGAACAGGATCAGCAGGTTGACGGCCAGGTTGAGGCCGTCGTTGGTGATGCCGAAGAGCGCTACGGTCATTCGAGGGTTGGGCAGTGTAGTCCGCGCTGGATCAGAGGAAGAGGCGCCCGAACAGGTAGCCCAGGCCGAAGAAGACCAGGATTACGACCGCGACCACGGCCGCGACCAGCCCCATCATGTGGAGAAGCTCTGAGCGTGCGCCTCTATCCAATCAGACAGAAGGTAATCGGAAACCCGCCCAGGTGCGGACATGGCGCCCTGATCTGGGCGCTCGCGACCATCGCCGCGCTGGCGCCGCCGAGCGCACACGCGTGGCTCGCGGCGACGGCTCAGGCGCCTGGCACGAAGCCGCCGATCACCGAGGACCACGATCTCCTACGGCGACCGAGCGCAAGGCGCAGATGGCCACCTACTCGCGCCGCCATTACGGCGAGCGGGAGTGGCGCCTGACGCGACCCGAAGGTGATCGTCCTCCACTTCACCGCCACCGACAGCTACGGCTCCGTCTGGAGCACGTTCGACTCCAACGCGCCCAACCTCGGCGAGCGGCCCGGCGTCTGCGCCCAGTACGTGATCGAGCAGAACGGGACGATCGACGAGCTCGTCCCGCCGGCGATCCGCTGCCGCCACACGATCGGCCTCAACCACGTCGCGATCGGGATCGAGATGGTGCAGTCGACCGGACGCGGCGCCCACTGGGCCGACCAGCAGATCCTCGACCGGCGCCGGCAGATCGGCGCTGCGCTGCGGCTCGTCCGCTGGCTCCAGGCCCGCTACGAGATCCCGACCGGCGAGGTGATCGGCCACTCGATGGCCAACGACGACCGCTACTTCAAGGACCGCCAAGGCTGGGCCAACGACCACACCGACTGGCTCAAGCGCGACGTGCAGGAGTTCCGCCGGCGCCTGCGGCGCGGCTGAACAACGACAACGGCTGGTTAGGCGGGCACCCGGCCGGTCGGTCTGACGCATTGAGCTCCTGTACGGTGGCTAGCGCGTCACTCGGCGAGCTTCCGGCGTAGCGGAGCAGGTAGTGGGAGCCTGTGACCAGCACCACGCCTCCCTGCGCCTGGGCGACGGAGCGCGCCCGCGCCACCGCCGCGGCCGGGTCCACCACCTCCTCCACCCAGCCAATCCCGGCCTCGCGCGCCACCGCCGCCAGCCGCTCGCGCCCAGCGCCCGCGCCCCCGGCCTCCCGGCCTCGGCCAGGCGCCCGGCTGGAATCTCCGTCGCCACGACGCCCGCGAGCACCGGCGCCAGCGCGCCGACGAACCCCGCCGCATCCTTGTCCGCGAGCACGGCGAGGCAGGCGATCACCGGCCTGCCCGCCGCCACCGCCGGCAGCGCCTCGGCCAGCGCCCCGGCCCCGGCCGGGTTGTGGGCGGCGTCGAGCACCACCGGCGGGTCGCCGTCGACCACCTCCATCCGCCCGTGCAGGTCGAGCCCGGCGGCGACGTCGCGCGACCCGCTCGGGGTCGAGCGAGCCGAGCGACCGCCTCGGCGGCGGCCAGCGCGACCGCGAAGTTGCGGCGCAGGTAGGGCGCTCGCGTCGGCAGCTCGATCACCGGCGCGAGGTCCCGGACGCTGACCAGCTCGGCGCTGCGCTCGGCCGCCGCCCGCCGCGCCAGCCCGCTCGACCTCGGCGGGACCAGCGGCCCGATCACCAGGGTCGTCTGGTCGCGCAGCACGGCGAGCTTCTCGGCCGCGATCTCGACCTCGGTATCGCCGAGGTACTCGGTGTGCTCGAGCCCGACCGAGGTCAGCACGGTCACCCGCGAGGGGAGCACGTTGGTCGCGTCGAGGCGGCCGCCGAGCCCGGCCTCGATCACCGCCACCTCGACCCGTGCCGCGGCCAGCGCGACGAACGCGGTCGCCGTGTCGGCCTCGAACTGGGTCACCGACTCGCCCTCGTCCAGGGTCCGGTTGACCACCTCGACCGCCTGGGCGACACGCTCGGCGGCGGCGCCGAAGGCCGCCTCGTCGATCTCGGCGCCGCCGACGCGGATCCGCTCCCGCCAGCGCTCGTCGTGCGGCGACAGGTAGGCGCCGGCGCTGACCCCGTGCGCCTCGAGCAGCGCCGCGGTGATCTCGGTCACCGACGACTTGCCGTTGGTGCCGACGACGTGGATCGAGGCGAAGCGGTGCTGGGGCATCCCGAGCACCGAGACCAGGCGCGGATCCGCTCGAGCCCGAAGCGCATCCCGAGCGGCTCCAGCGAGCCGAGCTAGGCCTCCCCCTGTTCCGCCGTCCAGGCCAGGCGCGCTACCCCAGCTCGTCGAGCTCGGCGCGGTAGCCGTCGAGCTTCTCGCGCTCGGCCTCGACCACCTCGGCCGGCGCCTTGGCGACGAACCCCTCGTTGGCGAGCTTGCGCTCGAGCCGCTCGATCTCGCCTCGCAGCCGCTCGCGCTCGGCCGCGATCCGCGCCGCGACCTGCTCGGCGTCGACCTCGTCGGAAGCGAGGATCTCGATCGCCGCCGATCGTCGCGATCGGCTCACCCGAGCCGCCGTCGAGGCTCGAGCCGCGCCAGCCGCGGCACGAACTCCGGCGAGCTCGGCCGGCGATGCGCGCCGTCGAGCACCGCGGCCGCCGGGACGCCGACCAGGTCGCGCCAGCGCGCGCATCCGACGCACCCGCTCGATCTCCAGCTCGACCGCGCAGCGCGGCCTCTGTGTCGACCAGCGCGGGCGTCCGTCGCGGCGATCGCCGAACGATCAGCAGTCCCTCGCGCGTCGGGAGATAACCCCAGATCTCCTCCGTGACGAACGGCATCACCGGATGGATCAAGCGCGAGCACCTGCTCGAGCACGTAGAGCAGATTCGCAGCCGCATCCTCGTCGCCGTCGTAGAGGCGCGGCTTGACGATCTCCAGGTACCAGTCGCAGAACTCGCGACCAGAAGAAGGAGTAGAAGCCGAGCACCGCGTGGGCGAAGTCGTAGTCCTCGATGCTCGTCGTGACGGCGCCGACCGCGCGTCGCAGGCGGGTCAGGATCCAGCGGTCCTCGAGCCGGCTCGGTCCGCGGCCCCGGCTCGGCCCCGCCCGCGTTCAGCAGGACCAGCCGCGACGCGTTCCACATCTTGTTCGCCAGGTCGCGTCCCTGCTGGATCCGCTCGGGCGAGTAGCGCACGTCCTGGGTCGAGGAGATCGCGAGCACGCCGAAGCGCAGCGCGTCGGCGCCGTGGACCTCGATCTCCTCGAGCGGGTCGATCCCGGTTCCCAGCGACTTCGACATCCGCCGCCCGTCGGGCGCCTGGACGACCGGGTGCACGTAGACGTCGCGGAACGGGATGTCGCCGGCGAACTCGATCCCCATCATCACCATCCGCGCGACCCAGAGGAAGATGATCTCGCGCGCCGTGGTCAGGAAGCTGGTCGGATAAAAGGCCCGCAAATGCGGCGTTTCGTCGGGCCAGCCGAGGGTTGCGAACGGCCACAGCGCCGAGCTGAACCAGGTGTCGAGGACGTCGGTCTCGCGGCTCAGCGACTCCGGGATCGAGCCCGCGCTCGCGGCGCCTCGCGCGCGAGCTCCTCGGACTCGGCGACGACCTCCTCGCCCTCGGGCCCGTACCAGACCGGGATCTGGTGGCCCCACCACAGCTGGCGCGAGACGCACCAGGGCCGGATCTCGCGCATCCAGTCGAGGTACACGCGCTTGTAGTTGCTCGGGGACGATCCGCACCTCGTCGCTCTCGACCACTTCGATCGCCGGCGCCGCCAGCTCGTCCATGCGGCAGAACCACTGCAGCGAGATCAGCGGCTCGATCCGCTCGCCGGAGCGCTCCGAGAACGGCACCGAGTGCGCGTAGGGCTCGCTCGCCGCGCAGGCTCGCCCTGCTCGCGCAGCGCCGCGACCACGGCCTCGGCGCCTCCGCCGCGGTCATGCCCTCGAATCGCTCGCCCGCCTCCGCGGTCATCCGCCCGTCCTCGCCGATCACCGAGATCTCCTCGAGCCCGTGGCGCGCGCCGATCTCGAAGTCGGCGGGGTCGTGGCCGGGCGTGATCTTCAGCGCCCCGGTCCCGAACTCGGGGTCGACGTGCTCGTCGGCGATGACCGGCAGCCGGCGGCCGACCAGCGGCAGGATCGCGTGCCCGCCGACCAGTCCGCTGATAGCGCTCGTCGCCCGGGTTCACGGCGACCGCGGTGTCGGCGAGCATCGTCTCCGGGCCGCACCGTGGCGACCGTCAGCACCTCGTCGGAGCCCTCGATCGGATAGTCGATCTCGTACAGGGTGTCCGTCGACCTCGCGGTTGACCACCTCGAGGTCGGAGATCGCCGAGTTGGTGCCCGGGTCCCAGTTGACCATGTAGTTGTCGCGGTAGATCAACCCCTTCTGTAGAGGCTGACGAAGACCTTGTAGACGGCGCGCACGTAGCCCTCATCGAGCGTGAAGCGCTCGCGCTCGTAGTCGCAGGAGGCGCCGAGCCGCTTGTACTGCTCGACGATCTGCGAGCCGTACTCGCGCCGCCACTCCCAGACCCGCTCGACGAACGCCTCGCGGCCGAGCTCGTGGCGCGAGCTGCCCTGCGCGCGAAGCTCCTTCTCGACGACCATCTGGGTCCCGATCCCGGCGTGGTCGGTGCCCAGGATCCACAGGGCGTTGCGGCCCTGCATCCGCCGCATCCGGATGAGCGCGTCCTGGACCGTGCCGTTGAGCGCGTGGCCCATGTGCAGCGCACCGGTGACGTTCGGCGGCGGAATCGCGATCGAGAAGTTCTCGCTCGGGCGTGCCCTCCGGCACCGGGTCGAAGGCGCCGCTGGCGTACCAGGCGTCGAAGATCCGGCCCTCGACCTCGCCCGGCTCCCACCGGGTCCTCGCCTCGAGCAGCTCTCGCCGTGACGGGTCCATCGAGAGCGGCGATCTTAGTTGCCGCCCGGTCGCCGTGGGAGCGCGAGGCGCCCTCAGCGGCGTTCGAACGCGCCCGCGTCGGGGTCGCGCCGGGTCAGGTTCCGCTGGTCGCGCCGCGGCGCGTCGGTCAGCGCCGCGTCGATCGCCCGGCTGCCGCGTAGCAGCGCCACGGTCGAGGTCGGGCCGCCGTTGGGCGCCAGTGGGCCGATCCGAGCGCCGCCGACCAGATCACCCGCCCCGCCGAGCTCGCCGCAGCCCGTCGCGACGCCGATCAGGTTGCCGCCCCCGGAATCGAGCGCGTCGCCGACGCAGTCGGGGACCGGAGCCTCCGGATCGGTTCCGGGCGATCAGCGAGTTGTCGATCGTTGCGGCGGCGCCGGGCTCGAGCGCGACCCCGCCGCCCGCCTCGCCGGCCTCGTTGCGGGCCACCGTGACCGCGTTCAGCCGCACCTCCGACGCGGGGGCCGCGAACAGCCCGGCGCCCATGCCGGTGGCGAGGTTCTCGGCGATCGTCGTGTTGGTCGCCGCGAGCGAGCTGTCCCCGGCCAGCGCAATGCCACCGCCGTCGCCCGAGGTCGCGTTGCCGCCGATCGTCGACTGTCGAATGGCGACGCTCGCGTCGACCGCCTCGATTCCCCCGAGCGCGCCGGCGTTGCGGACGATCGCGCTGCGGCCGAGGCTGAGCGATCCGTCGGCGACGCTGACACCGCCGCCGTTATCGACCAGCCGCGTGCGCAACAGGCTGGCGGCGCCGTCGAGCGCGATCGCCGCGCCCTCGGCGCCTTCGACACGGGCGCGCACGAGCGCCACGTCACCCCCGTCGAGCTCGGCGAGCCCGACTCCGCCGCTGTCGATCACGCGCGCAAGGGTGAGGAGGATCCCGCCGTCACCCGACTCGATCACGCCGCCCGGGGCGCTGCCCTCGAGCGCCGACTCCTCGAGCGAGACGGAGCCCGGATCGAGCTCGCTCAGGCCGACGCCGCCGTTGAAGGCGACCCGCGACTTGATGACCGAGATCCCACCCGGGCCCTGTTCCAGCGCCGCCCCGGCGAACGAGCCGGTCACCCGCGTCCGGTAGACGCTGAGCTCCCCGTCGCCGTCTTCTGCAATCGCGTCGGCCTCGTTGTCTCGCAACCGCGAGCGGCGCACGAACACGCTGCCCGCATCGCGCTCGTCGATCGCTCCGCTGCCGTTGCGGGAGACGATCGTGTCGACGACGGCGACGTCGCCCTCGTCGAGCTCCTCGATGCCGTGCAGGGAGTTGTCCTCGATCCGGGAGTGATAGACGGTCAGGCTGCCGGCGCCGAAGCCCCGCACGCCCGCGCCCGAGTTGCTCGAGATCTCGGTGTGGGCCGCCCGTAGCCCGCCGCCGCCGCGGTCGATGATCCCGTCGCCGAGATTGGCGGAGATCTCGCTCTCGCGGGCGGTCATCCCGTCGTCGCCGAGCAGCTCGAGCGCGCTCTCGGGGCCGCGGTTGGCGACGATCGCGGTGTCGCGCAGCTCGAACCGGCCGTCGACGACTCGCACCCCGGCGCCTCCGGATCCGTCCACGCCTCGGGCGCGCCCACCGGTGACCCACAGGCCCTCGAGCGTGACCGGGGCGTGGAGGTCGAAGACGCGGTCGAGGCCGGCCGCGTCGACCGTCGCGCGCCCGCGCCCGGTGGCGAGCACCCGCAGCGGGCCGGTGACATCGAGGTCGCCGGTCGAGCCCGGCGTTCTCCCCGGCCCCCGCGATCGAGAGCGAGTACGTCGTCCCGGGCCGCAGCAGGACCACGTCCTCACCCGGGTTCGCGTTCGCCGCCAGGACCGCCTCTCGCAACGTGCAGGCGCCGGGTACGCAGCCGTCCGCGGCGTTGTCGAACCCGGTCGATGCCCGCAGCTCGAGCCCCCGCGCGACCCCGGGCGACGCGAGCGCCACGCGCCGAGCGCGCCGAGCATCGCCGACGCCGCCGCGCACCGGCGGCCGAACGCGCGTGTAGCCCTCGCCGCGCCACCCGCTTGATCAACACCCGCCCCGCGGGCGGGTTGCGCCCGGCCCGCGGCCTACGCCGACTCCTCCTGCACGTCGCCGAGCTCCTCCGGCGCCTCGGCTCGGCGCAGCCTGGGTGACCAGCGTCGGGCGCAGGCCCTGCTCGATCGTCTCCTTGGTGACCACGCACTTGGATACGTCGCGTCGCGACGGGAGCTCGAACTGGACGTCCATCAGCGTCTCCTCGAGGATCGAGCGCAGGCCGCGGGCGCCGGTCTCGCGCTCGAGCGCCTTGTCGGCGATCGCGCCCAGCGAGTCCTCGCTGGAACTGCAGCTCGATGTCGTCGAACTCGAAGAAGCGCTGGAACTGCGCGCGTGAGCGCGTTGCGGGGCTCGGTCAGGATCGTGATCAGGTCGTCGCGGCTGAGCTGGTGGATCGCCGCGACGACAGGCAGCCGGCCGATGAACTCCGGGATCAGCCCGTACTCGATCAGGTCCTCGGGCAGCACCTGCTCGAACAGCTCGCCGGTGTCCTTGTCGGCCTTCGAGGCGACGTCGGCGCCGAAGCCGACCCCCTGGCGGCCGATCCGGCGCTCGATCACCTGGTCGAGGTTGGCGAACGAGCCGCCGCAGACGAAGAGGATGTTGGTCGTGTCGATCGTCAGGAACTCCTGGTGGGGGTGCTTGCGCCCGCCCTGGGGAGGGACCGAGGCGGTCGTGCCCTCGAGGATCTTCAGCAGCGCCTGCTGGACGCCCTCGCCGGAGACGTCGCGGGTGATCGACGGGTTGTCGGCCTTGCGGGCGATCTTGTCGATCTCGTCGATGTAGATGATCCCGGTCTCGGCCTTCTTGACGTCGAAGTCGGCGGCCTGGATCAGCTTCAGGAGGATGTTCTCGACGTCCTCGCCGACGTAGCCGGCCTCGGTGAGCGCGGTCGCGTCGGCGATCGCGAACGGGACGTTGAGGATCCGCGCCAGCGTCTGGGCCAGCAGCGTCTTGCCGCAGCCGGTCGGGCCGAGCAGCATGATGTTCGACTTCTCGAGCTCGATCTCGCCCTCGCCGGTGGACTGCATCATCTGCACCCGCTTGTAGTGGTTGTAGACGGCGACCGAGAGCGCCCGCTTGGCGTTCTCCTGGCCGACGACGTACTCCTGCAGGACGTCGTAGATCTCAACCGGCTTCGGCAGGCTCTCGAGCTCGAACGACGGCGGCGCGGTCAGCTCCTCGTCGATGATCTCGTTGCAGAGATCGATGCACTCGTCGCAGATGTAGACGCCGGGGCCCGCGATCAGCTTCTTTACCTGCCGCTGCGACTTACCGCAGAAGCTGCAGAGAAGCTGCTCGTTGGAGTCGGTCGGGCGTGCCACGCGGTGTCTCCCTTCGGCGTTGCGTCCCGGGCGCCGGTGATCAGATTACGACACCGGCGGCCTCGGCTGGACGCGTAGTTGTTACGCGGCGGCGGGCACCGTCCCTGCAAGCGGCGGCCGGGTTGCAGGCAGCGGCGCGCTGCGCCACCTGGGAGTCAAGCGCGAACCGCCATCGGTCGAAAAAGGCTTGAAGCCCCGGTGTTCACGCACGCCGGACCGACCTCAAGGAGCCAGCATGCATCTCACCCGCAAGTCCCGCCTGATCGGCGGAGCGATAACGATCCTCGTCCTCGGCGTCGTCGGCCTCGTCTACGCCGCCTGGACCACCAACGGCTCGGGGGCCGGGTACGCCAAGGCGACCTCGGCCCAGGCGCTGACCACGGTCGACGTCTCCGCCTCGACCGTCGCCGATCTCTACCCCGGCGCCGACGGCGATGTTGCTCGTTCGGATCAACAACCCGAACCCGTTCCCGGTCCGGGTGACCGCAATCAACGGTAACGGGGCGATCACCCCCGACGCCGGGCACGCCGGCTGCACGACGACCGGGGTCACCTACACCGACCAGAGCGGCAACTTCGACGTCGCCGCGAGCTCGGCACAGACGTTCACGCTCACCGACGCGGCGCACATGTCGAATGCCTCCGTGAACGGATGCCAGGGCGCGACGTTCACGATCCCGGTTGCGGTCACCGGCGCCAGCAACGCGTCCTAGGCGACCCGGGCTGACAACCGCAAACCGAGCCGATGGCTCTGAGTCCGGCCAACGAGCGGCCCGGCGCCCTGCGGGGCGCCGGGCGGCGTGCTGATCGCGATCGGCTGCGGCGATGAGAAGGCGCGCGCTGATCCTCGCCGCGATGGCGATACTCGCGGGCGCGGTGGTCGCCTACGCCGACCTGGCCCGCCCCGGCGACCGCGACGGCCCGTCCCCGCGCGCCGCCCAGCAACCTGACGCGGTCGCGATCAAGGGCCACATCAAGGGCCTCTACCCCGGAGCGAAGAAGACCCTGAGGGCGCGGGCCAGGAACCAGGCGCCGTACACCGTCACTTTGCGCTCGGTCAAGGCGAAGGTGAAGAAGGCCGGTCCGGGCTGTCCCCGAAAGGCCGTGCGGACGAAGCCCTCGAAGCGGCAGCGCACGATCCCTGCCCATCGCCGCCGCCGGATCGAGATCCGGGTGAAGATGAAGGCCCTCGGCGCCGGACGCATGCCAGAACGCGACCTTCCGCATCCGCTTCCGGGCGCGGGCATTCGCCACCGGGAGCGGGCCGTGAGCCGGCTCGCGACCGCCGCGCTGGCGGCCGCCCTCACGCTCGCGCGCCCGCGAGCGCGCTCGCGGCCTGGGACACGGGGGGTGACGGCTCCGCCTACTCGAAGGCAAGATCGCTTCCCGCGGGATCGCAGCCCACGGCGACCGTCGTCAACCGCAGCGTCGACGTGAGCTGGCCGGGCGCCGGCGGAGCCGGCCGTGAGCGGCTACATCGTCAAACGCTACGACGCCGGCGACACGGCGCAGGCCGTCGGCGCGTCCTGCTCCGGGACGATCGCGACCACGAGCTGCACCGAGAACGCCGTCGCGCCGGGAACCTGGCGCTACACGGTCACGCCCGCGAGCGGCAACTGGCGCGGCACCGAGAGCCCGCCGAGCGCCGCGGTGGTCGTCAACTCGCCCGCCCTCAGCCTGGGCCCGAGCACGGTCGCGACCCTGCCGGCAACCCTGAACGGCCAGATCACCAACTTCATCGCCGGCCAGACGATCAGCTTCCGTCTCGACGACCCGGCCACGGGCACCGTGCTCGGCGGCTCGGTCACCCCCTCCCCGGTGCCCGCGAGCGGCACGGCGGACGCCGGCGTCACCCTGCCGGCCGGGACCGCACCCGGCTCGCACACGGTCTACGCGATCGGCGACCAGGGGGACGTCGCCTCGAGCGTTGTCACGGTGCTCAACCCGCAGGCGGTGACGACCACCGCCTGGGGCCTGCGCGACGCGTCGGCGGGCGGCGCGGAGGCCGACACCTCGGACCCGATCGCCTTCGCCGCGGACGGCCGGACCGTCACCACGACAGCGCCGCTGCTGCTCTTCGCCTCCAACCGCTACCTGCTGGTCGACTACAACTCGCCCCTCCCCACCACCGCGACCCCGTCGGCGGCGACGTTCGGCCTCCGCTTTGCGGCCGCCTCGGCGCTGAACACGGCCTGCTTTTACTTCGACGTCCGCCGGGCCTCGACCGACGCCGTGCTCGCCACGCACGGCGGCCCATCGAGCCCGGTCGGCTGCGTGTCGGGCACCGCCCAGACGAGCTTCTCCACCGCGCTGCCCGAGGTGGCGAGCCGCGCGATCGCCAACGACCTGCGGGTCCGCGTCTACGTTCGCGACTCGCTGCTCGCCGGCCCGGCGATCGACCAGGCGACCGTCTCGGTCAGCACCAACGACGGAGGCTTCACGCTCCACGACCAGCTCTTCACCGACCACGTCAACGCGCTGACCACCAACCGCACCTGGCCCCTGGTCGCCGCCGACGGCGACGCGTACACGAGCGCGACCTGGTCCTCGTCGTTCGCGGCCGGGCGCTACCTGAGGCTGAGCTTCCCAAGCTACGTGCCCTCCGGATCGACGCTGACCGGGGCCGAGTTCACGCACCGCTACCGCGCCAGCGGCGGCGGCACCGTCTGCTGGTACTTCGAGGTCCTCCAGGGCTCGACCGTGATCGGCACCCATGGCAACGCCGGGTCACCGATCAGCTGCAACTCGAGCTCCTCGACCTACGTGCAGGAGACCGTCGCCGTGCCGGAGATCGACACGCCCGCGCGCGCCAACCAGGCTGTGATCAAGGTCTACATGCGCAACTCGTCGTCGCAGCGCAGCCAGACCGACCGGGCGATCCTGGACCTGGACTACGCGAACTGAGGCGGGGCAGACGCGCTCGGCGGCGCTAGTGGTTCTCGATCACGCGGTCGACGATGTGGTACTCCATCGCCTCCTCCGCGGACATGAAGTAGTCGCGCTCGGTGTCCTTGGTGACCTTGTCGAACGGCTGGTTCGTGTGCTTGGCGATGATCTCGTCGAGGCGACGGCGGACGTCGATGATCTCCTTCGCGTGGATCTCGATGTCGGTCGCCTGGCCCTGGAAGCCGGCCGAGACCTGGTGGATGAGGATCTTCGAGTTCGGGGTCGCCATCCGCTTGCCCTCGGCGCCGCCGGCGAGCAGCAGCGCGCCCATGCTCATCGCGACGCCGACGCAGATCGTCTGCACGTCGGGCTTGATGTACTGCATCGTGTCGTAGATCGCGAGGCCCGCGTAGACCGAGCCGCCCGGCGAGTTGATGTAGATCGAGATGTCCTTGTCGGGGTCCTCGGACTCGAGGTGGATGAGCTGGGCGACGATCAGGTTGGCGATGTCCTCGGTCACCGGGGTGCCGAGGAAGATGATCCGCTCGTTGAGCAGGCGCGAGTAGATGTCGAAGGCGCGCTCGCCGCGCGACGTCTGCTCGACCACCATCGGCACCAGGGGACTCATGGCGCGTGAGTGTATAAGGCGCCGCTCGTCGGGCAGCGGCTAGCTTCCCGGCGTCCAGAGCTCGCCGGGCTTCGCCTCCCCCTCCCCGTCCTCCGCCTCCGGATCGGCGCCCGGCTTGTCCGGCGTCCAGATCTGCTCGCGGGCGGCGGCGCGCTCCATCGGGATCGGCTTCGCCGACTCGGCGATCGCCTCGGCGGCCTTGCGCATCCGGACCTCGTCGCGGAGCAGCCCGTCGCGGCCGGACTCGCGCAGGCGGGCGAGCAGCTTCGCGGGCGAGTTCTTGCCCTCGCCCGGCCCGATCGCCTCGATCAGGTCCTCGTCGCTGGCCTCGATGCCCTCGGCGTCGGCGACGGCGGCGAGCACCGCCTCGCGGCGCAGGGCGCGCTCGGCGTCCTCCTCGGCGTCGTCGATCAGCTCGTGGCGGTCCTTGCCCTGCATCTGGGCGTAGGCCTGCGGGTCGATCCCGCGCGCCTGCAGCTGGCGCTCGATCCGCTCCCACATCTCGTGGGCGCGGGCGTGGACCAGGTCGTGAGGGATCTCGAGCTTCGCCTTGGCGGCGACCGCGTCGACGGCGGCCTCGCGGAACTCCGCCTCGGCCCGTTGTTCGAGGCCCTCCGACATCCGGGCGCGGATCTGCTCCCGCAGCTCGTCGAGCGTGTCGAACTCGGACGCCTCGGAGGCGAACTCGTCGTCGAGCTCCGGAAGGTCCTTCTCGCGCACCTCCTTCACCGTGACGGCGAAGCTCGCGGCCTTGCCGGCCAGGTCCTCGGGCCGGTGGTCGTCCGGGAAGGTGACCTCGACCGTGCGCTCGTCGCCGGCAGCCGCGCCGGTGAGCGCGGCGTCGAACTCCGGCAGCAGGTGCTCGCCGCCGAGCTCGATCACGAAGTCGCGCGACTCCGAGCCCTCGAACGGCTCGCCGTCGATCGTACCCGCGAAGTCGATCACGACCGCGTCGCCCGCCGCCGCCGCGCGCTCGACCGGCGCCAGGCTGGCGAAGCCCTCGCGCAGACGGTCGAGCTCGGCCTGGATCGCCTCCTCGGGGACCTCGATCTCGGCCTTGCCGACCTCGAGGCCCCGCCACTCGCCGAGCTCGGCGCGCGGGCGCACGCCGACCTCGATCGAGAAGCTCAACCCCTCGCCCTCGGCGGGCAGGTCGCCGACGTCGAGCTTCGGGTCGCCGATCGCTGCGACCCCGGACTCGAGCAGGGCGCGCTCGTACCATTCCGGCAGGCCGTCACGCAACGCCTGCTCGACCACGGCCTCGCGGCCGACCCGCTGAATCACGAGCTGCGCCGGGACCTTGCCCTTGCGGAATCCGGGCATCTTGATCTCACCCGCGAGCTGGCCGGCGGCCCGATCGACGCGCTTGGCGAGCGCCTCGGGCTCGACCGTGACCTCGACCTTGACCCGCGACTCGGGGAGCTCCGTGACGTCGGTCTTCATCGCGCTGGCCAGCTTAGTGCCACCCGCGCCCGCGCCGGTGACCAGCGGTCATCCCGGCGCTACCGTGTGGGCCGATGGACCCCGGCAGAACCGCGATCGGGACCTGGAGCGGCGGTCGCTTCATGCACTTCGGCGAGCCGGTCTCGGAGGAGCGCCTGGTCGAGCTGATGCGGCCGGGGGGCGGGATCGACACGGTGATCACCGCCGACGTCTACGGTGCCGGCGCCGCCGACGCCCTGCTCGGCCGGTCGCTGGAGGGGTTGGAGCGGGACTCCTTCAGCGTGGTCGGTGCCGTCGGGCACGACTTCGTCGAGGGCGAGCGCGATGGGCCGCGGGGCTTTCCCCGGTTCACCGATCACCGCCTGCGCCGCCCCGAGGCCTACGCCGGCTACCTGCGCCGGGCGACCGAGGCGAGCCTCGAGCGCGTCGGCGTCGATGCCTTCGACCTGCTGCTGCTCCACAACCCCGATCGCATCGGCTTCACCTCCGAGGCGGTCTGGGACGGGCTCACGGTGCTCCGCGACGCCGGGCTGACGGCGGCCATCGGGGTCGCGCCCGGCCCGGCCAACGGGTTCACGCTCGACCTGCTCGCCTGCTTCGAGCGCTTCGGCGACCGGATCGACTGGGCGATGGTGATCCTCAACCCGCTCGAGCCGTGGCCCGGCGAGCTCTGCCTCGACGCCGCCGCCGAGCACGGGGTTCGCGTGATCACGCGAGTGGTCGACTACGGCGGCCTGTTCTGGGACGACGTCCACCCCGGGCACGCGTTTGCCGAGTCCGACCATCGGCGCTTTCGCCCCCAGGGGTGGGTCGAGGCCGGCCGCGAGCGGCTCGAACGCATCCGGCCGCTCGCGGACGCCGCCGGGCTGACGCCGATTCAGCTTGCCTGCCAGTGGAACCTCGCCCACACGGCGGTCGAGTGCGCAGCGCCGACCCTGATCCAGGAGCCGGGAGACGATGCGAAGCCGATCGAGGCCAAGCGCGCCGAGCTGGCCGCGCTGCCGAGCCAGCGGCTGAGCTCGCTCGACGTCGAGCAGATCCGCGCGATCGGCGACAACACCGGCTCGATGGCGCTCAAGGGGGCCAGCCCCGAGCACGAGGGCGAGGAGCGCCCGGACCGCTGGGCGCTCGACGACGAGCTGATCGAGGCCGGGCGACACTTCGGCGTCGATGCCGAGCGCGACCTCCGGCGCGCGGCCCCCGTAGCTTGAGCCCGGTCGAGCGCTTCGCCAGCCTGGATCCTCACCGGGCCGGTGGGTCGCGTGCTCGCGTTCCTCGCCGACCTCGGCGTCTACTGGTGGCGCCGGGTTCGCGGCCGCCCGGCCGGCGACGGCGAACGCTGAGGCTCCGCTCAGCTCAGCGATCGCTGGCGTAGCCGAGGATCGAGCGGTCGACCAGCCACTCGACCGGTGCGCGATCGTCGGTGTAGACGCTGCCCCCGGCCAGCGGCGGCCCCAGGCGGGCGGCGTCGATCAGCGCGAGCTCCCTCAGGTTGCCGTCCATCCGCGAGCGCGCCGCGGCCTCGAGGCGCGCCGCCGAAGCGGGCGCCTCGCTGCCCAGCACCAGGCTGTTGGTCTGCTCGGCGGGATCGCGGAGCACGGTCGGGAAGACGGCGTCCATGGTCCGCCCGATCACCTGCTCGAAGGCGTCCGACCCCTCGGGGTGGCCGACGTTGACGACCACCACCCCGCCCGGGGCGAGCCGCTCGCGGACGAGCTCGAAGAACTCCTTGGTCACCAGGTAGAAGGGGATGTAGGGCTGGCGGTATGCGTCGACCACGATCAGGTCGTAGCCCCCGGCCGAGCGGCGCAGCCACGGCCGCGCGTCGTCGTCGTGCACGCTCAGGTTCGGGTTCGAGCCCATGTCGAAGTAGCGGTAGCCGACCTCGGAGAGCTCGGAGTCGATCTCGACTCCGTCCACCCGGGTCCGCGGCCAGAAGTGGCCGTACGAGCGGGCGATCGTGCCCGCCGCGTTGCCGAGGACCGCGATCCGGCGCGGAGGCCGGGCGCGAGCGGCGAAGGGGAGCACCAGGAAGCTGTCCCAGTAGTCGGCGGTCAGGTAGCCCGTTGCCGGCAGCATCGAGTGCACGGCCTGGCCCTCGTTGAGCTCGAGGATCCGGTCGCCGTCGGGCTCCTCGATCACCCGGATGTACTGCTGCTCGGACTCCGCCTCGTGGAGCACGCGGCCCTCGTCGGTCGCCTTCACGGTCCCGACCGGGAGCGCGATCGCGAGTGCGAGCGCCGCGGGGACGACGAAGAAGCGCCAGCCGAGGCCGATCGCGGCGACCAGCGCCAGCGCCAGCGCGAAGGCGAGGAAGGTCCGCTGCGTGCCCGCCAGCGGGATCAGCACCAGCGCCGCGAGCATCGTCCCGGTCAGCGAGCCCACGGTCGAGATCGCGTACAGGCGCCCTGAGACCTGCCCGGCGTGATCGACGTCCGTGACCGCGAGCCGCAGCGCCCACGGCGCGCAGGTGCCGAGCAGGACCACGGGGACAGCGATCAGGAACAGCACCGCGATCAGCGAGCCAACGAAGGCCCCGGCCTCGATCTCGTCGAGGGCGTCGACGGAGAGGTCGAAGAACGGCCTCGCCACGAGCGGGACCACGGCGAGCAGCACGGCGGCCGCGACCACCACCAGGCAGAGGCTGCGCACGTCCGGGCGGCGGTCGGCCATGCGCCCGCCGAGCCAGTAGCCGATCGAGAGCGCGACCAGGACGACGCCGATCGTGTTCGCCCAGACGATCGTCGAGGCGCCGAAGAACGGCGCCATCAGTCGCGCAGCGGCGATCTCGGCGCCCAGGCTCGCGGTCCCGACGACGAACACGAGCAGGTAGAGGAACGGTATGCGAGGCGTAGCCGAGCCGCGCCGCTGTTGAGGCGCCTGATTCTGAGGCGTAGCCGAGCCCTGCCGCTGTTGAGACGCCTGATTGGAGGTCAAGTCGTTCCGCCGCCCAGGATGCGCTCGCGCAGGCGCTTGCCCTGCCCCGCGGCGACGGCGCGCGCCGCCCTGCCGGGGTCGAGCTCGAAGCCGTGGGCCTCGGCGAGATCGAGCAGCTCCTGCTTTTCGGCGCTGCGGTTGGCGGCGCGAAAGAAGAGCCAGGCAAAGAGCGCCAGGGTCACCGTCCCGGTCCAGATCATCATCACGTTGCCGGCGGCGCCCTGGTCGGCGAGCGGCGTGATCTCCCACTGCGCCTCCCCCGGCGCGTAGTCCGGATAGAGGACGTCCCCCGACCAGATCAACACGTTGGCGAGCACCGCCTCGAGCATCCGGACGATGACCACGTAGCCGAGCATCGCCGCGTCGCCGAACCACGACGGCTTCGGCAACGGCCCGACCAGGGGCAGCCACATCGCGAGCCCGAAGGTGAAGAAGCAGGCGTGCTGGGCGAAGTGCAGCAGCGGGCTCGAGAGCACGCCCTCATAGAGCGCCGAGAGGTGCCAGAGGTACAGGTTGAGGGCCCAGACCGGCAGCGCGACGAGCGGGTTGCCGAGCGCACGCAGCCAGGCGAACGGGCGCTGCGCGAGCAGCGGCTGCAGGAGCGGCCCGGTGAGCCCGAGGGCGATCAACAGCCCGGCGAGGTCGCCGATCAGCAGGTGCTGGACCATGTGCGCGACGACGAGCTCCTCGGCCACGGTCGAGAGCGGCGGGACGTCGGCCGCGAGCAGCACGAGGACGCCCGCGCCGAACGAGAGCTGGCGCCAGAGCGCGACCGGCGCGCCGCGGGCGGCGAGCGTCTGGCAGCGCTTCGCGTAGGCGACCGCGACGGCGATCAGGAGAAGCGGCGCGGCAGCGTCGATCACTGCGTCCACGCCGCCAGCGTAGCGTGCGTTATGCGCCGCTCAGAGCCACTTGATGCGTCTGAAGAAGCTGTAGAGGAGGACGACGGCGACCACCATCATCCCGAGCGCGACCCAGTAGCCCCAGCGCTCGTCGAGCTCCGGCATGTACTCGAAATTCATTCCCCAGATCGAGGCCATGAAGGTCGGCACGCCGATGATCGCGACCCAGGCGGAGATCGTCCGCACGACCTCGTTCTGCTTCACGCCGAGCAGCGCCAGGTTCGCCTCCAGGATCGAGGTCAGCAGCTCGCGCTGCGCGGTCACCTGCTCGTCGACCCGCCGGGCGTGGTCGGCGACGTCGCGAAAGTAGCGGCGCAGCTGCTCGTCCATGTTCGGGAACGCGCCGCGCTCGAGCGACTCCAGCGGGACGAGCAGCGGAGCGACGGCGTGGTGGAACTCGATCACCTCGCGCTTGAGGAAGTAGATCCGCTGCGTGGAGTCGGCCCGCGCGCCGAAGATCTCCGTCTCCACCTCGATGATGTCGTTGTCGATCCCGTCGACCACCGGCTGGTAGTCGTCGACGACCTTGTCGATGATCGCCCAGCACCGCCGCGGCGGGCCCGGCCTCGAGCAGCTCCGGGTGTGCCTCCAGCAGCTTCCGGACGCCGGTCAGCTCGCTCGCCGCGCCGTGGCGGACCGCGATCACGTAGGTCCGCGAGATGAACAGCATGATCTCGCCGAACTCGACCTCCTCCTGCTCGTCGTCGTAGCGAGCCGGGCGGAGGACGATGAAGTAGGAGTCGTCGTAGTCCTCGAGCTTCGGCCGCTGATGCGCCCTGTAGGCGTCCTCGAGCGCGAGCTCGTGCAGGTCGAAGCGCTCGCCGACGTCGCGCAGCTCCTCGACCGTCGGCTCGAACAGCCCGAGCCAGACGAAGTCGCCGTCGCCGACGACGCAGCTCGCGGCGACGTCGAGCGGGAGCTGGCCCTCGTGCTGGCGGACGCCGTCGCGATAGTGCGCGCAATCGACGATCACGCCTTGGGGTTCAGCCTCGGGGCCGTGCCTCCTGCCACTGTGCGCGGGCGTGCACCGGGGCGTGGGCCGCGGTCGGCTCTCGCACGAGCCACGGCCGAGTGCGCGGGCGTTTACGAGGCTGGGTAGAGGGGCTGTCGTACGGGCGGTGTCGCCAACCGCACCCGCTTCGGCCATTCGCCAACGGTCGTTGAGTTGGCGACGCTATGGGTCGCTAACTCCACACTCGTCGTCACAGCGGCGGCCCGGTGCGCGGTTATTGAGCCGGAGGCGGAGCCGGGGGTGCCGGGTCGGCCGGTGGTGGGCTCGTCGTCGTCGACGCCGCGGGAGCGGCGGGCGCGGCCTGGTCGCCGAACGAGAACGTCGGCACCTCGCGATCGGCCTGGTCCTCGATCTCGAAGAACTCCCGGGCCGTGAACCCGCCGCTCGAGGCGACGATCGAGTTCGGGAAGATCTGGATCTTGGTGTTGTAGGCCTGGACGTTGGAGTTGTAGATCCGGCGCGAGGCCTGGATCTCGTCCTCGAGCTCGGAGAGGTTCCGCGAGAGCTGCTGGAAGTTCTCGGTCGCCCGCAGCTCCGGATACTGCTCGGCGACGACTCGCAGGCCGCCAAGCGCCTGGCTCAGCAGGCCCTCGGCCTGACCCGCCTGCTCGGGGCCCTGGGCCTGCATCGCCGCGGCGCGGGCCTGCGTGACCTTCTCGAAGGTCTCGCGCTCGTGGGTCGCGTAGCCGCGCACGGCCTCGACCAGGTTCGGGACCAGATCGTGTCGGCGCTTGAGCTGGACGTCGATTCCCGACCAGGCTTCATCGACCCGGTTCCGGGACCCGATGATCGAGTTGCGGATCAGGATGTAGATCAACCCGATCAGCAGCAGTACGCCGATGACGATGATGGCTACGACCATTTCGGTTCAGACCTCTCCTCGAAAGTGGTGGGCGGCGTGATTATCGCCTACTTCGCCTCGGCGTCGACGGGCGGCAGCACGGAGAGCCGGCGCAAGGCCGACTCGACCAGCTCCGCGGGCAGCCCCGCGTCGCCGCGGGCGTCGAGACGCCCGAGCTCGTAGGCGAGCGCGACCGCGTCACCGGAGGCGATCGCACCTTCGATCAGCTGCGCGTAGCCGCGATCACCCGCGCCGCCTCCGGCGATCTCCCGCAGACGCGCAAGGGCGCTGTCGCGCGGGGCGGCGGCGGGCGGGAGCGTCACCGCGCCCGTCTCCAGCCGGCGCGGTGGCTGGCCGCTCGGCGTGTACGACTCGGCCAGCGCCCCCTGCCTGCGCAGGCGCTCGATGTGCTGGTAGACGGCGTTGCGGCTGACCCCGATGTCGGCGGCGATCTGCTTCGCCCCCATGCCCTGCTCGAGACGGTCGAGGACTTCCTGCTGACGCTTGGTCAGCCCCGCGACGGGGCTGTTCGGATCGACGCTCATCTTGGCAGCCTAGCTTGGCAGTCAGCTTGTTGTCAAGTGGGCACACCCCGCATGGAGCCGCATGCGAGCCACCGGATAGGTGGCCGGGATGAGGCTCGGCTCAGTCCTCGGAGATCGCGCCCTCCAGGCGCAGCAGGAACGCCTTCATCTCCGGGCCGCCGCCGTAGTTGCCGA
Source organism: uncultured Solirubrobacterales bacterium (assembly GCA_963758665.1). GTDB lineage: Bacteria > Actinomycetota > Thermoleophilia > Solirubrobacterales > 70-9 > WHSW01. The sequence goes on along the minus strand of CAVWWH010000006.1, from coordinate 76,217 downwards.
GCACGCCGCCGGCGCGAAGCACGCGGTGGCAGGGGACGACGATCGGGATCGGGTTGTGCCCGAGCGCGCTCCCGGCAGCGCGAAACGCCCGCGCGTTGCCGGCCCGAGCCGCGACCTCGCCGTAGCTGGCCGTAACGCCGTACGGCAGCTTCGCCGTCTCGCGCAGGACCCGGCCCGAGAACCCGGGCCGCACCAGTCCCCAATCGAGCTCGAGCTCGAACTCGCGGCGCCTTCCGGCGAAGTACTGGTCGAGCTCCCGGCGGGCCGGGTCGAGGCGTGATGGCAGCTCGAGTACCCGCGGGGAGACCTCGACCAGCTGGTCGAGAAACGCCTCCTCGTCGAGGTTGGGGAGCGCGATCGAGACGATCCCGCGCTCGGTCGCCGCGACGTGCCCGACCCCGAGGGGCGAGTCGAAGCTCGCGTAGGCGACGTCGACCAGGCCCTCCCGCTCGGCCCGCTCGGCGAAGCGCCCTGCCACCCCCGCCGCCCCGTCGTCGCGCTCTCCGCCGAGCACCCTGCTGACCTGCTTCGCGTCGACTCGGCTCATCGCCTGGCCTCCTCTCGGTCGATCGTTTGGCGCAGCGCCTTCAGGCCGTCCGCGACCCGCCGCCGCGCGGCCTCCTCGCTGCACTCCAGCGCCGCGGCGATCTCGCGATAGGCGAGGTCGCCTGCGTAGCGGAGCGCGATCGCGGCGCGCTGGCTCTCGCTGAGCTGGGCGACCGCGCTCCAGACCACTCCCTCGAGGTCCCCGATGCCCCCGGAGCCGTTCTCGGGCGCCGCCGTCTCCGGCAGGTCGTGGCGCGGCTCCGGGCGCCGGGCGCGGGCGCGGTGATGGTCGATCGCCTTGCGGCGGGCGATCGTCATCACCCAGGCCCGGGGATGGGCGCCGTCCATGCGGTCGTATGCCCGCAGGGCGGCGATGAAGGTCTCCTGAAAGCAGTCCTCCGCGGCGTCGTGGCCGACCATCGCTCGCAGGAACCCGAGCACCGGCCGGCCGTGCAGGTCGAGGAACTGCTGGAACGGCGGCCGCGATGCGGCCCTGCTTGTCGCGGTGGCGCTCACTGCCGGTGTCGGTGTAACGAGGGTACGAGCGTATTCGTGAGGCCGCCGCGAGCGGAACGGCCGGCTGCGGTGTTCGCGTTCCTAGACTCACCCCGCAGGGACCAACTCGAAACGAGGAGATCGCGAATGAGCAGGAAGTGGATTGCGGCCGTGGCCGCGGTGGTGGCGGTGGGCGGCATGGGCCTCGCCGCCTCCGCGGTGCTGGGCACCGGGGCGGGCGCCAGGCCGGCGTACGCGACCGTGAGCGTCGACCTCGGCAACGAGACCGTGGCGGCGAAGCGGAAGGCGGCCGCCGGCGGCTCGAGCAAGAAGGCGAAGGTGACGTACCTGCAGAGCACCTCGCCCGCGCCGATCAACCCGGGCGACCCGGGCGCCGGCGGGGTCGGCCCGTTCGTCGATGTGAAGCTGACCGGCTGCTCGAAGGTGATCGACGGCGGAGTCGTCCCGAGCCGGCTCGACGTCTACGTCCAGGGGACGTACGTGAAGAGCCCCGGCGAGTACCACGTGCTGATCGGGATCGACGAGGACAACCTCGGCGACCGGACGCCGTTCACGATCACCTCGAACCTGACCTGCATCAAAGGCACGAAATAGCGACGCCGGCGCCGGCGCCAGCGATTATGCTGGCGTCGGTGCATGGGGCATCGTGCGGGAACACGGGAGGTGTGTCGAAGGTGAAGCGGATCCTGATCATCGTCACGGCGGCGGCGCTCGTCGCCCCGGCGCTCGGGCAGGCTGCCCGGGCCAACCACCTCGGCCACCTCGTCGGTGTCTCCGGGTCGCAGGTCAAGTTCAAGGAGTCGAGCGGCAGCGAGGGGAGGGCCGTGACCTCGTTCGCGGTCCGCAACTTCGACCTCGCCTGTGACGGCGGCACGATCGCCGAGCTCAGGGTGGCGAAGCTGTCCGGCACGATCGACGTCTCCGAGAGCGGCGCGTTCAGGGCCAAGGACGACAACGGCGCGACCGTGTTCAAGGTCAAGGGCCAGATCAACCGCAACAAGTCGGTCGGTGTCTTTCGCTACTACGGCGAGGTCGTTGTCGACGGCGTCAAGCGCACCTGCGACAGCGGCAAGCTCACCTGGGTGACCCGGCCCTAGCCGCAGCGCGAGCGGCTCAGGGCCTCCGCATCGCGGCCTCGACCCCCTGGAGGCGTTCCCGCTCGCCGCTCGGCAGCGTGACGTAGACGGCGCCGTCGCGGTCGAAGCGCTGTCGCGGCTCGACCACGATCACCCCGGTCGGGCGGCCGTCGCCGTCGTAGGTCCAGACGTCACCCTCCTCGGTCGCCCGCCGCGAGACGTCGCGCCCCTGGCTGATGCGGGCGTAGAGCACGTCGCTGGGCGGGTCGTAGGTGACGTAGGGGAACGAGTAGCGGCCGCTGCGCATGCGTCAATGATGGCGCCCGCCGCCGAGCAGGCCGAGCGCGTGCGGAATCGCCCGCTCGATCGCGGCGCCCGCCTGCTCGATCGCCGGCGGGTTGCCCGGGAAGTTGACGATCAGGCACCGGGCCCGGGTGCCGGCGACGCCGCGCGAGGTCATCCACATCGGCGTGTGCTCGCGCGAGGCGGTCCGCATCGCCTCGCCGAAGCCCGGCGCCTCCCGCTCGATCACCTCGCGGGTCGCCTCGGGGGTGACGTCGTCGGGCGCAAACCCGGTGCCGCCGGTGGTCAGCACCAGCGCGCAGCCGCGCTCGTCGCACCAGAACCGCAACCGGTCCGCGATCAGCTCGCGATCGTCGGCGATCACCTCGGCGCCGATCACGCGGCCACCGATGCGCTCGGCGTAGCCGGCTAGCGCCGGCCCGCTCTCGTCGGCGCCCTCGCCTCGCGCCTTCGAGCTCGAGATCGTGATCACGGCGGTGGTGAAGCCGCTCATCCGCTCACTCACGCCGCCACTCGCCGCTGCGCCCGCCGGACTTCTCGACCAGCTCGATCGCCTCGATCGAGACGCCGCGCTCGAGGCCCTTGACCATGTCGTAGACGGTCAGCGCGGCGACCGCGCAGGCGGTCATCGCCTCCATCTCGACCCCGGTCCGCGCCGTGACGCCCGCCTCGGCGGAGAGCCGTACGAGGCCCGCCTCGGCGTCGACGGCGCCCTCGACGTCGACGAAGTCCAGCGCCAGCGGGATGGGCGAGCGGGATCAGCTCTCCGGTGCGCTTCGCCGCCCCGATCCCGGCGATCCGTGCGGTCCCGAGCACGTCGCCCTTGGGCGCGTCGCCGCGCGCCAGCGCGGCCGCTGTCGCCGGCGACATCCGCAGGCGCGCCTCGGCACGGGCGCGCCGCTGCGTCTGCTCCTTCTCGCCGACGTCGACCATCCGGGCGCTGCCGCCACGGTCGAGGTGGGTCAGGCTCGCGGGCTCCGCGACGGCGGGAGGGGCGCCGTCCACCCACTCGCCGGCGGCGCCGCCGGCCTCGACCTCGCGCTTCCAGATCGGCGCCTCGGCCTTGATCCGGTCGATCGCCTCGCGGGCGCCGGCGAAAGCCTCTTCGCGGTGCGCGGCCGAGACGGCGACCACGACGCTCGGCTCGCCGAGCGGCACCGAGCCGACCCGGTGCTCGGCGGCCGCGGCCTCGAGCCCGTGCCTCGTCCGTGCACTCGGCGAGGATCCGCGCGATCCGCTCGCCCGCCATCTCGCCGTAGGCCTCGTACTCGAGCCGCTCGACCTCGCGGGTGACGCCGCAGAAGACGACCACCGCCCCCGCGCCCGGCCGGCCGACCGAGTCGGCGAGCCCGACGATCGACAGCGGCTCGCTTGTCACCCGGACCGACTCCGCCGCGGTCGCTCCGCCGCTCACCGGCGGGATCAGCGCCAGCTCGTCGCCGGCCGCGACGATCGCCTCGGGCGTCGCGTACTCGCGGTTGACCGCGACCCGGACGGGCAGCGCGGCGAGGATCTCGCCGAGGCCGGGCTCCCGGCCCGCGGCCGCGAGCGCCTCGGCCACCGTCGCGCCCTCGGGAAGCTCGACCGTCAGCCGATCGCGCCCGGCGCGCTCCCGCAACACCGCGAACAGTCGAAGCTCGACCTCCATGCGCCCATCGTAGGGCGAGCCGCGACGCGGAAGGCGCCTCTACGGCAGGAGCTCGATCTCGAGCCTGGTGCCGGCGGGAAGGGCCGGTCCGCCGGCGGGACGATCGCGAGCGCGTCGGCGCCGAGCATCGAGGTGAGCACGTGCGAGCCCTGGGCCTTGGTCGGATGCGCGTGCCAGCCATCGTCGCGGAGCTCGAGCCGGCAGCGCACGAGCTGCGTCCGGGTGGGCAGCGCCGGGTGCTCGGTGGCCAGCAGCGGCGGTTGCGCGAGGCCGCTGGACGGCGGCACCCAGCATCGCCCCGATCGCCGGCCGGACGAAGAGCAAGAAGGTGACCATCGCCGAGACCGGGTTGCCGGGGAGCCCGAACGCGAGCGCTCCGGACGGCGCCACCCCGAAGTAGGTCGGAGCGCCGGGACGCAGAGCCACGCGCCAGAACACCTGCTCGACCCCGAGCCCGGCGAGCGCCGGGCGGACGTGGTCGTGCTCGCCCACCGAGACCCCGCCGCAGATCACCGTCAGGTCGCCCACCAGGGCCAACTTCAGCGCCCGTTCGGTCGCCTCGAGGTCGTCGGCGACGATCTCCGCCGCCAGCAGCGAGGCGCCGGAGCGCTCGACCAGGGCCGCGATCGAGTGCGCGTTCGAGTTGCGAATCCCGCCGGGGCGCAACGGCTCGCCGGGCTCCTGGAGCTCGTCGCCGGTGGTCAGCACCGTGACCCGCGGGCGGGCGGTGCAGGCCACCTCGGTGAGCCCGACCGAGGCCAGCACGCCGGCCTCCGCGGGCCCGACCTCCGCCCCGGCCCGCAGCACCGTCTCCCCCGCGACGATGTCCTCGCCGCTGCGGCGGATGTCCTTGCCGGCCTCGACCGCGACCCTGACCGCGACCGTCGCCGTGCCCGCGTCGGTGTCCTCGACCCGGACCACCGCATCGGCTCCCTCGGGGACCATCGCCCCGGTCGAGATCGCGATCGCCTCGCCCGCGCCCAGCGCCCGGGCGGCCGGGCGGCCGGCACGGGCCTCGCCGACGACCGTCGAGCCGCACCGGCCGCTCCCGCGTCGCCGCGCTCAGGTCGGCGGCGCGGACCGCGTAGCCGTCCATCGCCGAGTTGTCGAAGCCCGGCACGGCGTCGGCGCTGGTCACGTCCTGCGCCAGCACCCGTCCGAGGGCCTCGCGCACCGCCACACGCTCCGAATCGAGCCGCGAGACGCGCTCGAGCACCAGCCTGCGGGCATCCTCGATCTCGATCGGCTCGGCGCCCATCCTCGGCTTGAGGCTAATCCAGTGAGAGACTGGGTACGTGAAACGGCCGATGACCGTGGGTGCCGTGCTGGCCGGAGGCCGTAGCCGTCGCATGGGGAAGCCCAAGGCGATGGTCGAGCTCGCCAGCCGGCCCCTGGTCGCGCGCGTCGTCGCAACCGTGGGCTCGGCCGGCCTCGACCCGGTGGTGGTCGCGAAGCCGGATTCGCCGCTGCCGAAGCTCGACTGCCGCGTGCTCGAGCGAGCCCTCCGAGCCCCGCCACCCGCTCACCGGCGTCGTCGCGGCGCTCGGCGCCAGCGCCGGGCGCGGTGTCGTCGCGATCGCCTGCGACATGCCCCTGGTGCCGGCGAAGCTGCTCACCTGGCTCGCCCAGCTCGAGGAACCGGTGGCCGTCTGCGAGGTCGGCGGCCGGCTGGAGCCGTTGCTGGGCCGCTACTCGCCCGAGGTCTCGGAGCCGCTGGCGCGCTCGCTCGAGGCGGGAGCGGCGATGCGCGACGCGGTCGCCGAGCTCGACCCGTTCGTCATCGATGAGGACAGGGTCGCCCGCTTCGGCGATCCGGCGAGGATCTTCTTCAACATCAACTCCCCCGAGGACCTGGCCGCGGCCGAGGAGATGCTCGGTCACACCGGTCGGTTCACGCTGCCGGTCGGCCACCACAGCTCACCGACCACCGCCGACGGCTGACCCCGGCTCAGGCGCTCTGCGCGTACTCGACCGCCCGCTCGGCGTCTGACGCCGAGCCCACCGCCTCCAGCCTGACCGGGATCCCGTTCAGGTGCGCCATGCCGGCGAGCCGTTCGAGGTCGGCCGGATCCGAGGATGCGAGCTGGTTGACGTTGGCGCCGCCGGCGGCGGCGGCGACGCTCCAGCCGCCGCTGTGGCCCCAGCCGTGGGGCACGGCGATCGTCCCGCGCTTGACCTCGTCGGTGAGCATCGCCTCGATCTCGATCGAGCCGTGCGGCGATTGGATCCGGCAGCGCTCGCCGTCGCCGACGCCGATCGCGTCGGCGTCGTCGGGATGGAGCCGCGCGCGCATGCGAGCGCCCGCCGCGCATCAGCATCGGGGCGTTGTGCATCCATGAGTTGTGGGAGCGCAGCTCGCGGAGGCCGATCAGCCGCAGCGGAAACTCGGGGTCGTGGCCGTTTCGCGCGCGCAGGCGCTCGGCGTCCTCGAGGACCTCGGGCGGGTCGAGGCGCACCCGCTTCGAGCGGTGGCGGATCTGCTTGCGGATCACGTCCGGCGCCAGGTGCTCCGCGAGCACGATCCCATGCGGGTTGCGGCGCAAGGTGTCGACGTTCAGCCCGCCGCGCCGCAGGCCGAACAGGTCGCCCTTCGGGCCCGGCACGCAGCAGCAGATCGACGAGCCGCCGGGGCGAGAAGCTGATCCCGGCCTTGCCGAGCACCGCGGACCGCGAGCACGCTCGAGGGCACGACCCCGATGCGCTCGGCGATCTCCTCGATCACCTCCCACTCCTGGCGCGCCTCGCCGCGCGGCGCGACCACGGCCTCGGTCATCTGGATGAAGGGCGTGTTGAACAGGGCCAGGAACGGCAGCGGGAAATCCTCGCGCTCGTACATCGTCGTCGCCGGGAGGACGAAGTCGCAGTGCCGCGAGGTGTCGGTGACGTAGAGGTCGATCGCGACCGAGAGCTCGAGCTCGGCCATCGCCGCCTCGAGCTCGGAGCCGTTGGGAACCGAGAGCACCGGGTTGCCGGCGGAGAAGAACATCGCCCGGATCTGGCCCTCCCCCGGCGTGGTCATCTCCTTCGCCATCACCGAGGCGGGCAGCGAGCCGAGCACCTCGGGCAGATCGCCGACCCGGAGCGCACCTTCGAGTAGGTCCCCAGCCCGGCCATGTCGGCGAGCCGGCTGAAGTCCACCGGCGGGTCGCCGAACATCGCTCCGCCCTCGCGGTCGAGGTTGCCGGTGACCAGGTTGAGCGCGTCGAGCAGGAACGCCACCAGGGTCCCGTTGCGGCCCAGGCAGGAGCCCGTTCGCCCATAGACGGCGGCACGCTCGGCGCCCGCCAGGTCGCGCGCGAGCCGGCGAACCTCGCGGGCGGCGATCCCGCTGCGGGCCTCGGTCGCCTCCGGCGGGTATTCGGCGGCCAGCCGGCGCAGCGCGGTCACTCCGCTCGCCTGCCGCTCGATCGCCTCGGTGTCCTCGAGCCCCTCCGCGAAGATCGCCTCGAGCATCGAGAGCAGCATCCAGGCGTCGCCGTCGGGGTCGATCGCGACGTGCTCGAACGCCCTCGCCGTTTCCGAACGGCGCGGGTCGACGACGACCACGCGCCCGCCCCGGGCGGTGATCGCGTGCAGCTGGTCCTTGACCCGGGGAGCGCTGAGCACGCTCCCGTGGGAGACCAGCGGGTTGGCGCCGATCACGAGCAGGAAATCGGTGCGCGCGAGGTCCGGGATCGGGACGATGAAGGGCGAGCCGTAGAGAAAGGCGCTGGCGGCGAAGCGGTTGGAGACGTCCTGCGAGGAGGCGGTGTAGGAATGCGGCGAGCCGACCGCGTCGAGAAAGCCCTTGACCCAGAGCGGGTGCGAGTAGGAGAACGCGCCGGGGTTGCCCATGTACCAGCCGATCGCGCTGCCACCGTGGCGATCGCGGATCGCCCCGAGGCGCGCGCCGATCTCGTCCAGCGCCTCGGGCCAGGTGACGCGCTCGAAGGAGCCGTCGGCACGGCGGCGCAGCGGGTGCAGGACGCGGTCGGGATCGCTCTGGACCTCGGTCATCGCGATCCCCTTGGGACAGGCGAAACCTGCCGACAGCGGGTGCTCGGGGTCGGGCCGGACCTTGGTCAGCTCGCCGTCGGTGACCGTCGCGACCATGCCGCAGAGCGGCTCGCAGATCCGGCAGTAGGTGACCTTTTGCTCGGTCGTCATCGGGCGGCGCGGATGCCGCCAGCGATTGTCACACAACCCGCGTGCGAGGGCGAGCCGGTTGCAGCGCGCCGGATGGTGAGCGCCTAGAGCACGCTGACCGCGTCCCCGACGGCGACCGCGCCCGGCTCGACCACCGAGCAATAGACGCCCATCAGCCCGCCGAGCTCGCGGCGGGCCCGCTCGAGCACCTCGAGGTCGATCTCGATCGTGTCCGGGTCGATGGTCGTGATCACGCAGCGCTCGCACGGCTCGTCGACCGCCAACAGCAGCTCGCCCACCCGCACCCGCCGCCCGATCCAGGCCTGCTCCGCCGGCCCGGCCGCGCCCTCGACGTACAGGTTGGGGCGAAATCGCCTGCGGTCGTAGCCGAGCTGGGCGACCGACCCGTCGCTGAGCAGGAGGATCTGGGCGGCGTCGTGCTCGTGCCCGCCCGCCGGCCGGGTCAGCTTCGCCGCCCGGCCGGCCACCTCGCGGATCGCGGCGACGCTCTCGCGCGAGTCCCACGGGTGACCGTCGACGAACGGCTCGCCGCGGCCGTCGAGCGTCGCCGGGAGCCCGATCATCCGCTGCTTGCGCCGGCCGGTGACGATGCCGCGCTCGTCGACCACCGCGAGGCAGCGGTCGCCCGGGATCCCGCCGGCGGCGACCTCGACGCGCTCGACCGCCTCGCCGCGCAGGCCCTTGACCGGGTAGCGCCAGAGCTCGGCGACCTTCAGGTCGGTCACGTGGCGTCGTCGGCCCCGGAGTCGCCGCCGATCCGCCGCGCGGCCGCCCGCAGCTCCTCGAGGCTCGCCCCCACCCGCCCGCCGAGCCAGCAGGCGACCGGCGCGGCGATCCGCTCCGAGGAGTGCGCGGCGACGGCTGCCAGGTCGAGCACCCGCTCGATCTCGTCGTCCGTCGGTGCCTCGGCCCCGATCTCGGCGGCGAAGGCGTCGATCCACTCGCGTGCGTCCATCGAAAGCTCCTCTCTTTTACCTATGCAATGCTTAGGCAGATGTCGGATCTCAGCCTTGGCGACGCCGCCCGCGCGCTCGGCGTCAGCGTCGACACCCTGCGCCGCTGGGATCGCGACGGCAAGCTCGAAACGGTCCGCGACGAGCGTAACCGCAGGCGGGTGCCGGCGGGCGAGATCGAGCGGCTGAGCTCCCATCCCGAGCGTCACCGCGCCGGCGACAGCCTCTCGGCCCGCAACCGCTTTCCCGGGCGTCATCCGCTCGGTCGAGGTCGACGGGATCATGGCCCTGGTCGAGATCGAGGCCGGTCCCCACCGGGTGATCGCGGCGATCACCCGCGACGCGGTCGAGGAGCTCGGGCTCGCCGAGGGCGTCGAGGCGACCGCGACGGTCAAAGCGACCTCGGTTATGGTCGAGCGCGGCGCATGAGGCGGCTCGGGCTTGCCGCGCTCGCCGCGGCGCTTGTGATCGCGGGCTGCGGCGACGACTCGGATGCCACCTCGACCGAGGCCGGGAGCACAACCGCGGCCGGCGGCGAACTCGTGGTCTCGGCGGCGGCCTCGCTTGAGCCCGCGTTCACCGTCTACGCCGAGGCCGCCGGGATCGACGCCAAGCAGTCGTTCGCGGGCTCCGACGACCTCGCGGCGCAGATCCGCCAGGGGGTCACCCCGGACGTCTACGCCGCCGCCAACACAAGCCTCCCCGACGATCTCTACGCCGACGGGCTCGTGGAGGAGCCGATCGTCTTCGCCACCAACACCCTGTTTCTCGTGGTCCCCGATGGGTCGGCGATCGACTCGCTCGACGACCTGGCCGCGAGTGGGGTGACGATCGCGATCGGTGACGAGGGCGTTCCGGTCGGCGACTACACGCGTGAGGTCCTCGGCGGACTCCCCGCCGACCAGGAGCAGGCGATCCTCGACAACGTGCGCTCGCTCGAGCCCGATGTCGCAGGGATCGTCGGCAAGCTCACCCAGGCCGCGGTCGATGCAGGGTTCGTCTACATCACGGATGTGGTCGCCACCGACGGCGCGCTGACCCCGGTCGATCTGCCGGCCGACCTGCAGCCGGACGTCGCCTACGGAGCGGCGGTAGTCGAGGGCGCCGAGAATCCCGACGGCGCGCGGGCGTTCATCGACGGCCTGCTCGACGGCAAGGGCGCGGCAGCACTCGAGCAAACCGGCTTCGGGCCGCCACCCTCCGGCTGACGAAATGCACCGCCGCGGGCCGTTCGTGATCGCACTGGTGGTGGCGCTCACGGTTACCGTCGCCTTCCTGATCTTGCCGGTGGTGGCGATCTTCGCCGACACTTCACCGGCTGACCTGATCGACAGCCTGGGCAGTGAGGCGTCCCGCGACGCTCTCTGGCTGAGCCTGAAGACCACCCTCGCCGCACTGATCATCATCGTGGTCGTCGGCACCCCTGCCGCCTACCTCCTCGCGACGCGCGAGTTCCGCGGCAAGGCCGTGGTGACGACCGCGATCGAGCTGCCGCTGGTGTTGCCGCCGGCGGTTGCCGGGATCGGCCTGCTGGCCGCATTCGGCCCCAAGGGGATCTTTGGCTCGGCGCTGGCCGACGCCGGAATCGAGCTCGTGCTGCAGACGATCGGGGTGATCGTCGCGCTCACCTTTGTCGCCGCGCCCTTCTACCTGCGCCAGGCCCAGGCCGCGTTTGCCGCTGTCGATCCTGACCTCGTCGCCGCGGCGCGCACGCTCGGGGCGGGCGAGGCGCGCGCCTTCTGGCGGGTGGCGATCCCCTGTGCCGGCGGCGGGATCACGGCCGGGATGGCGCTCGCCTGGGGTCGAGCGCTCGGCGAGTTCGGGGCGACGCTGATGTTCGCCGGCTCGTTTCAGGGCATCACGCAGACCGCGCCGCTGGCGATCTTCGCGAGCTTCGCCACCGACTTCCCGGCGGCGCTGGCGCTCTCGGCGGTGCTCGTTGCCGCCTCCGCGGCGCTGCTGCTGGCCGTGAAGCTGCTCGGGCGTGCGCCGCTGCTCGGCGGGGTCGGCGGCTGATGCTGAGCGCCGAGTTCGCCGTCGGCCTGCGCGAGTTCGAGCTGCAGGCGGAGCTCCAGGTAAGCGCGGGCGAGTGCCTGGCGCTGGTCGGTCCCTCGGGCGCCGGCAAGAGCACCGTGCTGCGGGCGATCGCCGGGCTGCACCGGCCGGATCGCGGCCGGGTCTCACACGCCGGCGAGCCGTGGTTCGACCGCGAGGCCCGCATCGACCGCCCACCGGAGCGGCGCAGCTGCGGCTACCTGTTCCAGGACTATGCCCTGTTCCCCCACCTGAGCGCCTGGCGCAACGTCGCTTTCGGCCTCGGCGAGCTGCCGCGCGGCGAGCGCCGCGAGCGGGCCGTACGGACGCTCGCCTCCTTCGGCGCGGCCGAGCTGGCCGACGCTTCGCCCAGGGAGCTCTCCGGCGGCGAACGGCAGCGGGTGGCGCTGGCCCGGGCGCTGGCCCGCCAACCCGACGTGCTGCTGCTCGACGAGCCGCTCTCGGCGCTCGACTCCCGCACGGCCACGTCCGCCGCGCGCGAGCTCGGCGCGGTGGTGAGCCGCTCCCCGGGGCCGACCGTGGTCGTGACCCACGATTTCGCCCAGGCGGCGCTGCTCGCAGACAGCATTGGGGTGATTGATCGAGGGCGGATCGTCCAACGCGGCACGGCCGCGGAGCTCAGCGCCAAGCCGGCCTCCGCCTTCGTGGCCGACTTCACCGGCGCCGTGGTCCTCACGGGCACCGCCGCCCGCGCCGCGTCCGGGAACACGGTGGTGGCTCTCGAGGGTGGCGGCGAGGTTGCCAGCACCGAGGCCGCGACGGGCAAGGTCGGCGTCGCCGTCTACCCGTGGGAGATCACGCTCGAGCCCGCGGGCGAAACCCGGCACGGGTCGGCGCTCAACCGGCTCGACGCGCGGGTGACGTCGGTGACCGAGGTCGGCAGCAGGGTGCGCGTCGGCTTGCTCGCCGGCCAGCCGCTGGTCGCCGAGATCACCGCTGAGTCGGCTGCCCGCCTCGGGCTCGCGCCGGGCGTGGGCGTCGTCGCGACCTGGAAGGCCACCGCGACCCGGCTGGTCGGGCGCTGAGCGGGCGGCTCAGCCGCCGATCGCGCTCATCGTCCGCGGTGGCGGGGTGAAGCCGGGCTCGTTGACGTGGTGCTTGAGCTCCTTGCGCCAGACCGCGTCGCGGACGATCTGCGTCGAGCTCGGCGTCGGTGGCGCCGGCGCGCAGCGGCTCGCGCAGGTCGGTCTCGCGGACGCTGAGAACAGGCAGGTGCGAAGCTCGCCCTCGGCGGTCAGTGCGGATGCGGTTGCAGTCGGCGCAGAACGGCTCCGAGACCGGGTTGATGAACCCGATCTCGCCGGCGCCGTCGCGCGAACCGGTAGACGCGCGCGGTGGCGTGCGGCTCGCGCGGCAGCGCCTCCAGCGGGTGGACGCTCGTCGATCAGCGCGCGGATCTCCTCGCCGGTGAGCACCTGGTCGGGCGTCCAGGCGCGGTCGCCGTCGAGCGGCATGAACTCGATGAAGCGCACCTGGTAGTCGGTCGAGCGGGCGAGCTCGCAGAAGCTGAAGACCTCGTCCTCGGTGAAGTCGCGCATCGCCGACCGCGTTGACCTTGATCGGGCGCACGCGCTCGATGGCGGCGATCGCCTCGAGCCCGCGCAGCACCTGCGGCGAGCGCGTCGCGCCGGGTGATCTCGTGGAAGCGGTCGCGCGCGAGCGAGTCGATCGAGACGTTGACCCGGTCGATGCCCGCGTCGACCAGCGCCCGCGCGTCGCGCTCGAGCAGGTAGCCGTTGGTGGTCACCGAGAGGTCCTCGATGCCCTCGATCGCGCGCACCATCGAGACCAGCCGCGGGAACTCGCGGCGCGCCAGCGGCTCGCCGCCGGTCAGGCGGACGTCGGTGACCCCGAGCTCGGCGAACACGCCGACCAGCCGCGCGATCTCCTCGAACGAGAGGATCTGGTCGCGGTCCAGCCACGGCATCCCCTCCGCCGGCATGCAGTAGCGACAGCGGAAGTTGCAGCGGTCGGTGACCGAGACCCGCAGGTCGGTGATCTCCCGGCCGTGGGCGTCGCGCAGCGGCTCCACCCGGTCGAGGATACGGACTGCTCAGCCCTCTGGTTGCTCGCGAGCCACGTTGACCGTCGAGCAGACGGCGCAGCGGACGCGGACCTTCTTCGTCATCTGCATCGCGTGCATCGACTCGGCGAGCACGTTGCCGCAGCTGACGCAGACGTAGTCGTCCGGCCCGTTGCCGCGGAACGCGGGCCGGCCCGGGTCCTCCTGGACCGCGGTGCCGCCGTCGAAGGGCACCTCGCCCTCGCGGATCTCCCGCATCGTCACCGTCGCCATCGCGTGCCCGGCTCAGGCCTCGCCGAGCTTGCCGGTGAAGTCGGTGATCAGCGCGTCGAGCACGCCGACCACGACCCCCTCCCCCATCGACGCCGCCTTGCCGGTGATCTGGGCGCTCGGTGTGGATCGTCCCGCCGCCGTCGTCGAGCTGGAAGGTGACGTCGGCGTTCGCGTGCCCCTGGCCCCCCGCCTCCTTGCGACTTGACCCGCAGCACGCGCGCGTGTGGGCCGCCTCGTCCTTCTCGACGACCTCGACCGTGCCGGCTGAACTTCATCGACATCGCCCCCATCTTCACGACGATCTCGGCCTTGACCGAGTCCGGTCCCGTCGCCTCGACCACGCGGCCGCCCTCGACGCACGGGATCGACGCGCTCGAGGTCGGTGATCGCCGCGAAGCTCTCGTCGATCGGCTTCTGCGGTCGTGAACGAATGGTCAAGTTCCGTTGCCATCGCTCGCCTCCTCTTGGTCGAGTGACCCGCTATATGCTCGCCGCATGTCGGTCCAGTCGGGCACGCATCGGCTCGGCCCCGAGCAACGCCACGCTCTCGGTGCAGACGAGGCGCGCCGGGGCGGCGGCGAAGGCCGGGCACGACCTGCTCATCCACGTCACCTCCTGGGAGGCGACGCTCGACGCTCGCGGGACGACCCGGCCGAGACGAGCGTCGAGCTGACCGCCGACCCGACCTCGCTGCGCGTGCGCGAGGGCACCGGCGGGATGCAGGCGCTCGGCGACGACGACACGGCGAACATCCACCAGACGATCGACGACGAGGTCCTGAAGCGCGGGACATCACGCTTTCGCTCGACCGCGCGTCGAGCCCGACGGCCGGCCGGATCGACGGGTCGAGGGCGAGCTGACGCTCGCCGGGGCGACGTCGCCCGATCGCCTTCGAGCTCGCGATCGGCGACGACGGGGCGCTCAGCGGCGAGCGCGGTCGTCACGCAGAGCGACTGGGGCATGAAGCCGTACTCGGCGCTGTTCGGCGCGCTCAAGGTCGCCGACGAGGTCGAGGTCGCGCTCGAGGGCGCACCTGCGGCCTCAGTCGCGGTAGACGGCCTGCGCGTCGAGGCCGCCCTCGACGCCCGGCGGCAGCGGCGCCGGTGCCGTGCGCGTACAGCGCGATGTCCTCGATCGTCTCTCGTCGGTCGCCGCCGTCGCCGCGGCCCAAGCCGCCGTTCGCCCAGGTGAGGCCGTCGGGCTCGGCGTCCAGCGCCGCGCCCGCGAGCAGCCGCGCCTTGTCGCGGATCCTGGCGCTCGCGGTGGCGATCGCGGCCGGCGTGCCCGCCGACGGGCTCGTGTTGAAGCCGTGGCCGACGCCGAAGCGATCGGTGTCCGCGGCGACGACCTTGACGTCGAGCGCCGGGACGCCGAGCTCGGCGGCGACCAGCTGCCGGCGTACTCCGCCTCCTTGCCGTCGGACTCGGTGGTCAGGCTGAGCACCATCTTGCCGGTCGGGTGCACGCGCAGAAACACTGCTCGGTAGGCCTCGTCAGCCATCGCTCTCCTCCTCTTCGTTCGGTCTCGGCTCGCTCGGCGAGCCGCTCGCGCTCCTGGTGGGCGGTGAGCGCGTTGTGCTCCTCGAGATCGCAGAAGGCGGGCTGCGGCCCGCCGAGCGGATGCGGCGGCACCGCCGGCCGCTCGCACCCCGGATAGATGCAGGTCTTTCGGTCATCGTCACCGCATCGCCCATCCCGGCGTCGTCCTGCCCCGGCTCGGGCCCGTAGCCGCTCGGCATCGCGACCGAGCTGCCCGGCACCGGGTCGCGCTCGCCCACGGCTCCTCTTCATCGGCTCCGGCGGCGCGGCGTCGCGGCTCGCGGCGGCTCTCGCCCAGCGCCGCGCCGCACCGATCGCCTCGACGACCTCGCCGAGCGCCTCGAAGCTGTGGCCGCTGACGAGCGCGTCGCAGTGCTCGAGCGCGGCGACCATGCCGCCGGCCCGCACCGAGAACTCGCTCGGCGCCGACGCGCGGGTTGACCCAGACGATCCGGTGGGCGAGGCGCGCGAGGCGCTCCATCTCGCGCCCGACCAGTCGCCGGGTCGCCGCGCTCCCAGCCGTCGGAGAGGATCACGACGACTGCGCCGCGCGCCATCCCGCGCCGGCCGTGGCGGTCGTTGAACTCCTTCAGCGCGTCGCCGATCCGGGTGCCGCTCGACCAGTCCGGCGCCGCCGCCGCGGCGCGCTGGATCGCCCGCTCGGGATGGCGGGAGGCGAGCGCCCGGGTCAGCCGGGTGAGCCGGGTCGCGAACACGAACGCCTCGGCGTGCGGGCCGGCTGCCGGCCGCGCAGGCGAGGAACTGCAGGTAGGCGCGGGCGTAGGGCTCCATCGAGCCGGAGATGTCGCACAGCATCACCAGCCGGCGGCGGACGACGCGGCGGCGGCGGCGCGCGAGCGCGGATCGGGTCGCCGCCGGTGCGCAGGCTGCCCCGCAGCGTCCGGCGCATGTCGATGCGCCGGCCGTGGCGGGCGCGCTCGTAGCGGCGAGTGCGCCGCAGCGGGGTCGCGAGCTCGAGCCGCGACATCAGCCGGTAGAGGCGCGCGAGCTCGTCCGGCTCGAGCGCGTCGAAGCTCTTCGTCGGCCAGCACCTCCTCGTCGCTGGCCATCGCCAGCGGCACGTCGACCTCGCGCTCGCTCCTGTCGTCGTCGCCCGGCGTCGAGGGCGAGACGCCTGCGCCGCCTCGCCGGCGCTCCCTCCCGCCTGGCCGGCGTCGCGGCCGCTCGGGGGCCGGGCGCTCGTCGGCGGCGCGGCGCGGCGGCGGCCGCGTCGACGTCGGGGCGCGCGGCCTGCGGGTCGGCCGCCGAACACCGAGCGGAAGACGGCGTCGAAGGCGGCCGCCTGCGGCACGGTCGGGGACGAACACCGAGCGCGCGGTCCAGTACAGGCGCCGGCGGCTCTGCGGGCGGACGAGCGTCAGCGCCCGCGCGAACGCGGCCGAGCGCTCGGGGGTGACCGGGACGCCGGCGTCGCGCAGGCGCTGGCCCAACGACCGCGGCGAGCGGCGGCAGGTCGAGGTGGACCGTCTCGACCCCGAAGGCGGCGCCGGCCGACGGCTCAGCCACCGCCGCGCACGAGCTGCTCGAGGCCGGCCGCGCGGATCACCTCCTGGTCCTCGTCGTACTTGAGCACCGACCCGAGCGTGAGCTCGACGCGGCCGGCGTCGAGGCGCTCGATCCCGAGCACGCTCGAGCGCGGCGAGCCAGTCGATCGCCTCGGCGATCCCGGGCGGCTTCTGCACGTCGCGAGTCGCGCATCCGCGAGACGGCGTCGGCGACCTGCACCGCCAGCGTCTCGGAGGCGCCCTTGCACCCGGCGGCGGACGATCTCGACCTCGCGCTCGGGCGTCGGGTAGTCGATCCAGCGGTACAGGCAGCGGCGCTTGACGGCGTCGTGGAGGTCGCGGGTCCGGTTGGAGGTGAGGACGATGATCGGCGGGTGGGTGGCGGTGATCGTGCCGAGCTCGGGGATCGTCACGCTCGGCGCCGGCGAGCAGCTCGAGCAGGAACGCCTCGAAGTCGTCGTCGGCGCGGTCGATCTCGTCGATCAGCAGCACGGCCGGCCGCGGGCCCGGGATGCTCGAGCGCTCGCAGCAGCGGCCGCCGGATCAGGTAGTCGGGGCCGAACAGCTCCTCCTCGCCGAGCGCTCGCGCCCTGCGTGTCGGCGAGCCGGATGCTCGAGCAGCTGGCGCGGGTAGTTCCACTCGTACAGCGCCTCCGCGGAGTCGATCCCCTCGTAGCACTGCAGCCGGATCAGCGGCGTGTCGAGCACCGCCGCCAGCGCCCGCGCCGCCTCGGTCTTGCCCACCCCCGCCTCGCCCTCGAGCAGCAGCGGCTGCGGCAGGCGCAGGCTGAGGAACATCGACGTCGCGAGGCCCTCGTCGACGAGGTAGTCGACGGCGGCGAGGCGCTGGGCGAGCGTCTCGACGTCGGGGACGAGCCGCCCGACCTCTCGGCCGCCTCGCGTGTCCTCGGGCGGGCTCATGCGATCGCGAGCTCCTCGAGCACGGCCCGGTAGTCCTCCGGCGTGTCGACGTCGCAGCGGGATCGGCCCGGCGATCGGCACCTCGGCCACCTC
This sequence comes from uncultured Solirubrobacterales bacterium, assembly GCA_963758665.1. GTDB lineage: Bacteria > Actinomycetota > Thermoleophilia > Solirubrobacterales > 70-9 > WHSW01. Next base: position 58,600 of record CAVWWH010000006.1, on the reverse strand, counting down.
CGTCGGCGCGCTGGTCGAGCAGCCGCCAGACGCCCTTGTCGCCGTGCAGGTCGGCGAGATCGCCGAAGACGCCGCGCGAGAACGCGATCGGGTGGCCGCGGCCGTCGTCGTAGCGGCAGACCGCGAGCGGCGCGTCGCCGCGCCCGGCCAGCAGCGCCGCGACCGTCTCCGCGGTCACCCCCGGCTGGTCGCCGAGCATCAGCACGAGCACCTCGCAGCGCGGGTCGACGCGCCGAGCGCCGCGGCGATCGAGGACGAGCAGCCCTCGCCGTAGGCCTCGTTGACGACGACCTCGGCGCCGGCCAGGTCGACGCCGCTCGCGGACCTCGTCGGCCGCGCCGCCGATCGCGACGATCGTCTGGTCGAACGCGGCACGCGCGGGCGACGCCGACGACGTGGCCGAGCAGCGTCCCGTCGCCGTAGGCGAGCAGCTGCTTCGGGCGCCCGAGGCGCTTCGAGCCGCCGGCGCCGAGCACCAGCCCGGTGACGAACGGCTCAGCCGGCGACGGAGGCATGCTTGGTCTCCGCCTCGAACTTCGCCTTGCAGCCCTCGCAGCAGAAGTAGACGGTCTCGCCGTCGCGCTCGAGCGAGGGCGTGCTCGGGCACCGCGGCGACCGTCATCCCGCAGATCGGGTCGACGGCGAGCGTCGCCGCGGCTGCGCGTCGGCGGCGCCGCGACGGCCGGCTCGGTGCCGTCGGCGACCCGCTGCGCCGCACCGCGACGACCCTGGCGAGGATCGAGAGCGCGATCTCGCCGGCGGTCACGCGAGCCGATCGGGATGCCCGCCGGAACGTCGATCCGCTCGAGCAGCTCCTCCGCGACGCCGTCGCTGCGCAGCTCGGCCGAGCACGCCGGCGCCGCGCTTGGCGCTGGCGACGAGGCCGACGTAGGGCAGGCCCGCCTCGAGGCCGCGGCGCAGCGCGTGCAGCTCGTCGCGGCCGTGGGCCGCGACGACCAGCGCGAGGTCGCCAGCCGCCGGCTCCGGGCCGTCGGCCGGTCACCGCGACCATGTCGAGCCCGAGCTCCCCGCCGATCCGCTCGAGCGCCGCGGCGATCGGCGTGTCGCCGACGACGAGCACGCGCGGGGCCGGCGCGGACGGGCTCGAGGAAGATCTCGATCGCCCCGCCCGACAGGCACGGGTTGCGCGACCGTGACCGCGCCGTCCTCGACCGCGACTCGCCGGCGCCGGCCTCGGCGACCGTCGGGCAGGATCCGCAGCAGCACCGGCTCGCCGCTCGCCAGCGCGATCAGCGAGTAGGCGCGGACGCTCTGCTCGGCGCAGACGCCGCCGACGAAGCCCTCGATCGTCCCGTCGCCGAGCACGAGCGCGACGCTGCCGGGCTGGACGCTGGTCGGGCGCTGCGCCCGGACCACGGTCGCGGTCACGAACGGCTCGCCGGGCCGCGGCGAGCTCCTCGCGATCGCCGCGCGAGCGCGGCCGTCGATCATTGCGGCGGCTCGGGGCGCCCCTGCATCGCCGCCCACACGCGGGCCGGCGTGCAGGGCATGTCGATGTGGTCGACCCCGTGCGTCTCGTGCAGCGCGTCGATCACCGCGTTGACGATCGCCGGCGGCGAGCCGACGTTCGGCGACTCGCCGACGCCCTTGGCGCCGAGCGGGTGGTGGGGGCAGGGCGTGACCGTCTCGCCGAGCTCGAAGTCCGGGCACTCGAGCGCGGTCGGGATCAGGTAGTCCATGAACGAGGAGTTGAGGCAGTTGCCCTCCTCGTCGAAGGAGATCAGCTCCATCAGCGCGATCCCGATGCCCTCGGCGAGCCCGCCGTGGATCTGGCCGTCGACGACCATCGGGTTGATCCGCACGCCGCAGTCGTCGACCGCGATGAAGCGGCGCACGGTGACCTGGGCGGTGTCGGGGTCGATGTCGACCACCGCGATGTAGGCGCCGTAGGGGTAGGTGAGGTTCGGCGGGTCGTAGATCACCTGCGCGTCGAGCCCGCCCTCCATCCCCTCGGGCATCGGCTCGCCGCTGTAGGCGCGCTCGGCGATCTCCTCGATCATCGCGCCCTTCTCGGGGTCGCCCTTGACGTACCAGCGGCCCTTCTCCCAGGCGAGGTCCTCGGGCCTGGTCTCGAGCATCGTCGCGGCGATCATGCCGCGCCTTGTCGCGCACCTTGCGCGAGACGACCGCGACCGCGCCGCCGGAGACCGGGGTCGAGCGGCTGCCGTAGGTGCCGAGGCCGTAGGGGGACTTGTCGGTGTCGCCGTGGCGGACCTCGACGTCCTCCGGCGGGATGCCGAGCTCCTCGGCGACGATCTGGGCGAAGGTCGTCTCGTGGCCCTGGCCCTGGGTCTGGGCGCTGATGCTGACCACCGCCTTGCCCGACGGGTGCACGCGCAGGTCGGCGCCGTCGTTCATCGACAGGCCGAGGATGTCCATGTGCTTGCGCGGCCCGGCGCCGACGCCCTCGGTGAAGAACGAGACGCCGATCCCCATCAGCTCGCCGCGGGCCCGCTTCTCGGCCTGCTCGCGGCGCAGCTCCTCGTAGCCGGCGATCTCCATCGCCACCTTCATCGTCTTGGCGTACTCGCCCGAGTCGTAGGTCCAGCCGGTCGTCGTCTCGTACGGGAACTGCTCGGGCGCGATGAAGCTGCGCATCCGCAGGTCGATCGGGTCGGCCTTCATCTCCAGCGCGAGCGCGTCGACCATCCGCTCGACCAGGTAGACGGCCTCGGTGATCCGGAACGAGCACCGGTAGGCGACCCCGCCCGGCGCCTTGTTCGTGTACACGGCCTTGACCTTCACGTGGGAGGCCTCGAGGTCGTAGGAGCCGCAGACGATGTGGAAGAACCCGGCCGGGAACTTGGTCGGCTGGGCGGTGCTGTCGAAGGCGCCGTGGTCGGCGATCACGTCGACGCGCAGGCCGGTGATCTTGCCGCCCTTGGAGCACATCTCGCCGCGCATGATGTAGTCGCGGGCGAAGCCGGTCGACATCAGGTTCTCGGAGCGGTTCTCGACCCACTTCACCGGCACCCCGGCGACGATCGAGCCGGCGATCGCGCAGACGTAGCCCGGATAGACCGGCACCTTGTTGCCGAAGCCGCCGCCGATGTCCTGGCAGCGGATCCGGATCATGTGCTCGGCGAGCCCGGCGACGTGGGCGTACACCGTGCGGTGCGCGTGCGGCGCCTGGTTGCCGTTGTAGATGTCGAGCTGGCCGGTCTCGGGGTTGAAGTCGGCGATGATCCCGCAGGTCTCGAGCGGCGCCGGGTGGCAGCGCGGGTAGATGATGTCGCGGCTGACGACGGTGTCGGCCTCGGCGAAGGCCCGGTCCGTCGCCGCCTCGTCGCCGGCCTCCCAGGTCGGGCTGGCGAGGTTGTCGCGCTGGCCGGCCTTGTCGTCGCGGATCAGCGGCGCGTCGGGGTCGAGCGCCTTGCGCGCGTTGACGACCGCCGGCAGCGGCTCGTACTCGACGTCGATCAGCGACAGCGCGTCGTTGGCCGAGTACTCGTCGGTCGCGATCACGAACGCGACCTCCTGGCCCTGGAAGCGGACCTTGTCGCCGGCGAGGACCGCCTGGGTGTCGTAGGAGATCGTCGGCATCCAGGCGAGCCCGAGCGTCTCGAGGTCCTTGGCGGTGACGACCGCGGCGACGTTGGGGTGGGCGAGCGCGGCCGAGGTGTCGATCGAGACGATCTGCGCGTGCGCGTACGGGCTGCGCAGGACCGCGCCGTGGACCATCCCGGGAAGCTCGATGTCGTCGAGGTAGGTGCCCTGGCCACGGATGAAGCGCTCGTCCTCCTTGCGCTTCAGGCGCCCGAAGCCGATCGGCCGCTCGGTCGCGGGGCTCGGAAGGTTCTCAACCGTCGCCATGCTCAGGCCTCCTGTCTGGTGCCGGCCTCGTGCTCGGCCGCCCAGCGGACCGCGCCGACGATGTTCTTGTACCCGGTGCAGCGGCAGATCCGTCCCGAGATCGCGGTCCGGATCTCCTCCTCGCTGGGGTTCGGGTTCTCGTCCAGCAGCGCGCGCGCCGTCATCAGCATCCCGGGCGTGCAGAACCCGCACTGCAGCGCGTGCCGCTCGTGGAAGCCCTGCTGCATCGGGTCGAGCCTGCCGCCGGTCTCGAGCGACTCGACCGTGCGGATCTCGTGGCCGTCGCACATCGCGGCCAGCATGGTGCACGACTTCACCGGCTTGCCGTCCATCAGCACGACGCAGGCGCCGCAGTTCGAGGTGTCGCAGCCCCAGTGGGTCCCCTTGAGGCCGAGCGTCTCGCGGATGAAGTGCACGAGCAGCAGCCGCGGCTCGATCTCGCGGGAGACCTGCTCGCCGTTGACCGTCATCGACACGTTCACGTTCAGGCCTCCTGTCCGAGGGCGCGGGACACCGAGCGGCGCAGCGCGCGTTGAGTGAGCACGCCGGCGAGGTGGCGCTTGTAATCGACCGGGCCGCGTCCGTCGGCGCTCGGCGAGCAGTCCTCGGACGCGATCTCGCCGGCCTGCCTGAAGAGCTCCTCCGAGGGCTGGCGGCCGCGCAGAAGCTCCTCGGCCCGGCTGAGGTGGATCGTCGTCAGCCCGACCGCGCTGAGCGCGATCCCGACATCGGCGATCGTGCCGCCATCCATCCACACCGCGGCCGAGCAGGCGGCGATCGCCCAGTCGCCCGCGCGGCGCTCGACCTTCTCGTGGGCGCTGCCGGCTCCGGGGCGGACCGGGACCCGGACCTCGGTCAGCATCTCGCCGGCGCCGACCGCGGTCATGTAGGGGCCGACGTGGAAGTCCTCCATCGAGACGACCCGCTCGCCCGAGCTGCCGCGGATGACGACGCTCGCCTTGACCGCCGAGCACACCGCCGAGAGGTCCTCGGCGGCGTCCGCCTGGCAGAGCGAGCCGCCGATCGTGCCGCGGTTGCGCACCACCGGGTCGGCGATCACGTCCTCGGCGTCGCGAAACAGGGGCAGGCGCTCGGCGAGCAGCTCCGAGCGCTGCAGCTCGACGTGGCGGGTGAGGGCGCCGATCCGGATCTCGCCCTCGGCCTCGCGGATGTAGGCGAGCTCGTCGATCTCGTTGATGTCGACCAGGTGCTCGGGGCTCGCGAGGCGCAGCTTCATCATCGGCAGCAGGCTGTGGCCGCCGGCGATGATCCGGGCCTCGGGCCCGCCGCGCTCGAGCGCCGCGATCGCGCCGTCGACGCTGGTCGCCCGCTCGTACTCGAATGGTCGCCGGGGTCTGCATCTCGTCCTCAGGCCGGGCCGGCCGGAAGTCGCTTTCGGGGAGCTCCGATGTCCTCGCGGCGCTCGTACTGCTCGGGCGCGTCGGTGCCGATCACCGGCGAGCGCGGCAGGTTGTCGGGTCGCTCCTGGCGGACGTCCGGGTACAGCTGCCGGGCCGCAAGGCTGCCGCCCTCGACGTTTCTCAAGACCTCGCCCGAGGGACTGGCGGCGGCGATCGGTGCCTCGCGGCCGAGGCGCGCGAGCGTCAGCGTGCCTCGGGTGTAGACCTCGCCGATCCGCGTCGGCACGATCTCGGTGCTCTCGGGAACGTCGCGCAGTCCGGCGGCCGCGGCGCCCGGATAGACGCTCTCGATCAGCCCCATCGCGTCGCTCAGCCCGGCCTTCTTCATCAGCAGTCCCTCGAGCAGCCCGACCCCGGCGTCGAGCTGCGCGTTGATGTCGGCGACGATCTCGTTCACCGGCGCGCTCTTCTCGACGATCTCGCCGACGCCGACGATCGTCCGGTCGAGCCCGTCGGCGATCCGGCGAAGCTCGAGGATCGTCGAGACCAGGTAGTAGACGAGCGCGAGCACGATCAGCACTACCGCGACCAGCATCACCGCGCCCGCCGCCGGCATCAGGCCGTGCCTCCTTCCGCATCGTCGACGATCACGTCGAGCGAGCCGCCGTACGCGGCCACCCCGGCGACGGTCTGCTCGACCTGATCGCGGGTGGTGAGCAGCAGCGCCGCGGCATCGAGGTCCCTCGACCCGGCCGCCGCCGTGTCGGCGATCCCCTCGACGCTCGGCACGATGCTCCGCGCGGCCTCGAGCACGCCGCGCAGCAGCACGACGACGATCGGGAGCACGACCAGGAGCAGGACCAGGCTGCCGATCCACCAGAGCGTCATCGCGGCCTCCGCTCGGCGACGACCGCGGCCTTGCGCCCGATGCCCGGAAGCGCCGAGAGGATGACTTCGAACTGGGCGTTGATCGCCTTCACCGCCGGCTCGAGCGGCCGCAGGTGCTCGGCCTCGACGCCCTCGAGCGCGCCGGAGAGCGTCGCGAGGCCCTCGGAGATCGCGGCGAGGCCGCGCCGGATCAGGATCAGCGCGACCGCGAGCACCGCGATCACGACGAGGCCGAGCAGGACGCTGAGCACGATGTAGGCGTCCGTGCTCACGCCGGAACCTCCTCCTCGGCCTCGGCGTCGCCGAACCCGTCGGTGAGCGCGTTCATGTAGCCATCCTGGACCACGGCCTCGTCGACGATCTGGGCCAGCACCGGCGCGGTCGCCTCGAGCTCCGGGATGTGGGCGGTGTTCGCGCCGACCTTCCCGGCGGTCTCGAGCAGGCCGTCGACCGAGCTCTGGATGCGCGCCACGTTGATCAGGAGCATCGCGAGCAGACCGGCAACGACGAGCGCCGCGACCAGGCCGACGATCAGCGCGATCGTCCAGTACTCGTGGCCGGTGAGGGCGACGACGGTCACTTGCCGACCGCCGCCTTGCGCAGGGCGCGCGCCGCGTGCAGGATGCGGACGCCGGAGTCGTTGATGCGCGAGACGCCATCGAGGCCGTCGGTCTGCGCGCGAACCGTCTCGACGGCTTCATCCGCGGTGGCCGCCTGGCCCGCGATCCGCCGCGAGAGGGCCACGATCGTGATCACGATCAGCGCCGCCACCGCGATCACCACGACGCCGAGGACGATCCCGATCGTCCAGTCCGTGGCTGACGCGATCACCAACAACGAATCTCCTCAGACGAACCCTGGCACCGCGTCACTCCGGCTCCTTCCTCAATCCCGAGTAGGCCGGGATCCGCACATTATCCAAGTGGACCGGCCTTTCCAAGGCGCGCTCCCGTGCGTGATCAGGCGTGCAGGGTCAGCCGTCGTCGTCGGTGGACGCGAGGCCCGCGTCCTTGAGATCGGGCTCGGCTCCCGCGTCGAGGTCGGGGCCGCCCTGAGTCGTCGCGTCCGCATCGTCCCCCGCCTCGAGGTCCACTCCGTCCTCGGTCGCCGGCTCGTCGGACCCGGTCGTCCTGCCGACGACCTCGCTCTCGAGCTCCGGATCGTCGTCGAGCATCTCCGGCGGAGCGTCCGACCCCCCGAGCTCAGCCGGAACGATCCCCTCGTCGGCCGTCTCGGCCCACTCCCCCTTGTTCTCCCGGTCAGCTGAATCCATGCGCTTCCTCCGGTCGGAATCGCGGTCGGCTGGCGTTTACCCTTGTCGCCGGAGTCCCTAACGTGAGCACGCTGCCCACCTCCGAGCGTATTGCAATCGACTGGCTGCGCGACGGCCGGCGCGTCGTCGGGGCGACCCTCGTCGAGACGGTGGGGTCGGCCCCACTGGACCCGGGCGCCCAGATGCTGATCGACGATCGCACGAACATCGAGGGCTCCGTGACCGGCGGATGCGTCGAGGGCGCGCTGGTCGAGGAGGCCAACCGTGTGCTCGGCGGTGGCGAGCCCCGGGTCGTCACCTACGGGGTCTCCGACGAGCAGGCGGCGGACGTCGGGCTGATGTGCGGAGGGACGGTGCGGGTGTTCGTCCACGAGCAGACGGAGGAGTCACTCGATGTGCTCGAGGCCGTGGCCGAAGCGCGCGCCGCCGCCATCCCGGTCGCGATGGCCACCCTGCTCGAGGGCGAGCGCGCCGGCGCCAAGATGGCGATCCTGCCCGACCGGGTCGTCGGTGGTCTCGGGGTGACCGACCTTCTGGATCACTCGGTCCGGCGCGACGCGCGCGGCCAGCTCGACGAGAGCCTCTCGCGAGTCCGGCGCTACGGCGCCGACGGCGCAATCATGGGGTCGGAGCTCGCCGTGTACATCCAGGCCTTCTCAACCCAGCCTCGCATGGTGATCTTCGGCGCGATCGACTTCTCGGCCGAAATCGCGAAGCTCGCGGCTGAGATCGGCTACCGGGTGACGATCTGCGACCCGCGGCGGCCGTTCGTCGACAGCCCGCGGTTCTCACGCGCCGCCGAGGTCGTCGTCGACTGGCCAGACCGCTACCTCGGCGGTCAGGAGCTAGGCACGCGGGACGTGGTGCTTGTGTTCACCCACGACGCGAAGTTCGACGAGCCCGCGCTGATCGGGGCGCTCGGCACCGACGCCGGCTACATCGGGGCGCTCGGCAGCCGGCGCACACAGGAGCGCCGCGAGGAACGCCTGCGGGACGCCGGCCTCGACCAGGCTTCGATCGACCGGATCCACGCCCCGTGCGGGCTCGACCTCGGAGCCCGGACGCCTGCCGAGACCGCGGTCTCGATCCTCGCCGAGGTGATCGCCGCGCGCGCCGGCCGCTCGGGCGAGAGCCTGCGCGAGACCAGCGGTCCGATCCACCCGCAGTCCGCCACCGCCGAGGCCGTCTGATCACCCCGCCTGCGCGCATCGGTCCCACGTGTTCGGGGGACGGTCGACCAGGTAGCTTCCACGGGCGATGGGAGCACGGAAGCTCGCCGCCGTGGCCACGTTCGCGTGTTTCGCCGGGCTCGCGTTCGGCGCGGCGCCCGCTGCGGCCGAGCGCGAGATGCGCTGCAACGGCGCGGCGCGGCTGTGCGCGCGACCGTTCAACCAGGTCGTCCTGCCGGGCGCCCACAACGCGATGTCCGCGGGCGCGCTCGGATGGCAGATCCCGAACCAGTCAGTGGCCATCCCCGACCAGCTCGAGACGGGCGTCCGGGCGCTCCTGATCGATACGCACTACGGGCGCCTGCAACCCGACGGGACCGTGCTCACCGACGACGACGGCACGGTCACCGAGGGCGAGCGCGGGCTCTACCTCTGCCACGTCTCGTGCGGGCTCGGAGCGTCCCCGCTGGTGCCGGTGCTGCGCTCGATCCGCCAGTTCATCCGCCGGCGGCCCAACAACGTGCTCACGATCATCAACGAGGACCGGATCACCCCGGAGGACTTCGCGGCGGCGATGCGGCAGAGCGGTCTGATCGACTACGTCTACGACGGCGTCCCGGGGCCTCGCTGGCCGACGATGAGGCGGATGATCCGCACGCGAGGGCAGGTGGTCGTGCTGGCCGAGCGCGACGCCGGGTCGTATCCCTGGTACCACGAGGCATACGAAGGGATCGTCCAGGAGACGCCGTTCCGATTCGAGACGCCCAACCTGCTCACCGATCCGGCGAACTGGCCGGCGAGCTGCGTGCCGAACCGCGGTGGGACCACCGGCTCGCTCTTCCTGCTCAACCACTGGTCGCCCCCGACGGCGCCCGCGCAGACGGACTACGCCACGATCGAGCAGGTCAACTCGGGGGCGGCGCTGTACGGGCGGGCCGAGGAATGCGCGCGCCTGCGCGGCCGCCTGCCTTCGATCATGGCCGTCGACCAGTTCGGGATCGCGGGCGGGCTGTTCGCCGCCGTCAGGCGGCTCAACGGGACTCGCCGCTAGTTAGGTGAGTGATCCCTAGGAGCCGGCGGCCGCCGGCGCCGCCGCCAGCCGCGCCGGCGTCTCGTCGTCGAAGCCGGCGAAGAACGAGCCGAGCTCCTCGACCAGGTGGGCCTTCGACTCGGCCGCGAACAGGGTCGGCTGGTAGTGGGTGATGTCGTACTCGATCGTCCCCATCTGGTGGAAGTCCAGCGGCCTGATCTCCATCCGGCGAAACTCCTCGATCTCGCCGTAGCTGGAGAGGATCCCGGCGCCGTAGGCGCACAGCTCGCCCCGCTCCCACACGCAGCCGAACTCGATCGTGAACCAGAACACGTCGGCGACGTACTGCACGCCCTCCTCGGTCTCCGCCCTGCGGGCGGCCTCGCCGGCGAGCCGGTTGAGCTCGGAGAACTCGGGGTCGGCGAGCAGATTGCCGTGGCCGATCACCTCGTGGATCAGGTCGGGCTCGGGGGTGTAGAGCGGCGCCGAGGGATGGCGGATGTACTGGGTCGAGTGGAACTCGCGGTCGGCGAGGTTGCCGTAGAACTCCTTCACCGGCACGATCCCGGCCGCCGGCACGTAGTGAAAGCCCGTGAGCGGCTCGAGGGCGGTCGTCACCTCGTCGAGCTGCGGGATCCGCTCGAACGGCAGATCGAGCGCCGCCTTTGCGTCCAGGAACGCCATGCACGCATAGCGCTCGTGCTTGGGGGCGAGCTCACGCTGGACCGTGCGCCACACCTCCTGCTCGGCGTCCGTGTACGAGATCCGCGGCAGGGGCTCGCCGCGATCCCACTCGAGCGCGGCGGCGGCGATCTCGTTGCGCCGCCGCTGGTAGTCGGGGTCGGACTTGCCCGGGTGGTCGTCGGAGAGATGGACCGTGACCGTGCCGTCGTCGGCCTCGGTGACGGGCGAGTAGAGCTGCGCTTCCTCGAACAACGTCGCCTCCCTAGCCGGTCGTCGATTCGGCGACCGGCGAGGGCGCCTGGTCGCGCCACGAGTAGGCGTACTCGGGTCGATCGAGCTCGGCGGCCAGCTCCGCCAGCCGCAGCGGCTTGAACGTGTCCCACATCACCGCGAGCTCCTCCGTCCGGCGCATGCCGAGCGACTTCTCGACCAGCCCCGGCTGCGGGCCGTGCGGGAGGCCCGAGGGATGGACGGTGACCGAGCCGGCCTCGATCCCCCTGCGGCTGCCGAACTCCCCGGAGACGTAGTAGATGACCTCCTCGGACTGCAGGTTGGAGTGGTGATAAGGGATCGGCACCGCCTGCGGGTCGTAGTCGAGCTCGCGCGGACAGAACGAGCAGATGACGAAGTTCGGGCCCTGGAAGGTCTGATGGACCGGGGGCGGCAGGTGTAGCCGTCCCGTCCGCGGCTCGAAGTCGTGGACGTTGAACGTGTACGGGTAGACGTAGCCGTCCCAGCCGACGACGTCGAACGGGTGGTAGTCGAGCAGGTAGCGCTGTAGCCCGCCGCGGACCCGCACCAACAGCTGGTGCTCGCCGCCCTCGCGACGGGTCTCGAGCTCGACCGGCGGGTGAAAGTCGCGCTGCGAGTAGGGCGCCGACTCGAGCAGCTGGCCGTAGCGATTGCGATAGCGGTTCGGGGTCTCGATCTCGCCGGGGGTCTGCAGCACCAGCCACGTCTGCGGGCCCTCGTCGAGCGCGAACCGGTAGGTCGTCCCGCGCGGGACCACGACGTAGTCGTGCGGGCGAAACGGCAGCGCGCCGAAGACGGTCTCCAGCGTCCCCGAGCCCTCGCAGACGAAGAACACCTCGTCGCCCTCGCCGTCGCGATAGAAGACCTCGGTCTCGGTGGTCGGCCGGCAGAGCGAGACCTCGAGGTCGGAGTTCCACATCAGGCAGCGGCGGCCGCCGATCGGGTCGCCCTCCGGTTCGACCGCGCCGGTCTGCAGGTGGCGGTGCACGTGGGCGTCGGGGAGCCACTCGTGGTGCTCGATCGGGGTGAACTCCATCGCCTCGGCGATCCGACAGGGCGACTCGACGTGGTAGAGAATCGACTCGTTGCCGGAGAAGCCCTCGTAGCCCATCACCTCTTCGATCAGCAGGCGCCCGCCGCCGTTGCCGGAGGCGTCGCCGTCGCGGAACTGGACGTGCCGTTTTGCCGGGATCTCGCCGAGGGTGTGATAGCGCATCGTCTCTCGTCCTTTGCTCGTTTGCTCGCTCTGCGGCTCTAGAGGTTTCCGCGTCTTTCCTGCTCGCGCTCGATCGCCTCGAACAGCGCCTTGAAGTTGCCCTCGCCGAAGCCGCGGGAGCCGTGGCGCTCGATCACCTCGAGGAACACCGTGGGCCGGTCGCCGATCGTCTGCGTGAAGATCTGCAGCAGATAGCCCTCGTCGTCGCGGTCGGCGAGGATGCCGAGCTCGCGCAGGTCGGCGAGGTTCTCGTCGATCTCGCCGATCCTGCCCGGCAGCTCCTCGTAGTAGCTGTCCGGGGTGGTGATGAAGCGCACCCCGCGCCGGCGGAGCTCCTCGACGGTGGCGACGATGTCCGTGGTCGCGAGCGCGATGTGCTGGGCGCCGGGGCCGCCGTAGTACTCGAGGTACTCCTCGATCTGCGACTTGCGCTGGCCCTCGGCCGGCTCGTTGATCGGGAACTTGACCCGGCCCTTGCCGTCGGCCATCACCTTCGACATCAACGCCGAGTACTCGGTCGAGATGTCGCGGTCGGTGAAGTGGATCATCTCGGTCATCCCGAAGACGCGCTCGTAGTAGCCGACCCACTCGTCGAGGCGGCCGAGCTCGACGTTGCCGACCACATGGTCGATGCCGACGAACAGCCCCGGGTCGCCGCCGGCGCCTGCTGCGCGCCTCGTAGCCGGGGAGGAATCCGCGCCCGTAGCCGTCGCGCTCGACGAACGTGTGGAGCGTCTCGCCGTAGGTCGCGATCGTCGCCATCCGCACGGCGCCGTGGTCGTCCGCCTCCTCCCAGGGCTCGCGCACACCGAGCGCTCCATGCCGGACCGCGTAGCGGTAGGCGTGCTCGGCGTCGGGAACGCCGAGCGCGATCACCCGGACGCCGTCGCCGTGCGCCGCGACGTGACGGGCGATCTCGCTGGTGCCGAGCAGCGGCGAGGTGAGCACAAAGCGCACCCGGCCCTGCTCGAGCACGTGCGACGCGCGGTCGCGAACGCCCGTCTCGAGCCCGGCGTAGGCGGTCTCTCGGAACCCGAGCGCGTGGGTGAACCAGTAGGCGGCCTGGGTCGCGTTGCCGACGTAGAGCTCGACGTGGTCGATGCCGAGCAGCGGCATCTCGTCGGTCGCCACCGGGCGCGGCTTGGTCACGGTTTCGGCGGGCATCGGCTTCCTCTCCTCGACGACGTACCGACCTGTTCTTTATGATTCTCCGTGACGGGCGAGTTCACAACCCCTATCCGTTGCGTTCAGCCCGTCTTCGCTCGCGTCGGATGGATTCGATCGACCATCAGATCATTGCGCTGCTGCGGGAGAACGCTCGGCGCTCGTTTCAGGACATCGGCGGGCGCGTCGCGCTCTCCGCCCCGGCGGTCAAGCGCCGCGTTGACCGGCTCGAGCGCGACGGGATCATCCGCGGCTACTCCGCGGCGATCGACCCCTCGGCGATCGGCTGGAACACGCACGCTTTCGTCGAGCTGTTCTGCGAGGGCCGCATGTCGGGCGACGAGGTCCGCGACGCGGTCGGCGAGTACCCCGAGGTCGAGGCCGCCTACACGATCGCCGGCGCGCCGAGCGCGATCCTGCACCTGCGCGCCGCCGACACCCAGCACCTCGAGCAGGCGCTGGAGCGGGTCCGCGACACGCCCGGGGTGATCCGCACCCAGACCCAGGTCGTGCTCTCGACCCTGTTCGATCGACCGATGCTCGACCGCGAGCCGGAGTGGCCGAGCCGCTCGGAGCTCAGCGCTTGAAGCGCGCGGCCTCGTCCGACCCGCCGGTCGCGTCACCGGCGCCGTAGGAGTGCGCCCCGGCCCCGGCGAGCGCTCCGCCCTGGACGATCAGGTACTCCTCGCGGATCGGCTTGTCGCCGAAGAAGCACTCGAGGATCTCTCGCGTGCCGGCCGCGTAGCGGGCCTGCGCCGAGAGGCTGGTGCCCGAGATATGGGGCGTCATCCCGTGGTGGGGCATCGAGCGCCATGGGTGGTCCTGCGGCGGCGGCTGCGGGAACCAGACGTCGCCGGCGTAGCCGGCGAGCTGGCCGGACTCGAGCGCCCTGGCGATCGCGTCGCGGTCGCAGATCTTGCCCCGGGCGGTGTTGACCAGGTACGCGCCGCGCTTCATCCGGCTCAGCATCTCCTCGTCGAAGAGGTTGAGCGTCTCGGAGTAGAGCGGCGCGTTGATGGTCACCACGTCCATCTCGGGAACCATGTCCGCCGTCGACTCGTGGAAGGTCGCGCCGAGCTCGGACTCGACCTCGTCGGGCAGGCGGTGGCGATCGGTGTAGTGGAGGCCGACCTCGAACGGCTTCAGGCGCCGTAGGACCGCGGTCCCGATCCTCCCCGCGGCGACCGTGCCCACCTGCATGCCCTCGAGGTCGTAGCTGCGAGAGACGGCGTCGGCGATGTTCCAGCCCCCGTCGACGACGATCCCGTAGGACGGGATGTAGTTGCGGACGAGCGCGAGGATCATCATCACCACGTGCTCCGAGACGCTGATCGAGTTGCTGAAGGTGACCTCGGCGACCGTGATCCCGGCCTCGACCGCGGCGTCTAGATCGGTGTGGTCCGAGCCGATCCCGGCGGTGACGATCAGCTTCAGGTTCGGCGCCTTGGCGATCCGCTCGCGGGTCATGTAGGCGGGCCAGAACGGCTGTGAGATGACGACGTCGGCCTCCGGGAGCCGTCGCTCGAGCTCGGAGTCCGGCCCGTCCTTGTCCGAGGTGACGATCAGCTGGTGCCCCTCCGCCTCGGCGTACCCGCGCAGCCCGAGCGCGCCCGAGACGCATCCGAGCAGCTCGCCGGGGGTGAAGTCGAGCGCCTCGGGCGTCGGCGTGGTCTGCCCGTCGGGATAGGTCTCGATCGCGGGTACCTCGCCGCGCGCGTATTCGGGCGGGTAGCCGTCGGCCGGGTCGTCGTAGAGCACGCAGAGGATCGTCGCCATCTTCCTTAGCCTCCTTGGGGATCGCCCCCATCGTAGGTCGAGTCTCTCCCCGGGACCCAGTTGGTCCCGGCCAGGGGCAGCTTCGACATCGCCGCAGCCTCGACCGTGAGCGCGACCATGTCCTCGGGCTCGAGGTTGTGCAGGTGGGACTTGCCGCACGCACGCGCGAGCGTCTGCGCCTCGAGCACCATCGCGCGCAGGTAGTTCGCCAGCCGCCGGCCGCCGAGCTCGGGGTCGAAGCGGCGCGCGAGCTCTGAGTCCTGGGTCGAGATCCCGACCGGGTCGCGCCCCTCGTGCCAGTCGTCGTAGAAGCCCGCGGAGCTGCCGATCCGCTCGTACTCGCTCTCGTATGCCGGCGCATTGTCGCCGAGGGCGATCACCGCGGCGACGCCGATCGAGACCGCGTCGGCGCCGAGCGCCAGCGCCTTGGCGACGTCGGCGCCCGAGCGGATCCCGCCCGAGACGATCAGCTGGACCTTGCGGTGCATGCCGAGCTCCTGGAGCGAGCGCACGGCCTCGGGCAGCGCGGCCATGATCGGGATCCCGACGTGCTCGATGAACACCTCCTGGCTCGCCGCAGTGCCCCCCTCCATCCCGTCGAGGACGATCACGTCGGCCCCGGCCTTGACCGCGAGCGCGACGTCGAAGTAGGTGCGGGTGGCGCCGATCTTGACGTAGACCGGCTTGCGCCAGTCGGTGATCTCGCGAAGCTCCCCGATCTTGATCTCGAGGTCGTCGGGCCCGGTCCAGTCGGGATGCCGGCAGGCGCTGCGCTGGTCGACGCCCTTCGGCAGGTCGCGCATCTCGGCGACCCGGTCGGAGATCTTCTGGCCCAGCAGCATCCCGCCCCCGCCGGGCTTGGCGCCCTGCCCGACCACGACCTCGATCGCGTCCGCGCGGCGCAGGTCGTCGGGGTGCATCCCGTAGCGCGACGGGAGGATCTGGTAGACGAGCTTGTCGGAGTGCTCGCGCTCCTCGGGCAGCATGCCGCCGTCGCCGGTCGTGGTCGAGGTCCCGACGGCGCTCGCGCCGCGGCCGAGCGCCTCCTTTGCCGGCGCCGAAAGCGCGCCGAAGCTCATCCCGGCGATCGTGATCGGGATCTCGAGCCGCACCGGCTCGCTCGCAAAGCGGGTCCCGAGGGTGACGTCGGTGGCGCAGCGCTCGCGGTAGCCCTCGAGCGGATAGCGCGAGACGCTGGCTCCGAGAAACAGCAGGTCGTCGAAGTGCGGGACCCGGCGCTTGGCGCCGAAGCCCCGGATGTCGTAGACCCCCTCACGCGCCATCCGGTGGATCTCATGGATCGCGTTGCGGGTAAAGAGCGCCGACTCGCGAAGCCCGGGGCGCCACCGACCGGCGAGCCCCGGCGCGAAGCCCTCGTGCTTGCTGAGCGCGTCGAACTCGGTCATCGGCCCCACATCAGTAGGCCCCCGCGTTGTCGACCTCGAACCGATACAGCTTGCGGGCGGAGCCGTATCGGCGAAACTCGTCAGGATCGAAGTGGGCGTCCCCCGCGTTCAGCAGCCGCTCGAGCTCGGCTCGATGCTCGTCGCCGAGCTCCTTCTCGATGCAGTCGGCGCCCAGGCCCGCGACCCCTCCGCGAACGTAGAGGCGGGCCTCGTAGATCGAGTCGCCGAGGTCGTCGCCCGCGTCGCCGCAGACCACCACCGTGCCCCGCTGGGCCATGAACGCGCCCGCGTGCCCGATCGAGCCGTGGACGACGATGTCGGTCCCCTTGAGCGAGATCCCGCAGCGCGCCGACGCGCTGCCCCGGACCACCAGCAGGCCGCCGCGCCCGGAGGCGCCAGCGGACTGGCTCGCGTCGCCGTCGACGACGACCTTGCCGGAGATCATGTTCTCGGCCACCCCGGTGCCGCAGTTGCCCCGCACCCGCACCGTGGCGTGCTTGTTCATCCCGGCGCAGTAGTAGCCGACGTGGCCGTCGATCTCGACCTCGGCCTCGCGGTCGAGCCCGACCGCGATCGAGTGGGCGCCGTTGGGGTTCGTCACCCGCCAGCGCGAGCCGGATGCGTCGAGCTCGTGCAGGCGCCGGTTCAGCTCGCGCACCGTGATCCGGGCCAGGTCGACGGACTCGATCGCGGCGTCGGCGCCGATCATCCAACCATCGCGTGCTGCCACGAGTACACGCGCCCCGGCTCGGGCTCCCACAGCTCGGCGTCCTCGGCCCCGGGAAGCACCGCGATCGCCCGGTACTCGGACGCCATCGCGACCCAGTCGTCGCTCTCCGCCATCACCGCGGGCTTGCAGGCGATCGGGTCGCGAAGGACGGCGAACCCGTCCGTGGTCCCGACCGCGAAGGTGTAGAAGCCGTCGAGATCGTCGAGGCACCCGCGCAGGGCCTGCTCGAGGTCATCGCCCTGCGAGAGCCGCCAGGTCAGGTATCCCGCGGCGACCTCGGTGTCGTTGTCGGTCCGGAACTCGATCCCCGCACGGGCGAGCTCGGCCCGCAGCCGGTTGTGGTTGGAGAGCGATCCGTTGTGGACCAGGCAGAGGTCGAGCCCGGTGGAGAACGGGTGCGAGTGCTCGGTCGTGACCCGGCTCTCGGTGGCCATCCGCGTGTGGCCGAGCGCGTGGCTGGCCGACAGCTCGCCGAGCCCGAACCGCTGGACGAACTCACGCGGGTCGCCGGCCTCCTTGTAGATCTCGATCCGCCGGCCGATGCTCATCAGCCGCAGCTCGGGATGGCGCTCCGCGAACCAGCCCTCGATCTCGCCCGCCGCGGCCGGGACGACGAAGAGGGCGTGAGAGGCGCGGACCTCCGGCCCGGCGCCGGGCCCGAAGGCCCCCTCGAGCTCGGCCGCCAGCTCGGACCAGGGAGGATCGGCCGCGGCCGAAAACAGCGAGACCTTGCAGGCCCCCTCCGGCGCGGGATCGCGGTAGAGCGCGACACCGGCGCTGTCGGGGCCGCGGTCGGCGAGCTGCGAGAGCATCGCGCTCAGGTGGGCGCCGAGCCGATCCTCGATCGGTCCCGACTTGCTGAACAGGCCGGCGATCCCGCACACGAGCCCGCCTCCCTCAGTAGTGCTGGAGGTAGCGGTCGAGCTCCCAGCGGGTGATCTGCTCGTGGGCGGTCTGCCACTCGCGCCGCTTGCAGCGGACGAAGTAGTCGACGTAGTCCTCGTCGCCGACCGAGCCCAGCGCCTTTCGCAGCACCTCGTCTCCCTCGAGCTCGCGGGTCGCGTCGAGCAGGTTCGCCGGGAGCGTTTCGATCCCCATGCGCTCGCGATCGGCCTCGCTGGTCTCGTACATGTTGCCCGTGGTCGGATCGCCCGGGTCGAGCCCGCGCTCGACGCCGTCGAGCCCGGCCGCGAGCACCGCCGTCGCCGCCAGGTACGGGTTGCAGGAGCCGTCGACGGTCCGGTCCTCGATCCGGCCCGCCTCCGGGATCCGCAGCATCATCGTCCGGTTGTTGTAGCCGTAGGTGACGTAGGCGGGCGCCCAGGTGGCGCCGCTGGCCGGCGCCCCGATCACCAGGCGCTTGTAGGACGACACGGTCGGGGCGGTGAGCGCGATGTAGGCCTTCGCGTGCGCCTTGAGGCCCGCGATGAACTGGTAGGCGACCTCGCTGAGGCCGAGGCCGCGCGGGTCGTCGTCCGGCTCGCGCGCGAACAGGTTCGTCTCCCCGTCCCAGAGGCTCATGTGGAAGTGGGCGCCGTTGCCGGTCAGGTGGGCGAACGGCTTCGGCATGAAGGTCGCGATCAGGCCGCGCTCCTGGGCCATCGCCTCGACCATGTAGCGGTAGAAGACCGCCCGGTCGCAGGTCGTCAGCGCGTCGGCGTAGCCGAAGTTCTGCTCGAACTGGCCGTTGGCGTCCTCGTGATCGGTCGCGTACAGCTCCCAGCCGAGCGAGTTGACGTTGCGGGTGACGTCGGCGACGAAGTCGAACGCGCGGGTGAGGGCGCGGATGTCGTAGCAGGGCTGCTCGAGGGTGTCGAGCTCGTCGGCGACCTCGATCCCCCCGTCCTCGGTGCGGCGGACGAGGAAGTACTCGAGCTCGCAGCCGACCTTGAACTCGAACCCGGCCTCGCGGGCCCGCTCGAGCTGGCGGCGCAGGATCGTGCGCGGGCAGTACGGCCACGGCTCGCCCTCGACCGTCGCGTCGCACGCGAACCAGCCGACCTCGGGCTTCCACGGCAGCCGGGTGAAGGTGCCGACGTCGGGCATCGCGATCAGGTCCGGGTTGTCCGGCGTCTGGCCGATGTCGCCGGCGGCGAAGCCGGCGAAGCCCGCCCCGTCGGCGAGCAGGCCCTCGAGCTGCTGCGCGGGGACGAGCTTCGCGCTCGGCTTCGCGTGCATGTCGACGAACTGCGCGAACAGGAACTCGATCCCGTCCTTGTCGACGGCCTTGCGGACGTCGTCGGCGCTGGGCTTCTCGGCCATCGCCTGGTTGTATCTCACATATCCACGACCCGGACAATGGCGCGCGCGCCAGCATTCTCCGGTGGCATATGTGCCCTGCCCACATACTCGGAGCCCGTCGGGATCCTCCCCGTGAAGCACCGGCCACCGCTGCTGCTTGCGCCTTTGTACCAATTTGTCTAGTCTGCCTCGGGAGGGGCCGGAGCCCAGCCCGAGCCAGCGAGACCGGCCTCGAGTCAATGTCGTTTCTGCTCAGCTGTCCCAATTGTGGCGAGCGCGAGGTCACGGACTTCGCGTACGGCGGCGAGGTGGTCCCCCGGCCGTCCGCGAAACCGTCGGAGCGCGAGCTGAACGCCTACAACTACTTTCGCCACAACGTCGCCGGCGTCCAGCGCGAGTGGTGGTATCACCGCTCGGGCTGCCGCGCGTGGTTCCTCGCCGAGCGCGACACGACCACGAACGAGGTCCACTGGGTCGGACTGCCCGGACAATGAACCGCCTCCTCCCCAGCCCGGGCGAGCGCATCGACCGCGCCAGCGCGATCTCGTTCAGCTTCGACGGCAAGGCCGTCGAGGCGTTCGAGGGCGACACGATCGGCTCGGCGCTGCACGCCGACGGTCGGCGGGTGCTCTCGCGCAGCTTCAAGTACCACCGCCCGCGCGGGCTCTTCTGCTGCGCCGGCCAATGCCCCAACTGCCTGGTCGAGGTCGACGGCTGGCCGGGCGTGCGCGCCTGCACCGAGCCCGTGCGCAAGGGAATGAAGGTGGTGCACATGAACGCGAGCCCGTCGCTGCGCTTCGACGTCATGCGGGCCACCGACATCTTCGGCAGCCGCCTGACCCCGCCGGGCTTCTACTACAAGACCTTCATCCGGCCCCGCCGGCTCTGGCCTCTGTACGAGAAGGTCCTCCGCAACGCCGCCGGGCTCGGCCGGCTCACGCGGCGCCCGCGCGAGCGCGAATGGCGCACCGAGTACCGACGGCGGCGCGCGGACGTGCTCGTGATCGGCGGCGGGGTCGCCGGCCTGAGCGCCGCCCTGCGTGCCGCCGAGCTCGGCGCCGATGTGGTCCTCGCCGACGACGGTCCCGAGCTCGGTGGCGCCGAGCTCGCCGGCGGCGAGCCCACAGCGGTCCGTGAGCTCGGCCGCCGCGTCCGCGATGCCGGGGTCGAAGTGCTCGCGCCGGCCGCGGCGCTCGGCTTCTTCGACGGGATCGTCCCGGTGTGGTCACGGAGCACCCTGCACCAGGTCCGGGCCGATCGCCACGTCGCCGCCACCGGCTCGATCGAGCAGCCGCTGATGTTCGAGGGCAACGACCTCCCCGGCGTGATGCTCTGCTCGGGCGCCGAGCGCCTCGCGAGGCTCTACGGGGTCCGGCCCGGCAAGGCGGCCGTGGTCGCGACGACCGCCGACCGCGGGCTCGAGTCCGCCCTGGCGCTGCACGAGGCCGGGGTCGAGATCGTCGGGATCGCCGACGCGCGGCGCTCGGCGGCGGACCCGGAGCTCGCCGAGCGGATCGAGCGGGCGCGGATCCCGCTCTGGCGCGGCAGCGCCGTGGTCCGCGCGGTCGGCCGGCGCGGCGTGATCGGCGCGGTGATCGCCGAGCTCGACCGCGCCGGTCGGAGCGCTGCCCGACACCGAGCAAGACGTCAACTGCGACCTGCTCGCCGTCTCCGGGGGCACCGTCCCGGCGACCTCGCTGCTCCTGCAGGCCGGCGCCAAGGCCCGTTGGGACGCGACGGCCGGCGCCTACCTTCCCGAGGCAAGCCCGCCGGGGATCCATGCGGCCGGCGCCGTGGCCGGGCACCGATCGCGCCGCGAGGCCGAGCTCTCGGGCGCCGTCGCCGGCGCCGAGGCCGCGCTCTCGCTGGAGCTCGGCGACGGCGAGGACCGCGCGCGCGCTCGACGCCGAGCGCGAGCAGCTCGAGCGGCGCGCCACGGGCGCCGCCGAGCTGGTCCCGGCCCCGGCCGCGAGCGCCCGCGGTCGCCACGAGAAGTGCTTCGCCTGCCTGTGCGAGGACGTGACCACCGACGACATCGGCTACTCGATCGAGGAGGGATACGACTCGCTCGAGCTGTTGAAGCGCTACACCACGGTCACCATGGGGCCGTGCCAGGGCAGGATCTGCCAGCTGGCGACGATCCGCCAGACCGCGGCCGATACCCGGACGGCGGTCGGCGAGGTCGGCATCACCACCGCCAGGCCCCCGTGGTCGAGCGTGCCGATGGGCGTGCTCGCAGGGCGGCCGTTCGAGCCGGCGAAGCGCTCGGCGGTCCACGGGCGCCACCGCGAGCTCGGCGGCAACGTCCTCTGGGCCGGGGATTGGCGACGGCCCTACGACTACGGCGATCCGAAGGCCGAGACGATGGCCGTGCACGAGGGCGCCGGGCTGATCGACGTCTCGACCCTCGGCAAGCTGATCGTCGCCGGCCCGCAGGCCGGCGCCTTCCTCAACCTCCTCTACCCCAATCGCTTCGACAACCTGAAGCCGGGCCGGATTCGCTACGGGGTGCTCGGCGACGACGCCGGGCGGATCACCGACGACGGCACCGTCTGCCGCCTCGACGACACCTCGTTCTACGTCACTACGACCTCCAGCGGCGCCGACGCGGTCGAGAGCTGGTTCGCCTGGTGGCTGGCGGAGTGGGACCTCGACGTCCACCTGACCGACGTCAGCCAGGGGCTGGCTGCCTTCAACCTCGCCGGCCCGCGCTCACGGGAGATCCTCTCCGGGCTCACCGAGCTCGACTGCTCCAACGAGTCGTTCTCCTACCTCGACGGCAAGCGCGCCCTGGTCGCCGGGGTCCCCTGCCTGCTGCTGCGGATCGGCTTCGTCGGCGAGCTCGGCTATGAGTTGCATTGCCCGGCGGCGCTCGCCGAGCAACTGTGGGACGCGATCCTGGCCGCGGACGAATCGCACGGGATCAGGCCCTTCGGGCTCGAGCCCCAGCGCGTGTTGCGGCTGCAGAAGCTCCACATCCTCGTCGGCCAGGACACCGACGCGGAGTCCAACCCGCTGGAGGCGGCGATGCCGTGGATCGTCAAGCTCGACAAGGACGAGGAGTTCATCGGCCGCTGGGCGCTCGAGGCGGTCAGCGAACGCGGGGCGGAGAACATGCTGGTCGGGTTCACGATCGAGGACGGCGATGTGCCCAGCGAGGGCGCGGCGGTGGTCGCCGACGACGAGCCCGTCGGCAGGGTGACCTCGTCGCGGTACTCGCCGCTGCTCAAGCGCACGATCGGGATCGCCTGGGTGCCCGCGGCGCTGGCCGAGGACGGCGGCTCGATCACGCTCGCCGACGACGGGCGACGGCTGCGGGCGACGGTGCAGACCGCCCCCTTCTACGACCCAGATCAGGAGCGCCTGCGGGGATGAGCTTCGAGTTCCTCGCCCCCGACGCCGCGGTCGCCTTCGCCGGCGAGCCGCGCTGCGCCGCGCAGCCCGATCGAGTGGCGGCATCGTGACGCCGGGGCCCGATTCGCCGACCTCGGCGGGTGGCGGGTCGTCAGCGGCTACGGCTCCGCCGCGGCCGAGGCCGCCGCCTGCCGGCGCTCGGTTGGGGTCGCGGACCTCTCGTTCCTGGGCAAGCTCGAGCTGCAGGGCCCGCCCGGCGCGCTCGCCGGGATCGTCGCCGGGCTCGCCGGGGGCGCGACCCTCGCGCCCGGGCTGGCGGCGCAAGCCGACGGCGTCTGGTGGTGTCCGATCAGCGCAGGCCGGGTGCTCGCCGTGAGCCCGCCGGAGGCGGTCGCGGGCCTGCGCGCGGCGGCCGAGGAGGCGGCAGCGGCCGCGGGCGAGTTCGTCTCGGTCCACGAGCTCACCACCGCGCTGGGCTCGAACGCGGTCGTCGGGCCACTGGCGCGGGAAGCCTTTGCCCGCACGACGGCGCTCGACCTGCGGGCGGAGCGGTTCGCGGAGGCGGCCTTCGCGCCGGTCTCGGTCGCGCGGGTGCCGGGGATGATCCTGCGCGAGCGCGGCGACCGCTTCGTGCACCTGTTCGGCGCCGGGTACGCCGACTACGTCTGGACCGTGTT
Organism: uncultured Solirubrobacterales bacterium; assembly: GCA_963758665.1. GTDB lineage: Bacteria > Actinomycetota > Thermoleophilia > Solirubrobacterales > 70-9 > WHSW01. The sequence continues at coordinate 35,545 of CAVWWH010000006.1, read as the reverse complement.
CACCGACGCGGCGGCGGCCCTCGGCGGGCGCGCGGTCGGCATCGAGGCGCTCGGGCTCGGCGGCGGCGAGGAGGCGGCCGGTGCGTGACCTGTTTCGAAAGCGACGGATGTGGCGGCGGCCCGGCGAGCTCAAGGACCGCTACGACGTGGTCATCGTCGGCGGCGGCTCGCACGGCCTCGCGACCGCCTACTACCTCGCCCGCAACCATGGGATCACCGACGTCTGCGTGCTCGAGCAGAGCTACATCGGCTCCGGCGCCGCCGGGCGCAACACGACGATCCTGCGGGCCAACTACAAGACGCCCGAGGGGGTGCGCTTCTACGACGCCTCGGTAAAGCTCTACGAGGGGCTCTCGGCGGAGCTCGGCTTCAACCTGCTGTTCTCGCAGCAGGGCCACCTGACCCTCGCCCACACCGACCGGGCGATGTTCGTGATGACCGAGCGCGCGGAGGTCAACCGGCTCGCCGGCGTCGACTCGCGGGTGATCGGCCCTGACGAGATCGCCCGGCTGGCGCCGGCGATGTCGTTGGCGCCCGACGCGGTCTATCCGGTGCTCGGGGCGCTCTATCACCCGCCGGGCGGGATCATTCGCCACGACGCCGTCGTCTGGGGGCTCGCCCGCGGCGCCGACGCGGCGGGCGCCGAGATCCACCCCTACACCGAGGTCACCGGGATCGAGCGCTCGAACGGGCGCGCGACCGGGGTCACCCTGCGCGACGGCCGCACGGTCGGCGCCGGGCGGGTCGTGAGCGCCACCGCCGGCTGGAGCTCGACCGTGGCCGCGATGGCCGGGGTCGAGCTGCCGATCACGACCCACATCCTGCAGGCGTTCGTGACCGAGCCGCTGAAGCCACTGCTGGACGTGGTCGTCGTCTCGTCGCAGATGCACGTCTACATCTCGCAGACCGACCGCGGCGAGTTCCTGATCGGCGCCGAGATCGAGCCCTGGACCACCTACCGCCAGCAGGGAACCCTCAACTTCCTCCAGGAATCGTCGCGCCACACGCTCGAGCTCTTCCCGCAGCTCGAGCGGGCGCGCGTGCTGCGCAGCTGGGCCGGGCTCTGCGACATCAGCCCGGACTTCAGCCCGATCCTCGGCGAGACCGAGGTCGAGGGCTTCCTGCTGAGCGCCGGCTGGGGGACCTACGGGTTCAAGGCGGCGCCGATCGTCGGCGCGACGCTGGCCGAGCTGATCGCCACCGACAGCACGCCGGCCCTGATCGAACCGTTCGCGCTCGAGCGCTTCTACCGCGACCGCCTCGTCTCCGAGCTCGGCGCCGCCGCGGTCTCGCACTGATCGACCGAGGAGGGAGAACCAGACGATGAAGAACAGCCTCGAGATCGCCCAGGATGCGGAGCTGCGGCCGATCGAGGAGATCGGCACGGCGCTCGGCCTCGAGCCCGAGGAGATCGAGCCGTACGGCCGCTACAAGGGCAAGATCTCGCTGACGGCGCTCGACCGCCTCGCCGGCAGTCCCGACGGCAAGCTGATCTGCGTCACGGGGATGACCCCGACGAAGGCCGGCGAGGGCAAGACGACGACGTCGGTGGCGCTCACCGAGGGCATGGGCTACATCGGCCACAACCCGGTCCTCTGCCTGCGCGAGCCGTCGCTGGGGCCGGTGTTCGGGCTCAAGGGCGGCGCCGCCGGCGGCGGCTTCGCCCAGGTGGTCCCGATGGAGGACCTCAACCTGCATTTCACCGGCGACATCCACGCGATCGGCGCCGCCAACAACCTGCTCGCGGCGATCCTCGACGCCTCGATCCTGCACGGCAATCCGCACCACATCGACGCCCTGCAGGTGACCTGGAAGCGGGCCGTGGACATGAACGACCGCGCCCTGCGACAGGTCGCGCTCGGCCTCGGCGGCTCCGCCAACGGCTATCCGCGGGAGACGGGCTTCGACATCACCGCCGCCTCCGAGGTGATGGCGATCCTCGCGGTCGCCCACGACCTCCAGGACCTGCGCCGGCGGCTGGGCCGGATCACCGCCGCCTACACCCGCGAGGGCGAGCCGGTGACGGCGGAGGACCTGGGCGCCGCCGGGGCGATGGCGGTGCTGCTCAAGGACGCGATCAAGCCGAACCTGATCCAGACGCTGGAGGGCCAGCCCTGCCTGATGCACGCGGGACCGTTCGCCAACATCGCCCACGGCAACTCGTCGCTGATCGCCGACCTGCTGGGGCTGAAGCTGGGCGAGTACGTGATCACCGAGTCCGGGTTCGGCTCCGACATGGGGATGGAGAAGTTCATCGACATCGTCTGCCGCAACGGCGGGATCGTCCCCGACGCGGTCGTCGTCGTGGCGACCGTGCGCGCCCTCAAGCACCACGGCGGCCTCGACGAGGGCGAGGCGCCGAGCGGCGAGCGCGCCCGGGCGGCGATCGAGTCCGGGATCGCCAACCTGGTCCGCCACCTCGAGATCGTGAGCGAGTTCGGCCTCCCGGCGGTGGTCGCGGTCAACCGCCGTCCCGAGGACACCGACGACGAGGTCGAGCTGGTGACGCGGCTCGCGCAGGAGGGCGGCGCCTTCGCCGCCGCGGTCAGCGACGGCTTCGCCCAGGGCGGCAAGGGGGTCGCCGACCTGGCCGAGTCGGTCGCGGCGGCCTGCGATCAGCCGAGCGAGTTCCGGTTCCTCTACGACACCGAGACGACGATCAAGGACAAGATCGAGACGATCGCCGAGCGGGTGTACGGCGCCGCGGAGGTCGTCTACTACCTGGAGGCCGAGCACCGGATCGAGGACTTCACCGGCCAGGGGCTCGCCGAGCTGCCGGTCTGCATGGCGAAAACGCCGCTCTCGCTCTCCGCCGACCCGAAGCTGCTCGGCGCCCCGACCGGGTTCCAGCTCCCGGTCCGCGACCTGCGCGCGTATACCGGCGCCGGCTGGCTGGTGCCGCTCTGCGGCGACATCCAGCAGATGCCGGGCTTGGGCCGCAACGCCGCCGCGTTCGAGGTCGACATCGACGCCGAGGGCCGGACGGTGGGGCTGTTCTGAACCCGGACGCCCTGACGGGATAGCTTGGCGCGGATGGCAGGGCTCGCCGACCAGCCGACCGCAGCGGTGCTGGCCGCGATCGGCGCCCGCGGTGAGGCTCCCGCGGCCGGGGTCGCCTGCGCGCTCACCTGCGCCACGGCCGCCGCGCTGCTGGAGCTGACCGCGGCGCTGGCCGCGGATCGCGTCGAGTCCGAGGGGTCGCGGGGCCGCCGAGCAGGCGCGGCCGCGGGCGCTCGGCTCGCGTGCCGCCGAGCTGCGCGCAGCCGCCCTGGCAGCCGCCGACGCCGACGCAGCCGCCTACGCGCGGGTGACGCGGGCGAGCGGCGACGCCGAGCGCGCCGCCGCGCTCGAGCGCGCCAGCGAGCCGCCGCTGCTGATCGCCGAGGTCGCCGCCGAGGTCGCCGAGGGCGCGGCCGAGGTCGCCGCCGCCGGCGACTGGCCGTTCAGCCCCGACGCCGCGGTCGCGGTCGAGCTCGCGGCGACCGCCGCCGCCGGCGCCGCCGAGCTGGTCGCGGCGAACCTCGGTGGCCGCTCGGGGGATCCGCGCGCCGCCCGCGCCCGCGCCGCCGCCGCGCGCGCCGATGCGATCCGCGGCGAGCGCGCCCGACGCTGCGCTGATCGAGCTGCGGCGTGGCCGCGATCGCGCTCGGGATCGGCGCCGCCCTCAGCTGGGGGCTCGCGGACTTCCTCGGCGGCCTGCGGGCGCGCAGCCTGACGCTGGCCTCGATCCTGCTCGTCAGCCAGCTCGCCGGCCTGACCGCGGTGGCGATCGTCGTCGTCGCCGGCGGCCTGGCGACACCGGCGGCTGCCGACCTCGCCCCGCGCGCTCGCCGCCGGCGTCTGCCAGCTCGCCGGGATCGCGGCGCTCTACCGGGCCCTCGCGATCGGAACGATGAGCGTGATCTCGCCGATCTCGGCGAGCGGCGCCGCGGCCCTGCCGGTGATCGTCGGCGTCGCCGGCGGCGAACAGCCGGCCGCGCGTCCAGCTCGCGGGAATGGCGGTGGCGTTCGCGGGCGTCGCGTTCGCCACCCGAAGCCCGGAGTCGACGCCGCGGGCCGACTCCCGCCGGGCACTGGCCTTGAGCGCGGTCGCGGCGCTCGGCTTCGGCGGCTTCTTCGTCGGCATCGACGCCGCCGTCGACACCTCCGAGCCGTTCTCGGCCCTGCTCGCCGCCCGGGCGAGCGCCGCGCTGCTGCTGGCCGCCGCCCTCGTCGCCCTGCGGCCGCGGCTGGACGCGGGCGTCGCCGCGGTCCCATCCCTGGCCCTGATCGGCCTGTTGGACGTCGGCGCCAACGCCTGCTTCGCCCTCGGCACCGACACGGGCCTGCTCAGCGTGGTCGCGGTGCTCGCCTCGCTCTACCCGGTGACCACGGTGGTGCTCGCCCGCGCCGTGCTCGGCGAGCGCCTGGCCACCGTCCAAGCCCTCGGGCGTCGCGCTCGCGCTCGCGGGCGTGGCGCTGATCGCGGCGGGCTGACGAACCGGCGATAACCTGGCCCGGGGATGACGCCGAATCGGCGCGCGATCTGCGGTCGCCGCCATGATCGCGGCGGCGCTCGACAGCCGGTTCGGCGGCAGCAGGCACACGAACCGGTCCGCCGACGGCGGACCCGCCGCCTCGGCGAGCGCCGCCCCGGGTAGCGACCGGCTCGCGTCGAAGCGGGTCAGGGTCCGCATCGTCGACCGGCATCAGGCGGCGATCCTGAGGCACGGCCTCAAGGTGAAGGTGCGATCCTCGAGGGCGCGCAGGCTGACGCTGAAGGCCACCTCCGCGACCTTCGACGACGGGACCGGGAAGCTGGCCAAGAAGCGCGTCGTGCGCTTTCGGGAGCCGGGCCGCAAGGTGGTCAAGCTCCCGCTGACCAGTGCGGGCAAGCAGGGCATCCGCAGCTGTTCGGCGCGCACGCTGTCCGTCAGGGCGGGCGGCACCGAGTACCGCGCGCGCCTGGGTCGCGACCTGGCCGACTGCAAGCTGCCGGGGATCGACATGAGCAGGGCCGGCGCCTGCGACTTCATCGCCGCGCCCGACAACCCACTGTGCCTGCTCCCCTTCCCCGACGACTACTACACGCGGGCGGACCCGACGAGCCCCACCGGCCGTCGCGTCGACCTGAAGCGCGAGGCCATGCCGGCGAACGTGAGCGGCGTCCGCATCGATCCCGAGCCCTACAACGCCTCGGACGGCTTCAGCCAGGGGTCGACGATCGTGCTCAAGGTGCCAGGGATCGACACGGTCGCCGACGTGAGGGCCAACGGCCTGGTCCCGATCAACCACATCGGCCGCTACGCGGACGCCGACCAGCGAGTCGTCGTGATCGACGCGAGGACGGGCGAGCGATGGCCGATCTGGGCGGAGATCGACTCCAACGCGTCCGATCCCGCGAAGGCGGCGCTCGAGATCCACCCCGCCACGAACTTCGCCTCCGGGGGCCGCTACATCGTCGCCCTGCGCGGCCTCGAGCGCGCCGACGGCACCGCGATCGAGGCCCCGGCCGCCTTCCGCTACTTCCGCGACGACATGCCCTCCGAGCAGGAGGAGATCGACCGCAGGCGGTCTGCCTACGAGGAGATCTTCGAGCGACTGAGGGACGCCGGCATCCGCCGCGACAGCCTCTACCTGGCGTGGGACTTCACGGTGGCCAGCGACCAGAACGGCTATTCGCGCGCGCTGGCGATGCGCGACCAGGCCTTCGCGACGCTCGGCGACACGACGATGGCGGACCGGGTCGTCCAGGGCGTCGCGCCGCCGTTCAGCGTCACCTCGGCGGAGAGCTTCACCCCGGCCGAGAACAGCCGGATCGCGCGCCGCATCACCGGCACCTACGAGGTGCCGTGCTTCATGGTGCCCGACTGCGGCCCGGGCGCGGTCGCCAACCTCGATGCCGCCGGCGTCCCGCGCCGCAACGGGACCTGGACGGCGCCGTTTACCTGCGAGATCCCGCGGGTCGGGATCGACGGCCCGGGTCCGGTAGCCCTGCGCCCGTACGTCTTCGGCCACGGCCTGTTCGGCGACATGACCGGCGTCAGGGGCAGCATCAACCCGCAGCTGATGAACGACCACGGCTTCGCCGGCTGCGCCACCGACGAGATCGGGATGTCCAACAAGGACCTGGCGACGATCGCGCGGCGTGCTCGCCAACCTCTCGAACTTCCCGCGGCTACCCGACCGCCTCCAGCAGGGCCTGATCAACGAGCTCTTCCTCGAGCGGCTGATGCTCCACCCGCAGGGCTTCGGTTCGAGCCCCGCGTTCCACGTCGACGGGACCCTCGCCAGCCCCGTCGGTGCTGCGGACCGACGACGTCTACTACGTCGGGGCCAGCCAGGGCGGGATCATGGGCGGCGCGCTGACGGCGATCTCGCCCGGACGTGACCCAGGCGTCGCTGCTGGTCGGGGCGATGAACTACTCGCTGCTGCTGCCGCGCTCGATCGACTACGACGCCGTACTCGCCGCTGCTCAACGACGCCTACACGAACGAGCTCGAGCGGCCGCTGCTCTTCTCGCCGTCCAGATGCTCTGGGACCGCGGTGAGCCGAACGGCTACGCGCACGTGATGACGGACCAACCCGCCGCCGAACACCCCGGCCGCACAACATCACCCTGATGATCGCCCTCGGCGACCATCAGGTGACCAACTACGCGTCCGAGGTCGAGGCCCGCACGGTCGGGCCTGAAGGCGCACGCCCCGGTGATCGACGAGGGCCGGTGGCCGGACTACGACGTGCTCTGGGACGTCCCGCGGCTCGGGCCTCGCGACTATCCGTTCCACGGCTCCTCGATCATCTACCTGGACGGCGGGCCGGTGCGCCCGGACCCGACGACCCGTCGCAGACGATCGGCACGCCGCCGCCGCCGTTCGAGAACGTCCCGAACGACGTCGGCGAGGATCCGCACGGGGCGCCGCGCGGCGCCGACGCCGCGGTGCTGATGACGGCGACGATGCTGCAGCCCAACGGCTACATCGACGAGGTCTGCGGCGGCAGGCCGTGCTACGGGGGCGGCTGGACCGGGCTGCCGTAGCCCGGGCGCGGGCTGAACGCTGCTCGCAGCGAATAGGCTGCGCACCTTGACCGGCGCCGGGAGCTATCTGAACAGATCCTCGCCGCGAAGCGGTCTCGGGGACTGAGCTGGGCGAACCTCGCCGAGGCCCTGGACGCGCCGGTCGAGTGGGCCACCTGTGCTTTGCTCGGCCAGTTCCCGCTCGACGAGACGCAGGCGCGCGCCGCGATCGAGGCGCTCGGACTGCCCGACGATGCGATCGCCGAGCTCACCACGCCGCCGATGCGCGGCGCGCTGGAGGGCGCGGTGCCAACCGACCCGACCATCTATCGCCTCTACGAGATCGTTCAGGTCTACGGGCCTGCGATCAAGGAGCTGATCCACGAGGAGTTCGGCGACGGGATCATGAGCGCGATCAACTTCGGCTTCACGGTCCGCCGGGTTCCCGACCCAGCCGGCGACCGGGTCGATCACGATGAACGGCAAGTTCCTGCCGTACGAGTGGCGGGAGTAGGCGGCGAAAGGCGTCTGACTACCGGCCCTCGGTAATCCGACACCGCTCGGCGATAAGTCCAGGTACGGGCCTCGCGACGGTGGGTGGGTTTCGCCGCGCTCGAAGCGCGCGAGGCGGAAGGCCTCGAGGCGGGGCTCGCCGTCGATGATCTCGTCGGCGGCAAGACCGCGAGGGCGAGCAGCTTGAAGCCGTGGCCTGAGTCGACGATCGCGTAGGCGTTGGGCGCCACCCAGTCGCAGACCGGGTAGTTGTCGGGAGTGTGGGAGACGATCCCGCCCGCGAGCGTCGTTCGCCAGTCGCCCGAGCGGCCGCGGAACCTGCCGATCGCGCCGGCGAGGCCGGAGGTGAAGAGCTCGGCGAACTCGGGCTCGGCGGCGTGGGCGGGGTTGTCCGGCCCGTAGGGGTCGAGCTCGGGCTCGGAGAGCCACACCGGCGGCCCGCCACCGGTGACCGTGCCCCCGGCGCCGATCCGGAAATAGATCCCCCAGGGGCCGTCGACCAGCACCCGCCCGTCGGGTCGGCGCGCAACGGCCCCGGCTGGTCGAGGTGGACCACCGGCGGTTCCTGCCCCGCCCGCGCCCCGACCCGGCGTCCCGAAGCTCGAACTCTCCCTCTGCGCCTTCCAGTAGGAGACCAGCGGCCGGCGCTCGGCCGCGTCGTCTGCGACCTCGATCTCGGGCCGGCGCCCGAGCATCCGCCACACGCGCGCCGCCCACGGGCCGGGCGCGAACAGGGCTCGCTCGCAACGCAGCCGCCCGCGCGAGGTGACGAGCGCCTCCACCCCCGCCGCCGAGCTCGATCTCGGTCACCTCGACCCCCTCGGCGATCTCGGCGCCAGCCTCGCGCGCCCTGGCCGCGAGGTGGCGGACCGTGCGCATCGGGTCGGCCCAGCCGCCGCGGCGCTCGTGCAGCAGCGCCGCCACCTCGGCCTCCCAATCGGGCCAGGTCCAGCGCAGGTACTCGCGGCAGGGCCCGGCGCCGAGGACGAGCTCGGACTCATAGCCGCAGACCTCGTGGCGCGCGCGGATCGCGACCAGGTCGTCGACCTGAGCCTCGGCACCGCCGCCAGGTAGCCGACCTGATGGAACCCGAACTCCTCGGGCTCGGCCTCGAACATCTCCACCGAGAGCCGCACCACGTCGGTGATCGCCGGAGCGCGATAGAAGTTCCGCACGATCCGACCGGCCGCCCCGGAGGCGCCAGCGCCGATCCTGTCCTTGTCGAGCACCAGCACCTCCGCGCCGCGCTCCGCCAGCCGCCAGGCGGCCGAGAGGCCGAGCACCCCGCCGCCCACGACGACGTGGCTCGCCCGGCGACGGCTCAGCTCCACGGATACGGGCTGTGGGAGACCGGGTGCAGGTCGCCGGTGGCGAAGCGCTCGAAGCGGAACGGGTGCAGCAGGGAGGAGTGCTCGCCCTGCATCACGCGGGCGATCTCGCGGCCGACGGCGATCATCTTGTAGCCGTGGTTGGAGTCCGCGGCGACGTAGACGTTCGGCCGCATGTAGTCGAAGATCGGGAAGTTGTCGGCGGTGAAGGCGCCGGCGCCGCCCGAGCGCACCTCGTGGTAGCGCTCGCGACAGCCCCGGAAGCGCTCCACGCACGCCGAGAGGGCCGCGCACCAGAGGTCGGCGAAGCCCGGCTCCACGGTCCCGCTCGGGTACGGGTCGACGACGAGCTCGGGCCCCACGGGCAGCGGCTGGGCGCCGCCCTGGACCGACTCGCGGTCCGGCTTCACGTAGATGCCCCACGGCCCGTCGGTGATCAGCCTGCCCTCGTCGTCGAGCAGCGGGCGGTCGGAGTCGACGTGGAGCACCGGGCCCTCGCTGCCGTCGGCCGTGTCGAGGGTCGAGGGGGCGAGCATCACCTCGCCCTCCTGGAGGTACCAGTAGGTCCACATCGGCAGCCTCGGCTCGACGCTGCCGTCCGGCCGGCGGACGTCGATCGCTCCGGGAGGCCGAGCATCCGCCAGAGCTGCGGGATCCACGGGCCGACCGCGACCACGACCTGCTCGACCTCGATCGGCCCCGCGCTCGTCTCCACCCGCGTGACCGCGCCCGAGCCGTCGGACTCGAACCCGGTCACCTCGACGCCCTCGGCGATCCGCGCGCCCGCCGCCCGCGCCTTCGCCGCCAGCCCGTGCATCGACTCGCGGTTGAAGGCGAAGCCGCCCGCGCCGCTCGTGCAGGCAGACGGTCAGGCCCTCGGCCCGCCAGTCGCCGTAGAGGCTCGCGCATGTGGGCGCGCACCGCGGCCTCGCCGATGTGGAGCTCGGACGGATACCCGATCCGCTGCTGGCGCTCGAACACCTCGGTCAGGTCGGGCTCCTGCGAGCGGGCCCCAGGGCGACGTATCCGCTGCCGTGGTAGGCGAGCGTCTCGGGGTCGGACTCCCAGATCTCGACGCACGCCGCCATCAGCTCCTGCATCGCCGGCTGGAAGTAGTTGTTGCGGATCACCCCGCAGGCGATCCCCGAGGCGCCGGCGCCGACCGCGCGCTTGTCGACGACCAGCACCTGCTCGCCGGCCTGCGCCAGGTGCCAGGCGGTCGAGAGGCCGTGGACGCCCGCGCCGATCACGAGGTGGCGAACGGAGGCGGGCAGCCGGCCATCGCGCTCAGCTCCGCGGCATCAGTGCTCCGGCGGCTCCCAGCCCTCGAGCACCGACGGCTTCCAGTCCTCGCCGACGACCTCCGAGCCCTCGACCCAGGGCCCGAGCTCGGGCTGGGCGAACTTCGCGTGCGTCGCCTTCAGCCGGATCCCGTAGGAGTTGCCCGCGGTCAGGTGGGCGATCAGCACCTTGCGCGCGATCTCGTCCTCGCGGCCCTCGGGGATCGGGAAGTAGATCCGCAGGAACGAGTTCGAGTAGCGGTCGAAGACCGCCGGCGTGCCCTCCTCGGTCAGCAGCTCGACGTCCTCGAGCCAGTTCAGGTCCTTGCCCGGGGTCGCCGCCTCGAGGTCGATGTCCTCGACCAGCGAGATGTCCTCCTGGTAGGGAAAGCGCTCGCCGGAGAGGTACTCGGCGTCGATCGAGACGACCTTCTCGGGCTCGCGGACGTCGTCGGCGCGCGTCACTTCGGGCTCCTCGGTCGCCGGCGCCGCGGGCGCGGGCAGGTAGTCGACCGGGTTCTCGAGGTACTGGTCGAGCAGGGTGCGGATCTCCTCCAGCGCCCGGCCCTCGGTGACCCCCGGGATGTAGTCGGTGCCCGCCAGCGGCACCCGCGCCATCGCCGAGGCCTCGACCGTGAGCGCGGCGAGGTCCTCGGGCTCGAGGCTGTGGACGTTGGTCTTGCCGCAGGCGCGGGCGAGCATCTGCACCTCGAGCGTGAGCGTGTGGAGGAAGTTGAACACGCGCTGGGCGGCCTCGTCGACGTGCAGGCGCTTGCGCAGCTCCGGGTCCTGGGTCGTGATCCCGACCGGGCAGCGGCCGGTGTGGCAGTGATAGCACTGGCCGGCGGGGACGCCGACCGTGCCCTCGTAGTCGGTGACCCCGGGGATCTCCTTGTTGCAGTTGAGCGCCATCAGAGCCGAGTGGCCGATCGCGATCGCGTCGGCGCCGAGCGCCAGGCACTTGGCGATGTCGCCGCCGTTGCGGATCCCGCCGGCGACCACCAGGTCGACCTCGTCGGCGAGCCCGACGTCCTCGAGCGCCCGGCGCGCCTCGGGGATCGCCGCCATCAGCGGGATCCCGGTCTCCTCGGCGGCGATGTGCGGGCCGGCGCCGGTGCCGCCCTCGGCGCCGTCGAGGTAGATGATGTCGGGGCCGCACTTGGCCGCCATCCGGACGTCGTCGTAGACGCGGGCGGCGCCGAGCTTGAGCTGGATCGGGACCTCGTAGTTGGTCGCCTCGCGGGTCTCCTGCACCTTCAGCGAGAGGTCGTCGGGCCCGAGCCAGTCGGGGTGGCGAGCCGGCGAGCGCTGGTCGATCCCGGCCGGCAGCGAGCGCATCTCGGCGACCTGCTCGGTCACCTTCTGGCCCATCAGGTGGCCGCCGAGGCCGACCTTGCACCCCTGGCCGATGAAGAACTCGACCCCGTCGGCGAGCATCAGGTGGTGGGGGTTGAAGCCGTAGCGGCTCTGGATCACCTGGTAGTACCACTTGGTCGAGAGGTCGCGCTCGGGCGGGATCATCCCGCCCTCGCCCGAGCAGGTCGCGGTGCCGGCCATCGAGGCGCCCTTGGCGAGCGCCATCTTCGCCTCCAGCGAGAGCGCGCCGAAGCTCATCCCGGTGATGTAGACGGGGATGTCGAGCTCGAGCGGCTTCTCGCGAAGCGCGCGCCGAGCACGGTCTTGGTCTCGCACTTCTCCCGGTAGCCCTCGATCACGAACCGGGTCAGCGTCCCGGGCAGGAAGATCAGCTCGTCCCAGCGCGGCGACCTTCTTGAACATCGAGAAGCCGCGCATCCGGTAGCGGCCGAGCTCGGCCTTCATGTGGATGTCGTTGATGACCTTCGGGGTGAAGATCGGGCTCCGCCCGAGCACCTCGCGCGCGTCCGGGGCTTCGTCGGCCATCTCGTTCACCTCCCTGGTCCTAGAGCACCAGCTTGCGCTCGCTGGGCTCGAGGTTGTCGTAGTTGTAGAGCTTCTTGCCGCAGACGAACTTGCGCAGGCGCGGGCGGCTCGCCGAGCTCGTGGATCGAGAACTTGCGCTCGACCAGCTCGCTGTCGGCGTCGTCCCATTCCGCCTCGACGCAGTCGATCCCCAGCGAGGCGACCTCGCCCCCGACGTAGATCGTGCCGTCGTACATCGAGTCGCCGAGCCCCGGCCCGACGTCGCCGCAGATGATCTGGCGCCCGCGCTGCATCATGAACCCGGTCATCGAGGCGGCGTTGCCCAGGACGACGATCGTGCCGCCCTTCTGGTCGATCCCGGTGCGCGCGCCGACGTCGCCCTTGACCACGAGGTCGCCGCCGCGCAGGGCCGCTCCGGCGAGCGAGCCGGCGTTGTGGTCGACGACGACGACGCCCGACATCATGTTCTCGGCCACCGACCAGCCCACGCGCCCGGTGATCTCGACCTCCGGCCCGTCGATCAGCCCGCAGCCGAAGTACCCGAGGCTGCCCTCGAAGCGGATCCGGCAGCGGGCGAGGATCGCGACCCCGAGCGAGTGGCGCGCGCTCGGGTTGAGCACGGTCACCTCCCCCACGCCCCGCTCGTAGACCAGCCAGCGAAGCTCCGCGTTGATCTTGCGCGTGGTGAGGTCGCGCGCGTCGAGCTCCGCCCGATCGCCCTCGATCCGCGACGTCTTCGGGACCGACTCGTCGAGCTCGACCAGCCCGCGCTCGTCCATCCGCACGACCGGCTGCTCGCCCTGCTCGCTCACCTGGTCCACACGCGCACCTCGCCCTCGTAGGGGTCGTGGGTCTCGATCTCGCGGTCGAGCACCTGGCGGATCGCGATCTCCTCCGACGCGAGCGCGACCAGCTCCGAGTCCTCGTAGAGCACCAGCGGCTTGGCGCCGAGCTCGTCCTTGGCCACGCCGAGCGCGTCCTCGGTGACGCAGATGTAGGTGAACACCCCGTCGAGGTCGTCGAGGCTCCGGCGCATCGCCTGCTCGAGCGAGCGGCCCTCGCTCATCTGCTGGGCGAGGTAGACGGCGATGATCTCCGAGTCGCACTCGGACTGGAAGCGGTGGCCCGAGCGCTGAAGCCGCCGGCGCCAGTCGTGGAAGTTGGTCAGCTGGCCGTTGTGGACGACGGCGACGTCGGGGAACGGATAGGCCCAGTAGGGATGCGCGTTGGCGATGTCGACGTCCGACTCGGTCGCCATCCGGGCGTGGCCGATCGCGTGCGTTCCGGTGTAGCCGTCGAGGGCGTATTGCGCGGCGACCGTGTCGGCGTCGCCGAGGTCCTTGACGATCTCGAGCGAGCGCCCGAGCGAGAGCACCTCGGCGTTGCGGACGCGCTCGGCCGCGTCGGCGAGCAGCTTCGGGTCGCCGTCGAAGCCGAAGATGACGGTCATCGTCCGCTCGCCGGCCTTGATCTCCTCGATCGCGGCGCCCGCGGCCCGCATCCGCGCCTCGACCTCGTCGCGCCGGCGGTCCATCCGCCTCGCGCGCTCGGGATCGCCGTCGGACTCCGCCTCGCTCAGCTTCACGTGCATGACGTAGCTGTCGCGCTTCGCCGCGGTAGAGCGCGAACCCGGTCGAGTCCGGGCCCCGGTGCTTCATCGCCTGCAGCATCCGGGTCATGTCGCGCCCCACCTCCCGGTCGTCGCCCCCGTTTCGGTAGATGATCCCGGCGATCCCGCACATCGGTCAGCCGCTTCGCTCGCCCTAGGGCAGCACCTCCAGGTACTCCTCGCGCTCCCAGTCGGTGACCGCCGCCAGGTAGCGCTCCCACTCGTCGCGCTTGTAGTGCTGGAAGACCTTGTAGAGGCGCCCGGGCAGCGCCTCGCGGACGACCTCGTCCGCGTCCAGCGCCTCGAGCGCCGCGCCGAGGCTCTCGGGCACCCGCTCGAGCTCGACCCCCGACTGCAGCAGGTCGTAGGTGTTGCCCTCCTGCGGCGGGCCGGGATCGAGCTCGCGCTTGATCCCGTCGAGGCCGGCGCGCAGGATCGCGGCCACGGTCAGGTAGGGGTTGCAGGAGGAATCGACGCCGCGGTACTCGAACCGTCCCCCGCCGGCGACCCGCACCGTGCAGGTGCGGTTCTGCCAGCCCCAGTTCTTGTACACCGGGGCCCAGAACCCGAAGTCCCACATCCGGCAGTAGGAGTTGACCGACGGGTTGCCGACGCACATCAGCGCCCCGAAGTGGTCGAGCAGGCCGCCGAGGAAGTGGCGCGCGGTGTCGGAGAGCTGGGCGACGCCGTCGGGGTCGAAGAACACGTTGCGGCCGTCGTCGTCGACGAGCGTGAAGTGGTGATGGTGGCCGTTGGCCGAGACCCCGGTGAACGGCTTCGGCATGAACGAGGCCAGCAGGCCGTGCTTGCGCGCGACGGCCGCGCAGATCTGGCGGTAGGTGGTGATGTTGTCGGCGGTGCGGACGGGGCGGTCGTAGCGGAAGTTGAGCTCGAGCTGGCCGGGGGCGTCCTCGTGGTCGCCGTAGCTCATGTCGAGCCCCATCCGCTGGCCGTAATCGACCACGTCGAGCAGCACCGGACGCAGCTCCTCGAACTGGTGGATGTGGTAGCAGTAGGGCTTGGTGACGCCCTCGGCGGTGCCCTCCTCGCCCCGGCGCATCCACATCATCTCGGGCTCGATCCCGATCACGAAGTTGAGCCCGAGCTCGGCCTCGAACTCGCTCACGACCCGCTTCAGGTTCTGCCGCGGGTCGGCGTCGAGCAGCTCGCCGGTCTCGGTGTCGTAGCAGTCGCAGTAGACCCGGGCGACCCGCTCGTCCCACGGGAGGACCGAGAACGTGTCGAGGTCGGCGATCGCCGCCAGCTCGGACTCCTCCGGCCCGAAGCCGATGTAGTTGCCGTCGCGGTCGGTGAACAGGTTGGCGGTCGCGCCGTAGACGAGCTGATAGCCCCGCTCGGCGACCTGTGGGAAGAACGAGGCGACGACGCCCTTGCCCATCACCCTGCCGGTCACGGAGACCTGCTGGAAGAAGACGTAGCGGATGTCCTCGTCGGCGATCCGCTTGGTCAGCGCCTCGATCTGCGCCGGGCGACCCTCCTGCCCGCGGGCCTCCTCCAGGGTCGCGGGCGGCATCTCGACCCGGGGAGCCTCGAGCACCGTCTCGATCGTCCCTCCAACCTGCTCAGCGGCCACTGTCGGGGCTCCTTTCGAAGATGAACAAAATTGTACAAAGGGCCACAGGACCCCCTACGCCGGGACGCCGGCGAGCTCGAGCCAGTTCTCGAACAGAGTCCGCGCCGAGGGGTGAAGCTCCGCCGCCCGGCGCTCGACGTCGGCGAGGAACTCGGCTCCGCCCCGAGCGCCGAGCGCCTCGGCGAGCGAGTCGCGGTAGGCGGGGATCTCGCCCCACTGCCTCGCCATCTCCGCCGTGACCTCGAGGTGGAACTGGATCCCGTAGGCATGCTCGCCGACCCGAAACGCCTGGTTCCGCGCCGCCGGTGAGGTCGCCAGGCGCACTGCGCCGGCGGGCAGGTCGAAGGTGTCGCCGTGCCACTGCAGCGAGACCAGCCGCTCGTCGAGCCCGGCGAACAACGGGTCCGCGCGACCCTCCGCGGTCAGCTCGACCTCCAGCAGGCCGACCTCCGGGCGCTCGACCGGGTGGACCGGGGCGCCGAGCGCCGCCGCGAGCAGCTGGACGCCGAGGCAGACGCCGAGGAACGGGCGCCCGGCCTCGACCGACTCGCGGACCAGCTCGCGCTCGGGCGCCAGCCACGGGTGCTCGGCGTCGTCGCCGGCGCCCATCGGCCCGCCCATCGCCAGCACGCCGTCGAACGCGCGCCAGTCGGGCAGCGGCTCGCCGGCGTCGAGCTCGACCGCCACCGCCTCGACCCCGCGCTCGCGCATCACCTCCGAGAACACGCCGGGGTGCTCGCAGGCGATGTGCTGGAGGACCAGCAGGCGCACCGGCTCAAGGCGCCTCGTCGGAGCCGCGCGGGGCGTCCTCCTGCTCCCTGAGCTCGACGATCTCGCCCGTGTCCGCGTCGATGCGCACCACCGCCAGCTCCCGGTACGTCTGATCGTCGGCCGCCGGGATCGAGAGCGAGATGATCCAGAACGGGTGGCGGTCGATGCCCTGGCGCAGGAGGCGGATCTGGGTGTCCTCGGGCACGAAGTCGACCTGCTCGGTCGCCTTCGCCACCGCCTCCTCCTGGCTCACCTCGGAGCTCCTGGCTGCGCGAGATCACGAACGCGAGGACGAGCACGCACGGCGATCACGGCGACCCGCGGCAGGGTGGGCGACCGGCGATCCGGTGTCTCGGCAAGCGGCCCGGCGCCCGCGTCGCGGGAGGACGACACGGCGCCAGTGTAGTCGGCCCCGCTCAGTTGGTCGGGCGGAACTCGTCGCCGAGGTCGGTGCCCAGGACGATGATCAGCACGATCACGACGCAGACGATGCAGATCGCGAGCATCGCGAGCTCGAACGACCTGACGTGCGTCTGCTTGGGCGGGAACTCGATCTGCTTTCGGCTCATGCGTCGCCTCGACTCCTTGGAGCTCCGGCGTGATTCCGGGCTGCGGCACGTCCGGCTCGTCGTAGCCGCGCCCACGCCGAGCGAGTAGGCGACCAGGCGGCGGTTCTCGTACACGAACCAGGCGACCAGGGCGAGGACCATGAACGCGATCCCGATCCAGGTCAGGACCATGTACGCGCCCTCGGCGCCGACGCCGGGCCGTCCACCGTCTCGTAGGTCGAGCCCGGGCCGAAGGTCATGAACCCGGCGCAGTCCTGCGCAGTTGTCGCCGATGACGAAGTCGGCGCGAGTCCTCGACGCGGTCCTCCTCGGTGCCGGCCTCGCGGGTGATGCAGTCGGGGGCGCTGTCGATGATCGCCGCCATCAGCCGGGCCCTCCTCTCGTTCTGGTCGGCCGTTCAGCCGCCATCGGCGTCACCAGCTCCGCCGCGGCCTCCGCCTGGACCGCGGCCGCGGGCACACGGCTGCCGTCGGGTTCGATCACCAGGTCCTCGTCATGGGCGAACTCGGGCACGTGGATGTCGGGCTCGTACTCGGCGCGGTCGAGGCCGTCGACCTCGACCTCCGGCGGGACGCGGAGCAGGTTGAGTTTCTTGAGCACGAACGAGGCGAACCAGCCGGAGAGGAACCCGAGCGGGAGGAAGGTCGCCAGGCCGATCAGCTGGCCGCCGATCGAGCTCTCGACGTTGTTGATGCCGGTCGGGTACCCGGCGGCGAACACGCCCACCCAGATGATGCCCATGAAGCCGGCGAAGCCGTGCACGGCGACCGCGCCGACGACGTCGTCGACCCGCATCTTGGTCTCGATCCAGTTGCCGACCCAGACGGTGAGCGCGGCGGTGGCCGCCGCGATCAGGTAGCCGAGCGTGGGCGCGTAGACGTCGGCGCCGGCGGAGACGCTGATCACCCCGGCGAGCCCGCCGGACACGGTCCAGAACGGATCGCCGCGGCTGGCGAAGTAGCCGCCGGTGAAGCCGCCGGCGAAGCCGAAGGTGATGATCATCGCGATCGACCCCAGGGTGGTCGGGCTGAGGTAGATGTTCGCCCAGCCCGGGAAGGTGGTCGAGACGATCACCAGGCACGCCGCGTAGAAGGCGTAGAAGCCGGTGAAGATCAGCATCAGCCCCATCAGGGTCATGTGGATGTTGTGGGGTCTGAAGGTGCGGGCCAGCCCCGCCTTCGTGTACTTGCCTATTCGCGGACCGAGGTTGAACAGGACGCCGAGGGTGAAGGCGCCGGAGACGCCGTGGACGACGGCCGAGGCGATCGAGTCGTGGAAGCCGAAGCGCAGCGTGAGCCAGCCGCCGTAGCTCCAGCCCCAGGCGGCGTCGAGGATCCAGACCGCCGAGCCGAGCAGCACCGCGAGGAACAGGTAGGCCGAGAGCCGCACCCGCTCGAGCAGCGCGCCCGACATGATCGACGCGGTCGTCCAGCTGAACAGCAGGAAGGCGAGGAAGAAGACCAGGTTGATGTTGTTGGTCAGGTTGGGGCCGAAGGCGTCCGACCACGGGATCCCGCCCTGGCACGAGATCGCGGTGAAGTCGGTGCCGGGTCCCTGGCTGGGTCCGATCGGCCCGATGCCCGGCATGTTGCAGTTGTAGATCCACCAGCCGAAGTAGTAGAAGCTCGGCGTGACGACGGCGATCGTGAGGATGTTCTTCATCGCCGTCGCGAGCGCGTTCTTGCGCCGCGCGACGCCGGTCTCGTAGGTCATGAAGCCGACGTGGATCAGCCACATGAGCACGACGGTGAAGAAGTAGAACTGCTCGCCGAGGATGAGGCTGTCGAGCGCGAGGCTCTCGGCACGGGAGCCGCGTCCTTGAGATCCGCGACCTGGGCGATCAGCGGTTCCAACGCCGCCCCCCTCGTCGTCGGGTCAGCACGGTGTGCGCGCTGCGGACACGGATGTGATGAGCGTCACCAGCCACCGACGGGGCCAACGTATCCGCACGGCCAGCGCCATGGCAATAGGCGCGCGCACATAATTCCGCCCGCCTCGGATGTAGGATCGGCCCATAGGTCCTGCCGGCGCCCGCGATTACGCATGGGCGCCGATGGGTGGGCCGCCCTTCGAGACAACGGAGGTCGTCGCTTGAGTCAGGAGCTGGTCGAGCAGGAGCGCGGACGCGCTGCGGCGGGCGCGGCGCGAGAACGAGACCCTCTACGCGGTGATCAAGACGGTCTCCTCCTCGCTCGACCTCGAGCGGGTGCTGCGGGGGATCGTCGAGATCGCCACCGACGCCACCGGCTGCCACGCCTGCTTCATCTACTTCCTCGAGGGCGAGCGGCTCGTCCTGCGGGCGGCCTCGCCGCGCTACTCGCACCTGCTCGGGGAGGTCGAGCTCGGGGTCGACGAGGGCCTCGCCGGCTGGGTCGCGCGGACCAAGACCCCGGAGTTCATCCGCGAGAACGCGATGAGCGACCCGCGGATGAAGTTCGTGCCCGAGCTCGAGGAGGACCGCTTCCAGTCGATGGTCGCGGTGCCGATCCTGGCCCGCGCCGGCGACGTGATCGGGGTCGTCGTCCTGCACACCGAGGCCCCGCGCGAGTTCGACGACGACGTGCTCAACTTCCTCGTCCACACCGGCGTCGCTGGTCGCCGGCGCGATCGAGAACGCGAAGCTCTACGAGGAGACGCGCACGCCGGGTGCAGGCGCTGACCACGCTCGCGCAGCTGAGCCAGGCGCTCGCCGGCGTCACCCTGCGCGAGGACCTCTACGACGCGGTCGTCCGCGGCGCCCGCGAGCTGCTGCGCGCCGACGCCTGCCAGATCTACCGCCTCGACGTCGAGGCCGACGAGCTGGCGCTGGTCGGCTCCGAGCCCGATGGCGCGACCGGGCCGAGCCCGCGCCCCGGCGGCGCCGGGCTCGTGCTCGAGCTGATGCGGCGGGCGAACGGCGGCGGCCGCGGCAACGGGCGGCGCAGGTGGCGCGGGCGCTGTGGCCCGACGTCGACGAGAAGGCGCTGCTGGTCGCGCCGCTGATGGCGCGCGACGAGCAGCTCGGCCTGCTCTGCTGCCTGGCCCACGACCGGCAGTTCACCGACGAGGACGCGGAGCTGCTCGGCGCGGTCGCCGACCAGACCGCCGTCGGGCTGAAGAAGGCCGAGCTGATCGAGCGGCTGACCGCCGAGAACATCGTCAAGGACATGTTCGACGCGCTCGCCGCCGGCTCGGTCGAAGGCGGCCGAGGCGAAGGCGGGCGAGGCGCGCTGCGATCTCGGCCGCGCCGCACCTGTTCCTGCACGTCGAGCGCGCCCCGCGCGCCGACGAGGGCCTGCCGGCCTGGCCGGCGCTGGCGAGCCGGCTCGAGACGCGCCTGCGGCGGCTCTATCCGCGCGCCTTCTTCGACTCCCGCCACGACCGCGTGCGCGCGCTGGCGCCGCTCCCGACCGAGAACGGCGACGGCGGCCGAGCAGCTGCGCGCCGCCTGCGAGCCGCTCGCCCGCGAGGACGGGCTCGTGATCGGGATCAGCGACGTCGACCGCGGCGCGGCGAGCGCCCGCCGGCGGATGCGCGAGGCCGCCGACGCGGCGCGGATCGGCCGCTCGCTGGTCGCCGAGGGCGGCGCCGTGTGCTACGAGCAGCTCGGCGCCTACCGCTACCTCGTCCACCTCGACCTCGACGAGGCACCCCGCGACCGCTACCGCCACTCGGTCGAGCAGCTGAGCGAGTACGACCGCCGGCGCGGCACCCAGCTGATCGAGACGCTGGAGCAGTTCCTCGCCGACCGCGGCAGCGTCACGGCGAGCGCCCGGGCGCTGTACGTGCATCCGAACACGGTCCGCCAGCGGCTCGAGCGGATCGAGCGGGTCGCCGGACCTCGACCTGCCGCGAGCGAGGACCTGCTCTCGCTCGAGCTGGCGCTGAAGCTGGCGCGGCTGCACCGCGTGCGGACCGAGGCGGGTCGTAGGGCGATGGGCCTACGCGTGCCGGCGCTGGCGACTGCGCCTGACCGCCAGCCAGATCCAGAAGATCGCGAAGCCGACCACGTTCAGGAGCAGGACCAACAGCACCCACCAGGCCTTCCAGCAGGAAGGGCAGGTCCTCCTCCTTCCACAGCTCGTACCCCGTCAGGTAGCACATCGCCGCCAGGGTCAGCGCGAGGATCGGCGGCACCTGGCCGGTGAGCACGAAGAGGACCATCGCCGCGGCGATCCTATACGCGGCCTCCGGCATTGACGATCCGGGCGAAGCTCTACGCGGCGATCGTGCTCACCGTGCTCGGACCGCTGGCGACCACCGCCGTCGCCCTGCACGGGATGTCGCAGATGGGCGATCGCTACGACGAGGTGCGCGAGCGCGCCGAGCGGGAGGCGGTCGCCCGCGAGCTCAAGTTCCTGGTCACCGACGTAAACGGGTGGCAGACCGCCTACGGCTATGCCGGCGGGGAGCTGAGGGAGCGGTTCGTGCGCTCGGCGGACGAGCTCGAGCAGGAGCTCGCGCTGGCGGCCGAAACGCTCACCGATCCCCGCGAGGCTGAGCTGCTCGACCGGCTCGAGCGCGAGTTCGAGGCGTTCATGGACCTCGACGCGGTCGCCTGGCGCGAGCTGCAGGCCGGCCGGCCGGAGGAGACGAAGCGGCTCCTGCTCGGCCCGGAGCTCACGCGCTTCGAGGCGATGGCAGCGACGGCCGAGCTGCTGGCCGGCTACGAGGCCGAGCAGGCGGCGGCCACCGACGACGACTTCGACCAGGCACGGGACGACGCCCGCCGTCGCCTCGTCGCGGTCGCTCTCGGCGCCGGGCTGGTGATCATCCTCCTGCTCGTCACCGCCAACGACATCGCCAAGATGGCGCTCGAGGGGGAGCGCAGCGTGCGCGGGCGGCGGTCGTCCTCCGAGCCGGAGGACGACCCGCCGGCGTGACCCGCGACGTCCTCCTCACCCTCAGCCTGCTGCTCGGGGCGGCGCTCGCGGCACGCTTTGTCGCCAGCCTGATCCGCGTCCCCGAGATCCTCGTCCTGGTCGCGTTCGGCGCCCTCTTCGGCCCCTCGGCGCTCGACGTCGTCGACGTCCCGCTCGACTCGATCGGCGCCCAGCTCCTGTTCACCCTCGGCGTCTCGCTGATCCTGTTCTACGGCGGCCTCAACCTCTCGCTCGACGTCCTCCGCCGGGTCTGGGTCGGGCTCGGGATGCTCGTCGTCCCCGGGGTGGTGCTCACCGCCGTGGTCACCGGGGTGGCGGCGCACCTGGCCTTCGACCTCTCCTGGGAGGCGGCGCTGCTGATGGGCGCGGTGCTCGCGCCGACCGACCCGGCGATCCTGATCCCGCTCTTCGTCCGTTCCCGGCTGCGGCCCAAGGTGGCCCAGACGGTGGTCGCCGAGTCGGCGTTCAACGACCCAACCGGGGCGGTGCTCGCGCTGGCGCTCGCCGGCGTCCTGCTCAGCGGCGACAGCTCGCTCGCGACCCCGGCGCGCGAGTTCGTCGTCGACCTCGGGATCAGCACCGTGATCGGCATCGTCGCGGGGGTCCTGCTGGCGGCAACGATCTCGAGCCGGCGTGCGGGCATCTGGCGAGAGTCGTCGGCGGCCGCGGTCATGGCCGTGATCACGATCGGGTACTTCTCGCTCGACTCGGCCGGCGGCAGCGGCTACCTCGGCGCCTTTCTGGCCGGGCTGATCGTCGGCAACATGCAGCGCCTCGGGCTCGCCATGCACAGCTCCCACGAGCGCGAGCTGCGCCAGTTCGCCTTCAGCATCGCCGACCTCGTGACCCTGTTCGTCTTCGTGGTCCTCGGCGCCAACATCCCCTTCGACGCGCTCGGCGAGCACTTCCTGCCGGCGCTGGCGGTGCTCGCGACGCTGCTGCTCCTGGCGCGGCCGCTGACCGTGCTCGCCTGCACGCTGCCCGATCGGCGCGCGCGTTGGACCCGCCCCGAGGTCGTGTTCCTGTGCTGGACGCGCGAGACCGGCGTCGTGCCGGCGGCCCTGGTCGGCGTCCTCGCAGGCCTCGGAGTCCCCGATATCGACCTCTACGCCAGCGTCGTCGCGCTGGCGATCGTGGTCACCCTGGTCGTGCAGGCGCTCCCCGCCACCTGGCTCGCCCACCGGCTCGGGCTCCTCGACGGCGAGCAGGCGATCGGCGCCGCCCCGGAGCCGAGCGGGGCCTGACCCGCGCGGGACTCGGGCGTCTACGCTCGCAGCGTGCCCCGACCATCCCTGGTGGACGCGACCGAGGCCGCGCTTCGCGAGCGGCTGGCACCGGGGCGCGCCCGGCCCGGGGACCGCCTACCGCCCGAGAAGGAGCTTGCCGGGGCGCTCGGGGTCTCGCGCGGGACCCTGCGGCTCGCGCTCGAGCGCCTGGAGAGCAACGGGGAGATCGTGCGACGTCAGGGCAGCGGCACCTTCGTCGGCAGGGTCGCGCTCGGCCCGGCGTTCAGCGAGGGCCTCGAGGTGCTCGAGTCCTACGCCTCGCTGGCGCGCAGGCAGGGCAAGCGGCTCAGCGTGCGCAACCTGCAGGTCGAGCAGGCGCGCACGCCCGGGTACGTCGCCGAGGCGCTCGGGGTGCGCCGCGGGACGCGGGCGCCGCTGATCCAGCGCACCGTGCTCGCCGACGGGGCGGTGGCCGCGCACATGCGCGACATCGTCCACCCGGAAGTCGAGCTCCCCCCGCCCGAGGAGCTCAGGGCCGCGGTCGAGTCGGGGAAGATGGTGCTCGACGTGCTGATCGACCGCGGCGTCCCGATCGCCTTCGCGCGGACGCAGGTCCGTCCGCGGCTGGTCGAGCCGGGGGGCCGGATCGGCGAGGCGATGGGCGCCGGCCGGGTGACCGCCGCGCTCGAGCTGACCGAGCTCATCCATCGCGCGGGCGGCCAGGCGGTCCAGTACTCGATCGGGGTCTTCGCCCCCGGCTCGATCGACCTGCACGTGATCCGCGGGCTCGGCTCGGTCGAGAGCCAACCGAACGCCGGCTGAGGAAGGACTCGAACCACGGCCGCCTGGACCACAACCCGCAGTCACCGGGCGGGCTCACGTCCGTAACCACCGCGCATGGAAGACCAATCACTCTTCGCCGCGGTGGTCCTGCCCGCGGCGCTCGCCGTGATCATGGCCAGCCTCGGCCTGTCGCTCACCCTTGACGACTTCCGCCGTGTCGTCGTCTTCCCGCGTGGCGTGGCGGTCGGGATCGCGAACCTGCTCGTGATCTCGCCGCTCCTCGCGTTCGCGGTGGCCGAGCTCTACGGACTCGAGCCCACCCTCGCCGTCGGCCTCGTCCTCCTGGGCGCCTCGCCCGGCGGGATCATGGCCAACATGCTCGTGCATCTGGCGCGGGGCGAGACCGCGCTGTCGGTCACCCTGACCGCCATCTCGAGCTTCGCAGCGATCGTCACGATGCCCTTGTTCCTCGAGCTGGGACGGGAGCACTTCGGCGCCGCCGGGTTCGAGCGGGACCCGGACATGGCCGCGATCGTCCTGCGCGTGCTCGCGATCACCGTCGTGCCGCTCTCGCTCGGCATGTACGGACGAAACCGCTGGCCGGGACGCGTCGCCGCCGCGGAAGGGCGCATCAAACGGGTTGCGCTCGCGGTCTTCTGCCTGGTCATCGTCGGCGCGATCGCGAGTGAGAACGAGATCGTTCTCGACAGTTTCACCGCTGTCGCCGCGGCGACATTGACCCTGAACATCGTCGCCATGGGGACCTCGTTCCTGCTCGCTCAAATGGCCGGCCTGGGACCGCGCCGCGCAACCGCAATCGCGATCGAGCTCGGCATTCACAACTCGGCGCTTGCGATCGCCGTGGGGGCGACGATCTCGACCGAGCTCACCGTCCCGGCGGCCGTCTACAGCGTGTTCATGTGGTTCACCGCCGGCGCCTTCGCGCGGATGATGTACCGCCGCAACACGGCCGAGCCGGCGCCGGCCGGCTAGCGGCGCTCGATCTTCTCCAGGAACGGGATCAGGCTGTCGACGAAATCGTTGTCCGGGAAGGCCGAGTTGGGGTCGTTGTGGGCGTAGGTGGCGGCGCGGTTGACCCGGGTCAGCTTCCCGGGCCGGATTCGGGACTGCGCCGCCAACGCGGTGACCGCGTCGAGCACCCGCTGGCCGCCGAGCGAGGCGGCGAAGGCGAGCATGCGCAGGTCCTTGCCCAGGTCGTCCCCGTGCGTCGCCCGGACGTCGAGCACCTGCTGCGCCGGGTTGGCGTTGCCGGCGGCGACCGCGCCGGAGTCGATCGTGAGCCGTTGCGGGTGATACCACGCCGTGCCGTCGAGGCCCGGCAGGCCGGTGCCCGAGAACATGTCCGCGAACCGCTGCACCGGGGTCAGCTCGCCCGCCTCGTCCCAGGGGCGTGGGTCGCCGCTCGCGGCGAGGCGGCCGAGGTGCGCCTGCGCCGCGGCGAGCGCGGACGGCGAGGTCTCGGTGTCGAGCGCGTACCCGTACGCGCCCTCGTTCGTTGCGGGCACCGGGGGCTTCAGGTTCGCCGGCAGTGGCGGCCACGTCTGGAGGATCGAGGTCGCGTGGGGCTCGAGGTGCACGGTGGTCGAGCCGACGACGTTGAAGAGACCGGCCAGCGGCGCCGGGATGCCGCCGAAGGAGAGCCACGGCGTGCCTGTCTCGAGCGAGGCCAGCCGCTCGCTCGCCTCCTCCGGGGTGATCGGGGTGGGGCGGCTGCCACCGTCGATGAAGACGAGGCCCGACAGCCCCTTCGCCCCGGGCTTGCCGCCGAAGTCCCAGGTCGCGTAGGCGGTGGTGATCGAGCCGCCGAGCGAGTGCCCGCCGAGCACCACGTCGCCGCCGAGCTTGGCGGCCTTCTTGACCACGCGCCGCAGGTCGCCGACCGTGACCCGCATGCCCCAGCCACGCGCGAACGGGACCGACGAGTCGGGCACCGGCTGGTAGTGGTCGGTGATGCTGGGGTCGGTGAGGTACCCGAGGTAGTACTCGAACAGCCGCTGCGTGGTCGCGGCGCCCCGCTTGGCCTGGTCGGCGACCGAGTGGTCCTCGAGCTGGTTCTCGCGCCGCTCCACCGCCCACACCTGCCAGCCGTCGGTCTCGGAGACGATCAGGCTCGCCAGCGGCCGGAAGTAGGCGGCGCTCGCCGACGTCCCCGGGTTGAGGACGAGGACGTTGGGCGCCTTCTTCGGCCCCACCTTGAGGACGCCGACCCGATCGAGCGAGTCCGGGGTGGCCGGGTCGTTGAATCCGGGGATGCGCTGAAACTTGACCGCCCCGGTCGCGGGCGCGGCGAGGAGCAGGGTGAGGCCGACGACCGCGCCGACGAGCGACGGCAAGCGTCCCCTGCGCACCTGCATCGAGGGCAGGATATCCGGCTCAGACGACCGGCGTCTCGAGCCGGCCCAGCCCGTCGGCCTCGAGCGCGACCACGTCGCCGGGCTCGATCCAGCGCGGCTCCTCCCCCTCCGCTCGCAACGGGCCGAGCTCGAGCAGGCACCCGCCGGTCAGCGTCCCGGAGCCGAGCACGTCGCCGGGGCGCAGGGCGGTGTCGCGGCCGGCGTGAGCGACGATCTCATCCCAGCCGAAGTGCTGCTGCGAGGCGTCGCCCGACGCGACCTCGGTGCCGTTGACGAGCGCGCGCGCCCGGATCCGCAACCGACCGTCCTCGTAGGGAAGCTCGTCGGGGGTGACGATCCAGGGCCCAAGGCTGGTGCCGAAGTCCTTCGCCTTCGCCGGGCCGAGGCCGACGGTGACCTCCCCCGCCTGCACGTCGCGCGCCGACCAGTCGTTCATCAGGGTGAACCCCGCGATCTCGGGGCGGTCGTCCCGGCCGAGGCCGATCACCGCCGCGATCTCGAGCTCGAAGTCGAGCATCGTCGTCGTCGCCGGGCGCCTCAGCGCCTCCCCCGGCCCGAGGATCGCCGCCGGGTTGGAGAAGTAGAAGGCCGGTGCCTCGTACCAATGCGGGGCGATCTCGCGTCCGCGCAGGCGGGCGCCCGCGGCGACGTGGCCCTCGAAGGCATAGAAGTCGCGCACGCTCGGCGGCTCGGGGACCGGGGAGAGGGTTCGCAGCTCGGCGAGCGCACGCGACTCGCCGGTCGGCCTGTGGCCGTCGCCGGCGAGGTAGCCGCGGACGTCGGCGGCCTCGAGCGCCTCCACCCGGTCGCCGCGGAGCAGGCCGACGAACCGGGTGCCGGCGGCCGTGGCGAAGGTCCCGACGCGCATCGGCTCAGCTTGTCAGACCGCCGGAGCGCCCCGCCGGGGGCAGCGGGGCGCTCCGATCCATCCTCGGCCGTCGCTACCTGCGCAGCGAGGAGCCGAGGAACTTCGTCCGCGTGGCCTTCCTGTGCTTGGCCTTGGGCGCATCCGCGGGACGCGGGATGAACTTGAGGCTGTAGGCGTAGTAGTTGACCGCGTGCGCAACCGCGTCCGACATCTGGTTGAGCCCGCGCTCGCTGATGTTCTCGATGTCGTCGCAGGCCTGGTGGTAACACGGGTCGAACGCCTCGCCCGCGGTCCCGCCGTATGCCTGTTGCTCGGCGTCTGTCTTGATCTCCTCGGCGCCGGTGAACAGCCCGCCGGCCGGAATGCCGACGTCGATGAACGGCCCGTAGTCCGAGCGCCCGTCGAAGGCCGTCTGGCCGCTGGCCAGATCGACGCGGTCGAAGTAGCGCTGGAACGTGCGCTCGATCGCATCCGAGCCCGGAGGGCCGGGGCGTCGAACGCCGACCCGTTGCCGTCATAGATCAACCGCGCGAAGTTCGGCGAGCCGATCATGTCGAAGTTGAGGTACAGGGCGATGTCGGCGCCCTCCTCCTCGGTCAGCCCGTCGACGTACTCGGTCGAGCCGACCAGGCCGTTCTCCTCGGCGGCCCACCAGGCGAAGCGGAGCCTGTGGTCCGGCTCGATCCCAAGGCGCGAAATCTGGCGCGCGATCTCGACCAGGGTCGCGGAGCCCGAGCCGTTGTCGTTGATTCCGGGGCCCTCCTGGACGCTGTCCAGGTGGGCGCCGGCCATGACCACGTTGTCGGGGTCGCCGGTCCTCGTCTCGGCGATCACGTTCTCGGCGGTCCGGACCTCGGAGTGGGTGGTCGTCTTCAGGTGGACCACGGTCCCGGTGGCGCCGCTCGTGACGCCGTTGGAGAGGTCCTCCCCCGAGCGCGAAGCTGGTGTCCACGGTCGGGATCGCCGCGTTCGGCCCGCCGAGCGTGCCGTTGATCACGTCGGTGCGCCCCTCCTGGCCCTCGTTGAAGAGAACCACGGCCGCGGCGCCGGCGGCGGCGGCGTTGTCGACCTTGACCCGGAAGTCGCAGGTGCCGCGCTGGATCAGCGCCACCTTGCCCGGGATCCCGAGCCCGTTGAAGTCCGCGGGCTCGCAGCCACTGCTCGAGCTCGGCTCCTCGGTCGGGGGCAGGGTGAGCTCGACCGCAACTAGCTCCGCGGTCACCTCGCCGCTGCCCGAGAACTCGGTGGTCGCGTAGTCGGTGTCCTCGACGTAGGTCTCAGCCGTGGGCGAGACCTGCTCGAAGACCGTCGGTTCGTCCTGGAAGAACACGTCGAAGTCGAACGCCTGGCGGCTCACCCGCCAGTCCGCCCGATCGAGGGTCTTGGCGACGTAGTCGGCCGAGGCGTCGAAGCCCGAGAAGCCGGCGGCGCGGTTGCCGCCGTTGGCGTCGGCGATCGCCTGGAAGCGCTCGAGGTGCTTGCCGATGCGGTCGACGGTCAGCGCCTTCCGCAGTTCCTCGGAGCCCTGGAAGCCGGCGCTGCCGGAGCTCTTCTGTGCCTTGCCCGCCCAGGCGATGGCGCTGAGCGCGATCAGGGCGACCGCAAGCGCGGCGACGCCGCCCAGGGTCGCAAGTCGTCTGTTCACGACTGATCCTCCCGTATTGCTGTCCCGCGGACCTGAGCCCGCCCGCCACTCAAACTGGCGGGCCGTTACCCGGGACGCCCCGGAACTAGTCCTCGCCCGCCCCGGTTGCAGCGATGAAGCACGCGGACGCAACGAATCGCCGCCCCTCGCGGCGGGCGCGCTCAGGCCCTCAGCTACTCGGAAGCCAGCCGGCTCGGTATCGCACCGGTTCCGGCTCCGCGAAGCGGGCGTAGGCGCGGTCCGCGTTGCTCGTCTCCTCCTCCACCCCGGCCCCGTGGCGGAGCGCGGCCTCGTCGACCGTGTACGCGCCGCCGCCGCAGTCCGCCGCCGCGTGCTCGCGCCCGCCGATTGCCAGCACGACGCAGGGGCGCTCTCCCGCGCCAACGATCATGTGCTCGGTCTCGGGGGGACAGTGCACGAAGTCCCACTGCCGCAGCGGCCGCTCCCGGCCCTCGATGATCAGCAGCGCCTCGCCCGAGAGCACGAGGAAGTCCTCCTGGTCGGCCTCCCAGTGGTACATCCCGATCGGCTCACCCGGCCCGAGGCGAAACAGGGTGACCCCGACCTGGGGGAAATGTGCCTCGGCCTCGGCGTCCGTCCAGCCGGTGAACGGCAGGCTCTGGCCCCGCCCCTCGCGGTGGCGCCAGCGCGCCTCACGCGCGTTGAGGACGAACCACCCGCCGCCGGCCGGCGCAAGCCCCGCACCGGTCTGCTCGAGCTCCGCTTCGGGGACCACTCGTGGATCTTAGGGCGGGTTTCGAGGCGGGCCCTGCGCGAATGGCGGATCGCTCGCGACCCCCGGTAGCGAGCTACCCCTCGCCCCGAGTACCGCTCGGCTCCCAGCGGACCCGGCGCGCGTGATACTGCGTGGGCGATGTCGCAGGAGAACGATGCCGGCGCGCGCCGAGGGCTGGCGCGGGCGGCTCCCCACGCCCGGCATTAGCCGCCGGGTCTACACACTGGGCCCCGGCTGGCTGGTCCGGAGGGCGGTCGACGGCGCGAGAAGCCAGATCATCGACAGCCCGTGCCCTTGAGCTCGGAGAGCCTCACCGCCTCGGCCATCCGCCGGAAGCCAGCCGCCGAGGGGTGCAGGTGATCGCCTGAGTCGTAGTCGGGGAGTAGGTGCCCTGGATTGCTCGGGTCGCCAAGGGCCCGCGCGAAGTCGACGTAGCCGTCACCGATCCCGCTCGTACGGATGTAGTCGTTGATCTGCTCGCGCTTGGCGTTACTGCCGCCGTGCCGAAGGTCCCCAAGGGTGGCGCCTTTCATCGGGGTCAGCGTGCCGAGGAGGACGTTCAGGTGCGGCCGCCCGCCGGCGCGGAAGACCTCCAGTTGGTTCACGGCCGTGTTCAGGCCGGCGATCACGTCCTCGGCGGAAGCCCCAAAGCCGATATCCACTGCGCCCGAGAGCACGATCACGTCGGTGACGCCGGGGCGGGCGAGGACGTCGGCACGAAGGCGCGAGAGGAGCGAGGGCCCATTCCAGGGAAGGATCGCGTCCCCCAGGACACGGTTGCCGCCGATCCCCTCGTTCAGCACCGAGAAGCGCGGACCGTGGGCACGCGCGTCGAGCCGGCGGGCGAGGAAGGTGGTGTAGCGCTTGTCCGCCCCGCCGATCGGAGATTCCACCAAGCCCAGGGTGATCGCGTCACCGACCGCGACGACGACGCCGTCGCGCCGCGGGACGCGCGTCTCGATCCCGGTGACGAACGGCCAGGAGTCTGGGGGGATCGCGCCGGGGCCTAGCTGGAAACCACGGTCGATCGAGTTCGAAAAGCCGGTGCCCTTCTCCTGGGCGGCGAGGTCGCCGGAGCCCGAGGCGGATTCGAATGAGGTCCGCCCCGGTATGGGCCAGCGGTCGGTTGCGGGTCCGCCCGGCGCCGCCACGTAGACGCTCACCGCCAGCTGGTCGCGGGCCTGGAAGGAGATCCGCACCGGATCGCTCAGCGCCTCGTCCCCGGCGGCGATCGTCACCCCGCGGCGATCGTCGAAGCGGACCCGCCGGTTGGAGCCGGGCACGAGGCCCGCACCGTCCTTCGGCTTTCCAATGTAGACGCTCCCGAAGGTGATCGGCTGGGTTCCGAATCGGTTCGAGAGGCGCACCCGGGCGACGTTGCCCGAGCGCCGCGGCGTCAGCACCAGGCGCAGGGTCTGGTCTGAAAACGATCGCTGGGGGTAACTCGGGGCCGAGGCAAAGGCCTCGCGCCACGCCCGCCCCTCGCAGGAGGCGGCGCCGGTTGCCTGGGCGCTTCCAATCGAGCTGGAGCCGGCCTCAGCCGAGTAGGCAAACGCCCCCGCGCGCGGGGCCAGGGCCAGGGTGGCGACGGCGAGGGCCGCAAGTGCGATCGCAGCGCGGCGCACGAGCGTTCGCCGGAGGCGGGGACCGGCCTGGACCCGGTCGACGAGACGGTGCGATCTCGCGCCTGCGACCCATGCCTCCATGCGGGCTCCCCCTTCTCGGCGCCCGGAGCTATTTCGGGCGCGGTTCCGCTGAGTAAGTGCGCGAGCCTATCCGGGAAGTGCGCTGTGCGTCAAGGACGGTGACGGGGGCGCAGGTAGGCGGTGGCTAGTTGCTCTCGCCTGCTCGCCCGCCGCGGTCGCGATCGGATCGTCGGCCAGGCCGGCCGGTCTAGACGCGTCGCTGATCATCGGCTTTCGCCCTCGTCTTTGGCGATCAGGTCCGAGACTCCCCCTTGGCGCTTCCTCGAAGAGCACGGTTCTCGCCGAGCCTGCCGGCACCACGAGGACCTACACCTAGACGGAGTTCTCCAGCCGCTAGGGCCGATCATCCGCGTCGACGCGCCGGTCGGCCGACGGCGGCGGTTCGTCGAACTCATCGTGGCGGCGGAACCAGAACGACCCCGGCGCCCGCGGCCAGCGCTCGGGCAAGTCCTCGTCGTCGGACTGCCCGCCATAGGGCGTCAAGGACCACAAGCTCCAGAGGCTGCCGATCCATTGGACCATCGCTCCGTGCTGCAGGAAGTAGGTGCGGTAGACGTCGTTGCCGTCGCGCAGGAAGACGTTGAAGCCGAACCAATCGTCGACCCCGAAGTCAGCCGAGAAGCGCTCGCCGTGGATCGTGTACCAAGGCACGTCGGTCCAACCCATGCGCTCGGCGTAGCGGCGGAGGTTCGCCTGAGGTGCCGGCGATGCCATCGCGAAGGTGATGTCGCGAGCATGCAGGAGGCCGAGCTCGGGGATGCCGTCGGCGACGGACGAGCAGCCAACGCACCCGGCGTCGGGCCAACCGTCGACACCCTCCTCGAAGAAGAACCGGTAGAGGATCAGCTGGCTGCGCCCGTCGAAGAGCTCGGGCAGTGACCGCCGCCCGTCAGGACCCTCGAACGCGTAGTCGTGCTCCACCCGCACCATCGGCATGCGCTTCCGTGCGGCGGCGAGCTCGTGCATCGCGGCGGCGACGGTCTGCTCGCGCTCGAGCAGGGCCGTCAGCGCCCCGTCCCACTCGTTCTGCTTGACGATAGGCGGACGAGCGAGGGTCGCATCGGTTTTCCCCATACGGATCGTCTACCCGACTGTCGCGGGACCCAAAACGATCCGCGGTATGACGGTCAGGAAGGCGATTCTGTTGGGCGTGACCGACCGTGCCGATCAGGCAAAACCGGCCGTCCCAAGCACCGCGCCAAGCCTACCGCGGTCCTCTCCGGCGGCGGCGATAGTCGACCCGCTCGCGAGCGACCTGCCAGCGCGATCGCGCCTCGCCGACCACGTTGTCCCACTGGCGGCGGACCTCGTGATCAGGCGGCCGCTCGCCGCGACGAATTCGCTCGAGTTCGTCGCCGACCTCGCGTCCAAGCGCCGCCGAACCGACAACGACGAGCATGAGGCAAAACAGCGTCGAGATGATCGCTAAGACCGCGCCCACAACGCCATAGTCGGTGGTGTAGGAGCTGAACAGCCGGGGCACATAGACGGTCGCGCCCACGGAGTAGGCCGCCACCAGGATCGACGCAATCAGGCCGAAGGGCAGCAGGTCCGACAAATCGATCCGCTTCGCACTGAGGACCGAACTCCCCCAGACGACGAAGACCGCGGTCATGGGCAGCACCAGCACGGACGCGCCCAGCTCGAGGCTCCCCCGGCCGACGAGAGCATGGATCAAGCCGGCGGCCACCAGGTACGCCACGAATCCGCCCGCCCAGAGCAGGCCGTTGAGCGTGTTGCGCATGCTGAGCCCATCCAGCTCCCAGGTCACCTCGACCAGCCGCTGCACCGCTCGCGTCAGGCTCAGCATCGCGAGCAGGACGAACAGCGCACTCAAGACGTCCACGCTCGCGGTCGTGTCGCCGGTAGGTGAGAGGAGAAGCTCAACCGCATCGGCCCCTCCCCCGGTGAGGTCGTAGCGCTCGATGAACCGGTCGGCGGCGTCATCCGCTCCGATCTCCGTCAGAACGGCGCCGCTGATGATCACGAGCGGGATCAGCGCGGTCAGCGCGATAGAGGCCAGCGCCAGGGCGCGATCGAACCCCGCAATCCTTTGGAACCGATGGAGGACACGAAGTAGGAAGGCCGGCCGCAGCCAGAACGTCAGGGTTCGGATCGCCCGCTCGCGGTCGAGACCGCGCCGGCCCAGCCTCCTTCGACCTCGCGGAACCTGCAACGACGCGAGCCTAAACGTGGGCGAAGCGAGAGCCCACTCCGCTCACGATTAGGATGCCCCGGTGAGCGCGCCGTTCGGCAGCGTCTGCATCATGGGAAGCCGCAACTATCGGTCGATCATCGGCGGGGACCGCGGATGAAGTGGCCGATCCTCGTTGTCCTCGCGGCCGCCCAGTTCCTGATGGTCCTCGACCAGGCGGTGATGAACGTCGCGATCTCGCAACTGGTCGCGGACTTCGACACGACGGTGACAACGATCCAGACCGTGATCGCCCTGTACGCGCTCGTGATGGCAGCGCTGATGGTCACCGGCGCCAAGCTCGGCGACATCTGGGGCCGCCGAAGAGTCTTCACGATCGGGCTCGTGATCTACGCGTCGGGATCGGCGCTCACGGCGGCCTCATGGAGTGTCCCGACACTGATGCTGGGTTGGTCGGTCCTCGAGGGGATCGGGGCGGCGATGGTGCTGCCGGCGCTCATCGCCCTCGTGGCGGGCAATTACGCCGGATCCCAGAGGGCGATCGCCTACGGAGTCCTCGGGGGCGTCGCCGGCGCTGGGATCGCGGTTGGGCCGATTCTCGGCGGGTGGGCGACGACCGAACTCACATGGCGCGTCGTCTTCGTCGGCGAGGTGGTGGTCGCGGCGCTGATCCTCTTCGGGACCAGGTACCTGCGCGAGCCCGCGAGAGAAGGGAGTCCACCCCGGCTGGACTGGGTCGGCTCGGTCCTGGCCGCTCTCGGGATGGCGACGGTGGTCATCGGCGTCCTGCAGGCAAGCAACTGGGGCTGGCTGCGGCCGCTGAACTCGCCGGTCGAGCCCTTCGGGTTCTCGCTGACGCCCTTCGTGATCGCGGCCGGCCTGCTCATCCTCGCGGGGTTTCGGGCCTGGCAGCGCCGTCGCGAGAAGCAGGGATCCGATCCCCTGGTCCACTTCCGCTTGTTCGGAGTCGGCACGTTCCGCGGCGCCCTTTCGATGCTGCTGGCTCAGAACTTGATCCTGATGGGGATCTTCTTCACCGTGCCCCTCTACCTCCAGGTCGTAGAAGGGCTCGACGCGCTCGAGACCGGCGTTCGAATGCTCCCCGCTTCGGTCGGGACTCTTCATTGCCGCGCTCGGCGGCTCAGCGCTTTCGTCGCGCTTCGCCCCCCGCCCGCTCGTGCGCGCCGGGCTCGTTGTCACGTTCCTTTCGACGCTGTTGCTTCTCGGCGTGATCGAGCCCGAGCTCGACGACGCCAGCTTTCTCCTCGCCATGGGTGTGCTGGGAATCGGCATGGGCCTGGTCATCTCTCAGCTCGGAAACGTCGCCCAATCGTCGGTGACGGACGGCGATCGAAGCGAGGCGGGCGGCCTCCAGAACACCGCCCAGCAGCTTGGCTCGTCGCTCGGCACGGCGCTGCTCGGGGCCGTCGTCATCACCGGCCTGATCACCGCCTTTACGAATAACATCGCCGCCGATCCGCGGGTGTCAGCCGAGGCCCAGCAGCAGATCGAGACGACGATCGCCAGCGGGGTCAGCTTCATCGCCGCGGACGAGGTCCGTACCAGCGGCAACCGAGGCCGGCGCCGAGCCCGAGGAGGTCGACGCCCTGGTCGAGGGCTACGAGGACGCCCAGCTGAACGCCCTGAAGACGGCCTTCCTGTTCGCGGGGTTCATAGTGCTCGCCTCGTTTTGGGGCACGCGCCGCATCCCCGCCGAGCGTCTGGTGGAGTCGCGCGCCGCACCCGACGCGCTCTAACGCCCAGGCGGCCTGATCGTGGCGCGTGATGTCGGCCACGATCGCACCGCGGCCGGCGACGATGACAATCCCGGGGAGGGCCGCCCATCCCGAGACGGTCGTGCGGCGGGACCGCGAGTTGTGATCGTCGGGGGCGGGTTCGGAGGGCTCGCCGCCGCGAAGGAGTTACGAGGGGCCGACGCCGAGCTGACGGTCGTGGATCGCATGAGCCACCACCTGTTCCAGCCGCTCCTCTACCAGGCGGCGGTTGGCAGCCTCTCCGAGGGTCAGATCGCATCTCCGATTCGGGTGCTGCTGAAGCGACAAGGAAACGCGCGCGTGTTGATGGCCGAGGCCACGGACCTCGATGTTGACGGTCACAAGCTCAGCCTCGATACGGGCGAAGAGCTCGAGTACGACAGCCTCATCCTCGCCTGTGGAGCCGAGACCTCGTATTTCGGTCACGACGAATGGAGGCGGGTGTCGTTCGGCTTGAAGACCCTTGCGGACGCCGTCCGGCTGCGTAGTCACATCTTCTCGGCATTCGAAGAGGCCGAGCGGGCGACCGACTCAGCCACCCGTCAGGAGTGGCTGACCTTTGTCGTCGTCGGCGGCGGCCCGACGGGCGTGGAGACGAGCGGCGTGCTCGCGATCCTCGCTCGCGCCCTGCGGCGTGACTTCTCACGGGCCGATACGGCGAAGGCTCGTGTGATCCTCGTCGATGCCGGCGAGCGCGTCGTCCCAGCCTTCAGCGAGAAGCTGTCGGCCAAAGCCGCCGAGGCGCTCGTTTCGCTCGGGGTTACGGTGCGCGAAGGCCTCCAGGCCACCGCGATCGATGACCGGGGATTGACGGTACGGATGGATGAGACTGAAGAGCGGATCGCCGCCA
>CAVWWH010000005.1:0-229534 GCA_963758665.1 uncultured Solirubrobacterales bacterium | reverse complement strand
CGTCCCGGGGAAGCGCCGTCCAGAGGCCCGAGCGGGCGGCGACCGCGTCCAGGAACTCCGCGTACAGGGCCTCCTTGTCGGGATCCCCCAGATAGCCGGGATCCGGATGCGAGACGCACTGCGCGAGCCCGGCCTCGCGCTCGATCCGTTCGAGCTGGCCCACCCAGAGGCCGACGCTGCGCTGCCGCAGGAGCGTGAACGTGGTGTGGTCCTGCGGGATCGTGTACGGCAGCTCGACCACGGAGCCGATGAAATACGGCCACGGCGAGCAGCAACCGCCGGGCTGCGGCTCATAGGGGTCGGACATCGGCACGGTGCAGTCGTAGCTCACCGGCAGGTCGGCGAGCCAGGCGTTCACGCGGTGGGTCGCAGGGGAGCGAAACCCCTCGACGCCCAGGCGCTCGGCCATCGCCCGTAGATCGGGCTGCTGGCGCTCCTCCGCCCTCGAGGAGAACATCGAGCGATCGTGAAAGACGCCGTGGACGCCGAGCTCGAAGCCGCGCCCGCGCAGCTCCTCGACGATCCCCCAGTCGATGGGGTACTCGTCGGCGACGATGTTGAACGAGGACCGCAGGCCACGCGCCTGCTCCAGGTCGGCGATCCGAACCGAGTTGCGCAGCCCCGCCGCGGACTCGACGTCATGGGTGAGGATCGCGGCGGCGCGCGCGCCTCGAGGCCAGAACCAGCGAAAGCGGAGCTCGCGCTCGCCCTCGGCGACCACGCGCAGCGAACGTAGAAGCGCAGCAGGGCCGCCACGCTCGCGTCGAACGGCCAGCGGGGGAACTCCGGGCTGCCCTGCCAGCGGATCAGCAGCCGGCGGGCGGCGAGCTGGGCGCTCCGCGGGACCGCTCGCCTCAAGCGGTAGAAGGCGTTGAGCGCCGTGGGGTTCAGCCGCCGCTGGCCGCCCGACCCCGCCCAGAGCTCGGCCGTGTAGCCGGCGTAGGCGTCGGCGAACCCGAACGGGACGACCACCCGGCCGTCGCGCGCCAGGTAGCTGGGCGCCGCCTCGCCCGAGTCCGTGGTGAACGGTTCGACTACCTCGTCGCCGGGGCGGTCGCCGGGATCGCCGATCCGGGCGAAGAGGCGCCAGTCCGCGGCGCGCAGCCAGGCCGGCTCGCCGCCCCCGACGCGGCATTCGACCGCAGGGTCCGCCGGGAGGTCGCCCAGGGCCAGGACGGGTCGCGCACGCCGACCGGGTCGATCGGCGCCAGCAGGCGTTCGAGCGGGTGACGGGCGGTTGCCGAGGGTGCGGTTTCCGTCACCGCGGCGACAACGGCTCGACCAGGGCGAGGACGGACTCGCCGGCCCGCACCCGCTGACCGGGGCGGACGGTCACCTGCAGGTCGCTACGGGACGGCAACACGACGTCAACCTGCGACCCGAGCCGGATGACCCCGATGGGCTGGCCCTGCGCCACCTTGTCGCCGACGCCGACGTAGCCCGCGATCTGCCGCACGAGCCGGGATGCGATCTGGACGACGGCCACTTCGAGGCCCGGCCGCTCGATCACCGTGGTGGCCCGCTCGTTCTCGAACACCATCTCAGGACGGCGAAGGGAGCCGAAGCAGGCCCGGCGAGTGCTCGCGCACCCGAACCTGCCCGGCGATCGGCGACCTGTTGACATGCACGTCGAGGAAGTTCATGGCGATGCCGACGACGACGGCGTCGCGCTCTCGCAGCGGTGTCTTGGTGAGCTCGACGAGGTCGTAGGTCCGACCCTTCTTCGTCGACGCCGGCAGCCGGCCGCGCTCCGACCGGCGCACGTAGATCACCTCGCCGTCGGCCGGGCTGACCACCGCGTCCGCACGATCCGGGGCCTCGCGCTCGGGATCGCGGTAGAACCGGTACGCGAGGACGCCCAGCGCCGCGAGCAGGGTCAACACGCAGCCCAGCGCGACCTGCAGCAGGCCGCCCAGGGAGACGGCTTCGGCGAGCAGCGCGACCAGGAGGCCCGACGCCACGCCAGGCCGGCGACCGACACGGCCACCCGGCCGACGCCGAGCTCCCACTTCCAGGCCAACGGCACCGAGAGGGCAACCGCGAGCAGTCCGCCGGCGAGAGCGTTGACGGCCATGCTCAGAGACCTCGCTTGACCGCCAGATAGGGGATCAGGGCCAGCTCGGCCAGGCCCGGGGCGGGATCGCTGGTGCTGAACACCGCCTCGGTTCGGCGCTCCGAAGGCTGGC
The DNA here is from genome assembly GCA_963758665.1 of uncultured Solirubrobacterales bacterium. GTDB lineage: Bacteria > Actinomycetota > Thermoleophilia > Solirubrobacterales > 70-9 > WHSW01. Next base: position 227,348 of record CAVWWH010000005.1, on the reverse strand, counting down.
GAGGTAGGCGCGGAGGCCGAGCCGGCCGGCCGCGATCTCGCCCGCAGCCATCGGCACATCGGTCAACAGGCGCACCCAGCGCACGCCCGCGCGCGCCCGCTGCGCCTCGACCGGCAGGCCGAGCTGTTGGCGGAACAGCAGGTAGGGGAAGTCGACGCCCGCCGCGGGGCCGAGCGTGTGGTAGCCCCACGTACGCGCGTTGAAGTCGAGCAGCTTGAACTTCCCGTCGCGCGGATCCAGCTTGTACTCGAGCTCGACCAGGCCGTCGTAGCCGATCCGCCGAGCATGCGCTCGGACAGCTCCTCGACGGCCGGCTCCTCGACCGTCTCCACGAAGGTGCTGGCGCGGCCGAACTCCGGCGGATGCTGGCGCAGGCGGCGAACGACCATCGTCGCGATCGGGCGGCCGTCCTTGCAGAGGGCGCAGTAGCGAGTACTGCTGGCGCCCCTCGCCGGGGATCAGCTCCTGCACCATCACCTCGCCGGGCCCGACGATCGCGGCCGCCCGCGTGAACAGCGTCGCCAGCTCGGCGGCGGTGTCCGCCCGCCACGCCTTGGCCTTGGTCTCGTAGAAGAAGTTCTCCTTGATCGCCGGCTTGATCGCGAACGGTGGCTCGCCGTCGATCGCCTCGAGCTCGGCGCGGTCGGCGGGTCGCCAGGTCGCGGAGCCGGCACGTCCAGCTCGGCGGCCAGGCGGTAGGTGTTGCGCTTGTCCCATGCCCAGCGCACGGCGTCCCAGGCCGCCGTGGCACCCGGAACTGCGCCTCCAGGCGCTCGCGGTTGCGGGCGATCGCGGCCACGGTCTCGTCCCGGGTCGGATAGACGACCCAGCCGTCGAGGCCGTGCCGGGCGCCGAGCCGCGACAGCTCGTCGACGAGCTGTTCCCGTGCCCAGGTCCACGATCCGCGCCGAGCCGTGGACGTGTCGGGAGAAGCGGGCGATCGACCGTTCATCGTCGATGACGAACGTGCGGACGCCATGCCGCGCGAGGTTGCGGACGATGCCGAGGCCCTGGTAGTCGCCGCCGAGCACCACCGCACCGACCTCGCGGGCGCTCACCGCCGCAGGTCGAGCGGCCGCCGCAGGTCGCGAGGCCGCGCTCTCGTCGTCGCCCGGATCAACCTCGTGGGTGACCGGGTCGACGACCGCTTGTTCGAGGCTCGTCATTCGCTCAATAAACGGGATCGGGGCCAGGAGTCTTCTGCTCGCGCTTCGGCTGCCGAACGGGCCGGCGCCCGCCGCTAGACCGCGTGACGCCACCCGCCCTGCAGGCGGCGGCGTCGCTCGGCCCCGCCGTTGACCGCATGCTCGTAGGCGGCCAGCAGCGAGTCCGAGGAGCGCTGCCAGGAAAGCTCGGCCACCCGCATCGAGCCCTGCTCGCCCATCTCGCGGCGCCTGTCCGGGTCCTCGAGCAGCTCGTGGACGCAGCGCGCGAGGCTCTCGGGATCGGCCGATTCGGCATACGCCGCCGCCGGGCCGGCCGAGACTCGAGTCTCAGGCAGGTCGTAGGAGGCGATCGCCCGCCCCATGGCCATGTATTCGGGCACCTTCACCATCGTCGAGTGGTCGTTGAGCGGGCTCGGCGGATCGGGCGCGAGGCAGACGTCGGCGGTCGAGAGGATGCGCCGGATGTCGTCGTCGCCGCGCCAGCCGGTGAACTCGACGACCTCCGAGAGCCCGAGCTCGGCGGCGAGGGCCTGCATCTCGTCGACGACCGTCCGTTGCCGACGAAGATCGCGTGCCAGTCGTCATCGCGCAGCCGCCGCAGCGTGGCGAGGGCGCCGAGCGCGTGATCGATCCCGTCCTGCGGCCCCATCACCCCGACGTACGCGAGCAGGTGGCGGCGCCCCTGGCGCAGCTCCGGGTCGGGCTCGACGGGGAGGAAGCGATCGAGGTCGGGGCCGTTGCGGACCACGAACACGTCCTCGGCGGCGACGCCTCCGCGGTCGATCGCGAGTCGCCGGTAGGACTCGTTCGAGGAGATCACGACGTCGGCGCGCCGCATCGCTCGGCGCTCGATCGCGCGCAGCACCCGGTAGCCGAGCCCGCCGCGGCCGAACCGCGCCCGGTAGAGCTCGGGTGCGAGGTCGTGGTGATCGAAGATCAGGCGGGCGCCCCGGGCGCGAAGCCCGCGCACCGCGAGGTAGAGGAAGTCGGGCGGGTTGCTGAGGTGGACGACGTCGAACGGCCGTTGGCGCTGCAGTCGCCGCGCCAAGCGCCGCGTACGCCACAGCGCCTGGCCGTACTCGCGGGCGTAGCCGAGCGCGCTTCCCGCCGCGCGCAGCGGGAAGCGGTTGATCTCGATTCCCTCGAGCACCTCTCTGTCCGGCTGCTCGGCAAAGTCGGCATGTGGGCAGAGCGCCACCACCTGCCAGCCGGCTGCCGTCAGCGTCCGGCACTCGTCCCAGACGCGCCGGTCCTCCGGCACCCCCTCGTTCTCGATCACCATCAGCAGGCGACCGCGGCTGCGCGGGGTCACCCGGCCGCCCTCCTCGGGGTCATCAGGCCGCGAGGGCGACCGCGTGCGCGACGAGGCGGTCGACGACGTAGTCCTGGGCCTCGTCGGTAAGGCCGGGGAACAGCGGCAGCAGGACGACGTCGCGCGCCGCCGCCTCGGTGTGCGGCAGCTCGGGGGCGGTCTCCGCATAGGCGCCCTCGAGGTGGATCGCCATCACCCCGCGCCGGGTCGCGACCCCGTCGGCGAGCAGCAGCCGCATCAGCTCGTGTGCGCCGACCGGCGCCCCCGGGTCGACGCGAATCGGATACGACTGCCAGGTCCGCTCGGCGTAGTCGGGGTCCCGGGGAAGCTCGATCCACGGGATCGACGCCAGGGAGGCGGAGTACCGCTCCGCGAGCCGGCGCCGCTCGGCGAGGATCGTGTCCAGGACGTCGAGCTGGCGCAGGCCGACGGCGGCCTGGAGGTCGGTCATCCTCAGGTTGAAGCCGCGCTCGGGATAGTGCTCGATGACCACGTCGCGGGCCGCGTGCCGGGCGAGCGCCGACTGGTCCATCGCGTGCTGGCGCAGCCGCCGCAGACGCTCGGCGAGCTCCGGGTCGTGGACGGCGATCATGCCGCCCTCGCCACAGGTGATCACCTTGCGGGGGTGAAAGGAGAAGCAGGAGAGCGGGCCGAGCGAGCCGATCGGCCGGCCCCGGTGCAGCGCGCCGATCGCGCACGCCGCGTCCTCGACCAGCAGCAGCCGGTGACGGTCGGCGAGCTCGAAGAAGGCGTCCATGTCCGCGGGCAGGCCGACCTGGTGCACGGGGATGATCGCCTTCGTGCGCGGGGTCACGGCCCGTTCGACCGCGGCCGGGTCGAGGTTGTAGGTGCTCGGGTCGATGTCGGCGAACACCGGGGTCGCGCCGCACTGCCAGACCACGTTCGCGGTTGCGATGAACGAGAGCGAGGGCACGATCACCTCGTCGCCCTGGCCGACGCCCGACGCATACAGGGAGAGGTGGAGCGCCGTCGTGCAGCTCGTCGTCGCCACGGCGTCCGGGGCGCCGACGCGCTCCGCGAAGGCGCGCTCGAACTCCTGCACCCGCGGTCCCTGCGTCAGCCACCCGGAGGCGATCACCTCGGCGACCGCCTCGGCCTCGCCGCCGCCGAACCACGGCCGTGCGAACGGGACCTCCATCAGCCTGCCTCCGGCGCCGCCACGGCAGCCGGCTCCGGCGTGGCGCCGAACTTGGTCGCCCGCCACCAGTTCACCAACCGCGTCAGGCCCTCCTCGAGGCCGACCTCGGCGCTGAACCCGAGCTCGTCTCGCGCGTCGGAGACGTCGGCGAGCCGGCGCGGCACCTTGTTCACCGCGCGCTCGGGCCCGTGCTCCACGGGGAGGTCCGAGCCCATCACCCGCAGCAGGGTGCGGGCGAGCTCGTTGAGGGTCGTCTCGACGCCGCTGGCGACGTTGAAGACCGCATCGGTGACGTCGGCCTCGGCGGCGAGCACGTTCGCGCGCGCGATGTCGGTGACGAAGACGAAGTCCATCGTCTGGGTCCCGTCGCCGAAGATCTTCAGCGGCTCGCCCTCGGCGATCCGCTCCATCCAGCGCACCAGGACCTCGGTATAGGCCCCGTAGACGTCCATTCGCGAGCCGTAGACGTTGAAGTACCGCAGGGCGACGTAGTCGAGCCCGGTCATCGCGTGGTAGCTGCGCAAGAGGCCCTCGTTGAAGACCTTCGCGGCCCCGTAGAGCGTGTCGTTGGCGTACGGATGATGCAGCTCGCCGGTCGGAAACTCGCTCGCCATCCCGTAGACGGAGGCCGACGACGCGGCGATCAGCTTCCGCACGCCGGCCGCCGCCGCCGCCTCGACGACGTTGAAGGTGCCGTCGACGAGCACATCGAGCGCCAGGCGCGGCTCCTCGGCGCACTGGGTGATCCGGATCGCCGCCTGATGGAAGACGACGTCGATGCCCTCGGTGAGCTCGGCGACGAGCGCGCGGTCGCAGACGTTGCCGTCGACCACGGTGACATTGCCGTTCGCCTCCGCCCATTCGAGGTTCGCGCGCCGCCCGCGGACGAAGTTGTCGAGCACGACGATCTCCTCGGCTTCGCGCTCCACCAGCTGGTCGACGAGGGTCGAGCCGATGGTGCCGGCGCCCCCCGTGACCAGCATCCGGCCACCGGTGATCGGTCGCAGCTGCCTACCCCCGCCCGCGGTCGGGTTCCGTTGGTGCCCTTGGATGACATTCCTGCTCAAGCAACGGATCCGCGCCCGTGAAGTTTCCGTGAGCCCGGCCGATGCGCGGACCGACGGCTTGTGGATGCGGCTTGGCGCGGCGCGAGAAACGTCCGCCCACCCTCGTTTCTACCCAGGAATGTGCGGCATCATCGGACAGGTTCGACCGCCCGGGAGCCCGGTGGATCCGGAGCTCGCGGACCGTATGTGCGCGCTGCTCGAGCACCGTGGCCCGGACGCTCGCGGGATCCACCATGAGGCCAACGTCGCGCTGGGTATCCAGCGGCTGCGGGTGATCGACCTGGACACCGGCGACCAGCCGTCTACAACGAGGACCGCTCGATCGTGGTCGTCCTCAACGGCGAGATCTACAACTACCGCGAGCTACGCGACGAGCTCGAGGCGGCGCGGGCACAAGCTCGCGACCCAGGGCGACACCGAGGTGATCGCCCATCTCTACGAGGAGCACGGCGTGGACTGCGTCCGCCGCTCGCACGGCATGTTCGCGTTCGCGCTCTGGGACGCGCGCCGCCGGCAGCTCCTGCTCGCCCGCGACCGGGTCGGCAAGAAGCCGCTGCTCTACTGCGTGCGCGACGGGGTCGCTCAGCTTCGCCTCCGAGATGGGGGCCCTGCTCGCGCGACGACGAGATCCCGCGCGAGCTCGACCACGAGGCGCTCGACGCCTACCTCGCGCTCGGCTACGTGCCCGCCCCGCTGACCGCGCTCCGCGGCGTGCGCAAGCTGCCGCCGGCGCACACGCTCGACCCTGCGCGGCGGGAGGGTCGAGCTGAAGCGCTACTGGAAGCTCGACTACGCGACCAAGCTCGACGGGCGTGCCGACGGAGGAGCTCTGCGAGCGGGTCCGCGCCGGGCTCCGAGCGGCAACGCGGCGCCGGATGGTCGCCGACGTCCCGCTCGGCGCGTTCCTCTCCGGCGGGATCGACTCGTCCGCCGTGGTCGCCGCGATGGCCGAGCAATCGTCGGAGCCGGTGCGCACGTTCTCGATCGGCTTCGACCACCAGGAGTTCGACGAGCTGCCGCACGCGCGCCGGATCGCCGAGCGGTTCGGGACGGTGCACGAGGAGTTCCAGGTCCGCGCCGACGCGATCGAGATCGCTGCCGAAGATCGTCCGCCATCACGGCGAGCCGTTCGCCGACTCCTCGGCGATCCCGAGCTTCTACCTCTCCGAGCTCACCCGGCGCCACGTGACCGTGGCCCTCAACGGGGACGGCGGCGACGAGTCCTTCGGCGGCTACACCCGCTACGTCGCCAACGCGCTCGCCGGTCGCCTCGACCTGATCCCGGGCCCGCTGCGCGGCGCCGTCGCCCGCGCGGGGGCGCGACTCCCCGCAGGCGGCAGGGTCACCAGTGTCGGCAACAAGGCGCGCCGGCTCGCCGGCGCGCTCGCGCTCGAGGGCCCGGAGCGCTACGCGAGCTACATGTCCTGGTTCGACCGCGCGCAGCGTCGCGAGCTGTACACCGCCGGAGTTCGCGGCCGCCGCGGGGCCCGCGGCGGACGCGATCGCCGCTTCCTGGGCGCGACGCATCGGGCGAGGCGGTGATCGACAAGATGCTCGAGGTCGACGTCGAGACCTACCTCGTCGGCGACCTGATCGCCAAGATCGACATCGCGACGATGGCCCACGGGCTCGAGGCGCGCTCGCCGTTCCTCGACCACGAGCTGATGCAGCTCGCCGCGTCGATCCCCGCCTCGCTCAAGGTCCGCCGCGCGGAGAAGAAGTGGATCCTGCGCGAGGCGCTGCGCGGCTGGCTCCCCGACGACATCCTCGACCGCCCGAAGCAGGGCTTCAGCGTGCCGCTGTCGAGCTGGCTGCGCACCGACCTGCGCTCGTGGGCGCGCGAGGTGCTGCTCGACCCCGGGACGCTCGGCCGCGGCTACTTCGAGCCGCAGGTCGTCGGCCGCTGCTCGACCGCCACGCGGCGGGCGCCGACGACGACGACAAGCGGATCTGGTCGCTGCTGATGCTCGAGCTCTGGCACCGCGAGTTCATCGACCCGGCCGCCGGAAGCGCCCTGCGGGCGGCGGCGTAGGCGGCAACGCCGCGCACGCCGGGCTCAGCCGGCGGCGACGGCCTCGGCCTCGGGGCCGAGCACTTCGGCCAGCTCGGCACGCGACTGGACGTCGAGCTTGCGGAAGGAGTTGTGGAGATGCCACTCGACCGTCTTCTTGGTCACGTAGAGCTCCTCGGAGATCTCGCGATTGGTGAGCCCGGCCGCGGCCAGATCGGTCACCCGTCGCTCGGCGGCGGTCAGCGCAGCCGGCCCGATGGTCGTGGTCCCCCGCGGGCGGGCGCCGGCCAGCCGCAGCTCCGAGCGCGCCCGCCGGGACACCTGCTCGGCTCCGAGCCTGGTCGCCGCGTCGAGGGCCCGTCGCAGCGTCTCTCGCGCCTTCTTCTGCGACCCGTGGTGGCGCAGGGCCGCGCCCAGGTAGGTGAGCGTCCGGGCGTGTTCGAGCCGCGCACCCGAGTGATCGAGGACGTCCGCCGCCTCGGTCAGCAGGTCAACGGCCTGCCTGCCCGACGTGATCCTCCCGGCGCCCGTCAGGGCGACGCCGATCGTCGGGGCGGCGCCGAAGCGCCTGGCGAGGTCCACCTCCTCCCGTGCCAGCCGGTCAGCCCGGTCGCGGTCGCCGAGCTTCGACGCGGCGACCGCGGCCTGCGAGCGCCAGGCGCAGACGGCCGGGTTCTCGATTCCCGCCGCGAGTAGCAGCCGGCCCGCCTCGAGCGCGTCGTCGAGCGCCTCGGCGTCGCGGTGGCGAGCGGCGTGGATCCGCGAGCGCAGAGCGAGCACGTGGGCGCCCACCGGTGAGTCTTCGGGGTATGGCGCGCCGGTGACCTTCTCGATCGTGCCCTCGGCGAGCTCGAGCTCTCCGCGGTCGAGCATGATCGCCGCCAGCCGCGCTCGCGGGGAGTCGAAGTAGTCGCTGCAGAGCCCGCCTCCGATCATCGTGTTCGCGACCCCCGCGTCGCTCTCGGCCTCGTGCAGGCGCCCGGCAAGATGGCTGCTGTGAGCTCCGGCGAGGCGGACGGAGGCGAGCGCTCGGCGCGAACGCTCGACCGAGGCGTTCACGGCCAGCTCGGCGACGGCGACCCCGGCGCGCTCGATCTCGCCGGACCAGCAAAGCGCCTGCAATGCGGACGCGAACCCGGCGGGCTGGCGGTGGATCGAGGGATCGGCGAGGGCGAGGTCGGCGAGCTCGATCGCGCGCTCGCGCGATCCGCCGGTGAGCGCCAGGTGACAGGCCACGGTCGCGAGCAGCGCCGGGCTGTCGACTTCGGCCTCGACGCCGTTCATGCGCTTGATTCGCCGTCCGGCCTCCGGCCGCAGGGCCGGGTCGATCAGCGCCGCCGCGAGCCATGCGGCCTCGAGCTCATTGCGCTCCCTGCCCCCGTCGAGGCCGGTCTCCTCGATCGCCCGATCGAGCAGGTCGGCCGCCTCACGGGCGTTTCCGTGCAGGTAGAGCGCCCGGCCCAGCTCCAGCGCGGCGGCGCCGCGCTCAGGCTCGCGGGAGATCTCCGCGGCCCGCCGCAGGGTCGCGAGCGCGGCCTCGATCTCGCCCCGGTCGATCTCCAGCCGTCCGAGCTCGACCAGCACCCGCCCCTGTGCCTCGGCGCCGGGGGGCTCGTCCAGCGCCCGCCGCAAGCAGCCCGACCGCGCGATCGAACTCGCCGTTCTGCCGCGCCGCGCGGGCGGCGCGCCAGAGCTCGTCGACCACCCAGTGCTGCCCGTCGGGACGGGTGCGAAGCAGGTGCGCCGCGACCGCGTCGGGCGCCGCCTCCTCGCCTCGAAGCACGATCGCGGCCCGCCCGTGCAGCCGCGCCCGCTCCTCGGCGGGGATCTGCGAGTAGACGGCCGCCCGGACGAGCGGGTGCACGTACTCGACGGGATCGCCGCAATCGAGGATCCCGGCGCGCTCGAGCGCGCCGATCGCCTTCGTCAGGCTCTCGTCGGCGAGCTCGGTCATCGTCGCGATCCGCCGTCTGCTCGAGGCCGACTGCAGGACCGCCGCCGCCCGCGCGACCGCGAGCGCGCCGGCGGGCATCCTGCCGATCTGCCCGAGCACGCGGTGGCGGACACGATCGGGCGCCCGCTCGCAGATCTCGGCGGCGAAAGCGACGTCGAGCCCCGACTCCTCGGCCGCTCCGATCAGCTCCTGGACGAGCATCGGGTTGCCTCCCGTGAGCCAGTGGCAGGCGCCGGCGGACTGGCGCGAGCAGGTGCCGAGGCGCCTCAGCACCAGCTCGCGAACGGAGTCCTCGCCGAGCGGCGCCAGCCGTTCGACCCGCGCGTGGTGGGCGCCGATCAGCTCGCTCACGTTCCCCGCCGACTCGGTCGGGGCGCCGTCGCGAACGCTGACCAGCAGCGAGGCGCTGATGTCGGCGAGCCTGGGGGCGAGGTAGAGCAGGAATCGAAGCGATTCCGGATCGGCCCATTGGAGGTCGTCCACCACCAGGGTCACGGGCGCCTTCGAGGCGAGGTTGGCGGTCAGCCGGTAGAGAGCGTGGGTGAGTGTCAGTGACACTCCGGGCTCCTCGGGCGTGGCCTCGGGATCGCGTTCGTCCTCGGCCGTCAGCAACCGTCCGGCGAGCCGCGCCCGCCCGCTGAACACCGAGTCGACCTCGCGGTCGCCGAGATCCGCGACGTACTGCTCGAAGAGCTGCAGGACGGTGCCGTAGGGCAGCCGCTGCTCGCTCTCCGCGCACCGCGCCCGCAGCGGGACGGCGCTGGACGCCGCGGATCTGGCGCGAGAGCCTCGAGCAGCGCGGACCTGCCGACCCCCGCCGGGCCCGCGATCGCGAGCAGCGAGCCGCCGCCGAGGGCCGCCGAGTCGAGCGCCAGCTGCCCGGCCTCGAGCGCAGCGGCGCGCTCGAGCAGCGACTCGGTCGGCTCGATGCGGCTTTCTGTTCTAACCCGTGTCCCCGTCAGAGCGGTGCTCGACATCCTCCGCGCCCGCATCCATGCGGCCCCTCCAAGAAAAGCTCGCGGACAGCTCCCAGAACGTGACCGTGGCTGCCCGATCAACGAATGGTCGCGAACCTAATCCGAGATCGTGAGAAGATCGTGAGAAGCGACCCGTTTTGCGGCGACTTACTACAGATCGGCGATGGCCATAGGCGGCCAATTCACCTGATTTGGAGTAGGCCGGTCGCGAGCCGACGCGGCGGGTCGCCGCGTTATCGCGACCGCGGCCGGTCGACGGACGCGAGCCGGGTCGCGCCGGCTCACGGCGACGACCGGCGGCGGGCCGAACGGCGGCTCGTCGCGGCCCATCAGCGTCGCCACCACGCGAGCGGCGACGCTTCGCCGCGGGCGATCGCGCCTGGCGCCCGCAATCGTCCAGCGCAGCGCGTGCTCGAGGATCAGGCTCAGCCGGTAGGCCGCGCGGTGTGCGGGGGAGAAGTGCTTGCGGGCGTACTGAACCCGGGAGTAGGCGTTCTGGGCCTCCATCCTGGGGCTCAGCTGCGCCTTGCCGGCGTGGTGGATGATCGTCATCTGTGGCAGGTGGCGCACCGCCCAGCCACCCTGCTTGATCCGCCGGCAGAGGTCGGGCTCCTCGGAGTAGAGGAAGAACCGCTCGTCGAAGGACCCCGCGCCCTCCAGCGCCTCGCGGCGGGCGACCATGAACGCGCCGACCGTCCAGTCGCAGTCGGTCTCCCGCTCGTACGGGTCGCGCTCCAGCACCCGCTCGGACGACCAAGCCGGGCGATACGGGGAGCGCTCGATGCCGAGGGCCGTGCCGAGCGCGCGCAGCGCGTTCGGGAACCGGCGCATGCTCGGGTAGATCCGGCCGTCGGTCAGGTGGCGCACGCCCGCGAGCCCGACCTCGGGCCGTGAGTCGAGCGCGCGCCACGAGCTCGGCGAAGGTGCCATCGACGATCTCGGTGTCCGGGTTGAGGAAGAGCACGTAGCGGGCGTCGCAGGTCATCAGCGCCCGGTTGTTCGCGTACGAGAAGCCGAAGTTCGGGGTCCGGACCACCCGCACCGCGGGGAACTCGGACTCGAGCAACTCGGCGGTGTTGTCGGTGGACTCGTTGTCGGCGACGACGACGTCGAGATCGATCTCGCCCGCCTGGGCGAAGACCGTGGACAGGCAGGGCCGCAGCCACTCGGCGCTGTTGAACGAGACGATGATGATCGCTAGGTCGTGCATCCAGCCGCCTTCGCGCTCGGCGCTCAGGCCGGCGCGGTGATCCGCTCGGCCGGGATCGTGAGGATCCCCAGGCCCTGGCCCTGCTCGGGATCGAGGATCAGGCTCACGGCCTCGTATCTCGACGACACGTCGAGCTTCCCGAACGCCGAGGAGAGGTGGCTCTTGATCGTGCTCTCGGCCAGGAACAGCTTCGCCGCGATCTGGCTGTTGCTGAGCCCCATCACCACGAGCCCCAGGATCTGCTTCTCGCGCGTGGTCAGGACCTGGGTCCCGACCTCGGCGCGCGATCGACGCGGCACCGAGACCTGGCCGGCGCAGACGACGGAGACGACCGCCGCGAGGCTCTCCTCGATCCGCTCGGCGAGGACCACGCCGTCGACCCCGGACGCGAGCGCCCGCCTCACGTCGCCATCCCGGGCGCGCTCGCAGACCAGGACCACCGGGACCGCGAGCCCGGAGCGGATCGAGCTCACCGCGGCGGCGGTGGCGCGATCGGGTCGCTCGGCTCCGAAGACGATGCAGGCCGGCGTCGATCCTTCGCAACGGGCGAGCAGGTCCTCGAGCTCCGGCTCGCAGGCGACCAGGGGCTCGCGGCACTGGGCCAGCGCCGCGCAGACTCGCTCGCGCGTCGCCGGCTCCCGGACGCAGACTCCGATCCCGAGCCCCGGGTCCGTTACGCCAACCTCCGTGTCCTCACCGGGTCCCACTGCTGGACCAACGTTCGATCGGCCGCCCCGCTTCCGTTTCGGGCTCGCGGGCCGGCCCCGGGTCCATTACTCCGATGATGACTTGGCCCGCAGCGCGATCAGCTCTCTCGTCTCGAGGCTGATGCAGAGCTCGCAGAGCTCGCCGGCGACCGCGTCGAAGGGGCGCTCCGACTGCGCCGCGAGGCGCTCGGCGGCCGTGCGGACGTCACCGGTCTCGACCAAGGCCTCGAGCATCCGCGCGGCGGCGGGGTCGAGGCCGTGGTACTTGCCGGTCCTGATGTCGAGCACAACGGTTTCGGCAGCGAACCGCCTGAACACTGCGTGCTCGGGAACCTCGACCCTCGAGTCGAGGATCTCCGGGTACGAACGCTCGTCCACCAATCACAAACGCGCGCCGAGCGTGCCGGATTGCGTTCGGCGCCAAATCCCGGGGTGGAGGCCCGCAAGGGAGCGCGGTCTCCGAGCGTTGGTGGGTGTGAGATGGAGGCTTTGAGCTCACTTGCGACCACGGGAGCGCTGATCGGCGACGGGGTCGAGATCGGCACCGGGGTGGAGCTGGGCCACAACGTTGTCATTCACGACGGCACCAGAATCGATTCCGGCGCGATCCTGCAGGACGGCGCGGTGGTCGGCAAGTCGCCGCACCTCGGCAGCATGTCGACCGCCAGCCGCGAGACTCCCCCGCCGGCCGTGATCGGCGAACGGGCGGCCGTGCTCTCGGGAGCCGTGGTGTTCGCCGGGGCGACGCTCGAGCCCGGCGCGATCGCGGGCGACCAGTCGCACATCCGCGAGCGCAGCCGAGTGGGGCACGATTCGGTCATCGGCCGCGGCAGCTCGGTCGACAACGACGTGCTCATCGGCCGCCGGGTGCGGGTGCAGACCAACTGCTACGTGACCGCCCACACCGAGATCGAGGACGACGTCTTCATCGGGCCCGGGGTCGTGATGACCAACGACAACACGATGGCCCGGCACCCGGCGGGTGAGCCGCGCAAGGGGCCGACCCTGCGCCGCGCCTGCCGGATCGGCGGCGGCGCCGTGCTCTGCCCCGGGATCGAGGTCGGAGAAGAGGCGTTTGTGGGCGCCGGGGCCGTCGTGGTCGCCGATGTCGCGCCGACGGGCCGTCGTGGTCGGCGTTCCGGCGCGCCAGATCCGCACGGTCGGCGACGAGGACCTGATCGAACGATGGCGGTAGCGCCGACCATCAAGAGCGGCCGGACCCCGGCCGTCGTCGCCGTGCCGCTGTTCGCGACCCGGCCCTCGCTGGAGCCGCTGCTGCCCGCGATCGCCGAGCGCCAGCGGGCGGTGCTGGAGTCCGGGCGTTACATCCTGGGCCCGGAGGTCGAGGCGTTCGAGGCGGAGTTCGCCGCGTTCGTCGGCCGCCGGCATTGCATCGGGGTCGCCAACGGGCACCGAGTCGCTGACGATCGCGCTGCGCGCGCTGGGCATCCGGCCCGAGGACGAGGTGATCGTGCCCGGGGTCAGCTTCTTCGCCACGGCCGAGGCGGTCGTCAACGCCGGCGCCCGGCCGGTGTTCGCCGACATCGACGCCGAGACCCACTGCATGACCGCGGCGACCGTCGAGCCCGTGCTCACCGGCCGCACGCGGGCGATCGTGCCGGTCCACCTGTTCGGCAACCCCGCCCCGATGCGAGAGCTGACCGAGCTGGCGCGCGCGCACGGCCTGCTGGTGCTCGAGGACGCGGCGCAGGCGGCGGGGGCGAGCTTCGAGGGCGCGCGCGCCGGCGCGCTCGGTGACGCTGCCTCGTTCAGCTTCTATCCCGGCAAGAACCTCGGCGCCATGGGCGACGCGGGAGCGATCCTGACCGACGACGACGAGGTCGCCCGCACGGCGCGGACGCTTCGCGCTCACGGCCAAGCCGACCCGTGGGTCCACGTCGAGGTCGGCTACAACTCGCGCCTCGACGAGCTCCAGGCGGCCGCGCTTCGCGTCCTGCTCCCGGAGCTCGAGGGGTGGACCGCGGCGCGGCGCGACGCCGCCGCCGCCTACGAGCGCGCGGGGATCACCGACCTGGTCGAGATCCAGCGGGAGACGGCCGGCGGCGCCAGCGCCTACCACCTGTACGTGGTCCGCACCCCTCGCCGCGACGCGCTCAGGGCGGCGCTGGCGGAGGTCGGGGTCGAGACGAAGGCCTACTACACCACACCGCTCAACCGCCAACCCGCGCTCGTCGACGGCTCACCCGTCACCCGGCTGCCCAACTCCGAACGCCTGGCAACCGAGGGCCTGGCGCTCCCGATGGGCCAGGCACTCGACGAGCCGACCGTCGGGCTGGTCGTCGACGCGATCCGCGCCCTGGTCTAGCGGGCTGCGCTGCCGGCGGCGACGCCCGGGGATGCCGGGTCGGACACGCGTCCCGCGAGGAGCGCTGCGGGAGGCGCGCCCGGGGATGCCGTGTCGGACACGCGTCCCGCGAGGATCGCGCGGCAAGCTGTGGCCGATCGGCGCGGGAGGCTCGATGTCCTCCCCGACATCCCCGGACGCCGCCCCCTTGGAAGGAGAACGTCGAGGCGCAGGACGGTGAAGCCGAGCTCGCCGAGGCGCGCATCGCGGGCGTAGTCGCGCAGAGAGGCCAGGTCGGACGCGATGTCGAGGATCGTGCGCGCTTCGGTGGTGACCGGGATCCCGTGGCGGCGGGTGATCTCGTCCGTCGGGAGGGTGCTGATGCGGATCCCGGGCCTCGCTCCCGCCTGTCGCCCGCAAACGGTCACCTGGACCAGGCCGTCGGGGCTGGGACCGGAGGGGATCGGTTGGTGAAGCGCCGCCGCGCTGAAGTGGCTGAGGACGACAAGAGAGGGGGGAGAGAGGAGGGGGGGGGGGTTCGAGATCGAGGAGCTGGCTACGCGTTACTAGACCGTGTTGGCGGCGGGCGAGACGCTCGATCGCCGCCACCGAGGGCCGGGTAACCGCACTTGCTTCGGCGGCTAAAGCCGGCGATGTGTTCGGTTGGCGACGCATACTGACGCCAACCCCACAACCATTGCGCGCGCCCCCACGGGTGTGCGGTTGGCGACACCGCTCGTGGCCCCGGCTGCTCCGTGGGGGGCGGCGACCGCGTCGGAGCCGACCCTCCCTACCCAGCCCAACCAGGCCGGGGCGCTCGGCGCACGGCGTAGGACTGCCGGAGCGGCTGGGAGCACGAGCCCAGGACGCCGGGCGCCGGGTCTGCCCGGGGGAGGGGTGGGCTAGTTCGCGCCGCGGCGGCTGAGCACCGCCGGGACCGTGCGCGCGATCAGCTTCAGGTCGAGCCACAGCGACCAGTTGGTCACGTAGATGTAGTCGAGGCTGACCATGTCGCGGAACGGGATCTCGGTGCGGCCGAGGACCTGCCAGAGGCCGGTGACCCCGGGAGCGAGGTCGAGCCGGGTGCGCGACCAGCCGCGCGATCAGCTCGTCCTCGGAGTCGATCAGCGGCCGCGGGCCGACGATGCTCATCTCGCCGATCAGCACGTTCCAGAGCTGCGGCAGCTCGTCGAGGCTCGTCGACGCGCAGGAACCGCCCGACCCGGGTCACACGCGGGTCGCTGTCGAGCTTCAGCCAGTCCGGATCGTCGCTGAGCGAGCGAAGCTGCTCCTGGCCGTTGCTCTGCGTCCGACGACCATGGTCCGGAACTTGAGCAAGCGTGAACGGCTCGCCGCCCCTGCCGATCCGCCGCTGGCGGAACAGCACCGGCCCCGGCGAGTCGAGCTTGATCGCGATCGCGCACGCCAGCAGCACGGGTGCGCCGAACACGATCCCCGACGGTCGCGCCGGCGATGTCGAGGGCGCGCTTCAGCATCCGCGATGAGCTGCGAGAGCACCAACGGGTTGAGGCCGAGGACGGTCAGGCCCTCGATGTCGTCGATCGCCACCGACGGCCCGAGCGCGTTGATGTGGTTGGGGACGATGCTCACCTTCACCGCGGCGGCGCTGCAGGTCTGGACCAGGTCCATCATCGCCTCGTCGGGCAGGTCCTGGGCGGTGACGATCACCCGCTCGACGTCGAGGTTGTCGGGCCAGGTAGCCGAGGTGGACCTCGTCGAGGCCGCCGAGGTACGGGAGCCCGGACTTGACCTCGGTGCGCTCCGTTGACCGAGATCTCGCCGACCGGCTCGAGGCCGTACTCGGGGTGGGACTGCAGCTTGCGGACCAGCGCCTCGGTGACCGGGGACTGCCCGACCAGCAGCACCCTGCTCGGGCCCGCCGAAGCGGATCACGGCCCGCCGGGCGACGACCCGCAGGGTCATCGCGATCAGCACGCCGGAGACGCCGAAGACGATGCGTCTCGACCAGCGTCAGCGCCCCATGGCCCTCGAACAGCCGCAGGTACGCCCAGAGCATCAGCGTGCCGACGACGAAGGCGTGAAAGAGCGCCGGCAGGTCGTCGAGCGCGGAGGCGTTGACGCGCTTGACGTCGCGCTCGTAGAGGCCGTAGAGGCGGAACAGCACCAGCCACACCGGGAGCGGTGGGCAGGAGCCAGAGGATCTCAACCGGGTCGGCCGGGTCGGGGCTCAGCAGCAGCGCCAGGGCCGCCGCGGCGAGCACCGCGAGGAGGTCGGCTCCGGCGAGCGCCCGCCGCAGGAGGTAGTCGCGAGGCCGGTGGGCGCCGGCGACCGCTCGTTCGCGCTGGGCCGCGCGCCGCGCGGCAGCGGCGACGTCCGGCGCTTCGCCGGGCGCGGCGAGGATCGGCCGAGATCCGCCGGCCCCCGTGCTCACAGGATCAGCTGAGCCGAGGTCGGCGACCTCGACGGGCACCGGCTCGCCCCCGCCGAGCAGCGAGGTCTCCGCCGCCTCGATCATCCGCACCACGTCGAGCGCGAGCTCGAGCTGGCTGTGGCGGGTGCCGCCGGCGCGCACGCAGGCGATGAAGTCCTCCATCTCGACCGCGAGCGGCTCGCTGCCGTCGAGGTGCGGCGAGACGATGTCGCCGGTCCGGTAGGAGAGGTGGTACTCGCCGAACGTCTCGGGATCGCGGTAGACGACGCCGCGGTCGAAGACCCGCACCGGCTCGGGGGCGCCGTCCTCGTAGACGACCATCTTCTCGCTGCCGACGAGCACCGTGCGACGCAGCTTGCTGGGCGCGAGCCAGCTCATCTCGATGTTCGCCAGCGTGCCCGAGCCGAACTGGAGGGTGAGGAAGGCGACGTCGGCGATCCCCTGGACGACGGCGTCGCGCCCGCAGGCCGCGACCGTCTTCGGCCCCTCGCCGAGCCAGTAGCGCAGGATCGAGAAGTCGTGCGGCCCGAGGTCCCAGAGCACGCTCACGTCGCGCTGGTGCAGGCCGAGGTTGACCCGGCTCGAGGAGATGAAGTAGAGGTCGCCGAGCTCGCCCGCGTCGAGCAGCTTCTTCACCGCGCGGACCGGCGGGCTGTAGGTGAACGTGTGGCCGCACATCAGCACCAGGCCCGCGTCGGAGGCGATCCGAGCGAGCTCGTCGGCCTCGTCCGCGGACGCGGCGAGCGGCTTCTCGACGAAGGTGTGCTTGCCGGCCGCGAGGCTGGCGGCCGCCAGCTCGGCGTGGGTGCCGACCGGGGTCACGATCAGGACCGCGTCCAGCTCCGGGTCGTCGAGCAGGTCGCCGAACTCGCCGGTCGCGACGGCGCGCGGGATAGCGGCGCGCCATCCGCTCCAAGCGGTCGGGGCTCTGGTCGCAGATCCAGCTCAGCTCGACGCCCTCCATGTCCGCGATGACCCTGAGAATGTTCGGGCCCCAGTAGCCGAGCCCGACGAGCCCGACGCGGACCGGCTCGCGGTCGGAGTCCGAGCCCCACGGATCGCCGGCGATCCGGCTTGAACCGCCGCCTGGGGACCGCGTCGCCGGCCGGAACGCGCCCGTTTCCGTTGCCGTCGTGCCCCGCTCCGTTCTTTCCTCCGTGCTTCAGCATCTGGGACAGCAACGCGCCGGGACCCCCGTCGCTCGCACGCCGCCCCGCCGATCCAACGGAATTCGCACCGGCCCTGCGTTTGACTCAAGTTCAGGTACGAAACTCCAACTTCACGCGCGACAGAATCGCGTAGCTCAAAGCGTTCTGAGGCTGTATCGGAGGATGGGCTGTCCCGATTGCACGGGGAAGACACCCAGAACAGGGCGGCGCCGAGGCCACAAGGGTGAGTAGCCCTCCCTCGGCGTCGCCCCCCCCGTGCCCCCGACCCGGCTTCGTTAGCAGGGGTTGAGAAAAGTCTAGGGTAGGTACCCCGGTGCTATTTCGCTCCGGCTGTGCAAGGGTCGGATTTCGAACTGTCTTGCGCCGTTGGGGTTGGCCAGGATGACCGACCGGGCGCCGGGGCAGTTGCATGGGTGTCAACTGATTCGGAGTGTGGGTGTGATGCGAGTTGATCGTGTTGAGGGGAATAGTGCGGGCATCGGCGTGGCCATGAGGCCGGAGGCGGGCAACGTGCCTCGGCGTCGATTCAGGCCGGTGGACCAGCCGGAGGAGTCCCGTGACCCGGAGCGCCGCGCGATCGCGCGGGCGAAGGCGGGCGACTGGGACGCGCTCCACTACCTGTACGTCCGCTATGCGGACGACGTTCAGGGATTCGTACAGAGCATCGTCCGCGACCATCACGAGGCCGAGGACATCACTCAGAACGTGTTCGCGAAGCTGATGCGGGCGATCCACAAGTACGAGGAGCGGGAGGTGCCGTTCGCGGCCTGGATCCTGCGCGTGGCCCGCAACGCCGCGCTCGACCACCTGCGGTCGCGGCGCCAGATCCCGGTCGAGGAGGTGCGGATCGCGGACATCGGTGACGAGCAGATCTCGAGCGAGCGCGCGCGCTCGCTGAAGGAGGCCCTGGCGGGCCTTCCCGAGGCGCAGCGCCAGGTGCTCGTGCTCCGCCACATCGCCGGGCTCTCGCCGAACGAGATCGCCGAGCGACTGGGGAAGACCGAGCCGTCGATCCAGGGCCTGCACCACCGCGGCCGGGCGGCGCTCAAGGATGCCCTGCGCGAGCTCGAGGTGGCGCCGGTGACGGCGGGCGCCGCATCCGCCTGAGATCTAGGCGCCGGAGCGGCGGTAGACCCGTTCGGCCACGCGGCCGGCCTCGACGTCTGCGAGGTACAGCAGCGCGGCGTGCCCGATCAGCCGCTCCAGCGCCACCCCTTGGCGCTCGGCCTCCCGCTCGAGCCCTCGCATGGTGTCGTCGACGAGCTCGATCGTCAGCTTGCGGGTCTCGCGCCCGATTGCGGGTGGGCTGAAGCGCGGCACCCGGGTCGCCTGGCGCTCCTCGTCGAGCTCGCGCTCGTAGTAGGTCACGGCCTGCGCGACCAGCTCGTCGAGGTTGAGGCGCTCGTCGCGTGCCCGGTCTTCGAGGGCGCTCCAACCGAATTCGTCGAATGTGATCGGGATCTCCAGCCGCATGGTGGGGTCGCGTACCAGCGCGGGGCCGATGTAGTGGATGAATCGCGCCCTGAACCGCGACCTTCTGAAGTCCGGCCTTACTTCCGACCAAACTGCGCGATCAGCCGGATGCCGAGAGCCGGCGTGCGGCGCCCCCCGGTCCGTCAGAGGGCCGCGTCGGTCTCGTCGCACCAACGTATGGTCTCCTCGAACAGCCGAACGCCGAGCTCCTGGATCCGACGGCCGCGCTCGCGCGGCGGGACCAGGGCGCTCAGCGTCTCGAGCCGCTCGAGGCTCATCGCGCGCAGCTCGGCCAGGTTCTTGCGCACCAGCTCACGGTCCTCCCAGTCGACCAGCATCAACCTCAGCAGGCCCTCGTTGCGCAGCCAGATCGACGGCTCGGCGGGCTCTGACAACCACCGGCCCAGCTCCCGCCGACCGCCCGCGGTCAGCGAGTACTCGCGCCGGCGCCGGCCGCTCGTGGTCAAGTCGCGTCCCATGACCAGGCCGGCCGCCTCGAGCCGGCGGAGCTCGGGATAGATCTGGCCGTAGCTGACCGACCAGAAGAACGAGGCGGCGCGCTCGAGGAACCGCTTGATCCGATAGCCGGTGTCGTAGCCGTCGCGGATCATCGCCAAGACCATGTACGCCGACGGCGTCAGCTCGCGCGGGGAGGGATCGAGCTCGACCCCCGTCGGACGATGCCCGATGTGGGCGGATGGCTTGTGGCAGCTGTCTCGCTCATATGCAGCTCTGATATATTCACGCCGATAATACGGGAGCGGAGAGCGGCTCGTCGTTGACGCTACCCGTGGGATCGCGCTAGAGTCCGTGCGCCCGACGGGACTCCGGGCCCCTGGAAGGCAAACCGCAGGGAGGTGGAAGGTGCGGAATCGGTTCTCAGCGAGGGCTCCGGCCTCCGCCGCCACCGCGGCCTGCTGCGCCCTCGTCACGCGTCCTGACCAGCCTGCTCGCCCCGGCGGCGCCCGCGAGCGCCCAGGAGCCGAGGAGATCCTCCAGCGCCGCCAGCTATCCCGGGATGACGACCTACAGCTGCCGCACCGACGCGATCCCGATCCAGCCGGGACAGAACCTCAACCTGTTCGGCGTCACCAGGACCTGCCCGAACGCGCGAGAAGGTCAGCGGCCCCGGCGACACGAGCGTCGTTCGCCCCCGGGTCGACCGCGGAGGGCTACGTGACCCGCTTCAGGCCGAGCATGGTCGAGGTCCACGACGACGGTCGGCCAGACCACGCCGAGCGTCTGGGACCTCCACCTCCACCACGTGGTCTGGCTCGCCCCCGGCGGCGGCCCCACCTTCGCCTCCGGCGAGGAGAAGACGATCGTCAAGTCGCCCCAGGGCTACGGGCTCAAGGTGGGCGGGGACGCCCGCTGGGGGCTCAACTACATGATCCACAGCCTGAACGCCGAGGGCGGCCGCCAGGTCTACATCACCTGGGAGATCGACTGGGTCCCCGAGACCACGCCGGCCCGCACCGACATCAACCCGGCCACGGTCCGGTGGCTCGACGTCGCCGGCTCTCCCCAGATCTACCCGGTGTTCGACGCCGAGCGCGGGTTCGACACCGACGGCGACGGCGAGTAGGTGTTCCCCGACGACGTCCCGACCGACCCGGCGACGCCCGGCTACGAGGAGCGGTCGAACATCTCGCCCGCCCATGACTGGGTCGTTCCCGCCGGCGGGCGGACGCTGGTCTTCGGCGCCGGCCACCTGCACCCCGGGGGGCTCCACGTCGACCTCCAGGTGGCGCGCGACGGGCCCGACGCCGGCACCGTCGACGGCGACGACCCGTCCGAGGTCCGGCCCCTGTTCCGCTCCGACGCCAAGTACTACGAGCCCGCCGGGGCGGTGAGCTGGGACGTCAGCATGGAGGCGACCCGGCCCGAGTGGCGGATCAGCCTGAAGGCCGGCGACACGATCTCGATCGACGCCACCTACGACGTCAAGCGAGGCGTCCTGGTACGAGTCGATGGGGATCCTGCCGGTCTCGGTCACCGCGCGCCGACGACCCGCTGGCGAAGGACCCGTTCGACGACGAGGCGGCGGTGCGCGCGATGTACGACGCGGGCGGCATCCTCACCCACGGGCGCCTGCCGGAGAACATCGACTTCAAGGCGAACAAGGACCTCAAGCTGCCGGACCCGCGCAAGCTCGGCGAGCAGGGGCCGCCGGATCCCGAGCTCGGGGGTCGACGATCGACGGCTTCGGCTACTCGCTCGGCGGCTACTCGGCGTTCCGCGGCTTCCCGAACTACCTGATGCGCCCGCCGACGGTCAGCCCCGGGCGGAGCGTCACCTTCACCAACCTCGACGCGCTGCCGACGATGTCCGACGAGGAGCAGGCCTGGCACAGCATCACCTCGTGCCCGGCGCCCTGCAACCGCGGCTCCGGGATCGGCTACCCGCTCGCGCGGGGGCCGATCAAGTTCGACTCCGGCCAGCTCGGCTACGGATCGTTCCTCAGCAGCGGGGTGACCACGGGGTCGAACGTCTACACGACGCCCGCCGCTGACCAAGCCCGGCAAGACCTACACGTACTTCTGCCGCATCCACCCGTTCATGCGCGGCTCGATCCGGGTCCGCGGCGAAGAACGCCAGCAGCGGCGACTAGCCGCATCCCGTGACCGCGGTCCGCGGCTTTCGGCCCGGTCGCGCCGTTAGTCCAGCATGGACGCGGGACCTACCGAAGATGCAGCTGCTGAGCTCGAGCCGGCATAGCCCGTCTCGGCCGCCGCCGGCGCTCCACGCCTTGGCCGAGCGCTATGACCCCGACCTGATCGACCTGCGAACGGCCTCGGCCCGCGTCCGGCTGGCGACGCCGGACGGCGAGTGGGACGCCGTCGTCGATGCTGATCGCGCCCGGCTCGAGGCCCCGCGCGGGCAGCCCGACGCGCGGATCTCGGCGGGCGACGCGACCTGGCGGCGGATCGCGCTGGACCTCAGCGGCGCCATGGAGGCGTTTCGCGATCGGCGACTGCGGGTGCGCCGCAACCTCCATCTCGGCGTCGGCTTCCTCGCCGCCACCGCGGGCGACCAGGGACCGGGCCGCCTTCGTTTCGACTCCTATCGCACGCCGACGGGCCGGATCTCCGTGCTCGAGGCGGGCGAGGGGGAGCCGGTGCTCTGCGTGCCCGGCCTCGGCGGGACCAAGGCGTCGTTCCTGACCACGGTGGCGGCGCTCGCTTCCAGCAGGCGGGTGATCGCCGTCGACCTGCCGGGCTTCGGCGATTCCGACAAGCCGCTGAACGGCCGCTACGACGCGCCCTGGTTCGCCGCGGCGGTCACCGGACTGCTCGACGAGCTCGGTCTCGCGCGCGCGGACCTGATCGGCAACAGCATGGGAGGGCGGGTGGCGATCGAGGTGGGGCTCACGGCGCCCGAGCGTGTCGGCAGGCTCGCCCTGCTGAGTCCCTCGATGGCCTGGCTTCGACAGGATCGCACGCTCGACTTGCTGCTCGCGCTGCCCCTCCCGCACCTCGGGATCGTCCAGCCTGCCCCGCGGGCCCTGGTCGAGCCGGTCGTCCGGCGGCTGGTGCCCGGAGGCGATCGTGGTTGGGTCGGCGCCGGCGTCGACGAATTCGTACGCGCCTTCTGCACCGTCGGCGGGCGCTTTGCCTTCTATCAGTCCGCTCGCAACCTGGTTCGCGACGAGCCGCGCGGCGAGGCCGGGTTCTGGCGCCGCCTCGAGGAGCTCTCGCCGCAGAGCTCTGTTCGTCTGGGGCCGGGCCGACAGCCTGGTCCCGATCGCCTTCATGAGGCACGTCGAGGCCGCGCTCCCGGCTGCCGCCCACGTGGAGCTCGACTGTGGCCACGTCCCGCAGGTCGAGGCTCCGGGGCCGACCCATGCGGCGATCGCGCGGTTCCTCGGGCCGTGACCGCACGGGGCCGCGCCGGCCATCCGCGCTAACGCTTCCCTAACAGTCTGCTAATATGCCGCGCTCCTGCTGAGTCCCCGCCGCACGGAGGCGGGGGACGGGGGACCCAATCGGTCGGGGCGAATCGCGGCGAGTCCGCCGCGTAGCGCAAAGCTCTCAGTTTCGCGCGAGCCCGTCAGCTAACCCCGGAAGCGACGAGAGCGGAGCGTGCAATGAGCTTTCTCGGACTGCGATCGCGCAAACCACGATGGCTTCCCCTCGCGGGCGTCGTCGTCGCGATGCTCGCGACCGGCGCGCTCGCCGGCTCGGCGAGTGCGGAGTCTTCCGGCGGCGTCGGGACCGGCGCTGCAGGCGGCGCCGAGCCGGGTGGCGGCGGAGCCCAGCCCGGCGGCGGCGAGGCCGGCGCCGCGGGCGGGGCCAGCGAGCGGGTCGGCACCGTTACCAGCGCATCTGGGACCGGACTCCGGCCGGCGACAGGCGCTGGGCGCGGCGGACGAGCGAATGCGAGTCCGGCGGCAACCCCGACGCGATCGGCGGCGGTGGCGTGTACCGGGGCGCCTTTCAGTTCTTGAGGTCGACCTGGAAGCGCTCGCCGAAGAGCCCCGGCGGCGATCCGATCGCCTATCCGTACCGGACCCAGGCGGTGGTCGCGATCCTGCTTCGCGAGCGGGACGGGCCAGGGCACTGGCCGGTCTGCGGCTAGGTGATGAGCCCTTCCTCGAGCCCGCTCAGGACGGCGACTACCAGCTCGCCGATCGCGTCCAGGTCGTAACCGCCCTCCTGGACGACGACGGTCGGCAGCCCGAGCTGGGCGAGCCTGCATCCCGCTTCGCGAAAGCCCTCGGCGCTGACCGCGAGCGGGCTCTCGGGATCGCCGGCGGCGGCGTCGACGCCGAGCGCGACCACCAGCGACCGGGCGCCCGCAGCGCGCGCCCACCCGCCGAGCTCGGCGACCGCGTCGAGCCACGGCTGATCGCCTGAGCCGGGTGCCAGACAGAGGTTGCGGTTGGTGCCCGCGCCCGCACCACTGCCGGTCTCGGCCTCGAAGCCGAGGAAGTGGGGGAACCAACCGGCACCCGGGTCGACATGGACCGAGCCCACCAGCACCGCGGGATCCTCGTAGAAGATCTGCTGGGTGCCGTTGCCGTGGTGGGCGTCGATGTCGATCACGGCCACCGTCCCGGCGGCCGCGTCGCGCATCCTCGCTGCCGCGATCGCCGTGTTGTTGAGATAGCACGAGCCACCGAAGCAGCCGCGGGCGGCGTGGTGACCGGGCGGCCGGCATGCGGCGTAGGCGGCCGCCTCGCCGCCGAGCACCAGGTCGGCCGCGGTAAGCGCCGCGTCGGCCCCCCCGCGGGCCGCCTCCCACGTCCCCGGCCCGATCAGGCGTCATGGTGTCGTAGGCGAACCAGCCGGCGCGGGCGCTGGCCGCCGCGGGCAGCGACGGCGCCGGCTCCGGGCCGAGGCCGGGGAGGGGGAAGATGTAGGGCACGACACGGTCCTGCCCCGGGTCGCGCGCCAACCCGGCGGCCTCCCACTCCTCCCAGGCGCGGGCCAGGTAGGCGAGCAGCCCGGGCTCGTGGACGGCAAGCAGGTGGGAGTCATCGTGGGGTTCGGCCTCGACGAAGCCGGCGCCGCGCTCGGCAAGCGCGGCGCGAATCCGCTCGGCGCGCTCGGGCAACTCGGTGCCGGGGATGCGGACCCCGACCCAGACCTCGCCGCTCGGCTCGATGCAACCGGTGGCGGTCGCTCCAGACGACGGGGATCGCCAGGCTCACACCGCCAGCGTATCCGGCACGTGCCGATCCACGTGAGCGCGAGGAAACCGCAGGGAGGCCCGGGTTTCCTCCCGTTCGGTGCACACTTACCGGCAAACGGACGTTCAGTCGCAACGAGAGCCGGCTGGTTGGCCAAAGCGCGCATTGACAGGCGCGAAATCGCGGAGATAGGTTCGTCAACGATCGTTCATGAAGACCGAGACGGCGGTCGAGATCACCGCGCAACTGGGCGCCGACCGGGTGCTCGAACCGCGCGGCGCGCTGCCGCAGCCGGCCGAACGCCTCGATCCCGGGCCCCCGGTGCGGACGCACGAGCTCGAGCTGGGCGTCGAGCGGCTCTGTCTCGACTCGACCTCACACCGCAACATCCGCGACCGCGCGGGCGGCGATCCGGAGCGAATGGCGGGGCGGATCCTCGAGATCGTCGAGGCGCGGGGCAAGATGCACAACCCGGAGACCGACTCCGGCGGCATCCTGCTCGGCACGGTCGACGCGGTCGGCGAGCGGTACGCCTCGCCGCCGCCGCTCGGCGAGCGGGTGGCGACGCTCGGCTCGCTGACGTTGACCCCGCTGCGCCTCCAGGCGGTGACCGGTCTCGACCCCGCCTCGCCCCAGGTCGCGGTCGAGGGGACGGCCTATGTGTTCGAGCGAGCCTCGTGGGCGCCGATTCCCGACGACCTGCCGCTGGCGACGGCGCTCGAGGTGTTCGACGTCTGCGCCGCGGCCTCGCAGACGCGAGCGCTGACCCCCGAGTTGGGCACCGTCTACGTGCTTGGCGCCGGCCATGCGGGCAAGCTGGCGCTGGCGGCGGCCCGCGAGGCGGCGGCGACCCTGGTGGCGGTCGACGTCGACGCCGATGCGGTCGAGCTGGTCTCGTCGCTCGGGCTCTGCGACCTCGGAATCGTCGCGGACCTGCGCGACCCCCTGGCTGCGGCGGAGGCGGTCGCGGAGTCGGGGGCCCCGCCGGCGGACCTCACGGTGGTGGTCGTCAACGCGACCGGTTGCGAGCCGACCGCGCTGCTGCTGACCAGGGACGAGGGGACCGTGCTGCTCTTCTCGATGGCGACCAGCTTCTCGGCGGCGGCGCTGGCGGCCGACGGGATCGGGACCAGCGCCCGGATGATCGTGGGCACCGGCCACGCGCCCGACCGCGGCGCGTACGCGCTCGAGCTCGTGCGCGGCTCGCGGCCCCTGCGCGAGGCGCTCGGCATCCCGCTCCGGAGGAAAGCGTGAGCGAGGGTCACAGCGTGCAGATGCGCTGGCGCGACCTCGACGGCCTCGGGCACGTCAACCACACCGTCGTCCTCACCTATCTCGAGGAGGGACGCGACGCGTTCCTCAAGGAGCGCGGGATCGCCCGCGACGAGTACGTCGTCGGCCGCTGCTCGATCAGCTTCAACGGCGAGATCGACCCGGCGTTCGAGTCGGTGACCGTGCAGTGCGCGGTCGCGGAGCTGGGGACCAAGAGCCTGCGCACCCGCGAGCGGATCCTCGACCGCAGCGGCGCGGCCGTGGTCGAGGCGGAGTTCGGGCTCGTGCTCTGGGACCCGGCCGCACGGGCGTCGAGGGAGATCACCGAGGAGGAGCGCGCCTCGCTGGGCGCCGCGGAGGAGCGAGATGAGCTGGTCGAGCGACCCGGTCGTGGTCACGGTGGCGATCACCGGCGCCGACGTGTTCCGGGAGAACAACCCGAACATCCCCTACACGACCGAGGAGATCGCCGACTCCACGATCGAGGCCGCGGCCGCCGGCGCGACCGTCGCGCACCTGCACGTGCGCGAGGACGACGGCACCCCGAGCGGACGGCCGGAGCTGTTCGTCGACGCCATCGACCGCATCCGCGCCGGCTGCGACGTGCTGACCATGGTCTCCACCGGGGGCGCCAACGACATGACGATCGAGGAGCGGACCACGGGGCTGGAGGCGAGGCCGGACATCTCCGGGGTCGAGTCGGGCTCGATGAACTTCGGCGACGAGACCTTCATCACCCCGCCGCCCGCCGGCCGCGGCATCGTCGAGCGCGCCACCTCGAGCGGAATCGCGCTGGAGGTCGAGTGCTTCGACGTCGGCCACGTGGTCAGCGCGGTGAAGTGGCTCGAGGACGGGATCCTCGAGCCGCCGATGCGGATCAACCTCGTCTTCGGGGTGCCCGGGGGGATCGACGCCTCGCCCGAGGCGCTCGAGGCGATGCGGCGCCCGCTGCCGCAGGAGACGTTCTGGACCGTGACCTGCATCGGCCGGCACCATCAGCGGATGCTGGGGCTCGCGCTGCTGCTCGGCGCCCCGGGGATCCGCACCGGGCTCGAGGACGTCGCGTACTCTGAGCAAGGGCGTCCTCGCCCCTTCCAACGCGGCCCTGGTCGAGATGGCGGTCGGCCTCGCCGGCACCCTGGGGCGCGAGGTCGCGACCCAGGAGCAGACGAAGGAGCTGCTTGAACCTTGGCTGAGTTGGCGAGCACCCCGGTCGAGCCGGCCGCTCGACGGCCGCTCCTCGGTGCGTCGCGGGCCCGAGACGCGCGAGGCGATCCACGAGGCGGCGATCGAGCTGTTCGCCCGGCGCGGCTATCACGCCACCTCGATGCGCGCGCTCGCCTCCGCGGCGCGGGTGCAGCCGGCGGCGATCTACCACTGGTACCCGAACAAGGAAGCGATCCTGGTCCAGCTCCAGAACGACTTCATGGAGCAGCTCACCGAACGGGTGATCGCGGCGATGGAGCGCCAGGACCGGCCCGGCCTGCGCCTCGCGGCGGCCGTGCGCGAGCACGTCGTCTTCCACGGCGTGCACCGGCTGGCGGCGTTCGTCACCGACTCGGAGATCCGGGCGCTGACCGACGACCCCCGCGCGGCGCTGATCGCGGCGGCGCGACGACTACCAGGCGATCTTCAGCGAGATCATCCGCGACGGGATCCGCGACGGCTCGCTGCGCTCGTCGGACGCCCAGGTCGCGACCTACGCGATCCTGCTCCAGTGCACCGGCGTCGCGCTCTGGTTCGACCCGCGCGGCCCGCTGAAGCTCGAGCAGGTGGCCGAGCTCCACGTCGAGCTGGTGCTCGGCTCGCTGCAGGCGCCGGCCGAGCTGATCGCCGAGGCGATCGAAGGCGTCTCGCGGGGCGCGGCCGCGGTGGGGCAGGCGTGACCGCGGCGCGGATCAAGCCCCCGGCGCTGCCGGAAGGGGCGACGATCGCCGTAGTCGCTCCGGCCAGCCCGCCGCAGACGCGCTCGGAGATCGAGCAGGCCACCGAGTACTTCGAGTCGCGCGGCCACCGGGTCGTCCTCGGCCCCAACCATCGCAAGGTCCACGGCTACCTCGCCGGCACCGACGAGGAGCGTGCCGCGGACCTGCAGTGGGCGCTCTCGGAGCCCGGGATCGACATGGTCCACCCGGTCTGCGGCGGCTACGGGACCGCGCGGTTGCACGACCTGATCGACTGGGAAGCGCTCGGCGAGCCGCGGATCGTCTGCGGCTTCTCCGACATCACCGCGCTGCACCTGGCGCTCGCGGCGCACGCGGGCTGGGTGACCTTCTACGGCCCCAACTTCTCCCGCTTCACCAGGCGCAGGAAGGAGCTCACCGAGGAGACCAAGAAGTGGTTTCACCGCGCCTTTGAGCCCGAGCCGCTCGGGCGAGTGTTCGAGGACCCGGAGGACCCCTACGTGCTCACGGTGAGCGGGGGGTCGGCCGAGGCGCCCCTTGCCGGCGGCTGCCTGACCCTGCTCAGCGCCAGCATCGGGACGCCGTTCGAGGTTGAGACCGACGGCTGCGTGGTCATGGTCGAGGACCTGAACACGGACGAGTACCTGGTCGACACGCTGCTCAACCACCTGATCCGCGCCGGCAAGCTCGACAACGCCGTCGGCTTCGTCTTCGGCACGAACGTGAACCTGCGCGGCCAGGTGATCCCCGAGGGCCCGGAATCGACGCTCTCGATCGAGGAGCTGCTCGACGAGCTGGTCGCGCCGCTCGGGATCCCGGCGATCGCCAACGTCCCGGTGGGACACGGCAAGCACATGGCGACGATGCCGCTCGGCGTCGAGGTGCGGATCGACGGGGACTCGAAGACGTTGGAGGTACTTGAAGCGGCGGTGGCGAAAGGAGACGGCAAATGAGGTTGAGGAGCCTGTTGGCGAGCCTGGCGACGGCGGGAGCGGTGATCGCGGTCGCGGTCGCTGTCGGGGGGCCGCCCGCGGCGGCCCAGGACTCCGGCAACAGCCGTCCTCCGGATCGGCTGGGCGCAGGACCCGAAGACGCTCAACCCGTTCACCGGAGTGAACGAGGAGGAGTACCAGATCTGGTCGCTGAGCTGGGACCTGCTGGTCAACTTCGACCCCGAGACCCTGGGGCCGAGCCCGGGCATCGCCGAGAGCTGGGAGGTCTCCGAGGACCGCAAGACGATCACCTTCGACCTGATCAGGGGCGCGAAGTGGTCCGACGGCGAGCCGATCACCTCCGCCGACGTCAAGTACACGCTCGAGGTGCTGGGTAGCAACGGGCTCCTGTTCAGCGCCTACACCCAGACCGTGACCGCGATCAAGACGCCCGACGAGCACACGGTGGTGATCGAGACCAGCCAGCCCGACGCGCGGATCATCGGCGGCATGTGGATCTACATCATCCCCGAGCACGTCTTCGGCAAGGTGCCGCTGAAGGAGCTCAACCGTGCGTACCAGCCGGAGCTGCCGCTGGTCTCGAGCGGCCCCTACATGGTCACCGAGTACGAGCGCGGGCGGATCATCACCATGGAGCGAAACCCGGAGTGGCGCGGCGAGGAGGGGGCCTACGACGAGATCCAGTTCATCAAGTACGGCACCACGGACGCCGTCGAGCGGGCGCTGGGCCTGGGGGAGATCGACTTCGTCCCCGAGGTCCAGCCGGCGACCTTCGAGCGGCTCAGCCAGGAGGAGGGGGTGGAGACGGTCCGGGCGCCGACGTACGCGTTCAGCGAGCTCGCGTTCAACCTCTGCTCGGAGGAGAACTGCCCCGACGCCAAGTTCAACCCCGCGATCCAGGACCGCACGGTGCGCCAGGCGATCGCCTACTCCATCGACCGCGAGCGCATCAACGAGATCGCCAGCCAGGGCACCTCGTTCGTCGCCCACGGGCTGCTGCCGTCGTTCTACAAGACCTTCTTCGAGGTCCCCGAGCAGGATTATCCCTACGACCCCGAGCTGGCCAACCAGATGCTCGACGAGGCCGGCTGGGTGCCGGGCGACGACGGCATCCGCGAGAAGGACGGCGAGCGGCTCGAGTTCGACCTCTACGTGCGCTCGGAGTCGCCGTTCACGACCCAGATGGCGAAGCTGGTCGCCGAGCAGACCCGGGAGATCGGGGTCCAGTACGACGTCCAGGTGATCAGCACCGACAAGCTCTACGAGCTCACCGTGCAGAAGGTCGACGGCAGGCCGGCGCCCGATTTCGACAGCTTCATCTGGAGCTGGGGCGGAGACCCGTACGACCCGAGCTTCCTGCTCTCCCTGATGACCACGGACGAGATCGGCGCCTCCTCGGACGCCTTTTACTCGAACCCCGAGTACGACCGTCTGTTCGAGGAGCAGCTGACCCTGTTCGACACCGAGGAGCGCAAGGCGGTGATCCAGGAGATGATCGCGATCCTGCAGCGCGACCTGCCCTACCTGGTGCTGACCGAGGACCCGTACCTGGAGGCCTACAACACCGATGCGGTCGCCAACGTCCAGCGGCTGTGCCCGGCGGAGACCGGCACCAGCTTCTGCCAGCAGGTCTCGTACGAGCCGCTGCTCTCGCTGGAGCCGGGCGAGGCCTCGACCGAGTCCGCGTCCACGGGCGCCCCGGGCGGGCTGGTGGCGATCGGGGCGGTGATCCTGGCCACCGTCGCCTTCCTTTTCGGGCGCGCGCGCGGCCGGCGCGAGGCCGAGCCGCTGGAGCTGGAGGCGTGAGGTCAGGTCGATGAGAACGAGCGGATGAGGCCGGGTCGATGAACGCGCGCTGGCTCGCCGGCAAGGTCGCGGCGGCGCTGCTGACGCTGGTTTTCGTCCTGATCTTCAACTTCTTCCTCTTCCGCGGGCTCGGGGACCCCACCAACCAGCTCGCGCGACTGCCGCAGTCGACCCCGGAGGAGATCGAGAAGCTGCGCGCCGACTACGGGCTCGACAAGCCCGTGCTGGGCCAGTTCGCCGACTACGTGGGCGACACGCTGACCTTCGACCTCGGGATCAGCCAGCGGACCCGCGAGCCGGTCTGGGACGAGATCAAGAAGGCGATCCCGTGGACCCTGCTGCTGGTCGGGACCGGGACCTTGCTCGCCACGCTCATCGGTTCGTGGTTGGGGGTGATCGCGGCGACCAAACGCGGCAAGAAAGCCGACGAGGGCCTGCTCAGCTTCAGCCTGTTCACCTACTCGGCGCCCGAGTACTGGATCGGGATCATCCTGATCCTCGTCTTCGCGGTGGCGATCCCGATCTTCCCCGCGGGCCAGCAGGTGACGCCAGGCGAGGACTTCTCGAGCTGGTTCGCGGAGGCGCTCGACGTGGCCGACCACCTCGTCTTGCCGGCGACCGCGATGACCCTGATGCTGCTCGGCCAGTACTTCCTGATCATGCGCTCGTCGATGGTCGACGTGCTGACCGAGGACTTCATCACGGTCAAGCGGGCGACCGGGCTGCCCTGGTACCGGGTCGTCAGCCACCACGCCGTCCCCAACGCGCTGCTGCCGCTCGTCACCCTCGCGGCGATCCAGTTCGGAGCCGTGGCCGGGGGCGCGATCACGATCGAGACCCTGTTCAGTTGGCCGGGCCTGGGCGAGCTCAGCTTCAACGCGATCATCGACAAGGACTTCCCGGTGCTGCAGGGGACTTTCCTGGTCTTCTCGGTCGGCGTGATCCTCGCCAACCTGGCCGCCGACTGCCTCTACTTCTTCCTCGACCCAAGGGTGAAGACGGCATGACGAGAGCGCGGGTGAGAGCCTCATGACCGGTGCGCGAGCGCGCGAGCTGCTGTTCGGGACCTGGCGCGGGCGCTTCGGGCTGGGCGTGCTCGGCCTGTTCATCCTGATGGCGATCTTCGGCCCCGCAATCGCGCCCGACGACCCGGACGCCTCGAGCCTCGACGTGCTCGCGCCGCCGAGCAGCGCGCACCTCCTGGGGACGACCGAGAGCGGCGCCGACGTGCTCTCCCAGGTCCTGGTCGGCGCCCGGATCTCGATCGTGGTCGGCTTCGCCGCCGCGGCGATCTCGTCGGTGATCGGGTCCTCGGTCGGCCTCCTCAGCGGCTACTTCGGCGGCTGGACCGACCGGATCCTGGACGCGGTGGACAACTGGTTCCTGGTGATTCCGACCCTGCCGCTGATGATCGTGCTCTCGAGCGTGCTCGCGCCCTCGCTCGGGGTCCTGATCCTGGTCATCGGAATCACCTCATGGGCCGGAACCGGAAGGATCGTGCGCTCGCAGGTGCTGACCCTGCGCGAGCGGGCGTTCGTCGAGCGCGCTCGCGCCCTCGGGGCGAGTCACTGGTACATCATCCGCACCCACATCTTTCCCAACGCCCTGCCGCTGATCTTCGCCAACACGGTCCTGATCGTCGCGGTGGCGATCCTCTCCGAGGCGGCGCTCTCGTTCCTCGGGCTCGGCGACCCGACCCAGATCTCGTGGGGGACGATGCTGGAGAACGCGTTCACCTCCGGCGCGCCGAGCGCCGAGGCGTGGTGGTACGTGATCCCGCCGGGCCTCTGCATCACCATGCTCGTCCTCTCGGTGGCCATCATCGGCTACCTGTTCGAGGAGTACGTCAACCCGCGTCTGCTGGAGCAGGGATGAGCGGCTCCGATAGGTTGCTCGAGGTCCGCGACCTGCACGTCCACACCGACGGGCGGCCGATCGTCGACGGGGTGGACCTCGATCTCGAGCGGGGTGAGGCGCTCGGGCTCGCCGGCGAGTCCGGTTGCGGGAAGACGACCACGGCGCTGGCCCTGATGAAGCTGCTGCCCGGCGGCCTCGAGCAGTCGGGGACGATGTGCTTCCGGCCGCCGGGCGAGGAGCCGATCAACCTCGACCGCCGCACCGAGACCGGCATGCGCTACGTCCGCTGGCGCCACATCTCGCTGGTCTTCCAGGGAGCGATGAACTCGCTCGACCCCGTCCAGCGCGTGGACTCGCAGTTCACGGAGGCGATCCGGCTGCACGCGGCCGGGTCGAGCTCGGCCGAGGTCCGCGACCGGATCATCGAGCTGCTCGAGACCGTGGGGCTCACGCCCGCGCTCGGCCGGCGCTACGCCCACGAGCTCTCGGGCGGCCAGCGACAGCGGGTGATGATCGCCCTGGCGCTCGCCTGCCGGCCCTCGCTGGTGATCGCCGACGAGCCGACCACCGCGCTCGACGTGGTCATGCAGGCACAGGTGCTGCAGCTGCTCGAGCAGCTGCGCGAGCAGCTCGGGCTGGCCCTGATCCTGATCTCCCACGACCTCGGGGTGCTGGCCGAGACCTGCGACCGGATCGCGGTCATGTACGCCGGCAGGATCGTCGAGATCGGCGAGGTCGCCTCGGTGTTCGCCGACCCGCAGCACCCGTACACGAAGCGACTGTTGGAGACGCTGCCGAGGATCGGCGGCGAGCGCGGCCTCGCGGCGCCGATCCCGGGCGGCCCGCCCGATCCGGGCGAGATGCCGCAGGGGTGCCGCTTCGCGCCGCGCTGCCCCTATGCGGCGCCGGAGTGCGCGCGCGATCCGGCTCTGCGCGAGGTCAGGCCTGCGCATTCGGCGGCCTGCCACTTCGCCCCGTGGGAAGACTGGCCGGAGCCGCGGGAGCAGGCGCCGACCGCGCTCGAGGCGAGCGGATGATGAATCAGGCGCCTCAACAGCGCCCGGCCCGGCTTCGCTTCGCTCCGCCCCCCAGGGACCGCTGATCGAGCTGCGCGACCTCGCGGTCGAGTTCCGCGGCCGCGGCTACGTCGCCCGAGCGGTCGACGAGGTCTCGCTCGAGTGGCGCAAGGGCGAGACCTTCGGGATCGTCGGCGAGTCGGGCTGCGGCAAGTCGACCCTGGCGCGGGCGATGCTGCGGCTGGTCGAGCCCGCCGGTGGCGAGGTCGCGCTCGACGGCGCGCCGCTCGACGGCAAGGGCAAGCTGGACGAGCTGCGCCGGCGGCTGCAGATGATCTTCCAGGATCCCTACCAGACGCTGAACCCCCGCCAGCGGGTGCGGACGATCGTCACCGAGCCGCTCAAGGTGCAGGGGGTGGACGGCGGCGAGCACGAGCAGCGCGTCAACCAGGCGCTCGCCGACGTCGGCCTCGATCCCGACCGCTTCGCCGAGCGCTACCCGCATCAGCTCTCGGGGGGCCAGCGCCAGCGGGTGGCGATCGCCGCCGCGCTGGTGCTCGAGCCCGACGGGCTGATCTGCGACGAGCCGGTCTCGATGCTCGACGTCTCGGTGCAGGCGCAGATCCTCGCCGTGCTGCTGGAGCTCAAGCGCCGCCGCGAGCTGGCGCTGCTGTTCATCACCCACGACCTCAGCCTCGCGTGGACGCTGTGCGACCGGATCGCGGTCATGTACCTGGGCCGCGTGGTCGAACAGGGCGCGGCCGTGGACGTGATCGAGCGCCCCCAGCACCCCTACACCCAGGCGCTGGTAGAGCGCGATCCCCTTGCCCACGCCCGGTGGCGGCGGCAGGCGGGAGTTGCTGGGCGGGGAGCTGCCCGACGCCACCAACGTGCCCGGCGGTTGTCGCTTCCATCCCCGCTGCCCGAAGCGCTTCGAGCCCTGCGACAGCGTCGACCCGACGCTGCTGCCCGCGGGCGGCCGCGACCAGCTGGCCGCCTGCCTGCTTCACGATCCCGACGCAGCCGCGAAGCAGGTCGAGGCGGCGCGTGACGGCTGAGCGGGAGCGCTGGCGCGAGCTGGCCGGCCCCCTGGGCCTGCTCGCCCCCGGTCCGCGCAACTCGATCACCGACGTTCCCGGCGTCCGCGTCGGCCACTCGCAGTCCGAGAGTGGCGAGCCGACGGGGGTGACCGTGGTCGCCCCGCCCACCCTGCCGGCGCCGGCCGCGACGGCCGTGGTCAACGGCATGGGCGAGCTCACCGGGCAAGCTCGAGATCGACGAGCACGGGACGATGGAGACGCCCGTGTACTTGTGCGGATCGCACGCGGTCGGCACCGTCCATCACGCCGCGGTGCTCGCCTCGGGGCGCGGCCCGGACGAGATCGTCCTCCCGGTCGTCGGCGAGTGCGACGACTCCTGGCGCGCCGACTCGCGCAAAGTGACCACCGGCGACGTGGATCGCGCGCTCGAGGCGCTGGGCCCGAGGTGGTCGAGGGGACCGTCGGCGCCGGGACGGGGATGATGTGCTTCGGCTTCCCGGGCGGGATCGGGACCGCGTCGAGGGCGGTCGGCGACCACCACGTGGGCGTGCTGTTGCTGTGCAACTTCGGCGATCGCGAGCGCCTCGACCTGCTCGGGACGAGCCTCGAGCCACAGGACGGCAAGCGCGCCCCGGGCGGATCGTGCATCTCCGTCTGCGCCACGGATGCGCCGGCCGATGCCCTGGCGCTGCGCCGGCTGGCGTTGCGCGCCCTGCTCGGGCTCGTCCGGGTCGGCTCCTACGGCCACGACGGCTCGGGCGAGATCGGGCTCGCGTTCTCGACCGGCACCCGGGCGACGCTCGCCCACGACGAGCTCGACCCCTACTTCGCGGGCGCCTGGGAGGCCTCGCAGGAGGCCGTCTACAACTGCCTCGTCGCCGCCCGGCCGGCCGAGCTGCGCGACGGGAGGATGCAGGAGGCGTTCCCGCTCGAGCTGGTCCGCGAGCTCGCCGGCGCCCGTGATCAGCGCCGCTGAGCTCGGCGACGAGGTCGTCGAGCTGGCCCGCGAGCTGATCCGAATCGACACCTCGAACCCGCCGGGAAACGAGACCCCCGCGGCCGAGCTGCTCGCGGGCTACCTGCGCGGGGCGGGGGTGGAGCGGGTCGAGCTCGTCGGCCCGGACCCCGAGCGGCTCAACCTTGTCGCCCGGATCGTCGGCAGCGGCGAGGGGCCGTCACTGATGCTGCTCGCCCACACCGACGTGGTCCCGGCGCCGCCAGAGGGCTGGAGCGTGGGCCCGTTCGAGGGCGCGGTTCGCGACGGGCGCCTGATCGGCCGCGGCGCTGTGGACATGAAGGGCGAGCTGGCGGCGCGGGCGGTGGCGTTCGCGACCGTCGCCCGCAGCGGCCGGCGCCCGGCCGGCGACCTCGTCCTGATCGCCGAGGCCGACGAGGAGCGCAACGTCTCCGACGTCGGGCTGTCGTGGCTGGTGCGAGAGCGGCCGGACCTGCGCTGCGACTACGCGATCAACGAGGGCGGCGGCGTCGCGCTCGAGCTGGCGTCCGGTGGACGGGTGGTGCCGATCTCGGTGGGCGAGAAGCTGGTCAGCTCGCTGCGGCTGCGGATGCTCGGGACCGCCGGCCACGCATCGGTGCCCGAAGGCGCCGACAACCCGCTCGGCCATGCGGCGACGGCGATCGAGCGACTCCTCGCCCACAGCCCGCCCGCCCTGCTCCCCGCGGTCGTCGCGACGGCGCTCGAGGGCCTGGGAGCCCCAGCCGGCAGCGACGACGAGCTGATCGGCTGGGCGCGCGCCGAGAACCCGTTCCTCGGCGCGCTGCTCGGCGCCGTCGGGCGGCTGACCGTGACCCCGACCGGCGCCCACGCAGCGGAGCCGGCGAACGTGGTCCCGGCCCACGCCGATGTGATCTGCGACTGCCGGGCGCCGCCGGGACAGGGAGAGGCCGAGGTTCGCGCCCACGTCGCCGCCGCCCTCGGCGGCGACCTGCGCTACGAGCTCGAGTTCCTCGAGCCGCTGGTCGGCGGCACCGAGTCGCCGGCCGGGACCCCCCTCTACGGCGTGCTCGAGCGGTATCTGGCGGAGCGTGCGCCCGGCGCCCGGGCGCTGCCGCTGATCGATGCCGGGTTCACCGACTCGCACTGGGTGCGCGATGCGTTCGGCACCGTCGCCTACGGGTTCGCCCCGGTGCTCCACGGCGATCCGGACGCCTACTTCGACTCGGCCCACTCCACCGACGAGTCGCTGGCGATCGACGACCTGGTCGAGATGGCGGAGTTCCACCTGTTCGCGATCGAGGCCCTGGGGCGCTGAGTGGTCGCGCCCGAACCCGCCACCGCCGAGTGACGCGCCGTGCACCTTGGAGGTGCTCAATCCGTCATTCGATCGGGCGGGGCGGGGTACCCCGCCGGGGTATCGGGTACGCTGGCCGCATGAGCGATGAAGCGCCCGGGTACATCGACGACAAGGAGGACCTGCTCAAGCGCCTGCGCCGGATCTCGGGGCAGGTTGGGGGGCTGGAGCGGATGGTGGCCGAGGAGCGCTACTGCATCGAGATCCTGACCCAGGTCTCGGCCGTGCAGGCGGCGCTCGACAAGGTCGCGCTCGGGGTCCTCGACGACCACGCGCGCCACTGCGTCGTCGGCGCCGCGGAGGGCGACCGCGAGCAGCGCACGGAGGAGATGATGGGGGCGGTCGAGCGGTTGCTGCGTAGCCGCTGATCGGACGGCGCTCCGCCCGGCTCGGTCGCGCACCCGGGCGCACGCGGCGCCGTGGGATCGATCATCTAGCGTACGCGACCGCGATGGGGAGGCTGTCGAGGTGGTTGCTGGTTGCCGGGGCGCTCTCGGCGGCGCTCGTCGTCACCCCGGGGGCAGCGGTCGCGCCGGCCCCGGCGCCGGCCCCGGCCGAGGTCCGCGACGGGCCGGCGCGCTTTCAGGTCCTCTCGCCGACGCTGATCCGGCTGGAGTACGCGGCCGACGGGCAATTCGAGGATCGCCCGACCCTGACGGTGCCCGTCCGCGGCGCGCCGCCGCGGTTTCGGACCTCGGTGGCCGACGGGGTGCTCAAGATCCGGACCTCGAGGATGGTGCTGCGCTATCGGCTCGGCAGCGGGCCGTTCGACGCCGCCAACCTGCGGCTTCGGATCAAGGGCTTCGGCCAGGTGCGACCGAGCTTCCCGGCGCCCGCCCGGTTTCCCTCCAGCACCACGGCGCCGACCGTGCCGCCGCCGAGCCCGGACCCGGATCCGGCACCCGTGACCTCCGGGAACCTCGGTGGCTGGTACCGCGGGCTCGACAACCAGAGCGGCCCGGTGCCGCTGCACGACGGCGTGCTCTCGCGCGACGGCTGGTACGTGCTCGACGACAGCGGCTCACCGCTCCTGGCCGACGGTGGGCGCTGGTACGCCGAGCGACCGTCGCACGCCGGCGCCTACCAGGACGGCTACCTGTTCGGCTACGGCCAGGACTACGTCGGCGCGCTGCGGGACCTCCGCCGGCTCACCGGCCCGGCCCCGCTGCTGCCGCGCAAGGCGTTCGGCAACTGGTTCTCCCGCTACAACGGCTACAGCGAAGCCGACTACCACAAGCTCCTGGCTCAGTTCCGCGCCCACCGCGTGCCGCTCGACGTGCTCGTCGTCGACACCGACTACAAGGCGCCGCGCGACTGGGACGGGTGGCAGTGGACGCCCGCGTTCTTTCCCGAACCCGAGCCGGTTCCTCAACTGGGCGCACTCGAAGGGCCTCGACGTGACGCTGAACGTGCACCCGTCGATCAGCACCGACGACCCCGCGTACGCGAGCGCCGACGCGGCCGCCGGCGGCCTGATCGACGGGGGTGACCGCTGCAAGGTGTTCATCCGCGACCCGGAGGCGAGCTGCGCGGTCTGGGACTGGGCGCGCCGCGACCACGTGAGCTCCTACTTCGCGCTGCACGCGCCGTTCGAGGCAGCCGGGGTCGACTCCTGGTGGCTCGACTACTGCTGCGACGAGAGTCGAGCGAGGGCCGCCGGGCTGCCGCCCGACACCTGGATCAACTCGCTGTACGCGCAACGCGAACGCGACCGCGGCCTGCGCTGGTTGCCGCTCTCGCGGATCGGCTCGTCGATGTTCGACTACGGGGCGGCGACCGCCGGCGCCTGGGCCGAGCATCGGAGCACGATCCATTTCACCGGCGACACCTTCGCCACCTGGCCGATGCTCGACTTCCAGACCCGGTTCACCGCCGCCGAGGGCGCCGGGATCGGGCTGCCGTACGTCTCCCACGACGTCGGCAGCTTCAACGGCAACGTGCTCCCCAACGACATGTACGTGCGCTGGATCCAGTCGGGCTTCGTGCAGCCGATCCTGAGGCTGCACTCCAATCACGCACCGCGGCTGCCGTGGGAGTACGGGGGCCGGGCGGGCAGGATCGCGAGCCTTTTCCTGCGCCTGCGCGAGTCGCTGGTGCCCTACCTGTACACGGCCGCCCGCCAGGCCTATGACACGGGACTGCCCATCGCCAGAGCGATGTACCTGGGATGGCCGCGAAACGGCGCGGCCTACCGATTCGACCGCCAGTACATGCTCGGCGACGAGCTGCTGGTCGCCCCGGTCGGCAGCCCCGGCGACCCCGCCCGCAAGCGGGTGTGGTTCCCGCCGGGAAAGTGGGTCGACCTGTTCACCGGCGAGACCCATCGGGGGCCCGGGGCGCGGACCCTGACGGTGCCGCTCGAGCGGATGCCGATCTTCGCCCGCGCGGGGGGGATCTTGCCGCGCCAGGACTACGTCGATTACGTCGGTCGCGGGCCGGTCGACCCGCTGATCCTCAACGTCTACGCGGGCGACGACGGCGGCTTTGAGCTCTACGAGGACGAGGGCGTCGGCTTCGGCTACCAGGGCAACCGGTTCACACGGACGCACTTCGGCTGGCGCCGCGAGGGGCGCACGGCGACCGTGACGCTGGGGCGGGCCCGTGGCCGCTACCGGGGCGCGCCGTCCGGGCGGCGCTACAGCGTCCGGATCTCCGGGGTCGAGCGCCCCAGCGCGGTCACGATCGGCTCCGGCGCCGGGCGCCGTGAGCTTCGCGAGCTCCGCTACGACGCGGGGGCGCGCCTGTTGACGATCGAAACCGGCCGCGTGAGCACCCGCAAGGCGGCCACGATCGAGCTCAGCTTCGCCCGCGAGGGCTGATCACCTGAACCCAGCCGGCGGGCAGGCGCCGGCGGGGCGCAGCGGGCTCAAGGTATGCGCACGAGCCCCCGATAAGGGGGGCGGTGGAGCGTCTCCAGCACAGGCCCGGCACGGGCTTCGCGCTCGCGCTGATGATCTCGCTGGCCGCGCTCGCGCTTCCGGGGGTCGCCGGCGCCCAGGAGGCGCCGATCTGCCTCGAGGGCAAGGAGAAGCTCGACGACAAGCGCAACAACTGGCGCGGCAGCAACCGCGGCGACAGCGTCACCGGGCTGCGCGGCAAGGACCGCCTCTTCGGCCTCGGCGGCAACGACCTGCTCAACGGCGGTCGCGACAACGACATCGTCGAGGGGGGCGGGGGCGACGACATCCTCTGCGGCGGCCGCAGCGCCGACAAGCTCTACGGCGGCCCGGGGGACGACATCATCTACGGCGAGGAGGAGAACGACACGATCTTCCCCGGCGCCGGCGACGACAAGGTCCTCGGGTCGGCGGGCGACGACCGGATCTTCGGCTACGGCGAGGCGGGTGGGACGATCATCGACGACGGGATCGACATTCTCAACGGCGGCTGGAACGACGATGTGATTGTCGCCGGCGGCGCCGACACGCTGGTTGGCTTCACCCACGACGACACCCTCAGCACCAAGACCCCGCTGGTCGCCCCGGCGCTGATGGACGGCGGAGGCAACGACGACGTCCTCTACGGCTCGGAGGTTGCCGACAACATGCGGGGTGGCGAGCGGCTCTCCGGCCGCGACAAGCTCTACGGCGCCGGCGGCGACGACAGCATGCTCGGCGACGGCAACGACGACGAGCTCTACGGCCAGCTCGGTAACGACCGGCTGTCGGGCGGCGCCGGCTTCGACTCCCTCGACGGCGGCCCCGGCGATGACAGCTGCGACGGCGGCGAGCTTCAGGATCGCGCCAGCGAGTGCGAGCATCAGAACTCGATCGAGCGGCGTCCACTGGCCCCGCTCTTCGACGGCGTCTAGTCCCGGCTAGCCGAGACCGGCCGGCAGCGCTCGCTCGCGAACGCGCATCTCGAGCCCGCCGTCGGGCGACAGGGTCGGCATCTGGCGGATCCGCATCGAGCGCCCGGGAAGGCGCTCGAGGCGCAAGCGCTGAAGGGCCATCGTCGCCACCAGCTTCACCTCGGCCTGACCGAATCGCTTGCCGATGCAGATCCGCGAGCCGCCGCCGAACGGGACGTAGGCGCCGCGCGGCAGCGCCGCCTTGCGCTCACGGGTGAAGCGCTCGGGGATGAACGCCTCCGGCTCCGCGAACACCTCGGGCAGCCGGTGGCTGGCCCACGAGCAGTAGTTGACGTAGCGCGCCGGACGGGACCTGGCAGCCGCCGAATCGAAAGGCGCGCACCGCTCGGCGCGGGCCGATCCAGGCCGGCGGGTAGAGGCGCAGGGTCTCGTCGAGGACCATCTCGAGGTAGGGCAGCTCGCCGAGCAGCTGCGCCGGCGTCGGCGTCGAGCCGCCGAGTTTCTCGTCCTGCTCGGCCTGCAGGCGGGCGAGCACGTTCGGGTGGCGGGCGAGCTCGTAGAAGAGGAAGGAGAGAGTGGAGGTCGAGGTGTCATGGCCGGCGAAGATCAGGGTCATCACCTGGTCGCGCACCTCCTGGTCGGAGAGTCCGCCCTCGTCGCGGTCGCCGGCCGCGAGCAGGAGGCTGAGGACGTCGAGGCGGTCGGGGTCCGGGTGCCGGCGGCGCTCGGCGATCTCCTCGTAGACGATCCGGTCGAGCACCTCGCGGGCGCTCAGCAGCCGGCGCCAGGGCGAGCCCGGCCCCCGCAACAGACGCAGGTGGTAGTCGGTGCCGTAGTAGGCGAGCGCGAGCTCGAAGTGGTGCGCGGCCGCGGCTCCGCGGCCGGCGTCATCGGGATCGAGCCCGAGCAGCGCCCGCATCGCGATCCGCATCGCCAGGTTGCGCGCCCAGCGCGTAGACGTCGACGACCTGTCCCGGCCGAAGCTGCTCGAGCGCGGAGGCGGCCTCGGCCGCCATCGTTTCGATCGAGGCCTCGATCTGCTCGCGGTGGAATGCGGGCATCAGGAGCTGCCGGGCGCGGTCGTGGTAGGCGCCGTCGATCGTCAGCAGGCCGTCGCCGAGCAGCGGGATCAGATCGCCGAAGCTGCCCTCGCGCCAGGTGAAGTTCTGGGGATGAGAGACCGTGACGTAGTGGTTGGCCTCCGGGCCGAGCATGAACACGACCCGCGAATGAAGGAGCCTGGCGCTGAAGATCGGGCCGTGGCGCTCATAGAGCGGCAGCAGGACCGAGAGCGGGTCGCGGGCCATCCGCCGAGCCCGCCCCACGCTCCCGGCGCTGGGGCCCGGGGGGAAGCCGCCGCGGGCCCGGGCCTCGTCGACGAGGTCGGCGACCACTCTGCGCGATCGGGTTGCTCGAGCCCGCCGGCGGCCGCTCGCCCCCGCCGGTGGGCGCGGGCGGGGAGGGTGTGGTCGTCTGAGCGGAGGCCATCGGTTTCCAGCGGCGAGTGCCGTACTGAGCACCGTAGCGGTGCTCAACGCGTCACTCGGCCGTGCGCGGTCATGGGCGGCTGGATGTAGGCTGCGGGCAACCCGACCAGGAGGAGAGAGCAGAGATGGCACGCGAGGCGCGTTCGCTGAGGGGCAAGGTCGTCGCGATCACGGGCGGGGCCCGGGGGATCGGGAAGGCGACCGCGAAGGCACTGGTGCGCAAGGGCGCGAAGGTCGCGATCGGCGACCTCGACCGCGAGCTCGCGGAGCGGACGGCCTCGGAGCTCGGCGGCGACACGATCGCGCTCGAGCTCGACGTCACCAGGCGCGACTCATTCGAGGGCTTTCTCGATCAGGTCGAGGAGCGGCTCGGCTCGCTCGACGTGCTCGTCAACAACGCCGGGATCATGCCGCTCGGCAGGTTCGTCGAGGAGGACGACGCGACCGCGCAGCGGATGGTCGACATCAACGTGCACGGCGTCATGTACGGGATGAAGCTGGCGGTCCCGCGGATGCAGCGCCGCGGCGGCGGCCACGTGGTCAACCTCGCCTCGCAGGCGGGCAAGACCGGCTTTCCCGGCGGCGCGACCTACTGCGGGACCAAGCACTTCGTCGTCGGCGTCTCCGAGGCGGTCCGCGCCGAGCTGCGCGGCTCGAACATCGAGATCTCCTGCGTGATGCCCGCGGTCGTCAACACCGAGCTCGGCTCCGGCCTGCCGGAGACGCGGGCGATCAAGGTGCTGCAGCCCGAGGACGTCGCCGAGGCGATCGTCGCCGCGCTCGAGCGGCCGAAGTTCGACGTCTTCGTGCCGCGCGAGTCGATCGGCATCTACAAGATCATGAACCTGCTCCCGCGGGGCGCCCGCGAGAGCATCGGCCGGATGCTGAAGGCCGACAAGGTGCTCGCCGAGGCCGATCCGCAGGTGCGAGCGTCATACGAGGATCGCGCGGCGCACTCGGAGCCGGCGCTGGACCCCGACCGGGTCGAGGCCGAGAGCGAGAGCGAGACCGCGGCCACCTAAGTGCCGCTAGCGTGCGCGCATCGCAGGCCAGCGGGCATCTCCGCGATCTCGCCGAGGCTCCGGTTGGACTCGGCCCCGGGGGGTACGGGGTAGGGCTCACCCGAAGATTGAAGGAGACCCCGATGACCGACACCACCAAGGACGCGAAGCTGGTCCAGTATCTGAGCGAGGCCTACGGCAAGGAGCGGGAGCTCGAGACCGCGCTGGAAGCGCACATCGCGATGACGACTCGCAAGCCGTACCGCAAGCGCCTCGAGGAGCACCTGAAGGAGACGAAGGCGCACGCGCGCGAGCTCGAGCGCAGGATCAAGCAGCTCGGCGGTGACGGACCGCAACTCGCCGACAAGGTCACGGGCCAGGCCGTCGCCAAGGCGAAGTCGCTGGCCAAGGGCCCGCTGCACATGGTGCGCGGGACCGGCGAGGCAGAGAAGATGCTGAAGAACGCGAAGACCGAGTACTTCAACGAGCACGAGGAGATCGCGACCTACACCGCGATCGAAACCCTGGCCGAGAGCGTCGGGGACGCGGAGACCGCGAAGCTCGCCGCGTCGATCCGCCGCGAGGAGGAGCGGATGGCCACCTTCCTCGAGAAGCAGATCCCGGTGCTGACCAGGGCGGTCGTAACCGAGGAGGTGCCGGCCTCCGAGCGACGCTCCAACGGCGCCCGCCGCCGGCGGCGCTCCGGCGCGCGCTCGCGCGTCGCGCGCTGCGTCCCGCGGCTAGCCGACCGCCGAGCGCCCGTGCGAGGCGCGCTCGGCGGCCGCGCGCAGCTCGTCGCGGAACGCCGGGTGGGCGATCTCGGCGAGCGCGAGGCCGCGCTGGCGGACGGTCAGGCCCTGGAGCTCGGCCGCGCCGTGCTCGGTGACGATCACGTCCACCTGGTGGCGGGGGGTCGTCACCACCGCGCCGGCGTCGAAGTACGGGACGATCCGCGAGCGCAGGTCGCCGCCGACCGTCACGGTTGACGGCAAGCAGAGCAGCGAGCGGTCCTCGAGCGCGAGCGCCGGGCCGGAGATGAAGTCCTCGTGGCCTCCGATCCCGGAGTACTGGCTGCCCTGGATCGTGTCGGCGACGACCTGGCCGTGGATGTCGACCGCGAGCGCCGCGTTGATCGTCACCATCATCCGGTTGCGGCCGATCAGGTCGGGCGAGTTGACGACTTCGACCGGCAGGAAGGCGACCTGGTCGTTGCCCTCGAGCCAGCCGTAGAGCTCGGGCGAGCCGCCGGCGAAGGTGGCCACCGAGACGCCGTCGAACTGCCCCTTCTGGTTGGTCACCTTGCCCGCCTGGTGCAGGCGCATGAGCCCGTCGGTGAACATCTCCGAGTGGACGCCGTAGTCGCCGCCGCTGCTGCCCTCGGCGAGCCGGCCGACGATCGCGGACGGAATCGTCCCGATCCCCGTCTGCAGGGTGGAGCCATCCACGACGAAGCGGCGGGCGTGGTCCGCGATCGCGGCGTCGATCTCCCCCGGTTGGGGCTCCGGAAGCGCGAACGGCTGCGCCTCCGAGGCGACGAGCACGTCGATCTGGTCGACGTGGATCGCGTGCCGGTGCTCGGGCGGGAGCCCGATCGTGCGGGGGAAGTGGGGCGAGACCTCGACGATCAGCAGCCGGTTGGCGTCGGCTCCGGCGCGGGCGAGCTCCTTGACCG
The DNA here is from genome assembly GCA_963758665.1 of uncultured Solirubrobacterales bacterium. Lineage (GTDB taxonomy): Bacteria > Actinomycetota > Thermoleophilia > Solirubrobacterales > 70-9 > WHSW01. The sequence goes on along the minus strand of CAVWWH010000005.1, from coordinate 182,661 downwards.
TGGCGCCGGCGTGCAGTGAGAGGCTGCACCAGCCCGGCTCGTCGGGCGGGCTGGCGACCGTCGCCATCACGCGTGGCGCCTGCTGCTCGAGCAGCGGCTCGAAGCGGCGGAAGTCGGCCGGCGCGAAGCTGATGTTCGCGCCCGCGTCGCGCAGCGAGCGCTCGACCGGGCCGAAGAAGCCGGAGAGGTAATGGACGTTCGGGATGCTTGAACGCCTCCGACCACGCGAGCAGGAGCGCCCCGTAGATCCGCAGGTCGGTCCAGTCCTCGCGCTCACCGAGCGCGGTCATCAGCGCCGGGGGCTGTCCGGTCCCGAGCGGGATCCCTAGCGTGTCCGCCGGCTGAAGCCGTTCGGCGGCCTGCTGCGGGGTGGTCGAGTCGGGCATCGTCGGGAGCGCTGGAGCGCCCAACCTATCCGACGCGCCGCGGCTCCTAGGCGTCCGACGCCGAGCGCCGTTCGCTGCCCGGCGCCCGCAGGCCGGCGAGGATGATGTCGAGGTGCTGCTCCCAGCTCATCGCCGGTCGGCCGTCGTTGGCGCGCACCGCTCGCCCGAGCCCGCAGATCAGGCTCGGCACGTCCTCGGCGACGATGTCGTCGCGGAGCTGGCCGCAGGCGTGGGCGCGGGCGACGACCTCGCCGGTGACCGCGAGCATCTCGACCTTGTCTGCAGCCGGGCCGCAGAGCGCCGGTCGCTGGTCCATCGCCTCCGACAACGCCCGGTCCTCGGCCATCACCCGAGCGGAATACGTCATGAACTCGACGAAGCCCTGCCACGGGTCCTCGACCGCGAGCGATTCGCGCCCGGCTCGAGCGAGGCCCTCGAAGCGGTCATCGGCGAGCGCCTGCAGGAGGTCCTCCTTGGTCGGGAAGTGGCGGTAGACCGTGCCGACGCCGACGCCGGCGTCGCGGGCGATCTCGTCGATCTGGGCATCGATCCCGCTGCGGGCGAACTGGCGCCGAGCCGCGGCGAGCACCTGCTCGCGGTTGCGCCGCGCGTCCGCGCGCTGGCCACGGGGCTCGCCGCTCGTGCGCTTGGTCGCAGTCGCCATCGGTTCCTCGCTCTCGTGTCGATTCCGGCGGTCCCCGTTCGTCGTCTGTGTGACGGGTAGCACGCAAACGGAACTCGGATTCCGTATAGTGCGTAACCGAAACCGGAACTCGAGTTCCGATTATGGCACAGCGACGGACGTAGGAGGAGCAAGCGGATGACGACCGCCCAGCAATTCGAACGCAGAAGGTGGATCGCGCTGGCGCTGCTGGCGATGGCGCAGTTCGTCGTCGTCCTCGACGCCTCGATCGTCAACGTCGCGCTGCCGACGATCGGCGAGTCGCTGACCTTCTCGCAGGACGACCTCTCCTGGGTCGTCAACGCCTACGTGCTCACCTTCGGCGGCTTCCTGCTGCTCGGCGGGCGCCTCGCCGACCTGCTCGGGCGGCGGCGGGTGTTCATGGCCGGCCTGGTCCTGTTCGCGCTCGCCTCGCTGGTCGGCGGCTTCGCCGAGAGCGAGACGGCCCTGATCGCGGCTCGCGCGGTCCAGGGCCTCGGCGCGGCGATCCTCTCGCCGGCCGCGCTCTCGATCGTGACCACCACCTTCCGCGACGGCTCCGAGCGCAACAAGGCGCTCGGCGTCTGGGGCGCGGTCGCCGGCGCCGGCGGCGCCGCCGGGGTGCTGCTCGGCGGCGTCCTGACCGAGTACCTCGGCTGGGAGTGGGTGCTGTGGGTCAATGTGCCGATCGGCATCGGTGCCGCCGCCCTCGCGCCGTCGCTGATCGCCGAGAGCCGCTCGGAGTCCGAGAGCCGCGCCTTCGACTTCGCCGGCGCCGTCAGCGTCACGACCGGTCTCGCGCTGCTCGTCTACGCCCTGGTCGAGGCGCCCGATGCGGGCTGGGGCTCGACCCAGACGATCGGGCTGCTGGGCGGCGCGGTCGGTCTCCTGGCCGCGCTTCGTCGCCATCGAGCGCCGCTCGGCCTCGCCGCTGGTGCCGTTCTCGATCTTCCGCATGCGAACGCTGACCGGGGCGAACGTGGTCGGGCTGCTCACCGGCGCCTCCCTGTTCTCGATGTTCTTCTTCATCTCGCTCTACATGCAGAACGTGCTCGGCTACAGCGCGATCAAGGCGGGGCTCTCGTATTTGCCGCTCGCGGTCACGATCATCCTCGCCGCCGGCGTCGCGTCACAGCTGGTGACCAGGATCGGCTTCAAGCCGGTGCTCGGCGCCGGCATGGGGCTGATCGCCGCTCGGGTTGCTGTGGTTCGGCCAGATCTCGGCCGGCGGCGGCTTCGCCGCCGACGTGCTCGGTCCCTCGCTGCTCGCGGCGGTCGGGCTCGGGTTCGCGTTCGTGCCGCAGACGATCGCCGCCGTCTCCGGGCGTCGCGGAGCGGGAGGCGGGCCTGGCGAGCGGGCTGATCAACACCTCGCAGCAGATCGGCGGAGCGCTGGGCCTCGCGGTGCTTTCAACCGTCGCCTTCCCGCAGATCAACGACGCGGCCGCGGCGGCGGGCGGTGCGCCGAGCCCGGCGGCGCTCACCGATGGTTACGCCGACGCGTTCATGGTCGGCGCGGGGATCGCGTTCCTCGGCCTGATCGCGACCGTGCTGATGATCCGGGGGTCGGACAGCCGCGCCCATGTCGACGCTGGACGCGGGCGCCGCGGAGGCCGCCGCGCGCCTGAATCATCTACGCTCCCGGCACGGTAAACGTGCGTAGCAGTCCGCAGGCGTCCTCCGGGGTTCCTTCGTACCGCGAGCACCCGAGTTCCCTGGAGGGACAATGGCAGTAGGAACGGTCAAGTGGTTCAACCACGAGAAGGGCTTCGGCTTCATCACTCCCGATGACACCGGACGCGACCTGTTCGTCCATCAGAGCCAGGTCGAGGGCGGCGGCGCCCTCGCCGACGGCGCCAAGGTGGAGTTCGAGTCGGAGGAGAGCGAGAAGGGCCCGCGGGCGGTCAACGTCCGCACGATTTAGCCCGAGCCGACTTCAAGGCGAAAACAGGGCGGCGCCGGGTAGGCGCCGCCCTTTTCTTTGCCCTGATCAGCTCTGGCTCGGGGTGCGATCACCGAGAACGCCGCTCCCTGGGGATCGGTGAGCACGGCGATCCGCCCGACCCCCGGGCACGTCGAAGGCCGGCGCGATCACCGCGCCGCCGAGCTCCTCGGCCTTGGCGACGGTCGCGTCCGTGTCGGCGACGGCGAAGTAGACCATCCAGAACGGGGGCGTCCCCGGCGGCAGCTGCTCGTTCGACATCAGCCCGCCGAGGCCGTTGCCACCCTCGTCCGGGGGGCCCTGCTTGGGCTCGGTCGCCGGCCCGGGTGCCAGATCGTGTACTCGCCGGGACCGCCCTCCATCGACGTGGTCTGCCAGCCGAAGACCTCGGCGTAGAACCGCTTCGAGCCCTCGACGTCGCCCGTGATCAGCTCGTTCCAGGTAATCGTCCCGGGCTCGTTGACGAGCTCGGCTCCGATGCTGGCCTTCGGCTGCCAGGCCATGAACACGGCCCCGGCGGGATCCTGGATGACGGCCATCCGGCCGGCCTCGAGGACGTCGAACGGCTCCATCAGCACCTTGCCGCCGGCCGGCTCGACCTGCTCGGCAGTGGCGTCGACGTCCTCGACCGTGATGTAGGTGTTCCAGACGGGCGGCACGCCCGCCATCGGCTGCGAGCCGAGCGCGGCGACCTCCTTGCCCCTCAGCGTCGCCATGTGGTACTCGCCGTCCTGGTCGGCCGGCATCCGGTCCTCGGTCTGCCATCCGAACAGCCCGGCGTAGAACTCGGCCGCGGCGCCCGGGTCCGGGGAGGCATTGTCGGCCCAGCTCGGGGTCCCCGGCGCGTACTCGGTGCGCTCGCTCATCGGCTTCCTCCTGATCCGTCGCTCGCGTCGACTCTATCTACGGCGAGAGCGGTCGATGTGATGCGTCCGAGCTCGCGCTCGAGCCCGGCGGCGGCGTTGTCGCCGAGGCGCGTGAACAGCAGCCCGAGGATCGGGTCGGCGATCCTCAGCCACCCCTTCGGCTCGAGCGTCGCGGCATAGGTGACCGCGGTCGCGTGAGCGACCGTGCGGAAGCTGATCGTGTCGAGCGAGACCACCGCGGAGCTCTCGGCCCGGAGCACGAGCCGGGTCGGGCGGTCGAACTCGATCGTCCGGTAGACGAACTCGTGCTCGCGGCGGGCGAATCGGACCACGACCCGGAACTCGGCGCCCTCGCCGACTCGTCCGCTGAGGTTCTCGGCGCTGATCGCGGTCGGATCCCACTCGCGGACCGAGCTGAAATCAGCGAGGTAGTCGAAGGCCTCCTCGACCGCCGCGGTCGTCGTCACGGTGCCGCGGTAATGGGCCATCTCAGCGCTCGTGCTCGCGGCTGGCCGCGTACCGCGGGCCGAGGCTGCTCGTCCCAGGCCGAGAGCCGCGCGCATTCGTCCCAGAGCCGCTGCCGGTCGGCGGGCGTTTCCTTGGTCCACGGGACCCGGTGTACCGGGCGCGGCTCGCGGTCGTGCCAGAACAGCCCTGAGCGGCCGGCAGGCTCCTCCGCCGTGGCCAGCCAGACGACCGTATCCGCGGCCTGGTCGGCGTCGCGTAGCAGCGGGCGCATCAGCTTGCGAAAACGTGGCAGCGAGGTCCGCACGCCCGGGGTGTCGGCCCAGCCCGGGTGCATCGAGTGGACGCTGACGCCGGCGCCTCGCAGGCGCTCGGCCCAGAGCTGGGTCAGGATCACCTCGCAGCGCTTCGTATGGGCGTAGAAGACGGATGGGTCGTACTCGCGGCCGGTGAGTTGGAGGTCGTCGACCCTTAGCCGCTGCGAGTACATGCCTCCCGAAGAGACGTTGACGATCCGCGCGGGCGCACCGCGGCGGAGCATCGCCGAGCAACATGTTGGTGAGCAGGAATGGGCCGAGCACGTTGGTGGCGAAGGTGAGCTCGAAGCCCTCCTCGGTCCTGGTGCGCTCGGCCGGCATCACGCCGGCGTTGTTGACCAGCGCGTGCAGCTCCGAGTTCTCGGCGGCGAAGCGGGCGGCGAACTCGCGCACCGAGGCGAGGCTGGACACGTCGCAGAGCTCAAGCACGAGCTTGTCGGAGCCCGTGCGCTCCGAGATTCGCGCGCGGGCGTCCTCGCCGCGCTCTCGGTTGCGTACCAGCATGTGCACGGTGGCGCCGCCGCGGGCCAGTCGCTCACTGATGGCGGCGCCGATTCCCGACCCCGCCCCGGTGACCAGCACCGACCAGCCCGCGAATGCGTTCGCGGACTCCTGATCCGCCCAGGAGGAGCTGCGCACCGCATAGCCGAGCCGGCTGTAGCCCGGAACAACGGTCCAGTTGAAGGCGCGATCGATCAGCGAGGACAGCATCCGGGTCACCACGCTACCCGGCGCTCACGGTACGCGAGTCCTCGAGGGTCAGCACCTCGGCATCGCGAGCGGCTGCCAGCGCCGGGGCCTGCTCGCGCTCGAGCCGGCGACGGTCCCGGCGCTCGGCGACGATCCCGTAGGCGATCAGCCAGCACGCCGCGGCGACCAGCGCGAAGACGAGCAAGCCGAAGACGAAGATCCCGGCGGAGTTCATCGCCCACGCTCCAGCGGGGCGATGAAGGCGCCGAAGGCGAGGATCGAGGGAACCCAGAGGCCGACGAATATGCCGCCGGACTCCTCGCCGCTGAAGTAGAGGGCGACCGAGCCCGTAAACGAGAGTAAGGCTGCGGCCAGGAACAGGGCGCGCGCCTTGCCGAGCGTCGATGAGGTGGCGAGCATGGAGCGTCCTTTCGTGATCTTTGACCGCTGCCGGTTGCCGGTACTGTCCAAGGTCTGTTCAATCATACGAGAGGTTGTAGCACATCTGCGTGCCTGTCTGTACATGGTTTGTTTAAAGTATGTCGAGATGAGCGAGGATTTTGGCGACCACGAGGAGGGCCGGGGCGGGGCGGCGCAGGCGTCCGAGCCCTTTGCGGGCCCAATGCGGATTGGCGAGCTCAGCCGGCGGGTTGGGGTTCGGCCGGAGACGCTGCGCGCGTGGGAGCGTCGCTACAACCTCTTCGACCCCGGCCGCACGCCGGGCAACTACCGGCTCTATTCGGCCGAGGACGAGGCCATGGCAAGGTCGATGGCGGTTCTGATCGCCGGCGGCATCTCGGCCGCGGAGGCGGCAAAGCTAACCCGCGCGTCTCCTCAGGTCGTGGGTCGAAGCGGGTCGAGCGCGGTCGAGGCGGGACGAGCCCGGCGCTCGAGCGTCCCGGCTGCGACGGTTACTTCCGCAGCGGATGCCGGTGCCGAGGTGGGGGCGTCCGCCGAGCACCCCGCCCTGTCAGCGTTCGCTCGGGAGCTCCTCGACGCCCTCGCCCGCTTCGACGGGGAGCGCGCCCAGGCGATCCTCGACTCCGCCTTCGCGCGCTTCTCGCTCGAGGCGGTCGTCTGCGAGCTCGTGCTGAAGGTGCTCGGCGAGATCGGCGATCGCTGGGAGCGGGGGCGGTTCACGATCGCCCAGGAGCACTTCAGTGCCGAGCTGTTGCGCGGCCGCCTGGACGCGGTTGCGCGCGGATGGGGATCGGGCGACGGGCCGCTGGCCCTGCTCGCCTGTCCGCCGGGCGAACGCCACGACCTCGGGCTGATCAGCTTCGGGTTGCTGCTCCGCGAGCGCGGTTGGCGGATCACGATCCTGGGTCCCGATTTGCCGATCGGCATCCTGGCCGAGGCGGCCGACGGACTGCGTCCCGATGCGGTGGTGTTGGCGGCGGTCAGCGCCGAGCGCTTCGAGTCCGAGCGCCGAGCCCTGCGCGCGCTTGCCGAGCGCACGCCGGTCATGCTCGGCGGCGCCGGTGTCGATCGCGAGCTTGCCGGGTCATTGGGCGCGTGGTGCCTGGAGCGCGATCCGGCGGCCGCGGCACAGGCGCTCACGGACTCGCTCGCCCCCGCGTCCTGAGCGCGTCAGCGAGGAATGGTGGCCGCGCCGCCGAATAGCGAACCCGTGATGGCGGTGATGACACCGCGGGATCCGCTTGGACGTGCGGCCCTGCGAACGGTGCTGATCGTGGTCGCGGTCGCGGTCGCCCTCTATCTGATCTACCTGCTGCAGCGACCGCTGACGTGGCTCGTGATCGCGGCCTTCATCGCGGTCGCGATGTCGGGGCCGGTGAACCTGCTCGCCCGTCACATGAAGCGCGGGCTCGCCGTCGCGCTCGCCTACCTGGCGCTGGTGATGATCCCGATCGGGCTCGGGGCGCTGTTGGTCCCCTCGCTCGTCGGCCAGATCGAGAACCTCGCCGAGAACGTGCCCGAGTACGCGCAGGACGTGACCGACTTCGTCGAGGAGAACAAGACCCTCAACGACCTCAACGAGAAGTACGACTTCACCTCGGAGCTGCAGAGCGCCGCCGACGACCTGCCGAGCAAGATCGGCGATGCGGCCGGGGTGCTCCAGGACATCGGCGTGGGCGTCGTCAACTCGATCTTCGCCACGGTCACGATCCTGATCCTGAGCATCTTCATGGTCGGTGGCGGCGCCCGCTGGGCGGAGGCGTTCGTGCGCTCGCAGCCGCCCGACCGAGCGGCGAGGGTCGAGCGGGCGATCCGCGACGTCGCTAACGCGATCGGCAACTACGTCGGCGGGGCGCTGATCCAGGCGACCGTCGCCGGGGTAACCGCGTTCATCGTGCTGACCATCCTCGGCGCGCCCTTCGCCGGCCCGCTGGCGCTGATCGTGGCCTTCTTCGACCTGATCCCGGTGGTCGGCGCGACGATCGCCGCGGTCTTCATCGGGGTCGTGATGCTGTTCGTCAACTTCCCGGTCGGGGTGATCGTGTGGGCGGTCTGGGCGATCGCCTACCAGCAGATCGAGAACTACGTGATCCAGCCCCAGATCCAGAAGCGCGCGGTCCAGGTCGAGGCGTTCATTGTCCTGGTTGCCGTGCTCTTCGGGTCGACGCTGTTCGGGATCCTCGGCGCGGTCCTCGCGATCCCCGCTGCGGCGACGTTGCAGATCGTCTGGCGCGAGTACCGCGACTACCGGCGCGAGAGCCTCGCGCAGCCGATCGACCGCCCGCCGCCGCAACCGCCCCCGACGCTCGAGACCCCGGGTCTACCCACCTAGATGAGTGATCCCACACCCCGCGCACCCGGAGGACGGGCACACGCGGGCATGGAATCAATCATCTAGGACCACCGGCCGAGCGAGCGCCACACGGGGTACGACCGGCGGCGCTAGCCTGCGCCCATGGCGACCGAAGCGAGCTCCGGGGCCGTCGGGATCGCCGAGATCGAAGCCGCCGCGCGGACCATCTCCGGGCTCGTCCGCCTGACCCCGGTGCTCCCCGCCCGGGAGATCTCCGAGCGGGTCGGCGCGCCGGTCGGGTTGAAGGCCGAGAACCTCCAGCGCACCGGCTCGTTCAAGACCCGAGGGGCGATCAACAAGGTCGCCGGCCTGGCGGCGAGCGAGCTCGAGCGCGGGCTGGTCGCGGCGAGCGCCGGCAACCATGCCCAGGCGGTTGCCGTCGCCGCCCGCAGCCGCGACGCCGTCGCCAAGGTGGTGATGCCCGCCGACGCCCCGCTGGCGAAGGTCGAGGCGGTGCGCGGTTACGACGCGGAGGTGGAATTCGTCGAGGGTGGGTACGACGACGCGGCGGCGCTCGCGCGCGAGCTCAGCGAGGGCGAGGGAATGACCCTGATCCCCCCCTTCGACGACCCGGCGGTGATCGCCGGGCAGGGAACCGTGGGGCTCGAGATCGCCGAGCAGGCGCCGGCGACGACGACGGTCGTCGTCCCGATCGGAGGCGGCGGCCTCGCGGCCGGGATCGCGATCGCGATCGAGGCGAAGCTGCCCGGCGCGCGGGTGGTCGGCGTCGTCGCCGAGCCGAGGGCGAAGGCGACGATCTGCGACGGGATCGCAATCAAGCGCCCCGGGACCGTCACGGCGCCGCTGCTGGACGCTCACGTCGACCAGGTCCTATCGGTCACCGACGACGAGGTCGCCGAGGCGATGGTGCTGCTCCTGGAGCGCTCGAAGCTGGTCGTCGAGGGTGCGGGCGCCGCCGCGGTGGCGGCGCTGCTGTCCGGCCGGGTCGACCCCGGCGACGGCGAGGTCTGCGCGGTGCTCTCGGGCGGCAACGTCGACGCCACCCGGCTGACCGAGTGCATCCGCATGGGCGAGACCGCGGCAGGGCGGCGGCTGGTGTTCTCGACCGTGGTCCCGGACCGCCCGGGGGCGCTCGCGCGGCTGCTCGAGGAGGTCGCTGAGGCCGGTGCCAACGTGCTCGACGTCGTCCACATCCGCGAGGGCGTCGACCTGCACGTGCGGGAGACCGGGATCCGGCTGGTGCTCCAGACCGACGGCCGCGAGCACGGCGACCGGGTGCTGGCGGCGGTGCGCGAGCAGGGGTTCGACGCGGACCCGAAAAGCGGGTGAGCGCCTCGACCGTCTCGGCGGCCGGCGGGGTGGTGGTCAGCGAGCGTCCCGGCGGTCCGACCGTGGCCGTCGTGCATCGGCCCCGGTACGACGACTGGTCGCTGCCGAAGGGAAAGCTCCGGGCCGGAGAGGGCTGGAGCGACGCCGCCCTGCGTGAGGTCGAGGAGGAGACCGGGATGCGCTGCGAGCTCGGTCGCGAGCTGGCGCCGGCCCGATATCGCGACCGCAAGGGGCGCGACAAGGTCGTGCGGTGGTGGCTGATGCGACCGCTGGGCGGCGAGTTCGTGGCCACCGACGAGGTCGACGAGCTGCGCTGGCCGGGGCTCGAGGAGGCGCTCGAGCTGCTGGACTACGAGCACGACCGGGAGCTGGTCCGGGCGCTGCGGGCGTCCAACTGATCGAACAAACGTCCAGTTGCCCCGCGGCGGTTCATGCTCGACCGAGCGAGGGCCGATGGCAACCGCGGAGAGGTCCGCCCGCGAGAGGCGCCTCTCCAACTGCACCCCATAACCCCATATGACCCCACTGGTGGCCGCACGGCCTTCTGCGGGGGCACCTCCGATGCCAGAGCCGGAGCGCCAGGAACGGCGCTCCGGTTCTTTTCTGGACGGTTCGAGGCGTCGCTCAAGGCCTGGATCGGCGCGGCCGATCAGGGGGTTACGCATCCCGCCTCTGGAGGCGGCAACGCGCACACACATCTCCCATGTGAACGAGACGGGGCGCCGGGCGGGCGCCCCGTTCTCATTTCCGCTCCGCGCGCATCCGCAGCCCGCCGGTGACGATCACCAGGCACCCGCCGAGGGCGACGAAGGGCCCCATGCGCAGACCGACCCTGGTCGTCCCGGCGAGCGCGTCCGGCCGATCGACGATCAGGTAGATCGTCAACAGCGCCGCCCAGGAGCCGGCGGCGACGACCAGCTCGGCGGCCCGCAGTGGCCGGGGCAGGGTCCGTCCCCAGGCGGAGCGCACGGTAACGAGGACGGCCGCCCCGACGGTGAGCAGGAGCGCCGCGTGGGCGAACCCGAACCGGTCGAGCCCGGTGACCGAGAGCCCGTCGCTGAACGGGATCCCGTACCAGGGCAGGAGCAGGCTGGCGACGACCGCGATCGCTCCCGCGCAGGCGACGCGCGCCGACGCCGGGAGCGCTCGACGCGGGCTACTCGCCGAGGGGCCGCCGGCCACCGTAGCCCGACTCGAGCTCGTGCCAGAAGGCGATCCGTTCCTCGTCGAGCTCCCAGCAGAGGTAGACCTCGCGCTGGTCGCGGATCGCCGGGAAGTCGATCAACCCGCGATCGATGTCGCGGACGACGATCCCCAGCCCCTGGATCGAGCCGAGCAGCCCGCGCACCTCGAGGAACGCCTCGCCGACGGAGCGGCCGGGGTCGCCCCCGCCGTTGCCGGGGGCAGCGGTGGTGAGCAGCTCATGCAGCTCCGCATCCGTGAGCCGGTCGCGGGCGTCCCGCAGCTTGCGCAGCATCGGCTCCACCCGCGGCAGCAGCGCGTTGGCCTGCTCCAGCGTGAAGTGGCGATCGTGGATCACCCGCTGGCTGCGGGCGTCCGCGCGGCGGCCTCGATCCGCTCGCGCAGGAGCTCTGCGTCGGCCTCCGACACCGTGCGCAGCTGGCCCTGGAAACCGAGGTGCCAGTGCTCGGCCGGCCACTTGCGCAGATGCTCGAGCCGGTCGATCAACGACTCAGCCGGCACAAATGACTCCTCCTCGAGCACCACCACGGGCTCGGCCTCGACCCGCCAGGGATAGTCCTCGGGGTGCTTCTTCTTTCCCTGCGGCCAGATCGGGGCTCGGTCCTCGAACATCTGCGAGCGCACCCGGGCGATCCCGCCGAAGGCCTGCAGGCCGGTGACGTAGAAGACGATCTCGTCACCGGGCTCGAACTGCGAGGCCTGTATCCGCCGCCGCTCCTTGAACCCGATCACGTCGAACCCGCGCTCGACGTTGATGCGGAAGTTCTCAACCGAGCCGGTGAGGATCCAGGTCGCCATCGCGGCGATTGTATGCCGCCTGGCCGGCTCCGGGTTGGGCTGGGTAGGGGTGGCCCGCCGGCCACTCTTCTCGTTGCCCGAAGGACTACCCCTACCTGCCCCGAAGCTCGCTCCGGTTCAGCGCTCCGCCCGACCCGAGCGCCCCGCCCGCACGCTCTACGCCAGGCGCTGCGCCTGGCGCTCCGGGGTGATCCTGACCACGTTCCAGGCCAGACCGAGGCGCTGCATCGCGCCGATGATCGCGCCCGACGGGTCGAGCTCCCAGCGGCGCAGGCCGTGGACGGCGGAGCGCGGGAAGGCGTGATGGTTGTGGTGCCAGGCCTCGCCCAGGGAGAGGACCGAGAGCCACCAGACGTTGGTCGACTGGTCGTCGGTGTCGAAGCGCCGGCGGCCGTGGAAATGGCAGATCGAGTTGATCGACCAGGTCACGTGGTGCACGAAGAAGATCCGCACGAGTCCACCCCACAGCATTCCGGTGAGGGCGCCGGCGAGCGTCCCGGTGAGCAGCCCGCCGAGCGCGAACGGGATTCCGAGCGAAAGCCCGACCAGCGAGACGAAGCGGCGGTTGAGCAGCCGCATCCCGCGATCGTCCATGAGGTCGGGGGCATACTTGCGCCGATCGGCCTGGCCGTTGGCGTCGAAAAGCCAGCCGACGTGGGCGTGCCAAAGGCCTGCGAGCCCGCTGCCGTGGCCGACGTGCGGGGAGTGCGGGTCGCCCTCCTCGTCGGTGTGGGCGTGGTGCTTGCGATGGTCGGCCACCCAGTCGATCACCGGCCCCTGGACCGCCATCGAGCCGGCCGCGGCGAATGCGTACTCGACCGGCTTGTGGGTCTGAAACGCGCGGTGGGTAAGCAGCCGGTGGTAGCCGATCGTGATCCCGAGGGCGGTCACCAGGTACATGCCGGCGAGGATCGCGAGGTCGGTCCAGCCGACGGCGCGGTTCCACAGCAGCACGATCGCGGCCAGGGTGGCGACGAAGGGGAGGACGACGGCGGTCAGGTTCGAGTAACGCTGAATTCGGCTCATGGAGAGCCAAGCTACCCGCCGCTTGGCACAATTTCTTAGCGTGGTGCCAGAGCCTGCTACAAATACTTATCATCATGCAACAAGAAATGGACATCGATGAGCCCTGGCGGGCGATCCCGCCCCGCATCGGAGAGCTGATCCGGCCCCACGTGCCGGCGCTCAGCGACGAGGTGATCGAGGCGATCCGCGAACGCGTGCCCGCCTATCGCCGGCCGCTGCGAGGGCGGTTCGGAGCCGGGATCCGCGGCGGGGTGGCCGAGGCGCTGGCGCAGTTCGTCGACCTGGTCGCCGATCCCGAGCTCGACCGGGCCGGCGGCGACGCCGTCTATCGCGCGCTCGGGCGCGGCGAGTACCGGGAGCGGCGCTCGCTCGACGCCCTGCTCGCCGCCTACCGCCTCGGCGCTCGCGTCGCCTGGCGGCGCGTGTCGGCGATCGCGATCGAGGCCGGAGCCGACCGGCGGACGCTGGCGCTGCTCGCCGAGGCGGTATTCGCATACATCGACGGGCTCTCCGCGCTCTCCGCGGACGGCTATGCCGAGGCCCAGTCGGCGGCGGCGGGGGAGAGCGAGCGCATGCGCCGCCGGATCGCCACCCTGCTGCTCGAGCCGGAGCCCGACGAGGCCGCGATTCGCGCTGCCGCCGCGCGGGTCGGGTGGGAGCCGCCGGAACGGATCGCCGCCCTGGCCTGGGCCGGCGACGGCCGCCGACTGCGGGCGCGGTTGCCGGCGGGCACGCTGGTGGCGGAGGCCGGTGACGACGAAGGCCCCGGGATCGCCCTGATCCCCGATCCCGACGCGCCCGGCCTCGGGTCTCGGCTGGAGCGCGCAAGCACCGGCGCGCCCGTGGTCCTCGGGCCGGCGACGGACCTGATCTCGGCGGCGGACAGCGCTCAGCGCGCCCGCGCGGCCCTGCGGCTGATCGAGGCGGGGGTGATCCCGGCGACCGGCTTCACGATCGCCGATCATCACCTCGGCGTCCTGGCCGCCCACGGCGACGAACGCATCCTGGCCGAGTTGGCGGCCGACCGTCTGGCGCCGCTCGCCGACGAGACGCCCGCCTCGCGAGCGCGGTTGACCGAGACCCTGCGCTCCTGGCTCGACCATCAGGGTGAGGTTGCGCGGGTCGCGGCCGAGCTCCAGGTCCACCCGCAGACCGTGCGCTACCGCCTCGGCCGTCTGCAGGAGCGCTTTGGCGACCGGCTCGCCGACCCGGCGGCCCGGTTCGAGCTCGCGCTGGCATTGCGAGGCGTAGCCGAGCCGCGCCGCAGTTGAGGCGCCTTGTTTCGGGCGGCCCGCGCCGGGAACCTCCTCAGTACTCGAGCGAAGGAGCGAACAGGTGAGCGACACGTCCACCACCAGCGGAGACATCATGGCCCCGGATCACGCCGACCAACGGGAGACCGTGATCGGGTTGCTGACCAAGGCCTACTGGATGGAGATCGAGACGGTGATGAGCTACATCGCCAACTCGATCAACCCCGACGGCGTCCGGGCGATGGAGATCCGCGAGTCGCTGGAGGCCGATATCCAGGAGGAGCTCGGCCACGCGCAACAGTTCGCCGCCCGGATCAAGGAGCTCTACGGCGTCGTCCCGGGCTCGCTCGAGTTCTCGGCCGAGCAGTCGTTCCTACAGCCCCCGGACGACCAGGTCGACATCGTGCACGTGATCAAGGGCGTGATCGAGGCCGAGTCGGGGGCGATCGAGCACTACAGCCGGATCGTCGAGGAGACCGACGGCATCGATCCCGTGACCCAGGACATGGTGATCGACATCCTCCACGACGAGCAGGGCCACAAGCGCCTCTTCGAGGGATTTCTGCGCGAGTACGAGAAAGAGGGCCTCGCCTAGCGGTGGATGACGCGCTGGATGCCGGCGAGAGTCTGGTCGGCGACCTTGCGCAGGTAGCGCTTGCCGAGTAGGCCGAAGTAGAGGCGGTACTGCGGGGCCGTCGGCTCGACCCCGAGCTCGAACTCGGCGAAGGTCGAGTCCCGCGCCGGGGTCAGAGTCCAGTGCGAGTAGTAGCCGCTCTTCGTGCAGCGCAGCCTGATCTCGTGCAGCTCCTCGAACTTCTCGACCTCGAACGTCGTCGTCTCCTTGCCCAGCGGCATCTTCGTGACCTGCTCGAAGGTGGCGTGCTCGATGACCTCCGGCAGCCCCGTGACGTCGACGACGTCACCGGCCCACTCCGGGTAGGTCTTCGGGTCGCCGACGAGCTCCCAGACCGACTCCACAGGCGCCTCGATCAAGGCCTGCTGTCGCCACGCCGACATCCGCTACACCCGCTCGACCAGCCGCTCGCACCGCTGCGCATCACCCGGGCGGCCGATGCGGGTCCACGCCTCGCGCGCCTCGCCGAGCAGCCGGGCGCGCTCGCCGGCGTTCGCCGAGGTCGCCCCCTGGGCTTCGAGGCTGGCGGCGGCGCCGACCGGGTAGCGGAGCCGGTCGGCGAGGCCGGCGGCCTCCTCGGCGACCTCGCGGGCGGTGTCACCCTTGCCCCAGAGCGCCAGGTTGACCGCCCGGGTTGCCGTCGCCTCCACCGACTGGGCGACGAGCCCGGCGCGCTCGCAGAGGTCGAGCGCCCGCGCCAGCGCCTGGTCGGCGTCGGCGTGGTCGCCACGGTCGCGCAGGGTGATCGCAAGCGCGTGCAGGGCCTCGAACGCGACCTCCGAGCGGCCGACCTGCTCGGCGCTCTCGACCGCCCGGCCGAGCAGCTCGGTGGCGCCGTCGAGGTCGCCGTCGTGCCAGAGGATCACCCCGCGCATCGAGTAGGGGAAGCAGAGCTTGCCGGTCAGGCCCTCGCGCTCGGCGAGCGCCTGCGAGGCGGCGGTCGAGTCCTCCGCCGCCTCCCAGTCGCCGCGATAGGCGGCGACCTGGGCGAGTGCCGCGTGCAGCTCGACCTGCGACGGCAGGTCGCCGGTGCGCAGGGCGATCGTCAGCGCCTCGCCGTACGCCCCCGCGGCGCCCTCGTAATCGGCCTCCGAGATCTCGAGGTGGTAGCCCAGCGCCAGCATTGCCCGCACGGCCTCGGCCGGATCCGAGTCCCGGGCGAGCTCGACCGAGCGCTCGAGATTCTCCCGGGCGCGCTCGGAGTCGCCGATGCGGCCGAAGACGCGGCCGAAGATCCCGTGCGCACGGCTCGCGGCCGCCGCCTCGTCGAGGCGCTCGGCGAGCCTCAGCGCTTTCTCCGACGCGTAGATCGCGAGCATGTTGTCGCCGGTGTGCATGTAGAGGGAGGCTGCCTCCTCGTAGAGGCGCACCAGCTCGAGGCACGGCGGGCCGTCCTTGAGCAGGTCGATCCCGCGCTGGTAGTGCTCGATCGAGCCCTCGCGGTCGCCCTTGTGCCAGAGCCCCGCCCCGATCTTGCGGTGCAGGTCGCCGACCCTGGCGAGGTCCTCCTCGCCGCGGTGGTAGTCCATGGACTGCTCCCAGGCGCGGATCGCGCGGTCGACCCGTCCCAGCGGCAGCGCCACGTCGCCGAGCTTCTCGCCGATTCGCGCTTGCGCCGCCGGGTCGAGCCGGCGCTCGAGCGAGAGCGCGGTCTCGTAGTGGCCCTGGGCCTCGCTGTTGGAGTAGAGCGCGGCCGAGCCGTCGCCGGCGGCCTCGAGCGCGTCGAGCGCCCGGGTGTCGAAGACCTCGAGCTCGCCGGGTTCGAGGTCGGCGGCGGCGCCGAGGGTGGCCGCCCGTGCGTAGTGCTCGGCGACCATCGCGATCACGCCCTCCGACCGGTCCGCGGCGCGGGCGGAGATGAACGCTCCGACCTCGGCGTGCTTGCGCGCCCGGACCGCCTTCGGCAGGGTCGAGTACGCGACGTCGCGGATCAGCACGTGCTTGAAGGCGTGCTCGCGCTCGCCGGCCAGGCGGTTGCCGGCGGTCGGCACGATCAGGTCCTTGCCGCGCAGCGACTCGAGCGTCGCCCGCAGGTCGAGCCCGTCGGTGCCCGCGTCCGCGACCGAGCCCTCCCAGAAGGTCTGGCCGACCACCGACGCCGCCTGCAGTACCTGGCGCTCCGGTCGCGACAGCGAGTCGAGCCGGGCGGCGAGCACCGCGTGTACCGTCTCCGGCAGAGCCTCGGCGTCGCCGGCGCCCTCCTCGACGATCCGGTTGACCATCTCCTCCGCGAACAGCGGGTTGCCGCCGGAGCGCGCCGCGACCTGCTCGGCGAGCTCGGCGCCCCCGGCGGGGGCGTCCCCGAGCAGCGCCGCGACCAGCTCCTGGGCCTGATCGCGGGCGAGCGGGTCGAGCGTGATCGTGGTCGCGTTGATCCGTCCGCCGCCCCAGCCGGGGCGCCGGTCGAGCAGCTCGTCGCGGGCGAGGCAGATGATCAGCACCGGCCCCCGGGCCCAGCGCGCCAGGTGCTCGATCAGGTCGAGCATCCCCTCGTCCGCCCAGTGGATGTCCTCGACCGCGAACACCAGCGGCTGGATCCCGCTCGCGGCCTCGACCACGACCCGTACGGCCGAGAACAGGCGCTCGCGCATCTGCTGCGGATCATCGGCCTCGCCGGTCTCGCCGGGGCCGCCGTTCGGCGGCTCGATGCCCAGCGGGCGCCCGAGCGCGGCGGCCAGCCGTTCGGTGGGCTCGTCGGTCTCCTTCAGCAGCGCGTCGAGCCCGCCGCAGAGCTTGCGCCAGGCCGATTCGGTGTCGTCGGTGTCGACGATCTCGAAGGTGCCGCGGACGATCTCACCAAGCGCCCAGTAGGCGAAGCCGGCGCCGTAGGCCGGGCAGCTGCCGAGCCGGACCGCCGGCGGTGCCGGCCGATCGCCGACGCTGAGCGTGAGCTCGCGCAGGAGTCGCGACTTTCCGACTCCGGCCTGGCCGATCACCGTGACCAGGTGCGGGCGCCCCTCGCTCACCACCCGCTCGAACAGCGACAGCAGCAGGTCGGACTCGTCGTCGCGTCCGACCAGCGGCGTCGAGGTCCCGGCCGCGCGCGCGGCCCTGCCCCGGACCACGGCCCTCACCGCCTCCCAGGCGAGGACCGGCTCGGCCTTCCCCTTGAGCTCGAGCGGCTCGAGCTCGACGTACTCGATCGCCGCCCGGGTGAGCCGGTGGGTGACCTCGCCGACGGTCACGGTGCCGGGCTTCGCCGCCGCCTGCAGACGGGCGGCGACGTTGACCGGGTCGCCGATCACCGTGTAGCCGTCCCCGACCCTGCCGGCGAGCACCTCGCCGGAGTTGATCCCGACCCGGAGCGCGAAGCTCGGCGCCGAGGTCCGCGGCGATCCGGTCGTTGACCTCCTCCATCGCCGCCTGCATCGCGAGCCCGGCGCGCACCGCGCGCTCGGGATCGTCCTCGTGCGCGACCGGGGCGCCGAAGACGCCCATCACGTTGTCGCCGATGTACTTGTCGATCGTCCCGCCGTAGCGCTCGATCTCGTCGCCGAGGCGGCGCAGCGCCCGGTCGACCATCGACTTCATCCGCTCCGGGTCGAGGCGCTCGGCGACCGCGGTGTAGCCCGAGAGGTCGGCGAACAGGATCGTCGCCTTGCGCCGCTCCTCCGGCAGCGGCTCCTCGGCGCCCGGCGGCCCGGGCGCCGGCGCGCCAGTGAGCGACGTGCCGCACTCGATGCAGAACTTGGCCTCCGGCGGGTTCTCGGTGGCGCAGCTGGGGCAGCGGTCGCGAGCGGGCCCCGCAAGACATGCAGAAGCGAGCGCGATCCGGGTTCTCGGTCCGCACGAGGCAGGTCATGGGACGAGGATAACGCGACGCCGTGCTGCGGGGCGTTCACAGGGCTGGGTGGGGAGGGTCCAGCGCTAGGGTGCAAATTTGCGCCACGCAGGCCGTGCGGGACTGGTGCAGCTAGCGGCTATGATGCACAGATGCGCAGGCAACCGCGTCGAGGCCTGGCGCATCGCGCGACTCCACCCCTACGGCACCCGAGCACAGCGCCCGCGGCCGGGGCGCCTACTCGATCGGGATCTCCTCGACGCGCGGCCCCGAGGCGGACTCGTACTCGTCGAGGCGCTCGAGATAGTGGTCGATCATCGCCCGCATCGTCACCAGCGCCTCGCGCTGGACCGACTGCCACTGACCGCGCAGCTCGGGGCTCGAGGTCGCCCGCAGGACCTCGGCGCCGCGGCAGATCGGGCACAGCTCGAGGCAGTGGTGGGACTGTTCAGGGGTGGCCATCGGTTGGTGCTCTGAGTCTCGAAGCTGACCTCGAGCGAGCCGTCGGCGAGCTTCGCGCCGGTCGCGTTACGGCGGGCGAGCGCGGCGGGCAGGATGATAGTTCGCTTGCGCTGGCCGACCGACACGATCAGCTCGGCGCCGACCTTCTTCAGGCCGACGTCCCCCTTGTCGCCGAACGGGACCCCGATCCGCAGGGTCGCCGTCCCGTTCGACGATTCGAGCTCCTGCGCGAGCTCCGTGTGCATCAGCATGGCCGGGTCGAGCCCGGTCCCGAACAGCTCGGCCGCCGAGCCGGTCGAGCATCGAGGCGCCGATCACCTCGTGATCGAAGTAGCGCGCGGTGAGCACCGGGACCGGGGCGAAGCCGGCGCGGACCTCCGCGAGGCGCTCGGCGCTGACGCTCGCGCCACTCGCCGAAGTAGCCGCCGGCGAGCTCCTCGGGAAAGATCCGGTTGACGATCACGGCGTCGGTCAGATAGCCGTAGAGGTTGAGGTAGGTGAAGGTCCGCTGCGCCTCCTTGATCACCATCCGGTCGGGGTTCATCACCAGCCGGATCGACGCGTGCTCGCGGTCGCGGAGGATCTCGTTCATCGCGATCAGTCTGGCGGACCAGTCGCTGGACCTCGGCGAGCACGTCCTCGCCCGGGACCTCGACGTCGATCAGTCCGCGCGAGCGGCTTCGCCGCGCCGAGCAGGCGGCGCTCCCAGGGGAACACCTTCTCCAGCCACCAGTGGGCGATGTCGGGGAAGCTCGAGCAGGCGCAGCGTCTCGCCGGTCGGGGCGCAGTCGACGATCACGGCGTCGAACTCGCCCGACTCGTGGTGGCGCTTGATCTGGAGCAGGCTGAAGAGCTCGTCCATGCCCGGCGGCACGGTCAGCTCCTCGGCGGCGATGTCCATCACCCCACGGTCGGCAAGCAGCGCTCCGAGCCACCGCTGCACGGCGCCCCAGTTGACCTCCATCTCGCGCTCGGCCTGCACCTCCTGGCCCCAGAGCAGCTCGCGAGACGGCCATCGGCTCGGGGCCGAGCTCGGCCTCGAGCGAGTCCGAGAGGCTGTGCGCCGGGTCGGTCGAGAGCGACGACCGTGCGCAGCCCGGCGGCGGCGCAGCGGCGCGCGGTGGCGGCGGCGACGCTGGTCTTGCCGACGCCGCCCTTGCCGGTGTAGAGGATGGTCCGCGGGGAGCTGGCGGTCATCGGCGGGGCGTTCAGGCGTACTTCGCTACGCTGGCGCGCGCCTTTCAATCAGAGACCGAGGGAGACAAACAGCTTGACCCGCATCCGAACCGTGCTCGCGCTCTGCGCGCTCGCGCTCGCGGCCGGCCGTGATCGCCGGCTGCGGCGGCGACGACTCCTCCGACGAGGACCCGCAGACCGTCCTCGAGGAGACCTTCAACAACGACACCAAGGTGACCAGCGGAGACCTCTCGTTGACCGCCTCGGTGAGCGCCGAGGGGGAGCAGGGCGGCAGCTTCGAGGCCAGCCTCGGCGGCCCGTTCCAGGGCGATCCCGAGAACGAGAACGCGATCCCGCAGCTCGACTGGACCGCGTCGGCGTCGGGCGAGGGCGCCGGCCAGAGCATCGACTTCGCCGGGCGGCCTCGTGGTCACCGAGGACAACGCCTACGTCGAGTACCAGGACGAGGCCTACGAGGTCGGCACCGAGGAGTTCGCGCAGCTTCGAGAGCAGTTCGAGGCCCAGGCGCAGGCGGCGAGCGACTCCGGCGAATCGGAGCGCGGACGTTCCAGGAGCAGTGCGCGAGCGCGGTCGAGCAGGCCGGCGGTGACGCCGTCGGCCTGCGACATCGACATCTCGAGCTGGCTCACCAACCTCACCAACGAGGGCACCGAGGACGTCGGCGGGACCGAGACCATCCACGTCGCACGGCGACGCCGACATCGACCAGATCATCACCGACGTCGGCGAGCTGGTCACCTCGATCCCGGGTGCCGGCACGCAGGGGTTCGACCCGGCGCAGCTCGACGCGATCTCCGGTGCGGTCACCGAGGCCTCGATCGACGTCTACTCGGGTGTCGAGGACAAGGAGCTGCGCAAGCTCGAGATCAACCTGGGAGTCGATCCGTCGGCGCTGGCGCCGGAGGGCGTCAGCGTCCCGATCTCGAACATCCAGGTCGCGTTCGCGTTCGAGATCGACGCCCTCAACGAGACGCAGACGATCGAGGCCCCCGCGGACGCGAAGCCGATCAGCGAGCTGTTCGGCGACGCCGGCATCGATCCGGGCGCCCTCGGCGGCCTCTCGGACCCGAGCGGCGCGTCCGGCGACGCGTTCCAGCAGTGCATGCAGCAGGCGACCACGCCCGACGAGATCAACGCCTGCGCCGCCGAGCTCCAGGGTTAGCCCGGCCGGCGAGCGCACGCGGCGGGCGCAGGGGCCCCGGCGAGCGCGTCGGGGCCGCGTCCCGTTTCGTGACTAGGCTCCAGCTCTCCATGACCGCGGAGGGCAACGCAGGGGGCGGCGCGCGGCGGTTCCTGTTCAGCGCTCAGGGATGGCCGTACCTGCTGACCCCGTTCATCCCGGCGGCCGTCGCGCTCGAGCTCGCGCACGCCGACGCCGTGATCGTGTTCTTCGTCGCCGCCGCTCGGGATCGTCCCGACGGCGGCACTGATGGGGCTCGCCACGGAGGAGCTGGCGGCCAAGTCCGGTCCGGGCATCGGCGGGCTGCTCAACGTCACCTTCGGCAACGCACCGGAGCTGATCATCGCCCTGATCGCCCTGAACGAGGGACTCCAGGAGGTGGTCAAGGCCTCGATCGTCGGCTCGATCATCGGCAACATCCTGCTCGTGCTCGGCGCCTCGATGCTGGTCGGGGGCCTCAAGCACCAGCGGCAGCTCTTCAACGCGCAGGCGGCCAACATCCAGGCGACGATGCTGTTCCTGGCCGCCGGTGCGCTGGTGATGCCGGCGATCTTCGAGCTGGTCGAGGGCCAGGGCCTCCCGAGCCCGACCGCCGAGGCGATCGACTACGACTCGACGGTCGAGAACCTCTCGCTGGCGGTCGCGATCGTCCTCATCGGCACCTACGTCGCCGGCCTCTGGTTCTCGCTGCGGACCCACAAGGACCTCTTCAACCCGCCCTACGCCGAGGAGCACGAGGAGGGCTTCGGCTGGAGCGTGCGCCGCTCGGTGATCACGCTGTTCGTCGCCGGGCTGGCGGTCGGGCTGATGTCGGAGGTGCTGGTCGGCTCGATCAGCGAGGCGTCCGAGTCGATCGGGCTGTCGCGAGTTCTTCGTCGGGGTGATCGTCGTCGCGATCGTCGGCAACGCGGCCGAGCACTGGGTCGCGATCCTGGTCGCGTTCAAGAACAAGATGGACCTCGCGGTCAACATCGCGATCGGCTCGAGCGCCCAGATCGCCCTCTTCGTCGCGCCGGTGCTGGTGATCGCCTCGTTCCTGATCGGCGTCGGACCGATGCCCCTGGTCTTCAACGGCTTCGAGCTCGGAGCGATCCTGATCGCGATCCTGGTGGCGAACGTGATCACCCACGACGGCGAGTCGAACTGGTTCGAGGGCGTGCAGCTGCTCGCGCTCTACGCGATCCTCGGGATCGCGTTCTTCTACGCCTAGAGCCTGCAGCGGGTAGGCGGCTCATAGGCGATGGAGTACGTCCTCCTGCTGGCGGCCAGCTTCGCCGTGATCCTCGCCGGGGCGCTGCTGTTCACCAACGCGGTCGAGTGGGCGGGCCACAGGCTCGAGATCGGGGAGGGCGCGACCGGCAGCATCCTCGCGGCGGTGGGCACGGCGATGCCGGAGACCCTGATCCCGATCGTCGCCATCCTCGGCGGCGCCGAGGGCGCCGAGGACGTCGCGATCGGGGCGATCATCGGGGCCCCGTTCCTGCTCGCGACGATCGCGATGGCCCTGGTCGGGATCTCGGCGCTGATCTTCCGCGCTCGCCGCGAGCAGGGCACCGACCTGCGGGTCCACGCGGAGACCCTCGATCGCGACCTCGTCTTCTTCCTGATCTTCTTCGCCGCCGGGATCGCGCTCGGCGTGCTCGTTCCCGAGGGGCTGCAGCATCCCGCTCGCGATCGTCTTCGTCCTCGCCTACGCCGTCTACGTCCGCCAGACGCTGCGCGGCGGGGGCGAGGTCCAGGAGGAGGAGTCGATCGGACCGCTCTACCTGGACCGCACCCCCGGCGACGACCCGCCCACGCGCGACCGTCGTCGCTCCAGCTCGTGATCGGGCTCGGCGCGATCGTCGGCGGCGCCCACCTGTTCGTCGAGGAGCTGATCACCGTCGCCGAGGACATCGGCGTCGAGCCGCTGGTGCTCTCGCTGGTGCTGGCGCCGCTGGCGACCGAGCTGCCGGAGAAGGCGAACAGCTTCTTCTGGGTCAAGGACGGCAAGGACAGCCTCGCGCTCGGCAACATCACCGGCGCGATGGTCTTCCAGTCGACGATCCCGATCGCGGTCGGGCTCCTGCTCACCGACTGGGAGCTCGACCGCTTCGCGGTGCTCTCGGGCGCGCTCGGGCTCGCCGGCGGCGTGGTCGCCTACTGGGCGCTTCGCCTGCGGGGCCGCTTCGAGCCGCTGCCGATCGTGCTCTGGTCGGCGCTGTTCGGCGCCTTCATCGTCTATGTCTCCTTCGCCTGAGCGGTCCTAGCGCTCGACCGCGTAGAGCGCGGGCGCCTCATCCCTCAGTCCGGCCCCTCGGGCCAGAAGTCGTCCTGCTTCTCGCTCGGCGGATCCGGGAGGCGGGTGGAGAAGATCAGCAGCTCGGCGTCGGCATCGGTGTCGTTGTGGACCGAGCAGAACGCTTCGCCCGACATCCGCACAGCCGTCTGCGGGCCGGCCTCGAAGACCTCGTCGCCGACCTTGAACGTCGGCGTCCCGCGAGATCACGAAATAGACCTCCTCCTGGCCCGGATGGCGGTGGCCGTAGCTGCCCCTGCCGCCGGTGCCGGGCGGCATCGTCCGCCAGCTGAAGGAGACCTGCTCGGTGTCGAGCGCGTCCGAGTAGTGCCGCATCTCGCCGAAGCCCGGATAGCCGGCCATGAAGTCGACCGCCTGCTCCCGCGTCGCCTTGGAATAGCCCATCTCACTCACAACTCCTCCGGGTCGGGATCGGGTTCGAGCTCCTCCTCGTCCTCGACCAGCTCGTCGGCGCCGGGCTCGAGCTCCGTCGCCTCGGCCGAGACCCCGGCCGGCACGTGGCGCAGGGTCTGAAAGCGCTCCATCGCGGTGTCGAGCGCGTCCGCGTCGACCGGCACCTCGTCCGAGACGCGGACCCAGTCGGCGCCCTCGTAGGCCTCCAGGTTGAAGACCTCCTGGTCGATCGAGGTCGAGTCGTCGACGACGACGACGACCTCCGTCTGGGGGTTGAAGTAGGTGCCGGGCCGGACCAGGAGGTCGTCCAGCTCGACGCGCGGATCGTCGTCTGCCATCGCCCGGAAGCCTAATTCGTCACGGGTCTGTTCGAGCAGCGAGCGCTACTGGCCCAGGTTCTCGAGCTCGCGCAACTGTCGTTCGACCTCGGCCTCGACGTCGAGCGGCTCCTTGCCCTGGCGGGCGCGGCGCTCGTTGCGCGCGACGACCAGCTGGCGCACCTCCTCGCGCAGAGCGGGGTCGCCGCTCGACGGGGCCGCCGGCTGCTCGGCAAGCAGCTTCGCCAGCTCCTGATCGACGTCCAGGGGGGCCTCCCCGCGAGCGCTCTGGCGGTAGGCCTTCGCCTCCAGCATCTGGCGCAACTCGTCCTCGCGTGCGCCGGCCGGCTCGGCCTCGGCGCCGGAGTCGCCGCATGCCCTGCGGCAGGTCGGACTCGAACTCGACCGAGAGGCCGCCCTTGCCGATCGAGCGGAAGTTGCTGCCCGCGTTGGCGATGAAGACGATCGCGGCAACCGGGATCGTCACCAGGACGACGATCAGGATCACCTCGCCGTTGGAGACCGCGGGTGCCAGCAGGGAGGCGGCGAAGGCCACGTGTACAGCGTAGCCCGGCGTCCGCGCGCACGCCGAGCGACGGATTGAGCGCCCAGGGAGTGCTCAGCGTGTCACTCGGCGGGCGGTGTACCGGCGCCGAGCTCCCAGCCGATCAGCTACCCTTCGGGTGACTGACTGGTCAGTCAATCGAGTTTTCCCGCGTAACGAAGGAGCAACTGAAACAGTGGACTTCACCCTCACCGACGAGCAGAAGGATCTGCGCGAGCTGGCGCACAACTTCGCCGAGAAGGAGATCCGCAAGGTCGCCTGGGAGTACGACAAGGACGGCACCTGGCCCCAGGAGATCATCGACAAGGCCTGGGAAGTGGGGCTGATGAACACCCACGTGTCCGAGGAGTACGGCGGGGCCGGGCTCGACTTCCTCTCCGGCTGCCTGATCGAGGAGGAGTTCGGCTGGGGCTGCTCCGGGATCGGCACCTCGCTGGCCGCCAACGGCTTGGCGATGACCCCGGTCGCGCTCGGCGGCTCCGAGGAGATCCGGAAGGAGTACCTCGGAATGCTGACCGAGGAGCCGAAGCTGGCCTCGTTCTGCCTCACCGAGCCCGACGCCGGCTCCGACGTCTCGGGGATGAAGACGACGGCGAAGAAGGTCGGCGACAAGTGGGTGATCAACGGCTCCAAGTGCTTCATCACCAACGGCCAGTACGCCGACTGGTACACCGTCTACGCGAAGACCGACAAGGACGCCGGCCACCGCGGCATCTCCGCCTTCGTCGTGCCCCGTGACGACACCGTGGTGATCGACAAGAAGGAGGACAAGCTCGGTCAGCGGGCGTCGAATACGGCCACGGTCGTCTTCAACGAGACCGAGGTCCCCGAGTCGCATCTGCTCGGCGAGGAGAACAAGGGCTTCAAGCTCGCGATGATGACCCTCGACCGCACCCGTCCGGGGGTCGCCGCGATGGCGGTCGGGATCGGCCGGGCGGCGTTCGAGTTCGCCTGCGACTACTCGAAGGAGCGGGTCCAGTTCGGCGTCCCGATCGCCATGCACCAGGCGGTCTCCTTCATGATCGCCGACATGGCGACCAAGGTCGAGGCGGGCCGTCTGCTCACCTGGCAGTCGGCGGCGCTGCTCGACCAGGGGATCCGCAACACGCTCGCCTGCTCACACGCGAAGCGCTTCGCCGCCGACTCGGCGATGGAGATCACTACCGACGCGGTCCAGGTCTACGGCGGCTACGGGTTCATCAAGGAGTACCCGGTCGAGAAGCTGATGCGCGACGCCAAGATCATGCAGCTCTACGAGGGCACCTCGCAGATCCAGCGCCTGGTGATCGCCAAGGAGGTGCTGATGGGCCGCAACGTCAGAGCCACTCGAGGAGTCGATCAAGACCCAGGCCGAGGTCACGGCGAAGGAGACCGAGACGGCGCCGGCAGCCGTCTAGTCGGCAGTGCGCGGTCGGCTTCTGCCGTCCGCCGACTATCCGCCGACTGCCGTCAGCCGACTGTGTCTACCCCCGCCGCGCCGGGTTGACGGCGATCATCGCGCCGACCGCGGTCAGGAGCACGAAGCCGAGCACGATGGCCTTCGCCCAGCCGTCGATCGCGACCACGGTCGCGTAGCCGAGCGCCGCGAGGATCGCGGCCGTCACGATCGTGTACGCGATCAGTGGGCGGCGGTCACGGACCCGGACACCCGTGCTCGGGACGCTGAGATCGACCCGGTCGAACTGGGCGCGGTCGTTGACGGTCATGTTGGCCATTGATCTCTCCTCGTGGCAGACGGAACGAATCGACCCTAGTCCCGGCAGTCACCGCTGTCCGTGAGCCTGGTCACGCAACCCGCGCCCGGACGCCCAGCCAGGGAGTACGCTCGCGCGATGCCGGAGCGTCGCCCAAAGCCGGTCGCGGACGCGGTCGCCGAGGCGGCCCGGTCGGCTCGCGAGCGCGGCGGGGAAGCCCCACGAGGGCGCCGGGGAGGCCGCTCGATGGACGTCTTCGGCGGCGAGATCCGGCGCCGCGACCTGTTCCCGCTCCTGGTCCTGCACCTGATCGAGCGCGAGCCCCAGTACGGCAACCGCCTGATCGAGGAGATCGAGAGGATCACCGAGGGAGTGATCTCGGTCAACCCGAACACGATCTACCCGCTGCTGCGCCAGCTCGAGGCCGAAGAGATGATCGAGGGCAGCTGGGAGCACCCCGACCGGCGCACCCGCCGGTACTACTCGATCACCGCCGCGGGCCGGCGCGAGCACGAGCGACTGCGAACCGAGCTCGAGCCCTTCCTCGACTCGGTGATCCGCTCCGTGACCCTGATCAAGCGCGAGCTCTACGAGTCCTAGCGCATGCCCCAGCCTCCGCCGAACGTCCCTGAATGTCTGCGGGGAGGGGGCCTCCGGGACGGTCGGCGCTACGGGGAGTACCTGCGGACCTCGAGCGCGGCGTCGTTTCGGATCCGCAGGCGGGCCCCGTGCTCGCGCCCGACCCGCTTTTGCTTCGTCCGGACGACCACGTTGACGAACAGCGGCGCCGGAGCGCCCGAGCCGCCGCGGACGTCGTGACGGACCTTGACCACGCCGACCTTGCGAGTCGGGCACGGAGATTGCGCCGGGGTGCAGTTGGTGCCGTTGGTCGGGCTGATCTCCCCCTGCTGCCACACCGACCGGCGGACGAGCCTGCTGGGTTCGATCGCGTTCGGCCCCCGGGCGACGATCAGCTCGGCGCCGACGAGCGCGTTATAGCCGAGGTGGCGAACGTCGGAGCGCAGCCCCGCCGAGACCGCCAGCACCTCGCCACGCTCGAGGGCGTCGACCTGCTGCGAGAGCACGACCTTGCGCTGCGGGCGCAGGCGCAGCGACCGCCGGCGCAGCTCACCGGTCCGCAGTCGCTCGGCCCGGGCCCCCGGCGCGAGCCTGATCACGTTCAGCCGGCTCTTGTTCTGGACGATCCGCCCGCTGGGCTTGTTGGACCCGATGATCATCCGCTGGTCGCCCCGGGCGTGTGGGCTCGAGGCCGAGACGACCAGGTTCGCGTGGCAGCGATCGAGCGGGCAGGGAAAGCCCTCGCCGACCCGGGTCGTCACCTCGAAGACGACCGGGCAATGGTGCTGGCGGTCGGGGAGCTTCTGGCGACAGCTGAGCCGGCTGCGGGCCAGCACCCGCGACGGCGCGCCCGGGGAACGGCGCGGCGCCAGCTCGAGCCTCACGACCACGGTCGGGTTGAAGTCATAGGGGCGGCCGGCGCATCGGGGCGAGCGCTTGTCACAGTCGACGGTGAGCTGGAGCTCCGACGAGAGCTCGAGGCGATCTCCGGGGTGCAGGCCCGAGAGCTTGCCGGGCCCGATCGAGAGCGCGACCCGGGGCGCGGCGCCGGGCCGGCGGGTGATCGGCACGGTCTTGCGGAGCTCGGCGTGCGGGCCGGTGCTGGCGGCCTCGACGGTACGTTCGGTGTCGGCCGCGGTAGCGGGCCCCGGCGCGACCAGGGCACAGGCCGCGCAGAGGCCAAGCAGGTGTGGTCGCAGGACGCGCAAGCCGTGAGTTCTACGGGTTGCACCGGCGCTGGCGTACGCTGCCGGCGTGGCGGAGGTGCACGAGTCGATCCTGGTCGGGGCCTCGATGGCGGAGGTCTGGGACTACTACTTCGAGCCCAGCGGCTGGCCGGCATGGGTCGACGGGTTCCGGGCGGTCGAGGCGGCCAACGGCTATCCGGAGGCCGGCGGCACGCTGGTCTGGCGCTCGACCCCGGCCGGCCGCGGGACGGTGAGCGAGCGGGTGCTCGCCCACGAGCCGCGCAGGCTGCACCGGATCGCGTTCACCGACCCCGAGTCCAGCGGCGACCTGACGACCCGGTTCGAGGTCGAGGGCGATGCGGTCCGGGTCTCGCTGACGCTCGAGTACGCGCTCGCCCGGGCCGGCCCTTTCGCCTGGCTCACCGACCGCATCTTCGTCCGCGGCCAGGTGACGAAGTCGTTGCAGCGCACGCTCGCGCGCCTGCGACTCGAGGCCGAAGAGCTCGCCGAGCTCGGCCAGGGCCCGCCGGGAAACGTGTGACGGATTTCCCTTGCGGAGCCGCCTGGCTGCGTTAGGGTCGGCTCGACTTCGACCGAGGGGAGTGAGCGTGGACACGGCCGACCTTCGCCACGGCTTCGGCGGCAAGGTCCTCGAACGCGACGCGGCCGGATACGAGGACGCCCGGGCGATCTTCAACTCGATGGTCGACCGCCGCCCGGCGGCGATCGCCCAGTGCACGAGCGCGGATGACGTCGCGGCGGCGCTCGCCTTCGCGCGTGAGCAGGAGCTCGAGGTCGCGATCCGCAGCGGCGGCCACAGCGTCACGGGCGCCAGCCTCACCGAGGGCGGACTGGTGATCGACATGCGCCGGATGAACGGGGTCACGGTCGACCCCGGCGCCCGCACCGCCACCGCGCAGGGTGGCGCCACCTGGGCCGACTTCGACCGCGCGACCCAGCCGCACCACCTGATGGCCACCGGCGGGCGCGTCTCGACCACCGGGGTCGCCGGGCTCACGCTCGGGGGCGGCTCCGGCTGGCTCGAGCGCAAGTACGGCTTCGCCTGCGACAACCTCCAGGCGGTGACGCTGGTCACGGCGGACGGCCGCACGGTGACCGCCAGCGAGTCCGAGAACCCCGAGCTGTTCTGGGCCCTGCACGGGGGCGGCGGCAACTTCGGCGTCGCCACCGAGCTCGTCTTCCGGCTGCACCCGCTGCCGGCGGCCACCTTCGCCCTGCTGCTGTGGCCGGCCGAGGCGGGCCCGGAGCTGGCGCGCAGGGTGCGCTCGCTGATCGACGGCGGCGCTCCCGACGAGCTCGGAGGTGGGTTCGCCTACATCACGGGTCCGCCGGAGGAGTTCGTCCCCCAGCACCTTCGAGGCGAGCTGTGCGCGGGGATGATCGTCGTCTACGCCGGCCCCGAGGGCGAGGCGCGCGAGGTGATCGCCCCGGTGCTCGAGCTCGAGCCCGAGGCGGAGCTGATCGCCGAGATGCCCTACGCGGAGATGCAGTGCGCGATCGACGATCCTCCCGGCTACCGCAACTACTGGTCCGCCGAGCACCTCTCGGGTCTGCCCGACGACGCGCTCGAGGCGTTCTGCTCCCGGGCGCACGACATGGTCGTCCCCTCGCCGTCGCAGCACATCCTCTTCTACTGGGGCGGGGCGGTCGCGGCCGGCGTCGACGACTGGCCGCTGCCACACCGCGCGGCCCCCTGGGTCGCCCACCCGCTCGGCCTCTGGGAGCGGCCCGAGGACGACGATCAGGCGATCGCCTGGGCGCGGGGGACGTGCGCCGACCTGCGGCCGCACTCGACCGGCGCCGTGTACCTGAACTTCGAGTCGACGAGCGAGGACAAAGTCGCACGGGGCTTCGGGGAGCAGAACATCGGTCGCCTCGCCGAGGTCAAGGCGGAGTTCGATCCCGAGAACGTCTTCCACCTCCACCACAACATCAAGCCGCTGCAGCCCGCTTGACCAGTAGCCTCCGCGCTCCCTTACTCTCGACCCGCGGAGGGCACCCAAATGTTCGTCTCCAAGGCCGCCGTCGTCGGCGCCGGCACGATGGGCGGCGAGATCGCGCAGGCGATCGCCTCGTCCGACATCCCGGTCGTCCTCAAGGACATCGACCAGAAGTTCGTCGACCACGGCCTCGAGAAGGCCCGCGAGGTGACCAAGGGCCAGCTCGCTGGCCTGGTGAAGAAGGAGAAGCTGACCCAGGAGCAGGCCGACGCGCGGCTCGAGGAGGTGATCGGGCTGATCGAGGGCACGACCTCGTACGAGTCCTTCGGGGACGTCGACTTCGTGATCGAGGCGGCGCCGGAGAAGATGCAGATCAAGGAGGCGGTCTACGCCGAGCTCGACGCGGTCACCCCGGGCCACGCGATCCTCGCCTCCAACACCTCCTCGCTCTCGATCACCGAGATGGGCGACGCGACCCTCCGCCCGGACAAGGTCGTCGGCTTTCACTTCTTCTACCCGGCGTCGGTGATGCCCCTGGTCGAGATCATCGAGGGCGAGGAGACCGATCCCGAGGTCGTCCAGGCCGCCTACAACTTCGCCCAGACGATCCGCAAGCAGCCGATCACCTGCAGCGAGGTGCCGGGCTTCGTCGTCAACAGGATCCTCAACTCCGCCGTCGGCGAGGTCTGGCGAGCCCAGGAGGAGCAGGGACTCTCGATCAAGAAGATCGACGAGGCGGTGGCCGCGGCGAACGTCGCGCCGATGGGGCCGTTCTTCCTCATCGACATGCTCGGCCTCGACACCGTCTTCCACGTCGCCGAGCACCTGCGCGAGTCCTACGGCGAGTCGTTCTACGTCCACGAGGGAATGCGCAAGCTGGTCGCCGACGGCAAGCTGGGAGCGAAGACCGGAGGCTCGGGCTTCTACGAGGACGGCGAGCCGCAGGTCGCCGGCGACGCCGACCCCGACGGCGAGGCGCTCGCCGAGCTGATGAAGCTGAAGGCGGTGGTCGAGTCCTGCCTGGTGCTCCAGGAGGGCGTGTGCACCGTGCGTGACATCGACCTCGGGATGATGGCCGGCGCCGGGATGGACCCGCGCCGGGGAATCTTCCCGCCGTTCATGGGCGCGGACATGCTCGGCCTCGACACCGTGCTCGAGAAGCTTGAGGCGGCGGAGCAGGAGCACGGCGAGCGGTTCGCGGCGCCGACCGTGCTCAGGCGCCTGGTCGCCCAGGGCCGGCTGGGGATGAAGTCGGGCCAGGGCTTCTATGCCTACCCGCAGGCCGACGAGGGCGACCAGACGGAGACGGTCAAGCTCGAGACGCGCGGCGACGTCGCGATCGCCTGGCTCGCGAACCCGCCGATGAACGCAATCTCGCCGCAGGTGATCAAGGACCTCGGGACGGTCTGGGAGCGGGTCAAGTCGTCCGGCGACATCGGCGCGATGGTGATCGCCTCCTCGATCCCGGTCGTGTTCTCGGCCGGGGCCGACATCAAGGCGTTCACGCAGATGGACGAGTCGAGCGGCCCCGAGCTGATCGACTCCGGCCACGCGCTGCTACGGGACCTCGCGCTGAGCAGGGTGTCGACGATCGCGGCGGTCAACTCGCTCGCCTTCGGGGGCGGCTGCGAGGTGGCGATGGCCTGCAACTTCCGGATCGCGGCCGAGTCGGCGGTCTTCGGCCAGCCCGAGATCAAGCTCGGGCTCATCCCGGGGTTCGGCGGCACCCAGCGGCTGCCGCGCCTGGTCGGCTCCGAGAAGGCGCTGGAGATGAACCTGATCGGCGACGCGATCTCGTCGGCCGAGGCCGAGGCCTACGGGCTCGCCAACCGGGTGGTCCCCGACCACGAGCTGTTCGACACCGCGCTCTCGTGGGCGCGCCGCCTCGCCGGTCAGGCCCCCGTCGCGGTCGAGCAGGTGAAGGTCGCCTCCGACGACCCGGACCTCGACGAGGGGATCGAGAACGAGAAGCGGGGGTTCGCGACCGCGTTTACGAGCGAGGACGCGAAGGAGGGGATCGCGGCATTTCTCGGCAAGCGCACGCCGAAGTGGAAGGGCAAGTGATGGACGGGACGTCGGGATCGCCCCCGGGAAGCGCTTCGGCGTCCGGCCTCGCACCGTCCTCGGCATCCATGCCTGCGGATGCTCCCCGGGCGCGACCCGACGCCCCAGCCGCGCCCAGCGGGAGCTGGTTGATCTGATTCAAGGGGCCGCGTCGGTGGTCGCGCTCACGGGCGCCGGTATCTCCGTGCCATCCGGCATCCCCGACTTCCGCACCCCGGGCAAGGGGCTCTGGGAGAAGGTCGATCCGATGGAGGTCGCCCACATCGACGCCTTCCACCGGGACACGAAGCGCTTCTGGAGCTTCTATCGCCCGCGCTTCTCGGAGCTCGACCGGAAGCTGCCCAACCCCGCCCACCGGGCGCTCGCCGAGCTCGAGGCTCGAGGCCACCTGGACGCGGTCGTGACCCAGAACATCGACCGCCTGCACGCCAAGGCGGGCTCCGAGCGGGTGATCGAGGTGCACGGCTCGATTGCCTCCTCGAGCTGCACGACCTGCGCCACGAGCTACTCGGTGGAGCAGGTCGGCGAGCTGTTCGACGAGCGACGGGATCGCCACCTGCACCTGCTGCATGGGCAAGGTGAAGCCCGATGTGGTCCTGTTCGGCGAGCTGCTGCCCGAGGCCGCGCTCGCCGAGGCCCAGGACTTGTGCGCCGGCGCCGACCTGCTGCTCTGCGTCGGCTCCTCGCTCGAGGTCTATCCGGTTGCGGCGCTGCCGGAGCTCACCCTGGGCGCCGGGGGGAGGCTCGCGATCGTCACCGAGGGGCCCACGCCCTACGACGGCGAGGCACTGGTGAAGCTCGGTGGGGACGTGGTCGAGGAGCTCGGCGCGGTGGTCGCGGCGCTGTAGTGGAGTTCCGGCCCGAGGGCGGCGATGCGCATTTATGCATCTATGTGATGCGCAATTGCACATCGCATCGCTGCGGGGCCGGGCGTTGCGCAATCAGGCACGCTGGGATCCACCCCCACCCGGCCTCGCCCGCTTCCGGGTGTCTGCTCGGCCTGGGTCTCAGCCCAGCGCGCGCTTTCGGCGAAGGACGCGCTCGCAGATGCGCAGCGTCTCGGTGAGCTCGGCGACTCGCGCCTCGCTCAGCTCGCCCGCGAGCGCTTCGTTCGCCGCGTCACCCGTCACCGCGCGGCGCTCCTCGAGCGTGGCGAAGTCGTCGGCCTGATCCGGCGCCTCGAGCGCCTCCCGCTCGGCCAGCATCGCGGGCATGGCGACTCGCAGCTGGAGCGCCGCCTCGCGCATGCGGCCGGCGTCGAGGTCGGCCCGGGCGCGGATCACCAGCAGCTCACAGGCGGCGACGCCGGCGCGGCCGCCGAGCACCTCCGCGACCCGCTCCTGCGGGCGCAGGACATCCGCGCGGCGGCGGCGCTGCGAGTAGGGCACCTCGACTGCGGCGGTGTACCGGCCCTCGGCGAGCGAGTCGCCATCGCCGAACCCGACCCGCACCGCCAGCGCCGAGCCTGGGCCGATGTCGGCGATCTGGGTGTCCAGCGTGGCCGCGCGGTGGGCGTGCACGGCGCGGTTGACCAGAGCCAGTGCATCGTCGATCTCCGCGTCGAGCGCGTCAGCGTCGTCGCGCACCCCGTCCAGCCATGCCCGGGCGTCCGCCTCGCTCCCGAGCTCGTCGGGGCGCACCGCCGTCAGCGTGGTCACCGGGACCGTGGGGACCGCGTCTGGATCGGCGTCCTTGGGCCTTGCGCGGCCGATGCGGCGGCGGGGAGGGGGAGGGGCGCCGGCGACCTCGACGATCAGGACCCGCTCGGGATCTCGGTTCAGGTAGCGGCCGTCCTCGAGCCCGACGGTCCCTGCGAGCTCGAACTGGACGAAGGGCAGGCGCAGCGTGGCTGCTCTACTCGGAGAGGTGCGCCGCCGATGCCCGCTCGCCCTTGCCGCGGTCCTTGCCCGCCGGCAATGCCGCGTCGGAGACGTCGGTCGGCACGGTCGGGTTGTCGATCTCGCCCAAGCGCTCGATCAGCCGCCGCCACTGCTCGGGCTTGAGCATCGCCGAGAACTGGCGCGAAACCGATCCCGAGCCCGGGCCCGCGAGCGGCGTGTAGCCGACGTGGACGTGGTCGGCGTGGTCGGACATCGCGAAGGTGTTGTCGGTGCCGAAGTAGTCCATCAGGCTGATGATCTGTGCCGGGCGCATCGTCCCCTGGAGGGCGATGAGGTCGCGGACCAGGGCCTCGGATACCGAGCCCGGGCCCTGGTGGCCGAGCACCGGCAACCCGTTGATCTGTGCGATGTCGACCGCGTCGCCGGTCGAGTGGTGGGAGACGGAGCCGGAGGACGTGTAGATCGAGTGCCCGCACTTGAGCGATGTGAGCGTCAGGTCGAAGCCGCGCGCGACCAGGTACTCGAGCATGGCCAGGACACGGCGGTCGACCTGGCCCGAGCGGATGTCCTCGCGCCCGCAGGCATAGATCTCGAGGCTGGGGTCATTGAGCACCCGCTCGATCAGCTGGGTCTTCGACATCAGCAGCACCTGGCTCGCCGACGCCGAGCCGTTGAACGGGTCCTCGCCGGCGGCGCGGTAGATCGCCGTCGCCTCCAGCAGCTTCCAGCCGTCGAGGATCGGCTTCGGGTCGATCTTCGGCGCCCCGCGGCCCGCCGGGCGGATCGCGAAGTGGACGTGTGGGGCGAACTCGGTGGTCTTCGAGATCCGGCCCAGCACCGTGCCGGCGGTCACGTCGGCGCCCTCCTGCAACGGGCGCAGATCCATCTTCTCGGGGTCGAAGCGCATCACGCTCGCCAGATAGCCCTTGAACTGCTCATACCCGGGCATCCGGTCGGCGAGCAGGGAGTCGAGCTGGCCCGAGAGCCCGGCGCGCCGGCGGTTTGCCTCGCGCTCGGGGTACGCGTAGAGGCGCTCGCGAGCGTCCTCGGTGTTGACCGGGCCGGCGTCCTCGCTTTGCTCCTCACCGGAGCCCCGGTCCTGGGAGGAGCCGGACGGGTCGTCGGAGGCCTGGCCCTGGGAGTCGTCGTCGACCTGGGTCCCGGCGCTGGCGGGCTCGTCGGGGGCCTCGTCGTCCTTGGGGCTGACCAGCTCGAAGTCCGCGGCGGAGAGCTTGCGCTGCTTCGGCACCGGGTAGGCGTCGGCGACCGAGCCGAGCTCGGCGTAGGTGAAGCGGTTCCCGTAAGCATCGCGCAGGACGATGTAGCGGCCCAGCTTCTTCGAGCGCCCGATCTCGGTGACGACGCCGTCATTGACGGCGACCACCGGGGCTCCGTCGCGGGCGTAGATGTTGATCCCCCGCCGGGTGGCCTCCGAACCGATCACCTCGGCGGCGTTGCCGAGCTCGGCGGCGGAGGGCTTCGAGCGCCGGAGCGCGCGGCGCTCGGAGATGTCGTCGGCATAGCGAGCGTTGGCGGCGACGGGGAAGTGGGCGCCTTCGGTGAGCCCGGTGAGCGAGCTGATCAGGGTCTCGGGGAGCTTTCCGTACTGGTTCGCATAGAGCAGCACCTCGTCGACATACCAGTCGGCGTGGTTGTAGGCGAAGATCGCCGTGCGCAGGTCCTCGGCCCCTCCGGCGGCGTTCAGATAGCGAGCCGCGGCGCAGATCGCGTCGACGGGGTTGTACGGGTCCTTGCGGCCGTCGTTGTTGGCGTCGACCCCGTAGGCCTCCCAGGTCGAGGGGATGAACTGCATCCAGCCCAGGGCGCCGGCGGAGGAGACGTTGAGGTTCGTGCCGAAGGCCGTCTCGATGCGGTTGATCGAGGCCAGCACCTGCCAGGGGATCCCGTACTGGGTCCCGCAGGCCTGATAGATCGGGAGCAGGAAGGGCGGAATCGTGAACTGGTCGATGACGAAGTTCGGGACCCCGATCGGCGCCGGGCCGAACTCGGCCACCGTCAGCCCCGGGTTGGTGTCGGTCGGGGTGCCGTCGGGCTTGCGGTCGGCCTCGGGATCCATCGGCGCCCTGGTGCCGCCGTCGTTCTGATCGCTCTCGTCGTCGCGGTCGCGGTCACGCCCGGGCTTGTCGGCGCCGGGCCCATGGAACTCGCCGGTGCCGCGGCCGCCCGAGCCGCTGGGACCGATCGTTGCGTTGTCGGGCTCCTCCTCGGTGGTCGTGGTCTCGTCGGTTGTGGTCGTGGTCTCCTCGGTGGTCGTCGTCGCCGGCGTGGTCGTGGTCGTCCCGGGGGCGGTCGTGGTCGTGGTCGGCGGGGCGGGGACGCCGCTCGAACCGGACTCGCTCGCGTCCAGGGACCCGGTGCAGTCCGGATCACCGAGATCCGTGACGCCGTCGGCGTCGTCGTCGGCGGTGTTCGAGCACTGGGGCGGGGACTGGACCTGGCTCAGGTCGCCGCCGTCGGGGATCTCGATCTGCACGTCGCCCTCGCCGGCCCCGACGACGCTGCTCGATCCGGCGCCGGCGCTCCCGGCCGCGAGGGAGGCGCCGAGCACCGCAAGTCCGATGACGAGTAGAAACCTGCTTCTCATTCCCTCATGCCCTTGGACCAGTTCGCCGCGCAGGCACGCTCCCTGCCCGGGTGGCGCGAAGCTCCTCCTCCTGAGCCCGGCGAAAACTATCTGTTGGCTGGGGTGTTTGCAACGTGGGAACCGGCGGGGCAACCGTACCCCAAGTGAGCGGACACTGCGACGCCTGATGACCGCGATCGTTCGATCCTTGATCGGCAGCTTGCAGGCATGGCTTGAAGCCTGCGACGCCTGGGGCCGCGTGCCGGACAGCCGCTAGGCTGCGCGTGCGTGGAGGCATCCGACGATCGCAGCGGGATTCGGGCACGCGGCGAGGAGGCCGTGGGCGAGCTGGCGCAGGCCCTGATCGAGAACCCGCTGTTCAACTCCGCCCTCGCTCGCGCCCTCGGCGCCGGCGAGCGCGCCGCCTCCGCGCAGCGCCAGGCGATCGGCGCGCTCAACCTCGCCTCGGCCGCGGACGTCGAGCGCCTCGAGCAGCGACTGCGCTCGCTCTCGGGCCGCCTCGAGGCGCTCGAGGACCGCATCGACGACCTCGCCGACGAGCTCGCGGCCGCGCGCCGGATCGCGGCGCCGGACTAGGTGAGTGATCCCACGCCCCCGCGCACCCGGGCGCACGCGGGCATGGGATCTCTAGAGCGGCGGCTCGGCCCCGTCGCGCTCGAACAGGGCGGGCAGGCAGGCGGAGCCGAGGGCGAGCAGGGCCGCCTCGGTCGCGTCGTCCGTGGCGCGCCCGCGGGGACTCTCGGCGACGACCACGACGGCCGCCACGGCGAGCTCGAGCCGCTCGCCGAGCGCCACCAGCCCGGCGCTCTCGAGGTCGACGGCCACCGCCCGCTCGGCGCCCCAGTGAGCCCGCAGGTCGCTGCCGGC
The DNA here is from genome assembly GCA_963758665.1 of uncultured Solirubrobacterales bacterium. Taxonomy (GTDB): domain Bacteria; phylum Actinomycetota; class Thermoleophilia; order Solirubrobacterales; family 70-9; genus WHSW01. The sequence continues at coordinate 145,365 of CAVWWH010000005.1, read as the reverse complement.
GGCGGCGGGCAGGTCGGTGCTCGCGATCACCGCCCCGGCGACGCCGACCGCCTCGCTCAGCGCCGCGGTCAGGTCTGGATCGGGCGTCGCCCGTTCGACCCCCAGCGCTCGCGAGACCCCGTCGGCTCCGAGGGCCTCGGCGACCACGGCGGCCTCGCCGTTGGCGAGGTCGTCGGCGAGCGCGGCGCAGCGCCCGAGCCGGATCAGGCGCCGGGCGCCGTGGCCGGCCAGCTCGCCGAGCACGGCGCAGGCGCTGGGCCCGCCGATCCCGGTCGCCTGGATGGTCAGCTCGTGGCCGCCGGCGGTGGTACCCGAGTACCCCCAGAGCCCGTGATGGTGGTTGGCCATCAGCGGCTTGACCAGCAGCCGCTGGGCGAGCGCCATCGCGAGGCCGGGATCGGCCGGCAGCAGGACGTCGGCGGCGATCGGGACCGTCGGGCGCAGATAGCCGGTCAAGACCCGCGGATTATGCTGGGAAGCCGAATGAACGATGCCCCGTCGGCCAATCGCGATCCCGAGGACCCGCCGCCGCAGAGCGGCGTCGCCGAGTCCGTTCGCGCCGCGGTCGAGCGCACGATGCGGGCGACCGCGGGCTCCGCGGCGAGCACCCGCGAGCGTGCCGGTGAGCTCGTCGACGACGTCGTCCGCCGTTCCCGCGACGCGCGCGAGGAGCTCACCCGGCGCGGACAGGAGGCCGGGCTCGAGCTCGCCCGCCGGGGCCAGGAGGCGACCGGGGAGGTCGGGCGCCGCCTCGAGCTGCTGGAGCGACGGCTCGCGGAGCTCGAGGACCGGCTCGGGTCTCCGGACGCGCCTCGAGCAGGGGTCGAGGGCGACGAGCGACCCGACCCTAACCCTAGAGCCGAGGGTTAGATGCCCCCGGGGCGCCGGGTCGCGATCACCGGGATCTCGAGCCACTGGGGGGCCGAGCTGGCGCGCCGGCTCGAGCGCGACCCGCGGGTCACCTACATCGCCGGGATCGACAGCCGGCCGCCGCCGGCCGAGCTCCAGCGCACCGACTTCATCGAGGCCGACATCCGCAGCGCCGTGCTCTCGCGCCTGTTGCCCCCTACCGGCGTCGACACGGTCGTCCATTGCGGCGTCCTCTGGTATCCCGAGCCGGGCAAGCCGGCGCGGGCGCTGCACGAGATCAACGTGATCGGGACCCTGCAGCTGCTCGCCGCCTGCGAGCGCACCGACTCGCTGCGGGCAGTGGTGGTCCGCGGCTCGGCGGCGATCTACGGTTGCGAGGCGGCGGTGCCGTCCTTCTACAGCGAGGACCTCGCCCGCGCGCAGCCGCTGCGGACGCGTTTTCAGCGCGACATCTCCGAGCTCGAGGACTACTTCGAGAACTTCGCTCGTCGTCATCCGGCGCTGCGCTGCTGCATGTTGCGTTACCAGCCCGAGATCGCCTCCGGTCTCGACAGCCCCGTCGTCCGCTACCTGAACCTCCCCGTGGTCCCGGTCCAGCTCGGGTTCGACCCGCGCCTGCAGCTGCTGCACGCCGACGACGCCACCGGCGCGATCGAGGCGGCTGTCGCGAACCCGGTCCGCGGCGCGGTCAACGTCGCGCCGAGCGGCTCGATCTCGCTCAGCCGGGCACTGCGGCTGCTCGGCCGCCCGGCGCTCCCGGTGCCCGGCCCGCTGTTCGGGCCGCTGATGGAGCGCCTCAACGCGCAGCTCGGCGCGGGCGGCCTGGTCGGTGATTGGGTACGCCTGCTGCGCTTCGGCCGCGGGGTCGACAACCACCGGCTGCTCGACGAGGTCGGCTACCTGCCCGGCCACGACGCGGTCGGCGCGATCCGCGACCTGGGCGCGAAGGCGGCGGGCAGGCGGCTCGGCCCGAGCCTCCACGCCGGCGCCCTCGCCGGCCGCCTGGCCCGGGCCGGGTCATGAGCGCGGGCCGCTCGCCGACCGACGCGCCCGAGGCGCTGGCCGACTTCCTGCGCGGGATGCGCGGAGGGGTCGAGGCCGGGCTCGACCCGCTGGCGGCCGCCCAGCAGGCCGCAGGATCCCTGCCGGACCGGCTGCGCGCAGGGCTGGAGGCGATCGTCCGGCGGCTCGAGGGCGATTATCACGAGGACGGGTGGGGCTTCGACGAGGACTTCGCCGAGGCCGTCTTCCCGTTGTTCGAGTTCCTCTATGACCGCTGGTGGCGGGTCGAGGCCGAGGGGGTCGGCAACGTGCCCGCCCACGGTCGCGGGCTGATCGTGGCCAACCACGCCGGGGCCGTGTTCCCGTTCGACGCGACGATGCTGACGATGGCGGTGATGAAGCAACACCCACTGCCCCGCTGGCCCCGGTTCCTGGTCCTCGACTGGGCCTTCGAGCTGCCGTTCGTCTCCGCCTTCATCCGCCGGGTTGGCGGCGTTCCCGCGAGCCCGCACAACGCCGCCCGGCTGCTCGGCGAGGACGAGCTGGTGATGGCCTTTCCCGAGGGCGTGAAGGGGACCGGCAAGCCGTTCAGCCAGCGCTATCGCCTCCAGCGCTTCGGCCGCGGCGGGTTCGTGGAGGTCGCGCTGCGCACCGGCGCCCCGATCGTCCCCGCCGCGGTCGTCGGCTCGGAGGAGATCTACCCCAAGCTCGGCGAGAGCCCGGCGCTGGCGCGCGCGGTCGGGGCGCCGTTCGTGCCGATCACGCCCACGTTCCCATGGCTCGGCCTGCTCGGGCTGGTCCCGCTGCCCTCGCGATGGCGGATCGAGTTCTGCGAGCCGATCGAGCTGGCGCCGTTCGGGCCCGACGCCGCCGAGGACCGTCGCGTCGTCCTCGACCTCTCCGAGCAGGTTCGCGAGACGATCCAGGAGAAGCTGTACGAGAACCTCGTCGCACGCGGCTCGACTTTCCTCTGAGCAGGCAATATGGTGGTCGAGATGGCGACCGTTGGCGCGACCGCCGCCGAAGCCGCGGCACCTCCCGGGATCGACCGCGAGGACTTCCGCGCCGCGCTCGAGCAGGCGCTCGCTGAGGTCGACGGCGACGAGCGCCTCGGCCCGTTGATCGGCGCCACCGGGCTGCGGATGCGATTCGAGCTCACCGATCTCGAGATGGCGCTCAACGTCGCCGCGGCCGAGGGCGCCAACAACCTCACCTGGTCGTTCGCCGACGACCCCGGGTGGGAGCCGAAGCTGGTCCTGCGGATGACCTCGGAGGTCGCCAACCGCTACCTCCAGGGGCGTGAGAGCCTCGCGATCGCGATCGCACGGGGCAAGGTGCGCTGCGAGGGGGACTCGCGCTCGGCGCTGCTCTACCTGCCGGCCGCCCGGCTGCTGTGCGAGCCCTACCGCCGGATCGTGCGAGCGGGATTCCCGGCGCTGGCCGAAGCCTGAACCGGCTCGCCGGCCGCGGAGGCACGCCCGCTCACGCGGGTCATTGACTTCGGGCCGTGGTCGGCGTAGCCTCAACCGGGTCAAGACGGCAACAGGCCAGCAGTGGGCCGCGCCGCACCGGCCCCCCGGCGACTGGGGCGAGTGGCGGGTCCCGCGAGGCGCCCCCGGCGTCGACGGCCGGCGAAGCGGGCCGCCAAGCCCGCAAGGCGACGGGGCCAATCGACCCCGTCGCCGTCTTCTCAGGACCCCGACGCCCCACTCACACAGAGTGATGCGGGTTCTCCGCACGACGGCCAACCCACATCAAGCCTCTAGGGCCGGCGGCAGCGTCATAGGATCGGGCGATGCCCGAGCAGACGATCTCGCTCAACGAGGCCGCCCGGATCTCGGGCGTCTCGGCCTCGACCCTGAAGCGCTGGGCGCAGGCGAAGGTGGTGCCGGTGAAGCGGGGCCGGTGGACGACGGCCGCCGCCGCGCAGGCGCGGGTGGTGGCGCGGATGCGGGAGCGGGGGCACTCGCTCGACGAGCTGCGCCGAGCCGTCCGCGACGGCCGGCTGGCCTTCGGCTACGTCGAGGACCTGCTGCCCGGCCACCGTGAGATGCCCGTGGACCGGGCCGAGGCCGCGGCGAGGACCGGCCTCGAGGAGGAGCTGATCGAGCGCGTGATGACGCTCCTCGGCACGCCCACCGCGCTCGAGGGCAGCTTGAACGAGCAGGACGTCGAGGCGATCGAGATGCTGTCCGACGTGCTCGGCGCCGGCTTTCCGCTCGTCGCCGTGCTGCAGCTGGTCCGCGTCTACGCCCAGTCGATTCGCAAGATCGCCGAGGCGGAGGTGCGCGTGTTCCACCTCTACGTCCACGAGCCGCTGATCCGCCAGGGAGTGGACGCGCTCGAGATGGCCGACGAGATGGAGAGCCTGGCGCGTGACCTGCTGCCGCTGACCGCGCCGTTCATGGAGTACATCCACCAGCGCTACCTGCGCTTCTACATCGAGCAGGACGTCGTCGGCCACATGGAGGTCGACTTCGCCGCCATGCGCCAGCTCGGGCGCGTGACGATGGCGTTCTGCTTCGTCGACCTGACCGGCTTCACCCGCTACACGGAGGAGGAGGGTGACGAGGAGGCGCTCGACCTCGTCGAGCGGTTCGTGGAGACGGTCGAGGCGACCCTCCCGGCTGAGGCGCTGATCGTGAAGACGATCGGTGACGAGGTGATGATCGTCTCGCCCGACCCCGTGACCCTGACCGAGTGGGCGGTCGGCTTCCTCACGCTGTTCCAGGAGCGCCCGCAGCCGCGGGTCGGGATCCATTTCGGCCGTGCCGTGTACCGCGACGGCGACTACTTCGGCACCGAGGTGAACCTCACCCATCGGGTCGTCGCCCGGGCGCTCGGCGGCGAGGTGCTGGTCACCACTGCTGTCGCCGACGCGATCGGCGATTCGGCCTACCTGGAGTTCGGCCCGATCGGAAGGGTGGAGCTGAAGGGCTTCCCCGAGCCGGTTGACCTGCTCATCGTCCGCGCCCGTTCGGCGTGACCTGATCCGCGGCCCGCGCGGTCCGTCTGTGCCTCGCGATCCGGCGTGCGGAGCAGGAATCCGCCCGCATTCGACGTACTCTGACCCGTGATCCTAAGGAGGAGGCGCTCGGCGAGCTGGCCGAGGCCGTGAGCGCGAGCGGCCTGATCGAGCCCGGGATCGAGGCCGTAGTGATGATCTCGGGCGGCGCCGACTCGGCCTGCGTGGCGGCCGGGCTCGCGCGGGTGCTCGGAGCAGAGGCGGTGCATGCCTCGCACGTCAACTACGGGCTCCGCGAGGGCGCCGGCGATGGAGAGGCGGCCGCGCGCCGGCTCTGCGCGGCGCTCCGCATCGACCTTCACGTCGAGCGACCGAGGCGGCTGCCGGCCGGGAACCTCCAGGCCGCCGCCCGGACGGTGCGCTACGACGCCGCGCAGCGGTTGCGCGATCGCACCGGGGCGGCGGCGATCGTCACCGGCCACACCCGCACAGACCTGGCCGAAACGGCCCTCTACCGGCTCGCCGCCTCGCCGGGCTCCCGCGCCCTGCTCGGGCTCGCCCCGCGCAGCGGCCGCGTGATCCGCCCCCTGCTCGGCCTCGGGCGCGAGCGCGTTCGCGAGCTTGCGCTGGCCGCCGAGCTGCCGTTCGCCGACGACGAGACCAACGCCGATCCCAAGTACGCCCGCAACCGGATTCGCGCCCAGGTGCTGCCGGTGCTGCGCGAGGTCAACTCCGGCGCGGAACCGAACATCGCCGAGACCCGCGCCGAGCTCGCCGAGGAGGCCGCGCTGCTCGAGCGGGTCGTGCTCGAGGCGCTCGCCGACGTCGGCGCGGACGCCGGCGCCGTCACGATCTCGGGCGCCGCGATCAGCGGCTGGGAGCCGGGTCTGCGCCGGCTCGCCCTGCGGACGCTCGCCGAGCGCGCCGCCGGCCGCCAGGTGCCCCTGGGGCGCGAGCGCGCCGCCGAGATCGAGCGCCTGGCCCGGCGGCCCGAGGGCGGTACGGTCGAGCTCGGCGGGGGCGTGGTCGCGCTCTGCGAGTCGGGACTCGTCCGCTTCCGGGTCGGCGCCGCCGACGCCGCACCGGCCCCTGACCCGATCACCCTCGGGCTCCCCGGCCGTGCCCGGCTCGGGGCGTGGGAGGTGCGGGCCGAGCTTCATCCCGGGCCGGTCGAGCCCGCCGGGCCGGACCTGGCGACGCTCGACGCCGGCGCGCTCTCCGGCACCGTCGAGGTCCGCACCTGGCGGCGCGGGGACCGCATCCGCCCGCTCGGCATGCGGGGTACCAAGACGCTCCAGGACCTGTTCACGGACGGCGGCGTGCCTCGCTCGCTGCGCGGCTCGCTGCCGGTGGTGACCGTCGACGGCGAGGTCGCCTGGGTCGCCCGCGTCGCCATCTCGGAGGACTTCCGCCTGGACCCCGGCGCCGAGCGCGTCGCCGTGCTGACGGCTCGCACCGTGGACTAACTACCCTGCGGCGGGTGAGCGACCCGCAGATCGGCGAGATCCTGGTCGAGGCCGACGAGCTCGAGCGCCGGGTCGCCGAGCTCGGGGCGGAGATCAATCGCGACTACGCCGACCGGGACCTGGTGATGATCGGGGTCCTGAAGGGCGCGGTCCTGTTCCTCGCCGACCTCATGCGCGAGCTCGAGATCCCCTGCGAGGTCGACTTCATGGCGGTCTCCAGCTACGGCTCCGCAACCGACTCCTCCGGCGTCGTGCGCATCCTCAAGGACCTGGACGCCTCGATCGCCGGGCGCGACGTGCTGCTGGTCGAGGACATCGTCGATTCCGGGCTCACCCTCCACTACCTGCTCAAGAACCTGAGGGCACGGGAGCCGCGCTCGCTCGAGGTCTGCGCGCTGCTGACCAAGCCCGAGCGGCGCCGCGTCGACCTCCCGATCCGCTACGTCGGATTCGAGATCCCGAACCGGTTCGCGATCGGCTACGGCCTCGATCACGGCCAGCGGTACCGCAACCTTCGCTACGTGGCGGCGTTGCAGGTGTAAGGCGCTCGGAAAACCGCCTATTTGCCCCTGGTACGCTGATCTGAGCCCGAGCAGGGGCCGAACACATACCCAGAGATGAGACGGTTCTTCAGAAGCGCCGCGTTCCCGATCCTGATCGTGATCGTGCTCGCCTTCTTCGCCCAGCGGCTGATCAGCCCGCCGAGCACGGAGACGACGCCGACCTTCAACGAGCTGCGCAAGCAGATCGAGGACCGGCCGACGTCGATCGAGTCGATCACCTTCGAGCAGAAGACCGAGACGGTCAAGGTGGTCGAGGCCGAACGGCGACGAGTACACGACCGGCTACCCGCCCGACCTCCAGGCGCCGGTCGTCAACCAGCTCGCCCGCCACCCCGAGATCGAGACCACGATCGAGGGCACCGGCGGTTCCAGCTTCCTCTCGATCCTCACCTACATCCTCCCCTTCGTGCTCTTCTTCGGGTTCTGGCTGTTCCTGATGAACCAGATGCAGGGCGGCGGCTCGCGGGTGATGAGCTTCGGCAAGTCCCGCGCCAAGCGGATGTCGGTCGATGCGCCCAAGATCACCTTCCGCGACGTCGCGGGCGCCGACGAGGCGGTCCAGGAGCTGCACGAGATCAAGGAGTTCCTCGAGAACCCGAAGAAGTTCCAGGCCCTGGGCGCCCGGATCCCCAAGGGAGTGCTGCTCTACGGCCCGCCCGGGACCGGTAAGACCCTGCTGGCGCGCGCGGTCGCCGGCGAGGCCGGGGTGCCGTTCTTCTCGATCTCCGGCTCGGACTTCGTCGAGATGTTCGTCGGCGTCGGCGCCAGCCGGGTCCGCGACCTGTTCGAGCAGGCGAAGCAGAACTCGCCCTGCATCATCTTCATGGACGAGATCGACGCCGTCGGCCGCCACCGCGGCGCCGGCATGGGCGGCGGTCACGACGAGCGCGAGCAGACGCTGAACCAGCTGCTCGTCGAGATGGACGGGTTCACGATGACCGACAACATCATCCTGATCGCGGCCACCAACCGGCCCGACATCCTCGATCCGGCGCTGCTGCGGCCCGGCCGCTTCGATCGCCAGATCGTCGTCGACCGGCCCGACCGCCGCGGCCGCAAGAAGATCCTCGAGGTCCACACGCGGGGCAAGCCGCTGGCCAAGCAGATCGACCTCGACGCGCTGGCCGGCCAGACGCCCGGCTTCACCGGCGCCGACCTCGCGAACCTGATCAACGAGGCCGCCCTGCTGACCGCGCGCTCGGGCAAGCGTGAGATCACCCAGGACGAGCTCGAGGAAGGGATCATGCGGGTGATCGCCGGGCCCGAGAAGAAGACCCGGGTGATGTCGGAGAAGGAGCGGCTGGTGACCGCCTTCCACGAGATGGGCCACGCGATCGTCGGGCACCTGCTGCCCAACTGCGACCCCGTGCACAAGGTCTCGATCATCGGCCGCGGCCAGGCGCTCGGCTACACGATCTCGCTCCCGGGCGAGGACAAGTTCCTCACCACCCGGGCCGAGCTGGGCGACACGATGGCGATGACGCTCGGCGGACGGGCCGCGGAGGAGATCGTGTTCGGCGAGATCACCACCGGGGCCTCCAACGACCTCGAGAAGGTGACGGAGACCGCCAAGCAGATGGTGATGCGGTACGGGATGTCCGAGCGCCTCGGGCCGCGGGTCTTCGGCCACGACCGGTCGATGCCGTTCCTCGGCCGCGAGTTCTCCTCCGAGCCCGACTACTCGGATGAGATCGCGCGCGAGATCGACGACGAGATCCGCCGCATCGTCGAGGAGGCGCACCAGACCGCCAAGGACATCCTGGTCGAGCGCCGCGAGGACCTCGACCGGATCTCCAACCTGCTGCTCGAGCGCGAGACGATCGATGCCGAGCAGTTCGTGAAGCTGCTCGACGGCGCCGCCGCCGAGGAGGTGTTCGGCGCCGAGGACTCCGAGCCGGAGCCGCCCGAGGCCGAGCCCTCGGAGCCCGAGCGCGCGCCCGGCCGCGAGGGCCCGCGCCCGATGCCTCAGCCGCGCCCCGGGTTCGCCGGCGGCTCCGCCGAGATGCGCGCCGACGACTAGCTGCGAAAGCGCGACCGGACCCCGCGCGTTAGTTGCCTTTCGACCGCCGATCGCGATAGATTGGCGCGGTTTCAACCACTAGCCGTACCGAAAGGACTCAGATGATCAAGCGAGCAGGGGGGACTCGTGGCAGGCGCATCGGTCTCGTTGTCGCCATCGCTGTCGCGGCGAGCCTGACGATCCCAGCGGTCGCGCCGGCAAACAACCTCGACCGCAACACGGCGCAGGATGCCGCCAGGTTTGCGGCGAAGAAGCAGTGCCAGAGGACCCAGGGTTGTCCTACGGGGCAGTATGCCGCCAGCAACGTCCGGCTGATCACCTACCACAAGGCCCAGGCCAAGATCTTCTACAACGTGGTCCGGGGCCCCAACCGCTACCAGTGCCGCCAGCAGGTCGTGATCCGCCTGAACCACGAGACTGGAGCCATCAGGTTCGACTTCTCGCGCCGTCGCTGCCCACAGATCTAAATCCTCGAGTTTCGAGGTTGAAGGGCGGGCTTCGGCCCGCCCTTCGTCGTTTCAGGGGGATACTGGCGCTGTGACCGGCCGCCGGCCCCAGGTGATGGGGATCGTCAACGTCACCCCCGACTCGTTCTCCGACGGTGGCCTCTTCCTCGACCCGGACACCGCGATCGCCCACGGCCGGGCGCTCGCCGCCGAGGGCGCCGACCTGCTCGACGTCGGCGGCGAGTCGACCCGTCCCGGGGCGCAGGCGGTCAGCGCGGCGGTCGAGCTCGAGCGCGTCGGGGCGGTGGTCGGCGCGCTGGCCGGGCCCGGCGGGCCCGGGCCGCGCGATCTCGATCGACACCTCGAAGTCCGCGGTCGCGGCGGCGGCCCTGGACCTCGGCGCCGAGATCGTCAACGACGTGACCGCGCTGCGCGCCGACCCCGAGCTCGGCGGCCTCTGCGCGCAACGGGGCTGCACGGTCGTGCTCATGCACATGCAGGGCGACCCGCGGACGATGCAGGCGAACCCTGCCTATGACGACGTGGTCGACGACGTGCGCGGCTTCCTCGCCGGGCGGATCGAGGCCGCGATCGCCGCCGGGATCGACGAGCGGCGGATCTGGCTCGACCCGGGGATCGGCTTCGGCAAGACGACCGACCACAACCTCGAGCTGCTGCGGCGCCTGGGCGAGCTCCGCGAGCTCGGGCGCCCGCTCGTGATCGGGACCTCGCGCAAGCGCTTCCTCGGGGCGATCACCGGCCGCGAGGTCGGCGAGCGACTCGGCGGCACCGTGGCCTCGAACGTGCTCGCGCTCGCCGCCGGCGCCGACGTGTTCCGGGTCCACGACGTCGCCGCGATGCGCCAGGCGCTCGACACGGCGGCGGCGATCCTCGGGCGCGCCGAGTGGAGGCTGCCGGCGGCGTCCGGATAGACGGTCGCTCTCGTCCAGCGACGGTATTCGTGCGTCATCCCGGGATGCGGAGAACCCCGGATCACGCCTCTAGTACGTTGGCGCCAGATGGAGGCGCACGGAGACGGACAGGAGTCCGCGGTCCAGGTCGAGCTGCGAGGGCTCTCGATCTACACCCACCACGGGGTCAGCGACGCCGAGCAGGAGATCGGCCAGCGGCTGGTGGTCGACGTCTCCTTCGACGTCCCGGACTGCGACGCGGTGCTCACCGACCGGCTCGAGGACACGATCGACTATGCGGAGGTCGCCGACATCGTCGCCCTGGCGGCCACCGAGCGCAGCTACCGGACCCTGGAGCGGCTCGGGAGCGTGATCGGGGAGCGGCTGATGGAGCGCTTCGGCTGCAGCCTGGTGCGCGTCCGCGCGTCGAAGCCCGAGCCGCCGATCCCGCTGGCGGTCGAGGAGGTCGCGGTCGAGGTGGTCGCGCGAGCGGGTCGCCTCGGAGCTCGACGAGGAGGAAGAGCCCGGGGAAGCTCCGTGAGGGTTGGTTACCTCGGGCTGGGCTCGAACGTGGGCGACAGGCTGGGCCATCTGCGAGCCGCTGTCGGCGGCTCGCCGAGCACGGGGTCGGCGTCGAGGCGACCTCGTCGGTCTATGAGACCGAGCCGGTCGGCGAGATCCTCGACCAGCCCGACTTCCTCAACGCGGCCGTGCGGATCACCACCGAGCTCGACCCGGAGCCGCTGCTCGAGGTCTGCAAGGCGATCGAGGTCGAGCACGGACGCATGTTCGGCGGTCCCAGGCACGGCCCGAGGCCGCTCGACGTCGACCTGCTGCTGCTCGGGACGGTCGAGCTGCGAGAGCGAGCGGCTGACGCTGCCGCACCCGCAGGTGACCGCACGCCGCTTCGTCCTCGTGCCGTTGCTCGAGCTCGACCCGGAGCTCGCGCTGCCGGACGGCACCAAGCTCGGCGAGGCGCTGGAGGGGCTGGGTGGGGGGAGCGGGTGGAGCGGGTCGGGCCGCTCCGCTCCTGAGCGCCGAGTGCGCGTTGAGCACCTCGAGGGATCGTCATTCGACCCGTGGGCCGACGCAACGCGACCCGCACCTCCCGTCCTCGCCCGGCCCCGGACGCTTGCGGAGCTCAGGCCGCGGCCGTCGCCCCGCGCAGCGGCTCGAGCCACGCCGGCGGCAGGATCGGCGGGGCGTCGCCGGGGTAGTCGGGTGCGACCCGCATCGCGAGCTCGCCTGCGGGGTGGGCGGCGATCGCCTCGCGGAGGTCCCGGAGCGTCATCAGCAGGCGGACGCTGGTGCCGATCTGCAGGTCGGCGGCGTTGAGCTGGTCGCCGTCGAGGACGCCTTCGGCGATCCAGTCGTCGATGCGCTGCAGGATGCCCGGCAGCGCCGCGAGGTCGGCGCGCACGTTCTCATCCGTGGCCTCGTTGAGGCGCGCCGAGAGCGCGACCAACGGCTGTCCGGTCTTCACCGCGAGCCCGATCGGAACGCCGAGTCGCGCTCCCACGGAGTAGGAGGCGAGCGGCGCGCGGTCGCGACGCAGGGCGTTCCAGAGCACCCGCCGGGCGACCGGTTGCAGCGCCTCGTCGCCCCACGCCTCCGCCCGCTCGACCGCGGCCCGCCGCTCGGGATCGGCCGGGAGCAGCGGCGGCTCGGGCTGGATCCGGTCGAGCTCGCGTGCGATCTCGCGTGAGCCCTGGACCTTGCGCCCGTCGAGCTTCAGCGCCGGCACGGTGACCCCGGGGAAGCCGACCGCGCGCAGGGCCGCCTTGAGATCACCGGCATCAGGTCGACGCGCTTGTAGGCGATCCCCTTGAGGTCGAGCATCGCCATCGCCGTCCGCGCGGGGTGCGAGCCGGGGATCACGTAGAGCTTCGCGTCCATCTCCCTGATCCTATCCGGGCGATAATCACGGCCATGCTGCTCGCGATCGACGTCGGCAACACCCAGACCCACCTGGGCGCCTTCCACGGACGGCGAGCTCGCCGAGCACTGGCGCTTTCGCACGGTCTCCGGCGCCACCGGCGACGAGATCGCCGAGCGGGTCGCCGGGCTGCTGGCGCTGAGCGGGATCGAGACCGGCGAGGTCGACGCGCTCTGCGTCTCCTCGGTCGTGCCGCCGCTGGGCAGCCAGTACGAGGCGATGGCGGCGCGCTACTTCGATGCCCGCTGTCTGAGCATCGGACCCGGGGTGAAGACCGGGATGCCGATCCGGATCGACAACCCCTACGAGGTCGGCGCCGACCGGCTCGTCAACGCCGTCGCCGCCTACGAGCGCTTCGGCGGCGCCTGCGTGGTCGTCGACTTCGGCACCGGGATCAACTTCGACGCCGTCTCCGCCGACGGCGAGTACCTCGGCGGCGCGATCGCGCCCGGGGTCGAGATCTCGCTCACGGCGCTGACCGAGCGCGGGGCGCGGATCGGGCGGATCGAGCTCGACGAGCCGGAGACGGCGATCGGCAAGTCGACCCGCGGGGCGATCCAGTCGGGGGTGATCTTCGGCTTCGCCGGGCTGATCGACGGGATCGCCCGCCGGATCGAGCGCGAGCTCGGCGGCGAGCCGAGCGCTGATCGCGACCGGCGGCCTCGCGCACGCGATCGTCCCCTTCTGCGAGACGATCGACGAGGTGGACGACCTGCTGACGCTCACCGGGTTGCGGCTGATCTGGGAGCGGAACCAATGAGAGTCGAGCCGATGACCCGACCCCCCCTGACCTCCCCCTTCCGCATCGCGGACCTCGAGGTCCCGAACCGCGTGCTGCTCGCGCCCCTTGCCGGGATCGGCAACTGGTTCGTGCGCCTGCAGGCCCATCGCCACGGCGCCGGGCTCGCCGTCTCCGAGATGGTCTCCAGCTTCGCGATCGCACACCGCAACCGTCGCACGGTGGACGAGATGCTGCGGCTGCACCCCGACGAGGGCCCGGTCTCGATCCAGCTCTTCGGCTCCGACCCCGAGGTGATGCGCGAGGCGGCGGCGACGGCTGCCGCCGCGGGCCCGGCGCTGATCGACCTGAACATGGGCTGCCCGGTGCCGAAGGTGCTGAAGACCGGCGCCGGGGCGGCGCTGCTCGCGCGATCCGGAGCTCGCCGTCGCCGTCGCGCGGGCGGCGATCGAGGGCTCGGGGCTGCCGGTGACCGTCAAGGTGCGCTCCGGGATCGAGCCCGGCGATCGCTCCGGGGTCGAGCTCGCCGAGCGCCTGGTCGCCGAGGCGGGGGTCGCGGCGGTCGCCCTGCACCCGCGGCCGGCAAGGCAGTTCCACCGCGGCCGCCCCGACTACGCGCTGGTCCGCGAGCTCGCCGACGGCGCTCGACCGCGCCGGCACTCGCGTGCCCGTGATCGTCTCCGGCGGCCTGCGGACCGCCGACGCAGGCCCGCCGCGCCTACGACGAGTCCGGCGCCGACGCGGTGATGATCGCGCGCGGCTCGCTCGGCAACCCGTGGATCTTCGACCAGCTCACCGGGCGGGCGCGAGGCCCCGCCGAGCGCCGCCGAGATCGAGGCCGAGCTGCGCTGGATCCTCGACCGCGCGGCCGAGCACTGGGGCCCCGAGCGAGCCGCCCGCAACCTGCGCAAGTTCTACCCCTGGTACGTCGAGCGGCTCGGCTATCAGGGGCTCGAGGCCGACCGCTTCCAGCGCACCGAGAGCCTCGACGAGGTGCGCGAGCTGCTCGCCGCGCGCCCGTCTGCAGGCCCGCGCGCGACGACCGCGGGCCGCGCTGAGCGCATCGCTATAATCTCGCGCCGCCGCCCGGGCCGCGTGTGGGATTCCGCTCCGCGTTTCGGGTCTTTCTATGCCGGGAATCCGCCGCGTTCGGCGGGTAGAGATGAGGAAGAGGACGCGAACTTGGCTCGTGAAGCGCTGATCACCAAGGAGGGGCTGGACAAGCTCAAGTCGGAGATCGACCATCTCTCGACCACCAAGCGTCGCGAGGTCGCCGCGCGGATCAAGGAGGCGCGCGAGTTCGGCGACATCGCCGAGAACTCCGAGTACGACGACGCGAAGAACGAGCAGGCGCTGCTCGAGCAGCGGATCGCCCAGCTCGAGGAGCGGCTGCGCCGCGCCAGCGTCGTCGACGAGAAGCAGATCGACCTGGAGAAGGTCGGCGTCGGCGTGGTCGTCCACGTCAAGGACCAGAAGTCCGGCGACTCGCGCAAGTTCCAGATCGTCGGCCCGACCGAGGCCAACCCGGCCGAGCAGAAGCTCTCGCACGAGTCGCCGATCGGCAAGGCGCTGGTCGGCCACAAGCGCGGCGACATCGTCTCGCGTCGACGTCCCGCGCGGGCCGAAGAAGAAGCTCAAGATCACCAAGATCGAGGCGGCCTGAAGCGTCGCCGCGTGATCTAGGCTCGCCCGCGTGGCAGAGCCGCACGGAACCGACGCAGAGCGACTCACGCGAGCCCCAGGTCCTCGCCGAGCGGCGGGCGAAGCTCGAGCGGCTGCGCGAGGCCGGGGATCGAGCCGTTTCCGCACGAGTTCGACGACCGGACCGAGATCGCCGCCGTGCGCGCGGCGCACGAGGGGCTCGACGACGGCGAGGAGACCGACGACGCGTACCGGGTCGCCGGCCGGATCGCGGCCCGCCGCGGCCAGGGCAAGGCGGCCTTCCTCGACCTCGTCGACGGCACCGGCAAGATCCAGATCCACGCCCGCAGCGACGTGCTCGGCGCAGGACGGCTCGACGGGCTCGTCGGCCTCGACCTCGGCGACATCGTCGGCGTCGAGGGGACGGCGTTCAAGACCCGCCGCGGCGAGCTCTCGCTCAGGGCCACCGGCTGGACGCTGCTGGCGAAGAGCCTGCGCCCGCCGCCCGACAAGTTCCACGGGCTCGAGGACACCGAGCTTCGCTACCGCCACCGCGAGCTCGACCTGATCGCCAACCCGGAGGCGCGCGAGCTGTTTCGCAAGCGCGGCCAGACGATCGCCGCGACCCGCGCGTGGCTCGACGCCGAGGGCTTCGTCGAGGTCGAGACGCCGGTCCTGCAGCCGCTCTACGGCGGCGCGCTGGCGCGGCCGTTCACCACCCACCACAACGCGCTCGACCGCGACCTCTACCTGCGGATCGCGACCGAGCTCTACCTGAAGCGCTGCGTCGTCGGCGGGATCGAGCGCGTCTACGAGCTCGGCAAGGACTTCCGCAACGAGGGCGTCTCGTTCAAGCACAACCCCGAGTTCACGATGCTCGAGTGGTACGAGGCCTACGCCGACTACGAGGACGCCGCCGCGCGGCTCGAGGCGCTCGTCGCCCAGGTCGCCGAGCGCGTCACTGGGCACGACGAAGGTCGAGCGCGACGGGGTCGAGATCGAGCTGGCGCCGCCCTGGCGGCGGGTCACCCTGCGCGAGGCGATCCGCGAGCGGACCGGGATCGACGTGCTCGAGCACCCGACCCGCGAGGCGCTGGCGGCGGCGATGGACTCCGAGGCGAGCCCCGACGAGGGCTGGGGCAAGCTGGTCGACGGCCTGCTCTCCAAGGAGGTCGAGCCGACCTGATCCAGCCGACGTTCGTCATCGACTACCCGGTCGAGATGTCGCCGTTCGCCAAGCGCCACCGGACCGAGGACGGCCTGGTCGAGCGCTGGGAGGCCTACGTCGGCGGGTTCGAGATCGCCAACGCGTTCACCGAGCTCAACGACCCCGACGAGCAGCGCCGGCGCTTCGAGCAGCAGGCCGAGGAGCTGCGCCGCGGCGACGAGGAGGCCCAGCCGTTCGACGAGTCGACTACGTCCAGGCGCTCGAGTACGGGATGCCGCCGACCGGCGGCGTCGGGCTCGGCATCGACCGCCTGGTGATGCTGCTGACCGGGCGCGCGAGCCTGCGCGAGGTGCTGCTGTTCCCGGCGATGCGGTGAGTCGGCGCGCGACGGCTCGCATCGCCGAGCTGATCGCGTCGCCGCCGAGGCGCCTGGCGGCGGACTCCGCGTCCGAGGCGACTCGGCGACCCGGCGGAGCCGACCGCGATCGACCGTGCGGGGGCGCCGGCGCCGCGGCTCGAACCGGTCCGCTGCAGCGGATGCGAGGGCTGCCGGAGCGGCGGCGGCGTGATCCTCTACGTCGAGCGCGTCGATCCCGACGGCGACGGCGACGCCCACTTCGTGCTCGCCAGCGGCGAGGCGATCACGGCGCCTGGGATCTCGGTGATCGACGTCGCCCGCGAACTGCGCCCGCACCCGCTGCCCGGCGCCCGGGCGACCTGCTCGCCGCCGCCGGGCCGGTCTACACCGGCTCCTACGGTCAGCGCCAGATCGAGGCGGTCGAAGTGACGGCTGTGAGACGCTAGACCGCCCCGATCCCGACCGAAGGAGGCGCAGATGAGAGCGCTGCGGACGATTCCGGCTGTGGCGGCGGCGATCACGATCGCGGTCAGCGCAGGCGCGGCGAGCGGCAAGGGCAACCAGAAACCGCAGAAGCTCAACTTCACCTTGATCGGCAAGGTCGACCGCGCGTCGGCGGTCGACAACGGCGCGCCGGGTGCCTCCGCGGGCGACGTGCTCGTCTTCTCGCAGGCCATCTACGACGCCTCCGGGACCCGCGAGGTCGGTCGCAGCCACGCCACCTGCACGCGGATGATCGACCCCGCCGGCGGCCAGCTCTGCCAGGGCGTGTTCCTGCTGGCGAAGGGGCAGATCACGATCCAAGGACAGGAGCCCCCTCCGGGCGTGACCACCCATCCGCTGATCGTCACCGGTGGCTCCGGGCGCTACCGCGGGGTGCGCGGCGAGATCAAGGTGACGCACGTGAGCCCGATCGAGGACCGGTTCGCCTTCAAGCTGCGGCGGTGACGACGATGCAACCCGGCCCCGCGGAGCCGCCGGCCGGCGAATGCCGCAACTTGCAGGCGGCCGCCCGTTTCGTGCCTGAGGCCCGGCGGGCCGGGCGGATCGCCCCGATATACTGGCCTCTCGCCGTCGTCGACAAATCCGGAGGTTCTAATCCCGCGGCACCGATAGGCCGAGTAAGAGGATTGAGCCCCCGGCGCTGTCGCGTCCCCCGGCGCGGCTAGAACTTAGGCACCGAGGCAAGAGGGAAACCCAGGGAAGCAAGGCGGAAGAGTTTGTTCGAGCGATTCACAGAGCGGGCCCGGCAGGTGGTCGTCCTCGCCCAGGAGGAAGCCCGGACCCTGAAGCACAACTACATCGGCACCGAGCACATCCTGCTCGGGCTGCTGCGCGAGGAGGAGGGCCTCGCGGCCCGGGTGCTCGAGTCGCTCGACATCACCGTCGAGCGCGTCCGCGCCCAGGTCGTCCGCATCGTCGGCTCCGGCGAGGAGGTCACCTCCGGCCAGATCCCGTTCACGCCGCGGGCCAAGAAGGTGCTCGAGCTCGCGCTGCGCGAGGCGCTCTCGCTCGGCCACAACTACATCGGCACCGAGCACATCCTGCTCGGCCTGGTGCGCGAGAACGAGGGCGTCGCCGCCCGCATCCTGCTCGACTTCGACGCCGACTCGGAGAAGATCCGCAACGAGGTCATCCGCATGCTCTCCGGCCCCGGCGGCCGGCGCCAGGGCTCCGGCGGGGGCTCGGGCGAGGGCAAGAAGTCCTCGAAGCTGCTCGACCAGTTCGGCCGCAACCTGACCAAGCTCGCCTCGGAGGGCAAGCTCGACCCGGTGATCGGCCGCGAGACCGAGGTCGAGCGGATCATGCAGATCCTCTCCCGCCGGCAGAAGAACAACCCGGTGCTGCTCGGCGAGCCCGGGGTCGGCAAGACCGCGATCGTCGAGGGCCTGGCCTCGCGGATCACCCGCGGCGAGGTGCCCGGAGCTGCTCAAGAACAAGCAGATCTACACGCTCGACCTCGCCGCCCTGGTCGCCGGCTCGAAGTACCGCGGCGAGTTCGAGGAGCGGCTGAAGAAGGTGATGAAGGAGATCACCCAGCGCGGCGACATCGTCCTCTTCATCGACGAGCTCCACAACCTGGTCGGCGCCGGCGCCGCCGAGGGCGCGATCGACGCGGCCTCGATCCTGAAGCCGGCGCTCGCCCGCGGCGAGCTGCAGACGATCGGCGCGACGACGCTCGACGAGTACCGCAAGTACCTCGAGCGCGACTCGGCGCTCGAGCGGCGCTTCCAGCAGATCAAGGTCGACGAGCCCTCGATCCCCGACACGGTGAAGATCCTCGAGGGCCTGCGCGAGCGCTACGAGGACCACCACAAGGTCCAGATCACCGACGACGCGCTCGAGGCCGCGGCCGAGCTCGCCAGCCGCTACATCTCCGACCGCTTCCTGCCCGACAAGGCGATCGACCTGATCGACGAGGCGGCCTCGCGGATGCGGATCCGCTCGATGAGCCAGCCGCCGGTCTACCGCGACCTCGAGGAGGAGATCGAGGAGACGCGGCGCGCCAAGGAGGCCGCGATCGAGGCCCAGGAGTTCGAGAAGGCCGCCAACCTGCGCGACACCGAGCGCCAGATGACGAACCGCAAGCGCGAGCTCGAGGACCAGTGGGACTCGGGCGACGCCGGCGAGCGCCCCGCGGTCGGCGAGGAGGAGATCGCCGACATCGTCTCGATGTGGACCGGGATCCCGGTGTTCAAGCTGACCGAGGCCGAGACCAAGAAGCTGATCCGGATGGAGGAGGAGCTGCACAAGCGGGTGATCGGCCAGGAGGTCGCGATCGAGGCCGTCTCGAAGGCGATCCGCCGCTCCCGCGCCGGGATCAAGGACCCGAAGCGGCCCGCCGGCTCGTTCATCTTCCTCGGCCCCTCCGGCGTCGGCAAGACCGAGCTCGCCCGCACCCTCGCCGAGTTCCTGTTCGGCGACGAGGACGCGATGATCCGGATCGACATGTCCGAGTACATGGAGAAGCACGCGGTCTCGCGGCTGGTCGGCTCGCCGCCCGGCTACGTCGGCTACGACGAGGGCGGCCAGCTGACCGAGGCCGTGCGCCGCAAGCCCTACTCGGTGCTGCTGCTCGACGAGATCGAGAAGGCCCACCCCGACGTCTTCAACATCCTCCTGCAGATCCTCGAGGACGGGCGGCTCACCGACGCCCAGGGCCGCACGGTCGACTTCCGCAACACGATCGTGATCATGACCTCGAACATCGGCGCCAAGGACATCGCCCGCAACGTCTCCTTCGGCTTCGCGATCTCCGACGACGAGACCGGCGCCTCCTACAAGGACATGAAGGACCGGATCATGGGCGAGCTGAAGAAGGTCTTCCGCCCGGAGTTCCTCAACCGGATCGACGAGGTGATCGTCTTCCACAAGCTCTCGCGCGAGGAGATCCGCGAGATCATCGACCTGCTGATCACCCGCGTTCGCGCCCAGGTCGCCGAGCACGACCTGCAGCTCGAGCTCACCGAGCCGGCCAAGGACCTGATCGCCGAGAAGGGCTGGGACCCGGCGATGGGCGCCCGGCCGCTGCGCCGAGCGATCCAGCGCTACATCGAGGACCCGCTCGCCGACGAGGTCCTGCGCCAGGGCCCCGACTCGATCGTCCCCGGGACGACGGTGTTGGTCGACCGCGACGAGTCCGTGGGCGAGGACGACGACCACCCGCTGTCGCTGAAGCTGGTCAAGCCGCGCAAGCCGCGCAAGAAGAAGGACCGAGGACTCCGAGAAGGAGCCGGTCGGGGTCGGGGCGAAGAAGGGCGACGAGCCCGAGCCCTCCTCGCCGGCGGCCGACGCCGAGCCTGCCGACCAGGACTGAGCCCGCCGGCCGATTTCGGGCGGGCGCCGGCCGGCGCGCGTGCGTCCGGTGGCAGTGGCAGGTCGCGAACTCGGCGCATGCCGGCCTTGAGCCGTCTTCGCCCGCGCGTAGCATCGCCGGCATGGCTCGCGGCGCGTCGACCACCTTCTTCTGCCAGTCCTGCGGCCACGAGGCACTGACCTGGTCGGGGCGCTGCGCGGGCTGCGGCGAGTGGAACACGCTGGTCGAGGCGCCGAAGCCGGAGGCGAAGGGCTCCTCGAGGGGCGGACGCCCGCGCTCGGGCCGAGCCGGCCGCCCGGTGGCGCTGCGCGAGGTCGCGGCGCCCGCCGTCGACCGCCTGCGGACCGAGATCGCCGAGCTCGACCGGGTGCTCGGCGGCGGCCTGGTGCCGGGGTCCCTGGTGCTCCTCGGAGGCTCGCCCGGAATCGGCAAGTCGACCCTGACCGGGATGGCGCTCGGAAACCTGGGCGCCGCGGGCCACCGGGTCCTGTACGTGTCCGGCGAGGAGTCGGCCGCTCAGGTCCGCCTGCGCGCCGAGCGCCTCGGTGAGGCCGCGCTCGCGGTCCCGGCGCTGGCCGAGACCTCGCTCGAGGCGGTCACCGCGACGCTCGAGGCAGAGCGGCCCGATGCCTGCGTGATCGACTCGATCCAGACCCTGCACGCCGAGGGCATGAGCGGCGCCCCGGGCTCGGTGGGCCAGGTCCGCGAGGCCGCCGGGCGGGTGATGGAGGTGGCGAAGCGGCTCGGCTGCGCGGTGATCCTGGTCGGTCACGTGACCAAGGAGGGCGCCGTCGCCGGGCCGCGGGTGCTCGAGCATCTCGTCGACTGCGTGCTCTTCTTCGAGGGCGAGCGCGAGCGCAGCTTCCGCACCCTGCGCGCGCTCAAGAACCGCTTCGGCGCCACCAGCGAGGTCGGGGTGTTCGAGATGCGCGCCGGTGGGCTGGTCGAGGTCGTCGATCCCTCGGCGCGCTTCGTCGCCGAGGCGAGCGCCGCGCCGGGCTCGGTCGTGCTCAGCTCGATGGAGGGGACCCGGCCGCTGCTGGTGGAGGTCCAGGCGCTGGTGGCGCCGACGGAGGTCGTGCCGCCGCGCCGGGTCGCGAACGGGATCGACCGCAACCGCCTGGCGATGGTGCTCGCGGTCCTCGCCCGCCACGGCGGTCCCTCGCTCGCCGGCGCCGACGTGTTCGTCAACGTCGCCGGCGGGGTCCGGGTGGACGAGCCCGGGGCCGACCTCGCCGTCGCCCTGGCCCTGGTCTCGGCCCACCGCGGCCAGCCGCTCGCCGATCCGTCGGGGCGCCCGCTCGCCTGCTTCGGCGAGGTCGGCCTCACCGGCGAGCTGCGCCCCGTGGGCCATGCCGACCGCCGCGTCGCCGAGGCGGTCAAGTTCGGCCTGCGGCCGGTGCTCGCGCCGGCCGCCGCGGAGGCGCCGCCGGGGGCCGAGCCGCAGGCGAGCCTGCGCGGCGCAATCCGTGCCGCGCTCGGTCGCCGGGCGGCCCCGGTCGAGCGTGCCGCTTGACAAGCGCCATTCCTACCTGTCCACACGGAATTCCCCGGAACGCTTGGCCAGCAGGGCTTTTGCCATCATGGACAGGTGCAGCACCCCGGGGATGAGTTGAACGAGCTGGAGTCACGCCAGGATCCCCGGCTCTTGCGGGCGCTCGACATGGTCGCTCCCGGCAATCCGCTGCGCGAGGGGATCGACAACATCGTGCACGCCCGGACCGGCGGCCTGATCGTCGTCGCCGACGCCGACGAGGTGTCCTATCTGTTCTCCGGCGGGCTGAAGCTCGACGTCGACTACACCCCCGGGCTCCTCTACCAGGTGGCGAAGATGGACGGGGCGATCGTGATGCCGCCCTCGGCCGAGAGGATCCTGTGGGCGAACGTGCAGCTGATGCCGGACCCGACCATCCTCTCGATGGAGACGGGGACCCGTCACCGCACGGCCGAGCGCGTCTCCAAGCAGACCAAGGCGCTGGTGATCGCGATCTCGCAGCGACGCGACGTCGTCTCGCTCTACGTCGAGGGGATCAAGTACATCCTCGAGGACATCCCGACGGTGCTCTCGAAGTCGAACCAGGGCCTGGCGACGCTGGAGAAGTACCGCGCCCGCCTCGACCAGGTCACCGGCCGGCTGACCGCGCTCGAGTTCGCCGGCGGCGTCGTGCTCTATGACGTGCTCTCCGGCCTCCAGCGCGCCGAGCTGGTCACGCGGATGGCGACCGAGGTCGAGCGCTACATCATCGAGCTCGGCGCCGAGGGGCGCTTGATCGAGATGCAGCTCGAGGACTCGGTCGTCGGGGTGATGGCCGAGCGCTCCGCGCTCGTGCGCGACTACAGCGTCAGCGACTCCGAGGAGGCCATCGAGCGAACGCTCGCCGAGCTCGCCGAGCTCGAGCACACCGAGCTGCTCGACTTCGGCCGCCTCGCCGAGCTGCTGGGCTACGACCGCAAGGTCAACACGCTCGACTTCGAGGTCGCGCCGCGCGGTTACCGCGCCCTCTCGGCCGTGCCCCGGCTGCCGCGCCTGGTGGCGCAAAAGGTGGTCAACCACTTCGGCGACCTCGAGTCGCTACTGACGGCCTGCGACGAGGACCTGGAGGCAGTCGAGGGGGTCGGAGAGGCCCGCGCGAAGGAGATTCGCGAGGGCATCCGCAGGCTTCAGGAGGTCGACATCGTCGACCGGTATCGGTGAACCAGACGGCCGCATCAGCGGCCGTCTCTATTTGAGGAGGCGGACATCCCAGAGACAGCAGTAGAGGAGCCCGGGCTCGAGGACCTCGAGGATCTCGGCCCGCATGAGTGCGAGTTCCAGGTCGGCGACAACGTCGTTTACCCGCATCACGGCGCGGGCGTTGTGCTGAAGCGGGAATCGCGCGACATGATGGGCGAGTCGAAGGACTACCTGACGATCAAGATCCTGCACAACGACATGACCGTGATGGTCCCGTGCGAGAACGCTCATCGGGCGGGCCTGCGAAGGGTGATCGACGAGGACGCGGTCCGGCGCGTGATCGAGGTGCTCACCGGCGAGGTGTCGGAGATGCCGAAGAACTGGAACCGCCGGTTCAAGTACAACCGCGAGAAGATCAAGACCGGCGACGTGTTCGAGCTCGCCGAGGTCGTCCGCAACCTGGCGATCAGGGAATGGGAGAAGGGCCTCTCCACGGGCGAGAAGCAGATGTACACGCGGGCGAAGAAGATCCTCGCCTCGGAGTTCATGTACGCGCTCGACAAGGACGAGGAGGGCGCCGAGGAATACATCGACGGCCTGCTGGAGGAGCGCTTCGGCGCCACCGCCACCGCGTAGGCGGGCAGGCGGCCAGGTGGACAGGCACGCCGCCGCGGTGATCGCGGCCGCCGGCTCCGGAGAGAGGCTCGGAGCCGGCGGCCCGAAGGCCCTGGTCGAGCTCGGCGGGCGCCCGCTGATCGCCTGGTCGCTGGAGGCGATGGCAGCGGCGGCGAGCGTCACGGTGGTCGCGATCGCGGCGCCACCGGGCCACGAGCAGGAGCTGGAGCGGATCGCCGGCCGGTTCGCCGGCCGCCCGGACCGCCCCGGCGGCTTTCACCCGATCGTCGTCACCGGTGGTGACTCACGGGCGGTGTCGGTCGGCCTCGCCCTGGCCGAGGTCCCGGCGCAGGCCGAGATCGTCGCCGTTCACGACGCCGCCCGGCCGCTGCTCACCGCCGGGCTGGTCGAGGCGCTGGTCGCGAGGCTGGACGCCGAGCCGGAGGCCGCGGGGGTGATCGCGGCGGCGCCGGTCACCGACACGGTCAAGCGGGTGGGAGCAGGGGACGCGATCGCGGCCACCGAGGCGCGCGAGGACCTCTGGGCGGCCCAGACTCCGCAGGTGTTCCGCGCCGACGCGTTGCGCACCGCCCACGACGCCGGACCGGAGGCGCTGGCGGCGGCCACCGACGACGCCGGCCTGGTGGAGCGCGCCGGCGGCACCGTGCTGGTCGAGCCGACGGTCGGGCCGAACCTGAAGGTGACCACGGACGAGGACCTCCGCCTGGCCGAGCTCGTCCTGCGCGGTCGGCGGTAGGCGCCGCCCGCCCGAGCCGCGGCGCCGGGGCGGTAGGGGTGGGCATTGGTGCCGCTCAGCGTCGAGTCGCACGTTGACCCTCCCAGAGGCGGCTAACGTGCGACGCGGCTGTCAGCACGGCCCCGACCGGCGCCTACCGCCGCAGCAGGACCCAGACCAAGGCGCCGGTGAACGCCAGCTCGCCGAAGGTCAGCGCGGTGCCGAAGTTCGCCGCGCCGAGCAGCGCGGCGATCGCGGTGGCGCCGGCGAAGGCCGCGCCGAGCACCATGAGGTCGCTGAGGGTGCGGCTCACTCCGGGCGCGGCGGCGCCTCGTAGGTGCCGCTGCCGAGGCGGCGACTGCGGCCGAGCGGCAGCCCCGCCTTCTCCCGGGCCTCGTCGCTGGAGGTGATCGCGTCGGCGGCGCATGTAGAGCCGGCGCTGCACGTACAGCGTGCCGACCCCGGCGAGCAGGATCGCGCCCAGGTTGAGCGACCAGCTGCAGCATCGCGCCTCGCCACTCGCCCCACTCGCCGAACGCGGCCGCGACGCCGATGTTGGCGGCGGCGGGGATCGTCGTCACCGAGACCAGCACGCCGATCAGGGCCCCCGACTTCGCCGAGGTCAGCGACAGCACCCCGGCGACCCCGGCGATATAGGCGACGATGACCGAGAAGGCGTCGGGGTGGGAGATGAAATCGGTCAGCGGGTGCTCGGAGACGGTGAAGCCCTCGGGCGTGAGGTCGGTGGCCCGGATCGCGAGGGCGAACAGCCACGCCGCCGTGATCCCGACCGGGAACCCGATCGCGAGCGCCTTCAGCGAGCGCCGGGTGACGTCGGGCCGGCGCTGGACGAGCGCTACGCAGAGGCCCGCGATCGGGCCGAACTCGGGGCCGACGATCATCGCGCCGACGATCAGGATCGGCGAGTCGAGGAAGATCCCGACCGAGGCGATCAGGCACGCAAGCGCCATGAAGGCGAGGAAGACCGCGTTGAGCTCGATGTTCTCCGAGGTCCGGGACTCGACCTCCTCCCAGACGACCGCGTCGCCGGGGCTGCCCTCGGCCGCCTTCTCGGCCGCGGCGGCGACCGACGAGATCGCCGAGTCGATGTGCTCGATCGCGATCGAGCCCTCGGTGTCGACGTCGAGCTCGCGCAGGTCCGACACGATCACGCTCGCGTCCTCGCGCGCGACGTCGCACAGGATCACGTCTCCCTGCGGCTTGCGCGCGGCGCGCTCGAGCAGGATCACGTTGCAGGCCGAGTTCGTGTTCTCGAGCAGGTCGAGAACATGCTCCGACTGGTACGCGGGGACCACGATCCGCATGTGGACCATCGACACAAGCTACCCGCCCGCCGTTCGGCTTCTCCCGTGGCGACCGGGCTAGGCTCAGCCCCCGTGCTCACCGACTACCACCTCCACCTGCGGCCCGACGACCTCGAGGCGACGGCCGAGGACTACTTCACCGACGGCCAACGTCGACCGCTACCTCGAGGCGGCGGCGACGGCCGGGATCGACGAGCTCGGCGTGTCCGAGCACGTCTACAGGTTCAGCGCGGCGCTCGATGTCTGGGACCACGAGCTCTGGCGGCAGTACGCCGTCGGCGACCTCGACGCGTACTGCGAGTTCGTGCGCTCCAGCCCGCTGCGGCTCGGCCTCGAGATGGACTTCATCCCGGGCCGCGAGGACCGGATCGCGAACCTGCTCGACGAGCGGGAGTTCGACTACGTGGTCGGCTCGGTCCACTTCGTGGGCGACGGCGCCGTCGACGACGACGAGTACGACATCTGGGAGAGCTCGGTGGATCCCGACCGCCTCTGGAGCCGCTACTTCGAGACGGTCGCCGAGTGCGCACGCAGCGGGCTCTACGACATCCTCGCCCACCCGGATCTGGTCAAGGTCTGGGGGCCCGAGCGGCCGCAGCCGGCTCGCGATCCGCGGATCCATTTCGAACCCGCGATCGAGGCGATCGCCGAGACCGGGGTCGCGGTCGAGATCTCGACCGCCGGGCTGCGCAAGCCCGTCGGCGAGCTGTACCCGTCCGCCGCCTTCGTCGAGATGTGCCTCGACGCCGGCGCAGCGTTCGCGCTCTCCTCCGATGCCCACGTGCCCGCCGACGTGGGCCGCGACTACGATCGCGCGGTGGAGGCGATGCGCGGCTGGGGGGTCGAGGAGATCTGCCTCTTCGAGCGCCGGGAGCGCCGGCTGGAGCCGCTCGGATGAGAATCGGCATCGGTTACGACAGCCACCCCTTCGCCGCCGGCCGCAGGCTCGTCCTCGGCGGGGTCGAGATCACCCACGACCGCGGGCTGACCGGCCACTCGGACGCCGACGTGCTCACCCACGCGGTCATCGACGCGGTGCTCGGCGCCGCCGGCCTCGGCGACCTCGGTACCCACTTCCCGGCCGACGAGGAGCGATGGCGCGACGCCGACTCGCTCGACCTGCTGCGGACGGTGGTCGGGATGGTGAGCGGCCCGGTCGCCAACGTCGACGCGACGGTCCTCTGCGAGACGCCCCGGCTGGGCCCGTACCGGGCCGCGATGGAGGCCAACCTGCGCGCGGCGCTCGCCGCTCCGGTGAGCGTCAAGGCCACCACCAACGAGGGGATGGGCTTCGTCGGCCGCGGCGAGGGCATCGCGTCGATCGCGGTGGCGCTGGTCGACGCCGCCGAGGAATAGATTTTCACCGATGGTGTTCGAGAACCCGCTCTCGCTCGCGCGCAAGGTCAAGCTGGGCTCGCTCGGGCCGCTGCCGGATGTCCCGTTCAACCTGAAGACGCTCGCCGAGGCCGGCGTGCTGCGACCGGTGCGCCCGGACAAGCTCGCGCGGGTGGCCCGCGAGCTGGCGCGCTGGGGCGCCTCGCCGGCGGCGGGGATCGCCGGCGCCGCGATCACCCACGGTGAGGACTTGATCCTGGTCGACGAAAGCGGCTCGCTGACCTTCGGCGAGATGCACCGGCGCTCGAACGCGCTCGCTCGCGCGTTCGCCGACCGCGGGGTCAGGCCCGGAGACGGGATCGCGATCATGGCCCGCAACCACCGTGGGTTCATCGATGCGACCTTGGCGGCATCGAAGCTCGGCGCCAACGGGCTCTACATGAACACCGCGTTCTCGGGACCGCAACTCGCCGACGTGATCGAGCGCGAGCGGCCGGGCGCCCTGGTATACGACGAGGAGTTCTCGGAGCTGCTCGGCGAGGCCAAGGAGGGCACCCGGCGGTTCGTCTCTTGGAGCGAGGGCGGCGCGAGCGGTGACCCGACCACCGACGAGCTGATCGAGGCGACCGCCGACGGCGACCTCGACCCGCCCGGCGAGGCGAGCCGGTTCATCATCCTCACCTCGGGCACCACGGGCACCCCTAAGGGCGCCCAGCGAGGCCAGCCGGACTCGCTCAGCCCGCTGGCCGCGATGTTCTCGCGGATCCCGCTGCGAGCGGGCGAGCGGACCGTGATCGCCGCGCCCCTGTTCCACTCCTGGGGCTTCGCCCACTTCATGCTCGGGCTGTCGCTCAACTCGACCTACGTCCTGCAGCGCAGGTTCGATCCCGAGGCGACGCTGAAGGCCGTCGCCGAGCACCGGGCGACGACGCTGATCGTCGTCCCGGTGATGATGCAGCGGATCCTCCAACTGCCGGAGGAGACGCTCGCCCGCTACCCGCTCCCCAGCCTCCGGGTGACCGCGGCGAGCGGCTCGGCGCTTCCCGGCCCGCTCGCCGAGCGGTGGATGGACCGGTTCGGCGACAACCTCTACAACCTCTACGGCTCGACCGAGGTCGCCTGGGCGACGATCGCGACGCCTGAGGACCTGCGCGCCGCGCCGGGGACCGCGGGGCGGCCACCGCGCGGCACCGTGGTCAAGATCGTCGACAGCGAGGGCCGGGGGGAGGTCCCGGAGGGCGAGACCGGGCGCGTCTTCGTCGGCAACGAGATGGCGTTCGAGGGCTACACCGGCGGCGGCGGCAAGGACTCCTACGAGGGGCTGCTCTCGTCCGGCGACGTCGGCCACTTCGATCACGACGGCCGCCTGTTCATCGACGGCCGCGACGACGAGATGATCGTCTCCGGCGGCGAGAACGTGTTCCCGCGCGAGGTCGAGGACCTGCTCGCGGGCCACGCCGCGGTCAAGGAGGCGGCGGTGATCGGCGTCGACGATGACGAGTTCGGACAGCGGCTGAAGGCGTTCGTGGTTGCCGTCGACCGCGAGGCGCTCGATGCGGACGAGGTCAAGGCCTACGTGAAGGAGAACCTCGCCCGTTACAAGGTCCCCCGCGAGGTCGAGTTCCTCGACTCGCTGCCGCGCAACGCCACCGGCAAGGTGCTGAAGCGCGAGCTCGCCTGAGCGCGGCGGTTCACGCTCAGCCAGCCGGGTAGCAAGAACGCGTGGCGGTGACCACGGAGATCGAGGCCCTGCCCGGCCGCGCCGTGTCGCTCTGGCGCGACCGGCCGCAGCGGGCCTCCAGGCCGGCGTTGGAGGTGGACCTCGCGGTCGACGTGGCCGTGATCGGGGCCGGGATCGCCGGCCTCTCGACGGCGCTGGAGCTGCGGCGCGACGGCGCGGACGTGATCGTGCTCGAGGGCCGCGAGGTCGGGGCGGGCGTGAGCGGCAACACCACCGCGAAGCTGAGCTCCCTGCACGGGCTCACCTACGACTCGATCGCCTCCACCCATGGCGCCGAGACGGCTCGCGCGTATGGCGAGGCGAACGAGTGGGGGATCGGTCGCATCGAGGCGCTCGCCGAGGAGCTCGGGATCGACTGCGACCTGCGGCGCAAGCCGAACTTCACCTACACCGAGGATCCGGAGCGACGCGGTGAGATCGAGGCCGAGGTCGAGGCGGCGCTCGCGGCGGGCTTGCCGGCGTCGTTCACCGACGCGGACCGACCTGCCGTTCGAGGTCGCCGCCGCGGTCCGCTTCGACGACCAGGCGGAGTTCGACCCGGTCAAGTACCTCGAGGGAGTCGCCGGCGGCGCTCGACGCCGATCGGCACGCGGATCTACGAGCGCACCTGGGCGACCCAGGTCGGCGGCGACCGGGTGCGTGACCGCCGCCGGGGCGAGGTCCGAGGCCGAGCGCGTCGTCGTCGCCACCCAGCTGCCGTTCCTCGACCGCGGGCTGTTCTTCGCGCGAGCGCACGCCCAGCGCTCCTACGCGATCAGCGTCCGGCTGTCCGGCGAGGTGCCGCAGGGCATGTACCTGCAGGCCGAGCGCCCCGGGCGCTCGCTGCGAGCCCACCCGTGGGAGGGCGAGGAGCTGCTGATCGTCGGCGGCGAGTCGCACGAGCTCGGCCACGGCGACCCGGTCGAGAAGTTCCACGGCGCTGGAGCGCTACGCGCACGAGCGCTTCGAGCGTCGCCGGCTTCGAGCATCGCTGGTCCGCGCACGACTTCATGCCCGACGACGGGCTTCCCTACGTCGGCCGGCTGTGGCCGTTCTCGGAGCGCGTCTCGACGGCTGACCGGGTTGCGCAAGTGGGGCCTGGCGATGGGCGCCGCGGCGGGCGGA
Organism: uncultured Solirubrobacterales bacterium; assembly: GCA_963758665.1. Classification (GTDB taxonomy): domain Bacteria; phylum Actinomycetota; class Thermoleophilia; order Solirubrobacterales; family 70-9; genus WHSW01. The sequence goes on along the minus strand of CAVWWH010000005.1, from coordinate 115,933 downwards.
TGCTCGCCGATCGGGTCGCCGGGCGCGCCGAACGAGTGGGCCGCGCGATTCGACCCGCGGCGCCTGCCGCCGCTGTCGGCGATGCCCGCACTGGTCAAGCACAACGCCGACACCGGTCTTCATTTCTTCGCCGATCGCGCCAAGCGCGGGCGGCTCGGTCGATGACCTGGCGCCGGGCGAGGGCCGCGTGATCGGCGACGGCCTGGCGCAGAAGGCCGTCCACCGCGACCACGACGGAGTGCTCCATGCGGTGTCGGCACGATGCACCCACCTGGGCTGCATCGTGCGCTGGAACGCAGCCGAGACGCACCTGGGACTGCCCGTGCCACGGGTCGCGCTTCGAGGCCGACGGAGGCGTTGCCAACGGGCCCGCCACAGCACCGCTCTCACCGATCGAACCACCCGAGCGACTGAGGAGGACGACATGCCACCCCGCGGAGTCAAGAAGGGCACGCAAGCGTGCCCGTCAGTACGAGCACGTGAGGAAGAGCCAGAAGCGACAGGGCGAGTCCGAGGATCGCGCCGAGGAGATCGCTGCGCGGACCGTCAACAAGGAGAAGGCCCGCAAGGGCGAGTCACGGACGGCCTCGCGGAGCTCGACCAAGGACATCTCCTCGGGCCGTCGCGGCGGCAAGCGCTCGGGCTCGTCGAAGACCGCCTCGCGGGCGGACCCGCGAGCAGCTCTACAACGAGGCCGCGAAGCTCAACATCTCCGGGCGCTCGAAGATGAACAAGCGCCAGCTGCAGGCGGCGGTCAACCGCAAGCGGGGCTCCGTAGCGCCGGCGTCGAGCGCCTCGGGAGGCTCAGGCGGTCGCGGCCTCGCGCTCGGCCTGGCGGCGGGCGGCGTCCTGCGCGCAGCTGCTCGTGCTCGACCTCGCGCTTGAGCTGCTGGCAGCGATGCGCCGCATGTGGCCCGCGGATCGAGGGCGCCGCGACCCGCTCGGAGATGCAGCCGGTGATCCCGGCGCCGGCGACCCCGTACGCGAAGCGGAACTCGACCCGGGTCCGCCCGCCGCCGGCCTTGCGCAGCCGCCAGCGGCCGCGCTGGTCGACGCCGGTCACCGACGACCAGGCCATGTCGAGCGGCTCGGAGAACTCGACGATCTCGACCAGGCCGCCCGATCTCCGCCGAGCCGACCCGCATCAGCATCCGGTAGCGGGCGCCGAGGCCGGCTCGCGCTGCTCGCCCTCGACCTCCCAGCGCGTGATCCCGGACATGAAGTGCAGGGCGTTGGCCGGGCTCGGCGATGTAGTCCCAGACCAGCTTCGGCGGCGCCGCGACGACGATCGACTCGCTCAGCCGCATCAGCCGATCACCGGGAAGCGCCGCTCGGCGGCGAGCCCGTCGAGGGTCTCCTGCATCACGGCCGGTGACGTGGTCGTAGACCTCGTCGAGGTCGGGCTCGGGGCCGAACTGCTCGCGCAGGTCGATCGGCGGCACGACCTCGATCGTGATCTTCGCCGGCAGCGGCATGTGGCCGAGCAGGTCGCCGACGTTGACGATCCCAGGGGAGCGCGAGCGAGATCGGCAGCACCTTCAGCCGCAGGTACCGGTCGGCGCCGGTGAGCTTCGCCAGCCAGGCCGCCGCGGCTGAGGAAGAGCGCCGTCTCCTGGCCGCCGATCGTGACCACCGGGACGATCGGCACGTCGGCGTTCAGCGCCAGGCGGATGAAGCCCTTGCGCCCGGCGAGGTCGACCTTGTTGCCCTCCCACGAGGGCCGGTGGACCTCCCAGTCGCCGCCGGGGAAGACGAGCACCGCCGCGCCGGCGCCGAGCGCCTCCTCGGCGTGCTTGTGCGAGGCGGCCATCGGTCCCGTAGCGGCGCAGGACGCGGGCCGATCGGCGAGGCGAGCACGAGGTTGTGAGCGAGCTGGTAGAAGGGGCGCTCGACCCCGAAGTAGGTGGAGAAGGCGAGCGGCAGCACGATCACCTCCGGGCGCCATGTTGCCGCCGGTGTGGTTGCCGACCAGCAGCACCGGCCCCTTCTCGGGGACGTTGCCCATGTTGCGGACCTCGGCCGCGGTACCAGAGCGTCGCCAGCAGCCACGGCGAGCGGCAGGTTCTCGCGGATGTAGTCGGGGTCGCGGTCGTCGAGGTCGGCGGTCAGCGCGCTCTGCGCGCGCCTGGCCGCGCCGCCGAGCAGCCTCGCCGGCGGCCCTGCGGCCGGCGCCGAGCAGGCCGCCGCCGACGCGGGCGACGGCGCCGCCCCGCGGGCGGCGCCGAGCGGCGCCGAGGCGGCCGTCGAGGCCGCCGCCGTCGCCGTCGCGCCGTGCGAGCCGCCGTTCCGCTTCGCCTGCTCGCCGAGCGTCGTCGGGTCAGCCATCGGCGGCGATCATACGCGCCGCGGCGATCGAGCGGCGCGTGCGCAGCGCGCGCGCGCCGAGCGCCGCGGCGCGGCGCGGCGCCGGGCGGCTCGCCGCGACGGCTCGATCCGCTCGCGGATCAGGCGCGTTCGTCTGCTCGGGCAGCTCGACCTGCGGGACGTGGCCGCAGTCCGCGAGGACCACCTGCTCGGCGCTCGGGAGCGCCGCGGCGACGTGGCGGGCGAAGCCGGCCGGGATGATCCGGTCCGCGTCGCCCCAGACGAACAGCGCCGGCGGCTCGAGCGCGGCGAGCCGGGCGTAGAAGCCGTCGCTCGCCGTGCGGCTCGTCGAGGTAGATGTTGCGAGCGGCGGCGAAGAAGGCGACCCGCGCGGCGCGCGAGCGGTAGATGCGGCAGAACTCGTCGACGGCGATGTCGGCGGCCGCCGGGTCGAGGCGCTCGGGGCGCGCGAACAGGCTCCAGAACTGGCTCGCGGACGCGGGCCTGCGCGCAGGGAGTGCGGGATCACCGCGAGCTCCGGGCCGCAGCAGCTTCACCAGCGGCGCCAGCTCGCGGCGCCGAAGGCGAGCGCCGGGGCGAGCAGGCTCGAGCGAGCGCGACCCGCTCGGGCGCCTCGAAGCCGACCTCGATCGCCACCCGGCCGCCCATCGAGTTGCCGACCAGGTGGGCGCGATCGATCTCGAGCGCGTCCATGTAGTCGCGCACCGCGGTCGGCGAACCAGGGCGCGTCGTAGGCGCCGCGCGCGGGCTTCGTCGGAGGCGCCGAAGCCGGGCAGGTCGAGCGCGTGGACGGTGTAGCTCGGGCGGCGAGCGCGGCGACCGTCTCGAAGAACGACGTCTTGTTCGAGCCGAGGCCGTGCAGGCAGATCACCTGCTCGGGGCCGTCGCCGGCGATCAGCGTCGTGAGTCCGGCGCCCGTGCGTCCGCACCTCGTGCGATCCGCAGCAGCGGCGTCGCGCCCGCCGGGCAGCCGGAACAGGCCCTCGAAGCCGAGCGCCAGGTCGAGGTTGCCGCGCGCGTAGAGGCGGCGCTGCGAGAACGCGTCGAGCCCGGAGAGCCGGCCCTCGCGCAGCGCCAGCCAGGTCGCGGCGTCGGTGCCGATGACCACGTCGGGCTCGCGGCGTGGGGAGGGGTGGACCTCGCAGCGGTCGCTCGCGCAGCGCGCACCTCCCAGGTGCGGCCGACGTCGCCGAGGCGGATCTGGAAGGTGGCGTCGAAGCCGGCCGGGCGCCCGAGGTAGCGGTCGGGGAGCTCGGCGAAGGCCTCGCTCGACCCGCGCGTGAGCGCTGTTCGTGCAGCGAGGCGGTCCCGGCCGTCCGCACCTGCCGTGGCCATCGCGCGCGGCACGTTAACGAGCGGTCGGGGCGATCCGCGGCCTCGCGAGACCGCCCGCAAATAGCGATTCGTCGCGCGGCATCGGCGGACTGGCACTGCGAGTAGCATCGCCGCGTGCGCGAGGTCAGGATCAGGGACACGCTCAGCGGCGAGCTGCGAGCGCTCGAGCCGCGCGAGCCGCCGCGGGTCGGCATCTACGCCTGCGGGCCGACCGTCTACTCGCGCGATCCACGTCGGCAACGCGCGGCCGTACGTGATCTCCGATGCTGCTGCGCCGCTTCCTCGCCCACGAGGGCTACGAGCCGACGCTGGTGATCAACGTCACCGACGTCAACGACAAGATCTACGACGCCGCCCGCGAGGCGGGCGTGCCGTCGGCCGAGCACGCCGCGCGAGATGACTCGGCCGTACGTCGAGGACACCGACCGGCTCGGGCTCGGGCCGGCCGGACGCCGAGCCGCTGGCGACCGAGACGATCGCCGAGATCGTCGAGCTGATCGAGGCGCTGATCGAGGGCGGGCACGCCTACGAGTCCGGCGGCGACGTCTACTTCCGCGTCCGCAGCTTCGACGGCTACGGCAAGCTCTCCAACCGCGACCCCGACGAGATGGACCAGGGCGAGGAGGCGGGCGCCGCGGAGCTCAAGGAGAGCCCGCTCGACTTCGCGCTCTGGAAGGCGCGCAAGGAGGGCGAGGACACGGCCTGGCCGTCGCCGTGGGGCGAGGGGCGGCCCGGGCTGGCACATCGAGTGCTCGGCGATGGCCGAGAAGCTGCTCGGCGCTCGACTTCGAGATCCACGGCGGCGGCTCGGACCTCGTCTTCCCCCACCACGAGAACGAGATCGCGCAGACCGAGGCGGCGCGGGGCGTGCCGCTGGCGCGGATCTGGATGCACAACGGGATGGTCCGCACCGGCGCCGAGGGAAGATGTCGAAGTCGGTCGGCAACATCTTCCAGCTCTCCGAGGCGCTCGACCGCTTCGGCGCCGAGGCGGTGGTCGCCTACCTGATCTCGGGCCACTACCGCCAGCCGCTCGAGTTCTCCGAGGACGGCGCTCGAGGAGGCCGCGGGCGCGGGTCGAGCGGCATCCGCAACTTCTTCCGCGAGGCGAGCGCCGAGCGACGGGCGAGCCGACCCGTTCGTGGCCGAGCGCCGCGAGGCGTTCCTCGACGGCGCTCGCCGACGACTTCAACACCCCGCGCGCGCTGGGCGGCGCTGTTCGAGCTGATCGCCGAGGGCAACCGGCGGCCGCTCGCCGGCGCGCGCGAGGCGCTCGCCGAGCTGCTGCCGCTGCTCGGGCTCGAGTCGCTCGCCGCGGCGGCGAGGACGGCCCGACGCCGAGGCGGCAGGCGCTGCTCGCCGAGCGCGAGCGGGCCCGCGCCGACGCGCGACTTCGCCCGCGCCGACGAGATCCGCGACCGGCTCGCGCGACCTCGGCTGGGCGGTCCGCGACACGCCCGACGGGCGCGAAGCTCGTGCGCAGGGCCTGAGCGAGCGGCGAGCCGAGATCGTCTACGGGCGCCGGCCGGTCGCCGAGGCCAAGCGCGGCCGCCGCCGGGTGCGCCGGGTCTGGACCGCCGACGACACCGACGCCGCCGAGCTCGACCCGGCTCGCCGGCTCGCCCGACCACCAGGGGATCGTCGCCGAGGTCGATCCCTACCCGTACGCCGACGCGGAGGCGCTGCTGGCGCGCCCCGAGGCGCTGGTCGTCGCCCTCGACCAGGTCCAGGACCCGCACAACCTCGGCGCCGTCGCCCGCTCGGCCGAGGCCGCGGGCGCCGACGGGCTGGTGATCCCGAGCCGCCGCGCGGCCTCGGTGACCGCCGGCCGCGGCCAAGGCCTCGGCGGGCGCGGTCGAGCACCTGCCGATCGCCCGGGTCGCCAACCTCGCCCAGTGGCTGTCGCGCGGCCAAGGACGCGGGCGCCTGGATCTACGGCGCCGAGGCGAACGCCGAGACGCCCTACACGCAGACCGACCTCACCGGCAAGGTCGTGCTCGTGCTCGGCAGCGAGGGCAAGGGGCTGCGGCCGGCTGGTCGCCGAGCGCTGCGACGCGCTGATCTCGATCCCGGTGCGGGGCAGGGTGGCCTCGCTGAACGTCTCGCGCCGCGGCGGCGGTGCTGCTGTTCGAGGCGGTTCGCCAGCGCGGGCGGATCTAGGGCGGACGCGGGCGGGCGTGTAGCAGCGCCCGCGGACGGACCGCCCAATCTGCAACGGATCTTGCGAAAAGCTCGCGCCAGGTTGACAGAACTATGCCCGCGCGCATACACTGCCGCTCGCATAAGGGTGAACTAAAGGTCGAGAATCGACCGGCGGTCACCCGAGGAGAGGGCGCCCACCAGGGGAGGTACGGGCGCCACGGGTTCCAACCCAGATGGAGGACCAGTGGCCGTACCGACCCAACCAACCGCAGCGATCGGCGCCCGCGCGCAGCCGCTCGCCGATCTGACTCTCAACCAGAGCTTGAGGACACGTACCTCGTCGCGCTGGCGAAGAAGGGCAGCGCCGACGCCTACGAGCGGATCGTCAAGCGTTATCGCGGCTTCGTCCGCCTGAAGGCGTCGTCGTACTTCCTGCTCGGCGGCGACTCCGAGGACCTGATCCAGGAGGGGCTCGTCGGCCTCTACAAGGCGATCAGGGACTTCCGCACCGATCGCGAGTCGAGCTTCCGCAACTTCGCGGAGCTCTGCATCACCCGCCAGATCATCACCGCGGTCAAGACCGCGAGCCGCAACAAGCACGCGCCGCTCAACCAGTACGTCTCCTTCGCCCAGTCGCCGGCCGCGTCGGGCGAGGCCGAGACCACGCTCGAGGACATCCTCCCGGGACCGATCTCGGAGGAGCCCGCGCAGCGGGCGATCGCGACCGAGGAGCTGCAGGCGCTGGTGGCCTGCCTGGCGAGCGTGCTCTCCGAGCTCGAGAGCCGGGTGCTGTCGCTGTACCTCGACGGCCACTCCTACGAGCAGATCGGCGAGCGCCTCGAGTGCGACACGAAGACGGTCGACAACGCCCTGCAGCGGGTCAAGCGCAAGGTCGCCGCGCACATCTCGGGACGCGAGGTCCTGGTCTAGCGACCGGCTGGTTCCCCTTCTCCTAGCGTTCCGGGCGGCTTGCGCGGGCGATGGCCGCTGTCGTGCGCGATCCCGAGCACCAAGGCGCTGCCGGTCGTCGCCGGCGTCCTGGTGCTCACGCGGGACGATCTTCTACTGGCGCTTCGAGGACTGGACCATCGTCGAGTCGTTGTACTTCTGCATCGTGACGCTGACGACCGTTGGTTACGGAGACTTCGACCCCGACCACCCCTGGAACGCAAGTCTTCACGATCATCTACATCCTCACCGGACTCGGCATCCTCGTCGCCCTGCTGGCTTCGGTCGCAGAGCAATATGTCAGGCAGAAGGCCGAGAGCGCCGGCCCGCGAGAGCGGCTACGTGCCCGTCGCCGCCGCGACCCGCCGGCTGAGGAGGGCGGACCGGCCTCGTAGCAGCGAAGCAGCGTGACAAACGGATCTGGCGGCGACGCTGCTTCCTCGTCTACCGCCCGAGCATCAACCGAATCTATGCTGTTCCAGTCGATCGAGGCTTCGGCGGGAAATGCTTCTCAGGGTGATTCCGTCGCGCAACGGCCAGGTCCGAGGCATCCATGACGCGCGCGAGTACGAACTGCCCGCATAGCTCAACTGGCAGAGCACCAAATTTGTAATTTGGAGGCTCTCGGTTCGAGTCCCACTCCGGGCTTGTGAGTGACAGCGACTTCACCTGGCGCGACGGCGAGCGGACGATCCACTTCCGCGCCGGCGTGGTCGCCGACTCGCCGGAGATCCTCGCGCGGACACGGGTTCCGCGAGTACGAGCTGCTGACCACCGAGCGGGCGATGGGCGCCGCGCCGGTCGAGCTCGCCGAGGACGCCGCATGCTTCCACCACGTCCCGCCCGGGCCGGTGAACGAGGTCGCGGCGCGGCTGTTCGCAGACGTCGGCGGCGGCGACCTGGTCGCGCTGGGCGGCGGGCGGGTGATCGACGTGGCGAAGGCGATCGCGGCGGTCAGGGCGAGCCGGGTCGCGGCGCTGCCGACGACGCTCTCGGGCGCCGAGATGACCCGCATCCACCGCCTGCCCGAGGGCCACGACGCCGCCGGCGGCCTGATCCGCCCCGCGGTCGTGCTCGCCGATCCGCCGCTGATGGTCGGCCTGCCCGAGCAGCGGCTGCGCGCCAGCGCGATGAACGCGCTCGCCCACGGCGCCGACTCGCTCTACACGCCGCTCGCCAACCCGGTCTCCGAGATGGCCGCGCTGCGCGGCGCGAGGCTGATCGCCACGGCGCTCGACACCGAGCGCGCCGAGCCGCGATCCCGCCCCGCTCGCGCTCGGCTCGATGCTCTGCGCCTACGCGCTCGACTCGGCGCTGTTCGGCCTTCATCACGTGGTCTGCCAGACGCTCGTCCGCGAGCTGCGGATCCCGCACGCGGAGACCAACGCGACGATGCTGCCGCGCACGCCTGGAGATGCTGCGCCCGCGCGCCGGACCGCAGATGACCGCCCTCGCGCGGGCGCTGGGAGCAAGCAGGCCGAGCTCGCCGACCGGGTCGACGAGCTCGGCGGCGGCCCCCGGCGGCTCTCGGAGCTCGGCGCCGATCGCAGCCGGCCTCGAGGCGGCGGTGAAGGGGATCATCGCCCGCCCCGAGCTGCAGCTGACCCCCGACGTGCCCGGCGAGCGCGAGATCCGCGAGCTGATCGAGAGCGCCTGGTAGGCGCGCCGACCGCAGCGGGTGCGCGGCCTGCCGGCGAGCCGCATACCATCGAGGAAGTGCCTGGTAGTAACGGAGTCCGCGCGCGCGTGTAGGCACTCGCATGGAAGAGGCCCCGCGGCGCTCGGCGCCGCCGCGCAACGACGACGTGATCAGCCAGGAGCGCTTCGAGCGCTATCACCGCTTCGCGCGCGAGAAGGGCACCAGCCGGGTCCTCTACTACGTCATTCGCGCCGTGCTCGTCCCGGCGATGCTCCTGTACTTCCGCCTCCAGCGCTCCGGGCGCGAGCACGCGAGGTTCAAGGGCGGCCTGATCGTCGCCTCGAACCACCGCAGCTTCCTCGACCCGTTCGTGATCGGCGCCCTGCTGCCGTGGCGACGACGGATGCAGTTCGTCGCCAAGGTCGAGCTGTTCGAGAAGCGCTGGCAGGGCTGGCTGCTCTCGCGCCTCGGCGCGTTCCCGATCCGCCGCGGCCAGTCCGACGAGACCGCGATGGAGACCGCGCGACTGATCGTCGAGCGCGGCGGCACCGTGGTCATCTTCCCCGAGGGCACCAGGATCCGCACCGGCTCGCTCGGGCGCCCGAAGCGCGGCGTCGGGCGCCTGGCGCTGGAGACCGGCGCCGCCGTGCTGCCGATCGCCGTCCAGGGCTCGGAGCAGGTCCGCCGCGGCTGGCGGATCCGCCCGCGCAAGGTCAAGCTGCGCGCCGGCAAGCCGCTCACCTTCCCGCGCACCGAGCGCCCCTCGCCGGCGCTCGCGGCGACGGTCACCGAGCGGATCTGGCCGAACATCGAGCTGCAGTGGGAGTGGCTCGGCGGCCTGCCGCCGCTGCGCAAGGCGGCGGTGATCGGCGCCGGCAGCTGGGGCACCGCGGTCGCCGTGCTGCTCGCCCGCGGCGGGCTCGAGGTCGAGCTCGGGACCCGCACGGAGGAGAAGGCCCTGCAGATCGACCGCAAGCGCGAGAACGAGGAGTACCTGCCGGGCGTCGAAGCTGCCCGAGGGCCTCGCCGTCAAGCGCTCGACCGAGATCGAGCTCGCCGGCTGCGACCTGATCTGCCTCGCGGTGCCGGCGTCGGCGCTGCCGAACGTGGTCGGCGCGCTCGCCGACCGGATCGGTTCGCGCGCCTCGGTGCTGCTGCTGTCGAAGGGCTTCGTGCAGCCGATGGGCGCGCTGCCGAACGAGTACGTCTCCGAGCGGGTGCGCGCCCGCGCGATCGCCTGCCTCGGCGGGCCGGCGCACGCGCGCGAGGCCGCCGCCGGGATGGCGGCGCTGGTCCTCGGCAGCACCGATGCCGACCTGCGGACGATGCTGGGCGAGGTCTTCGACCGCGCCGGCCTGGTCTGCGAGCGCACCGACGACGTCACCGGGGTCGAGGTCGCGGGCGCGGCCAAGAACGCCGCCGCGCTCGCAGCCGCCGCCGCGGAGCGCTTCGGCCTCAACGCAGCCGGGATCGCCGCCGCGGGCGTCTGGCGGGAGTGCGTCGAGTTCGCGCTCGCTCGCGGCGGGCGCCTCGAGACCTTCTCCGGGCTCGCCGGCGTCGGCGACCTGACCGCGACCGTGCTGGCGCCCAAGAGCCGCAACCGCCAGGCCGGCGAGCTGCTCGGCGCCGGCGTCCCGGCCGACAAGATCCCCGGCCGCATCGGCCAGGCCTCGGAGGGGCTCGACTCGGTGCCGCTGATCGCCGCGACGGTCGCCGCCGCCGGGGTCGAGGCGCCGAGCCTCGAGGGGCTGGCGGCGCTGATCGAGGGTGAGATCGACGCCGGCGAGTGGGTCGCCGGTCTGCGCCGCGCCGAGCGGGCGCGAAAGGCCGCCTGAGGGAGGACTACGCTTGGCCGGTGAGCGAGCAAGAGGAGCAGGCCGACGCGGGCGCCGACCTCGTGGCAGAGGTCCCGCCGGCCTCGAAGGCCGAGCTCGACAGCGCCTTCTCGGACCTCTACCGCACGCACCTGCGCGACGTCTACTCGTACGCCTACTACAAGGTCGGCAACCACCACGACGCGGAGGACCTCACCGAGCAGGCGTTCCTGCAGGCGTACCGCCACTTCGAGCGCGCCCAGCGGGAGTCCAACGGGCGGCCGCTGCGCCCGTGGCTGATCCGGATCGCACACAACCTCGCCTCGAACTACTACCGCGACCGCGCCCGCAGGCCGGTGGCGAACATCGACGCGGTCGAGCCGCCGGCGCATCCGCACGAGACCGAGCGGGTGGTCGAGGGCCGCGAGGAGCTGCGAGAGGTGATCGCTCGCCTCGACGACCTTCCCGGACGACCGCCGCGAGGCGCTGATCATGCGCTTCGCGCTCGGCATGGACAACCGCGAGATCGCGCGCGCGCTGGGACGCTCCGACGGCGCCACCAAGGTGCTGATCCATCGCGCGATCAAGCAGCTCGAGGAGCTGATGGCGGATGAGTGAGCACGCTGAGGAGCTCAACCTCGAGCGCCTGCTGGCCGACGCCCTGCGCCCGGTCGACCCGCCGGCGACCCTCGCGACGCGGCTCGAGACGACGCTCTCGTCGATCGCCGAGCAGGCGGCCGCCGAGCTCTCGAGCTGGGCCGATGAGCTCTCGGAGGGCGAGCTGGAGGCGCTTCGCGACCCGCGCAACTGGGTCCGCCCGGTGGCCGCCGTCGCCGTCGGCGGCGCCGCCGCCGCGGCGCTGCTGGTCGTCGAGGCGCGCCGCCGCCGGCGCCCGCACGGGATCAGGGCGAGCGCCGAGCGCCTGCTCCGCGACCTGCGCTGAGCGCCGTCTATCAGCCGCGCGCGCGGGGACGTCCTGCCCGTGCTCGCGTCGTCGGCGGTCGCGGCTCCCGGCGGCCGAGCGCCGACCGAGCCCGAGGATCAGGTGGAGGAAGTTGTCCTCGGTGTTGATCGGGATCAGGCCGAGGATGTCGCCGAAGCCGTCCTCGACCACCAGGAAGCCCCAGATCGCGAGCACGAGGTAGAGCAGGCCGACCCCGAGCGCGGCGCTCGCGCGCCGCGGAGCCGGCGGCCGCGAGCAGCAACAGGCCGATCGCGATATGGACGATCACGTTGTGCCAGCCGTTGACGGCGAGGATCCCGAAGCACCTCGTCGCTGCCGGCGGCGACGTCGGCCTCGCCGGTGTCGAAGCTCGGCGCTGTAGAAGAAGCCGATGATCCCGGCGATCACGAGCACCGCTCCGACGAGCGTGCAGTAGAGCCTTGCCGGGGTTGACGTTGACATCCGCGCCACCTCCTTCGGGCGGGGTCGATCGGCGCAACTATCACCCCGCTCCCGGATGGATGATCCAGGCCGGGTCGCCGCCGCGTAAGTGAATCAGGTGGCTGGGAAGCTCACACCAGAGGCGCTGCAGCGGCTCGCCGACGAGGACCTGATGACCCTGGTCGAGCGCCGCGACGCCGACGCGTTCGCGGTCCTCTACGACCGCCACGGCGGCGCCGCCTACTCGCTCGCTCACCGGATCGTCGGCGACCCGGCGGTCGCCGAGGACGTCACCCAGGAGGCGTTCATCTCCGTCTGGCGCAGCGGCGCGCGCTTCGACGCCGCGCGCGGCAGCGTCCGCTCGTGGACCCTGGGGATCGTCCGCAACCGCGCGATCGACGCGCTGCGCCGCGCGGCCGGCGTCGGCGCCGAAGCTCGACCTCGACGACGAGGCGCTGCTCGAGAGCCAGACCGGCGGCGAGCTCACCGACTCGGAGGCGATCCGCCGCGAGACCTCCCGCAAGGTGCGCGGCGCGCTGCAGGAGCTTCCCGACGAGCAGTCCGAGGTGATCGGGCTCGCGTACTTCGGCGGCTTCACCCACTCCGAGATCGCCGAGATGCTCGGGATGCCGCTGGGAACCGTGAAGGGGCGGATGAGACTGGGGCTGGAGAAGATCCGGGTCACGCTGGCGGAGCGGATGGGGATCGAGGGGCCGTCGGAGGTGCTGCCGTGAGCGATCGCGGATCCCGATGCGACGAGCGCCGGCGCGACGATCTCGCCGCCTACGCGCTCGGCGCGCTCGATGGCGACGATGCGGCGCGGCTCGAGCGCCACCTCGAGGCCTGCGAGGCGTGCAGCGCCCGGCTGCGCTGGCTCAGCCCGGCGATCGACCTGCTGCCCGACGGCGGTCGCAGCAGCGCACGCCGCCGCCCGAGCCTGCGCGAGAACCTGATCGCGACGGTGCGCGCCGAGGCCGCGCCGAGCGCGCTCGCCGAGCCGGAGCCGGCACGTCCGGCCCGCGGGTCGTGGTGGACGAGCTTCCGTGGCCTGATGCTGCGCCCGGCGACCGGGATGGCGGTGCTGATCCTGCTCGTCGCCGGCGTCGGCCTCGGCTATGCCCTGCGGCGGCCGGACACGGTGGCGACCCCGACCGAGCTGGTCAAGGCGCAGCCCCTGAACGACGCGGTCGGCGTCTCGGCGACGCTCGAGCGCTCACGGCGACTCGGCGACCCTGCACGTGCACCAGCTGCCCGCGATCGACGACGACGAGGTCTACGAGGTCTGGGTCCAGCGCGCCGGGGTGATGGAGCCGCGCAGCACCTTCGTGCTCGGCATGGACGGGACCGCCGAGGCCGCCGTCCCCGGGCCGCTCGAGGGCGGCGAGGCGGTGTTCGTCACCCGCGAGCCGCGCGGCGGCAGCCGCCAGCCGACCACCGACCCCCTGCTGACGGCGCCCTTGTAGCCCGGGCGCGCCGCCGGCGCCCCGATATCGTCCGCCGCCGCGATGGCGACCTGCTACCGACACCCGTCGCGCGAGACCAACGTCTCCTGCTCGAACTGCGGCCGGCCGATCTGCCCCGACTGCATGACCTCGACCCCGGTCGGGATGCGGTGCCCGGAGTGCTCGAAGCAGAGGACCCAGGTCCGCAACCCGGTCGGCGCCGCGAGCCGCTCCGACGCCCCCGCGACCTACGCGATCCTCGGCCTCTGCGTGCTCGCCTTCGTCGCCGAGATGCTCGGCGGGGGCGGGGTCGGCGACGCTGGACGGCGGCGGCGAGCGTGATCACCGACTTCGGGCTCTTCGGCCCGCTCGGTCGCCGACGGGCGAGCCCTACCGGATCGTCACCTCCGCCTTCCTGCACGCCGGGCTCCTCCACCTGGGCCTGAACATGTTCGCCCTCTACGTCCTCGGCACCCTGCTCGAGCCGGCGATCGGGACCGCCCGGTTCGTCGGCATCTACGTCGCCTCGATCCTCGGCGGCGCGTTCGGGGCCCTGCTGCTGGACCCGACCGAGATCACCGTCGGCGCCTCGGGCGGGATCTTCGGGCTGATGGCCGCCGCCTTCCTGATCGCGCGGGATCGCGGCCTCGACGAGCTCGCCTCGCAGGTCGGCTTCTTCGTGATCATCAACCTCGTCTTCACGTTCAGCGATCACCGGGATCTCGATCGGGGGCCACCTCGGCGGCCTGATCGGCGGCGGGTTGGCGGCGCTGCTGGTCAACCGGCGCGCGCCGGATGCCCGCGAACGGCCGGGCGCTCGAGCTCGGCGGCACGGCGGCGCTCTGCGTAGCGGCCGTCGTCGGCTCGCTGGTCGCCGCCGAGTCGTCGCTACCGCCGGGCTTCTGAGCCGCGCGTCGCCAGCGCTTCGTGGGCGACTCGAAGCCGGCGCCGGCACCGCCTCCGGGTGGATCAGGTGCGCGAGCAGCTCGACCCCGTCGACCAGCCGCGGCCCCGGGCGCGAGAACGAGGAGGCGGCGTCGACGGCGACGATCCGGTCGGCGCCCAGCGCGCGCAGCGACTCGGCGTGGTCGCGTCCCTGCGCCGCGGCCTCGTCGGCGTACAGGCCGCACGGCATGAGCACGACCAGCTCGGGCCGCGCCGCCGCGAGCTCGTCCCAATCGACGACCCGCGACTTGCGCCCGGCCTCGCCGAGCACGTCCACGCCGCCCGCGGCCGCGATCATCTCCGGCACCCAATGGCCGCCGACATAGACGGGGTCGAGCCACTCGAGCGCCGCCACCCGAGGGCGCGCGGCGGGGCCCGCCTCCGCGTCGGCGACCGCCGAGGCGACGGCGGCGAGACGCGTCGCGCAGCTCGCGCAGCACGCGCTCCCCGAGCCGCGGATTGCCGGTGGCCCAGGCGAGCCGGGTGAGGTCGCCGAGCACCTCCTCGAGGGTCTCGGGATCGAGCGAGAGCACGCGCGGGCGCGCTCGGCAGCCGTCGCCGCGACCGCGCGCACGTCGTCGTAGGAGACGGCGCAGACGGCGCACAGCGCCTGGGTGACGATCAGGTCCGGCTCCAGCTCGGCCAGCGTCACCTCGTCGAGGCGGTAGAGCGACTCGCCGCGGCCGGTGACCTCGCGCACGCGGGCATCGATCTCGGCGGGCGCCAGACCGTCCTCGATCACGCTCGAGGTCAGCTTCGGCAGCTCCGCGACCGGCGGCGGGATGGTCGCACTCGTGGGTGACGGCGACGACCGAGTCGCCGAGCCCGAGCGCGAACAGCGCCTCGGTGGCGGACGGGACGAGGCTGGCGATCCTCATGGGTTCGAGGATACGATTGCGCTGGATGGCGGAGCTGCTCTCAGCCGAGGAGATCGAGGCGCGGCTCGGCGAGCTCGAAGGTTGGACGCGCGACGGCGACGCGATCACGAAGAGCTTCGACCACGGCGACTTCGTCGGCTCGGTCGAGTTCGTGCGCCGGCTCACCGGGCCGGCCGAGGAGATCGGCCACCACCCCGACCTGACGATCTCCTGGAGCGAGGTCGAGGTCTCGATCACCAACCACGCGGCCGGCGGGCTCACCGCCGCCGACTTCGAGCTCGCCTCGCGGATCGACGCGCTCGACTGAAGCGAGGCGGGCTTGGAGCGCGAGGACGTCCGCTTCCGCTCCGCCGACGCGGACTGCGCCGCCTGGGTCTACCGGCCCGAACCGTCGCGCAAGGCGGCCGAGCGGGCGCCGCGCGGCGAGCTGCTCGAATCTCCCGGCGGCCACTTCGACATCTACGTCGGCGAGCCGTTCGAGCGCGCGATCGCCGACCAGCTCGCCTTCCTCGAGCGCGTGCCGTAGGGCGGCCGATGCGGATCGTCCACGTCCTCGGCACGCGGCCGAACTTCGTCAAGATGGCGCCGGTGATCGCCGCCGCCCGCGAGCGCTTCGGCGCCGAGTCGCAGGTGATCGTGCACACCGGCCAGCACTACGACCGGGCGATGTCGGAGATCTTCTTCGAGGAGCTCGGCGTCCCCGAGCCCGACCACATGCTCGGCGTCGGCTCCGGCACCCACGGCGAGCAGACCGCCCGCGTGCTCGAGCGGCTCGAGCCGGTGCTGCGCGAGCGAGCGCCCCGACCTGGTGCTCGTCCCCGGCGACGTCAACTCGACCCTCGCCGCGGCGCTCTGCGCCGCGCGGCTCGAGATCCCGGTCGGCCACGTCGAGTCGGGCCTGCGCAGCTTCGACCGCACGATGCCCGAGGAGATCAACCGGATCGTCACCGACCACCTCTCGGAGCTGCTCTTCCTGCACTCGCCCGAGGCCGAGGACAACCTCCGCGCCGAGGGCATCCCGGAGCGGCGCTTCCAGTTCGTCGGCAACACGATGATCGACACCCTGGTCGCGCTCGAGCCCCGCTTTCGCGAGCGCGGAGCGGCGCGCGCCGCCGGGGTCGAGCCGGGCTCGTTCCTGCTCGTCACCCTGCACCGCCCGGCGCTCGTCGACGGGCCGCTGCTCGCCGAGGCGATCGCGGCGCTCGACCGGGTCGCGGCCGAGATGCCGGTCCTCTTCCCGGTCCACCCGCGGACCCGCAAGATGCTGGGCGGCAGCGGGCGCCGCCGCGGTGACGCTCACCGACCCGGTCGGCTACCTCGACTTCCTCTCGCTCGAGGCCGACGCGGCGGCGGTGCT
The DNA here is from genome assembly GCA_963758665.1 of uncultured Solirubrobacterales bacterium. Classification (GTDB taxonomy): domain Bacteria; phylum Actinomycetota; class Thermoleophilia; order Solirubrobacterales; family 70-9; genus WHSW01. Next base: position 99,725 of record CAVWWH010000005.1, on the reverse strand, counting down.
CACCGACTCCGGCGGGATCCAGGAGGAGACGACCTACCTCGGCGTCCCCTGCTTCACCCTGCGCGACAACACCGAGCGCCCGGTGACCGTGCGGGCCGGCACCAACACGCTGCTCGGGCTGGCGCCGCAGCGGATCGCGCGAGATCCCGGAGCTGCTCGCCGCGCGCCCCCGCCGGCGCGCCCGCAAGCTCCGGAGAAATGGGACGGGCGGGCGGCCGAGCGGGTCGCCGAGGCGCTCGCGGACTGGTAGATTCGCGCCCGTGAAGCTGCCCTCGCTCGTCCCCCGCGACCGCGTCTTCTTCGACCTCTTCAACCGGGCCGGCCAGAACACGCTGCGCGCGGCGCGGCTGCTCAAGCAGATGCTCGAGGGCTGGCCCGACGAGGGCGGGCTCGCGCGCGAGATCCTGCTCGCCGAGCAGGAGGGCGACAAGATCACCCACGAGATCGTCCAGCGGGTCAACACGACCTTCGTCACCCCGATCGACGGCGGGGACATCTACGGGCTCGCGACCCAGCTCGACGACATCGTCGACTACATCGAGGAGACCGCCGACTTCATGGGCCTCTACCGGATCGAGGCGCCGATGGAGCAGTCGCTGGCGATGGCCGACGTGCTGGTCAAGTCGTGCGAGCAGCTCGCCGTGGCGCTCGAGCACCTGCGCGGGTTCAAGGACCTGGAGCGGTACTGGATCGAGATCCACCGGCTCGAGAACGAGGGCGACCGCCTCTACCGCGACGCGGTCGCCTCGCTGTTCGCCAACGGGATCGACCCGATGTTCGTGATCCGCTGGCGGGACATCTTCCTGCGGCTCGAGCGCGCCGTCGACGCGACGGAGACCGCCGCCCACATCCTCGAGGGCATCGTGATCAAGAACGCGTGACGCGGCGCCCGATAGCCGAGCGTGTCTGAAGCCGACCTGATCCTCGGCATCGTCGTCGCGACGGCGCTGGCGTTCGACTTCACCAACGGCTTCCACGACACCGCCAACGTCGTCGCGACCTCGATCTCGACCCGGGCGATGCCGCCGCGGGTCGCCGTCGGCTACGCGGCGATGCTCAACTTCGCCGGCGCCTTCATCTCGCTCGAGGTCGCGGCGACGGTCGCCGAGGACGTCGTCGACGCCGCCGCGATCACGACCACGGTGATCTTCGCCGGGCTGATCGGGGCGATCGCCTGGAACCTGACCACCTGGTACTTCGGCCTCCCGTCGTCGAGCTCGCACGCCCTGATCGGCGGGGTCGTCGGCGCGACCTTCGTCGCCGCCGGCGCCGACGCGATCTTCGGCGACGGGATCCTCGGCAAGGTGCTGATCCCGGCGGTGATCGCCCCGGTGCTCGCCTTCGTCGTCGGCGGGATCGGGATCGTCGCCTGCTACCGGATCGTCGGCCGCCAGCGCCCGGGGCCGGTGACCCGCGGCTTCCGCCTCGGGCAGGTCGTCTCGGGCGGGCCTGCTGGCGCTCGCGCACGGCACCAACGACGCCCAGAAGACGATGGGCGTGATCACCCTGGCGCTGGTCGCCAACGGCAACCTCTCCTCCGAGGGGTTCGAGGTCCCGACCTGGGTGATCGTCTCCGCCGCTTCGGCGATCGCGCTCGGCACCTACACGGGCGGCTGGCGGATCATCAAGACGATGGGGACGAGGATCATCAAGATGGACTCGGCCCAGGGATTCTCCGCCCAGGGCGCCGGCGCCGCGGTGATCCTCGCCTCCTCGCACTTCGGCTACCCGCTCTCGACCACGCAGGTGATCGCCGGCGGCGTGATGGGGGCGGGCGCCGGCAAGCGGCTCTCGGCCGTCCGCTGGGGCGTCGCCGGCGACATCGTCACCGCCTGGCTGCTGACCCTCCCCGCCGCGGCCGCGATCGGGGCGCTCACCTACGGGTTCGTCGAGCTCTTCCCGGGCGCCGTCGGCCCGCTGCATCGTCTCCGTGCGTCGGCCTCGGGCTGGCCGCCGTCGCCTTCGCCCGGCGGCTGCGCCAGATCGAGCCGGTGCCGGCGTGATCGCGACGATCGTCGACACCGAGGCGCTCTGGCAGACGATCGTCGCGCGCCTTCGTCGCCGGGGTCGGGACGACGATCGTCTTCTCGCTCGCGATCCTCGGCGCGTCCAGGTTCTCGGAGGCGAACCGCGACGGGCATCGGCACGCAGGCGCGCGGTCTTCGGAGCGCTGGTGGTCGTCGGCCTGCTCGCGACCGCCGCCGCGATCGCGTCGGGGTGATCGTGATGACGGCGAAGTAGCGCGGTAGCCTCCGCATGCGCACCGCCCGCAACATCGCGATCATCGCCGCTGCTGGCGCTGATCGTCGCCGTCGTCCCCGGCGGTGGCAACGCGGCCGACGGGATCCTGGCGCTGATCTCGCTCACCTTCCTCGCCCTGATCGGCGCCGCCGGCTACCAGCTCTATCGCCAGTACCGGCTCACCTACCTCGGGCTCACCGAGGGCCAGCGGGCGATGTTCGTCGGCTCGCTCGGGCGCGATCGTGCTGATGATCGCGGGCGCCAGCGAGCTGACCGCGACCGGCGCCGGGCTGCTGGTCTGGCTCGCCGTGATCGCCTTCGCGGTGTTCATGCTGTCAAGGTCTGGGGCGACGCCAGGGCCAGCTACTGAGCTGATTGATCCACACCCCCGCGCACCCGGATGACGAGATGCCGTCGCTGGATCGGGTCATCGGGCTTGCCCGTAGCTACGGCTACGGGCTGCGCCCTGCTTCCCCCGCCCAGCTCCGCACCGCGCGCCCCCGGGCACGCGCGGGCATGGAATCAATCATCTGAGCTCCGGGGCTCGCGTTTCATGATCTGACCCGGCCCGGTCACGCTCCCGGCACGAACGCGCCCCACGCGTCGGCCGGCGCCGCCTAGCTTCGGCGCATGTCCCGGAAGGCGGACCACGCGGCCAGGCGGCGGTCGAGCTGGTCGTGATCATCCCGTTGCTGGTCATCGCTGCTCGCCGTCGTGGCCCAGCTCGCGGTCGCCGGCTACGCGCTGTGGACGCGCCGGCGACGCCGCCCGCGCCGGCGCCCGGGCGGCCGCCGTCGGCGGCGACCCGGAGGCGGCGGCGCGCAGCGCCCTGCCCGGCTGGCTCGAGCGCGGCGCCGAGATCGACGTCGCCGGCCCGGTCGAGGTCCGGGTCGCAGGCCCCGGCGTTGCTTCCCGGGGTCCCGCGATCTGCCGGTGAGCGCGGCGACCGCGCTCGGCGCGGGGATAGCTGATGGTGAAGGGTGCGTTTCGCTCGCCGGTCGCACGAACGTACCCGCGGAGCGCGGCCAGGCCTCGGTCGAGCTGCGTGGCCGCGTTGCCCGTTCGTGCTCGTGGCCGGGATCGTCTGCCTGCAGCTGCTGGCGGCCGGCTACTCGCTGACGCTCGCCGACGGCGCCGCGGAGGCCGGGGCGCTCGCCATCGCCTCCGACCTGCCGCCGGAGGCGGCGGTCGAGGCGGCGCTGCCGGGCTGGGCGAGCGAGCGGGTCGAGCTCGAGCGCGACGGCGGCCGCGTGATCGTCAGGCTGCGCCCCCCGTCGCCCCTGGCCGCGATCGGTCGCGCGCTCGAGGTCAGCTCCTCGGCCTGGGTTCGCAGACCGGCGACCGACGGGGCTGCGGGATGACATTGATCCTGGCCAGCCAGTTACCCGGCGCCGGCGACGGACTCGCCTGCGCGGCGGCGGTCGCGGTCGCGGTCGCCGCCGACGACGCCGCGCGCGCCGTGCTCCTGGTCGAGGTCGCGACCCGCCGCGGGCGGGGCCCGACGCTGCTCGCCGGCAGCGCGGCACGGGAGCTCGAGCACGAGTTGCGGGCCGCGGGCTTCGAGTGCGCGGCTCGCGGGCGGCTCGCCTGGCTGACGATCCCGGAACGGGAAGGCTGGCTGGGGGCGCTTCGGGACGTCGCGACGCTCGCTCGCGACGCCCGGGCGATCGTCGCCGTGCTGCCCGCCCGGTTGCTGGGCGAGGCGCTCGCCTGCGAACGGCTCGGGGCCGACGCGGTCCTCCTGCGAGCGGAGCTCCCGCCGCCAGCGATCGCTGGCCGCGCTCGCGGTCACCGAGCTGCGCGCCGCCGGGCTGCGCGCTCGGGTGGCCGCCCGGTCGCCGGGCCGGGTCGGCGGTCGCCGGGCGCTGGCCGGGATCGACCCGGGCGGCGACGGCCTCCCCGCGTGCGGCGAGGCTCGCGCGCGGGCTGCTCGGGCGATCGGCGCCGCGCGGGTGGTTCGCCCGCGGCCGCGGCCGGCTGACGGCCGAAACCGGCCAGTCGCTGCCGCTCGTGCTCGGAGGCGTGCTGGCCCTGCTGTTCTCGGCGCTGCTGCTCGCCGCCTTCGGGGGCGCGGTGACGGGCAAGTCTCGCGCGCAGCGGGCGGCGGATCTGGTGGCGCTCTCGGCGGCGCGCTCGATGCGCGACGACTTCGACCGCCTGTTCGTCGCCGCAGACTCGGCCGGACGGGTCGACCAACCCGGCTCACCTTCGCAAACGGGAGTACCTCGACCGCGCTGCGGCCGCCGGCGCCGAGGCCGCCCGCCGGAACGGGGTCGGCGCCGGGCGGGTCCGGATCGAGTTCCCGGACGCGGCCTCGTTCGCCCCGCTGCGGGTCCGAGCCGAGATCAGCGCCGAGCTCGAGGCGCCGGGGGCGCTGCCGGCGCTCCAGGTCGCGGCCCACGCCGAGGCGGAGGCCGTGCCGGAGCCGACGCCGGCCGCCGACCACCAGCCCGGGTTCGCGACCGGCGGCGGCTACTCCGGGCGGCTCGAGTATCGGCAGGGGGAGGGCATGCGGCCCGACGTCGCGGCCGCCTATGACCGGATGGCCGCCGCGGCGAGCGCCGACGGGGTCACGCTGTTGATCAACGACGGCTTTCGCTCCGACGCCGAGCAGGCGGAGCTGTGGGCCCAGAACCCGGACCCGACCTGGGTCGCGCCGCCGGGCACCTCGCTGCACCGCTGCGCCACCGAGCTCGACCTCGGGCCGCCCGGCGCCTACGGCTGGCTGGCCGCCAACGCCGGCCGCTTCGGCTTTCTCCAGCGCTACTCGTGGGAGCCCTGGCACTACGGCTTCGCCGACGGGCCCGAGCCCTGCTCGGCCGCGGGCGATCAGGTCGGCGCCGACGGCGGTTCCGCGGAGCCGCCGAGCACCGCCGGGGCACCCGACGGCGGCGCGGCCGAGGTCAGCCTGCCGTCGTTCGTGCCGGCGCGCTTTCGCGACGCGATCGCCGCCGCCGCGCGACGCTGGAACGTCTCCGGAGCGCTGCTCGCCGCCCAGCTGATGGCCGAGTCGAACTTCAACCCGTTCGCGGTCAGCCCGGCCGGCGCCGCGGGGATCGCCCAGTTCATGCCCGCGACCGCGGCCGCCTACGGGCTCGGCGACCCGTTCGACCCCGAGGCGGCGATCGACGCCCAGGCGCATCTGATGTCCGACCTGCTGGCGCAGTTCGGCGACACCGCGCTCGCCCTCGCCGCCTACAACGCCGGCGCCGGCGCGGTCGCGGCCTGCGGCTGCGTGCCCGCCTATCCCGAGACCCAGGCCTACGTCGCGCGCATCCTCGCGCTCATGGACGGGGCCGGGGCGACGCTCGCGCCGGGGCCACCGACGCTCGAGGTGCGGCTGGTGAGCTGAGCCCTCCCGGAGGCTCGAGCCGCAAGTTCTGCGGACTATCGGAGCAAAGCTTCGGCTTGGCGCTCGGGATCAATAAGGATTTTCGTAGTTTTCCTATGTTTCGGCTTCGCGCTCGTATAGGGTCGTCCCAGCCGCTTTTTTCCTGAACATGGCCCTACGCCGCGCCGCATTCGCCTTCTCTCTCGCCCTCGCGGCCGCGATCTTCGCCACCGGAGTCGCTGCGACCGCGCTCGCTCACGAACGGCCTACGACCACCGTGGGCGGCCACATCGAGGAGGATTCCGTTCCGCCGCACGATCCGGCCGCGGAGCAGCAGCTCGAGCGCGCACCAGGCGGCCACCGCGGCGGACGCCGCGCGGCGGCGGCGGTCACCGGCGATGAGGGCCAAGAGGGCCAGTGGGGCCCTGTCGTCGACTGGCCGGTGGTGGCCGTGCACGCGGCGCTGCTCGCGAACGGGAAGGTGCTCGCGTACGACTCGGTCGGCGACAACGCAACCGAGACCTACCCGGTTCACGACCACACCCGCGCCACGGTGTGGGACCCCGCGACCGGCACGCACACGCCGGTGAACGTGACCCGGGCTACAACATCTTCTGCAGCGGCCTGGCCCACCTCATGGACGGGTCCCTGTTCGTCGCCGGCGGGAACAAGAACGCCCAGCTCAACGGCATCGTCCAGACGCACATCTTCGACTCGGGCACCAATACGTGGAGCCTTGGGCCGAACATGGCGGCTGGACCGCTGGTACCCGAGTGTCACCCCCCTGCGCAACGGGGAGATGCTGATCACCGAGGGCGGGCCGGACATGCCGGAGGTCCGCAAGACCGACGGTGGCCTGCGCGCGCTCAACACGGCCTCGCTCAACCTGCCGCTGTACCCGTGGATCGACGTGGCACCCGATGGCCGCGCCTTCTACTCGGGTCCCGACCAGACGATGCGGAGCCTCGACACCAGCCGGAGGAGGTTCGTGGCAGAGCCTTCAGCCAGCGCGACTCGCTCTTCCGCGACTACGGCAGCCGCGCCCTTTTTGACGTGGGCAAGATCCTCGTCGCGGGCGGAGGGCCCTCGAGCAACGACGCCCGCGTCATCGACCTGAACGGGGCGACGCCGCAGGTATCGGCTACGGCGCCGATGGCGTCCGGCCGCCGGCAACACAACCTCACCGTGCTGGCGGACGGCACCGTGCTCGCCACCGGCGGCAATTCGTCCGGTGCCGCGCTCGTGGACCTCGACAACGGCGTCTACCCGGCCGAGCTGTGGGACCCCGCCACCGGACAGTGGCAGACGCTCGCATCGATGCAGGTGACCCGCCAGTACCACTCCACCGCGCTCCTCCTGCCCGACGGGCGCGTGCTGTCTGCCGGCGGCGGCATCTGCGGCACCTGTGACCAGGTGGGCTACCTGGCGAAGAACGCCGAGGTCTTCTCCCCGCCCTACCTGTTCAAGAAGGACGGGTCAGGCGAGCTCGCCCCACGGCCCGAGATCACCTCCGCCCCCGACGAGGTGACACTACAACACGCCGTTTTCGATCTCGACTCCGAACGCGGCCTCCATCAGCAAGGTGGCGCTGGTCCGGCTGGGCGCGGTCACACACTCGGTGAACATGGAGCAGCGCTACGTGCCGCTCTCGTTCACCGCTAACGGCGGAGCGATCAACGCCACCGCCCCGGCCAACGCCAACGTCGCTCCCCCGGGCATCTACATGCTCTTCGTGATCGACGCCGACGGCGTGCCCTCGGTGGCGAGGATGGTGCGGGTTGGCAGCGCGCCGACAGTCTCGTCTGTAAGCCCGACCGACGGCGCGAACGGGGTCGCGCGCACCGCGCCCGTGGTTGCGGCTTTCGACCACGCCATGGACAAGCCCTCCGCCGAGGCCGCCTTCTCGCTCAAACGAACCAGCGACGGGGCTGCGGTGAGCGGAAGCTTCAGCTGGTACGGGAACGCGCTCATCTTCAGCCCGAGCGCGCCGCTGGCGAATGGGACGAATTACACCGCAACGGTAAGCACGACCGCAAAGGACACCGCGCAGGCACCTCGCTCGTCCGCCGAAAAGCTGGCAGTTCACGACCGTCACCCAGCCGGTCGTCTCCTCGGTGTCTCCGGCCGACGGGGCGACCGGCGTCGCTCGCAGCTCGGTGACGGTTGCCAGCTTCAACAAGGCGATGGACAAGCCCTCCGCAGAGGCGGCCTTCTCGCTCAAACGAACCAGCGACGGGGCCGCGGTGAGCGGGAGCTTCAGCTGGTACGGGAACGCCCTCATCTTCACGCCGAGCGCGCTGCTGGCGAATGGACCAACTACACCGCAACGGTGAACGCGACCGCGAAGGACACCGCGGGCAATCCGCTTGTCGCGCCGAAGAGCTGGCAGTTCACGACCGCCACCCAGCCGGTCGTTTCCTCGGTATATCCGGCCGACGGGGCGACGGCGTCGCTCGCAGTTCGGTCACGGTTACCAGCTTCAACAAGGCGATGGACAAGCCCTCCGCCGAGGCCGCCTTCTCGCTCAAACGAACCAGCGACGGGGCTTCGGTGAGCGGAAGCTTCAGCTGGTACGGGAACGCGCTCATCTTCAAGCCCACCGCTGACCTGGCGGCGGGGACCCAATACACGGCGGCCATCTCCGGGGCGGCAAAGGACGTGGCGGGCAACACGTTGGCCAACCCCACTACCTGGCGCTATACGACGGCAGCCTCCGGTTAGGCGTCCGCTCGCGGCGGCCGCCCCGGCCGCCAAGCGCTCGAGGTGCGGCTGGTCGAGTGAACGCATACGCTTCGGCAATGCCACCGCTGACGATCTCGGGAATCGACGCGCTACGCGAGCTGATCGGCCAGCCGATCGGGCCCTCGGAGTGGGTCGAGGTCACCCAGGAGCGCATCGACAAGTTCGCCGAGGTCTCGGGCGACGACCAGTGGATCCACGTCGACGTCGAGCGCGCCGAGCGCGAGAGCCCGTTCGGGACCACGGTCGCCCACGGCAACCTGACGCTGTCGCTGATCGACGGCCTGCGGGGCGAGCTGATCCGCCAGGAGGGGGTCAAGATGGGGATCAACTACGGCTGGAACAAGGTCCGCTTCCCGGCGCCGGTGCCCGCGGGATCGAAGGTCCGGGGGACCGCCCAGGTGGAGTCGGTGGAGGAGCTGGGCGACGGCTGGTACCACGTGGTCACCAAGTTCACGCTCGAGCGCGAGGGCGGCGAAAAGCCCGTCTGCGTCGCCGAGGCGGTCGGCCGCGCGCTGCGGAACTAGCCGCCCGCCGCGAGCGTCCTCAGCGGCCGGTGAACGTCGCCTCGCGGCCCTCGAAGAACGCGGTCACGCCCTCGCGCAGGTCCTCGGTCGCCATCGAGTCGGCGATCCCGTGGCGCTCGCAGCTGCAGGTGCTCGGTCGAGCGAGTTGTCGAGGCTCTCGCCGACCAGCCGCTTCGCCATCCGCACGTAGTGCGGCGCCTTCGCCGCGAGCTTCTCGGCCTTCGCCCGGGCCCGGTCGACAGCTCATCCGGCGGCGACGACCTCCGAGACGATCCCGAGCTCGAGCGCCTGCTCGGCGCTCAGCAGGGGGTCGTCGAGCAGCAGCTCGAGCGCCTTCGCCGGGCCCGACGACCCGCGGCAGGAAGTAGGTCATGCCGCCGTCCGGCGAGGCGCCGATGCGCCCGTAGGCGCAGACGAACGCGGCGTTGCTCGGAGGCGATCCGGATGTCGCACATCAGCGCCAGCGAGAAGCCGGCCCCGGCGGCGACGCCGTTGACCGCGCGCGATCACGGGATAGGGGATGCGGCGGAAGTCGACGATCGCCTGGTGCAGGACCTCGGCGCCGCGGCGGACGTCGGCGGGCAGGTCGACGTCCGGGTCGTCGACGCCGCCCTTGAACCAGTTGACGTCGCCGCCGGAGGAGAACGCGCGCTCGCCGGCGCCGGTGACGATCAGCGCCCGCAGCGGCGCCTGGTCGGCGAGCCAGCCCGACGGCGACGGTCAGCTCGCAGATCAGCTCCGGGCTCATCGCGTTCAGCGAGTCGGGTCGGTCGAGCGTCAGCGTGCCGATCTCGCCGTCGATCTCGATCGAGAGCGTCTTCGAGCTCGGGCGGGCTCGGGATCGTGGCTGCGCTCATCGCATGCGCTCCTCGGGATCGGGTGGCGGGGGTGGCGAACCCTAACCTCTGGCGGTGAGCGCCGAACAGCACCCGATGACGGCGCGGGCTGGAGCCGTCGCCGAGCAGCGAGAGCGGCTGCCCGACGCAGCCGGGCGTCTACCTGTTCAAGGACGAGCGACGGCAAGGTGCATCTACGTCGGCAAGGCGCGCTCGATCCGCAAGCGCGTCGCCGGGCATTTCTCGCGCACCTCCTCACGGCGGCGGCGCGGATGATCGAGCGGATCGCCTCGATCGACTTCCTGGTCACCGAGACCGAGGCCGAGGCGCTGCTCGCCGAGCAGCAGTTCATCAAGCGCCACCGGCCGCAGTTCAACATCCGCCTGCGCGACGACAAGTCGTACCCCTACGTCGGGATCAGCCTCGACGAGGAGTTCCCGCGCGTCTACTTCACCCGCGAGCGCCACCGCTCGGCGCGGATCTACTTCGGCCCCTACTCGTCCGCGAAGCGGGTGCGCGAGACGCTCGACCTGCTCGGCAGGCTGTTCCAGTACCGCACCTGCGAGGGCCCCGAGCCGGGCCGCCGCTCCGGCGTCCCGTGCCTCGACTACTACATCAAGCGCTGCGGGGCGCCCTGCGTCGGCTACGTCGACCGCGAGGAGTACCGGCGCAACATCGACGCGATCGTCGACTTCCTCTCCGGCCGCTACCGCGACGTCGAGCGCGACCTCGAGCGCAAGATGGCGGAGGCCGCGGCGGCCGAGGAGTTCGAGCGCGCCGCCGTCTACCGCGACCGGCTCGAGGCGGTGCGCTCGCTGATGGAGCGCCGCGCGGTCGCCGGCGAGCTCGCTCGACACCGCCGACCTGATCGCGGTCGCGGTCGAGGGCGCCGACGCCAACGCCCAGGTGTTCCAGGTCCGCGACGGGGTCCTCGCCGAGCGCCACGGCTTCTACCTCGACAACGAGGCCGAGCGCGACGAGGCCGAGGTGACCGAGGAGTTCCTCGCCCAGTACTACTCGGCCGCGCCCGGCGGTGCCGCGGCTGATCGTCGTCGGGCCGGCGCTGCGCGAGCGCGCCGCGGTGCTCGCCGAGGCGCTGTCAGCGCGCGCCGCGGCGGCGCCGGTCGAGGTCCGGGTCGCCGAGCGCGGCGACAAGCGGCGGCTGCGCGAGCTGGCCGAGCGCAACGCCGCGCTCGCGCTCGCCCAGGACAAGCTGCGCCGCGAGCGCCGCCGCGCCGCAGCGGGTCGACGCGCTCTCCGCGCTCCAGGAGGCGCTCGGGCTCGAGGACGCTGCCGGTCCGGATCGAGGGCTTCGACATCTCCAACATCGGCGGCGAGCACACGGTCGCCTCGATGGTCGTCTTCGAGGGCGGGCGCGACGAAGAAGGCCGACTACCGGCGCTTCCGGGTGCGCGGCGACCGCGGCAGCGGCGGCCCCGACGACTTCGCCTCGATGGAGGAGGTCCTGGCGCGCCGGCGTCGCGCAGCTCCTCGAGCAGGCCGACCTCTCCCCGCACGACGCCGAGCGCGACGAGAGCTTCGCCGCGCTCCCCGACCTGATCGTGATCGACGGCGGCAAGGGCCAGCTCTCCGCCGGGATGCGGGCGCTGGCGCCGCTGGTCGAGCGCGGCACGACGGTGATCGGGCTCGCCAAGCGGCTCGAGGAGGTCTACGTGCCGGGCCGCTCGGACGCCGCTCGAGATCGCCCGCGGACTCCGAGGCCTGCGAGCTGCTGCAGCGGGTCCGCGACGAGGCGCACCGGTTCGCGCTCGACCACCACCGCAGCCGCCGCGACAAGGCGATGACCGGCTCGCTGCTCGACGAGCTGCGCGGCGTCGGGCCGGCGCGCAAGCGCGCCCTGCTCGAGCACTTCGGCTCGCCCGAGCGCCTGGTCGCCGCCTCGCGCGAGGAGCTCGAGGCGGTGCCCGGGATCCCGGGCAAGCTCGCGCGCGAGATCCACCGCCAGCTCAACAAGGACGGGCTGAGCTGACCGCGACCGGCGACCGACGGAGGCGAGCCATCGGCGGCCGAGCAGACGTCGAGCTCGGTCACGTCATCACCGGCTACTCGGGGGCCGGCAAGTCGGAGGCGATCGCCGCGTTCGAGGACTCCGGCTACTTCTGCGTCGACAACCTGCCGCCGCGGATGATCGCCGCGCTCGGCGAGCTCTTCCGCGCACGGCGGCAGCGGCGTCGAGCGCGCCGCCGTGGTCTCCGACGTGCGTGGCGGCGAGTACTTCGACGACCTGCTCGCGGTGCTCGACGAGCTCGACGGCGACGGCCTCGAGCCGACCGTGCTCTTCCTCGAGGCCGACGAGGAGACGCTCGTCAACCGCTTCAAGGAGACGCGCCGCCGCCACCCGCTGGCGCCCGACGGGCGGATCGTCGACGGGATCCGGGCCGAGCGCGAGCTGCTCGGCGCCGCTGCGCGAGCGCGCCGACGTGGTCATGGACACGACCGACCTCACCGGGGCGATGCTGCGGCGGCGGATCGCCGACCGACCTGCTCGGCCCCGAGTCGACGCGCGCAAGCTGGCGCTGACCCTGCTCACCTTCGGGTTCAAGAACGGGCCGCCGCGCGACGCCGACCTCATCCTCGACGTCCGCTTCCTGCCCAACCCCCACTACCGCGAGGACCTGCGGCCGCTGACCGGCCGCGACGCCGAGGTGGTGCGAGCACGTCGAGGCCGGCGAGCTCGGCGAGCGAGTTCTACGGCCGCCTGCTGCCGCTGCTCGACTTCCTGCTCCCCGCCTACGTCGCCGAGGGCAAGACCCACCTGACGATCGCGATCGGCTGCACCGGCGGCCGCCACCGCTCGGTCACCGTCGCCGACCGGATCGCGCCGCCACCTCGCCGCGCGCGACGACGTGATCGTCGCGGGTCATGCACCGCGACGTCGAGCTCGGTTAGCCGCCGGAAGCCGGGGCGCTCATCCATACAATCGCCCCCGTGAGCGAGCCCGTCATCTCGGTCTCGGGCCTGCGCAAGTCCTACGGCGACTTCGAGGCGGTCCGCGGCCTCGACCTCGAGGTCGAGCGCGGGCGAGGTCTTCGCCTTCCTGGGGCCCAACGGCGCCGGCAAGACGACCACGGTCGAGATCCTCGAGGGCTACCGGGAGCGCAGCGGCCGGCGAGGTCTCGGTGCTCGGCGAGGACCCGTCGTCGCGCCGGCCGCGAATGGCGCGAGCGGATCGGGATCGTCCTCCAGCAGTGCCGGATGCGACCCGAGCTGACCGTGCGCGAGACGCTCGAGCTCTACGCCGGCTACTACCGCGCGCCGCTCGGGGTCGGCGAGACGATCGAGCACGTCGGCCTCGCGGACAAGGCGGACGACCCGCGCCGGCCGGCTCTCCGGCGGCCAGCTGCGCCGGCTCGACGTCGGCGTCGCCCTGATCGGCGACCCGGACCTGCTCTTCCTCGACGAGCCGACGACCGGCTTCGACCCCTCCGCGCGCCGCCAGGCCTGGGAGGCTGATCGCCGGCCTGCGCGAGCTCGGCAAGACGGTCTTCCTGACCACCCACTACATGGACGAGGCCCAGCGGCTCGCCGACCGCGTCGCGATCATCGCCGGCGGGCGGATCGTCGCCGAGGGCCGCCCGGACGAGCTCGGCGACCGGGAGAGCCGGCCGGCGACGATCAGCTTCCGGCTGCCCGCCGGGACGACCCTCGATCGCCTGCCGGCCGGGCTCGAGCCTCGAGCCCGCGGCGACGGGGAGGTGACCCTGACCACGCGACGCCCGGTCGAGGCGCTCAACCGGCTCACCGGTTGGGCGCTGGAGCGCTCGCTGGACCTCGACGGCCTCGAGGTCACGTCGCCCGAGCCTCGAGGACGTCTACCTCGAGCTCACGGCGGCGACCGGGCCGGAGCGAGACAGTTGAGCGCCTCGAGCCTGGTCCTGCACCAGTTCCGGCTACGACCAGAAGAGCTTCTGGCGCAGCCCGGCCTCGGTCTTCTTCACCGTCGCCCTCCCGCTGATCTTCCTGCTTCATCTTCGCGACGATCTTCGGCAACGACACGCTCGAGGAGCTCGGCGGGCATCAAGACCACGACCTACTACGTGCCCGCGATCCTCACCCTGGCGATCGTCTCGGCGACGATGCAGAGCGTCGCGATCCAGCTCACCGTCGACCGCGAGAGCGGGGTGCTCAAGCGGGGCCGGGGCACCCCGCTGCCGGCGTGGGTCTTCTTCGCCGGGCGGGCCGGCAACGCGATCGTGATCTCCGCCGCTGATGCTGGTCGTCGTGCCGGCGATCGGCAGGCTGATCTACGACGTCGAGATCCCGTGGGACCACCTGCCCGCCGTGCTGGTGACGCTGGCGGTCGGCGCGGCCAGCTTCTGCTGTCTCGGGATCGCGCTCACGGCGGCGATCCCGAGCGAGGACGCGGCGCCGGCGATCACCAACGTCACCGTGCTGCCGCTGTACTTCCTCTCCGGCGTCTTCATCCCCGAGACCGAGATCCCCGAGGGCGTCCTCCAGTTCGCCGACCTGTTCCCGATCCGGCACTTCTTCGAGGCGTTCTTCGCCGCCTGGGACCCGGCGACGAGCGGCGCCGGGTTCGAGTGGGGGCACCTCGCGGTCGTCGCCGCCTGGGGCGTCGCTCGGGCTTGGTGCTCGCGATCCGCTTTTTTCGCTGGACGCCGCGCGGAGGCTGATTTCAGATCGGCGTTCCGGGTAGATTCAGCGGGTGATCCACCACGTCTCAGTCGAGGTCTCCGAGCTCGAGCCGAGCGCCCGCTTCTACGACGCGGTGCTCGGGTCGCTGGGCTGGCGGCGCCACATCGACGACGACGAGCTGGTCGCCTGGGGGATCGTGCGGCCGGTGTTCTTCGCCTCCCGCAAGGGCGACGGCGGCCCCGGCTCGGGGCACGTGTGCTTCTCGGCCAGCGGGATCCCGGCGGTCAAGGCCGCCTGGGAGGGCGGCGTGGGGGCGGGCGGCACCGACGACGGGGCGCCCGGGCCGCGCCCCGAGTACGGTGCGAGCTACTACTCGGCGTACCTGCGCGATCCCGACGGGACACCGGGTCGAGATCGCCGTGCAGAGCAACTGACAACGAGTTCGAGGGAGAAACGCGCAGATGGCGGACGTGAAGGTTGGGATCAACGGGTTCGGGCGGATCGGGCGGAACCTCTTCCGCGCCGCCTACGAGGCCGACGCCGAGCTCGAGTTCCTCGCCGTCAACGACCTCACCGACGCCGCGACGCTCGCCCACCTGCTCAAGTACGACTCGATCCTCGGCCGCTTCCCGGGCGAGGTCGCGGCGACCGACGGCGCGATCGTCGTCGACGGCCAGGAGATCAAGGTGCTCTCCGAGCGCGATCCGGCCGATCTGCCGTGGGCCGAGCTCGGGGCCGAGGTGGTGATCGAGTCCACCGGCCTGTTCACCAAGCGCGACGACGCGGCCAAGCACCTCGAGGCCGGGGCGAAGCAAGGTGATCATCTCGGCGCCGGCGACCGATCCCGACGTCACCGTCGCGCTCGGGGTCAACTTCGACTCCGACTACGACCCCGACGCCCACCACATCATCTCGAACGCCTCCTGCACCACCAACTGCCTCGCCCCGGTGGCGAAGGTGATCAACGACGCGGTCGGGATCGAGCGCGGGCTGATGACCACGATCCACGCCTACACCGCGGACCAGCGCCTCCAGGACATGCCGCACAAGGACCTGCGCCGCGCGCGCGCGGCGGCGCTCAACCTGATCCCCGCCTCGACCGGCGCGGCGAAGGCCGTCGGCCTGGTGCTGCCGGAGCTCAACGGCAAGCTCAGCGGGATGGCGGTCCGCGCCCCGGTCGCCACCGGCTCGGTGGTCGACCTCACCTTCGAGGCCGCGCGCGAGACCAGCGTCGAGGAGGTCAACGGCGCGATCCGCGAGGCCGCCGAGGGCCCGCTGGCCGGGATCCTCTCCTACACCGAGGACCCGATCGTCTCCACCGACATCGTCAAGGACCCCCACTCGTCGATCTTCGACGCCGGGCAGACGATCGTCATGGACGGCAGCTTCGTCAAGGTCTTCTCCTGGTACGACAACGAGTGGGGCTACTCGAACCGCTGCGTCGAGCTGGCGGCGCGGGTGCTCGAGCGCCAGCCGGCCGCGGCCTGAGCCCCGAGAGCTTGAGCGAGCGCGGGACGTTCTCGAAGGCGAGCGTCCGCGACGCCGCGGTGGAGGGCGCCCGGGTCCTCGCGCGCGTCGACTTCAACGTCCCGCTCGAGGACGCCCGGGCGGCCGGACGGCGAGCGGGTGGTCGCCGACGACACGCGGATCCGCGCCGCGCTGCCGACGATCGAGCTGCTGCGCGAGCGCGGCGCTCGGGTCGTGCTCGTCTCCCACCTCGGGCGTCCGGCCGACCGCGAGCCCGAGCTCTCGATGGCGCCGGTCGCCGCGCGGCTCGGCTGAGCTGATCGGCGCCGACGTGACGCTGGCGCCCGGGGTGGTCGGGGCCGAGGTCGAGGCGGCCGGCGGCGGAGCTCGGTCCCGGCGAGGTGCTGCTGCTCGAGAACAGCCGCTACGAGCCGGGCGAGACCAGCAACGACCCGGAGCTCGCCGCGGCGCTGGCGCGGCTCGCCGACGTCTACGTCGAACGACGCCTTCGGCGCCGCCCATCGCGCCCACGCGACCACCGACGGCGTCGCCGAGCGCCTGCCCGGCTACGCGGGGCTGCTGCTCGAGCGCGAGGTGCG
Source organism: uncultured Solirubrobacterales bacterium (assembly GCA_963758665.1). Taxonomy (GTDB): domain Bacteria; phylum Actinomycetota; class Thermoleophilia; order Solirubrobacterales; family 70-9; genus WHSW01. Next base: position 83,368 of record CAVWWH010000005.1, on the reverse strand, counting down.
CGAGCTGACCGCGCTGCGCGACCGGCCGCGGCGGCCCGCTGTGCGTGGTCCTGGGCGGGGCCAAGGTGACCGACAAGATCGGCGTCATCGACCGCTTCCTGGAGACCGCCGACACGATCCTGATCGGCGGCGCGATGTGCTTCAGCTTCTTGCGCGCCCAGGGCCATCGAGACGGGCGAGTCGCTGGTCGAGGAGCAGGGCGTCGGCCTCGCCGAGCGGGCGCTCGAGCGCGCCGAGGCCTCCAACTGCGAGCTGCGCCTGCCGGTCGACCTCGTGCTCGGCCGCGAGTTCGACGCCGAGACCGAGGTCCGCAGGGCTCGACGGGATCGAGGTTCCCGAAGGCTGGATGGGGCTCGACATCGGCCCCCGCACGGTCGACCGAGTACTCCGGCGTGATCGCCGACGCCGGCACGGTGTTCTGGAACGGCCCGATGGGCGCCTTCGAGCTCGAGCCGTTCGCCGCCGGGACCCGCGGGGTCGCCGAGGCGGTCGCCGACGGCGCCCGGGTTCACCGTCGTCGGCGGCGGGGACTCGGCCGCCGCCCTGGCGGCGTTCGGGCTCGCCGACGACGTCGACTGGCTCTCGACCGGCGGCGGCGCCTCGCTCGAGCTGATGGAGGGAAAGCGACTGCCGGGAGTGGAGGCCCTGCTCGATGGCTGACGGACGCGAGGCCCTCCGCGCCGGCCGCTGGTGGCGGCGAACTGGAAGATGCACAAGACGGTCGCCGAGACCGAGGAGTTCATCGACGCGTTCGCTGGCCGAGGCCGAAGGCCTCGACGGCGTCGACCTCGTCGTCTGCCCGCCGTACACCGTCGCTCGGCGCGGCCGTCGGCCGCAGCCGCGGCTCCGCGGTGCGCGTCTGCGCCCAGAACGTGCACGAGCAGGAGTCCGGCGCCTTCACCGGCGAGGTCTCGATCCCGATGCTCGCCGACCTCGGCGTCGCCGGCGCGATCATCGGCCACTCCGAGCGCCGGCAGCTCTTCGGCGAGACCGACGAGGCGCTGGCGCGCAAGGTGCCGGCGCTGCTCGACGCCGGGATGCTGGCGATCCTCTGCTGCGGCGAGACCGAGGCCGAGCGCGACGCGGGCGAGACCGAGGACGTGCTCCGGCGCCAGCTCGAGGCCGACCTGGCCGGCGTCGGCGGCGGCGCGCTTGGCCGGGTCGTGATCGCCTACGAGCCGATCTGGGCGATCGGCACCGGCCGCACGGCGACGCCCGAGCAGGCGCAGGAGGCGATCGCGTTCGTCCGCGAGCTGGTGGGCGCGCCCGCCCCGGACGCCGCCGCGGCGATGCGGATCCTCTACGGGGGCTCGGTCAAGCCCGCCAACGCCGCCGAGCTGTTCGCGCTCCCGGACGTCGACGGCGGCCTCGTCGGCGGCGCCTCGCTGGACCCCGCGGAGTTCGCCCGGATCTGCAAGGCCGCGACTTGAGCACGCGGCAGATCCCCGACGGCCCCTCGTCAGTGCCCGTTCCCTCGTTGGCCCTGGTGATCCTCGACGGCTGGGGCCTGGCGCCGGACGGGCCCGGCAACGCGGTGGCGCTCGCCGACACCCCGGTCTTCGACCGGCTGTGGGAGCGCTGCCCGCGGACAACGCTCTCGGCCAGCGGCGCCGACGTCGGCCTGCCCGAGGGGCAGATGGGCAACTCCGAGGTCGGGCACCTGAACCTGGGCGCGGGCGCGATCGTCAAGCAGGACCTGGCCCGGATCGACGAGGCGGTTGCCGACGGCGCCCTGTTCGAGAACGAGGCGCTGCTGGCGGCCTGCGCGGCCGCGCGCCACAGCCCTCGGGGGCGCCTGCACCTGCTCGGGCTCGTCTCCGACGGCGGGGTGCACTCGGGCTGGACCCACATCGAGGCGCTGATCGAGCTCGCCGCCGAGCAGGGGGTCCCCGACCTGGTCGTGCACGCGTTCACCGACGGGCGCGACACCCTGCCGACGTCGGCCCCCGGCTACGTCACCGAGCTCGAGCGGCTGGCTGCGCCACGCCGGGCGCGTCGGCACCGTCGGCGGCCGCTACTACGCGATGGATCGGGACCGCCGCTGGGAGCGGACCAAGCTCGCCTACGACGCCATCGTCCACGCGGAGGGGCCGCGCGCCGCGAGCGCCGCGGAGGCGGTCGCCGATGCGCACGCCCGGGGTGAGACCGACGAGTTCATCCGCCCGACCGTGATCGGCGACTACGACGGGGTCGCCGACGGGGACGTCGCGATCCACTTCAACTTCCGCCCCGATCGCGCCCGCCAGCTGGTGATGGCGCTCGGCGAGCGCGACTTCGCCGAGTTCGACCGCGGCGACGCGCCCGAGATCGAGCTGTACACGCTCACGGAGTACCGCGCCGAGTGGCCCTACCCGGTGGCCTTCCCGCCCCAGGAGCCCGCGACCACCCTCGCCGAGGTGCTCGCCGAGCGTGGCGCGCGCCAGCTCCACGTCGCCGAGACCGAGAAGTACGCGCACGTGACCTACTTCTTCAACGGCGGGCGCGAGGAGGAGTGGGACGGGGAGGAGCGCGCGCTGGTCGACTCGCCGCGCGAGGTCGCCACCTACGACCAGAAGCCGGAGATGAGCGCCGCGCGCCGCCGCCGAGGCCTTCGCCGAGCGCTGGGCTGAGGGCGGCTACCGCTTCGGGATCATCAACTTCGCCAACCCCGACATGGTCGGACACACGGGCTCGATCCCGGCGGCGGTCGACGGCGATCGAGGCGGTCGACCGCTGCCTCGGGGAGGTGGTCGCGGCGGTGCACGAGGCCGGCGGCGCGTGCGTCGTCACCGCCGACCACGGCAACGCCGAGCAGATGCTCGAGCCCGACGGGTCGCCGAACACCGCCCACTCGCTGAACCCGGTCCCGTTCGTGGTCACGGTGGCCGGGATCGGCCTCGCCGACGGCGGCGTGCTCGCCGACGTCGCCCCGACGACGCTGGAGCTGCTGGGGATCGAGGCACCGGATGGATGACCGGCACTCCCTGCTGCGACGAGAAGTAGTCAGGCTTGCGGGTCGTGCGAGACGACCCGCGCGGCTCGGTTCGAGATCCAAGCGCGTGACGGAGCCGCCCGGGCCGGGCGGCTCCTGACCGTCGCACGGCGCCCGTCGCGCACCCCCGCGTTCATCCCCCTGGCGACCCGCGGCGCGGTGCGCACGCTCGACCTCGGCGACGTCACCGCGATCGGCTTCGAGCTGATCCTCGGCAACACCTTCCACCTGTTCCTCTCGCCCGGCGGGGAGCGGATCGCCGAGCTCGGCGGCCTGCACCGGTTCATGGGCTGGACACGGGCGCTGATCACCGACTCCGGCGGCTTTCAGGTCTTCTCGCTCGCCCACGGCAACGTCGCCGACGAGATCAAGGGCCGGCGGGGCGGCTCGGGGGCCGGCGGCGGGGTGATCGAGGTCGCCGAGCGCGGCGTCCGCTTTCGCTCCTACATCGACGGCTCCGAGCGGTTCATGGGGCCGGAGGAGTCCATGGCGGTGCAGGCGGCGCTCGGCTCCGACATCGCGCTGGCCTTCGACGAGTGCACGCCGTTTCACGCCGACCGCGACTACACCGCGCGATCGACCGATCGCACCCACCGCTGGCTCGATCGCTGCCTCGACTGGCACGCCGCGCGTGGCCCCGCGGCCCAGGCCGTGTTCGGGATCGTCCAGGGCGGCGTGCACGAGGACCTGCGGCGGGCGTCGGCGGAGGCGGTCGCCGGAGCGGCCGTCGACGGACTGGCGATCGGCGGCACGCTCGGCCGCGACAAGCCCGAGATGCACGGGGTGCTGGCGACCACCGCTCCGCTGCTGCCGGCCGCCGCGCCCAAGCACCTGCTCGGGATCGGCGAGCCCGACGACCTGCTCGCCGGGATCGCGCTCGGCATCGACCTCTTCGATTGCGCCGTCCCAACCCGCCTCGCCCGGCACGGGATCGCGCTGGCGCCGCTGCCCGAGTCCCGCTTTCGCTTCGACCTGGCCAAGGCCGCCCACGCGACCGAGCAGGCCGCGCTGGTCGACGGCTGTCCGTGCCCGACCTGCGCCGCGCACTCCCGGGCCTACCTGCACTACCTGGCCCGCGCCGAGGCGCCCACCGCGGCCCGGCTGCTGACCCTCCACAACCTCACCTTCCTCGAGCGCCTGGTCGCCGGAGCGCGGTCAGCGATCGAGAGGGGCGAATTCGCCACCTACCGGGACCGCGTCCTGACCGGAGAGCCTCCGTGGACGGCCCTGACAACTGACAACTACAACGACAACTGCAACGACAACCAGCAACCAGCAACCAGGAGCTACAACGGACTGTTCTCCCGCACAACATCCTCGATCGCCTGGATCTGGTCCTCGATGCCGTTCTTGATCGTCTGCCCGAGATCGGTGCCCTGGCCGGCGTCGGTGAGCAGCAGTACCCCGCCGGCGATCAGCGCCGCGAGCGACCGCGATCAGGACCAGGACGCCGATCGCGCGCGCGACGCGGCCGGCCGCCGAGCGCTTCGGGCGGGCCGGCGCGGGCTGCGGCACGGGCCGTGGCGCCGGCTGCACCGGCCGGCGGCGGCGGGCGACCGGCTGCTGGGCGAGACCGGGGTGACCGGATCGGGCTCCATCCGCCGGGTCGCGGCCGTGCCCGGCCCCGTGGCCAGCATGTCGGTCGGCAGCTCGTCGGACGGTGGCGGTGGCTCCTGGCCCCGCAGCCCGGCCTCGAGCGCTCGCGAGAGGTCGCGGGCGGAGGAGTAGCGAGCCGAGGCCTCGCCCTCGAGCGAGCGCAGGACGGCAGCTGAGAGGGTCTCGGGCACGTCGGGGTCGTAGGAGGTCGGCGGCAGCGGCCGCTCGTTCTCGCGCCGGATCGCCAGCTCGGCCAGCGTCGAGCCCTCCCAGGGCAGCCGGCCGGTGAGCAGCTGGTAGAGGACGACGCCGAGCGCGTAGACGTCGGCCGCCGGGGTCGCCTCCTCGCCGCGCGCCTGCTCGGGCGCCAGGTAGGCGGCGGTGCCGACCACCGAGCCGACCTGGGTCAGCCGCGACTGGGCGGTGGCGCGGGCGATGCCGAAGTCGGTCAGCTTGATCGTCATCTCGCCGGTCGGCGGCTCGTGCGCGGAGCTGTCGCGCCGCCGGCGCCCGGCCGGTCCCCCGATCACCATCAGGTTCCCGGGCTTGACGTCGCGGTGGATGATCCCCTGGCGATGGGCGTACTCGAGCCCGGCGCAGGCCTGGATCCCGATCTCGGTGGTCGTGTCGGCGCCCAGATCGTCCCTTGGTCTGCAGCAGCTGGGCCACCGACTTGCCCTCGACGTACTCCATCACGATGTAGTGGCGGTAGGCGTCGACGCCGGTGTCGTAGACCTGGACGATGTTCGGGTGGATCAGCTTCGCCACCGCGAGCGCCTCGCGCCGGAAGCGGGCGACGAACTTGTCGTCGTCGGAGAGGTGCTCGGCGAGGATCTTGACCGCCACGGTGCGCTCGAGCACCCGGTCGGTGGCCCGGTAGACCGTGGACATCCCGCCCGACCCGAGGCGGTCGCCGAGCTCGTAGCGGTCGGAGATCGTCGCGGTCATCGCTTGCCCGCGGCTCCCCCGCCGGTGACCCCGCCGCTCGGCGGTTCGGAGCCGCCACCCTCGGTCGGACCGCCGCTCGGGCCCCCCTCTGGTCGGCGCCGGCGCCTGGGGCTCCTCGGTCGGCTCGTCGTCCGGCGGCTCGGGCGTGGACGTCTCCTCCTCCGCGCTGGTGGTGGGCTCCTCGGTGGTGGTGGGCGGGACGGGCTCGGTGGGCTCGGTCGTCGGCTGATCGTCGGCCACGCCCGAGGCGCCGGTCTCGGTGCACGCGTCCGGCTCCTGGGCGAGCTCGGTCGAGGTTGTCCGCCGCCCCCGCAAGCGCGTCGGCGACCTCGGGATCGACGTCGCCGGGCAGCTCCTCCACCGCGGTGACGACCTCCTGCGCGTGGCTCTGGGCGAGGTCGCAGTCGCCGACGGCGATGTCGTCCTCGATGTCGGCGAGCAGGGTCAGCAGGTGGTCGGCGTCCTCGGGCGGGATCGTGCCGTCGTCGCCGGAGCCGCAGCCCGCGAGCGCGAGCGCGAGCGCGCACCAGAGCAGGGAGATCCGCCTCCGCCGGGCCATCGCGGCGAGTCTAGACAAGGGCCTGGGTGGCTCCGACGGGGTCATTGGCCCACGTACAGGCGCCGAGCCAGGTGCTCGGGCAGGTCGGTGGCGACGATCGCGTCGGCCGCGCGGTCGATGTCGTAGGTGACCCGGTGGAAGGTCGCCTGCCACGTCTCGGTGTCGAGCTCGAGCCAGGCGGCGCGGGGGTCGCCGTCGCGCGGCTGGCCGACGCTTCCGGGGTTGATCAGCCAGCGCCCGCGACGAACCTCGAGGCTGGTTCCGGCACCCGCCTGGGCCCCGCGCGCATCCATGGCCTCGCCCTCGGCCGAGCCGTCGGCCAGGGCGAAGAACAGCGCCACGTGCGAGTGGCCGATGAAGCTCACCCGCCGCGCCTGGACGCGGATGCACTCGGCGGCCTGGTCGGGCCAGAGCACGTACTCCCACACCGGGTCGCGCGGCGAGGCGTGGTAGAGGCCGACCTCGCGGCTCTCGTCGGCGGGGTCGAGGCCGGCGAGGAAGTCGCGGGTCTCGTCGCTCATCCGCTCGCGCGTCCAGCGCACGGCGGCCGCCGCCGCGGGCGAGAAGGTGGAGATGTCGAGCTGCGTCGAGCGCCGCGAGGTCGTGGTTGCCGACCAGGCAGACCGAGCAGCGCTCGCGGACCAGGTCGGCGCACTCGTCGGGCTGCGCGCCGTAGCCGACCACGTCGCCGAGGCACCAGACCTCGTCGACGTCGGCCGAGTCGAGGTCGGCCAGCACGGCCTCGAGGGCCGGCAGGTTGGAATGGATGTCGCTGAGAGCAGCGCCAGGCGCATTCGAGGGCCCGAGGAACGGCGGACTATGGTAGGTGCCGATGAGGCTTGGCGCGCTCGACCGCGGCCCGCGTCGGCGGCGCCGCCGTGGCGATGGTCATCGTCGCCGAGCTGGCGGTCTGGCTGCTGAGCCCGCGCGACGGCCACCCGACCCGGTGCGCGATCGCGGAGACCGACTACTTCAGCCCCGCGGAGATCGAGCGCGCGCACGACTTCCGCGCTCCCCAGCGCTGGCTGGCGATCGCGGGCCTGGCGCTCGAGGGCGCGGTGCTCGTCGCCCTCGCCCTCGGCCGGCCGGCGTCGCTGCGGCGCCGGCTCGAGCGGCTCGCACCGCGGCCGTTGCTCGGCGCCGCGGTCGCGGGGGCGGCGGTCGCGGTGCTGACGACGCTCGCCACGGTGCCGCTCGGCCTGGTCGCCCACGAGCGCGCCGTCGACGCCGGGCTCTCGACCCAGTCGCTCGGCTCGTGGCTGTGGGACCTCGCGCGCTCGGCCGGGATCACCGCCCTGCTCACCGCGGGCGGCACCGCGCTGCTGATCGCCCTGGTGCGGCGGTTCCCGCGGCCGCTGGTGGATCCCGGGCGCGGCCGCGGCGACCGGGCTCGCGATCGTCTTCGTCTGGATCGCGCCGGTCGTCCTGGCCCCGATCTTCAACCGCTTCGAGCCGCTGCCGAGCGGCAGCCGGGCCCGCGCCGACGTGCTCGAGCTCGGGCGGCGAGGCCGGGGTCGACATCGGCGAGGTCTACCGGATCGACGCCAGCCGCCGGGTGACCTCGCTGAACGCGTTCGTCGACGGGATCGGCTCGACCAAGCGGGTCGTCCTCTACGACAACCTGCTCGAGCAGGCCGAGCGGCCCGAGCTGCGCTCGGTGGTCGCGCACGAGCTCGGCCACGTCGCCAACGACGACATCCGCCGCGGGCTCGTCTACGTCGCGATCGTCGCCCCGTTCGGGCTTCTGTTCGCGCGCGAGCTGGCGCTCGCGATCGCCCGCCGCCGCGGCGTGGACCCCGCCAGCGCCGGCGGCGGTGCCGATCTACCTGCTGGCGCTGACCGTGGCGGCCGTCGTGCTCGGCGTCCCGGGCAACCAGCTCTCGCGCCAGGTCGAGGCGAGCGCCGACGAGTTCGCGCTCGAGCTCACCCACGACCCGGCGGCCCTGATCGAGCTCCAGACCCGGCTCGCGAGCACGAACCTCTCCGATCCCGACCCGCCGGGCTGGTACGGCGCGGTCTTCGGCACCCACCCGTCGACGGTGGAGCGGATCGGGGCGGCGCTCAGCTACCGCGACCGCTGAGCCGCGCCGACCGCGCTGCGGGTCGGCCGCGACGCACAGCTTGAGCGCGATCCCGCAGTAGACGGCGAGGTTGACCAGCGGGTTGCGCTCGGCCGCGTAGTGGTCGCGGTAGAAGCGGAACATCCCGTAGTGGAAGGCGTAGTTGAGCCGCAGCGAGCGGTGCTTGCCGCTGGTCCCGGCCTTGACGTGGATCACGGTCACGGCGGGCTCGAACCAGGTCGTCCAGCCGGCCTCGGCGAAGCGGTAGCAGAGGTCGAGGTCCTCCATGTACATCCAGTAGCGCTCGTCGAAGGCGCCGACCTGGTCGAGCGCCGCGCGGCGGATCAGCATGAAGGCGCCGTTGACCGCGTCGACGGGGCCCGACTCGACCTCCGGGCGCGCGATAGTCGGCGAGCGCGCCCGGTCGCGCCCCTCGCGCCGGCCGAGGCCGGTGAAGTGCCCGAGCGCGCTCAGCGGGGTCGGGAACGAGCGGCGCGAGGCGTGGTCGAGGCTGCCGTCCTCGAGCTCGAGCCGCGGGCCCGGCGATCCCGACCTCGGGCCGCGCCTCCATCAGCTCGACCAGCGCTTCGAGCGACCCGGGCGTGACCCGCGTGTCCGGGTTGAGGACGAGCGCGTACGGCGCCGTCGCCGGCGGCCAGCGCGGGGTTGTTGGCGCGGCTGAAGCCGACGTTGGTCGGCGTTCACGGTCAGCTCGACCGCGGGAACTCGCGCCGCACCATCTCCGCGGTGCCGTCGCCGGACGCGTTGTCGACGACCTGGACGCGCAGCTCCCCGACCGGCGGGTTGGCGAACAGCGAGGTCGAGGCACTCGCGCAGCAGCGCCTCGCAGCGGTAGGAGACGATGACGACGTCGATCCGGGCACCCGGGTCAAGGCCGGCGAGCCCGGTCAGGCGGCCGCCGGGACCGCCGCGAGCGTCCGGCTCGATCCCCTCGGGCGAGCGACGTCGCCGCGCGCCAGCCGAGCTCCGCCGCCGCCCGCGAGGGGTCGATCGCGGTCCGCCTGGACCTCGCCGAGCCGCGGCGGCGCGAACTCGGGGTCGAACGTCGTGCCGCCGGCGTCGGCGATCGCGCGGCCGAGCTCGAGCACGCTGGTCTCGATCCCGGTGCCGACGTTGTACGGGCCGGTGCCCGCGCCGTCGGCCGCGGCGGCGAAGGCGTCGGCGACGTCGCCGACGTAGACGTAGTCGCGGGTCTGCTCGCCGTCGCCGAACACGGTCGGGCTGCTCGCCGCCGGTCAGCGCGCCGCAGAAGATCGCGACGACGCCGGCCTCCAGCCGCGGGTCCTGGCGCGGCCCGTAGACGTTGCCGAGCCGCAGCGACGATCGCCTCGAGGCCGTACAGGCGCCGATAGAGGCCGAGGTAGCCCTCCGCGGCGAGCTTCGACTGCCCGTAGGGGGCGTCCGGCCGGCACTCGGCCGTCTCCGGCGAAGGGCAGCTCCCGGCCCTCGCCCTCGCCGTAGATCGCGCCGCCGGTGGAGGCGAAGACGAACCGGCCGACCTCGCGCCGTCGCGAGGCCTCTCGAGCAGGTTGAGCGTCCCGCCGACGTTGACCCCGAGGTCGTAGACCGGGTCGCTGACCGAGCGGCGGACGTCGATCTGCGCCGCGAGGTGGAAGACGCGCGTCGGGCTGCGCCCGCTCGAACGCCGCGGCGACCGCGTCGGTCGTCGGTGATGCTCCCCTCGATCAGCTCGGCGCCGGCCTCCAGCGCCGAGGCGAGGTTCTCGCGCTTGCCGCGTGGAGAGGTCGTCGAGCACGACGACCTCGTCGCCGCGGCGCGACCAGCGCGTCGACCAGGTTCGAGCCGATGAATCCGGCGCCGCCGGTGACCAGTGCTCGCATGCGGCGCCAGCTTAGTCGCCGACAGGCCGCCTCTAGTATCGGGACGTGGCCACCACTCCGGCATCCGACCCGCTCGCCGACCTGCGCGCGGCGGTCGTCGGCGCCACCGCGGTGTTCGAGGGCGAGGCGGGGCGACAAGCTCAGCCTCGAGCGGCCGCCGAAGCCCGAGCTCGGCGACTACTCGACCAACGCGGCGATGCTGCTCGCGCCGGCGGCCGGACGCGCCGCCGCGCGAGGTCGCCGAGCGGCTGCGCGACGAGCTCGAGGGCTCCTCGGCGCCAGCGCCGAGCGGATCGAGGTCGCCGGCCCGGGCTTCCTCAACGTCTTCCTCTCCGATCGCTGGCATCGCGAGGCGATTGCGGCGCTGCTCGCGGCCGGCGACCGGCTCGGGGCCGGCCACCCGGAGTCGCCCGAGCGGGTCCTGGTCGAGTTCGTGAGCGCCAACCCGACCGGCCCGTGACCGCGGCCAGCGGCCGCGGCGCCGCCTACGGCGACTCGCTCGCGCGGCTGCTCGAGCGCAGCGGCGACTCGGTCGAGCGCGAGTACTACGTCAACGACGCCGGCACCCAGGTGCGAGCTGTTCGCCGAGTCGATCGCGGCGCGGATGCAGGGCGACGAGCCGCCCGAGGACGGCTACGCCGGCGAGTACGTCGGCCGAGCTCGCCGCGAGCTGGCCGCGCGCGGGGGCTCGGCCGGACGACCTCGACGCGCTCGACGCGCTGGCCACCGAGGCGATGCGGGCCCGGATCGAGGCGACCCTCGAGCGCTTCGGCGTCCGCTATCGACACCTGGTCGTCGGAGCGCCGGCTGCGCGAGTCGGGCGCGGTCGAGCACGCGGTCGAGGAGCTGCGCGCGCGCGGCCACGTCTACGAGAGCGAGGGCGCGGTCTGGCTGCGGACGACCGAGTTCGGCGACGACAAGGACCGCGTCCTGATCCGCGCCGACGGCGAGCCGACCTACTTCGCCCCCGACATCGCCTATCACCTCGACAAGATCGAGCGCGACCACCAGCGGCTGATCAACGTGCTCGGCGCCGACCACCACGGCTACGTGCCGCGGATGCGTGCGGCGCTCGCGGCGCTCGGCTTCGACCCCGACCGGTTCGAGGCGCCGATCATGCAGATGGTCAGCGTCGTCGAGGGCGGCGAGCGCAGGCGGATGGGCAAGCGCAGCGGCGACTTCGTCACCCTCGACGAGCTGATCGACGACATCGGGGTCGACGCGACGCGCTTCTTCATGCTCCAGCGCAGCCACGACACCACGATCGACATCGACCTCGAGCTCGCCCGCTCGACCTCGCAGGACAACCCGGTCTACTACGTCCAGTACGCGCACGCGCGGATCGCGAGCATCCTCCGCAAGGCAGCCGAGGAGGGCGTCGCCGGCTCCGAGGCCGAGGTCGCCGCGCACGGTCTTCGACGAGGAGGCGCTGGGCGCCGCCGCCGAGCCGACCGAGCGGGCGCTGGTCCGCCGGCTGCTCGAGCTGCCCGGCAGAGGTCGAGATCGGCGCCGAGCGCCGGGCGCCGCACCGGCTGTGCGCGTACGCGATGGCGACCGCGGCCGACTTCCACGCCTTCTATCGCGACTGCCGGGTGGTCGGCGCCGAGGAGCCCGGCGCCGAGGCGGCGCGGCTGATGCTCTGCGTGGCGACGAAGCGGACGATCGCGACCACCCTCGGCCTGCTCGGGGTCGGCGCGCCGGAGCGGATGTGAGCCGGGCGCGCCGCGTACGGGTGAGCGGCCGCGACCTCGGGCTTGCCCGCGGCCCTCGGTTTCGCCGCCCGCGGCGGCCGGCCGTTCCCGGTGCTTGCGGAAATCCCCGAGAACCGCTCCGATAAGCCGTCGAGGGCCGCTGTTACCCTGCGCGGCGATCACTGACACCACGCACAGAGCCAGGAGGAGAGCAAATTGACCAAGTCCGAGTTCGTCGAAAGCATCGCCGGCAACTTCGACAGCAAGAAGGCCGCGGCCGAAGCCGTCGAGACGGTGCTCGACGGGATCACCGACACGCTCGCAAGGGGCGGCGAGATCAGCTTCACCGGCTTCGGCAAGTTCAGCGTCGCCGAGCGGGGGCCGCGCCAGGGCGTCAACCCGCGCACCGGTGAGCGGATCACGATCGCCGGCGGCAAGGTGCCGAAGTTCTCGGCCGGCGCCGGCCTCAAGTCCAAGGTCAAGGGCGGCTAGCGGCCTGGCCGCACCCTTCGCCGACCGGCTCGCGGCGCTCGTCGCCGAGCGCCGCAGCCAGGTCTGCCTCGGCCTCGATCCGGATCCCTCCGGGCTCGAGCCGCGGCCTCGGCCGGGCGCGACACCCGCCGAGGCCGCGGCCGAGGCGGTCGCCGAGCACTGCGGCACGCTGATCGCTGCGACCGCCGCCTCATGCGTGGCGGTGAAGCCGCAGCTCGCCTGCTTCGAGCGCCTCGGCTGGCCCGGCTGGCGCGCCCTCGAGCGGGTCGGCTCCGCGGCGCGAGACGCCGGCCTGCTGGTGGTCGCCGACGGCAAGCGCGGTGACGTGCCGGTGAGCGCGAAAGCCTACGGGCAGGCGCTCTTCGGCTCGGTCGAGACCCCCTGGGGAGAGGTCCGCGGACTGGTCGCCGACGCGGCGACCGCCAACCCGTTGCTCGGCGGCGATGCGCTCGAGCCCCTGATCGCGGCCGCCGCGGACAGCGGGGCCGGCGTCTTCGCCCTCGTGCGCACCTCCAACCCGGGGGCCGCGGAGGTGCTCGACACGCCCGCCGGCGACGCGCCGCTGCACGAGCGTCTCGCCCGGATGGTCGCCGAGCGGGCGCCGCGGCTGGCGGGCGAGTCGGGGCTCAGCGGGATGGGGGCGGTTGTGGGGCGACCGAGCCCCGCCACCTCGGCCGGCTGCGCGAGTTGATGCCCGAGTCGATCTTCCTCGTCCCCGGCGTCGGCGCCCAGGGCGGCAGCGCGGCGAACCTCGGCCCGGCGTTCTCGGCGCATCCCGCGTCGGTGCTGGTCGCCGCCTCGCGCTCGATCGCGGGCGCCGCCGATCCGGCGGCGGCGGCGGCGGAGCTGCGCGAGCAGGCGTGGGCGGCTTCGCAAAGCGCCGCCCGCTGAGCCTCGCGGTGCCGGCCACCGGGCAGCCAACCGCCTACGCTTTCGGCCGCGATGCCAGGCCCGAACGAGGATCGCAAGCCGACGAGCTGGACCGCGCGCGTGATCGCGCCCGTGGTCCTGGTGATCGTCGCGGCGGCGATCGTGCTGGTGATCACCGGCTCGCTCTCGGACGGCGACGACGACTCGAGGGGGTCGAGCCAGGAGGCGACGACGACCGATTGCAACCCCGACGCCGACCAGGCGGTCGAGGACGGCTACTACGTGGTCCAGGCCGACGACGTCGAGGGACTGAGCGGGATCGCCGACAAGACCTGCATCCCGGTCGAGACCCTGATCGAGCTCAACCCGAACCTCGACCCGCAGGCGCTTCAGGCCGAGAACTGCGTCGACCTGGTCGTCGACGGGTGCAAGGAGCTGGCCGCGGGCTGAGCACGGTCGCGCTCGCTCTGCTGGCGCTGGTCGCGCCGGCGGCGAGCGCCGACGCCGCCCCGCAGGCCCCGCGCGAGCTGCCGGCGCGAGCCTGGATCCTGGTCGACGGCGGCGACGGCGAGGTGCTCGCCGCCCACCGGGCCAAGAGCTCGTACTCGATCGCCTCGACGACGAAGCTGATGACCGCGTACGTCGCTCGCAGGCGGCTGCAGCTCGACGAGACCGTGGTCGCCCCTCCGTACGAGGCGCTGGCCGCCGAGTCGCTGCTCGGGCTCGAGGCGGGGGAGAGGATCGAGGTCCGCGACCTGCTCTACGGGCTCCTGCTCGTCTCCGGCAACGACGCCGCCGACGCCCTCGCCCAGGCCGCCGCGGGGTCCGAGGACGCCTTCGTCGCCGAGATGAACGACGCCGCCGCCAAGCTCGGCCTCGACGACACCTCGTACGCGAACCCGATCGGCCTCGACGAGGCCGGCAACTACTCGAGCGCCGAAGACCTCGCCGAGCTGACGATCGAGCTGCGCGAGGACGCGCTGTTTCGCCGCATCTTCGACACCCCGTCGACCACGATCTCCAGCGGCGCACACCCGCGCAGCCTCGTCAACCGCAACTCGCTGGTGCAGACGGTCCCGTACGTCAACGGGGTCAAGACCGGATACACGATCGACGCCGGCAACGTCCTCGTCGGCTCAGGCAGCCGGAAGGGGGTGGAACTCATCTCGGCGGTGCTCGGGGCCCCGAGCGAGTCCGAGCGCGACGCCGCCACCCTGGCGCTGCTCGACTACGGCTTCGCGCTCTACCACCGACGCAGTCCGGTCCGGAGGCGCAAGCCCGAGGCGAGCGTCGCGATCCGCGATCGCGACGCCTCGGTCGAGCTGGTCGCGGCGAGGGACGTTCGGGTCACCGTCCGGGAGGGCCAGGAGGTCGACACGCGGGTCAGGGCGCCGACCGAGGTCGACGGCCCGATCACCCGCGGCCAGCGCCTCGGGGAGATCGTGGTCATGATCGACGGCGAGGCCGCGGGCCGGGCGCCGCTGGTGGCGAGCGGCTCGGCCGCGGCCGCGACCTTCTCGAGCGCTACGACGCCGCGATCCCGGGACCGCGACTGGTCGCCTGGGGGCTCGCGATCGGCGCCCTGGCGCTGCTCCTGATCGGCGCCATCGCGCTCTGGGACCGGCGCCGGCTCGCGCGCTCGCCGGCCGGTCCGAGCTGAGGCGGGCCCGCCGGTGGGGTGCCGCCGAGCGCGTCCGGGTGCCGCCGGAACGGTCGGTGATTGCCCCCGGGTGCACTAGCCTTGTCGCGAGCGCGTGATCCTCACCGTCACCCTCAACGCCGCAATCGACCGCACGGTCGCCGTGCCGAACTTCCGCCTCGGTCAACGTCACCGCGCGGTCGAGGCGAGGACGATGGCCGGCGGCAAGGGCGTCAACGTCGCCCGGGCGCTGCGCCTGCTGGGCCGCCCGGTGATCGCCGCCGGGCATGGCCGGCGGGGCCTCCGGCACGCGGCTGCTCGAGCAGCTGCGCGACGAGTCGATGCTGACCGCGTTCACGCGGATCCCGGGCGAGACGAGGACCAACCTCGCGGTGCATCGACCCGACCACCGGCGAGCAGACCGAGATCAACGACCGCGGGCCCGAGGTCTCGGACGCGGACGTGGCGCGGTTCATCGAGAAGCTCCTCTACCTCGCCCGAGGCGCCTCGCTGTGCGTGCTCGCCGGCAGCGTCCCGCCGGGGACCCCCGAGGACATCTACGCCCGCATGGTCACCGAGCTGCGCAGCGCTCGGCGTGACCGACGGTGCTCGACACCGACGGCGAGCAGATGCGCTCCGGGCTGCGCGCCGAGCCGGCGGTCGTCGCGCCGAACGTGGGCGAGGCCGAGGAGGCGGTCGGACACGAGTTCAACGACGCCGACGACTTCGCGCTCGGCCTCTCCGAGCCTGCTCGAGATGGGCGCCGGGGAGGCGATCATCACCTCTGAGAGCGGCTGCGTCGCGATCGTCGGCGAGGGCACGGACCGCCGCCGCTACGAGGCCAGGATCGACGCGCTCGAGCCGGTGACCACGGTCGGCTCGGGGGACTGCTTCCTCGCCGGCTACGTCGCCGCCCGCTACGAGAGCGCGAGCCCGCAGGAGTGCCTCGCCTTCGGCGTCGCCTGCGGAGCCGAGTCGACCCAGCACTTCGGCGCCGGGACGCTCGACCGGCGCGAGGTCGAGCGGCTGCTGCCGCGGGTGCAGGTGCGCGAGCTCGACGTGCCCGCCAGGGTCGCCTGACCTCGGCCGGGCGCCGGGGGCCGCGGGTTGACCGCTGTTATCATCGCCAAGGCCTCGCGTGGAGCGCTCAAGCGCGCGTGTCGGTAGCCGACGCAGGGGCCGCACAGCCGCAAAGAGCGGCTTTCGGAGCCCCTTTCGAGGGGCTTTTTTCGTCCGCGAACACCCCTAGGTTTGGAGTTGGGAACTAGATGGAAGTCGAGATCGGACGCGGCAAGAAGGGCAGGCGGGCCTACGGGTTCGACGACATCGCGATCGTGCCCTCGCGGCGCACCCGCGACCCCGACGACGTCGACATCTCCTGGACCCTGGGCCCGTACCGGTTCGAGCTGCCGCTGCTCGCCTCGGCGATGGATGGCGTCGTCAGCCCGCGGACCGCGATCGAGCTCGGCAGCCTCGGCGGCCTCGGGGTCCTCAACCTGGAGGGGATCTGGACCCGCTACGAGGACGCCGACGAGAAGCTGAAGGAGATCGCCGCGGCGCCGCCGGAGCAGGCGACGGCACCTGATGCAGCGGATCTACGAGGAGCCGGTGAAGCCGGAGCTGATCGCGCAGCGGGTCGAGGAGATCAAGGCCGCCGGCGCCGTCGCCGCCGGCTCGCTGACCCCGCAGCGGGTGACCGAGCTCTACGAGGGCGCGATCGAGGCCGGGCTCGACATCCTCGTGATCCAGGGCACGGTGATCTCGGCCGAGCACGTCTCGACCAAGTCCGAGCCCCTGAACCTGAAGGAGTTCACCGCCGAGATCCCGGTGCCGTGCGTGATGGGCGGCTGCGCCTCCTACTCGACCGGCCTGCATCTGATGCGCACCGGCGCGGTCGGGGTCCTGGTCGGGGTCGGCCCCGGCGCCGCCTGCACCACCCGCGGCGTGCTCGGGCTCGGCGTCCCGCAGGCGACCGCGATCGCCGACGTCGCCGCCGCCCGCGCCCAGCACATGCTCGAGACGGGCGAGTACTGCAACGTGATCGCCGACGGCGGCATGCGCACCGGCGGCGACCTCTCGAAGGCGATCGCCGTCGGCGCCGACGCGGTGATGGTCGGCTCGCCGCTGGCCCGCGCCAACGAGGCCCCGGGCCGCGGCTACCACTGGGGGATGGCGACCTTCCATCCCGTCGCTGCCGCGCGGCACCCGGGTCAAGACCCAGCAGGACGGGACGCTGGAGGAGATCCTGATGGGCCCCGCGCACGAGAACGACGGCACCTTCAACCTGATCGGGGCGCTGAAGACCTCGATGGCCACCTGCGGCTACGAGGACATCCGCGACTTCCAGCGCGCCGAGGTGATGGTGGCGCCGGCGCTGCAGACCGAGGGCAAGCAGCTGCAGCGCGTCGCAGGAGGTCGGCATGGGCTCGAACGGCAAGGCCCGGGTCGTCCGACGGGAGTCGCCGTGGCCGATGCCTGAGCGGCGGCCGGGTCGACCAGCGCCCGCTCAGACCTCGACCAGGCGGCAGCGACAGCGGAGCGCGCGGACGGTTCGCGCGGGCCGCTGGCGGCCGGCGACCCGGCGCTGCCGGTCGAGCCCGGCGTCGACGAGACGGTCGAGGTCGAGCCGCCGCAGACCGCGCACGAGGAGGTCCTCGTGCTCGACTTCGGCGGCCAGTACTCGCAGCTGATCGCCCGCCGGATCCGCGAGTGCGGCGTCTATGCCGAGCTGCTCCCGCACGACCTCGAGCTCGAGCGGATCCGCGAGCGCGCGCCCGGCCGCGCTGGTCCTCTCCGGCGGCCCCGCGTCGGTCTACTCCGAGGGAGCGCCGAGGCTGCGCGAGCGAGCTGCTCGAGCTCGGGATCCCGGTGCTCGGCATCTGTTACGGGATGCAGGCGATGGTGCTCGAGCTCGGCGGCAGGGTCGAGGGCGCCGAGGCGGGGGAGTTCGGCCGCACCGAGCTCACCCTGGCCGGCGACGGTGGCCGCCTGCTCGCCGGCCTGCCGGCCGAGCAGCAGTGCTGGATGAGCCATCGCGATTCCGTCTTCGAGCCGCCGTCGGGCTTCGACGGCCCTCGGCGCCAGCCCCGGCTCGCCGGTCGCCGCGCTCGAGGACACCGAGCGCGGCCTCTACGGGATCCAGTTCCACCCCGAGGTCGTCCACACCCCCTACGGCCAGCAGATCCTCGACCGCTTCCTGCGCGAGATCGCGGGCTGCGAGGCGACCTGGTCGCCCGCCTCGGTGATCGACGAGCAGGTCGAGCGGATCCGCGCCCAGGTCGGCGACGCCGGCGTGATCTGCGGCCTCTCGGGCGGCGTCGACTCGGCGACCGCCGCGGCGCTCGTCCACAGGGCGGTCGGCGACCAGCTCACCTGCGTGCTCGTCGACCACGGGCTGATGCGCAAGAACGAGGCCGACCAGGTGGTCGCGGCGATGCAGGAGCTCGGGCGTCAACCTGATCCTCGTCGACGCCGAGCAGCGGTTCCTCGACCGGCTCGCCGGGGTCGACGAGCCCGAGCGCAAGCGCAAGATCATCGGCGAGGAGTTCATCCGCGTGTTCGAGGACGAGGCGGCGAAGCTCGAGGGGATCGGCTTCCTGGTCCAGGGCACGCTCTACTCGGACGTGATCGAGTCCGGCGGCGACGGGCGCGCCGCCGACACGATCAAGTCCCACCACAACGTCGGCGGCCTGCCCGAGGACCTCGGCTTCGACCTGGTCGAGCCGCTGCGGATGCTGTTCAAGGACGAGGTCCGCGCGGTCGCCGCCGAGCTCGGCCTCTCCGAGCGCGTCGTCTGGCGCCAGCCGTTCCCGGGCCCGGGCCTCGCGATCCGGATCGTCGGCGGCGAGGTCAACCGCGAACGGCTCGACATCCTCCGCGAGGCCGACGCGATCCTCCAGGAGGAGATCAAGGCGGCGAGCCTCTACCGCGAGCTCTGGCAGTCGTTCTGCGTCCTCCCGGTCGTCCGCTCGGTCGGCGTCCAGGGCGACGGGCGCACCTACGCCTACCCGATCGTGATCCGCGCGGTCACCTCGCAGGACGCGATGACCGCCGACTGGGCCCGGCTCCCCTACGACCTGCTCGAGCGGGTCTCGAACCGGATCATCAACGAGGTCGCCCAGGTCAACCGGGTCGCGCTCGACATCAGCTCGAAGCCGCCGGCGACGATCGAGTGGGAGTAGGCAGGCGCGCCGGGCCTACGTCGGCTCCCGTACGATCGCGACGCGAGTTAGCCGACACCGGTAATACTCGCGCGGCGACGGCCATCCTGGGCTCAGCTGCGCCTCGAGCCAGATGCGTCGCCGCCAGCACGACGGCGGACGCCGAAGAGGAAGCACGAGAGCGGCGATGCTCAGCGACGTGTGCGACGTCGACGCGCTACCCGATCTCGTCCGCCGCTGCGAGCTGCGCCTCGAGCTCGCGCGGTGAGCCCGGCGTCGATCTCGTCGGCGGCGACCGGGTGCGGGCTGCGGTAGAGGAGGTACAGCAGGCCGGAGAGGGCCGCGGCGCAGACGCGAAGCCGACCTCGACCGTGCGGAACGGGTCCAGCGGCTGGATCAGGTTGAAGACGATGAAGCCGGTCGCGCAGGCGACCCAGCAGACCGCCGCGCGGCGCGCCTGGCCCTGGGCGAGCGCCGCCTGGTTGAGGGCCGCGGCCGAGAGGTAGAAGCCCATGCCGACGGCGACGATCGCGAGCCCGGCGCGGTCGTAGCTGAACTTGTCGCCGAAGGCGATCTGCATCACCTGCGGGCCGATCGCCAGCACGCCGACGGTGACCGCGGCGGCGAAGCCGGCGATGATCAGCAGGGTGTTGTTGATCGACATCCGGAAGGCGTCCTCGCCGGTCGCGTCGCCGCGGGTGCGCAGCCGGGTCAGGTGCGGAAGGAGGCTGGCGGCGACCGCCTGGAACAGCAGCAGCGGCGCCCGCGCGACCATCAGCACGTTGAAGATGAAGCCGGCGGCGGCGGCGTCGAGCGCGCCGCGGACGAACAGGGCGCCCGGAGCTGACCAGGATCTGCTCGGAGAGCATCATCAGCAGCACCGCGGCGGCGAACGCCCCGCCGCGCGCGAGCGTGAACTCGAGCCCGAGTCGCAGTCGGCTCGCCCGCGGGCGCCGAGCGGGCCGGT
This sequence comes from uncultured Solirubrobacterales bacterium, assembly GCA_963758665.1. GTDB lineage: Bacteria > Actinomycetota > Thermoleophilia > Solirubrobacterales > 70-9 > WHSW01. Next base: position 63,553 of record CAVWWH010000005.1, on the reverse strand, counting down.
GGCGCGAAGGCGAACGGGAGCACGCGCGAGGCTCGCCAGCGGGGCGACCGCGATCCCGAGCGCGACCGCGTCGACGCCGTCGGCGATGCCGACCGCGACCGCGACCGGGAACATCAGGCGCGAGCCGCCCTCGAGCACGAGCAGGGTCGCGTAGAGGCCGAACTGGCGCCGCCCGGCGAGGAAGCCGCGGGCGTAGAAGGCGGCCCCGAAGCCGGCGATCCCGACCACGAGCACCCAGTAGAGGATCTCGTTGCCGTCGAGCAGGTCGTCGGTGATCGGCGTCCTCGAGCGCCAGCATCACGACCACCGCGATCAGCGTCACCCCGCCCTGGATCAGCGCGGCGATCCGGAGCACGTGGCCGGAGCCCTCGCCCATCTCCTCGTGCTCGGCCAGGGTGCGCGAGAGCAGCTGCTCGATCGGCCGGAAGAGGGTCGCCGCGACGACGAAATTGACCGACCAGAGGACGACGATCGTCCCGTAGTCGTGCTTGTCGAGCGTGTGCGAGGAGACGGCGAAGAACGCGTACGCGAGCAGGCCCGCCGACCCCGAGCGCGATCGTCAGCAGCCCGGCCGAGCGGCCGTACTGGCGTGTCTCTGCGGCGGCGAGCTCGATCGGCTCATCGCGGCCAAGCTACCCGCTCGTCACGAGAAACCGTCCCACCGACGCAGCAACGGCGCCGGGTCCTTCGGGCTGCCGTCGTGGTAGCCGTGCGGCCAGAGCTCGAAGTGGAGCTGGCAGAACTCGCTGCGCGCGTTGCCGGTCTTGCCGACCTCGCCGATCCGCTCGCCCGTGCGCACACGCGTCGCCCTCGCCGAGCGGTGTCGGCGCCTGCAGGTGGGCGTAGAAGTAGTCGCGGTCGGTCGCGAGGCCGTCGATCAGCACGTAGTAGCCGTAGAGGGCGTCGCTGTAGCCGGTCGCGCGACCCTGCCGCCGCGGGCGGCGACCAGCGGGGCGCCGCAGCCCGCCGGCAGGTCCTGGCCCTCGTGCACGCGTCCGCCGCTGCGCGGGGCTCCGAACGGGTCGCCGTAGCTGTGCGCGCCATGCGACCGGGAAGACGTGGTCGTGAAATGCGAAGCGGCCGAGCGGTCGCGCCGCGGTGACCCGGGCGGCCCGACCCGGAACTCGATAGCGCCCGTCGCCGGGCACCCCGCGGTCGCCGCGGCGTCCGTCCCAGCGACAGCTCGTGGACCCGGCCCGGCGCGAGGCCCGCGCTCGAGGTAGCGCCGCACGACCTCCCCGTCGCGCGAGCGGACGACGCGCACGACGAGGTCGAGCCGGCGCGCGGCGGCGAAAGCTGAACCGCGCGGTCGCCTGCGCGCTCGCCGTCGAAGTACACCGTCGCGGGCTTCACCCGCGCCGCGCGCAGCTCGAAGCCGGCGCCGGTGGGCGCCGCCGGGGCAGGCTCGAGCCGGCCGAGAGCAGCAGGCCCGCGGCGGCGGCGAGCAGCGGCGGCCGGCGCATGAGGCTCGCGTGCTCAGGTCCAGCGGTCCCAGGTGCGCAGCAGGCGGGCGACCGAGGGCATCGGGTTGCCGCCCTCGTACCAGCCGGGCGCGGTCCAGATCTCGAAGTGCAGGTGGCAGCCGGAGGCGTTGCCGGTCTGCCCGACGTTGCCGATCACCTGGCCGGTGCGCACCCGGGCGCCCTCGCCGCAGCGGCGAGCGGCGGAGCATGTGGGCGTACATCGTGTCGATCCCGGTGCCCTTGCCGTCGATGACCAGATAGTTGCCGGCCGCCGACTGCACGTCGACGGTCTGCACCCGACCGCCTCGGGCGGCGTGGACCGGCGTTCCGCACTTGGCGAACAGGTCCTGGCCCTGGTGTCCGCGGCCGGCGCCGAACCCGTCGCCGTAGGTGTGCCGGGCGTCGAGCGGGAAGCGGTAGAAGTGGTAGCCGAAGCCGGAGTCCTCGGTGGCGACCGTGCCGCCACCCCCGGCATGGCCGATCTGGAACCTGTAATCGGCGCCGGGAGCGGGGCGCCGGCGCTGGTCCGGGCGTCCCACTTGGCGGACTTTCGGGTGCCCGGCTGCGCGTCGGGCTGGATCAGGCTGTCGACGACCGCGCGGGTCTCGCGGTTGACGATCTCGATCCGGACGTCCGTCGGTCGCTCGCCGCTGGAAGACGTAGGAGACCCGGGGTGCCCGTGGCGCGTCGTAGAAGGCCCGACGGGGTACGGCCTCCGCGGCGGTGAGCTCGAACCGCCCGTCGCTCGGGGATCTGGCCCGGGCCACCACCTCGAGCGGCTTGTCGGCCGGCGTCTCGGCCTCGACGCCATAGGCGCGCGCCCTGACCGTTCCGGACGCGGCGCGCTCCGGGACCTCGACCTCGATCGCGTTCGAGCCGACCGAGGTCGGAGCGGTCGCCACCCGGCCGCCGCCGGCGGCGGCAAATCGGACCGCGTCGGCGCCGTCGAGGCTGCGACCGCTGAGCTGGACCACCGATCCCACGGTCGCCTCGCGGACGTCGGCGCAGCGCTCCAGGCAGATCACGTCGGTAAGCGTAGGAGGATCCGAGCTGCCGACGCCCCCGTCGCCGCCCGCGGCCGAGGCGACTCGCCGCACCGGCGGCGAGCGCCGCGACTAGCACACCGGTCGAGATCGATCTTCGCCACTCGCGCCAGGCGGGTGGCGCTCCGGGCAACATCCGCAACGAGCCTCTCTTTCTCGGGCCTGCTGGACCGGTTTTCGACACCGGGCCCATGGTTCCCCGCCCGAGGTCGCTGTGCGGTCGGCGCCGAAGCGCGTTTGTCGCGCGGGTCGGTTCAGGCGCGCGCCTCGACCGTGGGATCGAGGCCGGGAGCGGCGTCGCGGCCGGCCAACCCGCGGGTGCTCGGCTAAGATCGTCCGGCCGCGCCCGAAGCGAGCGTGCGTCGGGGCGGCTTTTCGTGCGATGAAGACCTACGTGGCCAAGCCGACGGACCGCCAGCGCGACTGGTACGTCGTCGACGCCGAGGGCAAGACGCTCGGCCGGCTGGCTACCCAGATCGCCGACGCCCTGCGCGGCAAGCGCAAGCCCGAGTACACCCCGCACTGCGACACCGGCGACTTCGTCGTCGTCGTCAACGCGGAGAAGATCGCGGTGACCGGGAACAAGCGCACCGACAAGCTCTACTGGCGTCACAGCGGCTATCCCGGGCGGGATCCGCTCGCGGACCCTGGACGAGATGCTCGAGCGCCGGCCCGAGGAGGTGATCCGCAAGGCGGTCCAGGGGATGCTGCCCCGCAACCGCCTCGCCCGCCAGCAGATCCCAAGCTCAAGGTCTACGCCGGCCCCGAGCACCCGCACGCCGCCCAGCAGCCCAAGCCGATGGAGATCGAGACTGATGAGCGAAGAGACGAAGAGACGCGGACGACGAGCCGAGGCAGAGGAGCCCGAGGCGCCGAGGAGGCTCCCGCCGACGAGCCGCGGCCGAGGAGCCCGAGGGCCGAGGAGCCCGCAGGCGCGAGCCGAGGCGCCGCAGCCGAGCGGAGCGAGGCCGCCGAGCGGAGCCCGGCGGAGCGCGAGCGAGGCCGCGCCGAGGAGCCCGAGCCGCCGAGCGCAGGCCGGAGGCGACCGCCGAGCGCCGGCGGAGGCAGCGGCGCCGGCCGAGAAGCCGAAGGCCAAGGACCAGCGCACCGGGTGCCGATCTGGAGCCGATCGCGCTCGAGCCCGAGCGTGAGCTGTCGGCCGAGGAGCGCGCCCGGCTGGAGGCCGAGGCCGAGGAGCGCGCCCGGCTGGAGGCCGAGGCCGAGGCCGGCGACGAGCCGGTCGCGCGCGCAGCGGCCCGCAGGTCGAGCTCGCCGCCGAGGCGCGGATCCAGGCCACCGGCAAGCGCAAGAGCTCGATCGCCCGCGTGATCCTGCGCCCCGGCAGCGGCGACTGCCGAGATCAACGGCAAGCCGCTCGACGAGTACTTTCCCCGCCAGGCCCTGCGCGACGATGGCCCGCCAGCCTCTGCTGACCGCCGGCTACGAGTCCAGCGTCGACGTCCAGGTCCGCGTCCACGGCGGCGGGATCGCCGGCCAGGCCGGGGCCGTCCGCCACGGCATCGCCCGAGCGCTGACCGACATCGACCCCGAGCTCCGCTCCGAGCTCAAGCGTCGCGGCCTGCTGACCCGCGACGCGCGCAAGAAGGAGCGGCGCAAGGCGGGGCTCAAGAAGGCCCGCAAGCGGCCCCAGTTCAGCAAGCGCTGAGGCGGCTGCAAACCTTCGTCTGGCGGTGTCCTCGGTCGGCCGGCCGTACGCGGCTCGCCGTTCCCTTGCCCAGACTCGGTTTTCGCCGCCTCCAACACCTCGATGACCGCCAATCGCCGCAAGCTGTTCGGAACCGACGGCGTCCGCGGTGTCGCCGGCGAGCTGCTGACGCGCCGAGCTCGCCGTCGCGCTCGGCCGCGCGGCGACGTTCGAGTCGCCCGGCCGAGCGGCCGCAGGTCCTGATCCTTCGCGACACGCGCGAGTCCGGGCCGATGCTCGAGGCGGCGCTCGCCGCCGGGGTCGCGGGCGAGGGCGGCGACGCGCTGGTCGCCGGGGTGCTGCCGACCCCGGCCGCCTCGGTGCTCGTCCGCCGCCTCGGGCTCGACCTCGCGGCTGTGATCTCGGCCTCGCACAACCCCTGGCGCGACAACGGGATCAAGTTCTTCGGCGGCGACGGGCGCAAGCTCGGCGACGAGGCCGAGGCGCGGATCGAGCGCTCCGTGAGCCGCTCGGCCCCCGTCGACGCGCCCACCAGCTCCGCGATCGGGCGCGTCCGGGAGCTCGAGGGCGGGCTCGGCGACTACCTGCGCGAGCTCGAGCGCGCCTTCCCGCTCGACCTCTCCGGGCTCAAGCGTGGTGCTCGATTGCGCCAACGGCGCCACCCACCGCGCCGCGCCCGCGATCTTCGAGCGCCTCGGGGCCGAGGTGGAGACGATCGGCGCCGAGCCCGACGGGCGCAACATCAACGAGGCCTGCGGCTCGACCCACCCCGAGGCGCTGGCCGAGCGGGTCGAGGCCTGCGGGGCGTCGATCGGCTTCGCCTTCGACGGCGACGGCGACCGTGTGGTCGCCGTGGACTCGGACGGCACGGTCCGCGACGGCGACGAGCTGATCGCGCTCGCTGCGCTCGACCTCGCAGAGCGCGGCGCCCTCGACGGCGGCGTCGCGGTGACCGTGATGAGCAACTACGGCTTCCACGAGGCGATGGCGGAGGCCGGGATCGAGGTGGCGACGACCAAGGTCGGCGATCGCAACGTCTCGGCCGAGCTCGCGCGCCGCGACTGGAGCCTCGGCGGCGAGCAGTCGGGCCATCTGATCTGGACCGAGTACGCGCCCACCGGCGACGGCATCGCCGCGGCGCTGCTTGACCCTGCGGGCGCTCGGGTCGACCGAGCTCGGCCGACGAGGCCGATGCGGCGGCTTCCGCAGGTGCTCGAGAACGTCGAGGTCGCCGAGCGCGAGTCGCGTCGACGAGCGCCGAGGCGGTCTGGGAGGCGGTCGAGCGCGAGGCCGCCGGGCTCGAGGGCCGGGGGCGGGTCCTGCGTCCGCCCCTCGGGCACCGAGCCGCTGGTGCGGGTGATGGTCGAGGCCCCGACAGGCCGAGGCCGAGCAGGTCGCTGCGCGCCTCGTCGCGATCGTCGCAGGCGGAGCTCGCCTGAGTCGGCGCGCGCGGCTCTACCCTTTATCGCCTCCCATGTGCGGAATCGTCGGATACGTCGGCCAGCGCCCCTGCCGTGATCTGCTGATCGCGGGCCTCGAGAAGCTCGAGTACCGCGGCTACGACTCGGCCGGCATCTCGCTGCTCGAGGACGGCCGGATCGACACCGTGCGCGCGGTCGGCAACCTCGCCAACCTGCGCGCGGCGGTCGGCCTCGACGCCGACCATCCGGTGACCGAGCGACGCGGGCGCGGTCGCCGTCGCGGCCCCACCGGCGACGATCGGCCTCGGCCACACCCGCTGGGCGACCCACGGCCGGGTCACGGAGGAGAACGCCCACCCGCACGGCGACTGCTCCGACAGCGTCCACATCGTCCTCAACGGGATCGTCGAGAACCACTCCGAGCTGCGGCGCCAGCTCTGACCGCCGAGGGCCACGTGTTCAGCTCCGAGACCGACGCCGAGATCGTCGCCCACCTGATCGAGAAGCACTACGACGGCGACCTGACCGCCGCCGTGCGCGCGGCGTTCGCGCGACCTGCGCGGCCACTACGCGTTCGTCGCCATGCACGCCGAGCACCCCGAGACGCTGGTCGCCGCGCGCACAGGAGTGCCCGCTGATCGTCGGCCTCGGCGAGGGCGAGACCTTCGTCGCCTCCGCGATCCCGGCCTTCCTCGCCGAGACCCGCAACGTGCTCGGGCTCAAGAACGGCGAGATCGTCACCGTCGACCCCGGACGGCGCCTCGATCACCGACGCCGACGGCGCCCCGGTCGAGCGCGACGTCGAGGAGGTCACCTGGGACGAGGAGGCGGCCGAGAAGGGCGGCTACCCGACGTTCATGATGAAGGAGATCCACGAGCAGCCCGACGCGGTCGCCGAGACGATCGCCGACCGGCTGTCGCGAGATCGATCGCGTCGACCTCTCCGAGCTCGAGCTCCCCGACGAGCCTGGCTCGGCGGCTGGGCAGGATCGTGATCGTCGCCTGCGGGACCTCCTACCACGCCGGGCTCGTCGGCCGCTACGCGATCGAGCAGTGGGCGCGGGTCCCGGTCGAGATGGACGTCGCCTCCGAGTACCGCTACCGCGACCCGGTGGTCGGCGCGGACGACCTGGTGATCGGGATCACCCAGTCCGGCGAGACCGCCGACACGCTGGCGGCGATGCGGCTCGCGCGCGAGCGCGGCGCCAGGGTGCTCGCGATCACCAACGTGATGGGCAGCCAGGCGACCCGCGACGCCGACGCCGTCCTCTTCACCCGGGCCGGGATCGAGATCGGGGTCGCCGCGACCAAGACCTTCGTCAGCCAGGTGGCGGCGATGTACCTGCTCGGGCTCTGGCTCGCCCAGGAGCGCGGAGGCGCTGGAGCCGGAGCGGCTGCGCCGAGCTGATCGCGCGAGCTGAAGGCGCTGCCCCACGCTGATCCAGGAGACGATCGTGTCCACCGACGAGCGGGTGCGCGCGATCGCTCGCAGCCACGCCAAGCAGCGGTTCTTCCTCTACCTGGGCCGCAACATCGGCCTCCCGGTCTGCCTCGAGGGGGCGCTGAAGCTGAAGGAGATCTCCTACATCCCGACCGACGCCTACGCCGCCGGCGAGATGAAGCACGGGCCGATCGCGCTGCTCGACGAGGACACCCCGGTAGTCTGCCGTGGCGACCGACAGCCCGGTGCTCGAGAAGGTGCTCTCCAACGTCGCCGAGGTCCGCGCGCGCGGCGCCGACGTGATCGCGGTCGCCACCGAGGGCTCGCGAGGAGGTCGCCGAGGCCGCCGACCAGACCCTGTTCGTCCCCCGCACCGACTGGATCCTGCAGCCGATCCTCGCGATCGTGCCCGCTGCAGCTGCTCGCCTACCACATCGCCCGGCTCAACGGGCTCAACGTCGACCAGCCGCGAAACCTGGCGAAGACCGTCACGGTCGAGTAGTTTCGCGCGCCCGTCGCCGCGGTCCGGGGCTGGGCGGTCGCTAGCATGCCCCGCTTGCGCGCAGGGATCGGTCAAGCTAGCCGCCGCGCTCGCTCTCGCGGCGGGCGCGTTCGCGGCCGGGTGCGGCGAGCGACGACGACGCGGGGTCGGGGAACCTCGCGGAGCTGGCGCCCCCGGATGCGCCCTACTTCATCGAGGCGTGCTCCGGCCCGAGGGCGACCAGGCGGAGGCGATCGAGTCGTTCACCGAGCGCGTCGCCGGGATCTCCGACCCGGGTGCCAGGGTGATCGCCGAGCTCGACGCATCGCTGGCCGAGAACGGGCTGGACGTCACCTACACCGAGGACATCGAGCCCTGGCTCGGCGACCAGATCGCGGTCTTCATCAGCTCGCTGGAGAACGTGACCGATCAGACCGTGGTCGGGGACAGCGCGATGCCCGACTTCGCCGCGATCGTCGAGGTGGACGACGCCGAGGGCGCCGAGGAGTTCCTCCAGCAGGTGTATGAGCACGGCCCGCCAGCCGAGGAAGCGCAGCGGAGCTACGAGGACACCGACTACACCCTGCTGCTCCGCCGGGATCGGGGTCGGGATCGTCGACGACAGGGCCCTCGTCTTCGGCACGGAGACGGGGATCAAGCTCGCGACCGACGCGTCGAACGGCGAGTCGCTTGCCGAGAGCGAGGAGTACACCGATCGCATCGACGCGCTCCCGGACGACCCGCTCGTCTCGGCGCAGATCAGCCGGCGGCTGCGATCGAGACGGCGATCGCCTCCGGTCGACGTCGAGGCGGAACAGGCGAGGGTGCTCGAGCCGCTGCTCGGCGGCGCGCTCTCGGAGCCGGTCGGCGGTGACGCTCTCGGCGACACCGAGACGGCCAGCGTCGACGTCGCCGCGACGGTCGAATCGGGGATCGCGCCGAGCACCGAATCGTCCGCTGCTGACCGAGCTCCCCGGGGGCGCCTGGTTCGCGACCGCCGTCCCGGACCTCGGCGCGACACTCGAGCACGTCCTCGACCAGCTCTCCTCCAGCGGGCTCCGCGGCGCCGGACGATCGAGCGCCAGGTTCGCGAGGCCACCGGGCTCGACCTCGAGGACGATGTCTCGAGCTGGCTCGGCGACGCGGCGGCCTTCGTCGCAGGGCACGGCCGCTGCCCGGGCTCGGCGCGGGCGCTGATCGCTCAGACCAGCGATCCGGAGGCGGCCGCGGAAGCTGCTCGACGATCGTGCAGAGGCTGCTCCGCGGAGCGACTCGGGCTCTCGACTCCAGCGGCCCGCCCGAGGGAGCCGAGCACGGGCTTCTCGATCGGCGATCCCCGGGCTCGGCGGCGGTGCCGAGGCCGGCGTCATCGGCGACGAGCTCGTCGCCGTGCTCGGCTCGACCGGTCGACCAGGTGCTCGAGCCCGAGCGAGACGCTCGGCGACGACCCCGCCTTCAGGAGGCGACGGCCGCGCTCGGCGACGACCTGCCCGCGGCGCTCTACGTCGACCTGCCCTCGTTTCGCGACGTCGCGGAGCTGGGTTCCGACGGCGACCTCGACTACGACTCGGTCCGCCCGTACGCTGGACGCCTTCGACTCCCTGGTCGCCGGCGGCACGGGTCGAGGACGGCCTGGCGTTCGAGCCGGATCACGGTCTCGCTCGCGGACGAGTGATGAGCGCCTCGCCCGTCGATCGGCATCGACCTGATCGAGATCGAGCGGATCGAGCGCGCGATCGAGCGCCGGCCGGCGCCTGGCCGAGCGCGCTCTTCAGCCGCGGACGAGCTCGAGCACGCGCGCCGCGGCCCGCGCCCGGGTCGCCACCTCGCCGCCCGCTTCGCCGCCAAGGAGGCGGCGCTCAAGGCGCTCGGCCTGGGGGGCTTGCGCCTGCACGAGATCGAGGTCGCAGGTGGGGGCTCGGTGCCGCCGCGCCTGAGCCTGCACGGCGACGCCGCGGCGCTCGCGGCGAGCCGGGGCCTCGAGCTCTCGGTCTCGCTCACCCACTCGCGTGAGCTCGCGGCCGCGGCAGCGTGCACCCGCTCGTACCCCGCGCCTGCCGACACGCACCTCAGCGCCGTGCGCGTGAGCTCATGCGCCCGCCGGGAGGCGCGGGTACGCTGCGCCGGATGGAGCGCTGGCTCGAGCCCCTGCTACGACGCCGAGAGGATGCGGGCGGTCGACGCCTGGGCGATCGACGAGCAGGGGGTGCCGTCGCTGGAGCTGATGGAGGCGGCGGGGCGCGCGGTCGCGCGAGGCGCGCGGCCGAGCTCGCTCGCGCGGGCCCGGCCCGAGTCGTCTGCGGCAAGGGCAACAACGGCGGCGACGGGCTCGTCGCCGCGCGGCACCTGGCTGCGCCTGGGCCACGAGGTCGAGGTGCTGCTGTTGTGGCCGGCGGACGAGCTGAGCGCCGACGCCGCGGCGAACCTCGAGCGGCTACGGGGCGGCGGTGCGCGAGCTCGGGGCCGGCGAGCTCGGGGCGGCGCTCGAGGGCTCGGCGGTCGTCGTCGACGCGATCTTCGGCACCGGCTTCTCCGGGGCCGCCGCGCGACCCTGCCGCCAGCGGCGATCGAGGCGATCAACGCCTCCGGCGCCGCCCGTGGTCGCCGCCGACATCGCCTCCGGCGTCGACGCCTCGAGCGGCGAGGTCGAGGGCGCCGCGCGTCGAGGCCGAGATCACGGTCAGCTTTCACGCCGCCAAGCTCGGGCACTGGTTCGCGCCCGGCAAGCACCACACGCGGCGAGCTGCGGGTCGCGCCGATCGGGATCCCGGACGGGGCGCCCGCGGAGGCGCCGCGGCGGCCTGATCCGGGCGTCGGTGCTCGAGCTGCTCGCACCGCCGCGGCGCCGAGTCGACCAAGTTCAGCTCGGGCCAGGTGCTGGTCGCCGGCGGCTCGCGCGGGCTCACGGGCGCGGTCTGCATGGCGGCCCAGGCGGCCGCGCGCGCCGGTGCCGGCTACGCGACCGTGGCCGTGCCCGGCGGAGCTCGAGCAGATCTTCGAGATCAAGCTGACCGAGGTGATGTCGATCGGCTGCGCGAGCGCCGACGGGCGCCTCGCGCCGGCCGCGGCCGAGCCGATCCTGGAGGCGGCCGAGCGCGCGGCGGCGGTCGTCCTCGGGCCCGGGCTCGGACGCGCCGACGAGGCCTTCGAGCTGGTCGCGCTCGCTCGTCGACCGGATCGACGCGCCGCTGGTGATCGACGCCGACGGCCTCAACGCGCTTGCCGGGAGGCTCGAGCTGCTCGCCACGCGGGAGGCGCCGACCGTGCTCACCCCGCACGCCGGCGAGCTCGGGCGGCTGCTCGCGGTCGACTCCGCGGAGGTCGGGCGCCCATCGTCTCGCCCGCGCAACGGAGGCAGCCGAGCGCGCGCAGGCGATCGTCGTGCTCAAGGGCGACGACTCGATCGTCGCCGCACCCGGCGACGGGCCGATCGTCAACGGCGCTCGCCAGCCCGGCGCTGGCGACCGCCGGCACCGGCGACGTGCTCAGCGGGCATGGTCGCTGCGCTGATCGCCCGCGGGCTCGAGCCGCGCGACGGCGGCGTGCGGCGGCCGTGCACGCCCATACCCGCGCCGGGCTCGCCGCCGCCGATCGGGTCGGCGCGGCGGAGTCGGTGATCGCGACCGACGTGATCGAGTCGATTCCGGCCGGCCTGCGACCGGACGGCGAGGGAAACGGTTGAGGGCGGTCGCCGTGATCGATCCCGGTGCGGTCGAGCGCAACTGCCGCCGGCTCGCCTCCGAGCTCGACGGCGAGACCGCGCTCTGCGCGGTGGTCAAGGCCAACGGCTACGGGCACGGCGCCGTTCAATCCGCCGCGGCGGCGCTCGCCGGGGGCGCGAGCCGGCTCGCGGTTGCCGCGGCCGGTGAAGCCGTCGAGCTGCGCGCCGAGCTCGCCGAACGCGCCGGATCCTGGTCCTCGGCGCGATGACGCCCCGCGAGCTCGACCAGGCGCTCGGCGCCGGGGCCGACATCGCGGTCTGGCGGCGCGCGCTTTCTCGAGCTGGCCGCGGCTCGCGGGCGCGCGCTCGGCCTGCGCCCGCAGGTCCACGTCAAGCACGACAGCGGCATGGGCCGGCTGGGAGAGCGTGATCCGGAGGCGGTCGCGGACCTGGTCGCCACGGCGGCTGCCTCTCCCGACCTCGACCTCGTCGGCCTCTGGACCCACTTCGCGACCGCCGACGATCCCGAATCGAGCTTCTTCGACCGTCAGCTCGAGCGCTTCCTCGCTCTGGCCCTGCCGCTGCGCGAGCGCCACGACGGGCTGCTCCGTCCACGCCGCCAACAGCGCCGCCACCTTGCGCGAGCCCCGCTCGCATCTCGACATGGTCCGCTGCGGGATCGCGATCTACGGCCTCGATCCCTTCGGGGAGGACCCGCGCGAGCACGAGCTCGAGCCGGCGCTCGCGCTGCGCTCCTACGTGGCCGACGTGAAGCGCTTCGAGCCCGGTGACAGCGCCGGCTACGGGCGGACCTGGTCGGCCGCCGAGGCCACCGACGTCGGCGTGCTGCCGATCGGCTACGGCGACGGGGTTCGCCGGGGGCTGAGCAACAACGCCGAGGTGCTCGTGGCGGCCGTCGCTATCCGGTGGTCGGGACCGTCTCGATGGACAACATCACGGTCGACCTCGGCGCGCGAGACTGCGGTCGAGAGCGGCGCCGAGGCGGTCCTGATCGGCGCTCAGGGCGACGAGCGGATCCTCTGCGAGGAGCTCGCCGAGCGGCTGGGGACGATCAACTACGAGATCACCTGCGGGATCTCGTCGCGGGTCCCACGCGCAGCTCGCTGGGCAACCGTGAGGCTCGGAGCACGGCTGCGCGAGGCGCCCGCCGTCGCGACGACCGCGACGGCGCTCGCGCGGTGAGGGCGACGAGGCCTGGATCGTCGGCGGGGCCGTGCGCGACGCGCTCGCCGATCGCCCGGTCGTCGACCTCGATCTCGCGCTCGCCGGCGACCCGGAGGCCGCGGCTCGCCGCGTCGCCGCGGCCGCCGGCGGCCCGGCGTTCGAGCTCTCGGCCGAGTTCGGGACCTGGCGCGCTGCTCGCCCGAGATCGCACCTGGCACGTCGACCTCAGCCGCCTGCGCGGCGGGTCGATCGCCGCGGACCTCGCCCAGCGGGACTTCACCGTGAACGCGATCGCTCTGCCGCTCGCCGATCCGGCGGCACAGGCGATCGATCCGCACTCGGGGATCGGCGACCTCGAAGCGGGTCTCCTGCGCGCCGTCTCCGAGCGCAGCTTCGCCGACGACCCGTTGCGGATCCTGCGCGCGGCGCGCCTCGGCGCCGAGCTCGGCCTCGAGCTCGATCCCGCGAGCGTGAACCTGGCGCGCCGGTCGGCGGCCCGCGCGGGAGAGCCCGCCGGAGAGCGCCAGCTCGCCGAGCTGCGACGGCTGGTCGCCGGGCCGGACCCGCTGCGCGGGCTGGCGCTGCTCGATCGGCTCGGCGGCACCGCCGGGGTGCTCCCGGAGCTCGACGGACTGCGCGGCGTCGAGCAGAACCCCAACCACCACCTCGACGTCCACGGGCACACGCTCGAGGTGCTCGCGAAGGTGCTCGAGGTCGAGGGCGACCTCGACCTCTACGCCGGCGATGCCGCCGGCGACGTTCGCGCCCTGCTCGCCGAGCCGCTCGCCGACGAGATCAGCCGCGGCGACGCGCTGCGATTCGGCGCGATCCTGCACGACGTCGGCAAGCCGGCGACCCGCGAGGAGCACGGCGGTGGCTTCGTCTCCTTCGTCGGCCACGACCGCGAGGGCGCGAGGCTGGTCCGCGCGGCGTGCGCGCGGCTGAAGGCGAGCCGGGCGCTCGCGCGCCACCTCGAGGCGCTCACCATGCACCATCTGCACCTGGGCTTCATGGCCCAGGAGCGCCCGCTCTCCGCCGGCGCCTCTACGACTACCTGAAGCTGACCGAGCCGGTCGCCGCCGACGTCACCCTGCTCACGGTCGCCGACCGGCTCGCCGCCCGCGGCACCGGCCCGACCGCCAGCCCGGAGATGATCGAGGCGCACCTCGAGCTCGCCCGCGAGGTGCTGCCGGCGGCGATCGCCTGGCACCGCGAGGGCCCGCCGCGGCTCGCCGATCGCCGGCGACGAGCTCGCCGCGGCGCTCGGGATCGCTCCCGGGCCGCGGCTGGGCGACCTGCTCGCGCGAGATCGAGGCGGCGGTGTTCACCGGCGAGGTGGCCACGGCCGCCGACGCGGTCGAGCTCGGCCTCGAATACGCCTGCGCGCCGATGGCTGAGCGACTGCATCTTCTGCGCGATCGCCGCCGGCGACGCGCCGGCGGAGATCGTCGACTCCGACGAGCACACGGTCGCGTTCATGGACATCAACCCGGCGACGCCCGGGCACGCGCTGGTGATCCCTCGCCGCCACTCCGCCGACCTGACCGAGATCGCGCGCCGAGGACCTCGCGCGGACGATGGCCGCCGCCCAGCGGCTGGCGGAGCGGATGGGCGAGACGCTCGAGCCCGACGGCTTCAACGTGATCAACGCCTGCGGGACGGCGGCCTGGCAGACCGTGTTCCACTTCCACCTCCACGTCGTGCCCGCGCTATCGAGGACGACCCGCTCGAGCTGCCGTGGATCCCGAGCGCCGGCGACCCCGACGAGATCGCGGCGACCGCGCGGCAGATCAGGGGAGAGGGGTGACGGCGGAGGCGACGATCACGCTCGAGCTCGAGGGCAGCGTCGCCGAAGGTGGTGCTCGTCGAACCCGCCGCTCAACCTGTTCACCGACAACGCGTTCCACGAGCTCATGGACTGCCTCGACCGAGGTCGAGGCCAGCGACGCGCGCGCGCTGGTCTGGCGCGCCGAGGGCGAGATCTTCACCGGCGGCGTCGACGTCAACGCGCTTCCAGCGGATCGTCGACGCCGGCGCGGCGAGGAAGCCGATGCCCTCGCCGGGCCGCTGATCGAGGCGGTGCAACGCCTGGAGGCGCTCGAGATCCCGACCCTGGCGCTGATCCACGGCCTCTGTCTGACCGCCGGGCTCGAGGTCGCGCTCGGCTGCGACCTGATCTGGGCGGAGGAGTCGTCGAGGTTCGGCCTGGTCGAGGCGGTCGTCGGGCTCACCCCCGGCGCCGGCGGCACCCAGCGGATGGCCGAGCGCGCCGGACCGGCCCGCGCGCGCGAGTTCGTGATACACCGGCGGCCTCTACGACGCCGCGACGCTCGAGCGCTGGGGCGTGCTCAACCGGGTGGTCGACGGACGGCACCGTGCACGAGAAGGGGATGCGCTTCGCCCAGCGGCTGGCCGAGCGGCCCGACCAAGGCCCACGCGGCGACCAAGCGGATCGTCCGGGCCTTCTCCGACGGCGGGATCGAGCGCGCCGACGAGGTCACCCCGCGGCAGTTCGCCGACCTGTTCGCAACCGAGGATCTGCACGGGGCGGTGCGCTCGTTCCTTGCAGAAGGGCCTGGGAAAGCCAAGTTCGAGGGCAAGTAGGCGCTACCCTCAGCCGCGAGCGCCCCAGGAGCGGGCGGCGAGTCGAGGCATTCATGGGCAAGGAAGAGAAGATCGAGATGGAGGGCGAGGTCACCGAGGCCCTGCCGAACACGATGTTCAAGGTCAAGCTCGACAACGACCACGAGGTCCTCGGGCACATCTCGGGCAAGATGCGCCGCCACTACATCCGCATCCTCCCCGGCGACCGGGTGAAGATCGAGCTCTCGCCGTACGACCTCGACCGCGGCCGGATCACCTACCGCTACAAGTAGCCGGAGCCCGCGTCGCCGCGGATCAGGGCTCGGAGACCTCGACCCAGAGCCGCCGGTTCGAGAACGTGCACGGGTCGTCCCCGGCGGCGCGGCGGTAGACCATCCGGAAGCCGAGCTCCCCGCTCGGCAGCGGCGGCAGCGTGAACGCGTACTCGGTCCGCGACCCCGGGCTCGGGCCGGTGAACGTCGCTCCTCCCTCGAACGGGAGCTGGACCTCGAAGCCCGGACCCGAGACCAGGACGCCAAACCGGCAGTCGTCGGCGGTCGCGCCGCCCGCCGCGGTCATCGTCGCCTGCGCGAGCACGGTCACGAAGACGTTGGCGCCGAGGGTCAGATCGAGCTCGGGGCCGGGCGGCGAGATGTCGCCCGCGGCGCCCGACGAGGTCGACCCGGCTGCCTCCACCACGGCGTAGTCCACGGTCCCCAGCTTCGCCGCGGTCACCGATTCGTCGACGAGCTTCGGGTCGTGACCGAGTCGGCGGCGAGCTTCGAGGCGGTCACCGAGTCGTCGGCGAGCTTGGGCGAGGTCACCGAAGCGTCGGCGAGCTGGGCGAGGTCACCGACGCGTCCGCCAGGTCGAACGCCTTCACGCGGCCGTCCTTGATCTTGCGCGAGCGGACCGCGTTGCGGGCGACCTCCTTCTTGCGCACGGCGCGCTTGGCGATCTGCTTGGCGCGGACCGCGTTGCGGGCGATCTCCTTCGAGGTGACGCTGCCGGCGGGCAACTGCAGGGCGTACGCGCCTCCCCCGAGCGCGATGAAGATCGCCAGGGTCGCGATCACATTCGCGTACGAAACCCGACCTCGCATCGCCACCGAGGCTAGATCGGCCGTCGGACGTCCCTCGGTCAGGCCCAGCCGGGATCCGGCTCGGCCAGCTCCAGGATCAGGCTCGTCCAGGCGAACTCGCGCGCGCCGAGGCCCTCGCCGGTGTTCGGGTCGTAGTACTCGCGCAGGCCGTCGCGGAGCACGAGCTCGGTCAGGCGCTCGGCCATCAGCGCGGCCTCGGCGTCGTAGCCGAGCCGGCGCATGCCGAGCCACAGCATCCACGCGGCGTTCACCCAGGTCGGGCCGCGCCAGTAGCGCAGCTTCCAGCCGGGCCCGCGATTGGGCTCGAAGGTGGGCTCGGCCGCCGAGACCGACGGCGGCGGGTTGGTCGAGCCAGTAGCGCTGCGGGTCGAGCAGATGCTCCTCCACCATGCGGCGCGCGATCTCCTCGGGGAGGTCGGGGAGGGCGAGCGGGGAGAGCGCCGCCCAGGTGGAGACGTCGGGCCGGGCCCCGCCCGGCTGCACCTCGTCGAGGAAGAGGCCGCGGCGCTCGTCCCAGAGCCGATCGACGATCGCCGGGGTGATCGAGGGCTCGCCGGCCGCGATCCGGGCTCGGCACCAGAGCACGTTGGTCATCACCTCGCAGAGCACCGGCCAGCCGCGGTCGCGGATCCGTCGCGCGTCCCAGCCCAGCCGGCGGTTGCGCGCGACGAGCAGCGGAAAGCCGTAGCCGCCGTGCCGCAGGCGGCCCCAGACCGGGTCGAACTTCGGCGACGAGTCGAGCCCCGACTCGTCGGGCTGGACCAGCCACAGCAGCCCGTCGCCGTCGAGGTCGCGGTTGGCCCGCAGCCACTCGTGGTGGGTGGCGATCCGCGGCTCGGCGGCGGGGTCGCCGACCGAGGCCCGCCACGCCCAGGCGAGCAGTGGCGGCTGGATCGTGCCGGTCATCTCGGCGTGCCGCGAGGTGACGTTGTAGTAGACGAGCCTCCGGAAGGTCGAGCGGCCGGTCCCAGAAGACGATGTGGCCGATGAAGCCGTCGGGGCGCATCGCGTTCAGCAGGCTCTCGAGCTCGGAGCGCGAGCGCCCGGGCGCGAACCGGCGCCAGACGATCGCCGCGAAGCACGAGTCCCAGTACCACTGCCACGGATAGCGGCTCGGGCTCGGCCGCGTGTACGAGTAGCGCACCCCGCGCCGCTCGCCCTCGGCGTGCGAGGCCTCGAGCACGGCGCGGCAGAGGTCGGCCAGCTCGCTCATCCGTTCACCTCAGAGGGTGATGCGGCGCATGCCGCGCAGGGCGAAGTACGTGAGCACCGCGAGCAGGCCCGCGAGCGCGGCCAGCGCCGGCCAGACGTCGGCCCAGGTGATCGGGTCGCCGACGAACCCCAGGCGGGCGGCGTCGACCACCTGGGTCAACGGGTTGATCCGGGCGACGTCGGCGAGCCAGTCCTGGAGCAGGTCGAGCGGAGCGTAGGCGGTGGTGAACAGCACGAGGATGAACATCCCCGCCTGCATCAGCGGCGCGGCGCTCTGGGTCCTGTAGCGCAGCGCCAGCGAGACCCCCCAGCAGGCGGCGATCGTCCCGGTTGCCATCACGCAGAAGATCGCGAGCACGAGGCCGCCGAAGCCTGGCCAGTCGACGCCGATCGCGAAGCCGACGGCGAGCAGCACGGTCGCCGGGATCAGCGAGCGCAGGCTCGCCGAGAGCACCATCCCGGCAAGCAGCGCCGGGCGCGGCGCCGGGGATGCGAGCAGGCGGTCGAACCAGCCCTGCTCGATGTCGCGGGCGAGGTTGACCCCGGTCGCCGCGCCGGTGAAGCCGGCGCCCTGGAGCAGGCTCACCGGGAGGATGAAGCTCTGGTAGCTCTCGGTGTCGAAGCCGCGCAGCCCGGTCAGGTTGCCGAACACCGACGTGAGGCCGAGGAAGAAGATCGTCGGCGCCAGCACTCCCGGGATCGCCGCGCCGGGGACCCGCAGGATCTCGTTGCCGGCGCGGCGGATCAGCGCCCGCACCGTCGCGATGTCGGCGCTCAGTCCCATCGCCCCTAGCCGACCCGCAGCCTGCGCCGCAGGGCCACGGCGCTGAGCGCGATGGAGATCCCGCCGACGAGGGCGATCGCGCCGAACGCCTCGGCGACGTTGGCCGCCGTCAGCGAGCCGATCACCGGCTCGCGGATCCCCTCGACGATGTAGGAGAGCGGGTTGTACTCGGCGATCGAGGCGGCCGGCTCGAGCAGCAGGTTGATCGGGAAGAAGGCGCTGGAGAGGAAGAGGATGACGAAGATCAGCGGGAACAGCCCCTGGACCACCGAGGCCTGCCCGGTGTAGAGCGCGATCGAGGCGCTGAGCCCGCCGAAGGCGACGGCCGCGAGGGACGTGAAGACGATCATCAGCAGTACTCCCGCGATCCCGCCCTCGAACGAGGCGCCGAAGATCAGCCCGATGGCGATGAACCAGAGCGCCGTGGCAGCGCCGAGGACCGCGGTCCCGGCGAGCCGGCCGAGCACGATCGCGAAGCGCGAGATCGGGGCCGCCAGCAGGCGGTCGGTGAACCCCATCTCGAGGTCGACCGCGAGCGCGATGCCGCCCGTGTTGCCCGCCAGCAGGCACGACTGCAGCATCGCCCCGGCCAGCATGAAGGAGAGGAAGTTGTCGACCTCCGGGAACCCGGGCAGGCCGACGGCCTCGCCCGCGCCGCCGGTCTGGACCGCGAGCAGCAGGGTGGGGAAGACGAGGATCGGCGAGGCGAGCTGCGGCCGCCGGAAGGTCTGCTTGACCGAGCGCGCTCCGAGCGCCAGCACGACGCGCAGGTTGAGCGCGAGCTTCGCCATGCTCAGCGGCCGTCAGCCCCTGACGGCCCTGGGGGCGAGGCCGACGAGACGGCGGGCGCCTCGTCCGGTTCGGCCTCGGCCCGCGCATCGCCCTCCAGGTGCTCGCCGGTCTTCGCCACGAAGACGTCGTCGAGCGACGGCTCGACCAGATCCAGCGATTCGACCAGGATCCCGGCGTCGTCGAGCGCGCGGACGACCTGGGCGACGTCGCTCGCCCCGCGGGCGAGCTCGACCAGCAGGCGGCCCTCTTTCTCGGGCAGGATGCGGCCGAACTCGCCACAGATCCCCTTTGCCCGCTCGGCCGAGCCGTCGGCGAGCCCGATCTCGAGGTGCGGCTTGCCGACCTCGGCCTTGAGCGAGGCGGGCGTGCCCTCGGCGACGATCCGCCCGCCGCTGATGATCCCGACCCGGTCGGCGAGCTGGTCGGCCTCCTCCAGGTACTGGGTGGTGAGGAAGACCGTCGTGCCCTCGCGGTTGAGCGCCTCGACCTCCTCCCAGATCGCCTTGCGGCTGACCGGGTCCAGTCCGGTCGTCGGCTCGTCGAGGAACAGTACCCGGGGCTCGTGGACGAGCGCCGAGGCGAGGTCGAGCCGGCGACGCATCCCGCCCGAGTAGGTGCCGACGCGCCGGTCGGCCGCCTGCGCCAGGCCGACTCGCTCGATCAGCGCGTCGCCGCGCCGGACCGCCTCGCGGCCCACCAGCCCGTGCAGGGTCGCCTGGAGCTGGATCAGCTCGTGGCCGGTCATCAGCGGGTCGAGCGCCGCCTCCTGCAGAGCGACCCCGATCGAGCGGCGTACCTCGGCGGCCTCGTCGACGACGTCATGGCCGGCGACCCGGGCGCTGCCGCCGGTGGGACGCAGGAGCGTGGTCAGCATGCGCACCGTGGTCGTCTTGCCGGCTCCGTTGGGGCCGAGGAAGGCGTAGATCTCGCCTGCGGCGACCTCGAGATCGACCCCGTCGACCGCCTTGATCCCGCCCGGGAACTCGCGCTCGAGCCCTGTTACCTCGATTGCAGGCACGGCGGGGGAATCTACCGCCGTGCGCGCGGCGGCCTAAGCTACGGATCGCCGGGGAACCGAAACCCGCGTCCCCAGCAGGTGTTTGACCCCAAGACCCATGGCCGGCTCACAGACACACCCTCGCCGCCTCGCCCCGCTCGCCCTGGCGGCGGCCCTGGGCTCGCTCTGGCTGCTCGGCGCCGGCGCCGGCGGCGCCGCGGCGGCTCCGGCGAAGACCCTCGGCAAGACCGGCCGCACGCCCGAGCCCTCGTGCCCGAAGACGCCGTGCGAGGCGGTCGGCAGCGTGACCGGGTTCCAGATGGTCGCCGACGGCACCAGAGCCCCGTTCAAGGCCCGCGAGGACGGCTTCATCGTCGGCTGGGCGATCGATCTGTCGGATCCGAACCGCTCGCAGTCCCAGTTCTTCGCCGACTTCTACGAGTCGGGTGCCTTCGGCACCACCCCGACCGCGCGGGTCTCCGTGCTCAAGCGCAAGAACGAGCGCAACTACAAGCTCAAGGCGCAGAGCCCGGTGGTCACGCTCGGCTCGGTGCTGGGCACGCGACAGACGTTCACGCTCACCGACCCGCTGAAGATCCGCAAGGGCGAGTTCCTGGCGCTGACGATCCCGACCTGGGCGCCGGCGTTCGCGGTCAACCAAAGCGGCTCGAACAACGTCTGGCGGTCGAGCCGGGCCGAGGGCGAGTGCTCGGGCACCGCGCCCATCAAGGCCGGCAAGCCGCAGCAGAAGGTCGGTTCGGAGCGCTCCTACGGCTGCGACTACAAGACCGCGCGGCTTCTCTACTGGGGCTACTACACCCCGCGCTGAGCCGCAGCGGCCTGCGTCACTCGCACGCCTCCGGGTTCTCCGTGCAGAACTGATCGAAGGCCTCGGAGCCGCCCGAGGGTGCACTGCCTCCGCCGGCGCCGACCCCGCCGGAGCCCTCGGTGCCCGGTCCCTCGGTGCCGCCCGAGTCGTCGGTCGACGTCGTCGTCGGCTCGGTCGCCGTGGAGGTCGTCGGCGCGCTCGTCGTGGTCGTGGTCGTGGTCGACGAGCCGGTCGAGGTGGTGGTAGCCGGCGTCGTGACCGTGATCGTCTCGGCGCTTTGCGTCTCGTCGGAGTCGCCGCAGGCGGCGAGGCCGAGGCAGGCGAGCGAGGCGAGGATGCAGGTGGCGACGCGCGCTCCGCGCGCAAGCGAGCGAGGACGCCGCCCCGCGACGCCCGGGCTCACGCGAGCGGGGCTTGGCGCAGCCCGCAGTAGGGGCAGTCGCTTACGTCGAGGCCGATCAGCTGGTCGCAGCGCCGGCAGATGCGCAGGTTCTCGGGCGTCCGCAGCAGTGCCGACTCCGACGGCGCCAGCGGCAGCGTCCGCGTTACCGGCTCCATCTCCTCGCCGGTCTCGCGGTCGAGGTACACGCCGCCCGGCGCGGCCGGGCCGAGCGCCTCGCGGCCCGAGGCGCGGGCGCGCAGACGGTAGATCTGGCGCGGGTTCTGCACGGCGGCGAACGATACCCGTCGAGCCCGGACGCGGTCACCGGTCCGCGAGGCGGAGCGGAGCGAAGCCGAGCCGCGCCGCCGTTGAGGCGCCTGATTCGAGCGGCTAGTCCGGTGGAATGTTCTGGTTGAGGCGGAAGCGATTCTGCGGGTCGTAGCGGCGCTTGAGCGCCTTCAGCCGGTCCCATTTGCCAGGCCCGTAGGCCTCGCGGATTCGCTCCTCCCCCTCCTCCATGAGGAAGTTGACGTAGACGCTCTCGCTGTGCGGCTCGAGCGCCGCGTGGAACGCGCGCACCCATTCGCGCTCGGCGTCGAAGCCCTCCTCGGTCGCGGTCGCCGCCGTGATGTTGAACGTGTGTCCGGCGCTGCGGCCGCTGAAGGCCGTCTCGTCCTCGCCCACTCGGGCGACTGCGCCGCCCTGCTGCCAGATCGGGAACGCCGTCAGCGGCGAGCCGATCCGCGAGGCGTGCTCGTAGGTGATCTCGATCACCTCGTCGCTGAGCGCGCCGACGTCGCAGGCACGCATGTAGTACCACCAGCCGTGCGGGTAGGAGGGATCGAACATCGCCTGGTGGTCGACGAGCGGCTTCGGCTCGCAGAGGTCGATCACCGGCCTTCCGAAGGTCCGCAGCGGCCGCAGGAATCGCTCCCCGGCTTCGAGCTCTCCGCACCAGCAACAGACGACGCCGACGATCGGCTCGCCGTGCAGCTCGGTCGGGACGAAGTCCAGCGGCGGGGCCTTGCGGTGGACCACGATCGTCATCAGCTCGTCGGGGGCGTCGGCGATCCACTCGCGGTAGAAGCGGAGCAGGCGGGGGGACTCGGCCATCGGCCAGAAGATCGGCCCCGCGAGCACGGCCGGGCCGACCGGGTTGAGCCGGAACGTAAACCGTGTGACGACGCCGAAGTTGCCGCCGCCGCCGCGCACGCCCCAGAAGAGGTCGGCGTTCTCGGCCTCGGACGCCCGCACCACCGAGCCGTCCGCCGTCACGATCTCGACCGCGAGGAGCTGATCGATCGTCAGCCCGTGCTTGCGCATCAACCATCCGATCCCGCCCCCGAGGGTGAGCCCCGCCACCCCGGTGTGGGTGACGATCCCGGCCGGGACCGCGAGCCCGTGCTCCTGGGTCGCCCGATCGAGCTCGCCGAGCAGCACCCCGGCCTGCACGGTCGCAGTCGCCGCCTCGGGATCGACGCGGACCTCGCGCATCGGCGAGAGGTCGATGACGAGCCCGCCGTCGCAGGTCGAGTGCCCGGGGAAGCTGTGGCCGCCGGCCCGGACCGCGATCGGCAGGTCCGCCTCGCGAGCGACGCGGATCGCCTCGGCGACGTCCCCGGCGCCCGTGCAGCGGGCGATGGCCGCCGGCGCGCGGTCGATCGACGCGTTCCAGGTCCTGCGGAGCTCGTCGTAGTCCGGGCTCGCGGGACCGACGACGTTCCCGCGAAGGGACGTTCCGAGCTCCTCGATCACCGCGGACGCGGTCGCGATCTCAGCCGCCATGGCGCACCCTGACCATACGCGTGGAGCGGCCGCCGGGCAAGCCCATAGCCTCCGCCGGGTGAGGGTCCTGATCTTCCACGGCTATCTCCTGCGCGGCACGGGCTCCAACGTCTACAACGCCAGCCTGGCCCAGGCACTCGCCCGGCTCGGCCACGAGGTGCACCTGGTCTGCCAGGACCGCGAGGCCTCCGACCTCGTGGAGGGGGCCACGGGGTCGGTGACGATCCACAACCCGGACATCGGCGGTCTGCTCCCGGTGTTCGTCCACGACACGTACGAGGGCTTCGAGGTGAGGACGTTCGCCGAGCTCAGCGACGCGGAGCTCGGCGCCTACATCGAGGCCAACGTCGCCGCGGTCCGGGAGCTGGTCGCGTCGCTGGGCGGCGTCGACGCCGCGCTCGCCAACCACGTCGTCATGGGGCCGGTGATCCTCGCCCGCGCGGGGCTGCGCTATGCGCTCAAGGTCCACGGCTCCGATCTCTCCTACACCATCCTCCCGGCGCTCGAGCGCTTCCGCCCCTACGCCGAGGAGGCGGTCGCCGGGGCGAACGGCATCCTCGTCGGCTCGGGCCACATCGCGGCCCGCCTGCGCCTCGTCGTCGACGACCCCGAGGTCAACGCCAAGGTCCGCCTCGGCCCGCCCGGCGTGGACACCCACCTCTTCGCACCCATCCCCCCGTCCGATCGGTCACCCCGCCTTCAGGCTCTGGCTCGAACCCTGCGCGAAAGCGACGAGCAGGAGGCGTCCAGCGCAGACGCGGCTCGGCGGGTGGCGCGGGAGGGGGGACCCCCGCCGCAGCGCGGTGCGGGGCTCCCGCGACAGGACCCGCCGCCGCCAACGCCGGCACCACCGGCGTCGGCTCCTCCGGCATCGTCCTGGGACCGCGACGCTGCGGCGGCCGCAGAGGCGGTGGAGTGGTTCGGTCAGACGGACGGACCCCGCGCGATCTTCGTCGGCAAGCTGATCGTCTCGAAGGGCGTCGATCTGCTGCTCGCGGCGTGGCCGCTGATCCACCGGCGCGATCCCCGCGCGCGGCTGCTGTTGGTCGGCTTCGGGGCCCTCGAAGCGACCCTGCGCGGGGTGGTGCAGGGGTTCGCGGAGGGGGACCTCGGCCCGCTCGAGGAGCTCGCCGCGCGCGGCCGAGGGCTGGAGGACGGGGACGAGGGCCGGCTGGCGATGCTCTCGTCCCTCCTCGACCGGCTCCCCGACGGCTACCGGGACGCTGCCCGCGCCGCCGCCGAGAGCATCGCCTTCTCCGGGCGGCTCGAGCACGACGAGGTCGCCGCCCCGGTGGCGGCATCCGAGGCCCTGATCTTCCCCAGCACCTTCCCGGAGGCCTTCGGGATGGTCGCCGCCGAGGCGGCGGCGGCCGGGGTGATGCCGGTCTCCGCGGCCCATTCGGGCGCCGCGGAGGTCAGCCGGGCGCTCGCGGAGCAGCTCCCCGAGTCCGCGCGAGAACTCGTCTCGTTCGAGCTCGACGACGCCGCGGCCGAGGCGATCGCCACGCGGGTGAACGCCTGGCTGGCACTCGACGAGGCCGAGCGCGAGCGCGCACGCGAGGCGCTGCGGTCGACGGTCGAGCGGCTCTGGAGCTGGGAGGGCGTGGCCCGTGCGGTCCTGGACGCGTCGGCCGGAGAGCTGGCCGGGCTGCCGGTGCCGGTGGTCGATCGAGACGCGTAAAACAAGCTCCGATCCGACCCGGCGACGCCGTCTCACCGATCAATAGAATCGGCGCCAGTGACCCGCGTGACCTATGTTCGGCTCGTCGCCGCGATGCTCGTCGTCGCCGCCGTCTCGTCGGTCGTGCTGCTGCAGTTCGAGTGGTTCGGCGACGCCGGCTCGACCCAGGCGGGGCCGATCGACACCCTGTTCGACGTGATGATCGTGCTCTCGTGCTTCGTCTTCGCGATCGTGATGGTGATGTTCGGCTACGCGATCTGGAAGTTCCGCGTCAGGCCCGGCGACGAGGGCGACGGCAAGCCGATCCACGGCAACACCAAGCTCGAGATCGCCTGGACCGTGATCCCGACCGTGATCGTCCTCTTCGGCGCCGGCTACAGCTGGGTCGTGCTCGACGACATCGAGGCCGAGGCGGCCGACGCGATGCCGCTCACGGTCACGGCGCAGCAGTTCAAGTGGACGTTCGACTACCCGGAGGAGATGATCGGCAGCGGCGAGGAGGCGGTCCCGCTGAGCACGAACGAGCTCCATGTGCCGGTCGATCGCCAGCTCGACGTCTCGCTGGTGGCGCTCGACGTCCTGCACTCGTTCTGGGTCCCGGAGTGGCGGATCAAGCGCGACCTGGTCCCGGCGCAGGACCCGGCCGAGGAGGGGGTCGACAACACCTTCGTCGTCACGCCGAACCAGGAGGGCACCTTCAGCCTGATCTGCACCGAGCTCTGCGGGACCGGGCACGCGACGATGCGGGCGACGGTGGTGGTCGAGTCGCAGGAGGAGTTCGACCAATGGGTTGCCGAGCAGGCGGAGGCCCAGGCGCCGAGCGATGGGGCGGGCGCGGCGGGCGGACCATAGGCTTACGGGGATAACTCGAACGTGGCAGCGGCACTGAAGAGACCAGGATTGACCCGAGCGGGACTCGGGTTCATCGTCGGCTCGGCCTTCGGGTTCGGGCTGGTGGTCGCCCTGCGGGCGATTTCCGGGCTGGAGATCTTCCAGACCGAGCCGACCGGCTACCCGCACCTGATCGTGCCCGCGATCACCGGTCCGCTCGGCTTCCTGGTCGGGCTCGGCGCCTTCGACTACTGGTTCCGCTGGGCCGCCGGCGCGCCCACCGTGCCCGAGGACCACTCACAGCACGGGGCCACCTCGTGGCGGGACTACTTCAAGTTCAACACCGATCACAAGGTGATCGGGATCCAGTACATCGTCACCACCTTCTTCTTCTTCCTCGCCGGTGGCCTGATCGCGATGCTGATGCGGGCCGAGCTCGCCCAGCCGGGCACGCAGATGGTCGACCCGGGGGTCTTTAACGGCCTCTTCTCGACCCACGCGGCGCTGATGATCTTCGTCTTCGTGATCCCCGTCTTCGCCGGGATCGCCAACTACGTGCTGCCGCTGATGATCGGCGCCCCGGACATGGCGTTCCCGCGCCTCAACGCGCTCTCGTTCTGGATGCTGCCGCTGGCCGGGCTGCTGTTCCTCGCCAGCTTCGTGGTCCCGGGCGGGGCCTTCGACGCCGGCTGGACGGGCTACGCGCCGCTCTCCACCGGGGCTCCACTGGGGCAGTCGTTCTTCAACCTGGGGGTGCAGTTCGCCGGCGCCTCGTCGATCGCCACGGCGCTCAATTTCCTGGTCACGATCATCACCATGCGGGCGCCGGGGATGACCTTCTGGCGGATGCCGCTGCTGGTCTGGGCGAACCTCTCGACCTCGCTGCTGGTCGTCGCCGCCACGCCGTTCATCGCCGGGGTCCAGTTCATGGTCCTGTTCGACCGCGCCCTGAGCACCAACTTCTTCCAGGCGACCTTCGGCGGCGACGTGCTCAGCTACCAGCACATCTTCTGGTTCTACTCGCACCCGGCCGTCTACATCATGATGCTGCCCGGCTTCGGGATCGTCTCCGAGGTGATCTCGACCCACGCCCGCAAACCCATCTTCGGCTACCGGCTGATGGCCCTGGCGCTGCTGGGGATCGTCGTCCTCTCCTACACCGTCTGGGCGCACCACATGTTCGTCAGCGGGATGTTCAGCTGGCTGCGGGTGCCGATGATGATCACCACGCTGCTGATCGCGGTGCCGACCGGGATCAAGATCTTCAGCTGGCTGGCGACGCTGTTCGACTCCAAGCTGCACCTGAGATCCACCGCGATGCTGTTCAGCCTCGGGTTCATCGTCACCTTCGTCGTCGGTGGGATCTCGGGGGTGATGCTGGGCATGGTGCCGATCGACATCCACGTCTCCGACACCTACTTCATCGTCGCCCACATCCACTTCGTGCTCTTCGGCGGCTCCGTGTTCACGATCTTCGCCGGGATCTACCACTGGTTCCCGAAGATGACCGGGCGCATGTACGACGAGAAGCTCGGGCGCGTGCACTTCTACCTCACCCTGATCGGGATGCTGGGCACGTTCGTGCCCATGCACTGGGTCGGGATGGAGGGCATGCCGCGCCGGGTCGCCGACTACGCGGCGCAGTTCGGCGACTGGAACCTGGTGATCTCGATCTCCTCGTTCCTGCTCGGGATCGCGCAGCTCGTGTTCATGTACAACATGGTCGTCAGCTGGCGGTGGGGGCCGAAGGCGACCGCGAACCCGTGGCGGGCGAAGACGATCGAGTGGCAGGTCTCGTCGCCGCCGCCGATCTTCAACTTCGACGAGATCCCGCGCGTGGTCGGCGGCCCGTACGAGTTCGGCGTCCCCGGCGCGCGCCACGCGATCATGGGTCCCGAGGAGGCCGACGTGCGCGAGCACGAGCCGGCCAAGGTCGGGACCGCGGCCGGCGGCGAACCCGAGGCGTTCCCTGACAAATGACCGACGCCGAGCACGCCGCGTACCCGATCGACGACCCGCGCAGCTCGGTCGAGTGGAGCGACGGGGGCACGGTGCTCGCCTTCGTCAACGAGGTCGCCGGCGGGCGGCGGCTGCTCGAGGCCGTGCGCGAGCGCGTCGACACGGGCGCCGACGGGGTCGCCGTGGTGGCGCCGCAGAACCAGCCCATCGTCGGCCAGATCGTCGACCGCGACGAGATCCGCGACGCCGCCCTGAGCCGGGTCGAGGTCACCCAGCAGGTGCTCGATGCGTTCGGGATCGAGTCGGTCGGCGCGGTCATGGACCCGGACCCGTCCCTGGCGCTAGACGACGCGGTGCGCGCCTTCCGCCCCTCCGAGGTGCTGCTCTCGGCCCTCTACGAGACGCGCTTCGGGCTCACCCGCAAGGACCTGGTCGAGTGGGCGAAGGCGAAGATGGAGGTCCCGGTCACCCACATCCCGGTGCGCGTCGACGACGACGCAGTGCGCTGGGACGTCGTTCACACGCTCATCGTCGGCACGCAGACCGTCGCCAGCCCGGAGCTGATCGAGCGGCTCAAGGCGCGGGCCGCGGAGAAGCCGCACCGCTACACGATCATCTGCCCGCGGTCGGGGGACCTCTCCCGCGAGGCCGTCTGCGAGCGCCTCGCGACCACGCTGGCCGAGCTCTACCGCTCTGAGATCGACGCGACCGGCCAGCCGATGAGCCCGGAGCCGTTCGCCGCGATCTCGAACGCGATCGACCACTACCGCATCGACGACATCCTGATCTCGACCCTCGCCGGCCAGCAGTCGAAGTGGCTCGAGGAGGGGTTGCTCGACCGGGTGCGGGAGATCACCGACAAGCCGGTGGAGCACTACGAGGCCGGCACCGGATCGGCAGCCGGGAGCCGGGAGCGGGCAGAGGAGGTGTCCGCCTGATGGAGAGCGCCTCCGTCGCCGTGGGCCACGGCGAGCACGAGCACCACGGCCCGCCCGAGGCCCACGCGAGCTCGCGGATCGACCGCCAGACGCTCGGCATCCTCCTCTTCATCATCTCGGAGGTCATGCTGTTCGGGGCGTTCTTCGCCTCGTACTTCTTCCTCCGCGTGGTCGCCAACGAGGGGCCCTGGCCTCCGGAGGGCGTCGAGCTGCCGACCTCGGTCGCCGGGGTCAACACGGCGATCCTGGTCTCCTCGAGCTTCACCATGCACTGGGCCCTGGAGGCCGTGCGCAAGGGCAACCGGCGGGGGCTCCAGATGGGGCTGATGATGACCTGGCTGCTCGGCGCGACCTTCCTCTTCATCCAGATCAACGAGTACATCCACATCGGCTTCTCGGCCCGCGACGGCGCCTTCGGCTCGATCTTCTACGGCCTCACCGGCCTCCACGGCGCCCACGTCTTCGTCGGCCTGCTGCTGCTCACCTTCGCCAACGTCCGCGCCTGGCGCGGCCACTTCGGGCCCGAGGCCAAGGACCACCTCGGCGTCGAGGTGCCGGGCATCTACTGGCACTTCGTCGACGTCATGTGGTTGATCGTGTTCACCGCCGTCTACCTGCTCTAGGCGTCGACGACGGTCGGTTCCGACCGATGGCCGACGATCCCGCCGACAGGCTGGTTACGTATGAGCGGGCGATGTTCCGCGTCGTTGCCGGTGTCGGCCTGGCGTTGCTCCCGGTGTTCATCGTCAGCGTCGTCGCCGGGCCCGGATGGGCGGCGGTGGTGCTCCTGTTCGAGCTCGGGGTCGCGCTCGGGGTTAGGTGGCGACGCCGGCGCGCCGCCGGGGATCCGCCCGGCTAGTTGCCCTGGCCGCCGCCGACGTTGTCGAGCAGGTACTCGACCAGGCCGCTGAGGTCCTCCGGGGTGAGCGTCTGCTCAAAGTCCTGGGGCATCACGCCCTCCGAGAAGCCCTGCGTGATCGCCGAGTTCGGGTCGACGATCTGCTGCTCGATGTAGGCCGCGTCCTTGCCGGCGAGCGCCTGGTCGAGGTCGGGGCCGGTGGAGGCGTTGGTGCCGGCGGCCTCGAACGTGTGGCAGATCCCGCACTTCTCGGCGAACAGGTCGGGGGAGTCGAGCTCCGGGGGCTTCGCGCCCGGCACCCCGGCGACGCTGGCGACGTAGGTGGCGACGTCCTCGGCGTCCTGGCCGGTGACCAGGTCGGCGGGCATGTAGACCCGGTCGTAGTTCGCGGCCCCCTCCTCCGTCGCCCGCGGGTTCGCGATCTGGGTCTGGACGACGCCCTCGATCGTGTCGTTGTCCATCCCGTCGGCGCGCGCCTGGGCGAACGAGGCGTCGAGGTCGGGGCCGACCTGGGCGCTCGTGCCGGCCTGGGCAAGCGCGTGGCAGGTGCCGCAGCTCTGCTGGAACAGCGCCCTGCCGCGCTCGAGGTCGGCGTCCTCGCTGACGTCGCAGCCGGCGGCGACGGCGGCGCTGGCGAGTGCAGCCGCGACGATGCCGAGGCGGGCCGGCGCGCTCCGCCGGCGACTGCGGGAGAAGGCTGGACGCACGGCGGCGAATCCTATCCATCCGCGCAGGCGCGGGCCCGCCGTTCTGCGGCTGGGCGACCGGCGCGCATCGCGTTAGGGTTCGAGCCGATCTGCACTAGCTCGTCGAGAGAAGGAGGGACGCGGGGTCGGATGGAAGTTCGCCAGGGAATGTCGAGCGTCGTGCTCACGGTCGGGCCCGGGCACACCCTGCGCGAGGCCGCCCAGCGGATGACCGACAAGGGCGTCGGCGCCGCGGTTGTGATCGACGAGGAGCTGCCCGGCCCGGGGGTGGTCTCGCGAGCGCGACATCCTCAACTCGCTCGGCCGCGGGCGAGGACCCCGACGCCGAGCGCGTCGGCGACCACATGACCGACACCGTGATCTCCGCCTCGCCGGGCTGGAGCCTCGAGCGCGCCGCGGTCGAGATGGCGCGCCGCCACATCCGCCACCTGGTCGTGGTCGAGAACGGCGAGCTGGTCGGGGTGCTCTCGATGCGCGACATCGTCCGGGTCTGGACCTCCGACGGCGCCACCGCGAGCACGATCTCGCCCGACGCCGAGCAGAACGCGGCGGCCTGCGCGCAGCGCGCGGCCGCGACCCCTCAGGCGCTCGCGTCCGTGCGACCGCCGGCTGCGCAGCGGCACCGCGGGGATCACCGCGGTCGCGACGCGCTGGCGGCGCGGCAGGCGGTCGAAGTCCTCACGGGCGTCGTGGATCCAGGCGCGGAGGGCGAACAGGGCGACGACGCGCCGCCGATCACGCCGTATGGCCACCAGGTGAAGATCGAGGCGACCACCGCGGCCAGGCCGAAGGCGACGAGGACCGGCTGCCACGACGGCTCCGGGACGTAGACGAGCTCGAGCGGCTCCCCGTTGCGGCGATCGTCGGCCATCGTCGGCTAGCCGATGTAGACGATCGCGACGAAGAAGGCGAAGCCGAAGACCCCGACCGCGATCGTGGCCGCCCAGAGGCCGGATGCGAGGCTCGATGAGGCGCGTCTGCGGTCCATGCGAGGGGCGTTGTATCAGACGACCCGCGTCCACGGCCATGGCGCAGAAGAGCAGCGCCAGGTAGGCGAGCGAGGAGAGGTAGAGGCGGAGCGCGGCGGGGCGGCGTCGGGTGGCGGAGCAGGCGGACGGCGAGGATCGCGAAGCCGGCGCCGAGGACGCAGCGCCGAGCCGGCGTAGATCGCGCCGAGGAAGCCGGTGGCGACCGGGAGCAGCGTGAAGGCGACGAGGATCAGCGGTGTAGATGAGGATCTGGCGCCTGGTGGCCGGCCTCGCCCTTGACCACCGGCAGCATCGGCACCCCGGTGCGCGCGTAGTCGTCCTGAGATCAGCAGCGAGAGCGCCCAGAAGTGCGGCGGGGTCCAGAGGAAGACGATCCCGAACGGATACAGCGCCTCGGGCGCCAGTCCGCCGGTGGCCGCCGCCCAGCCGACCAGCGGTGGGACCGCGCCGGCCGCTCCGCCGATGACGATGTTCTGGGGCGTCAGCGGCTTGAGCCAGAGCGTGTACATGAGCACGTAGCCGAGCAGCCCGGTGAGCGCCAGCACCGCGGAGAGCACGTTCACGGTCAGCGCCAGCTCGATCGGTCGCCAGGGCGCCGAGCACGATCCCGAAGGTGAGGCCGTGCAGCGGCTCGATCCGCCCGGCGACCAGCGGGCGCCCGCGGGTGCGGGCCATGCGCGCGTCGCGCTCGCGGTCGAGGTAGTGGTTGATCGCCCCTGCTCCGCCCGCGGCCAGATAGCCGCCGAGCATCGTCCAGAGCACGGTCGAGACCGCCGGGAACGAACCTTCGGCGACGATCATCGTCGCCACCGTGGTCAGCAGGAGGAGCGAGATGATCCGCGGCTTGGTGAGCTCGACGTAGTCGCGGACGACCGCCGCGAAGGACCGCTCGCGAGCGAGGGCGATGGTGGTGGTCGCGCTCTCCATCAGGCCGGGGCCGCCCCGGTCGCCTGCCGGCGGTCGACGCGCTCGACCGCCGGGGCCGAGGCCGGCATCAGGGTCGCGGTGGCGTAGACGACGGTCGCCCACAGGGTCGTCCCGAGCGCCAGGTGGCCGACGATCAGCCCGGCGTGCTTGCCGGCCCAGACGTTGATCGCGCCGAGCGCGATCTGGGCGACGAGGACGAGCGGCGCCACCAAGAACGCTCGGCTGGGCGCCCGCCGCCGCAGCGCCAGAGCGGTCATCGCGATCAGCGAGATCGCGGTCAGGTACATGAACAGCCGGTGGGTGAGCTGGATGTCGGCG
Organism: uncultured Solirubrobacterales bacterium; assembly: GCA_963758665.1. GTDB lineage: Bacteria > Actinomycetota > Thermoleophilia > Solirubrobacterales > 70-9 > WHSW01. The sequence goes on along the minus strand of CAVWWH010000005.1, from coordinate 31,517 downwards.
AGCCGCGACTGGCCGAACGAGAGCGCCCCCTGGCCGTTGCAGCCGGGGAACTGCTCGGCGCTCCAGCCGCTGCCGCAGGCCGAGTGGGCGCCGACGACCGGCTGGTTCTCGGTTCCGTGGTACTCGGTGCCCGCGACGTAGCCGCCGGCGACGATCGTCGCCAGCACTAGGCCCGCGGTGACGATGCCCAGCGGGCGCAGCCCGCGGACGCTCTGGCGCGCGGGGGCGGGGCTCGTCTCGGCCCCGCGCCGGAGCACGAACAGCAGCCCGAGCAGCAGCATCGCCAGCCCGAGGTGGGCGGCGACCAGCTCGTCCTCGAGGCCCTGCTCGACCGTGAGCCCGCCGAGCGCCGCCTGGGCGAGCACGAGCACGCCGGCGGCGATCGTGCCGCGGACCAGCAGGCGATGCTCGCGCAGGCGCCGGTAGGCCTTCAGCGCCAGCAAGACGATCAGCACCGCGACCACCGAGGCTGCGATCCGGTGCGAGAACTCGATCACCGACTCGGCCGAGTCGGCGGGCAGGACGCCGCCCTCGCAGAGCGGCCAGCCGTGGGTGCCGCTGCCCGCGGCCCCGCAGCCGAGGCCGGAATCGCTGACGCGGACGACGCCGCCGATCAGGATCAGGACGAACGTGGCGACGATGGTGACGGTGACGAGGCGGCGGAAGCGAGAGAGCTCGTCCGCATCGCCACGAACGGCGACTGCAGTCATCGAGCTCAGGCTACCGGGGCGTTACCTGGGTCGTCGCCGTCCGCGGCGGGCTCCGCGGGCGCCTCCGGCCCCGGGCCCGAGCCGCCCACCGGACCGGCGACCGGGGCGGGACTTGGGCGGCGCTTCGAACGCCTCCGCGCGCCGGGCGATCGAGTCGCGGATGTCCTGCAGCGGCTCGCCGCTGCGCACGTCCGGCACCGTGTCGAAGTTGTGCGGAGGGGGCGGCGAGAGCGCGTACCACTCGAGCGTCGTCGCGACCCAGGGGTCATGGCCGCGCGCGAGCAGGCCGTTGTTGAAGCTGTAGGCCGCGTTGCCGAGCTCGAGCATGATCCCGAGCACGAGGATGAACGCACCGATCGACGCGATCAGGTTGTAGCCGTCGACGCCGGTGTCCTCGAAGTACGTGTACACGTCGACCGGCTGGCCGTCGAGGCCGGCGAGCGACATCGGGATCGCGTACAGGTTGAGCCCGATCAGGATCGTCAGCAGCGCGATCAGGCCGATCCCTTCGCCGAGCAGCCTGCCGGACATCTTCGGGAACCAGTAGTGCAGGGCGGCGAAGCCCCCGATCACGCCTCCGCCGACCAGCAGGTAGAGGGTGTCGGCCTGGCTCACGGTGGTGTAGTCGAGCGCCCAGCCGACGGTGATCACCGAGTAGCCGAGCTCACCGGCGAGGCCGATCGACATCATCGCGATCGCCGCCAGCGCGTACCAGGTCGCCGCCCGCAGCTCCAGGGTCCCGCCCCAGATCGTCGCGATCCAGCTGTAGAAGAGGACGCCCATCGGGACCACGAGCGCGAGCGCGAAGGCCATCGCCATGATCGGCCAGCCCTCGTTGAGCGGCGCGACGTACATGTTCTGCATCCAGGCGAGCAGGCCGAGCACGGCGACGGCGACCAGCGAGCCGGCGACCGCGCGGCGGCTGAAGATCGGCTTGCGCGCGAAGGTCGGCAGGATCTCCGAGATCGTGCCGGCGGCCGCGATGAAGCAGATCAGGTAGGTGCCGGTGAAGAAGATGTACGACAGGTGCTCGTAGAGCAGCGGCGCCCCACCCTCCTGCGGGTCGAAGAAGACGCCGTCGAAGCGGCGATCGACCTCGAGCATCGTCAGCGCCGCGATCATCAGCGGGCCGATCACCAGCAGCACGTACCCGATCACCGTGGCCGCCCAGGTGAACGACGGCATCCGCCGCCAGGCGAGGCCGGGGGCCCGCAGTGTGCGCACCGTGGCGACCAGGTTGATCGCGAAGCAGACGAAGCCCAGGGTCGCCAGGGCGGTCCCGGCGATCCACGCGTCGGCGCCGTTGGAGGGCGAGAACGCGAGGTCGGAGAGCGGCGGCAGGGCCGCGGTGCCGGTCTCCGGCGCGGTGTAGAGGAAGCTCCCGAGGATCGTCACCCCGCCGGCCAGGTAGAGGTAGTAGGAAAGCTGGTTGAGGCGCGGCAGCGCCACCCCCCGCGCGCCGATCTGCAACGGCACGATGTAGCCGATCACGCCCAGCGCCAGGGGCACGCAGGCGAGGACGACGAAGGTCACGGCCGACGTGCTCATCAGCCGATCGAAGATCTCCGGCTTGATCAGCGTGTTCTCCGGGAGCATCAGCTGCAGGCGCATGAGGAGGAACTGGGTCGCAGCGAGGGCGAGGAAGGTGAGCGCGGTGGCGATGTAGAGCAGCGAGACGACCTTGTGATCGGCGCTGGTGGCGCGCTCGATCCACGCCTGGCGCGCCGGGCGCAGCTCGCGGGTGACGACCTCGGGACGGGTCTCGGTCGCGTCGCGGGCGGACGGCGTCACTCGGCGTCCTCCTCGTCCTGCGCCGCTTCCACGGCCCCCTGCGCCTCGCTCAGCTCCGCGCCGAGCGTCTCGACGTAGTCCTGGTACTCGGGCACGGTGACGACCCGCACCCAGGAGCGCATGGTCGGAAAGCTGGTGCCCGAGAAGACCTTCGAGGCGCCGGAGAAGCGGCCGACCGAGTCGGCCTTGAACCAGGTCTCGACCACCTCACCGGGCGAGGCCTGGACCTGACCCCCGAGGGCGGGGATGTGCCAGGTGTGCAGGACGTCGGTCGAGGTGACGTTGAGGACGACGGCGGTGTCGACCGGCACCACCAGCTCGCCGTACGAGAACAGGGCGGTGCCGGGCGTGTGGCCCGGGTACTCGAACCGCCACAGCCACTGCTGGGCGATCGCGTTGATCTCGAGCGGGCTCGACTCGGCGGGCTCCCCGGTGACCGGCTCGTCGCCGCTGCCCGACTCCGTCTCTGCGGCGACCGAGATCGGCGGCAGCCCCTTGACCCCGACCTGGGCGGTCTGGTCGCCGCCGAGGCCCTCGGGCCCGCTGGGCTCGATCTCGCGCGCGTCGCCGGTCTTGATCACGCCGAAGACGAAGATCGCGAGGGCGAGGACGCTGAGCGCGCCCACCAGGGGACGAAAGGCCCCCCTGCCGGCCGCGAACCTGGCCGGCTCGCGCCCCCGGCGCTCGCGGAAGCGGACCACGGCGGCGATCAGCGCCCCGTTGACGACCAGGATGACCGCGAACGTGATCACGATCATGACCACATAGCTGGAGTGGATGGCGTCGGCGTTCGGCGAGTGCGGCGCCGGCGGGGCCAGATCGACCGCCTGCGCAGGCGCCGCCGCCCACGTGAGCGCGAGCAGGGCGGTGAGGGCGGCGAGCAGGATCGTCCGACGGCTCAAGGCGGCGCCATTCTAATCGTCAATCGGGGCGCCAACGCCTCCTCGCGCCGTTTCAGGCCAGCCCCTCGGCTCGCGCCCACCGCGCGCAGCGCCGCAGCCCCTCGTCGAGGCCGACCCGCGGCTCCCAGCCGAGCTCCGCCCTGGCACGGTCGATCGAGACGGTCCCGCGGCGGTCGACGAAGGTGGCCGAGCGCGACGTGAAGGCGGGGCTGGTGCCGCGGGCTCGCGCCCAGCGCTCGAGCGCGACCCCGGCGAGGTCGAGGAGCGGTCGCGGCAGGCGGCGCGGAGCGGGGCCGCCGGCGATCTCGGCGATCCGGGTGAAGTAGTCGTGGAAGCTGACCGGCACACCGTCCCAGGCCGTGTACGCGCGGCCGCGCTCGCCGCTCACGGCCGCCGCGACCAGCGAGTCGACGAGATCGTCGATGTACACCGGCAGCATCGTCCCGTCGCCGCGGCCGGGCACCGCGAGCCGCCCCGCGCGGGCCAGCTCCAGCGGGCGGACGAGCCACGGGATCGAGCCCGGGCCGTAGACGTCCCCCGGGCGAACGACGATCGCGCCGCGACGGCGAGCCAGGCGGTCGGAGGCCGACTTGGTGTCGATGTAGGGGATGCCGCTGGTGCGCAGGTGAGCGCTCTCGTCCTGCTCGCCGGGGGCCTCGTAGCCGTAGACGACGACCGAGCTCACGTGGACCGTCCGGCCGACGCCCGCGGCAGCCGCCGCGTCGATGACCCGCGCCGTGCCGCCCACGTTGACGCGCACGAACTCGTCCATCTCCCCCCACTCGTGGACGTAGGCGGCGGTGTGGACGACCAGGCCGGCGCCGGCGAGCGCGGCGGCCAGGGACTCGCCGTCGGCGACGTCGCAGATCACCGGCTCGATCCCGGCGGCGGCCAGCTTCGCCTCGGCGTCGGGGGCAACGTCGATGCCCACCACGTCGGCGCCCTCGCCGAGCAGCTTCTGTGCCACGGCGCCGCCGATGAAGCCGCCGGCGCCGGTGACCGCCACCCGCTCTCCCTCGAAGCGCCCGTCGGTCGCCATCCTCGACTTATACTCGCCCGCCTTGCGTCCACTCCGCCCACCGCGCCGCCCCTCGCCCGCGCAGCGCGCGGCGGTCCGCCTCGCGGCCGGCGCCGCGCTAGCCGCCTCGATCGCGGTGCCGCTGATCCGCCGGCGCCGGCGGATCCCGGCCACGGTCACCCTTGCCGCTCTGGCGGCCGGTCCGATGGCCGTGGCGGTCCTGCGCCCGCGCACCCGCGCGCGCGACGTCGTCCTCTTCACGCTGCAGATGTGGGGTTTCGTGATGGCCCACGAGCTCCCCTACGACGATCCCGAGGCCCTTCGCCGTCGCCTGCGGATCCATTACCCGATCGTCGCCGATCGCGCACTCGGCCTCGGCACCCTGCCCACGGTGCGGCTACAGGGCGCGATCAGCCGGCCCGGGGAGGTGACGGCGCTCGACCACCTGCTCTCGGTCGTCCACTGGGCCTGGTTCATGGAGCCGCACCTGGCGCTCCTGTTCGTCGAGGCCCGTCACCCACAGCGGTTCCCGCGCGCCGCGCGCCAGCTTGCCGCCACCTACGACCTCGGCTGCGCGATCTACTTCGCCGTCCCAACCGCGCCGCCTTGGTGGTCGGCCGAGCAGGGCTACATCGATGCGGCGGTCGAGCGGGTGCCCGGTGAGGTGGCCGAGCGCAGCTCGCCGCAGGTCCGCCGGATCATGGTCGACTCGGGCGAGCAGGTCTGGCGCCGCGCCTGGGAGCCGCTGTACGACTCCTTCAACTCGAACCCCTGGGCGGCGATGCCGTCGCTTCACTTCGCCACCTCGCTCATGGCGGCCATCCATCTCGCCGAGGCCGGCAGCGTCCCGGGGGCGCTCGGCTGGGGCTATGCCGCGACGCTCGCCTTCGCGCTGGTCTACCTCGGCGAGCACTACGTCACCGACCTCGTGGCCGGGGCGGCGCTGGTCGTCTCGGTGCGCCGCGGCGAGCCGCTCGCGGAGCCTGTGGTCGAGGCGGTCAATCGGGTGCTGCGCAGGCTCGAGGCGGTGGCCTCCGGGCGCTGAGGACCCGCCCGGCGGGGCGACCAGCGCGCCTGCGAGGATTAGTCGGAGGATGGGGAGCGCTGATCCGACCGATCGCGAACCGGGGGATGAGCTCGACGAGACGGCCCCGGCCGCGGCGGCGGAGCCCGGCCTCGAGGTCGACGAGGACGAGGACGAGGCCTACGAGCCGTCGTTCTTCGAGAACCCGAAGCGGATCGCCCAGAGCGCGCTGGTCGTGTTCCTGCTCGTGGTCGGCATCTACGTGCTGCTGCCGAAGATCCTCGAGGACCAGGACGCGAGCGCGAAGCTCGGCGACGCGGACCCGGTCTGGATCGGCGTCGCGCTCGCCTTCGCGGTGGCGATGTTCGTGGCCTACGTCGCGCTCTTTCGCGGCGTCGTCGGCGAGGCGGTGAGCCTGCGCTGGAAGGACTCCTACGACATCACCATGGCGGGCCTCGCGGCCACCCGGCTGTTCTCCGCCGGCGGCGCGGGCGGGATCGTGCTCACCTACTGGGCGCTGCGCAAGGCGGGGTTGCCGCGCAAGGAGACGGCCGCGCGGATGGTCGCGTTCCTCGTCCTGCTCTACGCCGTCTACATGGCGACCCTGGTGATCAACGGGATCCTGATGCGGACCGGCGTGTTCTCGGTGCCTGCGCCGCCCGGGCTCACGATCGTCCCCGCGGCCCTGGCGGGGGGCGTGATCGTCGTCTTCTTGCTCATGGCGCTGATCCCCGGGGACCTCGAGCGGCGTTTCTCCTCGGCCTCGCACGAGCGGCTCTGGGGCCGGACGATGCGGTGGCTGGCGACCGTGCCCTCCACCGCGGCGGTCGGGACCCGCGAGGCGCTCGCCTTCGTCCGCGAGCCGTCCCGCGGCGGCCTCGCCCTGCTCGGGGCGATCGGGTTCTGGGCGGCGCAGATCGGGATCCTCTGGGCGTCGTTCAAGGCCTTCGACGTCTCGGTGCCGACCGCGGTCGTGGTCCAGGCGTTCTTCATCGGCATGGTCGCGAACCTGATCCCGCTTCCCGGCGGGGTCGGCGGCGTCGACGCCGGGCTGCTGGGAGCGTTCGCGCTCTTCGGCGTCGGCCAGGGCGTGTTCGCGTCCGTGCTCCTCTACCGGGTGCTCGCCTTCTGGCTCCCGATCCCCCCCGGGTATCGTCGCCTTCCTGCAGCTCCGCAAGACGGTGCACCGCTGGGAGGAGGCCCGGGCGGGGCCGGGGGTCGGCACCGGGATCGCCGAGGCGCTGCCCGGATCGGCCATTACTTCATAAAGTAAAGTGATATACACTTGCCTGCGGAAGGACGAAGCGAGATGAGCGATCAAGAGCAGCGAGTCGAGAGCCTGATCATCCTCGGCGGCGGCCCCGCCGGCTACACCGCCGCCCTGTACGCCGCGCGCGCGAACCTCGAGCCGCTGGTGATCGAGGGGTTCCAGTGGGGCGGCCAGCTCCAGAACACGACCGACGTCGAGAACTATCCCGGCTACCCCGACGGGATCATGGGGCCGGAGATGATGACCCAGTTCCGCGCCCAGGCGGAGAAGTTCGGCGCCCGCCTGATCACAGACGACGCCGACCGGGTCGAGCTCTCCGACGGTGGCCTGCAACGGGTCTTCATCGGCGATACCGAGCACGTGGCCAGGAGCGTGATCCTGGCGATGGGGGCCGAGCCCCGCCGGCTCGGTCTTCCCGGCGAGCTCGAGCTCGCCGGGCGCGGCGTCTCCACCTGCGGCGTCTGCGACGGAGCCTTCTTCAAGGGCGAGGACGTGATCGTGATCGGCGGCGGCGACTCCGCGATGGAGGACTCGATCTTCATCTCCAAGTACGCGAAGAAGCTCACCGTCGTCCACCGCCGCGACGAGTTCCGGGCCTCGAAGATCATGCTCGAGCGCGCCCGGGAGCAGGGCAACATCAGCTTCAAGACCCCGTTCGTGCCAGAGGAGTTCCTCGCCGGCGACGACGGCAAGCTGCGCGCGGTGCGGCTGCGCCAGGCGGACACCGGCGAGACCGAGGAGGTCGAGGTCGGCGGCGCGTTCGTCGCCATCGGCCACATCCCCCGGTCGGAGCTGGTCGCCGACCAGGTCGGCACCGATGAGGACGGCTACGTGACGACGGAGGGCGGCTCGACCCGGACGAACCTCGCCGGCGTGTTCGCCGTCGGCGACCTCGTCGACCACACCTACCGCCAGGCCGTGACCGCGGCCGGCACCGGCTGCATGGGCGCGCTCGACGCCGAGTGGTACCTGCGCGACACGCCGCCCTCGCCCGAGGCCCACTGGCAGCGCGGCGGCGAGCCGATCGAGGTCGCCCCGGGCCTGGCTGAGAGCTAGGCGCGCCCGGCGAACGCCGGCGCGTGCCGCCGGTCAGATCCGGCAGGGGCCTGCGAGCTTGCGCACGCCGAGCTTCGCCGGGCGCAGGGCCAGGCGCACGCGGCGGACGTTGTTGTCCTCCTCGAGCTCCTCGATCACCCCGGTCGGGTCGGCGCGTGTGGTGAGGCAGTACTGGCCGCGCGGGAGTCCGGAGACGTCGAGCTCCTGGCCGGGCAGGGCGAGCGCGTAGGCGTCGGCCCACCCGGGCGATACCCCCTGGGTCGCGACCGCGGTGCAGCCGACCGACCCGGGCGGGTTGATCGGGTAGGCCGCGTTTGCCGGCGTGATCGGGCTCGCGAACGCCGGCCGCGCGTCGGTGAGGCAGAAGCCGACCTTGCGCGTGCGCGCGACCAGGTTGGCGGTCGGCTCGCGGCGAAGCTCGTAGCTGGCGATGTCGAGCACGTGCCAGTGGTTGTGCGCCGGGTGGTAGCGCATGCAACCGAAGCGACGCTCGCCGGCCACCGAGTCGGCGCCGCGCTCGAAGCCGCCGCTTCCGTTCGAGTCGGAGAACACGCGCTGCGAGGCGTCGCGGTCGTTGTCCGGCGCGCCGTCCCCGTCGCAGTTGGGCGAGTCGGCGCTCGGATAGACCTCGAGCGGGCCGTTGCCGCGGTTGCCGATCTCGGTGGTCATCCGCAGCAGCGTGCGGTCGCCCTCCCGCTCGACCAGCAGGTCCTCCTGCTGGACCGCGAGCGTGACCAGGTCGGGCGGCAGCCCGGCCGGTTCGGCGGCGACCCGGGTCGAGGAGACGGCGAGCAGGACGGCCGCGGTCGCAGCTCCCGCGACGGTGACGATGATCGCCAGGCCGAGCCTTCGCACGGGCAGCTCCCGCATGACCCGGAGGCTACCCTCGGACGGGTGAGCCGGCGCGCGTGGATCCTCCTGCTCGTCCTGGGTGCGATCTGGGGAGCGAGCTATCTGCTGATCAAGATCGGGCTGCGCGACTTCTCGCCCGCCATGGTCGCCTTCCTACGGGTCGCGCTGGCGGCCGTGGTCTTGATCGCACTGGCCGCCGGCCGGGGCGCGCTGCGCGGGTTCGGCGACCGAGTGGGGACCCTGGTCCTGGTGGCCGCGGCGCAGGTTGCCGGGCCGTTCCTGCTGATCGCCGCGGGCGAGCTGCAGATCACCAGCTCGCTCGCCGGGATCCTGGTCGCGGCGGCGCCGCTGTTCACCGCCCTGCTCGCGATCCGGGTGGATCACGAGGAGCGCTCCCACGGCACCCGCATGTTCGGGGTGGTCCTCGGCGTCGTCGGCGTGGTGACCTTGCTCGGCGTCGACCTGGGCGGCTCCGGCGATCAGCTGCTCGGCGGGCTCGCGGTGGTGCTCGCGGCGTTCGGCTACGCGGTCGGCGGCCTGGTGGTCAAGCGGCGCCTCGGGGACCGGCCGCCGCTCGGGGTCGCCGCCTGGATCGTGGCCGCCGGCACCGTGCTGCTGGCTCCCTTCGCCGTGGCAGGGCTCCCTGCGTCGGCCCCGAGCCTCGGCCCGGTCGCCGCGGTGACCGTGCTCGGCGTGGTCGGCACGGGCATCGCGTTCGCGATCCTCTTCCATCTGATCGCCACCGTCGGGCCCGCCCGGACCTGGGTCGTGACCTACATCGCTCCCGGGTTCGCGGTCGTCTACGGAGCCGCGCTGCTCTCGGAGCCGATCACGCCCGTGACCCTCGTCGGGCTCGCCCTGATCCTGATCGGGTCGTACCTGGCCGCCGAGGACCGAGGCTCGCAGCGGTCACGCCGCGGCAGGGTCGCCCCCGGCGGCCGCCCAGCGACGCAGGAGCCCGGCGGGCCGGTACCGGTCGGGGTCGAGCTCGCGCCCGAGCGCCTCCACGGTCGCTAGCACCTGCGCGGGACCGAGCTCGGAGCCCCACTCGAACGGTCCGCGCGGATGGTTGAGGCCGAGCCGCAGCGCCGAGTCGACGTCCTGCGGTGCGGCGACGCCCTCGTCCACGGCGTAGCAGGCCTCGTTGACGAGCTGGGCGACCAGCCGGTCGAGCACGAGCCGCCGCAGCCGGTCATCGACCTCCGGCTCGGGCCGTTCCGCCGGTCCCGTGCCCCCGTACTCGTAGAACCCCGCTCCGGTCTTGCGCCCGAGGCGGCCCGAGGCGACCATCCGCTCCTGGATCGGATGTGGCTCCCAGCGCGGCTCGGGGCGCTGGCGGTAGAACGAGCGCGCGACCTCCAGGTTGACGTCGATCCCGATCAGGTCCATGAGCTCGAACGGCCCCATCCGATAGCCGCCGTCCTCACGCACGATGCGGTCGATCTGCTCGTGGCGACGCAACGCCTTCGCCGAGCATCCGCAGCGACTCGAGCGTGAACGGGCGGTTGCAGCGGTTGACGATGAAGCCGGGAGCGTCGGCGCAGCGAATTGGCGTGCGACCCATCCGCTCGGCGACCTCGGTCGTCGCCGCGAGCGCCGGCTCGCCGCTCGCCTCCCCGGCCACCACCTCGACCAGCTTCATCAACGCGGGCGGGTTGAAGAAGTGCATCCCGCAGAGCCGCTCGGGCTCGAGCCATACCCTCGGCGATCTCGGTCACCGAGAGCGACGAGGTGTTGGTGGCGAGCACGGCATCGTCCGCGCAGACCGTCTCGAGGCGGGCGAAGAGGTGGCGCTTGAGCTCCAGGTCCTCGGGAGCGGCCTCGACCACCAGCTCGCACGCCCCGAGCTCGTCGAGCTCGGGGGTCGATTGCAGTCGTACCTCGGCGGCCTCGGCCTCGTCGGCCGTCCAGCGGCCGCGCTCCGCACCGCGCGCGAGGTCGGCCCGCAGCCGTTCGACCCCTGCAGCGAGCGCCTCGGGCCCGGGGTCGTGCAGGTGGGTCTCGTAGCCCGCCAGGCACGCGAGCTGGGCGATCCCGGCGCCCATCGTGCCCGCCCCCGCGACGCCGATCCGCTCGATCACCTCCCGTCGCCCGGCGCCGGGGGCGGCGGCTCGCCGTCCCAGAGCTCGACCGCGTCGCGGCGAAAGTAGACGTCGTGAAAGCCCTCGCCGGCGGCGCCCGGGGCGCGGCCGAAGGCGCTGATCTTGCCCGACTCGGGTCGCACGACGACGTCCGGGGCGTTCATCTCGCTGATGATCACGATGCGCGCCGGCGCGGAGCCGCGGTTGATCACCTGATGGGCGCCGGGCTCGCCGAGCGGGAACGCGACCACCTCGCCCTCGGCGAGCTCGCGCTCACCTTCGGCTGACCTGAGGCAGGTGCGGCCGGCGAGCACGATCAGCATCTCCTCGTTGCCGAGGTGGTAGTGCAGCGGAAAGGCGGCCTGGCCGGGCTCGAGCTCGAACAGGCTCGCCCCGAGGCGCTCGGCGCCCGCCTGGCGGCCGAGGCGGGCGCGGCGACCGCGGAACCCGTCGCGATCGGAGGGCGGCTCGAACTCGGGGTCGAACAGATTCGGCCTCGCCATCGCTACCTGCCGCGGTACTCGGGCTTGCGCTTCTCGAGGAACGCCCGCATGCCCTCGACCCGGTCCTCGGTTGCCATCGCCAGCTCGTAGAGCCGGCGCTCCTGCTCGAGACCGGCGGAGAGCGCGGTCTCCTCGGCGACGAGCACGGCCTGCTTGGCGAGCCTGGCGGCGAGCGGTGGGCGCTTCGCGATCCGCGCCGCCAGCTCGAGCGCCGCCTCGAGCCACTCGCGCTTGTTGGCGACCAGGTTGACGATCCCGATCCGCTCCGCCTCGGCGGCGTCGAACCGCCGCCCGGTCAGCACCAGCTCCATCGCGCGCTGCTTGCCCACGGCGCGCGCCAGGCGCTGGCTGCCGCCACCGCCCGGGATGATCCCGAGGGTGATCTCGGGCTGGCCGAACTCGGCCGTCTCGGAGGCGACGATCATGTCGCAGATCAGCGCCAGCTCGCAGCCGCCGCCGAGCGCGAAGCCGGAGACGGCGGCGATCATCGGCGTCCTGCAGTCGGCGAGGCGCCGCCAGAACGCCGCCGCCGGGTGAAACACGGCCTCGTGGAACTCCCGCTCGGCGAGCGCACCGACGTCGGCGCCGGCGGCGAACACGTCGTCGGAGCCGGCGATCACGATGCAGCGGATCTCAGCGTCCGCGTCGAAGGCCTCGACCGCTCGCGCGAGCTCCTCCATCAGCTCCGGCGAGAGCGCGTTGCGCGCCTCGGGGCGGTCGAGGCGACAGAGCGCGACGTGGCTCTCGACGCTGGTGACCAGCAGACCGGTCATCCAGCCGGCGGCACGAGCGCGTTGATCCCGGTGGCATCCCTCCCGATGATCAGCTTCTGGATCTGGGAGGTGCCCTCGTAGAGAGTGGTCACCCGGGCGTCGCGCAGGTAGCGCTCGACCGGGTAGTCGTCGACGTAGCCGGAGCCGCCGTGGACCTGGATCGCCAGGTTCGCAGCCTCGACCGCCGATTCGGTCGCATAGAGCTTCGCGACGGAGGTCTCGACCGTCGACGGCCGCCCCGCGTCCTTGAGCATCCCGGCGCGGCGGACGAGCATCCGCGCGGCGTCGCGGCGCACCACCATGTCGGCGATCATCTCCTGGACGAGCTGGAAGCTGGCGATCGGGACGTCGAACTGCCGGCGCTCCTTGGCGTAGGCGACCGAGGCCTGGACGCAGCCGTCGATGATCCCGACGCATCCCGCGGCGACCGAGTACCGGCCGGAGTCGAGCGCCGACATCGCGATCTTGAAGCCGTCGCCGACCTCACCCATGAGCGCGTCGTCCGCGACCTCGACCCCGTCGAGCGAGATCTCGGCGGTGTCGGAGGCGCGCAGGCCGAGCTTGCCGTGGATCTCCTGGGTGGAGAAGCCGGCGGAGTCGGTGGGGACCAAGAAGCAGGCGAGGCCCTTGTGCGTCTTCGCCGGGTCGGTCTGGGCGAAGATGAGCGCCACCTCGGCGACGTTGCCGAGCGAGATCCACATCTTGCCGCCGTTGAGCCGCCAGCCGGCGTCGACCTTCTCCGCCCGGGTGCGCAGGTTGGCCGCGTCGGACCCGGTGTCGGGCTCGGTGAGCCCGAAGCAGCCGAAGGCCTCGCCGGCGGTCAGCATCGGCAGCCACCGTTGCTTCTGCTCCTCGGAGCCCCAGCGCTCGATCGATCCGCAGACGAGCGAGGTCTGGACCGAGACCACGGTGCGCATCGCCGAGTCGCCACGCCCGACCTCCTCGACGATCAGCCCGTATCCGATGAAGTCGAGCCCGCGGCCGCCGTACTCCTCGGCGACCGGGGCGCCGAGGTAGCCCATCTCGCCGAGCCTGCGCGCGAGCTCGAGGTCGAACTTCTGCGCGCGGTCGGACTCGCGTGCGCGCGGGACGACCTCGTTGTCGACGAAGTCTCGGGCGGTCTCCTGGATCAGGCGCTGCTCGTCGCTGAGCAACGCGTCGATCATCGCCGCCCTCCCGCCGCCGCGCCAAGCTCGGCGGCCACCGCGCCGGCGAACGCTTCACGCGCCTCCGCGGCCCGCGGGCCGGGATCGAAGCGCGCCGAGTCGATCGCCGAGATCGGCTGGATCTCCCGCGTCGTCGACGCCAGGAAGGCCTCGTCGGCGGCGAGCGCGTCGGCGAGCGGATACTCCCCCTCGGCCACCTCGACCGACTCCACCACGACCCGGCGGGTGATCGAGTCGAGGATCCCCGATCGCAGCGCGGGCGTGCGCAGCTCGCCGTCGGCGACCCAGAAGATGGTCGAGGTGGGCGCCTCGAGCACGATCCCGTCCGGCCGCACGAGGAGGGCCTCGTCGGCGCCGCCCCCCTTGGCGATCCTGGTCGCGTGCATGTTGGCGCCGTAGGACAGCGACTTGACGCCCGTCAGGATCACGGTCGGCGCGTACGTGACGGTCGCCAGGCGCACCGTCTCGCCCCAGTCGGCCAGCGGCTCGATCAGCGCGATCCGCCGGCCGCCCCGGGTGACGATCAGCCGCAGCTGCGCGTCGGCGTCTCCGTGGGCGGCCAGCAATGCCTCGATCTCGGGCTCGAGCTCGGCCCGCTGGGCGGGCAGCTCGATCGCCGAGGCCGAGCGCTCGAGCCGGTCGAGGTGGTCGCGCAGCGCGAACGGGCGGCCGCGATAGAGGCGGATGACCTCGAACACGCCGTCGCCGCGGTAGAGCCCGTCGTCGCGCAGGGGGATCGTGGTCTCGGCGGTCGCGGCGATCGCGCCGTCGACCGAGGCGAGCTCTGACACCGGCATGCCCCGAGGCTATCCCAGCGCGCCGCCGCCTCGACCTGCGGGTGCAGGCTCGCTGCCGGGGTTGGGGGGAACCGGCGCACGCGGCGAACAACCCGGCTATCTTGCCGATCATTAACCGATCTGAGGTAGATAACTACCTGGAATCGGGGACTGCGGGAGTGTCCCGCAGGGGTTATGGGGCCCAGAGATGGGCGCGATTCGAACTTGGAGGTTCGACGTGAGCAAGAGAAAGCGCATCGCGGTCCTGGCGACCGCGTCAACGATCGCACTGGCCGCGGTTCCCGCGGTCGCAGGGGCGGCGACCCAGGACTACGGCCCGGGCGACACCGATTGGACGGGCTCGAGGTCCTCGGAGGGCCTCTGCGTGCCGGTGCTGCTGTGCCCGGTGGTGACCAACAGCATCGAGGCGACCGGCGGCGCGCCGGGGTCCGGCCCGGCGTTCATCCGGACCAGCCTCGGCAGCCTGACCGGGGTCGGCGCGACCTCGATCGGGACCTGGGAGAGCGCCCCGTTCACCTACCAGGGGGTCGATGGCAAGGCCGCGGACTCGGTGGCGCTGGCGCTGTCGCGGCGAGCCGACGTCGGCCAGCTGCTGGCCGTCACCGGCAACTCGGCGACCTACTCGGTCGACGTGCTCGGCGCCTCGCCGGGAACCGGCAGCGTCCAGGCGATCAGCAACGCGCCGCTGAGCGGTGCGGACTCGTGGGTGGCGGTGCCCGATGCGGCTATCGCTCCGGGCGCGTTGCAGCTCGGCTCGTCCTACCGGGTCCGGATCACGACCCGGTATGAGACCGGCGCGACGGTGATCCCGGGCGGCAGCGCCGACTACGACGGCGTCAGCATCCGCGCCACCCGCGAGGACGGCGGCGGTGGCAACGGCGGCGGTGGCAACGGCGGCAACGGTGGCGGCGGGAACGACACGCTGGCCGGCCTTGCCGACAGCGGCGTCGCCGGCGCGGCGAGCGTCAACCGGAAGGGCAGTCGCCTGCGGGTGAACGTGCGCTGCTCTCGCAAGCTCGACGGCGCCTGCAGGATCCGCCTCGTCGGGCTCGACCGGCGCACGGGCCCGAAGGTGACCGCCAAGGCCAAGACCCGGGTGCGTTCCGGGAAGAAGAGGACGGTCACGCTGAAGGTGAAGAGGGGCTACCGCGGCAAGCTGGATGGTCGCCGCAAGCTCTTCGTCCGCCAGAAGATCAAGGCGGACGGCGAAACCGTCACCAAGGTCAAGAAGCTGCGGCTTCGACACTGACCCGCTGACCTGAATGAGGCCCGGCGTCGCTCTCGGCGGCGCCGGGCCGTCGTTCAGACCCGCTCGACCACGGTTGCCACGCCCTGGCCGACGCCGACGCAGAGCGCGGCGACGCCGTAACGGGCGTCGCGACGGCGTAGCTCCCAGGCGAGCGTCGCCAGCAGGCGAGCGCCCGAGCAGCCCAGCGGATGGCCGAGCGCGATCGCCCCGCCGTTGACGTTCAGCTTCTCCTCGTCGATGCCGAGCTCGCCGACGCAGGCGAGGACCTGGGCGGCGAAGGCCTCGTTGATCTCGATCAGGTCGATCTCGTCGAGCCCGAGCCCGGCGGCATCGAGCGCGCGCCCGATCGCCGGGATCGGGCCGAGCCCCATGTAGGCCGGGTCGACCCCGGCGACCCCGGTCGCGACGATCGCGCGCCAGCGGCTCGGCGCCGAGGGCGGCGGCCTTCCGCTCCGAGGCCAGGACCAGGCAGGCGGCGCCGTCGTTGAGGGTCGAGGCGTTCCCGGCGGTCACCGTGCCGCCGTCGCGAAACGCGGGGCGCAGGGAGGCGAGCCTGTCGAGCGTCGTCTCCGCGCGCGGGCCCTCGTCGACCTCGACGACGACGGTCTCGCCGCGCCTCGGGCCCGGCGCTTCGACCGCGATCAGCTGCTCCGCAAGCCGCCCCTCGTCCTGGGCGGCGACGGCGCGCTGATGGCTGCGCAGGGCGAAGGCGTCCTGGTCGACACGCGAGATGCGGTAGCGCTCGGCGACGTTCTCGGCTGTCTCGCCCATCGCCTCGGTCGAGTAGCGCGCTGCCATCCGCGGGTTGATCAGGCGCCAGCCCAGCGCGGTGTCGTGCAGGGTCTGCTCGCCGCGGGCGAGCCCCGACTCGGGCTTTGCCATCACCCACGGCGCCCGGCTCATCGACTCCGAGCCGCCCGCCAGATAGAGGTCGGCCTCGCCCAGGCGCAGCGCTCGCGACGCCTGGTTGACCGCGTCCAGGCCCGATGCGCAGAGCCGGTTGACCGTCACCCCCGGGACCTCGACCGGCAGCCCGGCGAGCAGCGCCGCCATCCGGGCCACGTCGCGGTTGTCCTCGCCGGCCTGGTTGGCCGCGCCCCAGTAGACGTCCGCGACCTCGGCCGGGTCGATCCCGGTGCGCTCGACCGCGGCGGCGATCGTGGTGGCCGCGAGGTCGTCGGGGCGGACCGCCGCGAGTGCGCCGCGGTAGCGGCCGATCGGCGTCCGCACCGCGTCGATGACCAGCGCCTCGGGCAAGGCTCGCGATCATGGCATGTCCGGTCTATGGTGAGGCCATGGATTTCATCTTCCTGACGCTGGGGGCAATCGGGCTGATCGCGCTGTGCCTGGTACTGCTGGCGAGGGCCTATCCGGGGAGCGGTGCCGACCTGGTCGACTGGAAGCCGACGCGCTCGCACGAGCTCGAGGCCCAGCTCGAGGTCGACGACGTGCAGCAGATGCTCGACGCCCAGAACGAGTACCGCCGCCGCCGCGGCGCCGCCGAGCTGACCGAGGAGGACGCGAACGCGATGGCGCGCGAGGACGAGGCGATCCGCGAGCGCGCCCGGCGCAGCTACGACGGCCGCCTCGACGAGCTCGAGGACGAGTACGGGGTCGAGATGATCCCGACGCCCGCGCACCGGACGCGTGGCGCGGGGGCTGATCGTCGGTTGCGGCTGCCGGGGCCGCGAGCTGGGCGTCGCGCTGACCTCGGCCGGCTGGGCGGTCCGCGGGACGAGCCGCACCGAGGTCGGTCTCGCGCCGATCGAGGCGGCGGGGATCGAGGCGGTCCTGGCCGACCCGGACCGGATCGCGACCGTGCTCGAGGCCATCGACGGCGTCACCCTGATCTTCTGGCTCCTGGGCTTCGCCGAAGGTGAGCCGGAGGCGGTCGCGGCGCTGCACGGCCCCCGGCTCGAGCGGCTGCTGGAGGAGATCGTCGACACGCCGGTCCGCGGCCTGGTCTACGAGCTCAACCCGAGGCTCGAGGCCGAGCAGGCGGCGGGCACCCTCGGGATCCTGCGCCACGCCGGGGTGACGTGGCGGATCCCGTTCGAGGTCGTCGACGCCGACCCCGGGCGGCCCGAGCTCTGGCTCGAGGCGATGCTGGCGAGCGCGCACGAGCTGACCGGCGCCTGACGTGCGCGAGGGCTCCCGCCGTTCGGCTCTGGTATTGGCAGCCGCGGTTGCGATCGGCCTCGCCGCCGGGCCGGCGGCGGCCGAGGCGCCCACCGGCCGGTACCCCTGGGCGGAACGGGTGGCGACGGCGCTGCGGTTCGCCGACCAGCGCGCCGGTCGGATCTCGTTCGCGGTCGTCGACGAGTCCGGGCGGCTGCAAGGATCCCACCCCGATCGAGTGCACCACTCCGCCAGCGTGGTCAAGCTGATGTTCATGGTCGCGCTCCTGCGCCAGGCTGAGGTCCGCCACGACTCGCTGACCCGGACCGAGCGCGGGTTGCTCGGGCCGATGATCAGGCGCTCCGACAACCAGGCGGCGACCGCGATCTTCAACCGGGTCGGCGAGGGCGCGCTCAGGCGGCTCGCCGCGGACGCGGGCATGGACCGCTTCACCACCCAGCCCACCTGGGGGCTGTCGACGATCACAGCCGGCGAGCAGGCGCGCTTCCTTCATCGGCTCGAGCGCTTCATCCCGGAGCGCCACCGCGCCTATGCCATGCACCTGCTGACCGAGATCGTGCCCAGCCAGCGGTGGGGGATCCCGCCGGCGGCCCCGCGCGGGTGGACGCTGCACTTCAAGGGCGGTTGGTCCGGTGCCCCGAGCTGGAGGGTGAACCAGGTGATGCTGCTGCGCCGGCCGCCGCGGCGGTTCTCGGTCGCGATCCTGACCCGCGAGCAGCCGTCGATGGCCTACGGCGAGCGGTCGATCGAGGGCGTGGCTCGCAGGCTGCTGCGCGGCTACAACGCGCTCACGCGCTGAAGCAGCTCGCCGAGGATGCGCGCCGTCGCCCCCCAGATCAGGTGCTCGCCGACCAGATAGGTCGGGGTCCTGATCGGCACCCCGCGCCGGACCAGGCGGCGCATGGCGAAGCTCTCGCGCAGCCGCTCGAGGGTGAACGCGAGCACCGTCTCGACCTCGGCCGGGCTGGGCTCGAAGCGCAGCTCGTCGCCGATCAGGCCGACGAACGGATGCACCTTGTAGCTGGTGACGAAGGTGCCGATCGGGGGGAGCGCCCCGACCACCTCGACCTCGTGCGGCGCCAGCCCGATCTCCTCCTCCGCCTCGCGCAGCGCGGTCTCCAGCAGCGACTCGCCCGCGTGGTCGCGGCGCCCGCCCGGGAACGAGATCTCGCCGGCGTGCCGGCGCAGGTCGTGGCGCCGCTCGGTGAACACGAGCCCGGGCCGCTCGGGATAGCCGAACATGGCGACCAGTACCGCGGCCTCCGTGCGGCCGTGTGCGGCCATCGTTTCGGCCTGCTCCGGGCGCAGCAGGGCGGCGCGCAGGGCGTCGACCGCGTCGACGGTCAGATGATCACCTGCACGCTGCCGCCGTCGACCGACCAGGCCGCGCCGGCGACGTACGAGGCTCGCTCGGAGGCCAGGAAGACGATCGCCGCGGCGATCTCCTCCGGGTCGGCGAGACGGCCGACCGGGCGCTTCGCTCCCGCCGCCCGCAGCGCCTCGTCGCGGCTCGAGGCTCCGGCGCGCTCGCGCGGACTGGTCGAGCAGCCCGCCCTCCCGCATCCACAGCTCGGAACGGGTCGGCCCCGGGCAGAGCGCGTTGACGAGCACGCCGTCGCCGGCGTAGCGGTCGGCGAACAGGCGCGAGAGCGAGAGCTCGGCCGCCTTGGCGACCGAGTACTCCGGCATCTGCGCCGAGGGGCGCTTGCCGGAGCTGGAGGAGACGTTGACGATCCGGCCCCAGCGGCGCTCGGCCATCCCGACGACCACCGCCCGCATCATGCGCAACGGCGCCATCACGTTCAGCTCCCAGGCGGCGTACCAATCGGCTTCGGGGACTTCTTCGAGCTCGCGCAGGCGCGCGGTCCCCGCGTTGTTGACGAGCACGTCGAGGCGCCCGAAGCGCTCGTCCGCGGTCGCCGCGATGCGCTCGCCCGCATCGGGATCGGTCACGTCGAGCGCCAGCTCGGCCACCTCGGCCGCGCCGGTCGCCGCCTCCCGGCACTCGGCCGCCGCCTCGGAGAGGTCCTGGGGGCCGCGAGCGATCAGTAGCGCCGAGGCGCCCTCGGCGCAGAGCATGCGCGCGGCGGCGCGGCCGATCCCGCGGCTGGCGCCGGTCACCGCGCACGCCCGTCCCGACAGCCCCAGGTCCATCGGCGCCCGCCTATCCGGTCTCGATCCGGTCGGCGATCACGACCGGCGTGGCGCCGGAGAGCGCCCGGTGCACCGGGCACTTGCCGGCGATCACCAGCAGGCGCGCGCGTTGCTCGTCGTCGAGCGGCTCCGGCACGCGCAGGGTCACGGTCACCTGCTCGAAGCTCGCGTTGGCAGCGAGCTCGACCTCCACCTCCACCTCGACCTTGCCCAGCTCCCAGCCCTTGCGGTTCGCGTACATCTCGCAGGTGATCGCGGTGCACGCGGCCAGCGAGGCCGCCGCAGCCCGGGTCGGCGAGGGGCCCTCGTCATCTCCACCCGAGGCGAGCGGCTCGTCGATCGTCAGCGTGTGGCCGCCCTCGATCTCGACGTCGTGCGTGTAGCCGTGCCGGCGGCGGGCGACGACCCTCATGCCCGCTTGGGCTCCGCGCGGTCGCGGCCGGCGAACAGCTCCGGGTCGTCGACGTCGGCGGCGCGGGCGAGGGCGTAGGCGGCGTCGGAGGCGCGGTTGAGGAACCGCAGGAGCTCGGGGGCGACGATCGCGGAGCCGCCGTCGAGGGCCACGGCCCGGCGCTCGGCTCGGCGGAGGATCGCGCGAGCGAGGTCCAGGTGGCCGGAGATCGGGGTGCCTCCGGGGATCACGAACTTCGGCGGCAGCTCCACCTCCCGCATGCGCCGGTCGATCAGCTCCTCGAGCTCGGCGGTCATCTCCGGGGTCACGCGGCTGACGCCGTCGACCAGCCGCTCCGCCGCCTCGGGCGCGGTGGCAAGCTCGGCCGCGGCGATGAAGAGGTCGTCCTGGAGGCGGAGGATGTCGGTGGCGAGCTCGGCGTCGTCCGCGCCGCCGAGCGAGCGGGCGACGCCGAGCGCCGAGGCGGCCTCGTCGAGCGCCCCGTAGGCCTCGGTGCGGGGGTCGGACTTGGCGACCCGCCCGCCGTACCAGAGCGAGGTGGTCCCGTCGTCGCCCTTCTTCGTGTAGATGCCGGTCACGGCTCGACCCTAGCGCGAGCGGCGCTGCCGAGCCGAGCCGCCATGGATGCCCATCAGCTCAGCGGGTTGAAGACGATCCCGGTGAGCAGCTTGGGGAAGAAGTAGGTCGACTTCGGCGGCATCGTCTCGCCTGCGGCGGCGACTTCGCGCACCTGGTCCACCGGGGTGGGGCGCATGAGGAAAGCGGCGTGGGTGCCCTCGTCGAGCGACGCGAGCGCCCGCTCAGCCGAGGCGGTGTAGGCGATCCCGCGCTTCGCCTCGATGTCGTCGACGCTCATCCCCAGCGCCCCGCGGAGCACGATCGTCTCCAGGATCGCCGCGTCGAGCCGGCGGAAGGCCGGCGAGGCGTCCGGGATCGTCGTCTCCAGCGCCGCGGGGTCCTTGAGCCGGAGGCGGTAGCCCTGGCGATGGTGGGCGTCGACGTAGCCGAACACGCCGACACCCTCCTCGCCGGCCGGGTCGAGCTCCTCCAGCGGGACCTCGTCGACCTCGAAGTTGGCCCGGAGCGCCTCGCGCACCGCCTGTTGGGCTGGGGGCGCGCCCAGGTTGGAGAGCAGCCGGTGGTAGCCGAACACGGTCAGCCCCGGGTCGGCGAGCGAGACGAGGGCCATCAGCGTGTAGCGGTGAGGGCCGTCGCCCCCGATCTGGTCGGCGTAGGTGCGCGCCGTCTCATAGCGGTGATGGCCGTCGGCGATCAGCAGCTCGGACTCGGCGAGCTCGGCGGCGACGGCGCGATGGGCTTCGGCGTCGCCGATGCGCCAGACCCGGTGGGTGGTGCCGTCGTCGTCGGTCGCCTCGGCCCAGGGCTCGGCGCGGGTGTAGCCCTCGAGGTGCCGCCAGGCGTCGCCCTCGTGCAGGGAGAAGATCGGCGAGAGGTTGTGACGGGTGGCCTCGGTGAGCCGGAGCCGGTCGGCCTTCGGGCCGGGCTGGGTGCGCTCGTGCGGGCGCACGAGGCCCGGGCCGTAGGGGGTGACGCGGACCCGGCAGAGCAGGCCGCGCCGGGTCCGGCGCGAGCCGTCGGGCGCGTCGTACTCCTGGGTCAGCGCCCAGAGGGCGGGCTCGCGGTCGGCGGTGAAGATGCCGAGCAGGGTCCACTCCTCGAGCGTCTCGTCGGCGTGCTCGTAGGGGTCGTCGCCCTCGGGTGCGATCGGGAGGTCGATCTCGACCACGTTGAAGGGCGAGCGGGCGAGCAGCTCGGCCCGGCGCGTCGGATCGATCACGTCGTACGGCGGCGCGACGACGTCGGCGAGCGAGGGGACGGCCGCGAGGTTGTAGTGGAGGGCGTTGAGCGGTCGGACCTCGGCCATCGGCGGCGCACCCTACCCGGACGGTTGCCGCGACGGTCCCGCCGGCCGGTCGGGCTCAGCCGGGCTCGCGCTCGCCGAACCAGGCGCCGAGCGCCTCGACCCCGGCGCGCTGGTCCTCGCCGCCGCCGAGGCGTCCGAGCGGGCCGGTGCCGCGCATCATCACGAGCTTCAGCGCTCGCCGTCGCACTCCCACTTGCGGCTCATTCCCTGGACGATCAGCCGGGAGTCGGTGACGCCGATCGCCACCATCCGCCCCTTGAACAGCCCGTGCTGGGTGGCGACGCAGGCGCCGCGCAATCGTTCGCCGGGCTCGAGCGCCGGCTCCAGCCCCGCCGCCAGCTTGTCGCCGAGCTCGCCCGTGGCCGCCTCAGCAGTTCTCGGCGACGATCTCCGAGATCGGCGTTCCGGCCGATGCGCTGGCGGCGTCGATAGCGACCGCGACCTGGAAGTCGCCGCCGGCGGCGGTGTCGACGTCGGCGCACTCCGGGTTGTCCTCGGCCGCCTGGGTCGCCGCCTCGAGCTGGTCGGGGATCGATGCGTCGATGAATTCGCGCGCGGTCAGGTCGGCGACCGCCGCCCCTTGGGCCCCCGAAGCGCCGGACGCCCCCGCGATGGTCGAGCTGGTTGTCTCGTCGTCGCCGCAGGCGGCGAGGGTGAGGGCGATCAACGCGATAGCGATTGGGATTGGCGATCGCATGGCGGGCGAGTCTAGTCGGGGTGACTGGATTTGAACCAGCGTGCCTCGCCGCCCCAAACGGCGCGCTCTACCAGGCTGAGCTACACCCCGAGATTCGGGTACCGCGAGTCTAACCAGCCTCCCTGGACCCGATCGATCCATCCCTGTAGCTGCGAGCGAAGGTACGTGTCGTGCGTTTGCACGGTCAGCACACCCCAGCGGCACCGCCAGTTCCGTCCGTTGAGCTGACCGCTGTTCGACTTTCGCTGATACCTGAACAACTCACGCTCAACCCCGAGGTAGGAGGACCAGAAGCGGATCAGGTACTCGGGGTCCTGGTCCGCGTGGTACTGGAACGAGTAGGTCACCTTGTTGATCGCGAACCGGCGGATCCAGTGATCGGCCAGGCCGATCACTCGCGGGTCCGAGTTGGCGATCGCCACGGTGTTGCGGCTTCGCTTGTAGCCCTCGCCGATGTACATGCAGACGAAATCCCGGAAGCCCGGCTCCGCGTCGAGGAGCGCGAACTCGCACCAGCCCTGGCGGTAGGCGAGGTCACGCGCCGCCTTCGCACGGGATCGATTGGCTCCAGCGGCGGCTCGGCGCGCCCGCTGTCCAGCCTTCCGTCCGCGCCGCCTCCCCTCCGAGTCGCGGTGCTTGATCGCGGGATCCGGCAGGTCCTCGATCCAGTACCAGACCGTGGTCTTGTTGAGCGCGAGGCGCTCGGCGATCTCGTTCAAGGACAGCTTGCGGTCCACCCGCAGCCGGCGGGCCTTCTCGCGGAGGTAGGGCGGGTGGGTCATTGCGAACGTATGTTCGCCATAGGCGGCGGACGGAAACGGAGGCGGGTAAGGTGGGGTGGGGCGAAGAGACAGGAGGACGACATGGACCTGAAGCGGATGACCGACCGGGCGAAGGCCCTGGTCGAGAAGCGGGGCGGAACGGACAGCGTGAAAGAGGACGCCGACGAGCTGAAGGGGATCGCCAAGGGCGAGGGCAGCCTGACCGACAAGGCGAAGGCCGCGGTCTCCGCGATCAAGGACCCGGGCGCCGAGGACACGGCCAGGCCGGCGCCGGAACCCGACGCGTCACGCGCGGCCGAGGCGACCGACCGGGAGGCCGCGCGCGCGGACAGGAAGGTCGAGGGCGAGCACCCGGGCAAGCACGACCAGGGCGCCGGCAGAGGCGAGGGCCGCGGCGGCCGGGGCCGCGGCCGCGGCGAGGGCGGCCGGCGCCGGGACGACGACCGGGCGGTCTAATCTCACCCTCGGCCCCTGTAGCTCAGTCCGGATAGAGCAGCGGATTTCTACTCCGCAGGCCGCAGGTTCGAATCCTGCCGGGGGCGCTCGGCGTGCGCCGCTGGAGGCAAGAAAGAGCCCGGCCGGGTGGCCGGGCTCTTCGAGCCACTCAGTCGATAACCGGTGTGACTCAGGTCTTGCGCTCGAGGTCCGCGACCTCCTCGGCCTTCTCGTCGGCGCGGTCCTGGGCGCGTCCGAGCTCTTCCTTCTTCTCGCCCTTGCGCTCCTCGTCCTTGCCCTCGCGGTGCAGCGAGCGGTCGTCCTTGAGGTCGCCGGCGACCTGCTTGGCCTTGCCCGTGATCTTGTCGGTGATACCCATTCTGTCCTCCTGATTGGTGCGAGTTCGCTCCGATTACCCGGCGATGCCGGCGTTCTAACGAACGGCCGGGAACTCGTTTCGAGGCGTGCGCCGTGGGTAGCGGCGCGCCCCGCGCTCGCTACATTGGGCCTCCGCGGTGGACGTAGCTCAGCTGGTAGAGCTCCTGGTTGTGGTCCAGGCGGTCGTGGGTTCGAGTCCCATCGTCCACCCCTCTAAACCGCCCGCGTAGAGCAGGAATCTCGGCGGACCCCTCGACCGCTGACCCCCGAGCCGGGGTCCAATTGGGGTCCATTTGCCCGCTCGGGGGTGCGATGGCCTGACCCCCGCCGAGCAATGCCTCGCGATCGGCGGCGGGAGTCAAGCACGCCCGCCCATGGCAAGGGACCCAATGACCGGATTCTGTCGGCCCGCGGACCGGCGATGCGCTCAGCGTTTCGCGTCAGGGAGCAAAGGCGAGATGCCCAGGTCGGAGGAGAACTCGGGTGCCGGGGGCTCACCGCCGATCCGATCAGGGAGCTAGATCGCGTCAGCTCAGACCGGCTGAGGGTGGGATGCCGGGAATGTGCGACCTATGCCACGGAGGAGCAGTTCATGACCGACACCCGACGCAGAATCAGAAGCGATGACCACCGTGAAGACGGCGACGGCCGCCGTCCCGATCGGCGACACCGCCCGGCTCAGGCGGTTGACCGAGTTCGCGACCGACACCGCGCACCTGGCCGATCAGCGGCCCGACCTCGACCTGCGCCGGCTCGTCGACGACCTGCACCGAGACCTGATCGAACTAGAGGAGGAACGATGACCGAGATCGAGACCAACCGACGCCGATCGACTGCAGCTGCTCGACCGACTCGCCGAGCGCATTCCCGAGCTTGACCTGGAGCGCCAGTCGATCGAGTGGACGAAGCTCGACGACGGCCGCCAGGCGCTGCTCGTCAACGGCGGCGGGATCGACGGCGGCGACGGCGCCTTCTTCGCCAACTACCGCGAGGACGTGCACGCGGTCGGCTCGATGCGCCGCCCGCATGTCGGTTGCGTCGTGATCCGGCCGGACGGCAGCCGCTTCCTGGCCCCGGTGATGCCCGATCCGCTGCCGCAGTAGACGCCGTGGCGAGATACTGCGCGGGCGATGTCGCAGGAGAACGTGGAGTTGGTCCGCCGCTTCTACGAGGCCGGGGAGCGATCCCTCGACGCCTACTGGAAGAACCCGAGATCGGGCGCTGCCGCGCTGGAGGCGGGGGACCTCGACCCGGAGACCGAGGCGTTCCTCGCCTTCCTCCACCCCCAGGTCGAGTACAACGCCGTCCCCGCCGCCTTGGAGGGCGGCACCGCCCGCGGGCACCTCGGCTGGTTGCGAGCCTGGGATGCGTTCCTGAGAGAGGACGTAGCGTTCACCTTCACGGTCGACGAAGTGGTGGACCTCGGAGGCGATGACGTGTTCGTGGCAGGCGAGATCACCGTCAAGTATCGGGGGAGCGGGATGATGCTCACCGAACCTCGCTTCATCGTGGCATCCGTGCGAGCGGGGTTGATCGAGCGTATCGACGCATACCGCGACCGCGCCGAAGCCCTCAACGCCGCCGGGCTCTCGGAGTAGGAAGTTCATCGAGGCGTTTTTGCACAGCGCGCTAGGCGGCGGTCTTCGAGCGCGATCTCTCCAAAAAACGGCAGGCGAGATACTGCGCGGGCGATGTCGGCGAACGACGTGGAGGCCGCCGAAGCGGCCGTTCGGCTTTGGAACAAGGGCGACCGCACCGGCTTTCTCGCCGCGTTTCATCCCGATGGCCAGTGGTCCTCCGCAATCAATAGGCAGGTCGAGGGTGGAGAGGGCCGCTATCGGGGACGCGAGGAAATCGGGAGGTTCTGGGACGAACAGCGCGCTGCCTGGGACGAACTGAACATCGTCTTCTCGGAGGCTCGCAGTCCGCGCGACGGCTGGGTGGTTCGTTCGGCTGGTGGCGGGGCACCGGTACCGGTAGCGGCGTGGGCATTGAACGATCTTTCGGATGGGTGTTCCAGGTCGAGGGTGGGCTGATCCAGCAGCCAGCGCCTACCTCAGCCGCGAGGAAGCCCTCGAAGCCGCCGGGCTGTCGGAGTAGGCGATGTCGCAGGAGGACGTGGAGGCCTTCGAACGCGCAATTGATGCGTTCAACCGCCGAGACATCGAGGCGGTCCTGAAGGAACTCGACCCCGAGGTCGAGTGGCCCTCCGCTAGCCGTAACGCGGTGCTGTGGCCGTTGCGGGATCCCGCCGGCGCTTGGGGGAGGCGCCGACCCCGAAATCGAGTGGACCACCAGCGATGCCTTCCTTGAGGGTCCACCGGTTCTTGGAGTAACGGAAAGCCTGTGTCATGCTCGACCATGATCGAATCGAAGGAGTGGACGATCATGGGACGAGACAGACGCCAACGCAGACGACGTGCAGCCGCCCTCGGCGGAGCCGCCATCGCCGCCAAGAAGCACCGCGACAACAAGCTCGCCGCAGAGCAGCAGGACAGCGCGCCGCAGACAGAGCCCACCGACCCCGCCCCAGCGGCGTCTGGTGGGGTGACCGCCGAGAGCACGGAGCGACTGAAGGAGCTTGGTCAGCTTCACGAACAAGGCGTGCTCACGGATCAGGAGTTCGCCAGCGAAAAGGCGAAGGTGCTGGGAATCTGACCCCGCGGAAGTCTTCCCAAACAACGAACTTCTAAGCGCGCCGCACGTCGAGCCGGGCCGGCCCCGGCGCGACGACCCTGGCGAAGACGGCGAGCCGCCGGGAGGCCCGCGGCGTGATCGGACTAACGGGACTCGCGAGCCTAGGTCCGTCCGACGATTCGACCGCTCCACTGATCCAGCCGAGGACGTGAGCCCGACGGGAAATCACGCCGAAATGGGGATGCGCCATCGGCGTGGCCACGTCAAGATCCGGGTCGCCCGCCCAGCGTCCACCGAACGAAAGGCACGCATGAGTACCACGCTACGACCTCGTCCACGGATGACCGCGAGCGCCAGGGGCGGTCGTCGGTCCGCGGAGGCGTTCGGCGACGATGGCGCCTACGGGCCGTGGGTGGCGTCATGAGCGCGGCGAAGCCCAAGCGCACGTGAGAAGCCGGCGCGCGGCGAACGCACAGACAGCAAGCCGGCGGGCGCGCCTGCGCCCCAGAGCGCCGCGGCGCCCTCGCCCTTCCCACCGATCGCCGAGTACGGCTTCCTCTCCAACTGCCACACGGGCGCCCTGGTCGCCCCCGACGGCGCGGTCGACTGGCTCTGCGTGCCGCGGTTCGACTCGCCGAGCGTCTTCGGCGCCCTGCTCGACCGCCAGAACGGCGCCTTCCGCTTCGGGCCCTTCGGGATCAACGTGCCCGTCGCGCGCATCTACGAGCCGGGCACGAACATCCTCGCCACCACCTGGCACACGCCGACGGGTTGGGTGCTGATCCGCGACGCGCTCACCATGGGCCCGCGCCGCGGCGAGGACAGGATCACGCCGCACACCCGGCCGCCGGCCGACGAGGACGGCGAGCACCTGCTCGTGCGCACGGCGCTCTGCATCGAGGGCAGCGTCGAGCTCGAGCTGGTCTGCGAGCCGACCTTCGATTACGGCCGCGCGCCGGCCGAATGGACCCTGGCCGGCGACGACCGGCAGACCGCCGACGCGACCGGCGCCGGGCAGACGATCCGGCTGCGCTCCGACATGCAGCTCGGGATCGAGGGCGACCGGGTCCGGGCGCGGCACGCGCTCCAGAAGGGAGAGCAGATCTTCTGCTCGCTCTCGTGGGCCGAGGAGCTGGCGTCGCCCGAGGACGTCGACGATGCGAACGCCAGGCTCGCCGCGACCGCGCACTTCTGGCGCGACTGGCTCGCCCGCGCCCGGATGCCGGACCACCGCTGGCGCGAGGCGATCCAGCGCTCGGCGCTGGCGATCAAGGGCCTCACCTACATGCCAACCGGCGCCACGGTCGCCGCGCTCACGACCTCGCTCCCCGAGACCCCCGGGGGCGAGCGCAATTGGGACTACCGCTTCACCTGGATGCGCGACACGACCTTCACCCTGCAGGCGCTCCACTTTCTCAACCTCGACTGGGAGGCGGACGAGTTCATGCAGTTCGTGGCCGACCTCGAGGCGAACGAGGACGGGGCGCTGCAGATCATGTACGGGATCGACGGACGGCGCGACCTGACCGAGTCGACCCGCGACGAGCTCTCCGGCTACGCCGGGGCGACGCCCGGTGCGGATCGGCAACGGCGCCTTCGACCAGCGCCAGAACGATGTCTTCGGCGCGGTCTTGGACTCGATCATGCTCCACACTCAGCGCAGCCAGCGGCTCCCGCGGCGGCTGTGGCCGATCGTCCAGGCGCAGGCCGAGTGCGCGGCCAAGGTCTGGCGCGAGCCCGACCAGGGGATCTGGGAGGCGCGTGGTGCGCCGCGGCACTACGTCTCCTCGAAGCTGATGTGCTGGGTCGCGCTCGACCGGGCGGCAAGGCTGGGCGCGATCGCCGGTGACCCCGAGCTCGAGGCGAGCTGGCGCGCCACCGCCGAGGAGATCCGCGCCGACATCCTCGAGCACGGGGTGCGCGACGGGGTCCTGCGCCAGCACTACGACACCGACGCGCTCGACGCCTCGACCCTGCTGGCGGCGATCTTCGGCTTCCTGCCCGGAGACGACGAGACCCTGCGACGCTCGGTCGAGGCGATCGCGGACGAGCTCACCGAGGACGGGTTCGTGCTCCGCTACCGCACCGACGAGACCGACGACGGGCTCTCGGGCAAGGAGGGCAGCTTCCTGATCTGCTCGTTCTGGCTCGTCTCGGCGCTCGCGATCGTCGGCGCCGAGCAGCGCGCCCGCGACATGATGGAGCGCCTGCTGAGGGTCGCCTCGCCGCTCGGGCTCTACGCCGAGGAGTTCGACACCGGCACCGGCCGCCACCTCGGCAACTTTCCCCAGGCCTTCTCACACCTGGCCCTGATCGGGGCCGCGGCGCCGATCATCCTCGCCGAGCGGCTGCGCGAGTACACGGGATGAGCGACCCCGCCCCGGGTCGCCGGCGCCGTGTCGTCATCGTCGGCGGCGGATTCGGTGGCCTGGCGGCGGCGCGCGGGCTGCGGCGCTCGAGCGTCGAGGTGACGCTGGTCGACCGGAAGAACCACCACCTCTTTCAGCCGCTGCTACCTCGGCGGCGTGCCCGGCCGGAGGCTGAGCGTGCTCAACGCGTGGACGGCGGCTCGCTTCGGGACCCTCCAGAGCCGGGTGATCGAGGGCGAGCTCCCGGCCCGGGGCGACGCCCGGCTGAGCCTTGCGGGCGGACGATCTCGCCGGGCAGGCCCGTGAGACAGTATCCGGCTCGATGCGGTTAGCGGTCGTCGGACACGTCGAGTGGGTCGAGTTCGTCCGGGTCGAGCACGTCCCGGCCCCTGGGGAGATCGTCCATGCGCTCGACGGCTTCGAGGAGGTCGGAGGAGGAGGCGCGGTCGCGGCGGTGCAGCTAGCTCGACTCGCTGGCGAGTGCCTGTTCATCACCGCCCTGGGAGAGGACGACCTCGGGCGCGAGGCGAAGCGGCGCCTGGAGTCGCTGGGCGTTCGCGTGGCCGCCGCGTGGCGCCCGGGCGCCCAGCGGCGCGGGTTTGTGCACGTTGACGCCGAGGCCGAGCGGACGATCACGGTGATCGGCGATCGCATTGGTCCGCGGGGACGGGACGCGCTGCCGTGGAGCGAGCTCGCCGATGCAGACGGCGTCTACTTCACCGCCGGCGACCCGACGGCCGCACGGGCGGCACGAGCGGCCCGGACGCTGGTTGCAACCGTGCGGGCCAGGGAGTCGCTCGGCGGGGTCCAGGTCGACATGCTCGTCGCGAGCGCGAACGACGAGGGCGAGCACTACGCGCCGGGTGGCCTGGAGCCGCCGCCGCTGTTCGTCGCCCGCTCGGAGGGCTCCTCGGGGGGAACACTGACCTCTGCCGACGGGACGAGCAGCCGATGGGGGGCGGCGCCTCTGCCGGGTCCGCCCATGGATGCCTATGGCGCCGGCGATTCGTTCGCCGCCTGCGTGACGTACGGGCTCGCCGGCGGCCTCGAGCCCGCTGACGCGCTCGCCCTCGGGGCCCGATGCGGCGCCGCGAACATGACCGGGCGCGGCCCCTACGAGGGCCAGCTCCGAGCGAGCGATCTGGGAATCGTCCCTTCGGGGTGATAACCGCTCCCCGAGAAACTGGTGAAGTCGGGAGGTTGAGGTGCGATGATCGGCGAACGAACGATTGCGGGCGTTCCGGCCCTGACCCTGTCATCCGACGCAGCCGGGGGGATCGAGGTGGCCTTCGTTCCGGGCGCTGGCATGGTCGGCAGCTCGCTGCGCCATCGCGGAGTGGAGCTGCTCGGACAGCGCGGCGGCCTGCCGACGTACATCGAGGAGCACTCGACGATGGGGATCCCGCTCCTGCATCCGTGGGCGAACCGCGTCGCGATCTCGCATTTCCCGGTCGCCGGTCGCACGGTGGAGCTCGACCTCGACTCAACGCCTCCTGCGCTGGACTCGAACGGCCTCCCGATTCACGGGCTGCTCTCAGCGGCAAGCGGTTGGTCCGTGGAAGCCCACAAGGGCACCGAGGACGGCGGCCTGCTCTTCGCCCGCTTCGACTTCGCCGGCAACGACGAGCTGCTCGCCGCGTTCCCTTTTCCGCACCAGGTGCTGCTCGACGCCTCTCTCCGGGGTCCGGAGCTGACAGTGACCACCACGATCCTCGCAGCGGACGACGCGGCGGTGCCGATCTCCTTCGGCTACCACACCTACCTCCGCCTACCCGGCATCGATCGCGCCGAGTGGGAGGTCGAGATGCCGGTGAGCGAGCGCCTCGAGCTCGATCGCCGCATGCTCCCCACCGGCGGGCGCGAGCCGGTTCGCGTCGAGGCTGGTCGCCTCGGCGCCAGGACCTTCGACGACGCCTATGCCGCGCCGGGGGACGGGGCGCCGTTCGTCCTCGCCGGAGGTGGGCGCCGGATCGAGCTCCGCCTCGGAGGCGGCTACCGCTTCGCCCAGGTCTATGCGCCCGCCGATGACGACGTGATCGCCTACGAGGCGATGACCGCGCCGACCAACGCGCTGGTCGACGGCGGCCCGGACCTACCCCTGCTCGAGCCCGGTGGGCGCTACGAGGCAGCGTTCTCGATCCGGGTCATCGATTGGAGCAACGATGACGAAGGCGTCAAAGCACGGGGCGCGGGGGCGCTGTGCCGGCAGCGTACGCCTGCATCGGAACGTCGCCGGCGGCCCACGCCGCCATCACGGGGTCGATTATCCGCCAGGCCTCCTCGGCCTCGTCGCCGCGGATGAACAGCATCGGGTTGCGCTGGAGCATCTCCTCGATCAGGTGGGCGTAGGCCAAGATTCGGCGGTGTCGAGCATGCCTCAGCCGGCGGTTCTCGGCCGTCTGCTCCGGGCCGTTGAGCGTCGTGGCGATGCGAACGT
>CAVWWH010000004.1:0-644529 GCA_963758665.1 uncultured Solirubrobacterales bacterium | reverse complement strand
TCTGGAAGCGGGCTTTCGGCAGTTGGATGGGTGGGATGGGGCGGACGCGAGCGCCGTGGTGCCAGCCGTGGTACCAAGCGAGGCCGGCCAGGGCCGCACCGAGCACCCACTTCGAGCACCGAGCGAGGCCCGTAGGGTTTGCGCTCTCGTGGGTTCTTCTGAGAATGCCCGAACGCCCGACGAGTCGGCCGCTGTCGCCGTGGTGACCGACAGCACGACCTACCTGCCACGTCCGCTGGTCAGGCGCTGGGCGATCCACGAGGTCAGCTTGTACGTGGGCTGGGATGGCGAGTTGCATCCCGAGCATCAGTACACCGACCTCGATGCCTTCTACGCGCGACTGCGCGAGTCCACCGTGTTGCCCACGACCTCGCAGCCCTCGGTGGGGGACTTTCTCGCCTGCTTCGAGCCGCTCGTCAGCTCGGGCCGCGACGTGGTCTCGGTGCACTTGGCCAGCGGCCTGTCGGGGACTTGCGAAAGTGCGGCCGAGGCAGCAAGGATCATGGCCGACGCGCGGCATCGCGGGCGCGTCGAGGTCGTCGACGGCCAGACCGGCGCCGGCGGCCTTGGCTGCGTCGTCATCGCCGCGGCCCGCGCGGCCGAGCGAGGTGCAGGGCTGAAGGCCGTGGTCGAAGCTGCGCGCCACGCTCGCGAGCGGCTTCAGATGTGGTTTTGCCTGGACACCCTGGAATACCTGCGTCGCGGCGGGCGGATCGGGGCGGCGCAGGCGATGCTGGGGACGGCGCTGAAGATGAAGCCGATTCTGACCTTCGGGAACGAGATCACCCCGGTCGGCCGCGTCCGAACGCGGCGCCGGGCGTTGGAGCGGATGGACGCTTACCTGGATGAGCTGCACGACCGCGGCGCGACTGACTGGATCGTCCAGCATGCCCAGTCCGTCGAGGACGCCGACCATCTGGTCGCCCGGGGCACCGCGATCTTTGGCACCGCGCCGCTGTTCTGCACGCAGGTGGGACCGGTGCTCGGTGCCCACCTCGGCTCCGGACTACTCGTCGGGGGCATCGTGCGCGCTTGATGCCGCCGTGCCGGCCGGCTTGCAGAGTGAAGTCGTGTCATGAGCTCGCTTTCGCTCTGCGCGACGGATGCCTACGTTATCCGCGCCGACGGCAGCGGCCGGACGAGGTTGACCGATAGCCCGCGATTCCACGAGGGCGAGCCGCCCGACCTCGCCAACAACCCGGTCTTCGCGCCGAATGGCACGCAGATCATGTACTCGCACTTCCTGCCCATGCAACGCCGAGGGGCACCAAACCGCGCCTATCGCGGTCACGTGACCGCTCGATGGGAGCGAGCGGTCCGCTTCCCCTCACAGAGTGAGCTACGCCGCAGTCGGCGCTCCGAACCAGGCGGTCAGCGCCTAGCCGCGCCGAAGCGGATCCGGCCGCGCTTGCAACTCGGCCGCAAGTTCGATCCGGCGCGGCGCGCTCGTGAGCTCCCATCGCGACACGCCGAGGCCGGCGATCCGCATGTCGGCAAGCAGGTCGATCAGGTCCTCGGTCGTCTCGTCGACCAGGGCCAGCAGAGCCATCGTCGCATCCTCAAGCACCGAGACGAGCACGTGGATCCCGCGATCCCGGAGGCCGACTACTCACGGTGATCGCTCGCGGCCGGGATTGAGCTCGATCGAGCGCCGCGAGGCCCTCGGCCGAGATGTGGGGGGCGACTCCTCGGCCACGGCTCAGCCCCGGTTGTGATTGACGACCTCGACGTTGTGCCCGTCCGGGTCGAGCACGAACGCTCCGTAGTAGCCCGGGTGGTAGACCGCGCGCTCGCCCGGCGCGCCGTGGTCCTCGTAGCCCGCCGCGAGCGCGGCGGCGTGGAACCCGCGCACCGCGGCGTCCTCGCGCGCGGGGAACGCGAGGTGAACGTGCTCTGTGAGCGGCCGCTCGTCCCGGACGAGCGAGAAGCTGTAGTCCGGGCCGGAGAGCTGCACGCGGCCGGGCTCGTCGTGCGCCAGGCGGAGCCCGGCGTGCGGGGCGATCGTCGTGTAGAAGCGCCGGGAGGCCTGCGGGTCGCGGACGCGGATCCACAGGTGGTCGACGCGGCCATCGGGCATGGCGTCCTCGCGGTCGCCGTGGACCGCCTCGACGCTGTTGCCGTCGGGGTCGAGCAGGAACCCGCCGTAGTACGTCGGGCCGTACTGCGTGCGCGGCCCCGGCGCGCCGTCGTCGCGGTACCCCGCGTCGACGCCCGCCTGCCAGAACGCGTCGACCTGCGCGCGGTCGCGGGCGCGGAAGCCGACGTGGAGCCCGCGGGTGACCGGGTGCTCGCGGTCCGTCGGCCCGATGTCCCAGTCGTCCCACTCGACCAGCTCGGCGTCCGCATGGCTGGGCTCAACGCCCAGGACGCTCAGGACGGTGCGGTAGAAGCGCTCGGAGGCCGCGAGGTCCGAGACGGCGATGCCGACGTGGTCGAACACCCGGCCGAGGCTACCGTCGCGGGCATGCTCCGCTGATGAGCAGGGTAGGTTCTGGCGTCGCCGGGAATGCGGGACGCGGCCCGCCAGGTGGACACCCAGTGGGTCGCGGCGCCCTCCGGATCGTGCCCGCTACGTGCCCACACGTCCGAGATCCAGACGGAAGCACGTATGGTCATCGCCCGAAAATGGCTCTAGAGCGTCGATCGCGGGCGCCCGCGAGGGACGGCCGTGGGCGAGGACGAGGCCGTCGCGGTCGACTGGCCGGCAACGAGCGGCGGGCTCTACAGCCGAGGGCCTCGAGCCCGAGCAGCATCCGGCGTGAGTCGCTTGTCTTCTGACTTGCGCGTTAGGGTCCGAACCAGGTAGTTAGCGCTTCGGGAAGCCCCAGGTCCGTGCCGTCTCCCACCCAGGCCACATATCCGTCGGGCCGAATCAACACGGCCGTGGGAGCAGAGACCGCCCCGAGTGCCGGAAGCTCCCACGGGCCGTCGTATTCGGCGTCGATCAACTGCACGCGATCTGCCCATCGAGCGATGTCGAAGCCGCCGGGCTCACAGAGGTTGAGGAGCACCGGCCGGGCGTCGTTCAGCAGGGTGAAGACCCGCAGCGGGCCGGCGGCGGTGACCAGGTCGAGGTCGGGCATCCGGCGTCCGAGCAGCGGGTGTCCCTCGCCGAGGTCGTAGTGAATGCCCAGACCGGACATCTCCGCCGCGAGTCGTCTGCGTGGCTCGTCCATGCCGACCAGCTCGGCAATCGTGTCGCGCAAGGCATTCGTGCGTTCGTCTTGGCGGCGAAGCGCGACCAGCGCCATGGTGTTGCGCAGCACGCGGGCGCCGACCGGGTGGCGCTCGGCGTGGTAGGTGTCCAGGAGGCTTTCCGGGGATGTCCGGTTGACCACCTGGGCCAGCTTCCAGCCCAGATTCACCGCATCCTGCACGCCGGTGTTTAGTCCCTGTCCACCGTCGGGGGCATGCACGTGCGCGGCGTCGCCGGCCAGCAGGACCCGGCCCTCGCGGTAGGCCGCGGCCTGGCGGGTCATATCGGTGAACCTCGAGACGAAGGTGGGGCTGTGGACCCCGTAATCGGTCCCGTACACGGCGACGAGCGCTTCGCTGAGATCGCGCAGGGTGGGCTCGCTCGTGTCTCCGGGGCGCTCTTCGGTCACCATGATCCGCACCGGGCCCTGGTCCTTGAACACCACCTCGCCGTCGCGGATCTCGTACTCCACGCGACCGAGGCCATGGGTGCCGCGGGCGTCGTGGCGGATGCCGAGTTCCGGCTCCTCGGCCATCTCGGCCTCGGCGATCACGGCGCTGGTCGTCGGATCCCAGCCGGGGAACTCGATGCCGGCTGCCTTGCGGATCAAGCTGCGTCCACCGTCGCAGCCGACGAGGTACTGCGCCCGCAGCGACTCGCCGTCGGACAGCTCGACGGCGACCCCGGCGTCGCCCTGCGCGAAGCCCGTCACCTCACGTCCGCGGTAGATAGTCACCGCCAGCTCGCCGACCCAGCCGGCCAGGATGCGCTCGATGTGGTTCTGCCAGAGCCCGAGTCCGTAGGGATGCCGGGTCGGAAAGTCGCTGATGTCCAAGGGGGTCCCGGAGAACTGCGCGACCTGGGCCACCTGTCCCTGCGAGAGGAACCGATCGGCGATTCCGCGCTGATCGAGGATTTCGATGGTGCGTGACTGCAGACCACCTGCGCGCGAGCCGGCGAGGTCCTGGCTGGCGCGCCGCTCGACAATCGCAACGTCGACACCCGCCAGCGCCAACTCGCCCCCCAACATCAGCCCCGTCGGACCACCTCCGGCGATCACCACCGCATGCTCGGTCATCACACGCATTTTCGCTCCTCCGATCCCGTTGGTTTGGCGCTTCGGCCGGCGATTATGCGGCGCGACCCGGGGCTTCATGAGGGCCTCCGGAGCGCTATAAATTGGGAGTGGGAAGGGGCGGGGGCTCTGTTTCCGGTTGCCGTCCGCGGCGGACGGACAACTCCCTCGAGCAGCGGCGGAGCGCGGCGTACGGCGGTGGCGCCGGCCCATGAAGACCGGGAGCCTTAGAAGGGCGGCTCGGACGCTGCTCCCTGTGCCGAAGCGAGAGCCCGGATGGTTCGTTTGACGTGCCTTGACCGGCACACATCAGCGAACCACCCTTACGCCACACGCAGGCGCCGCTCCGCAGCGACGTCCCTACTCAGCGGGACGCGTGTCCCGTTCAGGGTTCCGCTTCCGGGAGCTCGGTGCGGCGCCGGCAATGGCCGTACGATCGCTGAGACCGCCCGCGACGATGAGTTCTCGTCTCGCGATCGGTCACTGATGGCAGAGATGAAGTCATGCTGATCTACTCGATGAGCGTCTCGGTGGATGGCTTCATCAACGACCGCGAGGGCGCGTTCGAGTGGGGAGCCCCGAGCGACGAGTTGTTCCGCTTCCACACCGCGTTGGTAAGCGAGCTCGGCGGCTATCTGCTCGGCCGCAGGCTCTACGAGACGATGCTGGTGTGGGAGACGGATCCGTCGCTGCGCGACAACGAGCTCAGGGCCGCGTTCGCCGACGTCTGGTGCGCAATCCCGAAGGTCGTCTTCAGTCGTACGCTCGACAGCGTCCAGGGCAACGCCCGGCTCGCCGAGGCGTCGGTGGCCGAGGAGGCCGCTGCGGCGCTCGACGCGACCGACAAGGATGTCTCGATTGGCGGCGCCGGCCTAGCCGCGGCGGCGATCGAGCTCGGCCTCGTCGACGAGCTGCGCATGTTCCGCCATCCGGTCGTCGTCGGCGGTGGCACGCCGTTCCTGCCGCCGGTCACCCAAGACGTCCCGCTCGACCTGATCGAGACCAGGACTTTCGGCTCGCGCGTGATCTACGAGCGCTACGGGCGCGCCCGCGATGAGTCGGACTGATACCGCAGTCCGAGTCATCCCGCCCCTGCGGCCGAGCGGATCGCAAGCGCGGAGCTCGGCGATTGCCATCGACGGCCGCCCGCGCCTTCACCGCCCCGACCTGGTCGTCAAAGGCGAGGATGGCTTCACCGTCTATGAGTTGCGGCGGGGCGTGACCCCGGCGCGCCGCCGGGAAGGAACCTGGCGCCGCGGCGCTTGACGCATCAGATCGGCGACCCCAGCCAGGGCACCGTAGGATTGCGACCGTGCCGTTCACGCTCAGGAACTTCAAGGAGGACCTGGAGGACCTCGGGTCCAGGTTCGACGGCGCGCCGGACCTGGAGTTCCGCCTGGCGACCGAGGCGCTCGAGCTCGAGCAATCCGGCCTGGGCTACCAGCGCGTCCCGCCCGGCTATCGCTTTCCGTACGGCCACACGCACAAGACGCAGGAGGAGGTGTACGTGGTCCTGCGCGGGAGCGGGCGGATGAAGCTCGACGACGAGATCGTCGAGCTCAAGGAATGGGACGCGGTGCGCATCCCGCCCGGTACGTGGCGAGGCTACGAGGCCGGGCCCGAGGGCCTCGAGATCATCGTCATTGGCGCTCCCAATCTCGGCGAGGCTCCGCGTGAAGACGTTGAGGGACAGCGCGACTGGTGGGCTGACTAACGGTTCCGCGGAAGCACCGGTAGGCGCTAACAGGCGAAACGGCAGCGGCCCGGCGACCAGACTGTTGCGGTGACCGGCTGAGCGCGCCGATTGCAGACCCGGATCGGTGAATCGGTGAGCGACCGCGTCCAGTTGCCTCGATCACCCGATCTAATCGATCGCCAGCAGCCTCGCCGGCCGCGGCGTCACGCTTCGGGAAGGGGTCCGATCAGCTCGATCTGGTTCTCCTGCTCGCACGTCCCCACGACAGCGAAGTCAGTGCCCTGTTGGCCGTTGCACACGTCGTGCGAGGGCTCCGGGGGCGGGGGGTTCGGAAGCGGGATCGGAGGAGGCGGGTTGTCGCCCAGCAACCGGTCGTCGCCCTCTCCGCCGAGCAGCACGTCGCTGCCGAAGTTGCCGATGAGGTCGTCGCCGCCTTCGCCGCCCCGGACGACGTCGTCGGCCGGACCGCCGAAGAGGGCGTCGTCGCCCGCATCGCCGTCGACATGGTCCCTGTCCATCTGGCCCGTGGCGAAGTCGTTCCCCGCGCCCGCGCTGATCACGTCGCCGCCGCCCTCGCCGAACAGCGTGTCGCGAGCGTCTTCGCGTGACGCGCCGGACTCGACCCCGACTGCGCGCCGGCACCAACCTTGGAGAGCATCCTGATCGCCGGGAAGGTGGTGCTCGACGTGGTGTTGAAGTTCAACACCATCGAGGCGCCGCCCGTCTTTATGGTGCCATTGACCTGCCGGTTCGGCGAGATCGGGTCTATCGGGCTCGTGTGCAGTGCCTAGGCCGGTGCCTCGATCTCGGCCCAGATACTCGGCCGTGCGCCGTCTTCGACGCCCCAGCGGTCGGCCAGCCTGTCGATGAAGAAGCGCCCCCAATCAGCAAGCGGGTCGGTCGGGATCGCGTCGTGACCGCTGGTGGGCTGAGCTGATGGTCTGACCGGTCCCGTCGCCGCCAGGCGAACGGCATCCTCGCGCCGCTGAACGGTGAGTGCGACGGGCTCGCCGTCAAAGTCCGGCGCCCGACCGACGACCTGGGCGATCAGCTCGCTTGCCAGGAAGGCAGCGCTGTGGCGCGAGCTCTCCTCCACGCCGTCGAGCAGCGCCTCGACCTCGCCGGCGATCACCCTCATGCTGCGAGAGGGGCCAACGCGCAGGCGGTGGGTCGCCCCGTGGTTTGCGTCGACCGGTGCGCCTGTAGCGACGCCCGGGGTAGGTGATGGACCAGCAACGCTGGAGCCGCCCCCGCCGGTCGGCCGAGTGAGGTCCGACATAGATGTGTACCTCCTGCGCGGCCCTCCCGCGCCCGGATGGACGTGGTCCGTTCCGCATTGAAGTGCAGGCCGGCTACTCGGACGGACTCGCTGTCACACGCCACCGCGGAGCGGTCGGTCTACCCCCAGGCTACGCCGATCTTCCGCGGCGTGCAAATCCTGGCAATCGGCTCCACCTATCGTGGCTTTCGGGAGCGCAGAGGTATCGAGACGGATTAGCCAATCCGCTCCCGCTTATCTGAACTCCCGCCAAGGACGAGCACCTGGAGCGCGCTCCCGCATGTCGCGCGAAGCAGAAGCCGCCCAAGTCGTTCGGTCTTGTTCAGAGCAGACGATCAACCGGTCTCCCGGCAGGTGAGGCCGCGGCCGGTCGCTGGACCCCTCGGCTGCAATTACAGCCGGTGCCCGAGTCGTCGGCGGTCTGAACTCTCAGGCTGGGTCGAGAACCAGCCCTCGTCGTCATCCCGTGAAAGCGTCGCGTGCCGGCGGGCTCAGCCGTTCGCGGTTCTCCTGTGCCCGGTCCTCACCTCGATCTCCTCGACCTCGCCGGCCTCGAGGTCGATCATCAGCTCGCGACCCGACAGCAGCGGCAGGCGCCTGCCGACGATGCAGCCGAGGACGAGCCGGAAGGTGTTGACGGCGAGTTCCGCGCGCTCGCCGCGCGCGGCGCAGGCGGCCGGCATCCGCTGAGCGTTGAGGATCGCGAAGCGGGCGTCGAGCTGCTCCTGCGACCAGTCGCTGAGCGGGCGGTGAAACTCGATCCCGAACTTCGGGCCGTGGTCGCCCTGGATCACGATGATCGCGTTCGGGTCGCGCGCCTCGATCCGGTCGATCGTGCGCAGGAGGCTGCGGTTGAGGCACTTGACCGCTTGGCCGTACTGCTCGCCACCCTCACCTGACGCCTCGCCCCAGTAGTCGATCTCGGGGTCCGTCAGGTCCTCGCGCAGGGCGCAGCCCTCCAGATAGCGGTACGGCGGGTGTGGGGTCAGCAGGTGCGCAAGGGATAACAGCGGCTGAGCCGAGCGCTCGCGCGCGACCTCGCGCACCACGTCCTCGGGCGAGAGGTAGCCGCGAATCGGGCTGAGGCGAACGCCGAGCGCCGGCAGCAGCGTGATCAGCGGAGTCGCCCCGAGGATCGCGACGTCCCGCTCGCCGCCGACACCCTCGAGCTCGGCCGCCCTCGGGCTGGATGCAGATGTCGACCCGGTCGCCGCACTCGAAGGACGAGTAGTCGCTGGCGAAGGCGAACTCGTAGCCGAGGCGGCTGAAGGCTTCGACGACCTCGTTCTGGCCGCCGATGGCATCGAAGAAAGGGGTGTGGTCGTCGAGCTCCCCGGGCTCGGCCGGATAGCCCATCGACAGGGTCGAGGCGAGCGACAGGAAGGTCACCGGGTAGGCGGCCGTCGCCTCATCGTGAACCCGGAAGCCGCGCCGGGTCAGGGCGTCGAGAAAGGCGCGGTTGTCGAAGCCGATCGTGCGCTCGAGCTGGTCCGCGCGCCCGTAGCCGTCGAGGAGAAAGAAGTAGACGTCGGGGGGACGCTCGGGCGGGGGCAGGTCGCCGACCCGCGGGGCGGCGGCGCTGAGATCGGCAGCCGGCGTCGTCGCCCTGAAGGTCGCGTACTGAACCACCGGCAGCGCCAACAGCAGGGCCCCGGCTACAGCGGCGTAGTTCCAACTCAGGGGATGCCGGGAGATCCGGATCGCGAGCACGAGCGCCGCGGCGAACAGCGCCAGCCAGATCAGGCCCGCGACCGCGTCGGATTCGAGGCCCACGACCTCCGCCAACGAGCGCGCGATCTGGAACTGAAAGAGGACGAACGAGAGCGCGGCGAAGATCACCGCGGCGCGCTCACGGGCAGCCGGTCCGCCGCGGCGGTCGGCGACCAGCACCGCCGCGATCCCGGGGACCAGCAAGAAGAGCGCGTAGAGGCCGAGGGCGGCCTCCGGGTCGAGGTTGGCGCGATTCGAGTTGAGAAAGACCGCGAACGGGAGCGCCGAGAACAGCGCCACGGTCAGCACCGGGCGCCACCAGGTGGCGTTCACAGGGGGCGGGCCTCGAACAGCACCCGGCTGCCGAGACGCTCGCGCCGGGCCACGGCGAAGCGGCGCTGGAGCAGGCCCTCGAAGCTCTCGAGCCCGTAGTCGGGGTGGGCGTGCTCGCGCTTGCGGGCGAGCAGGCGGGCGACCATCGGGTCCTCGCGGGTCGGAAACTCGATCACGACTGCCGCGCCGAGGTCGGCGAGCCAATCGACGATCGCGGCGAGCGGGACGTTGGCGCCGATCGCGAGGTGGTGGACGAGCGCGAGGGCAAGTACGAGGTCCGGGCGCCCGCGCTGCTCGAGGCGCTCGCGCTCGGTCCCACGCCAGCCCATGTTTGGGGAGGAGTCGACGAGGTCCTGCGCGAGCGGCAGGATGCGCTTGGCAGCCTCGCCTCGGAGCTCGCGGTAGAGGCGGTCAACGGCCACCTCGTCGGCGTCGATGGCGACCACGTACGCGCCGGCGCCGGCGGCCATGCGGCTGAAGCGCCCGTCGTTGCAGCCGAGGTCCCAGACGAGCCGCGGCGCTGCGTCGCCGACCGCCGACTCGACGAAGCGCTCCTTGGCGCGCAGCTCGGCCTCATCGTAGGTCGAGATCTCGCGGTACTCCGACCACTCCGATTCCCCCGGCTTCCAGTCGAGCCTGCGCACGAGCCGCGCCAGGCGGTCGACGTTGGCCTTGATCAGCTCGGGTTTGAAGCCCGCGCGCTTGAGCTCCGCGCGGGCGGTCGTCGCGCTGCGCTGCGAGTGGCGACGCTCGAGTCGGGCGTGCAGGACGACGTTGGTGAGCACCCCCCGGCGAAAACGGTCGCGCAGCGAGATCAGGTTGCGCATCTGCTCCGGGCTGATCCCGTCGAGCTCGCCTCGCAGCAAGGGCCGGTAGGGGACCCCGCGATAGCTCTGGAGCATCAGCGGATAGAGGAACTGCATGCAGAACTGGCGGTAGCCGAACCACGGCTCGCCCTCGGGCAAGCGCTCGAACGAGCCGATGTCGATGAACACCGGGGCGGCGCCGCGCCACTGGACGTTGTAGGGCGTGGCGTCCTTGAGGATCAGCCCTTCTTCGAGCGCGCCCGCCATCAGCTCGAGGGTCAGCAGCGCGGCGTCGCGGAGCATCGAGAACGGCCACTCGAACGGCCACGACAGAAACGGGACCCGCTCGTGACGAAGGACGGCGGCGAAACCGGCCGACGGCCGGCACTCCGGCGGCGGGACGAGGTCGCTGACCAGCTCGGTCCTGACGACGGTGCCCGCCTCCTGCGCTTCGGCGAAGAAGCGGGTGGCCGCGAGCGCCTCGTACTCGGCGAGCGCGTCGGGGCTCAGGCTGCGAAGGATCTCGTCGCCGGCGGCGAACACGCGACTGTCGTAGTCGCGAAACGAGCCGCCGATCCAGCTTGCGTCTGTGCTCGTCGGGTCGGACACGCGGTGCGCCGAGCCGGCTGCGGCCCGAGGCGCTTTCCCTAGCCCTGCGCGCTCCCCGGCCCCGATCGCTCGGGCTCGGCCTGCGCGTCGCTTCGCGAGCCGCGGCGGAAGATCGAGGTGACGCGCCCCCACCACAGCTTCGCGGTCACCGCCAAGGCGGCGACTCCGCCGAGAATCGCCTGCAGGATGACGCTCCCGGTGCCCGGGTCCAAATAGCCCATCAACGTGGGGAACATCGAATCCTCTCTCGTTACGCCCGGCGTCTCCCCGGCCCGGCGGCGGCGAATATAGCTACTTCACGACGCGGATCAACTTCTTGTTGACGAGCTCCTCCATGCCGTAGCGGCCGAGCTTAGTGCTGGCCGACCGGCGGGAAGTCACTCATAGGCGTCTTGGGCCGATGCCTCCAGAGATTCTTTGAGCTCCTTGATGGGATCGATGCCCGTCATCGACCTGGCGAGGCTCCCGAGGATCACATTCGCCCAGCGGAGAACCGACCTGACTTGGGGCCATGTCCATGCGCCCATTCTCGTGGACAGGCGGCGCAGAGCCCTGTTGAAGCCATTCGTCTTCAGCCTTCGCGGAGCGTCCACGAGGCCAACGGTGGCGAGGTCTTCCTCGATCTCTGGATTCAAAAGTCGCTGGAACGCGCGATCAAACACTCCGTCCCGCTCGGCCTGTCCACGACCTGTGATCGCCGCCGCCCCCGGCGCAGGTGAGACCGATCGGCGATCTTCGTTGCCGAGTCCGTCAGCGGTATCCGCAGGGCCGTTTCCGCTCGAAAAGCGAAAGCTCCAACCGGAGGTCGCAACCGAAGCGCACTCGCCACCGTATACGTGGAGGGATGGCCTCCTCGCCTGCAGTCGCCGAACCCTCCTTCGCGCCGTCCGCGATCATTCGCCGCGCGATGACGGAACCCATGCGCGATTCTCGCCCCGCTGACACGGCCGAGGCGAAGCTCGCCGCCCGCCTCGCGGATCGCGAGCCCGACGCGCTCGCTGACGTCTACGAGCGCTTCGGCCGCGTCACCTTCGGCTTCCTGCTGAAGACGCTCGGCGACCGGGCGACCGCCGAGGACGTCCACCAGCAGGTCTACCTCGAGGTCTGGCAGCGTGCCCCCACCTACGACCCCGCCCGCAGCAGGTTCTTGAACTGGGTGATGACGATCGCGCGCAGCCGGGCGATCGATCAGCTGCGCCGGCGGATCCCCGAACCGGTGGGAGGCTCCGGCGAGCCCGCTTTCGAGCGCGATCCCGACGCGGCGGTCGACGAGGTCGACCGGCTGATCGAGCGCTATCGCGTGGCGGGCCTACTGGCCGGGCTCCCACACGAGGAGCGGGCGCTGCTGCGGATGCGCTTCTACGACGACCTCAGCCAGACGCAGATCGCCGAGCGCACCGGCATCCCCCTGGGCACGGTGAAGATGCGGATGACGCGCGCCCTGGGCCGCCTGCGCGAGCGCCTGGAGGAGGAGCGGTGAGCGGAAAGCTGCGCGAACAGGTCGCCGCCTATCTGCTCGGCGAGCTCGAGAGCGCCGAGCTCGCCGAGTTCGAGCGCCGGCTCGCGGACGACCCGGGGCTTCGCGACGAGGTCGATCGCATGGGGCGGGTGGTCCAAGAGCTGCGCGAGCTG
Organism: uncultured Solirubrobacterales bacterium; assembly: GCA_963758665.1. Taxonomy (GTDB): domain Bacteria; phylum Actinomycetota; class Thermoleophilia; order Solirubrobacterales; family 70-9; genus WHSW01. The sequence continues at coordinate 632,193 of CAVWWH010000004.1, read as the reverse complement.
CCGCGGGAGAGCTGGGAGGCCGAGGAGCTGCCCCCGCTCGAGCTGCCCGTCGCCGAGCTGTCCGGCCCGCCGGCTCGCACCGCTGCGGCCCGATGGCGGCGGTGGCTTACCCCTGGGCGCATCGCCATCGCCGGCGCGGTTTCATTCGCGGTGTTCGCCGGCGGGATCGTCGTCGGGGCGCAGCTCGGCGACGACCCCGAGCCGGAGCCGGCAATCGTCACGCTGTCACTGCGCCCGCTGACCGGGCAGCAGGGCCAGGCGACGGGCTCGGTGGAGCTCACCGGCGCTGACGGGCGGACCGCCGAGGTCGTGGTCGACGGCCTGCCGCCGAACGAGCCCGAGACCTACTACGAGCTCTGGCTGTTGCGAGGGGACGAGACCGTGTCGCTCGGATCGTTCACGGTCGGCCCCGACGGACACGCGGACACGGCGATCTCGATCCCGGTGGATCCGGGCGGCTACGAGGCGTTCGACGTTTCGCTCGAGAGCGAAGACGGCGACCCGAGCCACTCGGGCGACTCCCTCCTGCGCGGCCCCACGGCCCCCTTCTAGGCAGCCGGACAGAAAACCAACCGCCACGCGGGGCGCCTGCGTAAAGGCCTCCGAACCCCCAATCCCCGACCAAGGAGAAGATTCGGATGACGAAGACCAGATTGAAAGGCGCCGGACTGGCCGCGACCGGCGTGTTGCTTGCGGCGCTCACGGTGGCCCCGGCCGCTCCTGCCGCCGGACTCGGCGGCAAGACGATCCTCGCGCCCGAGACCGAGACGATCGACGCGCTGAGCGCCGCCGGCGTCGCGGTCGCGCCCGCCGGCGCGGCGAGCGTCAACGGCAAGGGGATCGGCTTCCCGATCACCGGCGGCAAGGTCAACGCCGAGACCCTCGAGGGCAAAATCCAGCACAAGGGCGGCCTCACGCTCGCCAACGGCCACGAGTCGCTGACGGTTGAGAACTTCACCGTCAAGATCGGGCCGAAGAACGTGATTCGCGCCGAGGTCGCCGGCGGCGGCAAGGTGCGGCTCGCCGACCTCGACCTGTCCAAGGCCAAGATCAAGCAGCGCGGCGGCAAGGTCGTCGTCTCGAACGTCGACGTCCTGCTCGCGAAGCGAGCGGCCGGCGCCCTGTCCGCGGTTTTCGGCCTGCCCGACCTCACGGGCGCGGACCTCGGCGACGCGACGGTGAAGATCAAGACGTAACCCGTCCTGACCCCCCATGGACCGGAGCGGGGTGGGCCTCGGCCCGCCCCGCTTCGCTTCAGTTCACCATCCGCAACTCAGTTCACCCCTGTGTGCCGATCTAGAACCGGGCGCGCATTTCCCGGTCTTCGCGCTCCTCTTGAAAGCCAAGGACTAGGTCCACGACCGCATCGAGTCGCTGCTTCACGAGCAAGCGCGCGGTTGGCAGGTACAGGACGACTTCCTTCGCGTGCCCTGTGTGATCTGCTGCTTGGTGGTACCGACTCCCATCGTCTGTCCTCCCCCCGGCGAACTGCGCCGGAGTTAGTTGAGACGAGGAGTGCCTGCCGTCCTATCCGCTCATCGACCTCACTCGGGACCAGGCCTTCGCTGCCCTCGGCCGGTGAACGCGGGCGACACTACCACCGTGAGCGCGTCGCAATAACTGCTGAATAACTGCTGGCGGTGCTCGCCCGACGATCCTGAGAACGCGAAAACCCCGCAGATGCGGGGGTTTCCTGACGGGCCCGACAGGATTCGAACCTGTGACCTTCGGTTTCGTAGACCGACGCTCTATCCGGCTGAGCTACGGGCCCGGGCGCTCGGGTGCGACCCGGCGGACGGTCGATTGTAGGAGCTGGTCCGTGGCGGCATCGCTCGGACACGATGCATGTAAAGGATCTGCTTCGGCCACGGCTGGCGAGAAGTTCCGTCTCGGGTGTCACATCCGATTCGTGGCCGGTGTCTCCATGCCCAGAGCAAGCAACCAGAGGAGGCATCATGGCCAGCACCACCCGGATCCCGAAGGCAGAGCTGACCGGCCCCTACGGCGCGTTGGTCAAGTGGATGTCGCGCAAGAGGCTGGGCGCCGTAGCCGAGCCGGTCCAAGTGGGGTGGCACAACCTGAAGGTGCTCAACTTCACCTTCATGCTTGGCCGCAAGGCAGAGAAGTGGGATCAGTGTGACGAGAACCTGAAGTCCTACGCCCACATGCCGGTGTCCTCGCTCATTGGGTGCAGCTTCTGTCTGGATCTCGGCTATTTCATGGCGCACAACGAAGGTCTCGACGAGGCCAAGGCGCGCGAGGTGCCGCGGTGGCGGGAGTCGGACGCGTTCACGCCGTTGGAGCGCGACGGCATGGAGTACGCCGAGGCGATGAGCCAGACCCCGCCCACAGTCACCGACGAGATGTCGGCGCGGTTGCTCGACGCTCTCGGCGCTCCGGCGCTGGTGGAGCTCACCGCCTTCATCGCGCTGACGAACCTCTTCACCCGCATGAACGTCGCGGCCGGCGTCGAGTCGCAGGGCCTGTCCGCGGCCTGCGAGCTTGCGCCGCTCGCCGAGCCGAGCGGCAACGTACGCGCGCCGGCATGAGCGACGAACCGTTCGTCACTCACCGCAGCCTGCGCTTCACCGTCGCCTACGAGATGCTCGGCTCCGCGGCCGACGCCGAGGACGTCGTGCAGGAGACCTGGCTGCGGTGGGCCGACCTCGGCGACGCCGCCCGCGAAGAGGTGCGCGACCCGCGCGCCTACCTGGTCCGGGTGGTCACCCGGCAGGCGCTCAACCGGCTGCGCACGCTGGCTCGGCAGCGCGAGGACTACGTCGGGGAGTGGCTGCCCGAGCCGGTGCTGACGAGCCCCGACGTCGCCGAGGACGTCGAACTCGCCGAGAGCGTCTCGATCGCGATGCTCACTGTGCTCGAGACGCTCGGGCCGGCCGAGCGCGCGGTGTTCGTGCTCCGCGAGGCGTTCGACGTGCCGTACGACGAGATCGCCGAGGCCGTGGGCAAGTCCTCCGCAACGGTCAGGCAGATCGCGCACCGCGCGCGCCGACACGTGGCCGCGCGGCGCCCGCGGATGGAGGTCAGCCCCAGCGAACAGCAGCAGGTCGTGGAGCGGTTCCTCGCCGCGCTGACCACGGGTGACGTCCAGGGCCTCATGGACGTGCTCGCACCCGACGTCGTGCTCGTGGCCGACGGCGGTGGCGTCGTCCCCGCGGCCCAGCGCCCGGTGTCCGGCCCGAAAACGGTGGCGCGGCTCCTGTCCCGCTTCTCGCAGGTCGCGCCGGACGCAAAGGTGGCCACGCTGCTGCTCAACGGCGCGGTCGCAGTCCGCATCGACCCGGCCGGCGAGTTCAACACGGCGGTCACCTTCGTGGTCGAGGACGGCCGGATCGCCCGCATCTTCGCGATCCGCAACCCGCACAAGCTGGGGCGGCTGGAAAAGGTGGCGGAGCTGCGGCGGTGACGGTCTACGGTCGCGGCATGGCAGCTCGGCTCAAACTCTGCCGCCGGCCCCGAGTCCTACAACGGCGCGTCGACCACCGCGGCGACGGCACGGCTGAGGTCATCGCGCAGACGCGACGGAAGCGGCGCTCCTGTGATCAGGTATCGCCGCGCCGCGCCGTACGGAAGGTCGAAGACGGCCAGGAGCGTGCGATCGAGGGCCGGGCGGGTTCGCTTGCCGTAAAGCCTTTGCGCGAGCTGCACGACGGCGCGCTCGACGGGTCGGTTGAGGGAGGCCAGCTCCTCGGCCAGTGCCCCCTCCGGAACCGCCTTCAGAAGATCCTCGCGCCTGAACGCAGCGAGCAGCTGAGCATCCCCGGGGTGCTCCTCGCAGAAGTCGATGATCGACAATGCCGCCGCGAGCGCTGCCTCACTCGGGTCTCGGCGCTCCATCGCGGCCACGAACGAGGCCTGGGATCGGTACACCGCCCGGATCCAAAGCCGGGCGATCAGTTCGTCCCTGGAGCCGAACCGGTGGTAAATCGATCCAGTCGGAGCCCCGCTTGCCTCGGCGATGGCTTCCATGGTCGCGCTGCGCGATCCCTCCTCCAGGAGCAGCGCCCGGGCGGCATCGAGCATGGTGTCGGTCAGGTGTACCTGTGGTCTGGGCATCGCGAAACACCGCCAGTAATTTAGAATCAGGTTTCTACTACGCGTCGCGCATGTTGCCGGGGGCGGCGAACGAACCTCTCGTCGGTCCCTACCAGCGTGGCTTGCCCTCCGCGAACCGCTCGAGCCCGTCATCGGGAATCGGCTCCCAGGGTGCGGCGTCGGCGACGAAGGTACGCCAGCTCGGGCGCACGCCCGGATCCCCATCGAAGGCCGACATCCGCACGCTCATCTGGGTCAGGTCGTCGGGGTTGCGGCTAAACAGGTGGGCGCCGCACTCGCCGCAGAAGCATTTCTCGAACCCGCCGTCGGGATGGCGCCAGGCCTTCAGCTGCCGCTCGCCGCGGGTGAGCTCGAACGTCCGCCCGTCGATGCGGGCCTGCGCCGACGCCGCCGACCCGGTGCGCTTCTGACAGCGGGTGCAGTGGCAGTATCCCGCGGCTTCGGCGGGAGCGCTGAGCTCGAAGCGCACGGCGCCACAGAGGCAGCCGCCGGAGGTCGATGGCTCGGCCATTTCCGGGGAAGTTTGGCACCCGAGCGCCCCCCGCCACTACGCGGACGTCTCGCCCTGCTCGGCCTGGCCGGCACGCTCGAGGAACGCCAAGAGCCCGGCGGTGTCGTAGTGGAACATCTGCGCCCGGGCGAACTTGCCGTCGCGCACCTCGTAGAGACCCAGGACGGCGGATTCGAAGCGCTCGCCGTTGGGCGCGAGAGCGCGTGTCGTGTACCGGACCACCACCTCGTCTCCGGCGCTCGCGACGACCCGTGGGTCCATCCGGCGCTCCGCTTCCGTCGGCTGCAGCGGGCCCCAGGTCCCCAGCCAGGTGTCCTCGGGCGCCGTCTCGAGCTGCTCGCGCATATCGGCCTTGCCACGAGCGCTGTCGCGGTAAGGGAGCGAGGGGGCGTCGTGGATCGCGACGTCCTCGTGATAGAGCTCGAACAGAGCCTCGACGTCGCGCTCCTCGACCGCCCGGATGACGCCGAGCACGACCTCTTCGTTGGTTTGCATGTCGGAAACTCCGATCTGTCGGGCGATGGGCGTGAAGCCCCTCGATTCCGGAGAATTATAGAGGAACTATTCTATAATGTATCTCCCGCCCACGCTTCGGCGCCATTCACCTCATGTCGGTCCGATCGAAGGAGACGAACCCGAGATGACCCTCTACCAAGAACTCCGCAAGACGGTCGCGATTCGCCAATGAGCAGCCACGACCTCGAGCTCTCGGCCGGCAGCATTTCCTATGAGGACAGCGGTGGGGACGGGCCGCCCCTGGTTCTCCTGCACGGCCTGCTCATGGACGGATCGCTGTGGGACGAGGTGGTCGACCACCTCGCGCCAGGGTTCCGCTGCATCCGACCGACGCTACCGATGGGCGCGCACCGAACGCCGATGGCTCCTGACGCCGATTTGTCGCTGCGCGGACAGGTGCAGATCCTGGTCGAGTTCGTCGAGCGACTCGAGCTCGCGGACGTCACCCTCGTCTTCAACGACTGGTGCGGTGCCCAGGTCTTGGTGGCCGAGGGCTGGGACGAGCGGGTCGGTGGCCTCGTCTTCGCCTCCTGCGAGACCTTCGACAACTATCCCCCGGGTCTTCCTGGCCGCGTCGCGGCTCTCGCGGCGCGGGTGCCGGGCGGCCTCGCAGCCGCGCTCAAGCCGATGCGACTCCGGGCGCTCCGCCGCCTGCCGCTGACCTTCGGTCTGATGTCGGCACGAGGGATCCCGGACGCCCTCTCGGATCGCTGGCTGGAGCCGGCGATCACCCGACCCGAGATCCGCCGCGATCTGCGCAAGTACGCCGGCGACACGAAGAGCGGACGGCGCGAGCTCACGGCGGCGAACGCGCATCTCGCGAGCTTCTCGAAGCCCGTGCTGGTTGCCTGGGCGGCCGATGATCGCGTGATGCCGATCACCACGGGCCGGCGGTTGGCGGACTCGTTCCCCAACGCCCGCTTCGTGGAGATCGCCGATAGTCGAACGCTGATCCCGATCGACCAGCCCTCGGCGCTGGCGGCAAGGATCGCGAGTTTCGTGCGAAAAGGGCGATGAGCGCCGATGGATCGTGACCTCGCCGTCGAGCTCCTCGACCGGCTCCATGCGGCGCAGACCGACTTCCACTGCGGTGGGAGTGGGGATGATCTGCGCGCGATGCTGGACGAGGAGATCGTCTGGCGGGTGCCGGGCGACAACGCGATCGCCGGCACCTACTCCGGAATCGGTGAGGTGATGCGCTACTTCACCCGGCGCCGCGCTCTGGCGGAGGGGACGTTTCGGATGCACCGGCGCGATGTGCTTACGGGTGACGGCGACTGGATCGCCGCGCTGACCGACGGGCTGGTCCGAATCGGCGGCGAGGACCGCTTGTGGTCGACGGTCGGCCTCTACCGATTTCGAGACCGGACGCTGGTCGAGTGCCGGCTGCTGCCTCTGGACGCTGGGGCGTTCGATCGGATCTGGTCGGACACGTAAGCAGGTCACTTCTAAATAGAAGTGATGCTCTAATATGCCCCCAAACGTCCGGAATGCAAGTCGACCCGCAGCCGATCGCCTGCACTCTCAGTGCAACCGACGCGCGAACACGGAGAGCGCGCTGGCGGACCGTTGCAGACAGGGCCCTCACAGAGGCCAGTCGCACTCCGAGCGGTGTCCGCCAGGTCTATCGCGCCCACCCGAAGGTCGAGCGAGAACTCGAGGAGCTGATTCGGCTTGAGGCTGAGTGCTGCGCGTTCCTGAGGTTCAATCTCTCCAGCGACCGCCATGCGCTGGTCCTGGAGGTGGAGGGACCGGAGGAGGCTGCTGGCATCTTCGATCTGTTCGCCGAGCGGATCCCACAGTGATGGTTCGCCCGCTCTCCGCGACACAGGCGTTCGCCGAGGCGATGGGCGACGCGGTCTCGGCCCTGCAGCGCGAGTTGGGCGTGCAGGTAGCGTGAACACCCTTCCCACGCGCCTGGAAATGGATCTGGATCCCTTGTGAATCTGCCCAATGCCACGTTCGCCTCGCGGCCGTGGCGAATCCACGCGTTCACACGCGACTTCCGTCTTGAGGACGTGTGGGCGCTGCCGACGCCCGGCGGCCCCGACGACTTCCCGCGGCTGGTGCGGCAGATCGCCGACGGTGACCCGTCGGAGAGCTCCTCCCGCGTAGCCCGGACGCTGTGGGCGATCCGGTGGAAGCTCGGTGCGCTGTTCGGGTGGGACGGCCCGGGCGGTGGCCAGGGCTCGGAGCGGCCGACGCTCCGGCAGCGGTTGCCGGTGGATCTGCGCGAGGGGCCATCCGGCCCGGACTTCGGCGTGGCGCCGTTTACCTCGCTGTACCTCCTCGAGGACGAGTGGGCCGCGGAGATCGTCAATCGGACCGTTCACGGAGTCATGCACATCGGCTGGGTCCCAGACCGCAAGGGCGGCTACCGCGGCGAGATGGCCGTCTTGGTGAAGCCGAACGGACTGCTCGGGACCGGCTACATGGCCGCAATCAGGCCGTTTCGGCACCTGATCGTGTACCCGCCGCTGATGCGGGAGATCGAGCGCGTGTGGCAAGCGCGCGCTGCGCCCCCCGTCGCCGCGTATGTTGACACCGAGACCTGAGACGTCTGTGCTCGGGCGCATCGCGGTCTCGAGCTCCCAGTTCGCCAACAAACACGGCCTCTACCTCGGGCCGCGTTCCGCGGGGATGCATGTCGCGCTTTACCGGCGCACCGGCGGCAGGCTCGGCAGCCACCTCCCCGGCTTGCCCGCCGCCCGAGTCCTCCTCCTCGATCACATCGGGGCCAAGACCGGGATCCGTCGGACCTCGCCGGTGATGTATCACGAGGAAGGTGAGGTCGTCGCGGTGGCGGCATCCAAGGGCGGTCAGCCGACAAATCCGGCGTGGTTCCACAATCTGAGAGCCAACCCCGACACCACGATTCAGATCGGCTCCGCGACCCGCAACGTCTGCGCCCGTGTGGCGACCGACGAAGAGCGCGATCGACTGTGGCCGAAGTTCCTCGCGTTCTATCCCGGATATGACCTCTTCCAGCAGCTTGCGAAGGACCGAAAGATCCCGATCGTGATCCTCGACCCTCGCTAGATGCTCAGCGAGATGCGCTCATCGGTCAGCTCGTCACCCACCTCGAAGGCTCGGAGCTCGAGACAGGCTACCCCTCGAGGTCATCCGCCGCCGCTGAGCAACCTCCAGCGCCGCGGCTCCGACCCCTCGACCTCCTCCACCTCCCCCGCCAGCGCCAGGTGGTCGAGGTAGGCGAGCGCGAGCTGCAGGCCCCAGGCGGCGGTCGCCGGGTTGAGGTTCTCGGGGCCGACGACGTCGCCGATGATCTCGAACGCAGTCCGCGGCTCGCCGGCGAGCGCCGCGCGGACGCGGCCCAGTTGCCCGTCGACCTCGGCGCGGTTGGCGGCCACCTTGGCCGGCACGTCGCGAAACGGGCGGCCGTGGCCGGCGAGGCAGAGGCTCGTGTGCTCGAGGCGGTCGACCTCGTCCAGGCCGCCGATGAACTCGGCGACCGGGTCGGGGGTGTGGCCGTAGTCGAAGAAGAGCGAGATCCGGCCGAGCAGGTGATCGCCGGAGATCAGCAGGCCGCTATCGGGCTGGTGGAGGCAGACGTGCGAGGGGGCGTGGCCCGGCGTCTCGATCACCTGCCAGGCGCCGAGATCGGTCTCCACCTCCACCCCGGGCACCAGCTCGCGGTCGGGCGGGACCGCGCGCACGATCCCGGGGTCGCCTCCGCGGCGTGACTGCTCGTAGCGCTCGAGCCCCTTCGGCGGCACCCCGCTCTGGCGCGCCACCTCGATCCGCCGGTCGAGCGCCGCGTCGGGGTCGTCGATCATCGCCCTGATGTGCTCCCAGGCCGGGTGCATCCAGAGCTCGCAGCCGGCGCGGTCGATGATCGGAGCGGCGAGCCCGTAGTGGTCGGTGTGTGCGTGGGTGCAGACGACCAGGCGCACGTCCTCGAGCCGAAACCCGGCCTGGGCCAGCGCGAGCTCGAGCTGGCGCTGGCCGTCCTCGGTCGGCCATCCCGGTGTCGAAGAGGACGATCCCGTCGCCGGCGCGGACCGCGAACGCGTTCACGTGCGGGACCCCCGGCCAGGGCAGCGGCAGGCGAAGCCGCCAGACGCCGGGCAGCACGCGCTCGCCGCGGCCGAGCTCGCGCTTGCGCCTTGTCGAGTCCACGCGCCGCGCATGCTCGCACGCGCGCGGGCCGACCCGGATACGATCGGCGCGAATGTCAGGCGACCCCGCCGCCAACGCCGCGCTGATCGACCGCTTCTACGAGGCGTTCGCGCGCCAGGACGGCGAGACGATGGCCGCCTGCTACGCGCGCCGACGCGCATTTCCACGACCCGGTGTTCCAGGACCTCAACGGCCCCGAGGTCGGCGCGATGTGGCGGATGCTCTGCGGGCGGGCCACCGACCTGTGATCGTCCACTCCGAGGTCGACGCCGACGCCGACGCGGGCTCGGCCCACTGGGAGGCCGACTACACCTTCTCCACCGGGCGCCGCGTCCACAACGTGATCGAGGCGAGCTTCGAGTTCGAGAACGGGCTGATCGCCGACCACCGCGACGGCTTCGACCTCTACGCCTGGGCGCGCCAGGCGCTCGGCCCGGTCGGCGTGCTGCTCGGCTGGTCGCCGCCGGTGCAGGGCAAGATCCGCGGGCAGGCGAGAGAGGGACTGGACGAGTTCATGGCCGGTGAGGCGGCCGCGCACACGAGCGAGTGAGCGAGCGCCTCTCGGCCTCCGACATGTCCTCGCTGCTCGCCGAGCGAGGACCGATTCACGTCCACGTCGGGGCGACGATCGTGGCCCAGGGCAAGCCGCCCGCGTTCGGCGAGCTGGTCGAGCACGTCGACTCGCGCCTCGGGCTGATCCCCCGCTTTCGCCAGCGGATCACCTCACCGGGGCCGATGGCGCTCTCCAACCCGGTCTGGGCCGACGACCCGCGGTTCGACGTCGAGCGCCACGTCCGCCGCGTCGCGCTCCCCGCTCCCGGCGGGATGGCCGAGCTGCGCGAGCTGGTCGGGCGGGTGATGTCCGAGCCGCTCGACCTGACCCGGCCGCTGTGGCAGCTCTACCTGGTCGAGGGCCTGGAGCGCAAGCGCCACGCCTACATCAACAAGACCCACCACGCCCTCGTCGACGGGGTGGCCGCAGTCGACGTCGGCACGATCATCCTCGACGCCACGCCCGAGGGCACCCAGGTCGAGGTGAGCGAGGAGCGCTGGGAGCCCGACGAGCCGAGCCCGGAGCTGCTCTTCGTCCGCGACGCGTCGGATCGAATTCGCTCGCCGCTGCGGGCTGCGCGCAAGGCGGCGCTCGGGGCGCTGACGATGCCGCGCTCGACCGCCGGGCCGGGTGATGAGGACGGCCGAGGGGTTCGCGAAGCTGGCCGCCAGCGGCCCGACGGCGGAGCGCACCTTCCTGAACCAGGAGATCGGCCGCGACCGCCGGGTCGCCTTCGTCGAGACCGACCTGGCGCTGCTGAAGTCGATCCGGGGCCGGGCGGGGCGACCGTCAACGACGTCATCCTCTCCGTCGCCACGGGCGGGCTGCGCCGGTTGTTCGAGCGCCGGGGGGAGCGGCCGCCCGAGAACCTCGTCGGCCTGGTGCCGATGAGCATCCGGCGCCCCGGCGAGGACCTCGAGCTCGGCAACCGGATCGCCACCCTGCTCGTCCGGCTGCCGATCGCCGAGACCGAGCCGGCGACGCGACTCGAGCTGATCAACCAGGAGACGACCCGCGTCAAGGCCTCCGAGCAGGCGACCGCCGCGTCGCTGATCATCGAGGCCACGGGCTGGACGCCCCCGACCGTCAACCGGGTGCTGGCCGACGCGATGTCGCGGCCGCTGGCGTTCAACCTCGTCGTTTCCAACGTCCCGGGGCCCCAGGCCCCGTTCTACCTGCTCGGCCGCAAGCTCGAAGCGATCTACCCGTTCGTGCCCCTCTCGCCCCAGAACCACGCGCTCTCGATCGGGGTCCTGAGCTACGACGGCAGCGTCTTCTTCGGGCTCGCCGGCGACCGCGACCTGCTCGCGGACCTGGACCGGTTCGCCGCGGACATCGAGGCGGCGCTGGCCGAGCAGGCCGCCGGCGGCGGCTGACGGCTCAAGCCCGGACGAACACGGGGGTGCCGAGCGGCACGCGGCGGATCAGCTTGGCGACGTCGTCGTCGGCGGCGCGCACGCACCCGTGCGAGGCGGCGACCCCGAGCGGCCCGCTGGTGCCGTGGATCGCGATCCGCTCGCCGCCGAGCCACCCGGAGGGCAGGTCCGGCTGGTTGGCGGTCAGCGCCACAGCACAGCAGCCGTACGCCGCGGAGTCGAGGTCGGTGAAGGTGTCGGTGACGGCGAAGTGCCCGGTCGGCGTGTCGGACCCGGGCGCGCCGACGGTGACCGGGAACTCGAAGCGGGACTCGCCCGCCTTCGAGCAGCGCGGCGCTGCGGTCGGAGACGTCGACGACGATCGAGTACGCGGTCCAGCCGCCCTCAACTCGCTGCGGGTCGAGCCTGATCCATCCGAGCCGGCCGTTGGGCAGCAGCGGGGTCGGAACGCCGGCCCAGCCGCCGCGCTGCTCGACCACGCCGAAGACGCTCGGCGAGCCGAACTCGGTCTTGCGGCCCACCCGCTCGACCAGCTCGCCGCCCGGCTCGCTGCGGAGCTCGACCTCGTGGCCGGCGCGGACCCAGATCACCGGGTAGCCGCGAGCCGGCGTCTCGAGGGCCAGGGTGGCCTCCGCCGACGGAGGTCGAGCCGAGCGCGCCGCCTCGACCTCGCTCGCCTTGAGGTCACCGCCGTCCTCCGCGCTCTCCCCCTTTGTCTCGTCGGGCCCCGGCTCGGCGGGCGCCGCCGCCTGCGGCGAGGGGACCGGTGACCACGGTGATCGTGCTCGGCTCCTGCTCGCCGGAGCCACAACCGGCGACGGCGCCGGCCGCGCCCAGCGCGACCAGCGCGACCCACGCCCGCTTGATCATCCCCCGGTGGTCCACCCCCTCAAAGTAGCCGGGGCGGCGCGCGGGCTCGTCACTCCGGCCGCTCGCCCTCGCGAACGAGCAGCTCCGGCCCGAGCTCGTCCGGCGCGATGTGGCCGCTGAGGCCGAGCGTCAGGTCGAGCTCCGCCAGCAGCGCACGCAACACCGCGAGAGCGCCGCGCTCGCCGTCGAGCGCGAGTCCCCAGAGATATGGCCGGCCGACACCGACGGCGTCCGCCCCCAGCGCGAGCGCCTTGACCACGTCGGCGCCCGAGCGGACGCCGCTGTCGAGGAGCACCGCGAGGTCGCCGCCGACCGCGTCGGCGACGGCCGGGAGCGCGTCCAGGGCGGCGATCCCGCCGTCGACCTGGCGCCCGCCGTGATTGGAGACCACGATCCCGTCGATGCCGCGCTCGCGCGCCTCGCGGGCGTCGTCCGGATGCAGGATGCCCTTGATGAGGATCGGCAGCTCGGTCTGCGCGCGCAGGAACTCGAGCTCGTCCCAGCTCAGCTCGGGGTACGAGAACTGGGCCAGGAACTCGCCGACCGCGGCCTGCGGGTCGTCCTCGGGCGGCTTCGCCAGGGCATCTCGAAAGACCGGGTCCGAGGTGTAGTTGGCGATCCCGACCCCTTCGAGGAACGGCTGCCACGCGCCCTGGAGGTCGCGCGGCTTCCACCCCGGCATGAAGGTGTCGACGGTGAGCACGATCGCCTCGTAACCGGCCCGCTCGGCGCGGCCGACCAGGCTCGAGGCGAGCTCGCGGCTGCGCGGCATATAGAGCTGAAACCACTTCGGGCCGCCGCCGGCCTCGGCGACCTCCTCGAGCGCGAACGACGCAACCGTGCTCAGGGTCATCGTCAGCCCGACCGCGGCGGCGGCGCGGGCCACCGCGAGCTCGCCCTCGGGGTGGACGATCGACTGCACCCCGATCGGCGCCAGCAGCACCGGCGCCGGCATCTCGGTGCCGAGCACGGTGGTCGAGAGGTCGCGCCGCGAGACGTCGCGCAGCATCCGCGGCACGATCCGCCGGCGCCGAAACGCCTCCAGGTTGGAGCGCATCGTCTCCTCGCGCCCCGCGCCCCCGAACACGTACGCCGTCGCCCGCGGGTCCGAGAGCCGCTCCTCGACCAGCCGCTCGAGCTCCCCGATCGCGATCGGGTGCTCGGGCTTGGCGCCGCCCATGCCGTGCAGGAAGATCTCCGCCTGATAGCCGGCGAACGGCGGGCCGTGGGCAGGCGCGTCCAAGCTAGTCCGAGGCCGGGTTGGTCGCCTGCCCGCTCACCGGGCAATCCTAGTTCGACCGCGACGGCGCCGCCACGGCCAGCGGAGAGGGCGGGATTCGAACCCGCGAGAGAGCTTGCGCCCCCTACTCGCTTAGCAGGCGAGTGCCTTCAGCCACTCGGCCACCTCTCCTGGGGGAACGGGGTCCAGTCTAGATACGCTCGCCGGCGCTGTGGACCGAGATGCGCTCAAGGCCCGCTACGACGCGATCTTCGCCAGCGTCACGCCGCCGTTCGCGTTCGTCGACCTCGACGCGATGCGCCGCAACGCCGCCGCGATGCTCGCGCAGGCGGCTGGGCTGCCGATCCGGGTCGCCTCGAAGTCGGTGCGGTCGACGGCGGTCCTGCGCCGGATCCTCGAGCTCGATCCCGGCTTTCGGGGGGTGCTCGCGTTCACCGCCCCGGAGGCCCTGCACCTGGCGGGCGCGGGGTTCGACGACGTCGTCGTCGGCTATCCGACCGTCGATCGCGGCGCGATCTCGCAGGTCGCCCGGCTCGCGGCCGAGGACCCTGGGCGCGCCCCGGTGTTGATGGTCGACGATCGCCCCCATCTCGACCTGATCGAGGGTGCGATCGGCGGTGGCCCGGCGCGGGTGCGGGTCTGCCTCGACATCGACCTCTCCTGGTGGCCGCTGGGCGGCCGGGTGACCCGCATCGGCCCAAAGCGGTCGCCGGTCCACGACCCTGGCCGCGCCCGGCGGATGGCGGCCGAGATCAGCGAGCGGCCGGGCACCGAGCTCGCCGGGCTGATGGCCTACGAGGGCCAGATCGCCGGCGTCGGCGACCGGATCGAGGGCCGGCCGCTGCGCAGCGCCTCGATCCGGTGGATGCAGGCCCGGTCGGAGGCCGAGATTCGCCGCCGCCTGCCGCGGGTCGTCGCCGCCGTGCGCGAGGCCGCCGGCGAGCTCGAGTTCGTCAACGGCGGCGGCACCGGCAGCCTCGCCCGCACCGCGGGAGCCGGGATCGTCACCGAGCTGACCGCCGGCTCGGGCTTCTACGCGCCCGCCCTGTTCGACAACTACCGATCGCTGGCGCTCGAGCCCGCGGCGCTCTTCAGCCTGCCGGTCGTCCGGCGGCCGGTCGGTGGCACCGCCACGCTGCTCGGCGGCGGCTATCTCGCCTCCGGCGCGGCCGGTCGCGACCGGCTGCCCGAGCCGTACCTGCCCGGGGGGCTTCGCTTCGACCGCGACGAGGGCGCCGGCGAGGTGCAGACCCCCGTCAGCGGGGCCGCGGCCTACAAGCTGCGGGTCGGCGACCGCGTCTACCTGCGCCACGCGAAGGCGGGCGAGCTGTGCGAGCGCTTCGACTCGCTCTACCTGGTCGAGGGCGAGCGGATAGTCGACGAGGTGCCGACCTACCGCGGCGAGGGCAGGGCGTTTCTCTAGGCGCGGGCGGCGCCGCCAGGCTGCCGAGCATCCAGCCGTTCAGCCGAGCACCCGCTCGGTGTAGGGGTTGGCGAACCGCCGCTCGGGATCCAGCCTGGCTCGCAGGGCCTGAAACTCGCTCCAGCGGGGATAGCGCGGGGCCAGCGTCTCGGCGGTCTGGAAGTGGCGCTTGCCCCAGTGCGGCCGGCCCCCGTAGGAGTCCATGATCTCCTCGACCGCGCGAAAGTACGGCTCCCAATCGAGCTTGCGGTCCTGGTGGACGGCGATGTAGCAGACCTCGCGGCCGTGGGCGGCGCTGAGGATGACGTCGTCGGCCGCGGCGAAGCGGACCTCGATCGGATACGCGACCCGATGCTCGGGTCGCGACGCCACCCGCAGCACCCGGCGGACCGCCTCCGCCGCGTGCTCGCGCGGGATCCCGTACTCCATCTCGGTGAACCGGATCCGGCGCTCGGAGGCGAACACCCTGTAGCTGCGGTCGACCTTGGTCGAGCGCCCCGTCCCCGAGGCGGCGAGCCGGCTGAGGCGCGGGACCTGCGAGGGCAGATGGCGCCCCACCAGCGCGAACGCCTGGCCGACCCAGTTCTCGAGCATCACCTCCTGCGCGTAGACCGCGGCGCGAGAGCGCGGGCGCGGCGGTTCGTCGGTTCGCCGGCTCTCGCGACAGAGGGCCGTCTCGGTATGGGGGAAGACGTAGAACTCGAAGTGGTCGCTGGTCGGCGTTGAGCTCGGTCGAGGTCGGCGAGCGTCTCGTCGAGCGGGCGGGGGCTGTCGACGCGGTCGAGGGTGAACGCGGGCACGGCCCGGATCGTGACCGCGTAGACGATCCCGAGCGCGCCGAGGCCGATCCGGGCGGCGGCGAGGCCCGCCGGGTCCGAGCCGGCGGAGATCTCCAGGGAGCTGCCGTCGGCGAGCACCATCTCGACCGCCTCGACCTGAGCCGAGACGCTGCGAAAGCGCAGGCCGGTGCCGTGGGTCCCGGTTGCGATCGAGCCGGCGAGGGTCTGGCGGTCGATGTCGCCGAGGTTCTCGAACGCGAGCCCGAAGCCGTCCAGACGGCGGTTGAGCTGGCCGAGCACGATCCCCGCCTCGACCTTGACCAGGCCCGCCTCGCGGTCCACCGAGAGCACCCGATCGAGGCGGTCGCAGCGGATCATCACCCCGTCGGTGAGCGCCACGTCGGTGAACGAGTGGCCCGATCCCGAGGCCCGGACCCGCAGCCCCCGCTCCCCCGCGCCGCGAACGAGCTCGGCGAGCTCCTCGCGGGTGCCGGGACGCTCGATCGCCGCCGGTGAGCACCGCTGGTCGCCGGCCCAGTTGCGCCACCGCTCGGTCATCGCGCCAAGGCTATTCGTCACCGCTGAGCGCCCCACCGGGGCCGAACGTCCCGGAGTAGTGCTCCCCCACCGATGCTCCGGGACGTTCGGCGGTGGTGTGCGTCACACTCGCACGACCAGGAGGGGTGGCAGAGCGGTTGAATGCGGCAGCCTTGAAAGCTGTTGACCGGGTTCTCCCGGTCCGTGGGTTCGAATCCCACCCCCTCCGCTTCCGCGCCGAGCTCAACCCACTCGAATCGAATGTCAGGCCCGTCAGCGGGATACTGGACGGGCGATGTCGCAGGAGCACGTCGACAGGGTCCGAGACTTCATCGATGCCTACAACCGGCGTGACTTCGACACCGCCGTCGAGGACTTCGATCCCGAGATCGAATGGGTGATGCCCGCGCGCCAGCGGTCGGACTCCGGCCGGGGCCCGGGCGCGGCCATACGCTTCTGGGAGGAGATCGACGAGACGATGGAGGAGCTGAGGCTCGAGCCGCAGGAGTTCATCGACGCCGGCGACCGCGTGGCGACCCGGCTTCGCCACCACGGGCGCGGCAAGGGAAGCGGGGTGGAGATCAACGAGGAGCTGTACCACCAGGTTGCGACCTTTCGCGACGGAAGGATCGTGCGAATGGAGTACTTCGCCGAATGGGGCGAGGCCCTCAACGCCGCCGGGATCTCGGAGTAGGCGATGTCGCAGGAGAACATGGAGACTCGGGCACCGATGGGTCGACGCCATCAGCAGCGAGGACCTGGAGGCCGCCCTTCGGGATGGATCTCGCGACGTCGTCGCAGTCCCGCCAGGAGGTCAGGCGCCGCACCGAGGCGTCGACGGCCTGCGACGCTGGATGCAGCCGGAGGCGTTTCCGGGCAGGTGGTCGACCACGAAAAGGGCCGGCCTCGAAGCCGCCGGGCTGGTCCTGGGAGGGGCCGCGGCGCGATCCCGGGGCAGATCCGTCGGGCGCCGATGGCGGCATGCACGGCGCCGCCCGATCCGCAACGCGGGCGTCGCTAGCTTGTTGACCAGGTGATGGGAGCGCGAGGGATCCTGGTGGGGGCTCTGGTCGGCCTGGTCGCGGCGGTCGCGCCTGCCGCGGCCCAAGCCGGCACCTTCGCGCCGCGCGACGGTCGCGCCTACCACGGCGTCTCCGACACCGGGGAGATCTCCGACTTCGAGACCTTCAGCGACCAGGTGGGCGCCCACCCGGCGGTGCTCCAGGACTTCTTCCACTGGCGGGTGCCGCTGACCACGGGGGCGCTCTATCGCTGGGGGCGGACCGATACCCGCGGCGTGCTCAGCCTCTCGACCGTGACCGGCGACGGCGAGGAGGTGATCACCCCGCGGCAGATCGCGCAACGGCAAGGACGACCGCTACATGACCCGGCTCGCGGCGACGATCGAGGAGACCGGCCAGACGGTCTACATCCGGCCTGATGGCGGAGATGAACGGGCACTGGAACGCGTACTCGGCCTACAACGCCGACGGCAGCGCCCGCCGCCACGGCCACTCCGCCCGGTGGTTCCGGCTCGCGTGGCGGCGCTTCACCCTGATCCTGCGCGGCGGCTCCCGCGACAGGATCAACCGGCGCCTGCGGGGCATGGGCCTGCCGCGGATCGTGCGGGCGAAGTCCCAGGACGACCCCGTCTACGAGGGCGGCGCCGACGGGATCCCGCTGCCGATCCCAGAGCGGATGCCGCGCCCTCGGGTGGCGATGATGTGGGTCCCGCAGAGCTTCGGCTCGCCCAACATCTCCGGCAACCAGCCCGCCGACTACTGGCCCGGCGGGCGCTACGTCGACTGGGTCGGGCTCGACATCTACTCGAAGTTCGCCGGCGCCTTCGACGAGGCGGTCGAGTTCTTCAACCGAGTACGACAGGTGGCCCTTCGTGGTCGGCGAGTACGGGCCCTGGGACAACGACTTCGGCGGCAGCTTCACCGGCGGGCTGTTCCGCTGGGCGGAGGCGCACGAGCGCGTCAAGATGATGATCTACTACCGCGGCGTCGACCCCGCGAACAGCTTCAACGTCCAGTTCTATCCCGGGGCCCAGCAGGCGCTTCGCAACCACCTCGCCGAGCCCCACTGGGACCCGTTCGCGCCCGGCGTCAGGGCGCTCCCCGATCCGCCGGCACCGCCGCCGGTTCCCGCCGCCCAGCCCCAGGCGCGGCCGTTCCCGTGAGCACCTCGCTAGCTCCGCCTCTGCTCGCCGCGCGTGGTAGCTCCGCCCTGATCGTCTCGGTGGAATAGCTACCGCTTCTCGTCCAAAGCGCTACTCCTGCAGCGCGGCGGCTTCGAGGGCTTCGGCGCGCTCGTTGAAGTTGTGCCAGCGAGCGATCTTCCCCTCTCGGATCGTGAAGACGTGCGCGTCCGTCTGGTCAATCTCGATGCCACTGCCAGCCCCACGACCGACGAGGTGAAGCGCAGCCAATACGCCATCGTCCGTGTCCACGACCTCAACGACGTCCGCATGGTGAAACTCCCACGCGGCGAGGAACGCCTCGGCCCAACGTCTCAACTCGGCGTGACCGTGGAAGGGGCCAGGTTCGGGGACGTCAGCCGGGAAGACGACCTCGCACGCCGAGTCGAAAAGGGCGAGCACCCCGTCGATGTCGCTGCGGTTCCAAGCGTCGACGAGGTCATGCACGATCGCGTGGTTCTCGGTCGACATGCCCACGAGTATCTCGCGAAAGGCGCACTTCCCATGCAACGCGGAACATTCCCGGGCAGGGGTTCTCGTTGGTCAAGGTCCCGGTTCGTCAAGGTGTCGCGATCCCGCCTCTGATCGTCTCGGTGGGATAGCTGCCGCTTCTCGTCGAAGCGGCACTTTCCCGGACGGCCTGGAAGTCTTCCCGCCATGCGCGCCTTGGTCACTGGGATGTCCGGCGTCGGCAAGTCCACGTTGGTGGGCGAGTTGTGTAAGCGCGGATACACGGCTTTCGACGCCGAGGACCACGGATTCGCCGAACCGCGAGCCGAGGGTCGCTGGGGCTGGCGCTTCGACAAGGTCTCCGAGTTGCTCGACCGTTCCCAGGATCAGCTGACGTTCTTTGCCCGCTGCTCTGAGGAGCAGGCAGAGCTTCCGTTCCACTGCCGCGTGTTGCTGACTGCCCCTAAGTCCGTGCTAATCGACCGGCTGCGGATCCGAACGAGCAATCCATACAGGACGAGCGCGAGCTTTCTCAAGTGCCGGCTGACCTCGCCGTGATCGAGCCACTGATGCGGCGCTCCGCAGACCTGGTCCTCGTAACTACCGAATCGCCAGCAAGAACCGCCGACGATTCTGCTTCGACGAGTCGCGGAGCTGAGCCGATGACGAAAGATGCGCTTTCCCATGCAGATGCCGATTCGCAACCAGCGGTTCCTCATGCCGATGAACCGATCTAGAACCGGTCCTCCATCTACCGCTTTTCGTCCTAAGCGCTACTCGCGCAGCGAGAAAACCGTGACCGGGATTTCAAACCGGCGAAGCAACTCGTCGAGCAATCCTCGTTCCTGCCAGTCCGTGCGATCGGGAGCGCGCAGCCCGACCAGAATGTGGTCCGCGTGGAATGCGGCGAGGGCATCCTCGAACGCAAGCAGTGGATCGTCGGCTCCGACCGTTCCACCCGCCTTCGTTCCGAGCTCCTCGATCTGGCCCAAGACCGCCTGAAGGCGCTCGTCGGCCTGCTCGCGCGCCTTGTCGGTTGCCGACGCCAGCCACTCGAACCGAGTTGGCAATGCGGGCGTCACCACCAGAATCTCATCGGCCGCGTCTATGAGTTCGCGGACTCCGAAAGGCAGCGCGTCGGCCCTATCAACTGCCTCGCCGGCCGCGATCAGCAGGCGCTTGGGCATTACGCAGACAGCTAATCACGCTCTCGCAGAAGTTGCGCTTCCCATGCACAGCGGAACTTTCCGTGGCACCGGTAATCGTTGGCCCAAGTCCCTGTTTCCCCACGGGAGTTCGCCTGTGACATCACTCCTGCGGCCCGCCTTAGAGGGAGACCAGAGCTACCAAGAACAGGGCGAACGCCGCCCACGTCGCCGCGAACTGGATCCAGTTGATCGTGAAATAGCGCCTGCGTCCCGCCTCCCAGTCCGCTGGCATAGCCTCGGGGTCCCAGGCCAGCATCACGTCGTAGTGCGGTTCCTTCCACACGTTCGCGACTATGTACACACCGACCACCACAACACCGAGGCCGGTCGCGGTGAGCACGAACGAGGTGGAGCCGGGATCGTCCCAGAGGAGCACGAGCGCGACGATCGGCCCGATGCCCATCCCGAGCGACCAGGCATAGTTGAACCAGGACTTCCTCGCGAATCGAAGGAACGCTTCCATGAAGTTCCGAAAGTCCCGGCCGTCCATTCCCGCGAGCATCGGATGCATGATCGTGGTCAGCATCCCCAAGAGGCCAGACGCGAGCCCCGAGAAGAAAACCGACGCTGCGAGTGCCCATTCCTCGGCCGTCATGCCAGCTTCTCCATGGCGTGGAGTCCGCCGCGATAAACACCGGCGTGGGGCGAGTCCGCGCAGGTGTGGAACTCGATCTCTGGCTGGAGGTACGGGTAGGCGGCGTCAAGATCGCCCCGAACGTAGGCCTCGAAGGCCCGGCGCACGATCTCCACGTTCTCCTGCGACATCGCCTACTCGTCAAGCCCGGCGGCTTCGAGGGCTTCCTCCCGGTTCAGATACACCTTGAAGCGCACAACGCGGTTCTCGCGGACTGTGATTTCGTGCGCCGCCGGAATCGCCACCGGCACACCACTGTCCCGGCCCGTGGCCGATACCCGGACGAAGACGAGCACTCGCTCTTCGTCCACGTCGATGAAGCGCTCGGGCTCGAAGTGGATCGGGGAACCGCCCCAAGGCCCGTCATCGCGGAAGCGACGAAGTTCGTCGGTGCCCCTTGCGATCGGCCTGTCTGGGTAGACCGCGCTGAAGTCAAACTCGGCGTCCGGCGCCACCCTGCCAGAAGCCCCGGCCGTCAGACCGCCGGGGTCGGCGTACGCCTGGCGCACCAACTCGACATTCTCCTGCGACATCGCCCGCGCAGTATCTCGCCGATGGGGGAGAAAGCGGTGTCCGAGCCTGAACCACCTGCCGAATGACGCGTTGAGCACCCATGAGGTGCTCGATGCGTCGCTCGACGGGGAGCGGGCTCAGTCCATGGCCCGGAGCTGGCGCAGCCTCGCGCGGCCCTCCGCCAGTGAGCGGTTGACCTTCGTGTAGGTCCAGCCGCAGAGCTCGCAGATCTCGGCGTAGGAGTAGCCCTGCGGCCTGGAGCACGATCGCGAGTCGCTCGTTCGCCTTCAGCGCCGCGAGCGCGGCCCGGGCCTCGGCGACGCTCTCGGTCGCGCTCCGCGCGCTCGGCCGGACCGGGGAGCTCGCCGGCGAAGCGTCGAGCGGATCGGTGCGGAGGTCGCTCGGACGCCAGGCAGGCGAGCACGCGCTCGCGACCCCGGCGGACGGCCATCGCCTCGTGCTTGGTGACCACGACCATCCAGGCGATCAGCCGGCCCGGGTCGACGGTCGGGGCCTTGGTCAGCAGGATCAGCGACGCGCGCTGGAGGGCGTCGTCGGCGTCGTCGCGGCAGAGCGAGTGACGCGCGCGCGCGACTCCGCGCGCAGCGGCTCGGGTCCAGTGGCGCCGTCGACGCAGCGCGACCGCACTCGCGAGCTGGCTGGCGGCTGCACGGTCCACGCCAGCTTCAAGCCCGGCCGCACGCGCCGGTGCCCCCCGCGGCGGTATCCTCGCGCGGCGATGGCCACCTGCCTGATCACCGGAGGAGCCGGGCTTCCTCGGCTCGCACATGTGCGACCACCTGCTCGCCGAGGGCCACCGGGTGATCTGCGTCGACAACCTCGACACCGGCTCGCTGCAGAACGTCGAGCACATCCGCGCCGACGAGTTCGACGTTCGTCCAGCACGACCTCACCGAGCCGTTCTTCATCGACGAGCCGATCGACTTCGTCTACCACCTCGCCTCGCCGGCCAGCCCGATCGACTACCTGCGCCTGCCGCTGCACACGCTCAAGGTCGGCTCCTACGGCACCCACCACATGCTCGGCCTGGCGAAGTAGCAAGCGCGCCCGCTTCGTGCTCGCCTCGACCTCCGAGGTCTACGGCGACCCGCAGGTCCACCCGCAGCCGGAGAGCTACTGGGGCCACGTCAACCCGATCGGCCCGCGCGGCGTCTACGACGAGGCGAAGCGCTACGCCGAGGCGCTGACGATGGCCTACCACCGCCAGCAGGGCGTCGACACCGGGATCGTCCGGACCTTCAACACCTACGGCTCGCGGATGCGCCCGCACGACGGCCGCGCGATCCCGACCTTCCTGCGCCAGGCGCTGCAGGACAAGCCGCTGACCGTGTTCGGCGACGGCAGCCAGACGCGCAGCTTCTGCTACGTCGACGACCTGATCCGCGGCTACGTCGCGATGGCCGAGTCCGACGTCCACGTGCCGGTCAACATCGGCAACCCGGACGAGTTCACCCTGCTCGAGCTGGCCGAGGCCGTGATCGAGGTCACCGAGTCGCGCTCGGAGATCGTCTTCGAGGCGCTGCCGATCGACGACCCGCAGGTCCGCCAGCCCGACATCACCCGCGCCAGGGACCTGCTCGGCTGGGAGCCCGAGGTCGAGCTCCGCGACGGCCTGCGGATGACGATCGAGCAGGCCGGCGTCGAGCGCCTCGTCGGCGCCGGCGACTAGGCGCCCGCCGAGCGCGCCGGGACGCGGAGCGCCGTTGCGGATCGCCCACCTGACCGCGACCTTCCCGCCCTACCCGGGCGGCGCCGGCAACACCGCCTTCCGCTTCGCGCGCGAGCAGGCCGCGCGCGGGCCACCACGTCGAGGTCTTCACGGCCCCGGCGCCCGGGCGAGCCGCCGGATCCCGGGCGCGGCCGTCGTCCACCGGATCGACCCGCTGCTCGCGATCGGCAACGCGCCGCTGATCCCGAGCCTCGCGCGGGTCGAGGGCTTCGACGTCGTCCACCTCCACTACCCGTTCATCTTCGGCTCCGAGCTCACCCTGCTCGGCCGGCTGCGCCGCCGGCGCCGCGACGCAGGCGCTGCTCGTCCACTACAAGAACCGGCTGCGTCGGCGAGGGGGCGCGCGGGGCTGCTGTTCGAGGCCTACGAGCACTCCGTCGCGCCGGCCCTGATCCGCGCCGCCGACCGGGTCTGCGTGCTCTCGCGCGGACCACGCCGACTCGGTCCCCTACCTGCGCCGCGACCGGCGAGCGCGACCCGGCGAAGCTGATCGAGATGCCGAACGGCGTCGACGCGGACGCTGTTCTCGCCCGGCGACATCGACGAGCTGCGCGACCGGCTCGGGCATCCCGGCGCGACGCGGTCGTCGCCGCGTTCGTCGCGACGCTCGACCGCGCCCATCACTTCAAGCGGCTCGACGTCGCGATCGACGGCGCTCGCGCGGCTCGACGACCCGCGACGTCCACCTGGTCGTCGCCGGCGGCGGCGAGCTGCTCGACGGGCTTCCGCGCCGCGCGCCGCGAGCGCCGGGATCGCGCGATCGCGTCCACTTCCTCGGCCGCGGTCCCCCACGCCGAGCTGCCCGACGTCCTGCGCGCCGCCGACCTCTTCCTGCTGACCACCGAGCCGCCCGAGTCGTTCGGGATCGTCCTGATCGAGGCGATGGCGTGCGGCCTGCCGGCGATCGCCACCGACTACCCGGGCGTGCGCGCCGTCGTCGACGAGGGCGAGACCGGGCTGCTGGTCCCGCGGGGCGACCCGCGACGCGGTCGCGACCGCGCTCGGCGAGCTCGTCGCCGGCGCCCGAGCGGCGCCGCGAGATGGGCGCGCGCGGCCGCGCGAAGGCGATCGCGAGTGGAGCTGGCCGCGGCTGGTCGAGCGCATGGACGACGCCTACGCGCGAGGCGATCGAGGCGAGGCGCGGATGAGGATCCTGCTCGTCGCCTACTTCTACCCCCCGTGCCGCGACACCGGCGTCCTGCGCCCGGCGGCGATGGCGAAGTGGCTGCGCCGGCTCGGCCACGAGGTCACCGTGCTGACCACCTCCGCCTACGGACCGAGGCCCGACGACGTCTCGCGAGGACGTCGTCCGGACCGCCGACGCGCAGCGCTGGCGGGCGCGGCTCGCCGGCAAGGACTCGGTCGAGCGCGCTGTTCGACTCCCACACCTACGCCGGTCGCGCCGCACCCGCTGAGCCAGGTGCTCGTCCCGGAGCCGCTGGTCGCCGCCTGGCTGCCGTTCGCGCGCTCGCGGGCGCTGCGCGCTCCACCGCGAGCGGCGCTTCGACTGCGTGATCACCACCTCGCCGCCCGAGTCCGCGCACGCGGTCGGCTTCGCCCTTCGCCGCCGCGGCGTCCCCTGGGTCGCCGACGTGCGCGACGCGTGGACGTTCGAGCCGCTGCGGCCGCGCTTTCCGACCGCGCTGCAGCGCCGCCTCGACCGAGCGGCTCGAGCGCCGCTGGCTCGGCGGCGCCGACGCGGTCGTCTGCGTCTCCGAGCCGGCGGCCGACGACCTGCGCCGGCGCGGGATCGCCGACCCGCTCGTGGTCCCCAACGGCTGGGATCCCGAGACCGCGCCCCCGGCCGGCGCGCCCACCGGGCTGCTCGATCCCGGTCGCGTCTCGCTCGTCTACACCGGGCGCTTCGGCAGCTATGGGCGCGACCCGCGACCGCTGGTCGAGGCGCTCGCCGGCCTCGCCTCGCTCCGACCCGGACGCCGCGGCGAGGCTCGAGCTGGTGATCGCCGGGCCGCTGACCGAGGACGAGGTGACGCTTGTTCGCAACCGACGTCGCCCCGGCCCGGATCGTCCACGCCGGAAGCCTCGAGCGCGGCGCCGCCCTGGCGCTCCAGCGCGAGGCCGACGCGCTGCTCCTCGTCGCCCAGCCCACCCGCTCGCAGCTCCTCAACATCAAGCTGTTCGAGTACCTGGCGAGCGGCCGGCCGATCCTCGCCCTCGCCGCCGGCACCGAGGCGGGGCGAGTGGCGGCGGAGCTCGGCTGCACGGTGGTCGCGGCCGATGACCCCGGGGCGATCTCGGCCGCGCTCGGGCGCGTGGCCCGGGCCGAGCTGGAGCCGCCGGAAGTAGACGCCGTCGCGCCGTACACCTTTCCGGCGCCGGCGCGGGCGATGGAGGAGGCGATCGAGGCCGCGATCCAGGCCGAGGGGAGGGGCTAGACCCGCGCTCGCGCGACGATCGCGTCAGCGACGATCGCCGTCGTCTCCGGGACCTGGTCGAGGTAGAAGTTCGGCTCGACCGCCTCGAGCTCGAGCACGACCGGCGAGCCCGCCGGGTCGCGGATCATGTCGACGCGGGCGTAGAGCGCCAGGTAGTCGAATCGGCGCGTCAGCTCGAGGATCACCTCGCGGGCCAGCTCGAGCTCGTCCTCGTCCGCGACATCCGGGGTCACCAGCCCGGGGTCGTACATGACCTCGGCGGCGCCGATTGCGTCGTCGCGGACGGGGGCGACCTCGTCGGGCCGCAGGACCGCGCGCTTTCGCAGCACGTGCGCGGGTTCGCCGTCGATGCACAGGACGGCGGTCTCGCCGATCGTGTCGACCGTGGGCTGGAACGGCTGGAGCATCGCGGTGCGGCCGCTCGCGCGGATCCGCTCGACCAGATCGAGGGCGAGGCCGTGCGTCGCTGGTCCGAAGCGACCGGAGTCGCGCCCGCCGGCCGAGACGCTCGGCTTGACCACGACCTCCCCCGCAAGCGCGGGCAACGCGTCGCCGGGGCCGATGAAGTCGGTCGCGACGATCGGCAGCCCGGCGTCGGCGAGGTCGGTCAGGTAGCGCTTGTCGGAGTTCCAGCGCACCAGTGGGGCGCTGTTGTGGAGCGCGGGGCCGACCGAATCGCACCAGCGCACGAACTCGTCACGGCGCCGGGCGTAGTCCCAGGTCGAGCGGATCACCACCGCGGAGTACGCGCCCCAGTCGACCGCCGGGGCGTCCCAGGGCACGATCGAGGCCGCGGGCGCCGCGCTCGGCGAGCGCGGCGGCGAGCCGCCGGTCGTCGGTGAACTCCGGCGGCATCGCCGCGAAGCTGGCGATCGCGACCCGCACCCGCGAATCGTAGGCGCCACCTGGGGCGCGCGGCCGCCGCCTCAGCGCGCGGCGTTCGCCAGGTCCATCGCGTAGTAGAGGAAGTAGTCGGACTGCTCCTGGATCTCGGTCGTCCAACCGAGGCCGTGACCCTGGCCCTCGAACACCCTGAGCACGGTGAAGATCCCGGCGTAGTACATCGCACCGGCGTTGCTGACCGCCCACCTGAACGGAACGGTCTGATCCTGGTCACCGTGGAAGAAGATCGCGGGCGGGTCGTTGGAGTCGATCGCCTCGTTCGTCGGCGCCCCGCCCGCCATCGAGACCGCGGCCCGGATCGCCGACGAGAACCCGGGATTGCCGCTGCTGCCCGGATCCTCCGAGCGCCAATCGACGAGCAGCGAGGTGACCGCCCCCGCCGAGCTGCCGGCCATCGCGATCCGGGAGGTGTCGATGCGGTAGGTGCTCGCGTTCGAGCGGAACCAGCGCACCGCGGCCTGGGCGTCGTGCTGGGCCGCGATCGCGGCCTGCTCGCAGACGGGCGAAGGGTCGGGCGTTCCCCCGCAGCCGGTCGGCGACAGCAGCCGGTAGTTGATCGAGGCGGCGACGTAGCCACGGCGGGCGAAGAAGCTCGCCTGGGTCGCGCCGCTCGACTTGTCGCCGGCGGTGAACCCGCCGCCGTGGACCCAGATCAGGACCGGTCGTTGGTTGACCGTGTCGCCCGCGGGCTGGTAGAGGTCGAGCTTCAGGTCGACGGGGTTTCCCCCCGCGTCGGGAGCGTTGCCGTAGACGATGTCGCGGGTGACGTTGACGCTGCTGAACACCTGGTCGCGGTAGCGGATCGTGCCGTCCCCCGCGGGCCTGGGCAGGGTGCAGCCCGCCAGCAGGGCGAGCGCGAGGATGGCCGTCACCACCGCCGCCATCCGGCGCGATCCGGGGCTCGAGGGTGCCCGCACTGCTCTCCTTCCGTGACTGCCCGGGGGCGACTCCGATCGGTCCACCTTATCCCGTCCAGCGGGCTCCGGAGTTATCCCGTCCGGCGGGCTCCGGAGCATCGCCCGCGGCCTAGAGGCTTGATGTGGGTGGGCCGTGCGCGCGGGGGCGCTCGGGACCGAGCTGGGCGTGGCCGGCGGGCGAAGCGCATGCCGGTTGGCATGTGCGAGTCCCGACGGGCGCGATCCAGCGACGGTATCCGGGCGTCATCCGTGCGTGCGGAGAACCCGCATCACGCCTCTAGACTTGCTGCGATGACCGAGCGCCAGCTCACCGACTCGGGCGCTGAGCGATCGCCGGAGGGCGATCCGGACCCGGTCACCGAGCGCGCCGTCGAGGACGACCTGCACCGCTACGTCGCCCCGGTCGTCGGCCCCGACGACGAGCGCGTGATCACCGACTCGGGGATCGAGATCGACCGTCGCTACGACGAGGACGACGTCGCCCCCGGACTCCCCGAGCGGCTCGGCGAGCCCGGCTCCTACCCGTTCACCCGCGGCATCCACGAGGGCATGTACCGCGACCGGCTCTGGACGATGCGCCAGTACGCCGGCTTCTCCAGCCCGGAGGACACCAACGGGCGCTACCGCTACCTGCTCGAGCACGGCTCGACCGGGCTCTCGATGGCCTTCGACCTGCCGACCCAGCTCGGCCGCGACTCCGACGACCCGCTCTGCGACGGCGAGGTCGGGCGCACCGGGGTCCCGATCGACACGATCGAGGACATGCGGATCTGCTTCGACGAGATCCCGCTCGACCAGGTCTCGACCTCGATGACGATCAACGCCCCGGCGGCGATCCTGCTGCTGCTCTACGAGCTGGTCGGCGAGGAGCAGGGCGTGCCGTCGGAGAAGCTGCGCGGCACGGTCCAGAACGACGTGCTCAAGGAGTACGTCGCGCGCGGCAACTACATCTATCCGCCCGAGCCGACGATGCGGCTGACCACCGACATCTTCGAGTACTGCGCCGAGCGCGTGCCGAGCTGGAACACGATCTCGATCTCCGGCTACCACATCCGCGAGAAGGGCTGCTCGGCGGTGCAGGAGGTCGCGTTCACGCTCTCGAACGCGATCGCCTACACCGAGGCGGCGCTCGCGCGGGGCCTCGAGATCGATGAGTTCGCGCCCCGGCTCGCGTTCTTCTTCAACTGCCACAACAACGTCTTCCAGGAGATCGCCAAGTTCCGTGCGGTGCGGCGGATGTGGGCGAAGATCGTCCGCGAGCGCTTCGGCTCGGACTCCGAGCGCTCGCAGATGATCCGCTTCCACACCCAGACCGGCGGCGTGACGCTCCAGGCGCAGCAGCCCGAGGTCAACATCATCCGCGTCGCCCTCCAGGGCTTCGCGGCGGTCTGCGGCGGGACGCAGTCCCTCCACACGAACGGCTTCGACGAGGCGCTGGCGCTGCCGACCGAGCGCTCGGCGCGGATCGCCCTGCGGACCCAGCAGGTGATCGCCCACGAGTCCGGCGCCGCCGACACGGTCGACCCGTTCGCCGGCTCGTACTTCGTCGAGTCGCTCACCGACGAGATCGAGAAGCGCTCCTGGGAGCTGATCGAGAAGGTCGACGAGCTCGGCGGCTCGGTCGAGGCGCTCGACTTCATCCAGCGCGAGATCGAGGAGTCGGCGCTCTCCTACCACGAGCGCTACAGGACCGGCCAGGACATCGTCGTCGGCGTCAACAAGTACGTCACCGACACGGTCGACGACGTCGACATCCTCAAGGTCGACCCGGAGGCCGAGCGGCGCCAGAAGGAGCGGCTGGCCAGGTTCAAGGCCGACCGCGACCAGGCGGCGGTCGAGGCCAGGCTCGAGGCCCTGCGCGACGTCGCCCGCGGCGACGGCAACCTGCTGCACCCGATCCGCGACGCGCTCGCCGCCGACGCCTCGATCGGCGAGGTCTGCAACGCGATGCGCGACGTGTTCGGCGAGTACCGGGGCGGCGCGTTCTTCTAGAAGGAGTCGAAGGACGGCGGCCGAACCCCGCGCAGATGGAGCTGAAGACGAAGCGCACGCTGGTCAAGTCGGCGCCCGAGCTGTGGGAGCTCGCCGACGATCAGCGAGGATGCAGTCGTGGATGGCAGGGCTGACCGGCGCCGCGCAGCCGATCGCGATCGAGGTCACCGAGCGCGAGCCCGGAGCGCGTCCTCGCCTGGCGCTCGGCGGACGCGCAGGCGCGGGGGCGGATCGCGATCGAGCTCGCCGAGAGCGGCTTCGGGACCGCGGTCCGGATCACGGCCGAGCACCACTGCCGGATCCCGGCGCCGCGATCGCGGCGCTCGAGGGCTTGCTCGATGAGCTCGGATCGCCCGACCGACGCCCGTTCTCCCGCGGCTGAGCCGAGCGGCGCGGCCGCGCTCGGCCTCGCGGCGCCTCGCTGCGGGCGCGCGGCGGCTCGCTGCTCGACGCGCTCGAGCGCCACCTCCCCGGCGCCCGCGAGCACGCCGACGCGACCGCCGCCTACGCGTTCGCGGGCGCGGTCGGGCTCGGCTTCGACCGCACCCAGTGCGAGGTCGCGCGCGAGGCGGCGAGGCTGCACGAGGTCGGGCTGATCTACGTCCCGGCGGCGATCGCCGAGCAAGCCCGCGGGAGAGCGCGACGCGCTCGAGGCGGCGACCTGGGCGCCGCACTACGAGGCCGGCTACCGGCTCGCCCTCGGCGCCGGGATCCCCGAGGACGTCTGCGGCTGGCTGCTGCGGGCGCGCGAGCGCTACGACGGCGCCGGCCCCGAGGGCGCTCGGCGGCGAGCGCGATCCCGATCGAGTCGCGCCTGATCCGCGCGGCCTGCGTGTGCCAGACGGCGCTCGCGGCGCGGCGCTCGCCGGCGAGCCGCAACCTGCCGCAAGCGGCGATCGCGGCGCTCGCCGCGCGGGCCGGCGGCGAGCTCGACCCGGGGGTCGTCGCGGCGTCTGATCGCGATCCTCGAGCGCGCCGGATCGGACGGGTGAACGCGCGCCGCATAGAATCCGCGCCCCGTGCGCGAGAGCAACCCCGAGACCCACGAGGAGAAGCTCGCCTACCTGCGCGAGCTGCGCGAGCAGGCGGTCCACTCGGCCTCCGAGGAGGCGGTCGAGAAGCAGCACGCCAAGGGCAAGCTGACCGCCCGCGAGCGGATCGAGAAGCTGCTCGACCCGGGCTCGTTCGAGGAGCTCGACACCTTCGTCCGCCACCGCACGCACGAGTTCGAGATGGACAAGAACCGGCCCTGGGGCGACGCGGTGGTCACCGGCTACGGGACGATCGACGGCCGGCCGATGTTCGTCTTCAGCCAGGACTTCACCGTCTTCGGCGGCTCGCTCGGCGAGGTGATGGCGGAGAAGATGTGCAAGGTCATGGACCTCGCCGCCAAGGTCGGGGCGCCGGTGATCGGGCTCAACGACTCCGGCGGGGCGCGGATCCAGGAGGGCGTCGTCTCGCTCGGCGCCTACGGCGACGTCTTCGTCCGCAACGTCCAGTGCTCCGGGGTGATCCCGCAGATCAGCGGCGATCATGGGCCCGTGCGCGGGCGGCGCCGTCTACTCGCCGGCGATGACCGACTTCATCTTCATGGTCAAGGAGACCTCGCACATGTTCATCACCGGCCCCGAGGTGATCAAGACGGTCACCGGCGAGGAGGTCGAGTTCGAGGAGCTCGGCGGGGCGATGACCCACAACACGCAAGTCCGGGCGTCGCCCACTTCGCCGCCGACGACGAGGAGAGCTGCCTCGAGGACGTCCGCTACCTGATCGGCTTCCTGCCGCTCAACAACCTCGAGATGCCGCCGCGGGTCGAGCCCTACGACGACCCCGAGCGCATGGACGAGGCGCTCGACACGGTCGTCCCCGACGACCCTCAGAAGCCCTACGACATGCGCGACGTGATCTCGCTGGTCGTCGACGACGGCGAGTTCTTCGAGGTCCACGAGCACTTCGCCCAGAACATCGTCGTCGGCTTCTGCCGCCTCGACGGCTATCCGGTCGGGATCGTCGGCAACCAGCCCAAGCACCTCGCCGGCGTGCTCGACATCGAGTCGTCGGAGAAGGCGGCGCGCTTCGTCCGCTTCTGCGACGCCTTCAACATCCCGCTGCTCACGTTCACCGACGTCCCCGGCTTCCTGCCCGGGACCTCGCAGGAGTGGGGCGGGATCATCCGCCACGGCGCGAAGCTGCTCTACGCGTTCACCGAGGCGACGGTGCCGAAGCTGACGGTCGTCACCCGCAAGGCCTACGGCGGCGCCTACGACGTCATGAACTCCAAGCACATGCTCGCCGACTTCAACTTCGCCTGGCCGAGGCGGAGGTCGCGGTGATGGGGCCCGAGGGCGCCGTCAACATCATCTACCGCAAGGACATCGGCCAGTCGCCGACCCCCGACGAGCGCCGCGAGAAGCTGATCGACGACTACAAGGCCCACTTCGCCAACCCCTACTCGGCGGCCGAGCGCGGCTACATCGACGACGTGATCGAGCCCCGCCAGACCCGCCCGAAGCTGATCCGCGCGCTGCGCACGCTGCAGACCAAGCGGGTCGAGCAGCCGAAGCGCAAGCACGGCAACATCCCGCTGTGAGTGGCGTGCAGAGCCGGATCGATCGTCCTCGTCGTCCTGCTCGTCGGCGCTGGTGGTCGCGGTCGTCGTCCTCGCCACCGGCGGCGGGGACGACGACTCCGCCTCGAGCGGCGACGTCGACCTCTCGGTCGAAGCCAGAGGTCGAGGTGCCCGACGGCGGAGCCGCCGGCCGAGCTCGAGACCGAGGACATCGTCGTCGGCGACGGCGCCGAGGCCGCGGCAGGTGACACGGTCAGCGTCCAGTACGTCGGCGTCAACTACTCCGACGGCAGCGAGTTCGACGCCTCGTGGGACACCGGCGAGCCGTTCGAGTTCCGCCTCGGCTCGGGGTCGGTGATCCCCGGCTGGGACGAGGGGATCCCGGGGATGAAGGTCGGCGGTCGGCGCGAGCTGGTGATCCCGCCCGACCTCGCCTACGGTCCCCAGGGACAGCCGCCCGACATCGGCCCGAACGAGACGCTGATCTTCGTCATCGACCTGCTCGACGTGCGCTCGACGCAGTAGCCGGCTCGGCGTGCCGACCAACGCTGCATTGATCACCGACCGCGAGGCCCGGGCCTCCGTGGAGACGCTGCGCGAGGTGGTCGAGGCCCTGGCGCCGCTCGAGCGCGAGGCCGGGCTCGGAGGGCGAGCGCGAGGCCGCCGAGTGGCTGGCCGCGCGCCTGCGGCGAGCGGGGGCCGACGGCGCAGGGTCGAGGAGGAGGAGTTCCTCGACGGCTTCGCGGACCTGCTCGCCGCGCTCACCGGCGCCGGCGTCGCCTCGGGCGATCGCGGCGCTCAGCGGCCGGGCGCGGACGGCGGCGGTCGCCGGCGGCGCCGCGGCGGCGGCGCTGCTCGCCGACGAGGTCTCCAACGGGTTGCGGCCGCTGCGCCGCGCGTCGCCGAGCGCAAGACGACCTGGAACGTGGTCGCCGAGCGTCGGCGACCCGGAGGCCGAGCGCACCTTCGTCGCCCTGGCCCACCACGACGCCGCCCACGGCGGCCTCGCCTTCGACCAGACGCTGCAGCGCAAGCTCGTCGATCTGGTTCCCGGGGGTGATCGAGCGGATCGACACCGCGATCCCGGTCTGGTGGGGCGGCCGCCGCCGGGCCGGCGCTGGCCGCGCTCGGCGCCGCCACCCGCCGCCGCGGGCTGGCCGCCGCCGGGACGGCGCTCTCGGCGGCGTCGACCGCGTTGCTCACGGACATCGCCCGCAGCCCGGTCGTCCCCGGGGCCAACGACAACCTCAGCGGGGTCGCCGTGCTCGTCTCCCTGGCGGAGGCGTTCCGCGAGCGCCCGGTCGAGGGCCTGCGGGTGGTGCTCGCCTCCTGCGGCGCCGAGGAGGTCCTCCAGGGCGGGATCTACGGCTTCGCCCGCCGCCACCTGGCGGCGCTCGACCGCGACCGCACCTGGTGGTCAACGTCGAGACCGTCGGCTCGCCCGAGCTGGCGATGCTCGAGGGCGAGGGATCGTTCGTGATGGAGGACTACTTCGACCGCGGCCTGCGCGACCTCTGCGCTCGGGTCGCCGTCCGGGAGGGGATCCCGATGCGCCGCGGGATGCGGGCCTCGACCAGCACCGACGCCGTGATCCCGAGCCGGATGGGGATCCCGACCGCCTGCCTGATCTCGCTCAACCGCTACAAGCTGCTCTCCAACTACCACTCCCCCACCGACGTGCCCGAGAACCTCAGCTACGCGACGATCGCCGGCGCCGCCGACCTCACCGAGGCCGTCGCCCGCGAGCTGGCGAAGCCGGCGGCGTAGCGCTCACGTCGCGAGCCCCGCGCCGCTCTGAGCGGCTCCGACGCGGGCGGACGCCTCAGCCCGGGGGGATCGCCCATCGCGTCCATCGCGTCCCGGAGCCGGCGGACGCCGAGCAGCCCCTCGGCCAGCGGGTTGGCCCGGTAGCTGAACGCGTCCGGGGTGTAGAGCTCGAACAGCTTCGTGCCCCGCTTGTCGTAGGCGCCGATCGTCCCGTAGGCGCGCGCGAAGTCTCCGGCGACCTCCGCGACGCCGCCCCATCCCACGAGCCAGTCGCCCGACGGCAGCCGATCCGCCGAGCCGCAGCAGAGCGAGAAAGGCACCTCGGGGTCGACGATCTCCTGCACCAGCGTCGCGGTGCCGGCCGCCTCGTCGATCTTGTAGCGGACCGCGCGCGCCGGCTCGCCGAGGCCGGACCGGTTGTCGAAGATCGTGATCGAGCCGTCGGGCAGCAGGCGAGCGTCGTGCTGGGCTCCGAGCGGGTGGTCACCGTGAGGATCGTTGAGCACCTCGAGGCTCTGTGCCGTCGGCGTCCCCCCCAGCTTCCAGACGATCTCGCCCGTCGTGCGATCGACTTTGTACACGGCATCGAGGTGACGGTAGGACAGATACATGAACCGGCCGTGGATATCGACGGAGTTCCAATGGCTGATGTCGTAGGGCGGGTTGTCGATCACGAACGGGACCGACCACCAGCGGCCCGTCTCCTCCAATCCGATGTGATCCCCCGAGTCCCAGGTCGTGACGAGCTCGCCCTCGGGGGTGAGTTCCTGGATCTCGGTGTCGATCACCGAGCTGTTCACCGCCCCGCCGTACTGGCTGGTATCGATGCCATGCCGTCGCACCTGTGAGCCGATCACGTAGTTGCCGTTCTTCAGCAGCAGGATCTCGTGGATGTCCGCCTCTGCGCCGTTCGCTCCCTGGATCGTCCTGATCAGGCTTCCGCGCAGCGAGCGGACCTCGTAGTCACCAGTCTGGAACGAGATCTCGTCAACCGGGTCGAAGGCTGATCGTCTTGTCGGCCAGGACCTGGAAGTTGTCGGCTTCGCCGCTTGCCTCGTACCAATAGACAGGGACCCCGTTGCGATCGAAGATCGCCGCGTAATGGTCGGCGAGCTGAACGGCGAAGAACTTCGGGCCGCCGGCCCGGCTGCGGTCGAACTCGTACGCGGGGAAGCCCGCCGGCAGACAGCGCAGGTGGTAGAGGCGGGCTGCCGCCGTGGCCGAGACGCCGGAAGCTGACCGTGGTCTGCTTCCCGGCCCGCTGGGAGATCGGCTCGGCGAAGTCGCCCTCGCGAAAGCGCCCCGGGCCCACCTTCGCTTCCCACCCGGACTCCCCTCGAACGCGGACGACCGGCCGTTCACCGGCGCAGCGAGGCGCGTAGTCACGCTGCCCCCAGGAGAACCCCGACCCGAGCGCGCCCGCGGGCGTGCCCGAGAAGCCCGGCCGTTTCGCGACCGCGTCGGCCGGCCCCGCCGCGCATGCGAAGGCGACCGCCAAGACGACAAGGCTCCGACACCGGCTCTGCTTCCCCAATTGGTCCTCCATTAGCTTCCCACCTGACGATCCGAGCGAACACCACAATAGACGTCCGGCGAGCGCGCCGCGCGATCGACTGAAGTCCCCGGCGTTTAGAGCGAGGCCAGGCCCGAGGGCGCGCCGGCCTCGAGCACCGCGGCGGCGATCCCGAGGTCCTGGATCGCGAGCCCGGTGGAGTCGAACAGCGTGATCTCGTCGGCCGAGCGCCGGCCCGGGGCGCGGCCGAGCAGCACCGCGCCGATCTCGGTCACCCGCCCGCGGTCGACGGCCCCCGCAGCGACCGCGCCGGACAGCTCGCCGCCCTGCGAGGCCTGCTCCCACTCGTCGCAGAACAGGCGGCAGCGATCGAGCGCCTCGAGCTCGACCTCGGCCTTGCCGCGGGCGTCGGCGCCGAGCACGGCGAGGTGCTGGCCGGGGCGCAGGTCGGAGGCGCCGATCACGGGCGCGTCGGCCGGCGTGACGGTGACGACGACGTCCTGCGCCGCCGCCGACGTCGCGCGCGCCGGCGCTCCAGCCCAGCTCGCCGGCGAGCGCCTCGGCCGCCGCGGGCCGCGGGTCGAAGCAGACGCCCGGGACCGTAGCCCGCCGCCGCCAGGCAGCGGGCGGCCCAGGCGCCGTTGACGCCGCAGCCGATCACGCCGACCGCCGGCGGCGTCCTCGCGCGCCAGCGCCAGCGCCGAGACCGCCGCCGCCGCGCCGGTGCGCAGCGAGGTGACCGCCGCGCAGTCGATGATCGCGAGCAGCTCGCCGCTCTCGGCGCTGGAGACGAGCAGCGCCCCGGCGACCGACCGGCAGGCCGCGCTCGCGGGTTGCGGGGGAACGAGGTCACCCACTTGAGCGTCGCCAAGCCCGTCGCCGCGGGCCGGCATCGCCCGGAAGTCGCCGTCCGGCGGCGCTTCGACGTAGACCTTCGCCGGCATCACCCACTCGCCGGCGGCGTGGCGCTCGAACGCCGTCCGCGTGCGCTCGATCGCCTCCGCGGGCGAGACCGCGGCGAACACCGCGCTCGCGTCGAAGATCGCCACCTCGGCCATCGGCGAGAGGTTAGATTGCGGGCCGTGACCCCCACCAACGGCAACCGCAGGCCCCCGCGACCGCGGATCGAGCTCGTCTCGCCCGCGGCGTCGGCGAGCGAGGCGGCGGCGATCGTCGCGGCGCTGGAGCGGTTCCTGGCCGAGACCGCGCCGTCGGCGCCGACCGGGCGGGCCGCCGCCGAGCCGCCTGGCAGCGGGCCGCGCTCGAGGACGGAATCGCGGCCCGCCAGGTGAGCGGCGCCGCATGGGGACACGCGCCGCGATAGAACACCCGCACCGGCCGCGCTCCGAGGGCCGGGCCATCCCCAGGAGGAGGAGACCGTGGCCGTAGTCAAGATCATCGAGCTGGTCGGCAGCTCGAAGACGTCCAGCGACGACGCCGCCAAGCAGGCGCTGACCCAGGCGCAGTCGTCGCTGCGCAACATCCGGGCCGTCGACATCGTCTCGACCGGGATCCGGGGCGACAACCTCGACGAGTACCGCGCCCACGTCCGGGTCGCGTTCCTGATCGAAGACAGCGACGTCGACTAGCCCGGCGCGCCCGCGGGGCGCAGCCGGCGCGCGTTCCCCCGCGTCCCCGGATCGGGGGCGATCGCCGTGCCATCGGACGATCCGCAACCGAGCCGCATCGAACCGGGCGCTATGCCCACTTCGGTGCGGCTCGGCCGTCGCTGACGGGATCGCGAAGCGCTCGCACCCTAAATACCTAAATCCCAATCGGGATTTGTGTATTATGCCCGCATGGAGCCCACCGCCGCGCCGCCGCAGCAGGCGAAGCGCCTCCCCGAGCCGAGCTCGACCAGGACCTCGGCAAGGTCCAGAAGGGCAAGGGCCGGCGGGGCTCGCTCGAGAACCCGGAGTCCTACGAGAACGTCCCCGGCCACGTGATCCCGATCATCGAGCGCGAGTTCGACGACTTCGACAACGAGGCCGAGCAAGTTCCTCGCCGGCGAGACGCCCGAGGACCAGTTCATCGGCTTCCGCCTCAAGCAGGGCGTCTACGGCCAGCGCCAGCCCGACGTGCAGATGGTCCGCGTGAAGCTGCCGTTCGGCGGCGTCACGCCCGAGCAGATGGACGCCTTCGCCGACGTGGTCGAGAAGTACGCGCCGCTGCGACAAGGGCCACATCACCACCCGCCAGAACATCCAGATCCACCACGTGCCGCTGCGCAGATGGCGGAGCTGATCCGCGAGATCTCCGCGGTCGGCCTCTCCTCGCGCGAGGGCTGCGGCAACACGGTCCGCAACGTCACCGGCGACCCCTGGGCCGGCGTCGCCGCCGACGAGATCTTCGACCCGACCCCCTACGCCGGCGCCTACGTCCGCTACTTCGTCCGCCACCCGACGACGCAGCTGATGCCGCGCAAGATCAAGACCGCCTTCACCGGCTCCGACGAGGACCGGGCGATCACCGGCATCCACGACATCGGCTTCATCCCGCGCGAACGCGACGGCGTCAGGGGCTTCGAGATCCGGGTCGGCGGCGGCACCTCGATCATGCCCCGCGTCGCGCCGACCCTCTACGAGTTCGTCGAGGCCGACAACGGCGACTACCTGAAGGTCGCCGAGGCCGTCGCTGCGGATCTTCGACCGCCAGGAGTGGCTGCGGGTCAACCGCGCCCGCGCCCGGATCAAGGTCCTGGTCGACAAGATCGGCATCGACGCCTTCCGCGAGCTGGTCGACGAGGAGCTCGAGGGCGACTGGGTCGGCGAGCGCGACTTCGAGCGTCGAGCGCCTGCGCTTCGACGACGACGAGGAGGCGAACGCGCCCGGCGCCGCCGGCCACCGCCGCGCCCGAACGGCGACCGCACCGAGTTCGAGCGCTTCCTCGAGGCGCAACGTGCAGGCCGCAGCGCCAGGAGGGCTTCTCCGCGGTCGAGGTGAAGATCACCCGCGGCGACCTGACCCCGGAGCAGTTCCGCGGCCTGGCCCAGATCATGCGCGACTTCACCGGCGGCTACGCGCGCACGCACCGTGCAGCAGAACCTCGTCCTGCGCTGGGTCCGCGACGAGGCGCTCTACGACGTCTGGCAGCGGCTCGGCGAGCTCGGCCTCGGCCGACGCCGGCGCCGCGAGATCACCGACGTCGTCAGCTGCCCCGGCACCGACAGCTGCAAGCTCGGGATCACCAGCTCGATGGGCCTCAACCGGGCGATCCAGGAGCGGGTCGAGGCGATGCAGATCACCGACCCGCTGACCAAGCGCGATCCACATCAAGATGAGCGGCTGCCCGAACGGCTGCAGCCAGCACCACATCGCCAACATCGGCTTCTACGGCGCCTCGCTGAAGGTCGGCGGCCGCCAGATGCCCGCCTACATCCCGCACATCGGCGGCAACTACGAGGGCGGCGAGGTGATCTTCGGCCACCGGCTCAAGTCGCGCCTGCCGGCCAAGCGGGTCCCCGAGGCGGTCGAGCGCTGGATCCGCCTCTACGAGGCCGAGCGCGACGACGGCGAGGAGTTCAACGCCTTCGCCGAGCGGGTCGGCACCGAGCGCTTCGAGGCCGAGGTCAAGGAGCTGACGCTGCCGGCCGAGTTCAGCCTCGAGACGATGCAGCAGTTCATCGACTGGAACCGCTCCGAGCCCTACAAGGTCGAGCGCGGCGAGGGGGAGTGCGCGATATGAGCGGCTCGCCTCCCAGCCCGATGCCCGCCGTGTCGAACGGCAACGGCGTCCGCAACGGCAACGGCACGCGACCTGCCGACGATCGGCGGCGATCGTCGACCCCGAGGCGGTCGCCGCCGAGCTCGAGCGGCTGACCGCCAGCGAGGCGATCGAGTGGATGTTCGAGCGCTTCCGAGCCCGACCTACATCGCCTGCTCGTTCCAGAAGACGAGCTCGGTGACGGTCGACATGGCGCAGCCGGATCAACCCCGAGGCGCGCTTCTTCTACCTCGACACCGACGTCCTCTTCCCGGAGACCTACGAGACCCGCGACCGGCTCGCCGAGCGCTTCGGGATCGAGTTCGACCGCTTCCACAACCTGACGCTCGGCGGAGCAGGCCGCCCAGCACGGCGACGAGCTCTGGAAGCGCGACCCCGACGCCTGCTGCGGCCTGCGCAAGGTCGAGCCGATGCGCGCGGCTCTTGTTCCGGTGACTGCTGGGTCTCCGGCGTCCGCCGGGAGACTCGGATACCGCGCCAACGCCCCCAAGTTCGGCTGGGACAAGCGCTTCGGGCTCTGGAAGCTGAACCCGCTCGCCGGACTGGACCGAGCGCGACGTCTGGAACTACATCCGTGAGCACCACCTCCCGTACAACCCGCTCCACGACCAGGGCTACCCCTCGATCGGCTGCACCCACTGCACCAGCCGGTCGGCCTCGGCGGCGCGGCGGCGCGACGGCCGCTGGGCCGGGACCGCAAAGACCGAGTGCGGGATCAACTGCGGCGCTAGGCGCCAGCCCGAATTCCGCTAACCCGCCGCTTTGAGCCCCCAGCAATGAGCGAGACGATGACTGAGCTTTCCCTGCCCTTTCCGAGCGCCACCGCCGACTTCGAGATGATCGGCAACGGCGGCTTCGCGCCGCTGACCGGCTTCCAGGGCTCCGCCGACTGGGAGCGCGTCTGCGAGGAGATGCGCCTCGCCGGCGGCGACTACTGGCCGATCCCGATCACCCTGGCGACCGACCTCGAGTGCGCGGTCGGCGACGTCGTCGAGCTCAGCAGCGACGAAGGCAAGCCGCTGGGCCGGATCACGGTCGAGGAGATCTTCGAGCGCGACGTCGAGCGCGAGGCCGAGCAGGTCTACGGCACCACCGACGAGGAGCACCCCGGCGTCGCCGCGATCTACGAGGAGGGCGAGCGCTGCATCGCCGGCCCGATCGAGGTCGACGCGCTGCCCGACCACGAGGAGGCCTTCATGCGCCGCTACAAGACCGCCGGCGGAGCACAAAGCCGGCTTCGAGGACGCGCGGCTGGAAGAGGATCGTCGCCTTCCAGACCCGCAACCCGATCCACCGCGCCCACGAGTACCTGACCAAGGCCGCGCTGGAGACCTGCGACGGCCTCTTCATCCACCCGCTGATCGGCAAGACCAAGGCCGGCGACATCCCCGCCGACGTGCGGATGCGCTGCTACGAGGTGCTGATGGACAACTACTACCCCCACGACCGCGTGGTCCTCGGGGTCAACCCGGCGAAGATGCACTACGCCGGCCCGCGCGAGGCGGTCCTGCACGCGATCGTCCGCCGCAACTACGGCTGCACCCACTTCATCGTCGGCCGCGACCACGCCGGCGTCGGCGACTACTACGGCACCTACGACGCGCAGAAGATCTTCGACGACATCGACATCGACGAGCTCGGGATCGAGCCG
Organism: uncultured Solirubrobacterales bacterium; assembly: GCA_963758665.1. Taxonomy (GTDB): domain Bacteria; phylum Actinomycetota; class Thermoleophilia; order Solirubrobacterales; family 70-9; genus WHSW01. The sequence goes on along the minus strand of CAVWWH010000004.1, from coordinate 591,987 downwards.
CTGATGTTCGAGCACACCTTCTGGTGCAACGAGTGCGAGGGCATGGCCTCGGCAAGACCTGCCCGCACCACCAGGAGGCGCACCTGTTCCTCTCCGGGACCAAGGTCCGGGAGATGCTCGGCAACGGCGAGAAGCCGCCGCACGAGTTCTCCCGGGACGAGGTCGCCGAGATCCTGATCGACGCTTATCAAGGAGGAGTGAATCGGCTACCGATGGCTGGCCAGAAGGGCTTCTGCCTCTGGTTCACCGGGCTCTCGGGCCGGGCAAGACGACGATCTCCACCCACCTGGTCAAGGAGCTGCGCAAGCGCGGCTCCAAGCTCGAGATCCTCGACGGCGACATCGTCCGCGAGAACCTCTCCAAGGGGCTCGGCTTCTCGAAGGAGGACCGCGACACCAACATCCGCCGGATCGCCTTCGTCGCCGACCTGCTCAGCCGCAACGGCGTGCCGGTGATCACCGCCGCGATCTCCCCCTACCGCGAGATCCGCGACGAGGCGCGCGAGATGATGGGCGACCGCTTCATCGAGGTCTACGTCAAGGCCTCGGTCGAGACCTGCGCCGAGCGCGACGTCAAGGGCCTCTACGCGAAGGCCTTCTCCGGCGAGATCAAGGAGTTCACCGGCGTCTCCGACCCCTACGAGCCGCCGGAGAACCCGGAGCTCGTGCTCGACACCGAGCAGCAGTCGCCGGAGGAGTCGGCTGCAGCAGATCCTCGCCTACCTCGAGGAGCGCGAGCTGATCCCCGCCGCGGTCACCGCCCGAGCGCGATAGCCGTCGCATCCCGGGTCATCGGTCTGATCGGCTCTTGCACTCGGCACCTGAACCCTTCACGACCACCTACCGCGTCGCGATGGCTGTATGCGCGCCGATCGCAGCCCGGTGGGGAAGGATGGCGGTCGAGGGCCTGGACACTCTCCCTCGCCACGGCCCGGTGCTGCTGGCCGGCAACCACGACAGTCAGATGGACCCCGTGGTGGTCGGCGTGGCGGCGCGCGGACACCGCCAGGTCCGCGCCCTGGCGAAGGCCTCGCTCTGGGAGAACCGCATGCTGGCGCCGGTCCTCAACGGGATGGGCCAGATCCCGATCGAGCGCGGCAAGGGCGATCGCGGCGCGCTCGACAAGGCGATCGAGGCGCTGCGCGCCGGCGCCTGCATCGGGATCTTTCCCGAGGGCACGCGCTCACTCGGCCGCGAGCTGCGCGCGCGCAGCGGCATCGGCCATCTCGCGGCCGCGGTCCCGGAGACGGAGATCGTCTGCGTCGCAGTCGAGGGAAGCACCGGGTTCGCGCGCTTTCCGAAGCGCCCCGAGGTCAGGGTGCGCTTCTTTCGTCCCGCGGAGGGCGGCTATCGCGTCGGCGAGGACGCCGGCGAGTTCGCCGCCCGCCTGCTCGCCGAGATCCGCGCCGGGGTGCCGGTGGTCGCCGCCGGGCGGCGCGCGGCTAGCTAGATGATTGATTCCATGCCCGCGTGTCCCCGGGGCGCGCGGGGCCGAGCTCGGCGGGGAAGCAGTGCGCAGCCCGTAGCCGTGGCTACGGGCCAGCCCGATGACCCGATCCAGCGACGGCATCCGTCGTCATCCGGGTGCGCGGGGGTAAGCGGGATCACTCATCTATGGCCTCGCCGGCACCTGCGGCTCGCCGAGCCCGTAGGTGTCGTAGGCGCCCCAGCGGCTGAAGGTCTTGTGGGTGGGGCCGTGGAAGTCCGAGGAGGCGGTCGCGACCAGGCCGAACTCCTCGCACAGCTCGAGGCAATGCCGGGTCTGCTCGGCGGTGTGTGGCGGATAGAAGCTCTCGATGCCGTCGAGGCCGACGTCGCGGACCAGGCTCTCGACCAGGTCGCGAACCTGGGCCGGCTCGGAGACGTCCCAGTAGGGGTGGGCGACGACGGCAACGCCGCCGGCATCGTGGATCAGCTCGACGGCCTGCTCGGCGGTCGGCCACTTGCGCGAGACGAAGGCCTTCGCGCCCGGGACCAGGTACTGCTCGAAGAACGGCCCGAGGTCCGGCCCGGCGCCGGCGGCCCTCGCGATGTGCGGGCGGCCGATCGCGTCCGCGGCCCCGGCCTCGGCCACGGCGCCCTCGAACGTGACGTCGACCCCGTGGGCGTTGAGGTTGGCGATGATCTCCTTCGCCCGGTCGACGCGCTCCTGCTGGGCCTTCGCGCAGGCGGGGGCGATCCGCTCGAGGTCGACCCAGTAGCCGCAGATGTGCAGGTCCTCGGAGTAGCGGTGCACGCATGACATCTCCAGCGCCGGCACGTTCTCGATCCCCAGCTCGGCCGCGACCCGGGTCGCCTCCTCGACCCCGGCGATCCCGTCGTGGTCGGTGAGCGACATCACCGTCACCCCCGCCTCCGCCGCGGCACGGGCGACCTCAGCCGGTGGGAGCTGCCCGTCGGAGACGGTGGAATGACTCTGCAGGTCGATCATCGAGCGGTCGATGCTAACGGGCGGCGCACATTCTTGACTGGAATTGCGACAATTGCCCCGGTGAGGATCTCTGCCAAGGCCGACTACGCGGTCCGCGCCGCACTCGAGCTCGCCTCCCACCACGACGGCGAGCCGATCAAGGGCGAGCGCCTGGCCGAGGCGCAGGGGATCCCGCTGCAGTTCCTCGAGCACATCCTGCTCGAGCTCAAGCACGCCCGCCTGATCCAGGCCCGCCGGGGGGCCAAGGGCGGCTACTGGCTCGCCCGCGACCCGGCCGAGATCACGATCGCCGACGTGATCCGCGCGGTCGAGGGCCCGCTCGCCAACATCCACGAGCACGCCCCCGAGGAGCTCCACTACGGCGGCCCGGCCGAGCGGCTGCGCGACGTCTGGGTCGCGGTCCGCGCCGCGCTGCGCTCGGTGCTCGAGAACGCCACCCTGGCCGAGGTCAGCCGCGGCGACCTGCCGTGGCGGATCGAGGCGGTCCTCAACGATCCCGAGGCCTGGCTGAAGCGCTAGAGCTCGCGCGGGCGGGTCCTGTCACGGCGCGGGCCTCACCGCGCCCAGCGCTCTCGGGCGGGTCCTGCATGGCGGGGCCACCGCCCGAGCTCGCGGGGCGCTCGGCGTCACCCGCCGACTGACGGGACCCGCCGCGCCGGACGCGCCCGCGGCCCGGCGTCCGGGTTAGGGGGGTGCTACCCTCCCGCGCGAGCTCATTGGGGACCAAGTCGGTCCACAAAGGTCATAACTCCTACCGGGTCTCCACCCCTCCCCGCCCGCATGGATCCAGTCGTCACCATCTTCGGTCTCGGAATCGATCCGGCGATCATCGTCTTCGGCTTCGGCATCGGCCTGCTCGTCGGCATGACCGGCATGGGCGGCGCCTCCCTGATGACCCCGCTGCTGATCCTGATCTTCGGGATCACGCCGGTGACCGCGATCGGCACCGACATCTTCTACGCGGCGGTGACCAAGTGCGTCGGCGGCTGAAGCACCTGAAGCTCGGCACGGTCCACAAGGGCCTGGCGTTCTGGATGGCGGTCGGCAGCATCCCTGCCGCGCTCGCCGGGGTCTACGTGATCGAGCTGCTCCAGCGAAGCTACGGCGACGACCTCGACACGCTCGTGCTCGGGATGCTCGGCGGCACCCTGTCGTGGTCGGCGTCGCCACCCTGCTGCGCTCGCTGTTCCTCGCCGGAGTGATCCAGGAGCGCTCGGCGATGCACCTGTACCGCCGCCACATCATCGCCGCGGTGATCACGGGCCTGACCACCGGCTTCGTCATCGGCCTCACCTCGGCCGGCAGCGGCACCCTGATCGCGATCGCCCTGATCGCGATCTTCCGGCTCACCCCGCAGCGAGTGGTCGGCACCGACGTCTTCCATGCCGCGGTGCTGCTCTGGGCCGCCGGGCATCGCCCACTGGGTCGGCGGCAACATCGACTTCCTGCTCGCCGGGACGATCCTGGTCGGCTCGATCCCCGGCGTGCTCGTCGGCACCGGACCTCTCGGTGAAGGCACCGCAGAAGCTCCTGCGCTACGCGCTCGCCGTCGTCCTCATCGCCTCCGGGACGACGCTGATCCTCAAGAACTACGAGCCGGGGATCGTGCTGCCGGCGATCGGGGTCGCCAGCGTCATGGTGGGCGTGCTGTTCGGCGCCCAGGCCTTCTCGCGCCGGAGCCGCCAAGGGACGCGGATCGCCCGCGGGCGCCGTCGGCCGGGACGGCAAGACCGGATACGCTGCCGCCGTGGACTTCGACCTGAGCCCGCGAGTCGTCGAGCTGCGCGACCGCATCCGCGCGTTCATGGACGCGCACGTCTACCCCAACGAGGCGGAGGCGCTGCACGCGCTCGACGCCGAGGTCACGGTCGAGTCCGGCCGCGCCTACCCGGAGATCCTGGTCGAGATCCGCGACCGGGCCCGCTCCGAGGGACTCTGGAACCTGTTCATGCCCGATGACGAGCACGGAGCGGGCCTGACGAACTGGGAGTACGGGGTGCTCTGCGAGGAGATGGGCCGCAGCCCGGCGATCGCCCCGATGGCGTTCAACTGCTCGGCCCCCGACACCGGCAACTCCGAGATCCTCGCCGAGCACGGCACCGAGGAGCAGCGGGAGCGCTGGCTGCGCCCCTTGCTCGACGGCGAGATCCGCTCCTGCTTCTCGATGACCGAGCCGGAGGTCGCCGGGTCCGACCCGCGCACGCTCCAGGCACGGGCCGAGCTCGAGGGCGACGAGTGGGTGATCAACGGCCACAAGTGGTTCACCTCCGGGGCCGTGGGAGCGTCGATCGCGATCGCGATGGTGGTCACCGACCCCGAAGCCCACCCCTACGGGCGCGCCTCGATGATCATCGTCCCCACCGACAACCCGGGCTTCAACCTGATCCGCGCGGTGCCCGTCATGGGCCACGACGGGGGGCCCGGCCATTGCGAGATCCGCTACGAGGACTGCCGGGTGCCCGCGGCGAACCTGCTCGGCCCGCGCCAGGCGGGATTCGTGATCGCCCAGGACCGGCTCGGGCCCGGGCGCATCCACCACTGCATGCGCGCGATCGGCAGCTGCGAGCGGGCGATCGAGATGATGTGCCGCCGCGCCAACGAGCGCGAGGCGTTCGGCGGCAAGCTCGCCGAGAAGCAGTTCGTCCAGGACTTCATCGCCAAGTCGCGGATCGAGACCGAGCAGGCGCGCCTGCTTACCCTGATGGCCGCCTGGCGGATGGACGCCTACGGCAAGAAGGAGGCCCGGCGCGAGATCTCGATGATCAAGGTCGTGGCCGCGAACGTGGTCATGGACGTGCTCGACCGGGCGATCCAGGTCCACGGCTCGCTGGGGATGTCCGACGACACGCCCCTGGCGGGGATGTGGAGGTTTTCGCGGATGCTCAAGGTCGCCGACGGCCCCGACGAGGTCCACAAGATGGTCGTCGCCCGGCGCGAGCTCAACCGCTGGGCGAAGGCGCACGACGCCGGCAACGGCGCCGAGGCCGGCACCCCTCGCCGCCGCCGCCGTGGAGGCCTGAGCCGGCGGGGCTAGGGAAGCCGGTCGACGGCCTCGTCCGCAGCGCCGACCAGGGCCTCGACCGTGCGCGCGAATTGAGCGGCGCCGGAGTCCTCGGCGTCGCCGTACTGGCCGGCCGAGTAGCGCGCGAAGACCCCCTCGAGGATGATCGCCAGCTTCCAGAGGCCGAGGGCGACGTAGAAGTCGATCTCTGAGAGGTCGCGGCCGGAGCGCTCGGCGTAGCGCTGCCTGACCTCGCTCGCGCGCTGGGAAGCCGGGTGCCAGGGTCGCCGGCTGCATCAGCGGGAACAGGCTGTCGTCCTCCTCGCCCCAGTACACGAGCAGCAGCCCGACGTCGGCGAGCGGGTCGCCGAGCGTGCACAGCTCCCAGTCGACCACCGCCGCCACCTCACCGGAAGGCGAGAGGATCATGTTGTCGAGCCGGTAGTCGCCGTGCACGACCGTCGCCTGGCCCTGGCCGGGGATCCGCGCCGCGAGCCGATCGTGGACCTGGTCGACCAGCGGCAGCTCGCGGGTGTGCTGCTTTCGCCATTGGCCGTGCCAGCGGCGAAGCTGGCGGGCGACGTAGTCCTCCTTCCTCGCCAGGTCGCCGAGGCCGACGCGGTCGGGGTCGACCTCGTGGATCGCCACCAGCGTGTCCACCACCCGCTCGCCGATCGCTCGCCGATCGTCCGGGTCGGGGAACTCGTCCGCCTCGTTCAACGAGCGCAGGATCGGGCCCTCGACCCAGCCCATGACGTAGAACGGGTCGTCGCCGTCATCGCACAGGCCGATCACCGGCGGGACCGGCACGTCGGTCGCCTGGAGGGCGGAGATGATCCGGTGCTCGCGCCCCATGTCGTGGGCGGAGGCCAGCCGGGCTGCCCAGCGGGGGACGACGCAGCGCCCAGCGACGCCCGGCGGCGTCGCTGACCGCGAAGGTCAGGTTGGAGCGCCCGCCGGCGATCCGCTCGAACGAGAGCGGCAGCTCGACCTCGCCCGCGTGCTCCTCAAACCAGGCCTCGGTGCGGGGGACGTCGATCCCGTCGGTACCCTGCGCGCCCATGCCGCGCAAGCATATTCGTGCCCTCGTCGTCGACTTCGGCGGCGTGCTCACGACCAGCATCTGGCCCGCGTTCGCCTCGTTCTGCGAGGCCGAGGGGCTCGAGCCCGAGACCGTGCGGGAGCTGTTTCGCGGCGACGCCGGGGCGCTGGCGCTGCTGCGCGGCCTGGAGACGGGCGAGCTCGCCGACGCCGACTTCGAGACCCGCTTCGGCGCCATGCTCGGGGTCGCCGAGACCGACGGGCTGATCGCCCGGATGTTCGCCGATCTCGGGCCCGACGAGGAGATGGTCGAGGCGGTGCGGGCCGCGAGGTCGGCGGGGGTGCGCACCGGGCTGATCTCGAACTCCTGGGGGCTGGGGATCTACGACCGGGCGCCGACGGACCTCTTCGACGTAGCGGTGATCTCGGGCGAGGTCGGGCTGCACAAACCCCAGCCGGAGATCTACCTGCTCGCGTGCGAGCGGCTCGAGGTCGAGCCCGGCGATGCCGTGTTCGTCGACGACCTGCGCGAGAACTGCGCCGGCGCCGAGGCGGTCGGGATGACCGCGATCCTGCATCGCGATCCCGGGAAGACGGTGCCCGAGCTCGAGCGGTTGCTCGGGGTCGAGCTCAACAGCGGTCCCCGCGCAGTCCGACCGTGACCCTGATCGTCCCGGGCTCGGCCACCTCGACGGCAGTGCGGCCGCCGTCGTCGCGAAGGCACGCGTCCCCTTCGACGACGCGCCAGTAGCGGTTGAAGTTGATCGCGGGCTCGTAGGTGCCGGGCCGCGGAGCGTCGAGCTCGAACCCGTCCGGAGAGCCCGCCTCGGCTCCGACGGAGGCGGGCGCGGCGACCCGGTAGAGGCGCCAGTCCTCGGAGCTCCAGACCGGGGTCAGGTAGTCGAGACCCGAGTCGATCAGCGCGACCTCGTCCTCGGCGAGGTAGTCGCGGCGCGCGTCGGGGACGGCGACGTAGGCCGCGGCGTGCTCGCGCAACCAGTCGCGGTAGCGCTCGGGGGTCAGCTCGCCGTCCGTGAACAGGTCGAAGTCCTCGGACTCGAGCTGGCGCAGCCAGCCGCGAGCGATCGGGTGCTCTGGCGCGACGTAGGCGGCCTCCCAGCGGTTCTTGGTCGGCGGGACCTGGACCCGGAGCGCCCCGCCGGCGCCGAGGCGGTCGAGCTCGGCGAGCAGCGGCTCGTAGAAAGCGCGCTCGGTCGAGGGGTCGCCGGCGGCCTTGCGCAGGTCGCGGACCGGAGCCACGAGCTGCCAGTAGAGCAGCGGGATCGCGACGCAGAGCACGACCCAGCGCCCGCGCGGCCAGAGCACGAGCGCCAGCACCGGGCCCGCGAACAGCGCGCCGAGCCGGGTGACGTTGCCGCCGAGCGGCGTGTCGATCACGAATACGGCCAGAGCCGCGAGCGCGTAGAGAACGGCCCCGACCCGCAGCGCCCGGTATTCGCGCGGGACCAGCCAGAGGACGAGCGATCGCGAGCAGCGGGACCGCGACGAAGGCCGAGAACACGAACGGCTCCACGCCCCCGGTCGGGAACGCGAGGTTGAGCGCGGCGATCGGCGCCAGGGCCCCGGCCACCAGCGCCAGCCCGCGCGCGGACTCACCGGCGAGCGCGATCGCGGCACCGGCGAGCGCGACGAACAGCCCCGCCACCGGGCTCGCGAGGCTGGCGAGCGCGGCCAGCAGCCCGGCCGCGGTGAGCCGGGCGGCAGCGGTCGGCCGCGTGGCGCCGGCGACCAGCAGGGCGCCGAGGCCGAACGGGAGCGCGAGCAGGAACGGCACCCTGCCGGTGACCAGCCAGCTCGCGGCGCCGAGCGCGAACCACAGCGACGGCACGAGCGCCGCCTCGCCGAACCTCCGGCGCGCGAGGAGCGCGAACAGCGGCGCCGCGGCCACGACGGCGAGCGCCCCGGCGAGCCGGGGGCCGAGGCAGGGCCCCGAGCGGCGGGTACAGGACGCTGTAGGAGAGCAGGTAGTGCCCCTAGTACCAGGCGTTGTTCCAGATCGCGAACCCGTGGTCGGCGAACAGGTCCGCACGGAAGGTGGCGGCGGCGAGGTCCTGGCTCGCCGGCGCCCAGACGAGGTAGACGGCCGCGAGCGCGGCGGCCAGCAGCGTCGGCGCGAGCATCGGTCGAGCGGGACGAGGGGGCCTGCAAGCGGCCTAGCCTTGCACGATGGCCCTCGGCACGCATCGACCTCGGCGGGCAGATCGACCGCGTCTGGAGCGCGATCGACGAGCTTCGCCGAGAACTTCGCCCGCATCGACCTCCCGTACCTGGCGGCCGCCCTGGTGCTCTCGCTGGCGCTGCAGCTCTGCCGCGCCCACGCCTGGTCGAACGCGCTGCGCGCCGCCTACCCCGGTGGAGCGGTCTCCGAGCGGGGCGTGGTCGGCGCCTTCCTCGTCGGCGCCGGGATGAACGGCATCCTCCCCGCACGGGGCGGCGACGCGACTCAAGATCGTGCTCGCCAAGCGCAGCGTCCGGGGCGCGTCCTACCCGGCGATCATCTCCTCGTTCGCCGTGCTGGCTCCGTTCGACACCGGGATCGGGCTGGTCGTGCTGCTCTACGCGATCACCCAGGGCCTGCTGCCGGCGGCCCCGCGGCTGCCCGAGCTGCCCGCCTTCGACATCTCGTTCTGGGCCGCAAACCCACAGCTGCTGTTGCTCACCATCACCGTGATCGCGATCGGCACCGTCGTCCTGGTCGCGGTCCTCGCCCGCCGGGTCGAGTCGTTCTGGCAGCACCTGAAGCAGGGCGTCGCGATCTTCCGCGAGCCGCGCCGCTACCTGCGCCAGGTGCTCGCCTGGCAGGCGGCCGGCTGGCTGCTGCGCTTCGCCTCGTTCTGGCTCTTTCTCGACGCCTTTCACATCGGCGGCTCGTTCGACAACGTGCTGCTGGTGATGTGCGTGCAGGCGATCACGGGGGCGCTGCCGTTCACCCCCGGCGGCGCCGGCGCCCAGCAGGCGCTGCTGGTGGTCGCCCTCGACGGGCCGACCTACGCCGCCGTGCTCGCCTACTCGGTCGGCCAGCAGGTCGCGGTCACGGTCTGGTCGGTGGCGATCGCCCTGATCACCCTCGGCGTCGTGTTCCGCGCCTGGGACCTGCGGCGGCTGATCCGCGAGGGCCGCGCCGCCCGGGGCGACCCGGAGCCCGAGACCTGACCGGCGCCGCTCATCCCTCACCCATGGCGAGTTTCAGTCGGTATGCGACTGGAAGTCGCCGGCGGCCTCAGGCCTTCGCGTACTCGACCCGGATCTGCTTGCCCTCGAGCTTGGTCCCGTCGAGGCGCTCGAGCGCCAGCTTCGCCTGCTCGTCGGGCAGCTCGACGAACGAGAACCGCTCGAGGACGCGGATCGCGCCGATCGCATCCTCGGGGATCACGGCGCCCTCGGTCAGCGCCCAGCGCAGGTTGTCCTCGTCGATGCCGCTGCGGGCGCCGCGGTTGACGAACAGCTTCACCGTGCCCGTTGCCGGTCGCCGCCGGCTCGCGCTCGGGTGAGGCTCGGCCGCTCGCCGTCGTGGTCGCGCCGGCGCGGGCGCGGAGCGTGCTCGATCCGCTCCTCGGGCGGCTCCCACTCGCCGATCTCGGTCCTTCGCCTCGCGCTCGATCCGCGGGATCTCGTCGCTCTGCTTGGGGGTGACGAAGGTGATCGCGCGGCCGGTGCGCCCGACCCGACCGGTGCGCCCGATCCGGTGCACGTAGATCTCGGTGTTGTTGGGGAGGTCGTAGTTGATCACGTGGGTGACGTGCTCGATGTCGAGCCCGCGGGCGGCGACGTCGGTGGCGACCAGCAGCGGCATCCCGCGCTCCTTGAACTGGATCATCACCCCGTCGCGCTGGCCCTGGCTCATGTCGCCGTGCAGCGCCTTCACCCGCAGCCCCCGGTCGGCGAGCTCGCGGTCGAGCTTCGCGGCGCCGATCTTGGTGCGGCAGAAGATGATCGCCTGCTCGGGCTCCTCGGCCCGCAGCACCTCGATCAGCCGGTCGGTCTTCTCGCGCGGCTCGACCTCGACGTAGGCCTGCTCGATCGCGTCGACGGTGAGCTGCTTCGGGGTCACCTTGATCGTCACCGGGTCGTACATGTGCTGCTCGGCCAGGCGCGCGATCGGCGCCGGCATCGTCGCCGAGAACAGGCCGGTCTGGCGCCCCGACGGGCACATCCGCAGGATCTTCTCGACGTCCTCGATGAAGCCGAGGTCGAGCATCTCGTCGGCCTCGTCGAGGACGACGTAACGGGCCGAGGTGAGGACCAGGGAGCGCCGCGAGATCAGGTCCATCATCCGCCCGACGGTGGCGACGACGACGTGGGCGCCGCGGCGCAGGCGCGACTGCTGGGTGGCGATCGGGGCGCCGCCGAAGACGGCCACGACCTCGACGTCGAGGTGCTCGGCGTAGGCGCGCAGCGCCTGGGTCACCTGGATGCAGAGCTCGCGGGTCGGCGTCAGCACGATCGCCTGCGTCTCCTCCGAGTCCGGGTCGAGGTACTGCAGCAGCGGCAGTCCGAAGGCGGCGGTCTTGCCGGTCCCGGTCTGCGCCTGGCCGATCACGTCGTGGCCGGCGAGCAGCTCGGGGATCGCCTGCTCCTGGACCGCGGTCGGCTCGGTGTAGCCGAGCTCCTCCAGCGCGAGCAGGATCTCGGGCTTCAAGCCCAGGTCGGTGAAGCCGCTCATGCAGCGGGATCCAGCAGCAGCTTGCCCGGGTGCGCCGCCCGGCCAGGTCCTCGTGGGCCCGTTGGGCCTCGGAAAGCGGATAGACGTCGCCGACGACGACCTCGAGCTCGCCCGAGGCAACGGCGCCGAACAGGTCGCCGATCATCGTCGCGACCTCGTCGCGGCGTGGGATCAGGTGCATGAGCCAGAAGCCGATCACGGCGCGAGAGTGTCGCAGCAGATGCCCGCTGCTGACCTCGTTCGGCTCGCGGGAGGCGATTCCGAACACGACCAGGCGGCCGAACGGGGCCAGCGTCCGCAGGCAGGCCTCGAAGGTGGCACCGCCGCTCATCTCGAGCACGGCGTCGACCTGCGCGCCCTCGTTCGCCTCGAGGATCGCCGCCTTCAGGTCCTCGGCGCGCGAGTCGACGGTCGCGTCCGCGCCGAGGCGCGCCGCGAGCTCGCGCTTCTCGTCGCTCGAGGCGAGCGCGATCACCCGGCCGCCGGCGCGCTTGGCGAGCTGGACCGCGAGCGTCCCGGTGCCCCCGGCGGCGGCCTGGACGACGATCGTCTCGCCCGCCTGCAAGCCGCGCGCAGCGGTTCACCAGGGCGTGCGCGGTCAGACCCTGGAGCAGCAGCGCCGCCGCCTGGTCGTCCGAGACCTCGTCGGGGAGCGGGACCAGCCAGTCCTCGGGCACGACGACCTTCTGGGCGTAGCCGCCGTTTGCCAGCAGCGCCGCGACCCGGCGGCCGTCCGCGGTGCGGCCGGAGATCTCGCCGCCCGGCGTCAGCGGCAGCGTCTGCTCGGCGAGGTAGTCGTTGCGGGTCGCGTGCGTGTCGGCGAAGTTGATCCCGGCTCGCGCGACCTCGACCACGACCTCGCCGTCGCCGGGCTCGGGGTCGGGGACCTCGACCAGCTCCATCACCTCGGGGCCGCCGAAGCGCCTCGATCCGTATCGCTCTCATCGCTCGCCAGTCTGTCAGGATCCCGCGCCGTGTCCCTGACCGTCGTCGGCTCGATCGCGTTCGACAGCGTCAGGACCCCGTTCGGGGAGCGCGAGCGCATGCTCGGCGGCTCCGCCGTGCATTTCGCGCTCGCGGCCAGCTTCTTCACCGAGGTCCGGGTCGTCGGCCCGGTCGGCGACGACTTCGGCGACGAGCAGCTCGAGGTGCTCGCGAGCGCGGGAGATCGACACCGCCGACATCGAGCACGTCGCGGGCGGCAAGACCTTCTTCTGGCGCGGCCACTACGAGCACGACATGAACGTCGCCCACACCGACGACACCCAGCTCAACGTGTTCGCCGACTTCGAGCCGAAGCTCTCGCCGAGCTCGTGCGAGGCGCAGATGCTGTTCCTGGGCAACATCCAGCCGGATCTCCAGCGGCGGGTCCGCGGCCAGTCGCTCGGCCAGCTTCGCCGGCGCTCGACTCGATGAACCTCTGGATCGACACCGCGCGCGACTCGCTGGTCGCGGCGATCGCCGAGGTCGACTGCCTGCTGCTCAACGACGCCGAGCTGCGGATGCTCACCGAGCGAGCCGAACCTGGTCCAGGCCGCGCGAGCGACGATGGAGCTGGGCCCGAGCGTGGTCGTCGCCAAGCGGGGCGAGTACGGCGCGGTGCTGTTCACCGCGGAGGGCTCGTTCGCGATCCCCGGGCTGCCGCTCGAGGAGGTCCGCGACCCGACCGGCGCCGGCGACAGCTTCGCCGGCGGCTTCCTCGGCTACCTCGACGCGGTCCGGATCAGCGGCGAGCACGACGACCGGGCGCTGCGCCGGGCGATGGCCTACGGCTCGGTGATGGCCTCGTTCAACGTCGAGGACTTCGGCACCGACGCGGCTCGCCGCGCTCGAGCCGAGGCCGAGATCGCCGAGCGCTCGCCGAGTTCAAGCGGCTGACCCATTTCGAGGCGCAGCCGGCCTAGACGCTGCGCCCTCTGCGAGAATGCGCGTCGACAGCAGATCGACCGAGGAGAAGCGATGGCTGAGAGCAGGAGACTTCGCAGGACGGCGGCGGCGTCGCGACGGCGGAGCGCGCCAACGACACGCTGACGGTCACCGACAACCGCACCGGCCAGACCTACGAGCGTCGAGATCACCGACGGCACGGTCCGGGCGATGGACCTGCGCCAGATCAAGGTGACCGAGGACGAGTTCGGGACGATGACCTACGACCCGGCGTTCCTCAACACGGCGTCCTGCCGCTCGGCGATCACCTACATCGACGGCGACGCCGGGCATCCTCCAGCACCGCGGGATCCCGATCGAGCAGCTGTGCGAGAAGTCGAGCTTCCTCGAGGTCGCGTTCATGCTCGTCTACGGCGAGCTGCCCACGCAGCCCCAGCTCGAGCGCTGGATCTTCGACATCACCCACCACACCTTCTTCCACGAGGACATCAAGCAGTTCCTGCAGGGCTTCCGCTACGACGCCCACCCGATGGGGATGCTGCTCGCCGGGGTCGGCGCGCTCTCGACCTTCTACCCGGACGCCAAGCACATCGACGACCCGGAGGAGCGCTACATGGCGGCGATGCGGCTGATCGCCAAGGTGCCGACCCTGGCGGCGTTCGCCTACCGCCACAACATGGGCCTGCCCTACGTCTATCCGGACAACGACCTCTCCTACTCCGAGAACTTCCTCTCGATGATGTTCAAGAAGACGGAGGTCAAGTACGAGCCCGACCCGCGGCTCGCGAAGGCGCTCGACGTGCTCTTCATCCTCCACGCCGACCACGAGCAGAACTGCTCGACCAACGCGGTGCGCGCGGTCGGCTCCTCGCAGGTCGACCCCTACTCGGCGGTCGCCGCCGGCGTGGCGGCCCTCTACGGCCCGCTGCACGGCGGCGCCAACGAGGCGGTGCTGCGGATGCTGCGGCGGATCGAGACCGTCGAGAACATCCCCGACTTCCTCGAGGGGGTCAAGAACCGCGAGGAGAAGCTGATGGGCTTCGGCCACCGGGTCTACAAGAACTACGACCCGCGGGCGCGGATCATCAAGAAGCACGTCGACGAGGTGCTCGAGGCGACCGAGTACAACCCGCTGATCGAGATCGCCACCGAGCTCGAGAAGCAGGCGCTCGACGACGAGTTCTTCACCTCGCGCAAGCTCTACCCGAACGTCGACTTCTACTCCGGCCTGATCTACGAGGCGCTCGAGCTGCCGACCGAGATGTTCACGGTGATGTTCGCGATCCCGCGGACCGCCGGCTGGGTCGCCCAGTGGCTGGAGATGGTCGACGACCCGGAGCAGAAGATCGCCCGCCCGCGCCAGATCTACACCGGCGCGCGCGACGTCGACTACACGCCGATCGCCGAGCGCGAGGGGCCGGAGAAGATCACCAACGAGTCCCTGCGCCGACCGGTGCGAAAGCGCCGGGGCGCGTAGATGAGTGATCCCACACCCCCGCGCACCCGGATGACGCACGGATGCCGTCGCTGGATCGCGGTCATCGGGCTTGCCCGTAGCCACGGCTACGGGCTGCGCCCTGCTTCCCCCGCCCAGCTCGGCACCGCGCGCCCCCGGGTACACGCGGGCATGGGATCGAATCATCTAGCGGCGTCCTCCGGACTCAGCGCGGCGGGCCGGTCACGTCGCTCTCGAGCGCGACCTGGTCCTCGAGGCCCTGCACCCGCCGGGTCGTCGTGCCCGTCCGCCGGCGCTCGCGGATCTCGAGCCGGCGCGAGAGTCGCGAGAGGGAGAAGTTGACGATCGACGAAGAACAGGCCGACGATCAGGAACACCTGCAGGATCGGCGCCTGCAACCGCCGCTGAAGGCGGACGCACTGGTGATGCTCCCGGCGTGGCCGATCACCTCGGGGATCGCGATGATGCTGACCAGGGTGGTGTCCTTGTTCAACGTGATCAGCTGGAGACGTCGCCGGGACCATCCGCCGCAGCCCCTGAGGCAGGATCACGAAGCGCATCCTAGGTGAGGCCGAGCGAGGCGGCCGCCTCGGACTGGCCCCGATCCAGCGACTGGATCCCGGAGCGCATGATCTCGCACAGGACCGCAGAGTTGTAGAGCACGAGCGCCGAGCAGAGCGCCGAGCACGAGCTCGTCCTGGAGCGCCTCCGGGAAGAAGCCGGGGATCGTCGTCGCTCGCAGGCCTCGCGCCACGAGCTCGGGACCGCGAGCGCGAGGTAGAGGATGATCAGGACCAGCGGCAGGTTGCGCCAGACGTCGACCCAGATCCCGGCCGGGAAGCTGATCACCGGCCGCTTCGAGATCCGCATCAGCGCCAGCAGGAGGCCGAAGATGAGCGAGAAGACCATCCCGATCAGCGGCGATCTCGAGGTTGACCAGGAAGCCCTCGAGCAGGAACCGGAAGTTGTTGCCGGTCGCACAGCCACTCCCAGTTATCGGGGTCGAAGAGGTAGCTCATCGCGCGCCCTCATCGCCTGATCGCGAACCGGCGCTCGAGGTAGCGGAAGGCCAGGGTCGCCGTCAGGGTCAGCAGCAGGAAGCCGACCGCGCCCCAGAAGAAGACCTCGTCCGGCTGCGCCGTGTCTGAGCCTGGACCTCGCGGGTCTGCTTGAGCAGGTCCGGCAGCGCGACCAGCGAGCCGCCGACGATCGCCGAGTTCTTGATCATCGCGATCACCAGGCTGCCGAGCGCCGGGATCACGGTCCGGAACGCCTGCGGGAGGATGATCCGCCGCATCGTCCGCGGATAGGTGAGCCCGAGCGAGAGCGCCGCCTCGATCTGCCCCTTGCCGACCGCGAACACGCCGGAACGCAGCGCCTCGGCGATGTAGGCCGCCGTGTAGAGGCCGAGGCAGCGCGATGCCCGCGACCCACTGCGCCGACCGGGACCCCGGCCCGCGGCAGCCCGGAGAAGGCGATGATCAGCAGGACCAGCAGCGGGACGTTGCGGAAGATCTCGACGTAGATGCCGCCGATCCGGTTCAGCCACCGCGACCGGCGCGATCCGCATCGCCGCGACCAGGGTGCCGACGACCATCGCGATCACGAACGCGGCCGCGACCAGCCGGAAGGTGACCCAGAGGCCGGAGCTGAACTCCGGGAGGTGCTCGGTGAGCACCTCCCAGAGCTCGCTCACGCTCCTCTCCTGACTCGGGGACGACCGGACCCCTACTCTCGAGCGGGAACAGCTCCAGCGCCTCCTTGAGCGTGATCGTCCGGCGGACCCTGCTGCTGGTCCTCGGGGACGTACTGGCCGACCCACTCGTCGTAGGCCTCCTGCCAGGCGCCGCTGTCGATGTACTCGGCCAGCGACTCGTCGACGAACTCGCTTCATCTCGGTGTCGCCCTCCGGGATCCCGACCCCGTACGGCTCGGTCGTGTAGTCGAGGTCCGAGGAGCTCCAGCGTGTCGTCCTGGATCACCATCCCGGTGAGGATCACGTTGTCGGTCGAGACCGCGTCGACCTCGCCCGTCTGGATCTGGTCGAAGCACTCCGAGTAGAGGTCGACCAGCCGCAGGTCGGCGTCCGGGGCCTCCTTCTTGATCGTGTCCTGCGTAGGTCGAGCCCGAGCGCCGTGCACACCCTGCTGCCGTTCAGGTCGTCGAGGCTCTGGATCTCGGAGTCCGCCGGGACCAGGACGTCGCCGTTGGCGACGTAGTACGGCTCCGAGAAGTCGATCTCGAGGTCGCGCTCCTCGGTGATCGTCATCGTCGACAGGATCAGGTCGATCGTGCCGTCGACGAGCAGCGGGATGCGGTTGTCGGAGGTCGCCTCGCGGAACTCCGGCTCGACCCCGAGCCGCTCGGCGATGTAGGTGCCGAGGTCGACGTCGAAGCCCTCGACCTCGCCCGTCTGCGGGTTGTTGAGCCCGAACGGCGGCACGTCGAACTTGACCCCGATCGTTGATCTCGCCCGCCTCCTGGATCTCGCCCATCGTCGTGTCGGCGGGGAACTGCTCGACCTCGGCGGCGGTCTCGGTGTCCGTCGCCGTCCGTCGTCGTCGTCGCCGCAGGCGACCAACGTGAGGCGCGCGCGAACACCAGCATCGCGATCGCGAGCAGGCGCCAGCTGTCGTGTTCATTCTCTCCATCTCGCTCCTCCCTCGTTCAGTTCAGTGATGGATGATCTTGTCGACGAACTCCTTCGCCCGGTCGCTGCGTGGTGTGGTTGAAGAACTCGTCGGGCGTGCCCTGCTCGACGATCCGGCCCTCGTCGATGAACACGATCCGGTCGCAGACCTCGCGGGCGAAGCCCATCTCGTGGGTGACGACGATCATCGTCATCCCCTCGCGCGCCAGGTCGCGCATCACGTCGAGGACCTCCCGGATCATCTCCGGGTCGAGCGCCGACGTCGGCTCGTCGAACAGCATCAGCTTCGGCTCGACCGCGAGCGCGCGAGCGATCGCCACCCGCTGCTGCTGGCCTCCGGAGAGGTCGGCCGGGTAGGCGTCGGCCTTGTCCGGGATCCCGACCCGCTCGAGCAGCGCCACCGCCCGGTCGCGGCCCTGCGTCTTGCTGGCCCCGCCGACCTCGAGCGGCGCCAGGGTGATGTTCTCGAGCACGGTCATGTGCGGGAACAGGTTGAACTGCTGGAACACCATCCCGATCTGGGCACGGATCGCGTAGATCTCACGCCCCGTCGCCTCGACCCGGCTGCCCGCGAAGCGGATCTCGCCCTCGTCGATCGGCTCGAGGCCGTTGATGCAGCGCAGCATGGTCGACTTGCCCGATCCCGAGGGCCCGGCGATGACGACGGCCGCGCCTCGATCGATCTCGAGATCGACCTCGGAGAGGACGGTGTTCTCGCCGAAGCTCTTGCTGACGCCATCGAGCGTCACCAGCCGGGTGTCGCTTGGCTGCTCCACCTCGTCATTCGCCGTACCCGTCAGGCCGTCGATCTAGTCGGGCGGTCCTGCCGGGCTGAGCATCTACGGTTTCGCCATCGCCGGCTACAGACTCACGATCCGCCACGGCCCCCGGGTCGCCCGCGAGCGATTTCACGACCTCGGGCCGGCCCTCGAGGCGCTCGAGGGCCACGCCAAGCGGATCCGCGCGCAGGGTCCGCTGCAAGGCCGCAAGCTGGTGCGCGAGTTCGAGCCCGCCGACCTGGTCGCCGGCCGGGTGGAGATCTCGACCGGCGGGCTCCTGCGCGGCCGGGTCACCGCCGGGATCGACGTGATGGGCGACGGGCGCTACGTCGCCTTCAGCGGCGGCGTCGGGCGCGAGCAGCTCGACGTGGGCGAGCGCTCGCCGTTCGCTGCGGTGCGCGAGGCGCTGTCCGAGGTCTGACTACGCTGCGTGTGGCATGAAGCTGCAGCAGATCGAGGCTCCCAAGGGCAGCTACGTCGCCGGCCGTCGCGTGCGGCTGCCGCGCGACGCCAGGGAGCCGATCCGGGTGCACGTGAACGGGGTCGAGCAGGTCCGCGGCACCGATTACGAGCTGCGCGACGGGACGATCGTCTTCGCCCGCCCGATGCTCAAGGAGCAGGTCGGCATGGGGCGGTGGATGGCGATGTACCTGGGGTTGTTCGGGACCTACCGCAAGCACGACACGGTCGACGTCGAGTACCACCGCGGCGGCAAGGTCGAGCTCGCGTCCGACCTGCCGATCGAACCGGACTAGAGGCGTGATGCGGGTTCTCCGCACGCGCAGCCCACCCATATCAAAGCTGCCCCGTGCAACCGGCCGCTCGGCCGAGGGCCGACCGGGAAACCGTCGGCGGTCGCCGTGCGAGCCGCCATCGATCTCATCCTCGGCCCGCTGGGCGTCGCAGATCGCCTCGTGGACGAGCAGCACCGGCGGCCCCTCCCCGGCCACCTCGTGCCAGAGCTGCACGCGAGCTAGGCGGCCGCCGGTGCCGGCTCGGCAAGCCCGGCGAGCTCGGCGACGCGCTGGCGGTGCAGGCGCGAGGAGCCGAGCAGCGACGCGGCGACCCGGGCCCGCTTGAGCAGGAAGTGGACGTCGTGCTCCCAGGTGAAGCCGATCCCACCCAGGGTCTGGATCGCCTCGTGGGTGACCGAAGTGGCGCTGTCGGAGGCGCGCGCCTTCGCCATCGAGGCCGCCAGCGGCAGGGTCTCGGGCTGCGCGTCGGCCGCCCACGCCGCGTAATAGGTCAGCGAGCGCGCCTCCTCGACGTCCCAGAGCATCTCGGCCAGCCGGTGCGAGACCGCCTGATAGGCGCCGATCGGGCGGCCGAACTGCTCGCGCTCCTTGGCGTACTCGGTCGCCATCTCGAGCGCCCGCTGCGCCAGCCCGACCAGCTCGGCCGCGAGCGCGACCGTGCCGATGTCCACCGCGACCGAGACGTCGCCGGGCAGCGGATCGCCGCCCTCGGCGGTGACCCGGGAGTAGGCCCGAGTGGTGTCGATCAGGTTCAGGGGCTCGAGCGTGGCCTCCGAGGGCTCGACCAGCCGAGCGCCCTCCCCGTCGTTGAGGACCAGGATCGCGGCGCCGGTCGCGGCGCCCACGATCGGCTCGGCGTCCTGAGTGAGCGCGGCCGCGCCGCGCTGCTCACCGGAGGCGATCCCAGGCAGCCAGCGACTCCTCTGGTCGTCCGAGCCGGCACGCTCGATCAGCGCGCCGGCGAACGCGTTCGAGATCATCGGCGAGGGTGCGCAGGCGTAGCCGAGCTCCTCCTGGAGGATCACCAGCTCGACGACGCCCAGGCCCTGGCCGCCGTGCTCCTCGGCGATCGCGATGCCCGGCCACCCGAGCTCGCACATCTGGCGCCAGAGGTCGTCGTCGTACGGGCTCCCGGACTCGGCCAGCTCGCGCACCTTCTCCGGCTTGAAGCGCGACGCGATGAACTCCCGCGCGGTCGACTTGATCTCCTGCTGTTCGTCGTTGAAGGCGAAGTCCATGGATTCGTGGCTCGTGGCTCGGTGCTCGAGTTCTCTAACGAAGCTTCGGGAGGCCGAGGACGCGTTCGGCGACGATGTTCTTCAGCACGTCGCTGGTGCCGCCCTCGATCGAGTTCGCCCGCGAGCGCAGGAACCGGTAGGCCCAGGGCGAGCCCGTGACCAGGGCATCGTCGCCGCCGATCTCGAGCGCGAGCTCGGTCAGCGCCTGGTTGGTGGACGACCACTGCAGCTTCGCGATCGAGCCTTCCGGCCCCGGGATCCCGACCTTCATCGTCGCCGTCAGCGCCCTCATCGCGCCCAGCCTGAGGCCCTCGATCCCGATCTTCAGGCGCGCGACCTTGTCGCGGACGATCGGGTCGTCGGCGACGCCGCGCTCCTTCGCCAGCTCGATCAGCTCGTCGAGCGCGTTGGCGAGCCCGAGCGCCGCCGAGGCCCCGAGGCCGGCGCGCTCGTTCATCAGGGTCGTGATCGCGACCATCCAGCCGTTGCCGACCCCGCCCAGGACGTTCTCGTCGGGGATGTAGGCGTTCTCGATGAACAGCTCGTTGAACTCAGCCTCGCCGGTGATCTGCCGCAGCGGGCGGACCTCGACCTCGTCCTGCTCCATGTCCATGAGGAAGTAGGTGAGGCCCTTGTGCTTGGGCACGTCGGGGTCGGTGCGTGCCACGAGCATGCACCACTTGGCCTCATGGGCGAACGTGGTCCAGACCTTCTGCCCGGTGACTCGCCAGCCGCCGTTGTCCTTTACCGCCTTGGTCTTCAGCGAGGCGAGGTCGGAGCCGGACTCCGGCTCGGAGAAGCCCTGGCACCAGATCTCCTCGGCCGAGAGGATCGGCTCGAGGAAGCGCTCCTTCTGCTCTTCGGTGCCGTGGGCGATCACCACCGGGCCGCCCATCACCAGCCCGAGCACGTTCGCCGGCCGCGGCGCCTTCGCCCGCGCCAGCTCCTCGCCGAAGATCGACTGCTCGATCAGGGTCGCGCCGCGGCCGCCGTACTCCTTCGGCCACGAGACCCCCGCCCAGCCCGCCGCATGGAGCTCGCGCTGCCACTCGCGCTCGAACTCGTACTGGGCCTGGTCGCCGGCGCTCGGCGCCGGGCCCGGGTGGTTCTCCTCCAGCCAGGCGCGAAACTCGTCGCGGAACGCCTGCTCCTCGGGTGTCAGCGTCAGATCCATCGGCCGGGCGTCGGTCCAGGCCGCGAAATCTAGATGATTCTCCGCTAGCCGAGGGCGCGCCGGATGGCGTCGTCGGCGTCCTCGACCCCGAGCCGGGTGAGCACCTCCTCGATCTGCTCCTGCTCGGCGCCGGAGAGCGCCATCTGCCGAGCGAGCAGCTCGACCCCCTCGGAGGGGCCGTTGGCCGGAGCGGGCGCACCGGCGGGGGCCTGATCGGCGCTCGCCGGCGGTGCGCTCGGCGTAGCCGGCTCCAGGCGCTTGCGCATCCGCGCGCAGCCGTCGGCGATCGCCCGGTTGTGCTCGACCAGGCTGGCGCCGATCGACGCCACGCGGTCGGCGTCCGGGTCGTTGGCGGCGGCCAGCTCCCCGGCGAGCCGGTCGAGCTCACGACCGAGATCGCCGGCAGCCGCCTGGGCCGCCTGCTCGATCCCTTCGAGGTGGTCCTTGGCGAGCTCGAAGAACCCGCTCGCCGCCGGGCTCATCGGCCGCGGCCCGGGCTCGCTCGCGCCGCCCCCGGGAGCGCTCCCGCTTGTCGGCTCGGAGGCCATCGGCTCAGGGTAAAGCCAAAGGCTCTCCCGCGCGCGGCCTCGGGCGAGCTTGCACGCGCCCGCACACGTCAGTCGACGACGTAGAGCATCAGCAGCGCCGACCCGATCCAGGTGACGCCGGCGAACACCATCCCCGGGTCCTCGGTCAGGATCGCCGCGGTCGAGCGGGTATCGCGCCGGTCGTAGATCAGGTAGAGGTAGCGGAAGATCCCGTAGAGGACGGAGGGAGCCGTCGCCAGCATCTTGGAGCCGATCCGGGGCGAGTCGACGGTGTAGATCACGTAGCTGATGATCGCCGCCGCGGTCACCATCGCGATCATCTGGTCGAGGAACGGGACCGAGTAGTGCTCGAGGACGGGCCGTGCCGCGGACGCGGTGTCCCGCGGGCCCCCGGCTGACCCGGCCGCCCCCGGAGGCGCAGCCGAGGAGGCGTGCGGAACGTCGGCAATCCCGGCCTCTTCCAGCATCGCCTCCTGGCGGCGCTTGGTGAAGCCCAGGAACAGCGCCAGGAAGCCGGTGCAGACGAGCAGGAACTCGGAGGCCTGGGCGCCGACCGCGACCGCCCCCGCGACCACTCGGAGGATGAACAGCGAGCCGATCGTCATCACGTCGATGATCACCAGGCGCTTGAGCACCAGCGAGTAGGCGGCGGTGATCGCGCCGTAGAGGGCGACCAGCCCGGCCACCTCGGGGTCGATCGCGAGCCCGAGCGCGATCCCCGCCGCGGCGAGCGCCACCGCGAGCGTGGCGGCGGTCGAGGGCGCGACCGCGCCGCTGGCGATCGGCCGGCTGCGCTTCTCGGGGTGGCGGCGGTCGTGCTCGCGGTCACGAAGGTCGTTGAGCAGATAGCCGGCGCTCGAGATCGCGCAGAAGGCGACGAAGGTGAGCGTCGCGTCGACCGCCGCGCCGGCGGCATCGAGGCGGCCGGAGAAGAGGACGCCGGCGAAGACGAGCAGGTTCTTGATCCACTCCTGCGGGCGCAGGGCACGGACCAGTGCCATTAGCGGCGGCATGGCCGCCGAATGCTAGGTCGCCGGGTCGATCAACACCCCGGGGTTCAGGCTCGCCGCAGGATCCAATGCGCGCTTGGCGGCGCGCAGCGCGTCGGCGAACGGCTGTGGTCGCTGCCGGTCGTACCATGGTCGGTGATCGCGGCCGACCGCGTGGTGGTGGGTGATCGTCGCGCCGGCGTCGATCAGCACCTCGGAGACCGCAGCCTTGATCTCGTCCCACTGCTCGACCTCCGCGCCGCGGCGAGCGGGCGCGAGGATCGTGAAGTAGGGGGCCGGCCCGTCCGGGTACACGTGCGTGAACCGGCACATCACCCTCGGCGCGGCGTCGCCCTCGGCGACCGCGCCCGAGGCCTCGGCGACGGCGCGGCGCGCGGTCTCGACCACGGTCACGTGGAGCTCTTCGAAGCGATCCCAGGTGATCGCGGTCTCGAACGTCTCCGAGAGCACCCCGCAGGCGACGAACGTATCCCGCAGATACGGCGCCGCGAGGAACGCGTGCCGCCACGCGGAGACGGCGCCGGGGTCGGCTCGTTGCTCGTTGCTCGTTGCTCGTTGCTCGGAGGTGACCTCGCCGCCGTGGTCGCCGGCCAGCTCCAGCGCCTGGTCCATCAAGGCGTCGACAGGGACGTGCGCCGACTCGAAGCCCAGCACCAGCACCGAGCGGCCGGCGTCGTCGGCGTGGGTGAGCTCGGACTCGGCCTCGTCGAGCAACCGGCAGTTGGCCGGGTTGAGCCCGGATTGCGACAGCGCCCTGACCGCCTTGGCCCCGGCGGCAAACGAGCCGAACGCGATCCCCGCCGAGAGCTTGTGGCGCGGGCGTGCGTGCACCCGCACCCACGCTTCGGTGATCAGGCCGAGGATCCCCTCGGAGCCGATCAGCAGCCGGTCGGGGCTCGGGCCGGCGCCCGAGCCCGGCAGCCGCCGGCTCTCCCACACGCCCGACGGCGTGATCGCCCGCACGGACTCGACCAGGTCGTCGATGTGGGTCCAGACGGTCGCGAAGTGGCCCCCGGCCCGGGTGGCGATCCAGCCCCCGAGGGTCGAGTACTCGAACGACTGCGGGAAGTGGCGCAGGGTGAGCTCGTGCTCGGCGAGCTGGGCGTTCAGCGACGGCCCGAGCGTTCCGGCCTGGATCCGGGCCGCGCGGGAGGCGTGGTCGACCTCGAGCACCCGGTCCAGGTCGCCGAGGTCGATCGTGACCACCCCGGCGTAGCCGTCGCCGACCCGCGGCTCGATCCCGCCGGCGACGCTGGTCCCGCCGCCGTAGGGGATCGCGGCCGCGCCGCGCGTCGGCGCACCACGAGAGCAGCGCCTCGATCTCCGCCTCGTCGCGCGGCCGGGCGACCAGGTCGGGCGGGTGGTCGATCTGCCCGCGAAAACCGCGGACGACGTCGCGGTAGGCCTTGCCCAGCGCGTGCGAGACCCGCTCGCGCCGCTCGTCGGTGACAATCGCGGCAAGCGGACCGGGGACGCGCAGGCGCGGCTCCGGCAGCACGATCGAGTCGAGCGCGGCCGGCACCTGCGCCTCGCCACCGAAGCCGAGCCGCTCGCGGATGTCCGCCGCCGCGGCGCGCATCGCCTCCGCCGACGGCTGCTGGTCCTCATAGCCCCAGCCCCAGTGCTTGCGCCGCCGCGGCGGCTCGGAGGCCGCTACCAGTGCATTCCCCGCATCAGGTTCGCGAACAGGATCTGCTGGCTGTTGGCCTGCTCCTCGGCGGTCTGCGGAGCGCTCGTCCCGCGCTCGTCCCGCGCCGGCTTCTTGTCGCCCTTGGCGGCGCTGGAGTCCGGGAACAGGTGGTACGCGGTGTTGAGGATGTAGTCGATCGACTTCGGGTTGAGCGCGTAGAGGACCTGCCCCAGCGTCCCCATCGGGGTCGCGATCCGCTTCGGCTTGTGGATGATCGCCTCACAGATCATGTCGGCCGCCTCCTCCGGGGTGATCGTGGGGAAGCGGTCGTACATCTTCGTCGGCGCGATCATCGGGGTGCGGACCAGGGGCATGTAGATCGAGGTGATGCTGACGCCGTCGTCGACGATCTCGGAGGCGATGCAGCGACTGAACGCGTCGAGCGCCGACTTCGAGGCGACGTAGGCCGAGAACCGCGGCATGTTGGTCTGCACCCCGATCGAGCTCACGTTGACGATCTGCCCCGACTTGCGCCGGCGCATCACCGGCAGCAGCTTCAGGATCAGCCGCACGGCCCCGAGGTAGTTGAGCTGCATCGTGCGCTCGAAGTCGTGCGGGCGGTCGTAGGAGAGCGCGACCGAGCGCCGGATCGAACGGCCGGCGTTGTTGACGAGCACGTCCACGTGGCCGTGCTGGGCGAGCACCTCTTCCGCCACCCGGTCGATGTCGTCGAAGTCCGAGAGGTCGCACTGGTGGATGTAGGCGACCCCGCCCCCGGCGAGGATCTGATCGCGCGTCAACTCCAGCTTCTCCGGGGTGCGCGCGACCAGCAGCACCGTCCCGCCGGCCTCGGCGATCTTCAGCGCAGCCGACTTGCCGATCCCCGAGGAGGCTCCGGTGACCATGATGATTCGCCCGCGCACGGCCGCCTCGAGCGAGACGTTGCCCTGCAGGCGGCGGCCGAGGCGCATCACCTCGTCGGGGATCTGCTGCTCGATGATCTGGGCGAGCCCGCCGACGACGCCGAGGCGCCCGCGCGCCGCACCGAGCAGGGTCTTGTCGCGGAACAGGTCGGGATCCAGGTGGCGCTCCCAGTAGTCCCAGAGCTTGCCGGCGTAGGCCTGCAGCGGCGGCACGCTGATCCCGGTGCCCTGGAGCGCCGCCTCGGTCTGGCGGGAGTCGAAATGGGTCGGGTAGTTGACGTAGACGAGCACTGAGCGGGGGACGCCGAAGTCGGCGAGCATCCCGTCGATGATCGTGTCCCCCAGGGGCATCGCCTTGAGCCCGAGCCTGACCACGGGCTCGAGCGCCTCGATCGCACTCGCCGGCAGCCGCACCGACGACTGCGGCGCGTGGGCGGCGGCGGCGAAGATGTCGATCACCTCGCCCGCCGTGGGCGGGTTGGGATCGGTGAGGCTGAAGGCGCGACCGTCGAGGCCATCGAGATGGGCGATGTGGTCCATCGCCGCGACCACGTAGTCGACCGGGACGATGTTGATCTCGCGGCCCTCGATCCCCGGCATCGGGATCCATTGCGGGATCGTGTTGCGGATCCGGCGAATCGTCTTGAAGAAGTAGTACGGGCCGTCGACCTTGTCCATCTCGCCGGTCTCCGAGTTGCCGACCACGATCCCCGGCCGGTAGACCCGCCACGGCCGGTCGAGCTCTGAGCGCACGACGCCCTCGGACTCGTGCTTGGTCTGGAAGTACGGGTGCGTATCGACTTCCTGAGCCTCCTCGAACATGTCCTCGCGCCAGGTGCCGCGGTAGAGGCCGGCGGCGGCGATCGAGCTGACCATGTGCACGCGCCCCGCCCCGACGGCCTCCGCGAACTGGACCATGTGGCGGGTGCCCTCGACGTTCGCGACCCGCTGGGTCTCGGCGTTGGCGGTCATGTCGTAGATCGCCGCCAGGTGGAACAGGTGGTCGATCTCGCCCTCGAGCCGCGCGAGGTCCTCCTCGGAGACGCCGAGCTTGGGCTCGGACAGGTCGCCGACGATCCCCACCACCCGGTCCTCGTCGGCGCCCCACCGATTGCGCAGCTCCGAGAGCCTGCCCTTCGACCCCTCGCGGACCAGCACGTAGATCGTTCCCTCGCGCTCGAGCAGCAGCTCGACCAGGTTGCGCCCGATGAAGCCGGTGGCGCCGGTGACGAAGTAGCTCATGACACTCCTCGGTCGGTCGAAGTCATCGCTGACCCTACTATTGGATCATGGGCTTTGAACTCGCTCCCGACCCCGGGGACCGCGGCGAGCCCGGCGTCAAGCAGGGCCGCACCGGCGGCGCCGCGGTCGGTGAGCATCGCCTGGTCCGCGACGGGGTCGAGGTGCTGGCGCGCGGCGCGTTGGTGTGCCCGACGTGCGCGCTGCCGATCTCGCCCCCGCCTCGCACCAGGCCGCGGGCGATCCTGCGCTGCGGCTATTGCGAGCACGCGTCCGTCGCGATCGACTTCCTGCGCGAGGGCGTGTTCGACGCGGCGGCCAACGACGTGGTCCTCGTCGCCCGGTTTGCCGGCTAGCACCAGCACGGCGATCGTCTGGTTTCGTCGCGATCTGCGGGTCCGCGACCACCCCGCGCTGCGCGCGGCGCTCGACCGCCACGACCGCGTGGTGCCGGTGTTCTGCTTCGACGATCGCCTGCTCTACGGGCGCCATCGCTCGGGCCCACGCACCCAGTTCCTGCTCGAGTGCCTCGCCGACCTCGACGCCGAGCTGCGCGGTCGCGGCTCGGGGCTGGTGATCCGCAACGGCCCGCCGGAGCAGGAGCTCGCGGCGCTCGCACGCGAGACCGAGGCGAGCGAGATCCATGTGACACAGGACGTCAGCCCCTTCGCCCGCCGCCGGGGCGAGCGAGTCCGCAAGGCGGCGATCGCCGCCGGGGCCGAGGTCCGCTCGCACGAGGGGTTGAACGCCGTCGACGTCGTCGCGATCGAGACCAAGCAGGGCCGGCCGTACACCGTGTTCTCGCCCTTTCACCGCGCCTGGCTCGAGGCCGAGCGCCGCCCACTGCTCGAGGCTCCGCGCCACCTCCCGTCACTGCCCTCGCGGGTGGCGAAGGGTCGGCTTCCCTCGCTGACCGCGCTCGGGCTCGAGCAGGAGGTCAGCGACCCGGCTCTCGGCGGCGAGGCCGAGGCCCGCAGGGCGGTCGCCCGCTTCCTCGACGGGCGGGTCCGGGAGTACGCCGAGGGGCATGACGCGCTCGGCGCCGACCGGACCTCGCGCCTGTCGCCCTACCTCCACTTCGGCTGCGTCTCGCCGCGCGCGGTCGAGGAACGGCTGCCGCGGGGCAGGGGGGCCGACGCCTTTCGGCGCCAGCTCTGCTGGCGCGACTTCTACCACCACGTCCTCCACCATCATCCCCGCAACGCGAGGTCCGAGTTCCAGCAGCGCTACCGGGGCGGGATCAAATGGAGCTACGCCCGGGCGCCGTTCGAGGCCTGGTGCGAGGGCCGCACCGGCTATCCCCTGGTCGACGCGGGCATGCGCCAGCTCCGGCGCGAGGGCTGGATGCACAATCGCGCCCGCCTCGTCGTCGGCTCGTTCCTGACCAAGGACCTGGGGATCGACTGGCGCTGGGGCGAGCGCTGGTTCATGCGCCTGCTGATCGACGGCGACGAGGCGAACAACAACGGCAACTGGCAGTGGGTCGCCTCGGTCGGCACCGACCCCCAGCCCGCCTTTCGCCGGATCTACAACCCGGCGCGCCAGCAGGAGCGCCACGACCCCGACAACGCCTACGTGCTCCGCTACGTCCCCGAGCTCGAGATGGTGCCGCCGCGGTACCTGCGCGAGCCGTGGACGATGCCGGAGGAGGTCCAGCGCGAGGTCGGGTGCACGATCGGCGAGGACTACCCCGCGCCGATCGTCGACCACGCCCGGGCGCGCGAGGAGGCGCTCGAGCGCTACCGCGTCTCCTGATCGGGACGAGCGCATGCGGCACCCGAAATCGGGCACGCGGAGCCCGGTGACCTCATACACTCACAGAACAAGATGGCGGACGGCCTGATCGAGCTGCAGATGCCCCAGATGGGCGAGTCGGTCACCGAGGGAACGATCCTCGAGTGGCATGTCTCGGAGGGCGAGGAGGTCGCCGAGGGCGACACGGTGGTCGAGGTCTCGACGGACAAGATCGATGCCGAGGTCCCGGCTCCGGCAAGCGGGGTGATCGCGAAGATCCTCGCCCAGCCGGACGACACGGTCGAGGTCGGTCAGGTGCTCGCGCAGATCGACCCGAACGGCGCGGCCTCGGGCAACGGCGGCGACCCCTCGCCGCTGAAGGAGGCCGAGGGCTTGGTGACGGGCGGCGGCGAGGGCGACGAGGACCTCGGCGACGAGTCGGTCGGGTCCGAGTCCCCGCAGCCGGGAGAGATCGAGACCCCGACGCCCACGGCCACAAGCGGGCCCTCTGCTCACCCGGCCGCCCCCGGAGGCGAAGCCGAGGGGGCGGGCGGAACGTTGGTGGTGGTCGCCATGCCGGAAATGGGCGAATCGGTCACCGAGGGCACGGTGCTCGAGTGGCACGTCGAGGAAGGCCAGCAGGTCGCCGAGGGCGACACCGTGATCGAGGTCTCCACCGACAAGGTCGATGCCGAGGTGCCCGCGCCGTCCGCCGGGACGATCACCAAGCTGCTGGTGGCGGTCGACGACACGGTGCAGGTCGGGCAGGCGCTGGCGGAGATCGCCGCCGGCGCGGACGGGCCGAGTAGCGTCGATCGAGCGACAAGCGACGAGCAACGAGCAACGGACGCCACAGCGCCCGCGGACGCGACCAACGGCGGCAAGGCTTCACCTGTGGCGCGCAGGATCGCCGCGGCGAAGGGGGTCGACATCGGCTCGCTCAGCGGCTCCGGCCCCGGTGGCAAGGTGGTCAAGGAGGACGTGCTCGCCGCCGCGGACGGAGACGGCGCCGCGCCGGCGGTGGCCGCCGGGGCCGAGGCGAAGCCCCTGCGCGGCCCCGCCGCGATGCTCGCCAAGGCGATGGACGAGAGTCGGTCGGTGCCGACCGCGACCTCGTTCCGGACCCTCCCGGTCGACGTCCTCGACGCGAAGCGCAAGGCGCTCAAC
Source organism: uncultured Solirubrobacterales bacterium (assembly GCA_963758665.1). Classification (GTDB taxonomy): domain Bacteria; phylum Actinomycetota; class Thermoleophilia; order Solirubrobacterales; family 70-9; genus WHSW01. Next base: position 562,641 of record CAVWWH010000004.1, on the reverse strand, counting down.
GGGGCGCTCAAGGAACGCGGGATGAAGGTCTCATTCACGCACCTGGTCGCCTGGGCGATCGTCCGCGCCGCGGTCGAGTGGCCGGTGATGGGGCGCAGCTACGCCGAGTCCGCGGGCAAGCCCCAGGTGATCGACAACCCGCAGGTCAACCTCGGAATCGCCGTCGACGTCGAGCGTAAGGGCGGGCGCAGCCTGATGGTCCCCTGCATCAAGGGCGCCGAGGCGCTCGACTTCGCCGGCTTTCACGCCTCCTACGAGGAGCTGATCACGCGTACGCGGGAGAACAAGCTCACCGCCGACGACTTCCAGGGCACGAACATCTCGCTCACCAACCCCGGCGGCCTCGGCACGGTCGCCTCGGTGCCGAGGCTGATGAGCGGCCAGGGGACGATCATCGCCACCGGCTCGATCGCCCATCCGGTGGAGTGGTCCCACGCGCCGGCGGAGAAGATCAAGGCGCTCGGGATCTCGAAGGTGATGACGATGACGTCGACCTACGACCATCGGATCATCCAGGGCGCCGAATCGGGCTCGTTCCTGCGCCGGATCGACCAGCTGCTGCAGGGCGAGGACGACTTCTACGAGTCGGTCGCCGAAGCGCTCGAGATCCCGGCCAACCTGGTCTCGACCGCGCACCCGGCGTCCGCCTCGGCGCCGCCCCTGCCCACCGGCGCGCCGGCGGCGCCCGCCCCCACGGTCGGCGCCGAGCCCGACCGGGAGCTGCTGCAGGCGGTGCAGGCGGCGACCTCGCTGCTGAAGGCCTACCGCACCCACGGTCACCTGGCGGCGAACGTCAACCCGCTGGGCGGCCAGCCGAAGGGCGATCCCGCGCTGGAGCCGGAGAACCTCAACCTGACCCCTGATCTGATGGCGCGGATCCCGGCCTCGATCCTGAGGATCGGGGTCGAGGGCGAGAACCTGCTCGACGCGCTGCCGCGGATGCGCGACGCCTACTGCTCGACGATCGCGTACCAGATCGAGCACCTGTCCTCGCACCAGCAGCGGATGTGGCTGCGGGAGATGATCGAAACCGGCTGGCACCGGGCGCCGCTGGCGGCCGAGGAGAAGCGTGCGCTGCTCTCGCGGCTGATCGAGGTGTTCCAGTTCGAGCGCTTCCTGCAGAAGGCGTACCTGGGGCAGAAGATGTTCTCGATCGAGGGCCTCGACGTGACCGTGCCGATGCTCGACGAGATGGCCACCCTGGCGCGCCAGAACGGCGCCGACGAGGTGGCGATCGGGATGGCCCACCGCGGCCGGCTGAGCGTCCTCGCGCACAACCTCGGTCGCTCGGTGGAGTCGATCCTGGCCGAGTTCGAGGGCGCCAAGGCGCTCGACCAGGTCAAGGCGATCACCGCGATGCCGCATTCGGGCACGGGCGACGTCAAGTACCACCATGGCGCCGAGGGCCTGTTTGAGACCCGCGATTCGGAGCAGGTGAAGGTGCGGCTCTATCCCAACCCGAGCCACCTCGAGTTCGTCGACCCGGTGGTCACCGGCGGCGCGCGGGCGGCGCAGACCGAGCACTCGGGGCCGAAGCTCCACCACAGCCCGAACGTGGCGGTGCCGGTGCTGCTCCACGGCGACGCGGCCTTCCCGGGCCAGGGAGTGGTCGCCGAGACGCTCAACCTGCAGTCGCTGGCCGGCTACTCCACCGGCGGCACGATCCACCTGATCACCGACAACCAGGTCGGCTTCACCACCGACCCGATCGAGGACCGCTCGACCCCCTATGCCGGCGACATGGCGAAGGGCTTCAACTGCCCGATCATTCACGTCAACGCCGACGACGTCGAGGCGTGCATCGGGGCCACCCGGCTGGCGATGGCGTATCGCGAGCAGTGGGGCCGCGACGTGGTCATCGACCTGATCGGCTACCGCCGCTACGGCCACAACGAGACCGACGAGGCCGCCTACACGCAGCCGAGGATGGCGGCTCAGATCAAGGAGCACCCGCCGGTTTCCGAGATCTACGCCGAGCAGCTCGTCGGCGAGGGCGTGATCAGCGCGGACGACGTTGCCGCCGACTCCGACCAGCGCCTCGAGCAGCTCCAGACGACGCTCAAGCAGCTGCGCTCGAAGATGGAGGCCGGCGAGTACGAGGACCCGAGCTCGACCGCGCTCGGCACCGGCGAGCTCGACCGCACGAAGAGCCCCGAGGTCGAGACCGCGGTCTCGGAGAAGCGGCTCCGGACGCTGAACGAGGAGCTGCTGCGGGTCCCCGACAGCTTCACCATCCATCGCAAGCTGCGCAAGCCGCTGCTCGGCCGGCTGGAGAAGATCGACGCCGGCGAGATCGAGTACGGGCACGCCGAGGCGCTCGCGTTCGCCTCCCTGCTGACCGAGGGAACCCACGTCCGGCTCACCGGCCAGGACACCGAGCGCGGGACCTTCTCCCATCGCCACCTCGCGCTGCACGACGAGAACACCGGCCTGCGCTACGTGCCGATCCAGAACCTCTCCGGCGCCCTGGCGCCGTTCGAGCTGCACAACAGCCCGCTCTCCGAGGCCGCCTGCCTCGGCTTCGAGTACGGCTACTCCGCCGCCTCACCCGAGTCGCTGATCCTCTGGGAGGCGCAGTTCGGCGATTTCGCCAACTCGGCGCAGGTGATCATCGACAGCTTCATCGTCGCCGGCGAGTCGAAGTGGGGCCAGACCACCAGGCTCACGCTGCTGCTCCCGCACGGGTACGAGGGCGCCGGCCCGGAGCACTCCAGCGCCCGGATCGAGCGCTTCATCCAGCTCGGCTCCGAGGGCAACATCCGCCTCGCCAACCCGACCACGGCCGCCCAGTACTTCCACCTCCTGCGCCGCCAGGCCCGGATCGCCAAGGCGCGGCCGCTGGTCGTGTTCACCCCGAAGGGGCTACTGCGGCTGAAGGCCGCCGCCTCGTCCCTGGAGCAGCTCAGCGAGGGGTCGTTCCAGTTCGTGCTCGACGACCCCCGGGCGGAGGGCCGCCACGACGAGGTCGACCGCCTCGTGCTCTGCAGCGGCAAGGTGTTCTACGACATCGACCAGCACGAGCGACGCGAGTCGGCGAGCTCGGTCGCCGTCGCCCGGGTCGAGCTCCTCTACCCCTTCGCCCGCAACGAGCTCGAAGCGCTGATCTCGTCCTATCCGAACCTGAGCAAGGTCGTCTGGGCCCAGGAGGAGCCGAAGAACATGGGCGCCTGGAGCGTGATGGCGCGCCGGCTGCCGGAGCTGCTGCCCGAGGGGGTCGAGCACGTCTACGTCGGCCGCCCACAGCGCTCCAGCCCGAGCGAGGGCTATCCGGTCGCCCACCGCCTCGAGCAGGAGCGGATCGTCCTCACGGCCCTCGAGGGCTAGCCCCCACCGGCCGAGTGACGGCTTGAGCACCTCATGGGTGCTCAGGGCGTCACTCGCCGACAGGAGCCCGCCCCCCGGGGGGGCGAATTTGGCCGAGTGACGGACTCTGCACCCCATGGGTGGTCAACGCGTCGTTCGGCTCAGGGTGCAGGAGGTGGCGCGTCGCCAGCACGGGGTGGTTTCCCGGACGCAGCTGTCGCAGGCGGGGATGACAGCGAGGCAGGTGGGGCGGTTGCTCTCGGAAGGCGAGCTTCGTCGCCTGCATCGCGGCGTTTACCTGCTTGGTCCCGTGACCCCGCTCCATGCCCGCGAGCTCGCCGCCGTACTCGCCTGCGCCCCGCAGGCCGCGCTCAGCCACCGCTCGGCCACCTATCTCTACGAGCTCCTCCCGTACCCGCGGGGCTCCCACCCCGTGGACGTGACGGTCACCGGGCACCACCCGGGCCGGCACCCCGACGTCCGCCTCCACCGCACCGCCACGCTCGCTCCTCACGAGCTCCGCGAACAGCGTGGAATCCCGATCACGTCGGTGCCGCGGACGTTGATCGACCTCGCGGCCTGCTGCTCGCCGACGCAGCTCGAGGCGGCGGTGGCCGAGGCGTTCGCCCTCGGCCTGACGAGCCGATCCCAGCTCATGCGGTCGATCCGGGCTCATCCCGGTCGCCGCGGGGTTGCGATCCTCAGGGCTCAGCTCGGCGGCGAGCGACAGCCCGCACGCACGCGGTCGAGGCCCGAGCGAACCCTGCTGCGAGAGCTTCGCGGTGCCCAGCTCCCCGAGCCCGAGGTCAACGTGAAGCTGGGCCGGTGGGAGGTCGATCTGCTGTGGCGCGATGCAGGGCTCGTCGTCGAGATCGATGCTTACGCGACGCACTCCTCGCCGCGAGCATTCGAGCGTGATCGGCGCAAGAGCGCCGAGCTCGAAGACCTCGGCTTCACCGTCCGGCGTGTGAGCGATCAACAGATCCGGGACCAAACTGCGCTCACATTGACGCGGATCCGGCGCGCGTTGACCGAGCTCACGCCCGAGTGACGCGTTGAGCACCTCATGGGTGCTCAACGCGGCGCTCGGCGCAGGGGCTTGGGCCGGGCGCCGCGCCGAGGCTCAGCAGGACTTGGTGCGGTCCTTGCCGGTCGCGGCGCAACGGTCGTCGCCGCGCCCGCCGCGCAGCTCGTCCTTGCCGCTGCCGCCACGAAGGACGTCGTTGCCCGCGAGGGCGCAGATCACGTCGTCGCCACCGCGGCCGACGATCCGGTCGCGCTTGGCGCTGGCGATGATCACGTCGTCGCCGGGGCTGCCGACGAATCGCCCGCCGTTCGGGCTCGCCCGGGTCACGTCCTCGCCCGCGCAGCGGGCGGGGGTCGGGGGCGGGGCCTCGCCCGGCCCCGGGGTCGCGGGCTGGCAGGCGGCCGGCTGGGCGCCGACCACCCGGTAGACCGCGTCGGCCCCCTGCGAGGCCAGATAGACGCGCCCGCAGGCGTCCTCGCCGAACGAGGCGGGCCCGGGGGCCGTGATCGACTCGGAGCGCAGATCCGTCGCCGCCGGGAATCCCGAGGCGCACCGAGCTCACTCGGGCATTGCAGACGTCGGCGAACAGGTAGCGGCCGTAGAGGTCGGCGACGCTGGGGTCGCGGACGACGTAGCCGCCGGTGATCGCGCACGCCCCGCCGCCGCGTCCGTACTGCAGCACCGGCGCGGTGAGGCCGCCGGCCGGACAGGGGCTCGGCGGCGTCGTCACCGGGAAGACGATGAGGCCCTCGCATCGGTCCCAGCCGAAGTTGGCGCCCCGGCCGGCGGCCGGGGCCCGCGCGTAGTCGACCTCCTCCCAGGTGCTCTGGCCGACGTCGCCGATCACCAGGTCGCCGGTGAGCCGGTCGAAGGAGAAGCGCCAGGGGTTGCGCAGGCCGGAGCTCCAGATCTCGTCCAGGCCGGCGGTCGACCCGGCGTACGGGTTCCCGGGTGGGATCGAGTACGGGGCGGTCCCCGCGGCGCGCGGATCGATGCGGAGCAGCTTGCCGAGCCGCGTGTTCAGGTCCTGGGCGTTGCCGTCCGGGTCGCCGCCGCCCCCGCCGTCGCCGGTGCCGACGTAGAGGTAGCCGTCGGGCCCGAACTGGAGCTGGCCACCGTTGTGGTTTCGGTAGGTCGGATGCGGGATCGTCATCACCGGCCTACGGCTGGCGAGCGAGGCCGAGCCGGTCGAGGCGCGAAACTCGTCGATCTGCAGGTTGCCGGCGTTGTCGGTGTAGTAGACGTAGAGCAGCCCGCTGCTCGCGTAGTCGGGCGCCGGCGCGACCGACAGCAGCCCTTGCTCGCCGCCGGTCGAGACCAGGTCGGTGAGGTCCAGGTACGGCGTCACCACGCCGTCGTCGAAGAGCTCGATCCTGCCCGCCTGCTCGACCACCAGCAGGCGATCGGGGTCGTTCGGCTCGGAGATGACGAAGGTCGGGTCGACGAACGAGCCGATCCGCTCGAGGGTGGCGGCCCGCGCCTGCGCGCCGGTCAGCAGACCGAGGGCGATGACTGTGAGCCAAAGAGCAATCCGTCGCATGATCGGCCCGCAGATCGCCGACGGGCGCGCCTCAGATTAGAGCCCGGGCGTGAGGGCCGCGTGGACGCTTGTACGCTCGGCCGATGAGCGCCGAGGACTCCGCCGTCCTGCGCACCCCGATCCCCGGGCCGATGTTCGGGTGGGTGAAGCTCGCCTCCTACGTCGAGCTGGCGCTGTTCGGCTCCTTGCTCGTCGTCTGGCTGGCGCCGGGGCTGGAGGGGCCGACCTCGATCCTCGGGCTCGCCCACGGGCTCGGCTTCATCGCCCTCGCGCTGCTGATCTGGGCGGCGATCCTGCGCCACGAGGCGCCGTACACCCTGCTGGCGGCGACGCTCACACCGGTCGGCCCGGTCGGCAGCGTGATCGCGATCCATCACATCGAGCGCCGGCGGCCACCCACCCGGACCCGGTCACCGGCCGGATAAGAAGGGGCGGGACCGCGAAGGGGGTCACGCGGCCCGCCCCATGTCAAAAGGCCCCCACTACCCAACCCCTTGCCCTCGGGTAGTACCCACCCCGCGGAGTCAAAAACAGCCAGGCGGCTCGCCCAGGTGAGCGCTGCACGGGAAAGCGGTGTGCGGTCCGCGCAGCGAGTAGGCGGGGCGGGGCCGCGGGAGGCAGGGGGTCCACACGGCCCTCGCCACCGCCAGCGCGTCGGTAGCCAGGGAGGGATGCCGACGCGATCGCCCCCGGAGGCGGGACTGGCCGGGGACGAGTATGTAAGTGAGCTCCCTCCCGCCGGGCCGAACCATCATGACTCATCCCGCGGCCGGGTGTCAACCCGGCTCCGGCACCGGTGCTCAGGCCCGCCAGAACCGCCTAGCGCAGGTCTCGGAGCACGCGATGAAGGATGCCGCCGTTCTGGAAGTAGCGGACCTCGTTCGGGGTGTCGAGGCGCACCGTGGCCTCGAACTCGACCGGGTCCGAGCCCTCCCGGGTGGCGGTCACCGCCACCGACTTCGCCTCGCCGCCGGCGATGTCGCCGACGTCGATCGTCTCCTCGCCGTCGATGCCCGAGCGATTGGACGGTCTCGCCCGGCAGGCAGCTGCAGCGGCAGCACCCCCATCCCGATCAGGTTCGAGCGGTGGATGCGCTCGAAGCTCTCGGCGATCACCGCGCGGACCCCGAGCAGCGCCGTGCCCTTGGCGGCCCAGTCGCGCGACGACCCGGAGCCGTACTCCTTGCCGGCGAGCACGACCAGCGGCACGCCCTCGTCGGCGTAGGCCATCGCCGCCTCGTAGATCGTGGTCTCCTCGCCGTCCGGGAAGTGGCGCGTGAACCCTCCCTCGCGCTCGACCAGCTTGTTTCGCAGGCGGACGTTGGCGAACGTGCCGCGGATCATCACCTCGTGGTTGCCTCGCCGTGAGCCGTAGGAGTTGAAGTCGCGCGGCTCGACGCCGTTCTCGACCAGCCAGCGCCCGGCCGGGCTGTCCCGCTTGATCGCGCCCGCGGGCGAGATGTGGTCGGTGGTGACGCTGTCGCCGAGGACGGCGAGCACGCGGGCGCCGGTGATCGGCTCGATCGGCGCCGGCTCGGCGTCCATGCCCTCGAAGAACGAGGGCTTGCGGACGTAGGTCGAGTCGGGCCAGGTGTAGCGGTCGCCCTCGGGGGTCTCGAGCTCGCGCCAGCGCTCGTCGCCGGTGAACACGTCCGCGTAGCTGCGCTCGAACATCTCCTGGCGGACGGCGTCGTCGATGGTCCGCTTGATCTCCTCCGAGGACGGCCAGATGTCGGCCAGGTGCACGTGGTTGCCGTCGGCGTCCTCGCCGAGCGGCTCGTGAGAGCAGGTCGATGTCCATCCTCCCCGCGAGCGCGTAGGCGACGCAGAGCGGCGGCGAGGCGAGGTAGTTGTTGCGCACGTCCTGGTTGATCCGGCCCTCGAAGTTGCGATTGCCCGAGAGCACCGCGCAGACGACGAGGTCGTTCTCGGTCGACCGCCGCCGAGATCTCCTCCGGCAGCGGGCCGGAGTTGCCGATGCAGGTCGTGCAGCCGTAGCCGACGAGGTTGAAGCCGAGGCGGTCGAGGTCCTCGGTCGAGCCCGGCGCGCTCGAGGTACTCGGTGACCACGGTCGATCCCGGCGCCAGCGAGGTCTTCACCCATGGCTTTCGCGTCAGCCCCAGCTCCACCGCCTTGCGGGCCAGGAGCCCGGCGCCGATCATCACCGAGGGGTTGGAGGTGTTGGTGCAGCTGGTGATCGCCGCGATCACCACCCGGCCATGGTCGAGCTCGACCTCGCTCGCCGTCCTCGAGCTCCACCATCACCGGGCTGGCCTCGCGCTCGGCGATCGCCGCCAGGCATCGCCGCCGGGGGAGGCGAGCGCGTGCGGCTTGCCGGCATCGCCGTCGTGGGCCTCGGCCGGCGGATCGGAGGCGGGAAACGACTCCTCGATCGCGTTGTCGCGGCTGTTGCCGAGCGCCTGGGCGGCGTCGGGATCGAACTCGGCGAGTGACTCGATGAACGCGGACTTCGCGTGCCGCGAGGGCGATCCGGTCCTGCGGTCGCTTCGGGCCGGCGAGCGAGGGCTCGACCTCGGAGAGGTCGAGCTCGAGCTGCTCGGAGAAGGTCGGGTCCTCGGAGTCGGAGTCGTGGAACATCCCCTGCTCGCGCGCGTAGGCGTCGACGAGCTCGATCGTCTCGGTCGGGCGCCCGGTGAACTCGAGGTAGCGCAGCGTCTCGCGGTCGACCGGGAAGATCGCGCAGGTCGACCCGAACTCCGGCGACATGTTGCCGATCGTCGCGCGGTCGGCGAGCCCGAGGGTGTGCAGGCCGGGCCCGAAGAACTCGACGAACTTCGAGACCACCCCATGCTCGCGCAGCATCTCGGTGACCGTGAGCACGAGGTCGGTGGCGGTGGCGCCCTCGGGCAGCTCGCCGCCGAGCTTGAACCCGACGACCTGGGGCAGCAGCATCGAGATCGGCTGGCCGAGCATCGCCGCCTCGGCCTCGATCCCGCCGACGCCCCAGCCGAGCACGCCGAGGCCGTTGACCATCGTCGTGTGCGAATCGGTGCCGACGAGCGTGTCGGGATACGCCTGCACCGGCCCGCCGTCCCGCTCGCGAGTGAACACGACCTGGCTCAGGTACTCGAGATTGACCTGATGGCAGATCCCGGTGGCCGGCGGGACGACGCGGAAGTTGTCGAACGCCTGCTGACCCCAGCGCAGGAAGGCGTAGCGCTCGCGGTTGCGCTCGTAGTCGCGGTCGGCGTTGATGTCGAAGGCGCGGGCGTTGCCGAACGCGTCCACCTGCACGGAGTGGTCGATCACCAGGTCGACCGGGACCAGCGGGTTGATCTTCGACGGGATCCGAGCCGAGCTCGTCGATCGCGTCGCGCATCGCCGCCAGGTCGACGATGGCCGGCACCCCGGTGAAGTCCTGCATCAGCACCCGCGCGGGCTGGAACGGGATCTCCTCCGAGGGCTCGGCGCTCGCGTCCCAGGACGCGATCGCCTCGACGTCGGCGGCGGTCACCGAGTCGCCGTCCTCGAGCCGCAGCGCGTTCTCGAGCAGGACCTTGAGCGAGTACGGGAGCCGGGCGATGTCGAACGTCTCCTGCAGGGCATCGAGCCGGAAGATCTCGTACTCGCGCCCGGATACCGAGAGCGTGGACTTGGCGGAGAACGTGTCGCTCATGCCCTCAGTATTCCCTACCGCGCCGGGCGGCGACCACGCCGGCGGGGCTCAGCGCTTGTCGGTCTGACCGGCGGCGATCTCGTCGGCGACCTTGGTCGCGGTCCTGCCGGCAAGCCTGCCCGAAAGCTCGGGGGCGTTGATGCGCGACCCGCGACAGCAAGCGCTGGCGCAGCGGCGCGACCGTGATCTCGCCACGGTCGCGCTCGATCGCCTCGACCACCGCCCGGCCGACCTGCTCTGGCCTGCCGGTGCCGATCAGCGGCGGCGGCGCGGCGCCCGAGTCGGCGAACATGCCGGCGTCGCGCGATCACCCCGGGCTGACCACCGAGACCCCGATCCCGGTGCCGCGGAGGTCCTCGCGCAGGCAGAGGGCGAAGCCGCGGAGGCCGAACTTGGTCGCCGCGTAGAGCGAGGCGCGGGCGGTCGCCGCCTGGCCCGAGATCGAGGAGACGAAGACGAGGTGGCCAGAGCCCCGGGCGGTGAGGCGGGGGACGAGCTCGCGCGCCATCCGCACCGGCGACTCGAGATTGACGCGCAGGGCGCGGCCGATCTCCTCCTGGGAGAAGCCGTCGAGCCTGCCCGGACGCGGGCAGGCCCGCGTTCGCGACCAGGATGTCGAGCTCGCCCGCGGCCGCGAGCAGTCTCAGGGCCTCGCCCTCGATCGCGAGGTCGCTGACCACGGTCCGGTGGCCGTCGCCCGGCAGCGAGGCGGCGAGCTCGCTCCAGCTCCGCCCCCTTGCGCGAGCTGAGCACGAGCCGCGCGCCGCGGCCTGCGAGCGCCTCCGCGATCGCCCTGCCCAGGCCGCCGGTCGCGCCGGTGAGCAGCAGCCGTCTTGCCGCGAGCAACCATCGGGGGCCGCACCTTACCTCGCCCGGCCTCCCCGGAAACCCGGATTTCCGCCGAGGGCGTAGGCTGCGATCGCGATGAAGCTCTACGTCTGCTGGGGGACGTTTCAGACCCCGCGTCCCGGGGGCCATCCGTGCGCCAACGCCTACAACGCGCTCAAGGACGCGGGCCACGACCCGGAGGTCCAGAAGGTCCACGGGCTCGGGGTCGGGCCGAGCTTCCTGCACTGAAGACCGACGGCCGCAGGAGGTCGAGGAGCTCGCGGGCACGCCACGGTGCCCGGGCTGGTCACCGACTCCGGCGAGGTGATCACCGAGTCGAAGCGCGATCGTCGCCTGGGCCGAGGCGAACCCGGCCGCAAGCGCCTGAGGCCTTCCCCGGCCACGGGCCCAGTGCATGTGCGTATTTACACGAGTTCGTGAGCAGGTCTTTGCACTCTTGCGTCGAACTGTGTAGGCTGCCGCAACTCGATAACCGGTAAAGCCGAGTTCCGACGCCCACCAGGGGTGCCGGAAGCGGGGGAACCAACTTTGGGGCTAACCCGTCCGAGGACGGGGGCGCAGGCTCTTTCAGCGCCAGCCCGTCAGCTAACCCCGTAGGCCGACGAAGGAGACCGTACGTTGACCTACACAACTGATTCGAGGCGTAAGCGACGGCGGTGTGCGGCGCTCGGCGCCATGGCGGCGACGGCCCTGATCGCCGTCCCCTCCGGCGCGGCGGGCGCCGGCAGCGGCGGCGTCGGCATGGGCGGCACCGGCACCACCCCGCCGACCGAGGGCCAGACGGCCCCCGGCGCGCGGGCAAAGCTCAAGGACGGTTTCGCGATCCCTCCCGCTTCCGCGCCGCCGAAGGTCGTGCGCGCGATCAACGCCGCGAACCAGATCGTCAAGGGCAAGCCCTACTGCATGGGCGGCGGACACGCCCGCCGGCGCGACCGCTGCTACGACTGCTCGGGCTCGGTCAGCTACGCGCTCACCGGCGCCGGGCTGCTCGAGGCCTCGATGCCATCGGGCTCGTTCGTGCGCTGGGAGAAGCCCGGCAAGGGTCGCTGGATCACCACGTACGCCAACAGCGGCCACATCTACGCGGTGATCGCCGGCCTGCGGCTCGACACCTCGCTGACCGTGGGCGACGGCCCCGGCTGGAGCACCGAGATGCGCTCGCCGCGCGGTTTCGTCGCCCGCCATCCGGCCGGCTTCTAGCGCAGCTCGAAGATCTAATAGTCGCCAGGGACGAGGCCCGCCACAATGGCGGGCCTTGTCCAGGCAGGGCTCAAAGCAGCGCTTCCGCCGCGGCCTGCGCGCCGGTGTCCCCTACGCGGTCGCCGCGCTCCTGCTGGCGATCTCGTTCGGGGTCCTCGCCCAGCCGCTGATGGGCAACGTGGCGCCGATCGTGATGTCGGCGCTGCTGTTCGCCGGCTCGGCGCAGTTCGCGGCCACCGCCGTCCTCGCCGCCGGCGGCGGCGCCGGGGCCGCGATCGCCGCCGGGATCCTGCTCAACTTGCGCTACCTGCCGATGGGGATCGCCCTCGCCCCCTCGCTGCGCGGCGGCCCCGCGCGCCGCGCCGCGATCGGCCAGGCGATGATCGACTTCTCCTGGGCCGCGGCCAGCCGGGGCGGCGGCCGCTTCGACCCCGCGTTCATGGTCGGGGCGACGATCCCCTCCTATCCGCTCTGGGTCGCGGGGACGGCGATCGGGGTCTTCGCCGGCGACCTGATCGGCGATCCGGCGGCGCTCGGCCTCGACGCCCTCTTCCCCGCCTTCTTCCTCTGCCTGCTGGTCGAGGGCGAGCTGCGGCCGGGCCTGCCGAGCGTGGTCGCGGCCCTCGGCGCCTGATCGCCCTGGTGCTGATCCCGTTCACCCCCGCCGGCGTGCCGGTGATCGCCGCCTCGGCGGCGGCGCTGCTAGGGCTTCGCGCCGGCCCGGGGCCGCGACCGGCGGCACCGTGAGTCGGATGACCGAGGTCTGGGTCACGATCGCGGTGCTCGCGGTGGCGACGGCCGCGATTCGCGCCGGCGGTCCGCTGCTGCTCGGCGGCCGGGAGCTCCCGGAGCGCGCCCAGGGGGTGATCGCGCTCCTCGCCCCGGCGCTGCTGGCCGCCCTGGTGGTGGTGCAGACGTTCGGCGCCCCGGAGGGCGGCGCGTACGAGCTCGACGCCCGGGTCCCCGGCGTCGGAGCGGCGGCGCTCGGGCTCGCGGCAGGCGCCTCGGCCCTGCCCGTCGTCGCCCTCGCGATGGTGGTCACGGCGGCCGTCAGGGCGCTGTTCTAGATGAGCGATCCCACGACCCCCGCGCGCAACTGACCCCGGCTTCACCCAATCGGCAGAGGCCGGCGTCGATCTTTGTCCGCCGCGGGAGTGGCATCGATTCGCCGGTTCGGATAGCGTCAGCGCGGTTGGAACCGGCCTGCGGTTGTACGCAATGGAGCAGATAGAGAGCCCGGTGGCGGCACCGGATGGCGAGGGGGCGAGCGCAGCCGGCCCGCCCCCGGACATCCGCCTGCGCGGTGTCCGCAAGGCCTACGGCGAGGTCGTCGCCGTCGACGGGATCGATCTGGACGTCTCGCACGGTGAGTTCTTCACCCTGCTCGGCCCCTCCGGCTCCGGCAAGACCACGACCCTGCGGATGATCGCCGGCTTCGAGCTGCCCGACTCCGGCACGGTCGAGCTCGCCGGCCGCGACGTCGGCCGTCTGCGCGCCCTACGAGCGCGAGGTCAACACGGTGTTCCAGGACTACGCGCTGTTTCCCCACATGAGTGTCGGCGAGAACGTCGAGTATGGAATGCGGGTGCGGAAGGTCGCCAAGGACGAGCGGGCGAAGCGTCGCGACGAGGCGCTCGAGATGGTCCGGCTCGACGGATACGCCGACCGCAAGCCCGCCGAGCTCTCGGGCGGCCAGCGCCAGCGGGTGGCGCTGGCGCGCTCGATCGTCAACCGCCCCCGGGTGCTGCTGCTCGACGAGCCGCTCGGCGCGCTCGACCTGAAGCTGCGCGAGCAGATGCAGTTCGAGCTGAAGCAGATCCAGGGCGAGGTCGGGATCACGTTCGTCTACGTCACGCATGACCAGGAGGAGGCGCTGACGATGTCGGACCGGATCGCCGTCTTCAACGAGCGGCCGAATCGAGCAGGTCGGGACGCCCGCCGAGATCTACGAGCGGCCCTCGAACCGCTTCGTCTCGAGCTTCGTCGGCGTCTCCAACGAGCTCGAGCGCGACGGGCGCCGGTTCACCGTCCGGCCGGAGAAGGTGCGCATGCTCGACGACGGCGACGCCGCCGAGGGCATGCACACCGAGCGGGGAGCCGTTCGCGACGTCGCCTACGCGGGGATGATCACCCGCTACCTGGTCGCGCTCGATGCCGGGGGAGAGTTGCAAGTCGTCCGCCAGAACCTGGAGACGTCCTCGGCAGAGGCGCTCGAACAGGTCGGGCGGGAGGTGGTCGTCGGATGGCGGCCGGAACACACGGTCGCGGTCAGGCCGCGGGCGACGAGAGAGGAGATGGGTAGATGCGCAGCAAGGGAGGTAATCCCGCCCGGATCGCCTGGCTGGTGATCGTCGGGCTGCTCGTGTTCATGGTCGCGTTCGCGGCCGGATGCGGCGACGACGATGACGACGATGCCGGTGGTGAGGCATGCCGACCGAGGTCGGTGAGGGCGAGGGCGAGGTCAATCTCGTCGGCTGGGCCGGCTACGTCGAGGACGGCTCCACCGATCCCGACGTCGACTGGGTCACCGATTTCGAGAAGGAGACCGGCTGCGAGGTCAACTTCAAGATCGGCAACACCTCGGACGAGATGGTGCAGCTGATGCGGACCGGCCAGTACGACGCCGTCTCCGCCTCGGGCGATGCCACAGGTCGCCTCTTCGAGGGCGGCGATGTGCAGCCGATCAACACCGACCTGATCCCGAACTACGAGGACGTCTACGACGCGCTGAAGAACCAGGACTACAACACGTTCGACGGCCAGCCCTACGGCGTTCCCCACGGCCGCGGAGCGAACCTGCTGATGTGGAACACCGAGGAGGTCCAGCCCGACCCGACCTCGTGGGACATCGTCTTCGACCCCGCGAAGGCAGGTGAGTACAAGGGCAAGGTCACCGCGTACGACAACCCGATCTACATCGCGGACGCGGCGCTGTATCTGCGCGAGCACAACCCGGACCTCGGGATCACCGATCCGTACGAGCTCGACGACGAGCAGTTCCAGGCCGCGATCGACCTGCTGAAGGAGCAGAGCGAGAACGTCGGCGAGTACTGGTCGGACGCCGCGAAGGAGATCCAGGCGTTCGAGAACGGCGACACGGTGGTGGGGACGACCTGGCAGTACCAGGCCAACCTGCTCACGGACTCGCCGGTCAAGACGGCGCTCCCGGAGGAGGGATCCACGGGCTGGTCGGACACCTGGATGATCAGCTCGGAGGCGGAGCATCCGAACTGCGCCTACCTCTGGCTCGATCACATCATCAGCCCGGAGGCGAACGCCGCCGCCGCGGTCTGGTTCGGCGAGGCACCCTCGAACGAGAAGGGCTGTGACGAGGTCAAGAACCTCCCGGCCGCATTCGGCGCGGATCCGAACCACTGCGACATCTTCCACGCGGGAGACGAGGCGTACTTCGACCAGATCGAGTACTGGAAGACGCCCGATCTCCGACTGCGGCGACGATCGCGGTGACGCCTGCAAGACCTACGACGAGTGGGTCCAGGGATGGAACGAGGTGAAGGGCTGATCCAAGCTCACACCGAGGACTCCGTTCGTGGAAGCGGGTGTAGCGACACGCGCACCGAGGAGGAGGTCGGCGGGCCGCAGGCTCGCCGGCCTCTTCCATGGACGCCCCGGCGTGCAGGCCGGATCGCTGCTCGCCGGCCCGGTCGGCTGGCTCGTCGTCGGCTACCTCGGCTCGCTCGCCGTCCTGCTGATCACCAGCTTCTGGACCCTGGGCGAGCTGAGCGGAGAGATCGAGCAGCACCTTCACGCTCGAGAACTACGAGGACGTCCTGACCACCGACGTCTACCGCGACGTCACCGCGCGAACGGTGCTGATCGCGGCGGCCGTGACGGTCACCGACGCCCTGCTCGCCTTCCCGATCGCCTTCTACATGGCCAAGATCGCGGGCTCGCGGATGCGAGGCTTCCTGGTCGTCGCGGTGCTGATGCCGCTCTGGTCCGGCCTATCTGGTCAAGGCCTTCGCCTGGCGCGGGATCCTGAGCCAGGAGGGCGTGCTCAATTGGGCGCTCGAGCCGCTCGGGCATCGAGGGGCCCGGGTACGGGCTCGTCGCCATCTGGCTGGTGATGAGCTACATCTGGCTGCCGTACATGATCATCCCGATCTACGCAGGTCTCGAGCGGATACCCGACACGCTGCTCGCCGCGTCCGAGGACATGGGCGCGAAGCCCGGAACACGTTCCGGCGGGTGATCCTGCCGCTCGCGTTCCCGGCCGTCGTCGCCGGCTCGATCTTCACCTTCTCGCTGACGCTCGGCGACTTCATCACCCCCGGGCTCGTCGGCTCCGGCGAGCAGTTCATCGGCACCGTCGTGCGGGACAACTTCAACGTCGACCTGCCGTTCGCCGCCGCGTTCACGATGGTCCCGATCGTGATCATGATCGTCTACCTGCTGCTCGCCAGGCGGTTGGGGGCGTTCGAGCATCTATGATGCGACTCTCCGGACGCTCACAGTGGCTGCTGCGGCTCGCGACCGGGTTCACGCTCGCGTTCATCTACGTGCCGCTGGCGATCGTCGTCATCTACGCCTTCAGCGAGGCGCGCACGTTCACCTGGCCTCCTCCCGGCTTCACCCTCGACTGGTTCGACAAGGCGATTCACAACACCGGCGTCCGCGACGCGCTCTGGTACTCGGTGAAGACAGGGCTTCTCGCCACCGCTAGTCGCGCTCGTCCTCGGCACCCTGGCGTCGCTTGGCGGTGGCCCGCCACCGGTTCTTCGGCCGCGAGACGATCTCCTTCCTCGTCATCCTGCCGATCGCCCTCCCCGGCATCGTCACCGGAATCGCGCTCAACTCGACCTTCACCCAAATCCTCGGGATCGACCTCAGCCTGTTCACGATCGTCGTCGCCCACGCGACCTTCTGCATCGTCGTCGTCTACAACAACGTCGTCGCCCGGCTGCGGCGGATGTCGTCGTCGTTCGAGGAGGCCTCCGCCGACCTCGGCGCGACGCCGTGGCAGACGTTCCGCATAGTGACGCTGCCCAACATGCGCGGCGCGCTCGTCGCCGGAGCGCTGCTCGCCTTCGCCCTCTCATTCGACGAGATCATCGTCACCACGTTCACGATCGGCGTCGGCGACGAGACGCTGCCGATCTGGATCCTGACCAACTTCTCGCGCCCGACCCAGCTCCCGATCGTCAACGCCGTCGCCGTGTTCGTGATCCTGCTCTCGATCATCCCCGTTTACCTCGCCCACCGCCTGACCCAGGAGGAGGCCGTGACCGGGGGGCGCGGGGTCGGCGCGGCGGCGGGGATCGGCAGCGCCCCCTAGACGATCTGACCGCCGCCCGGCTCGCCGCGAGCGCGAAGAAACCGAGGCCTACCCGCAGTTTCCTCCCGCTCGTCGCCGAGCGGTCAAGGGCGAGTCAGCGCAGCACCAGGCAATGCTCGGGGTGCCAGCCGAGCGTCACCTTTCTACCGGGCTCCCACCGGTCCTCGGCGCTGGCGCGGTAGGTCGCCTGCTCGAGCGCGACCAGGTTCGCGCCGTTGCCGAGCGACACCGTGATCTGCGTCGAGACGCCGAGGTACACGCGGGAGACGATCGTCCCCTCGAGGCTGACCATCCCCTGCTCGAGCTCGTCGACGGCGATCTTCTCCGGGCGCACCGAGAGGTTGACCGGATCGCCGGGAGAGACATCGTCGGGGAGGGCAACGGCGACGCGATGGCCGTTCGCGATCCTCACCTGGCCCCTCCTCGGCCGTCCCGGCGATCAGGTTGGAGATCCCGATGAAGCCGGCGACGAACTCCTCCGTCGGGTGCTCATAGATCTCCTCAGGCGGCCCGCACTGGGCGACGCGCCCGCCGTTCATGACCGCGATCCGGTCCGACATCGAGAGCGCCTCCTCCTGGTCGTGGGTGACGTAGACGAAGGTGATCCCGACCTCGCGCTGGATCGCTTCAGCTCGACCTGCATCTGCCGGCGCAGCTTCAGGTCGAGCGCGCCGAGCGGCTCGTCGAGCAACAGCACCTTGGGCCGGTTGACCAGCGCGCGCGCGAGCGCGACGCGCTGGCGCTGGCCGCCGGAGAGCTCGTTCGTGCGTCCGGACGCGCGCTCGGCGAGGTTGACGAGCTCGAGCGCCTCGGTCGACGCGGCGCGCGATCTCGGCCTTGTCGACCTTTCGCCGCTTGAGTCCGAAGGCGACGTTGTCCGCGATGTCGAGGTGGTCGAAGAGCGCGTAGCTCTGGAAGACCATGTTCACGTCGCGCTTGTAAGGCGGGACGTCCTCGACCGGCTCGCCCTCGAGCAGGATGTGGCCCTCGGTCGGGACCTCGAACCCGGCGAGCATTCGCAGGGTCGTGGTCTTGCCGCACCCTGACGGCCCGAGCAGGGAGAAGAACTCCCCCTCGGCGATGTCGAGGCTGACGTCGTCGACGGCGAGGTGGTCGCCGAAGCGCTTGGTAACGCTCTTGATCTGGATCGCCTCGGCCATTGCTCTCTCCTATCCCTCGCTTGCGGTGAGCACCTTGAGCCCGCTCTCGCGCCGCCCGAACAGCCGCGGCAGCATCACCGCGAGCGCGATCGCTGTCAGCGAGACGACCATCATCAGCGTCCCGATCGCGTTGATCGTCGGCGAGAGCCCGAACCGGATCGCCGACCAGATCCGCACCGGCAGCGGCTGCAGGTCCTCGCCGGTGGTGAAGAACGAGAGCACGAAGTCGTCGAACGAGAACGCGAACACGAGCAGCCCGGCGGCGAGGATCGACGGCCACAGCGCCGGAACCAGGACCAGCCGCACCGATTGCCAGCGGGTCGCGCCGAGGTCCATCGCCGCCTCCTCGACCTCCTGGCTGATCGCCGCCATCCGGGCGCGGACGACGATGGTCACGTAGGAGATCGAGAAGGTGATGTGGGCGATCACGATCGTCCAGAACGAGAGCGCGATCCCGAGCTGGCTGAAGATCAGCAGCGCCGAGATCCCGGCGACGATCTCCGGCACGACCAGCGGCACGAGCATGAGGATGTTCGCCCCCGGCGCCCAGCGGGCGCGGGAGCGGACCAGCCCGATCGCGAGCATCGTGCCGATCACGGTCGCGGCGAGCATGGTCAGGAACGCGATCTCGAGCGAGACGAACAGCGACTCGCGCAAGGTCGGGTCGTTGAGGAACTCCTCGTACCACTGCAGCGAGAAGCCCGTCGAAGGTGTTCAGCGACTTGATCGAGTTGAACGTGAACAGGACGACGACGATGATCGGCGGAACAGGAAGCCGTAGACGCCGATCGCGAACACGCGCAGGAAGCGCGGCTTGTCGAAGGCGCTCGCGTCCACCTAGATCGCCGCTCCCCTGACATCCCGTGCCGCCGAGCGCAGGTACGCGACCATCCAGACCGAGAGGAAGATCATCATCACCACCGTCAGCGCGGCGCCGAACGGCCAGTTGTTGGCGGCGAAGAACTGGTCCTGGATCAGGTTGCCGACCATGTAGGTGTCGGGCCCGCCGAGCAGCTGCGCGGCGACGAAGTCGCCGACCGCGGGCAGGAAGACGAGCACCGAGCCGGCGAGGATCCCCTGCTTGGTCTGCGGCAGGGTGACGTGGAGGAAGGTCTGCAACGGGGTTCCGTAGAGGTCCTTGCCGGCCTCGAGCACCGAGCGGTCGAGCCGCTCCAGGGCGCCGTAGACGGGCAGGATCATGAACACGAGATAGCCGTAGGTGAGCCCGCCGATCACCGCCCACGGGGTGTTGATCATCCTGCAGCGGCTCGCTGATCACTCCCAGGTCGACGAGCCCGTTGTTGACCAGGCCCTCGTCCGCGAGCAGCGCCACCCACGCGTAGGTGCGGACGAGGTAGTTGACGAAGAACGGCAGCACCAGCAGCGCGATCAGGGCGTTGCGGTAGCGGCCGCCGTAGCGGGCGATGTAGTACGCGACCGGGTAGCCGATCAGCCAGGCAGAGCGCGGTGGTCGCGAGCGCGTACAGGACCGAGCGCAGCAGCACGGGCAGGTAGGTGGGGTCGAAGGCGTCGGCGTAGTTGTCGAGGTCGGTCGCGTAGACGGCACGGCCGAGGTCGTCGACGTAGCCAAACGAGAGCGCGAGCACGAACGCGAGCGGGACCAGGAACAGCAGCACGAGCCAGGCCGCTCCGGGGATCAGGAAGCGGTTCCAGAACCCGCCGGCGGTCAACGCAACCCGTCCGCCATCAACCCGCCTTGACCTCGGTGAAGGTCTCCGTCCACAGCTGGCGCGCCTCGGGGTCGTCGAGCCGGTACTCGAGCGCCGAGTCCTCGAGCGCTTCGAGGTCGACGTCGATCGAAGGCGCCTCCTTGACCAGCTCGGCGAACGCCTGCTTTCCACCCTCGACGGGCTGCGGGTAGCCGTTCCACTGCACGTTGCGAGCCGAGTTCTCCGGGTCGATGATCCAGTCCATGAAGAGCATCGCCGTCCCCGGGCTGCTTCGCGGTGATCGGGATGCACATCAGATCGGTGCCGACCGGGCACCCCCTCCGTGCAGGTCTCGTACTGGTAGAGCTCGGGCTCGTCGACCTGGTTGCGGACGTTGACGATGTCTCCGTTCCACGCCTGGTGCAGCACCGCGGTCCCGGAGACCAGGTTCTGGACGCTGTTGGTGGAGAAGCCGCGCGCGTTCTCCTTCTGCTCCAGCAGCGTCTGCTTCGAGATCTCGAGCTCGTCGGGGTTCGGCGTATTGAGGTCGAAGCCGTTGATCAGATTCGCCTCGCCGATCGCCTCCTGGAAGTCGTCGAGGATGAACATTCGTCCCTCGCCGTCGGGATTGAGCAGATCGTTCCAGGAGCCGGTCATCCCGCTGACCTCGTCCTCGCGCCAGGCGATCCCGGTCGTGTAGTACGTGTAAGGGACCGAGAGCTCGTTGTTGGGGTCCCACCAGGGGCCGTCGTAGAAGCTCGAGATGTTGTCGTTGTTGCGCAGCAGACTCGCGGTCGAAGCGCGCCAGCAGGCCCTCGTTGTTGAGTCGGTAGACGTACTCGGTGCTCGGCCAGATCAGGTCGTAGCTCGCCGCCGCTGCGAAGCTTGATCACCATCGCCTCGAGGTTGTCGAAGTTCACCTCGTTGACCTCGACCCCGTACTTCTCCGAGAACTCCTTCTTCAGCGCCGGGTCCATGTACTGGGCCCAGTTGTAGATCAGCAGGTCGCCATCGACCTCAGGCTTGATGATCTGGCCCTCGGCCGAACGGTCGACCTGGCGCTCGACCGTGCACCCGGCGAGCCCGTAGCCGGCGAGCGCCAAGCCGGCGCCCGTCTGCAGCAGCTCGCGGCGGGAGAGGCGGCTCACGCGAGCGCCTCCGCCGCGCCGGCGGGCAGCTCGACCTGCAGCAGCCGTTCGGCGACCTCGATGCAGGTGCTGCGCATCAGCTCGGGCGTCACCAGCCGGTCGCCGAGCGCCACCTGGACCGCGAGGCCATCGATCAGCGCGGCGAGCTCGAGCGCGGCCCGCTCGGGGCTCGGGCCGCCGAAGTCGCCCGACTCTTGGCCCTCGGCGATCACCGTCGCGATCTGCTCGCGCCACTGGTCGTCGAGGCGCTGGCGCGACTCGCGCATCGACGGGTCGCGCAGCGCGCG
Source organism: uncultured Solirubrobacterales bacterium (assembly GCA_963758665.1). Classification (GTDB taxonomy): domain Bacteria; phylum Actinomycetota; class Thermoleophilia; order Solirubrobacterales; family 70-9; genus WHSW01. Next base: position 541,524 of record CAVWWH010000004.1, on the reverse strand, counting down.
GATCCAGAGCTCCATCCACAGCACCCAGTCGTCGCCGCCGACGGAGCGGTCGATCACCGCCCGCAGCCGGGCCCGAGGGTCGGCGAGCGACGTCGAGTTCCGCGGCGAGGTCGTCGTGAAACGACTTCTCGGCGATGCTGAGCGCCTCGGCCAGCAGCTCGTCGCGCGACTCGAACCAGTAGAGGACGCCCGGCGGGCTGGTGCTCGCGCGCTCGGCGACGTCCGCGATCCTCGTCGCCGCGAACCCGCGCTCGGCGATCACCTCGGCGGCCGCCGCCAGCAGCTGCGGCCGCCTGATGTGGTCGATCTGGGGACGCGGGCTCACCGCCCGATCCTGCCTCCTCTCCTTAAGCGCAGCCCAAAGCTGAACCGCTGTTCAGGAAAGTTACCGCGAGGCCTCGCCGCTGGCAAGCGCCCCGGGCTCGACCCCGAGCTCGTCGCAGAGCAGCTCGCCGATCAGCTCGCGAGCGCGCTCGATTCCGAGCGCCGGGTCGCGGATCAGCGCCCGCACGCCGGCGCCATCGATCACCGCCACCGCCAGGTCGGCGAGCTCGCCCACCTGGCGCTCGCTGCGAAACTCGCCGCTGGCGATCCCGGCTTCGATTGCGGCGCCGATCCACTCGCGGTAGCGGCTGTAGAGGTCGGCGGCGAGCGGGCGCATCTCCTCGTCGCGGACCGCGCGCAGCCAGAGCTCGACCCAGAGGGTCCAATCGCGCTCCTGGGCGCCCGGGAGCGGCAGGCACGCATCGATCGCCCGGGCGAGCCCACGGGTTGCGCCCTCCCCCGCGGGCGCGGCCGTGAAGCGCTCGGAGCCGGCCGTCTCGAACGAGTGCACTAGCGCCTCGGCGAGCAGCTCCTCGCGGGTCGAGAAGTAGTGATGGACGAGCGCCGTCGACGCCCTGGCCCTGGTCGCCACGCGGGCGATGCGGACGTCGTCGATCCCGTCGGACGCGATCAGGTCGCAGGCAGCCTCGAGGATCCGCTCGCGCGCGTCGGTCGCCACGGGCCGAGGGTATCGGCCGGAGCGTTGACTTTGTGGTCAGTGATGCGAAGATTGCACCGTGCGCCGCTCGACCGCGCTCCTCGTCGCCTGCCTCGCGGTCATCGCCGCCGGCTGCGGTGGTGACGACCCCGAGCCGGCGGCCGAGGCGCCGCCGGGCTCGGTCGAGCTGCGGGTGATGAGCTTCAACATCTGGTACGGCGGGATCTCGATCGACTTCGGCCGGGTAGCCGATGCGATCCGGGCCGCCGACGCCGACATCGTCGGCGTCCAGGAGACGGAGGGCAACCTGCGGCGGCTCGCCGACGCGGCAGGACTCCCGTACGTCGACGAGAGCCTGCACCTGATCTCGCGCTATCCGCTCTTTGCGGTCGAGCGCGACGGGGTGCGCTTCGCCTACGCGGCGGTTGCCCGCGACCGCGTGGTCGCTGTCGAGAACGTCCACCTCCCCTGCTGTCCCTACGGGCCCAACCTGGTCGCCGCGGGCAAGAGCGCCGACGAGGTGGTCGAGCTCGAGCGCCGCGTGCGGCTGCCGGCGATCGAGCCCTACCTCGGCCCGCTCGGCGAGCTCGCCGACGACGGCGTCCCGGTGTTCCTCACGGGCGACTTCAACTCGCCCTCGCACCTCGACTGGACCGTGGAGGCGGCCGAGGCGCGCGAGCTGCCGTATCCCGTCGAGTGGCCGGCGGCGAAAGCGCTTGCGGACGCCGGCTTCCGTGACTCCTACCGCGACGCCCACACCGACCCCGCCGCGGAGCCCGGGCTCACGTGGACCCCGGGGCAGCCGCCGCCGCGGATCCGCCCCTCGGAGACCCACGACCGGATCGACTGGGTGCTTGCCGCGGGACCGTCGGAGACGCTCTCCAGCGACGTCGTCGGCGAAGCCGACGGCCCCGACGTCGGCGTCGGCGTCAGCCCCTGGGGCTCCGACCACCGCGCCGTGGTCTCGAGCTTCGCCGCCGAGCCGGCGCCGGCTCCGTACCTGGTCAGCGCCGAGCCGCGGGTGGTCGAGGCGGGCGCGAGGGTCACCCTGCGCTTCACGCTGGCCGGCGGCGGTCCCGGGCGCACGGTCGGGATCGTCGCCGGCGACGATCCGAGGGCGAAGCCGCTGCAGACGATCCCGATCTACGACGCCTCCGACCACATCGCGCCGATGCTCGGGACGGCGGGGCTCGCGCCCGGCCGCTATGAGGCGGTCCTGCTCGACCGCGGCGGCGGGCCGCTCGCCTCGTCCGAGTTCTGGATCGCCGCCCGCGACGCGCAGCCGGCGATCGAGACCACCCGCGCCTCGTTCGCTCCGGGCGAGCCGATCGGGGTCCGCTGGCGAGACGCCCCCGCAAACAAGCTCGACTACGTCGCGATCTTCGAGGCCGGCGACCCGAGCGTCTACGGCTACCTCGGTTTCGTCTACACCGGCGCCCGGCCCGAGGGCGCCCTGGAGCTCACCAGAGCCGATACCGGCCGCCTCGCCCCCGGCCGCTACGTCGCCCGGCTGGTGCTCGACGACGGCTACTCGGTACTCGCCAGCGCCCCGTTCACCGTCGGGCGCTGACGGCCGGGTGCCCGCTCAGGCGGGCACCTCGGCCTCGGCACGCAGCGCCTCCATGTAGCGGTCGGCGACCATGTGGTCGAACGCGTGCACGTCCACCTCCTCGGCCGAGTAGCGCCCGGCCGTGTAGTTGCGTGTGCGCACCCCCTTCTGCGTCAGCTCGCACACGTACCAGTCCTGCTTGTTGACGGTGTTCCAGAAGCCGACCGCATCGCTGGGGTCGAAATCCGCCCGCGCGATCGTCCGCGGCTCGAAGAACCACTCGCAGACTACGTCGGTGCGGTCGGCCGCCCGCGGCCAAAGCGTGTGCAGCATCACGTAGTCCGGGTGCAGCGAGACGAGCGCGTTCGGAAACAGCGCCAGGTAGACGACCGAGTCGATCTCCTCGCGGCCGAGGCCCTCGATCGGCGGCCGGCCGTTGGCGTGGCCGTCGCCGTTCTCGAACGCCATCGTCGCGTGCCCCTCGCGCAGGGTCATCGAGCCGCCGCACCAGGCCCCCTCGCCGACCACCTCCTCGCCGCTCATGTAGTCGCTGAGCGCGTTGAGTTCGGGATGGACCCCCGGGCAGTGCAGGCACTCGTTGTAGTTCTCGGCGATCCCCTTCCAGTTCGCGTCGACCTCGTAGTTGATCTGCGCGGCGCGGTCGAGCTCCGCCAGCCGATAGCGCTCGAGGTGGCCGAGCAGCTCGCCGACATGGCCGCCGACCTCCGGCGCCTCGCCGGAGAGGTCGATCAGGATCAGGCCACCGACGACCGCGAGCCGCACACCGATCAGCCCCCAGCAGGAGAAGTCGAAGTCCTCGACCTCCTTCATGTGCGGCGCCGCCTTCAGCGTGCCGTCGAGCCCGTAGGACCAGGCGTGGTAGGGACAGCGCAGGCGCTTGCGGACCTCGCCCTCAGGCTGCTCGACGATCCGCGCGCCACGATGGCGGCAGACGTTGAGAAAGGCGCGCGGCCGCCCGTCCTCGCCGCCGATCACGACGACGCTGTCGGTGCCGAGCTCGCGGGTGACGAACTTGCCCGGCGCGTCGACGGCCGAGGCGTGACCGACGCACACCCAGCCGCGAAAGATCCGCTCCAGCTCCCACTCGAACACCGCCGGGTCGGCGAACGCGGCCGGCGGCAGCATCGTCGCCCGCTCGACCGGCTCCAGGGTACGGGCGACCTCGCGGACGTCGAGCGGCAGGGTTGTAGGCGTGGTGAAGGTCATTGTGATGCTCGTCTCAGGCGTCGTTGCTGATCTTGTAGTCAATCGCATGATACTCTGTCGAGGCGATGGAGGTCAAGTCCCCGCCCCCCACCGATCCGTCGTTCACCGACGACGAGCTCGACCTCCAGGCACGCGCGCGGCGCTTCGCCGAGGACGTGCTGATCCCGCTCGAGCAGGAGGCGGAGAGCCTCGACGGCCGCCTTCCCGCCGAGGCGATCGCCGAGGTCAAGCGCGAGGCGATCGCCGCCGGCCTGCACGGCGGCCTGCACGCGGTCGAGCACGGCGGCCAGGGCTGGACCCGGGTCGAATGGGCGCTGGTCGAGGAGCAGTACGGGCGGACGACGAACGCGATCCACTGGCACGTGCCGCAGGCCTACAACGTCTGGGCGCACGCATCCGAGGAGCACATCGACCGCTATCTGCGCCCGGCCCTGCGCGGCGAGCTCAAGGACGCCTACGCGGTCACCGAGCGCGACGCCGGCTCCGACCCGTCGGCGATCGCGGCGACCGCCGAGCGCACCGACGCCGGCTTCCGGCTCAACGGCGAGAAGTGGTTCGTGACCGGCGGCGATCACGCGGCCGTCTACGTCGTGATGGCAAACGTGGTCGACGGCGAGGACCGGCTGCCGACCCTGTTCGTGGTCGACGCGGCGCTCGACGGGATCGAGATCGTCGACGACCCGGCGCTTCACTCACAACTATCCCGACGGCCACCCCACCATCCGGTTCGCTGACGTCGAGGTCGCGGAGTCGGACGTGATCGGCGGCGTCGGCGGCGGCGACGAGCTCCAGCGGTCCTGGTTCACCGAGGAGCGCCTCGGGATCGCCGCGCGATGTTGCGGGGCGATCTGGCGGCTGCTCGACGAGACGGTCGCCTGGGCGACCGGGCGCGAGCAGGGCGGCGCCCGGATCTTCGACCACCAGGGCGTCTCCTTCCCGCTCGCCGACTCGGCCGCCGACGCCGCGGCGGGTCGGCTGCTGACCTTCGCCGTCGCCGAGCTCGCCGACTCCGGCGCCGACCCGAAGCTCGTCCACCACAAGGCCTCGATGGCGAAGCTGTTCACCTCCGAGGCCGCCTGCCGCTGCGCCGACCGCTGCGTGCAGGCGTTCGGCGGGCGCGGCTACATGCGCTCCAACGTCGCCGAGCGGCTGCTGCGCGAGCTTCGCGTCGACCGGATCTGGGAGGGCACGAGCGAGATCCAGCGGCTGATCGTGGCCCGGGGGCTTGAGCGACGTGGGGTCGAGCGCATCCTCCACTAGCCCGCCGGTCGCCCGTCGCCCGTCGCCCGATCCGGGTCCCCTGCTGCGGCCGCGATCGGTTGCGGTCGTCGGAGCCAACGATCGACCCGGCTCCTACGCGGACACGGTGCTCCGCAACCTCGAGCGGGCCGGGTTCGAGGGCCCCGTCTGGGGCGTGCACCCGACCCGGACCGAGGTCCACGGGCGCGAGTGCGTGCCCAGCGTGCTCGCGCTCCCGGATCCGGTCGACGCCGTCGTGATCGCGATCCCGGCGGCGAAGGTAAACGCCGCGGTGGCCGAGGCGATCGAGCGCGGCTGCGGCGGCGCGATCGTCTTCGCCGCCGGGTTCGCCGAGGTCGATGCGGGCCGCGGGCTCGAGGCGGAGCTGCGGCGGGAGGCGGGCGGCGCCGGCTTCCCGGTCTGCGGGCCGAACGGCAACGGGGTGGTCGCGGTGGCGTCCCGGGCGCCCCTGTGGGGCGATTCGGTGCCGCCGCTCGAGCCCGGGCGGGTGGCAATGATCTCGCAGAGCGGCAACATCGCGGTGAACGCGATCGGCTCCCGCCGCGGGATCGACTTCCACACCCTGATCTCGACCGGCAACCAGGCGGTGCTCGACGCCAGCGACTGGCTCGACGCGCTCGCCGAGGCCGACGGTGTCGGCTCGGTGGCGATGTTCCTCGAGGCCGACGGCGACGGGGCCCGCCTCGCCGAGGCGCTCGCTCGGTGCGCAGAGCGCGGGGTCGGCGTGGCGGTGCTCAAGGTCGGCGCCTCGGCGGGCGGCGCGCAGGCGGCCGCCGCGCACACCGGCGCCCTGGCCGGCGATCAGCGCGTGTTCCGGGCCCTGGTCGAGGAGGCCGGCGCCGCCTGGGCCGCCGATCCCCACGACCTGCTCGAGCTCGCCCGCGCCCTGGCCGAGCCGCGGGCGCGCCCGCGCGGCCGCGGGATCGCCGTGCTCACCTGCTCGGGAGGGGACTCGGGCCTCGCCGCCGACGAGGGCGAGCGCCTCGGAGCCGAATTGCCCGCGCTGTCCACGGCGACCCGGGCGAGGCTCGCCGAGCTCCTGCCGCCCGCGGCGACGATCGCCAACCCGCTCGACTGGACCTCGCTGATCTGGGCCGACACCGATCGCCTGCGGCGGATCGCCGCGACGGTCGGGGACGACCCGGGCGATCGACCTGCTGCTCTGCTGCTACGACCATCCCGAGGGCCTCTCGCCCGAGCACGAGGACGAGTGGGCGGCGGTCCGCGAGGGCCTCGCCGCCGGTGCGATCGAGTCCGGCGCCGCGGCCCTGTTCGCCTCCACCCTCCCCGACCTGCTCGACCCGAGCGCGGCGCGCGAGCTCGGCCGCCGTGGGGTGCCGGCGGTCGCCGGGCTCCGAACGGCGCTCGCCTGCGCGGTCGCGCTGGGACGCCCGTCGCCCGAGCCCGCGAGGCTGCGGGCGATCGCCGAGCTCGCGCGCGCCGCCGGGCGGGCTCCGACCGACGGTGCGTGGGTGGCCGAGGCCGAGGTCAAGGGCCTGCTTGCCGACGGCGGGATCGCCGTGCCGGCGGGCGGCGAGGCGTCCGACCTCGACGGCTGCGTCGAGCTCGCGGACGAGATCGGCTGGCCGGTCGCGTTGAAGCTGAGCGCGCCCGGGCTCACCCACAAGAGCGACGCCGGGGCGCTCGCCCTCGGCGCTCGCGAGCGCGGACGAGCTCGGCGCGGCGTACCGGCGCCTTGCCGCGGTCGCCCGTCGCCGTCGGGCGCCACGTTCATGGTCGAGCGGATGGAGGCCGGCGGGGTCGAGCTGTTCGTCGCGGCGCGCGCCGACGCGGTCGTCCCGGCGCTCGTCGTCGGCCTCGGCGGGATCTGGGCGGAGGCCTTCGACGACGTCGCGATCGTCCCCCTGCCGGCCGAGCCCGAGCGGGTCGAGGCCGCGCTGCGCTCGCTGCGAGGTGCCGCTGCGCTGACCGGCGGGCGGGGCGGCGAGCCCGTCGACCTCGGCGCGCTCGCGGGGCTCGCCGCGCGAGCGGGTGAGCTGCTGATCGAGCGCGGCCTGGCGCTGCTCGAGCTCAACCCGGTGCTCGCCCGCGCGGATGGGGCGATCGCGCTCGACGCCGTCGCACGGCGGGCCTGAGCGCCGGCCATGCCGGCGGTTCCGAGCGCGGGCGGCCTGCTCTTGACCTTGTAGTCAATCTCACGTTCTGCTAGGGTGCCGGCATGGAAGCCGCTACCACGTCCACCGCGCCGGCCGTCCCTTCGAGCAATGGCGGAGCGCCCGGGCGAGGCCCGCGCTCCTATGACGCGATCGTCGTCGGCGGCGGTCACAACGGCCTCACCACCACGGCCTATCTCGCCCGCGCGGGGCTGCGGGTGATCTGCCTCGAGCGGCGCGAGATCCTCGGCGGCGCGTGCGTCACCGAGGAGGTCTGTGCCCGGGCGCGCGGATCTCGCGCGCGTCGTACGTCGTCTCGATGCTGCAGCCGAAGATCGTCGCCGACCTGCGAGCTCGCCGACTACGGCTACCGGGCGATCCCCCTCGACCCCGCCTACGTCTCGCTCACCGAGCAGGGGCCGATCTTCTTCTTCAACGAGGTCGAGCGCACCGCCGCATCGGTGGCCAAGCAGTCGCGCAAGGACGCCGAGGCGTACCCGAAGTTCGAGGCACTGATGGACCGCGCGGCGCGATTCGTGAAGCCGATGATGCTGCGCGAGCCGCCGGCGCTCGGGCTCGAAGGCGCCGGGCGACATCGCCGGCGCTCCTGCGCGAGGCCGGCGCGGATGGCGGGCTTCTCCAAGCGCGAGATCCACGAGCTCGTCCGCGTGTTCACGATGTCGGTCGGCGACCTGCTCGACGACTACTTCGAGCTCGACGGGCTCAAGGGCTCGACCGCGTCGAGCGGCGTGGTCGGCGTCTGGGCCGGTCCGCGCACTCCCGGGACCGCATACAACCTGCTGCACCACGCGCTCGGCGAGTGCAACGGGATCGAGGGCGCCTGGGGCCAGGTGATCGGCGGCATGGGCGCGATCAGCCAGGCGATCGCCCGCTCGGCCGAGAGCGCCGGCGCCGAGATCCTCACCGGGGCGGAGGTCGCCTCGATCGACGTCCGCAACGGCGCGGCGGTCGGGGTCACGCTTGCCGACGGCACCGAGCTCAAGGCGCCGATCGTCGCCTCGGGCGCGCACCCGAAGACGACCGTGCTCGAGCTCACCGGGGCCGAGCACTTCCCGGGCGAGATCGGCGAGGAGATGGGCCGCTATCGCACCCGCGGCGCCTCGGTCAAGGTCAACCTGGTGCTCTCCGAGCCGCCCCGTTACGAGGGCGTGACCGAGGAGGAGCAGGCGCTGATGATGACCGCGGGGGTCAACATCTGCCCCTCGATCGACTACCTCGAGCGCGCATGGCAGGACGCGACCCTGGGCAAGCCGGCCGAGCACCCGTACGTCGAGGCCGAGCTGCCGTCGGCGGTCGACACCTCGCTCACCGACGACGGGCGCTGGGTGATGACGATGTTCACCCAGTACGGGCCCTCCGAGGAGAGCCAGTGGCCCGAGGGGGCGCGCGAGCGCTACGGCGACACCTGCATCGCCCAGCTCGGCCAGTTCGCGCCCAACCTCCCGGGCGCGGTGCTCGAGCGCGAGGTGCTGGCGCCGCCCGACCTCGAGCGGATCTTCGGCCTCCAGGGCGGCTCGATCTTCCAGGGCGAGCAGGGCCTCGACCAGATGGCGTTCATGCGCCCGCACCCGGAGATGGCCCAGTACGCAACCCCGGTCGACGGGCTCTACCTCTGCGGCGCCGGCACCCACCCGGGCGGCGGGGTCACCGGCTGCTCGGGCCACAACGCCGCTCACCGGATCCTCAAGGACCGCCGGCGTGCCCGGCGGCCGTGGCGGCGCGCCCGCGCCGCGGGCTGAGCTCAGCGGCTCGTCGGCGCGTCGGCGGCCGTCGAGCACGATCGCCGAGTGCCCGGCGACCCCGGCGAGGTCGAGGATCTCGCGCACCCGCTCGCGCACGCCCTGATCCGCAGCGTGCGGCCGCGCTCCTTGAGCCGCAAGGCGGCCCAGATCAGGGTCGCGATCCCCGAGGAGTCGACGAAGCCGCAGCCGCGCATGTCGAGCTCGACGTCGCCGTCGCCCTCGAGCGCCTCGGCGAACACGTCGCGCAGCCGCGGCGACGGTCGCCGCGTCGAGCTCGCCGAACACGGTCACGATCGAGCCGCCGCCGGACGCCGGTGCGACGCTGGCCCAGAACTCGAGTCCGCTCGGAAAGTCCGTCTGCTTCATGCTGGCTCCTCGCTCACATCCGGATCGGCCGGGCGCGGACAGAGCTTGATACCCGACTGCGGACGTGCTCCACGCCCGGAGGCGCCTCCCTGGACGGATATCGTCCTCGCGGCCGTGGCCGGCTTCGACGACGACATCGCGCTGACCCCGGCCGGCGAAGGGGCGTGGAGTGGGAGCGATCGCCCCCGGCTGGGACACCCCGCGCGGGCCGCTCGGCGGCTACGTGATGGCGATCCTGATCCGCGGCCTCGAGCTCGCCGTCGCCGATCCCGAGCGGACGGCGCGCTCGATCACCGCCCACTTCCTGCGCACCCCCGGGCCGGGCCGGTAGAGGTCAGCGCCGCTGGTCGAGCGCCAGGGCAGGTCGCTGTCGACGGTCAGCGGACGGCTCGAGCAGGACGGCAAGCTGATCGCCCTCGGCCTCGCCGCCTACTCGGTCGGCTGGGAGAGCCCGCTGCTCGACGCACCCGCCGATGCCGGCGGTCGAGCCCGCGGATCCCGATCACCGGCCTCCGCCGGAAGCCGACGCCGACCCGCCGGCCGGCGACTTCCCACGCAGCGACCCGCCCGCCGTTCACCCGCCGGCTGTCGATGCAGCATCGCTTCGGCGCGCCGCCGTTCACCCGCGCCGACCGCGGCGAGACCGGCGGCTGGCTCGGCCTGCGCGAGCGCCGCCCGCTCGACGCCCCGGCGATCGCGATGCTCGCCGACGCCTGGTTTCCGGCGCCGTGGCCGCGACTGGCCGAGCTCGCCCCGGCGCCGACGATCGACCTCACCGTCCACTTCCGCACCCCGCTGCCGCTGGCCGACTCGCTGCTCCTCGGCCGCTTTCGCTCGAGCCTGGTTCGCGACGGCTTCTTCGAGGAGGACGGCGAGCTCTGGACCCCCGACGGGAACCTGGTCGCTCACTCGCGCCAGCTCGGCCTGCTGCTCGGGGCGAAGGCGTAGCGACCCCTCGCCGAGTGACGCGCTGGGCACCTCACGGGTGCGCAACGCGTCGGTCGGCGTCGGGGGCCTACGTGGTCTCGAGGTTCAGCATCACGTGCTTGACGACGGTGTAGTCCTCGACCGAGTAGGCCGACATGTCCTTGCCGTAGCCCGACTGCTTGAAGCCGCCGTGGGGCATCTCGGAGGCCATCGTGATGTGGTTGTTGATCCATACGGCGCCGAAGCGGATCGCGTTCGCGACCCGGAAGGCGCGGCCGACGTCGCGGGTCCAGACCGAGGCGGCGAGGCCGTAGCGGGTGCCGTTCGCCCACTCGATCGCCTTCTCCTCGTCGGCGAACCGCTGCACGGTCATCACCGGGCCGAAGATCTCGTCCTGGATCATCTCGTCGTCCTGCTCGAGGCCGGCGACCACGGTCGGCTCGTAGTAGAAGCCGGCGCGGTCGGCGTCCTTGCCGCCGGTGACGACCTCGGCGTGATCGGGCTTGCGCTCGATGAACCCGCCCACGCGCTCCCGCTGGACCTCGGAGATCACCGGGCCGAGGGTCGTGTCGGGGTCGTCGAGGTCGCCGATCTTGAAGCCCTGCGCCTGCTCGGAGAGGCCCGAGACGACGTCGTCGTAGACCTGCTCGGACGCCAGGATCCTGGTCGCCGCGGTGCAGTCCTGACCCGCGTTGAAGAGCGCCGTCGCGGCGATGAACTCGAGCGCCAGCTCGGGGTCGTAGTCGTCGAAGATGACCACCGGCGCCTTGCCGCCGAGCTCCAGGTGGACGCGCTTGAGCGTGTCCGCCGCGTGCTTCGCGATCCACTTGCCGGTCCCGGGCGAGCCGGTCAGCGAGACCATGTCCACGCCCTCGTGGGTCACCATCGCCGCCCCGGCGGGGTCGCCATGGCCACCGATCACGTTGAGGACCCCCGGGGGGAGGATGTCCGCCGCGATCTCGGCCAGCTTGAAGGTCGACAGCGGCGTGTTCTCGGCCGGCTTGAGCACGCTCGTGCAGCCGGCGGCGAACGCCGGGCCGAGCTTCCAGATCGCCATCATCAGCGGGTAGTTCCAGGGCGTGATCTGGGCGGCGACGCCGACCGGCTCGCGCCGGGTCATCGAGGTGAAGCCCTCGACGTACTCGTTCGCCGCCTTGCCCTCCATGTTGCGGGCGGCGCCGGCGAAGAAGCGCAGGTTGTCGGCGCACATCTCGAGCTCCTCGTCGACGAACGCCTGCCGCGGCTTGCCCGCGTCGGCCGACTCGATGTCGGCGAACTCGTCGCCGTGCTCGAGGATCGCTTCGGCCAGCTTGAGCAGCGCCTCGGAGCGGCTGCGCGGCGTGCTCGCCCCCCACGTCTCGAACGCCTTCCGGGCCGCCCGGACGGCCCGGTCGACGTCCTCGGCGCTCGACACAGGGGCCTGGGCGATCACCTCGCCGGTCGAGGGGTTGATCACGTCCTCGGTCTCGGCGGCGTCGACGAACTCGCCGTCGATGAAGTTCTTCAGCTCGGTGCCGGTAACGGTTGCCACTTTGGTCCCTCCCTGTGGGCTGGTCGGTCTAGTCGCTGGCTGCCAGGTGTCAGTTGCCGGGCTCGGGCCCGGTTCAGTTCCGTTCGGGATCGCGTGCGTCGCCGTCGCCCCGGCGCCGCGCGAGCCGGGCACGTCGGCATCGGGCTCGCCGATCTCGAGCACCTGCTCCGTGGGCGTGTAGTCCATCCCGACTCCCTCGGCGACTGCCGGATGGGTTACGACGCCGCCGGCGACGTTGATCCCGAGCCTGCAGGCCGGGATCGAGGCGCGCCGCCTCGGCGACGCCCAGATCGGCGAGCGCGAGCACGTACGGCAGGGTGGCGTTGGTGAGGGCGTAGGTCGAGGTCACCGGGACCGCGCCCGGCATGTTGGTGACGCAGTAGTGGATGATCCCGTCGACCTCGAAGGTCGGGTCGCCGTGGGTCGTCGGCCGCGAGGTCTCGAAGCATCCGCCCTGGTCGATCGCGACGTCGACGAGCACCGCATGGGGCTTCATCAGCGCGAGCTGCTTGCGGGTGATGACGTGCGGGGCGCGAGCGCCGTGGACGAGGACGCCGCCGATCACCAGGTCCATGTCGGGAAGCCGCTCCTCGATCGAGAGGGTCGAGCTGAACACGGTCGCGGCGCGGCCGCCGAAGGCGACGTCGAGCTCGCGGAGCTTGTCGAGCGACACGTCGTAGACGAACACGTCCGCCTCCATCCCGATCGCGACGAAGGCCGCGTGCATGCCGACCGCGCCGCCGCCGATGATCATCACGTTGCCCGCGGCGACGCCGGGGACGCCGCCGAGCAGGATTCCGCGGCCGCCGAGCGGCCGCTCGAGCATGAACGCCCCCGCCTGGGTGGCGATCTTGCCGGCGACCTCCGACATCGGCGCCAGCAGCGGCAGGCGCCCGTGGCGGTCCTCGACCGTCTCGTAGGCGACGCAGGTGGCGCCGGAGTCGCAGAGGCCCCGGGTCAGCTCCGGCGCCGGGGCGAGGTGCAGGTAGGTGAACAGGGTCTGGCCCGCGCGGAGCATCCCGACCTCCTGCGGCTGGGGCTCCTTGACCCCGAGGACCATCTCCGCCTCGGCGAACACGTCCGCGGCCTGCGGAGCGATCCGCGCGCCCTGGGCCTCGTAGTCGGCGTCGCCGATCGCGGAGCCCTCGCCCGCGCCGCGCTCGATCAGCACCTGGTGGCCGCGATCGGTGAGCTCGCGGACGCCGATCGGGGTGATCGCGACCCGGTACTCGTCGGGCTTGACCTCGGCGGGGACGCCGACGATCACCCGTCGACTTCCGATCCCGTCATCGCACCAGCTCCCTCGCTCGCAACGCCAGCCACAACTCGATCCGGTCCGTCGCCCTCGAGAGGTCGCGCTCCGGTCAGCTCCTCGATCTTGCGGATCCGGTAGCGCAGCGTGTGGCGGTGGCAATAGAGCTGGCGCGCGGCGCGCTCCCAGTTGCCGTTGTTCTCGATGAACGCCTCCAGCGAGCGCAGCAGCTCGCCGCCGTACTCGCCCTCGGTGCGCTCGATCGGGTCGAGCAGGCCGTCGCTGTAGAGGCGCAGTGCGTCGTCGTCCTGAAGCGCGAGCAGCAGGGTGAACGCGCCGAGGTCGCGGTGGGAAGCGACGTCGGGCGCCGCGTCCGTCGGCGAACGAGGTCGCCTCGAGCGCGCAGCGCGCCTCGTGGAAGGCGCGGCGCAGCGACCCCACGCCGGCCGGCCGGCTCGCGGCCGCTCGAACGCCGTTTCGCCCCGGGCCCCCGGTGAGCGCCTCGCGGGCGCGGCGCGCGGTGCCCGACCGGGTCCGCGGTCGCCGGTGTCGACCACCGCGCACAGCAGCGGCTTGCCCGCGGCGGCGCTGGTCGCGACCAGCGCCGGGATGCCCGCGTCGGCGAGCGCCGACTCGAGCGTCGCCTCGGCCGCCGGCGGATCGTCGAGGTCGAAGACCAGGACCGCGGCCTCGCCGCCGATCCCGAACGGGCGCAGCCGGCCCGCTGAGCTCGTCGGCCTCGAGCCGCTCGCCGAGCGCGTCGGCGAGCAGGTCGCCGGCGAGCCGGCGCTCGGTCTCGCGCACGATCCGCTCGCGCATCAGCTCGAGCCCGACGACCATCGCCGCCTGGCGCGCGCAGAGGCGCTCGAAGTCGCCGAGCGGCTCGCGCTCGCGAGATCACCGCGAGCCAGGCGACCGGGGCGGCCGCCGCGGCGACCGGGCACGGGCACGGCGAGCGCCCGGCCGGCGAGCGCGCCCGTTTCGGGCGCGAACGGGGCCGGCGGCGTGGCCGGCGCCTGCTTGGCGATCTCGGCGCCGAGCCCGGCCGTCGCGGCGGGAGTCGGAATCGGCTCCGCCGGCGCTGCGTGCGAGCTCGCGGCCGGAGCGATCGAGGACGATCGCCGTGCCGCCGATCGCCGGCGCCGGTCGACGCGAGGATCTCCTCGAGCCCGCGGCCCTCGATGACCAGCCGCTCGAGCCGCTCGTGCACGTGGGCGCCGCGCTCGAGCACGCCGAACTGCTCGTTGACGAGCCGCGCGAAGGCGCGCTCGGTGATCGCGATGAACGGCATCTCGTAGGGGACCTCGAACAGGGGAAGCTCGTGCGCCTCGGCGGCGTCGTGGATCGCCTTCGGCATCCGCTTGTGGTCGAAGCCGGTGCCGAAGCCGAGCCCGGCGAGGCCCGCCGCCGGCGAGCAGCTCGACGTAGCGGCGCTGCTTCGCCGGGGTCGGCAGGTTGTAGCCGGTGGTCAGCAGCAGCTCGCCGCCGGAGAGCCACGGGGTCGGGTCCGCGTGCTCGGAGATGTGGACCCAGCGCACCGGGCGCTCGGCGCCGGCCGCACCCGCAGCGAGCTCGAGCCCGCAGTCGGATACCAGTGCCCTGACGGTGAGCATCGCCTGGCCGCCGCCGAGCTCAACCCCGCCGGGCCTGCACCTGCTCCCAGGCCTCGGTCAGCACCGGGCGCAGCACGTCGTGGATCTCCTCGAACTGCTCGGTGTCGGCGATCAGCGGCGGCGCGAGCTGGATCACGGGGTCGCCGCGGTCGTCGGCGCGGCAGATCAGCCCGCGCCGGTAGAGCTCGCCGGAGAGGAAGCCGCGCAGCAGCCACTCGGACTCCTCGTCGGTGAAGCCCTCCTTGGTCTCCTGGTCCTTGACCAGCTCGATCGCGTGGAAGAAGCCGTCGCCGCGGACGTCGCCGACGATCGGGATGTCGCGCAGCGCCTTCGAGCATCCCGCGGAACTCGTCCTCCTTGCGCAGCACGTGCCCGCAGAGGTCCTCGCGCTCGAAGATGTCGAGGTTGGCCATCGCCACCGCCGCCGCCACCGGATGGCCGCCGAAGGTGAACCCGTGGGTGAACGACTCCTTGCCCTCGCGAACGGCTCGTAGACCTGCGTCGGAGGCGATCATCGCCCCCATCGGCGCGTAGGCGGAGGTCAGCGCCTTCGCCGTGGTGATGATGTCGGGCTGGTAGCCGTAGCGCTCGCAGCCGAAGTAGTGGCCGAGCCGCCCCCAGGCGCAGATCACCTCGTCGGAGACCAGGAGCACGTCGTGGCGGTCGCAGATCTCGCGCACGCGCTGGAAGTAGCCGTCCTGCGGCGGAATGCAGCCGCCGGCGTTCTGCAGCGGCTCGAGGATCACGGCGGCGACCGTCTCCGGGCCCTCGAAGAGGATCTTCTCCTCGATCTGGTCGGCGGCCCAGAGCGGGTCGCGACCCTCGGGCCAGTGGTAGCTGTTCGTGTTCGGCGCCTTGATCCCGCCGGGGACCAGGGGCTCGAAGTCGGTGCGCAGCGCCGGGATCCCGGTCGCCTGGAGCGCTCCCAGCGTGGTGCCGTGGTAGGCGATCTCGCGGGTGAGGAACTTGTTCTTGCGCGGGTTGCCGGTGCGCTGGTGGTAGGCGCGCACGAGCTTGATCGCCGACTCGACCGCCTCCGAGCCGCCGGAGGTGAAGAAGACGCGGTTGAGGTCGCCGGGGGTGAGCGTCGCGATCCGCTCGGCGAGCTCGATCGCGCGCGGATGCGCGTAGCTCCAGAGGACGTAGAAGTCGAGCTCCTCGACCTGGCGGGCGGCGGCCTCGCCGAGCTCGGTGCGACCGTGGCCGGCGTTGACGCAGAACAGCGCCGAGAGCCCGTCGAGGTAGCGGTTGCCGTGCTCGTCGTAGACGTAGGAGCCCTCGCCGCGGACGATGATCGGGACCTCGCCGTCGCGCGTAGGAGCCCATGCGGGTGAAGTGCATCCACAGGTGGCGCTTGGCCACCTCCTGGAGGCCGGTCCCCGCCGCCGTCTTGATCGCCGTGTCCGTTGACGCCATCGCTCTCCTTCTGGGCTGCAGGACCGCCGGTCCAGCTGTCTCGACGTTCCGTACAACGGTATCTGGCGGCGACCGGGAGCACAACCGGGATTCGGTTCAACTTCTTGAACTTGCTTACGCCGAGTTGTATAAGTGCCGTTGGACGTTTTGGGGCTTTCGCCACTTGCGCGCGGCGCCCCGGGCGACTTAGCCTGAGCGGCGTCCGTGGAGGGAGAGCGTTGGCACTTGAGGAGAACGCAGGCACTAGAGGAGAAGGCAGGGTGAGCGAACCGAACACGCGGGCGAGGGAGCCGAGCGTTCGGCTCGAGGGCGTGACCAAGAGCTTCGGCGACTTCGTCGCCGTCGACGATCTCGACCTCGAGATCGCCGAGGGTGAGTTCTTCACCCTGCTCGGCCCCTCGGGCTGCGGCAAGACGACGACGCTGCGGATGATCGCCGGCTTCGAGGAGCCGACCGAGGGCCGGGTCCAGATCGACGGCGCCGACGTCGTCGGCCTGCCGGCCCACAAGCGCCCCACCAACACCGTCTTCCAGAGCTACGCGCTCTTCCCCCACCTGACCGTCGGCGAGAACGTCGCCTTCGGGCTGCGCCGCAAGAAGGTCGCCGAAGGACGAGATCGAGGGCCGGGTCGCAGGGCGAGCTCGAGCGGGTCGGCCTCGCCGCCGAGATCGAACCGGCGGCCGACCCAGCTCTCCGGCGGCATGCAGCAGCGGGTCGCGCTCGCCCGGGCCCTGGTCAACCTGCCCAAGGTGCTGCTGCTCGACGAGCCGCTCGGCGCGCTCGACCTGAAGCTGCGCAAGGGCCTGCAGGTCGAGCTGAAGCGGATCCAGCGCGAGGTCGGGATCACCTTCGTCTACGTCACCCACGACCAGGAGGAGGCGCTGACGATGTCCGACCGGATCGCGGTGATGAACCACGGCCGCTTCGAGCAGGTCGCCGAGCCCGAGGACGTCTACGAGCGGCCCGCGACGACCTTCGTCGCCGGCTTCATCGGCGTCTCCAACCTGATGCCGGGGACGATCACGTCCGCCAACGGGCAGCGGGCGAGGGTGAAGCTCGACAGCGGGCCCGAGATCGAGGCCGCCCGGTCGACGGCGTCGGCGTCGGCGAGCGCTGCCACGCCGTCGTCCGCCCCGAGAAGCTCGTGATCGAGCCCGTCGAACGGCAACGCTCCGGCCGGCGGCGCCGTCGGTCGCAGGGCATGGTCGAGAGCTCGTCTACCTCGGCACCGCGACCCAGATCGTCGTCGGGCTCGCCGGGCGAGTCACGGATGACCGTGCTCGTCCCGAACGCCGACGAGGCCGAACGCGAGCGCCTGCCCGGCGGCGGGGCGCCGGTGTCGCCTCACCTGGGCGCCCGAGCACATCCACCTCGTGCGAGCGTCCGACCGGACCCACACCCCGAAACCGCCCAAGGAGGCAACCGAACAGTGAGCGCAACAGCCGCGGCACCGCGTCCGTCGTGTGAGCTATGCGGTCCTGGCGCTGGCTTCGTCAGTGGTCGTCGCCGCGTGCGGCAGCGACACGGTCGGCGGCGGCGAGCGAAGGGAGGTCACGGTCGCCGAGGCCGGCGCCGGTCGAGGGCGAGCTCGTGATCTCCAACTGGCCCGGCTACATCGACCCGGGCAAGAACGGCACCGAGGCCGAGTTCGAGGACAGGACGGGCATCGAGCGTCGACTACATCGAGGACATCAACGACAACGACGCGTTCTTCGGCAAGATGCAGCCGCAGCTCGCAGCAGGGCGAGTCGGGCGGAGCGCAGCATCATCGTCGCCGACCGACTGGATGGCGAAGCAGATGTACGACCTCGGCTACCTGCAGGAGCTCGACCACAGGACGAACTGCAGACGGTCTTCGAGAACCTCTCGCCGCAGTTCGCAGTACTCGCAGTCGATCCCGAGCGCAAGTTCTCGATCCCCTGGCAGGGCGGGATGACCGGGATCTGGGTCAACACCGCGGAGGCGGCCGAGATCACGTCCGTCAACGATCTCTTCGATCCGAAGTACAAGGGCAGGGTGACGGTGCTGAGCGAGCTGCGCGACACCATGCCGCTGGTCATGGAAGGCGAAGGCATTCGATCCGAGGAGGCGACGACCGAGGATTGGCTCGCGGCGATCGAGAAGGTCGGCGAAGCCGTCGACTCGGGGCAGATCCGCCGCTTCACCGGCAACGAGTACACCGAGGACCTGACCTCGGGCAACGCGGTCGCCTCGATCGGCTGGTCGGGCGACGCGTTACCTGATCGGCCGAGACGGCGTCGAGTGGCGGACGCCCGCGGAGGGCTGCATCACTCTGGTTCGGACAACATGGTGATCCCGGTCGGGCGCGCCCAACACTGCCGCAGCGCTCGACTGCATGAACTTCGTCTACCAGCCTGAGGTGCAGGCGGACCTGGCGGAGTTCATCAACTACGTGACTCCCGGTGGACGGAGTCAAGGAGATCTTCGAGAAGCGAGACCCCGAGCTCGCGAAGAGCCAGCTGATCTTCCCGAGTCAGAACTTCACCAAGGACTGCGTCCCGTACATCGACCCGCCCGGGGACCAGGCGGCGCAGGACGAGGTGAACGAGGCCTGGCAGGACGTGGTCTCAGGCTGAACTCCAAGCGGCGCCGGCGGACTGGAGTCATGGCGGGAGCATCCCGATGACCACGTTGCGCCGGCGCCTCGTCCCGTACTGGCTGCTCGGCCCCGGCGCGATCTGGCTCGTCCTCTTCTTCGTCGTGCCGATGTACTTCATGGCCGAGCTGTCGCTGCGCTCGGGCACGCTTCACCGAGGGCTTCACTTTCAGCTGGGAGTTCGCCGAACTTCCCCGACTCGCTCGAGGGGCGCGGCGAGCAGATCCTGCGCACGTTCCTCTACGCCGGGACGGCGACGGTGCTCGCGCTGCTGATCGCCTATCCGCTCGCCTACGCGATCGCGTTCAAGGCGAGCCCCCGATGGCGGCTGCTGCTGCTGTTCGCGGTGATCGCGCCGTTCTTCACCACCTACCTGATCCGCACGATCGCCTGGAAGACGATCCTCGCCGACGCGAGCCCGGTCGTCTGGTGCTCCAGACCCTGGGTCTAATCCCCGACGACGGCCGCCTGCTGGCGACGTCCGCCGCGGTGATCGCGGGCCTGACCTACAACTTCCTCCCGTTCATGATCCTGCCGATCTACGCGAGCCTCGAGCGCATCGACCTGCGCCTGATCGAGGCGGCGAAGGACCTCTACGCGTCCGCGCGGCAGGCATTCGTCAAGGTCACCCTGCCGCTCACCGCGCCCGGCATCGTCGCCGGCGTGCTGCTGACCTTCATCCCCGCGTTCGGCGACTACATCAACGCCGCGATCCTCGGCAGCACCGACCAGGCGATGATCGGCAACCACGATCCAGTCGCTGTACCTCTCCACCCGGGAATACCCGGAAGCCGCGGCGCTCTCGTTCCTGATGATGGCCGCGATCCTCGTCGCCGTCATCTTCTACATCCGCTTCGCGGGAACGGAGGCGTTCATGGGCGAGGAAGACCGCGAGTAGCGATGTGGGCGTGGCTGAAACGCAACGCGTTGCTGGTCTACGCCGGGTTCGCGGTCGCCTACATGCTGATCCCGATCGCGGTAATCGCGGTCTTCTCCTTCGCCGCCACGCCGCGTGATCGCCTCAACTTCGCGATCGACGAGGGATTCACGCTCGAGTACTGGAAGAACGCGTTCTCGGTCGTCGAGCTGAACGAGGCGATGCTGCTTTCGCTCGAGCTCGCGGCGCTGACGACAGTGATCGCGACGACGATCGGGACGATGATGGCGCTCGCGCTCGTGCGGCACAAGTTCTTCGGCCGCCGCGCGACGAACCTCCTCATCGTCCTCCCGATGGCCACGCCCGAGATCGTCATCGGAGCGGCGCTGCTCTCCATGTTCATCATCTACACCGTCTCGCTCGGGTTCACCTCGCTGCTGATCGCCCACGTGATGTTCTCGATCAGCTTCGTCGTCGTCGTGGTCCGCTCGCGTCTGATCGGCTTCGACCGCAGCATCGAGGAGGCGGCGGCCGATCTCGGGGCAACCCCATTCCAGGCCTTCCGGTACGTCACCCTGCCGCTGCTCGCCCCGGGGATCATGGCCGCCGGGCTGCTCGCCTTCGCGCTCTCGGTCGACGACTTCGTGATCTCGAACTTCAACGCGGGGACGAGCGAGACCTTCCCGATCTGGGTCTACGGTGCGGCGTTGCGCGGTGTGCCCGTGCAGGTCAACGTGCTGGCGACGATCCTCTTCGTCGTCACCACCCTCGCGATCGCCCTGGTGATCTGGCAGCAGCGCCGCGCGGAGCGCCTCGCAGCGATCCCGCCTGAGGACGAGGAGCTGGAGCCGCTCCCGGCGAGACGGCCCGCGCCCTCGGGCGCCTCCGCCGGCTGACCGACGCGTTCGGCGGGCCCCAACGCGGCTCAGTCGTCGTCGCGGAGCTCTCGCACGAGCGGCGCGCCGAACCAGACCCAGCCGATTGCGAGCGCCATGGCGGCCGTGGCGACCGCAGCCGTGGTGTCGTCGTAGACGTAGTGCGAGATCAACAGGATCACGCCGGTGATCGCGAGCCCGAGCAGGCCCATGCCCGCGATCGCGTACTTGTGCGACGAGCTGACAATCCACTTCTTGTCCTGGTCGCGAAAGCGGAGCCGATGCCGGGCCACCGGCGCCATCAGGCAGATGCCGGCGGCCGCGGTCAGCAGCAGGGTGACGTAATAGACGCGCTTCTCGAAGTCGGTCACCTCGACGAACCCCTGCTGGAACGGGACCACGAGCAGGAATGCGAACAGGAACTGGACGCCGATGCTGGCGACCCGGAGCTCCTGGAGCAGCTCCATCAGGTTGCGATCGAGCCGCTCCTCCTCGCTCTCGTCACGGCGCGACGCCTGCTCGGAGGTGGGCTCGCGATCCTCTTCGCTCATCGAGCCGACATTACCCGCAGCACGGGCGGCTGATAGCATCGGCCGCATGGGAGCGACGGAGACCAGACTGGCGATCGGGGGTGAGCGCATCGCCGGCGAGGGCGCCGAGATCGTGGTCGAGAACCCGTATACGGAGGAGACGGTGGCCACGGTCGGCGCCCCCTCTGCGGCGCAGCTCGAAGCCGCGATCGCCACCGCCGCCGAGGCCCAGCGCGGCTGGGAGCAGACCCCCGCGGTCGAGCGCGCCGACCTCCTGCACGAGGTCGCGGCGCGGCTGCGCGCCCGCGCGGATGAGCTCGCCGAGCTGATGACCCTCGAGGGCGGCAAGCCGCTGCTCGAGAACTCCGACGAGATCGGCTGGACCGCCGCCGCCTTCGACTACTACGCCGAGATCGGCCGCGACTCCGCCGGCCGGGTGATCCCCTCGATCGAGGCGAGCCAGCTCGCGCTCGTCGTCAAGGACCCGGTCGGCCCCGTCGGCTGCATCGTGCCCTGGAACTACCCGCTGCTCCTGCTCGCCTGGAAGCTCGCCCCGGCCCTCGCCGCCGGCAACGCCACCGTCTGCAAGCCGTCCGAGGTGACCCCCCTCTCGACCCTCGCGGCCGCATCATGCTTCGACCACCTGCCGGCCGGCGTCGTCAACATGGTCGCCGGAGCGGGCGAGGTCGGCGCCGCGATCGTCGCCGACGAGCGGATCGAATGCGTCGCCTTCACCGGCTCGGTCGAGACCGGCAAGCGGATCGCCTCCGTCTGCGCCGAGCGGGTCGCCCGGGTCAACCTCGAGATGGGCGGCAAGGACCCGTTCATCGTCTGCGCCGACGTCGCCGACAAGCTCGAGATCGCGGCCAAGGGCGGCGCCTGGGCCGCATTCCTCAACGCGGGCCAGGTGTGCACCTCCGCCGAGCGCTTCTACGTCCTCGACGACGTCTACGACGACTACCTCCAGGCGTTCGCCGACTACACCCGCTCGCTGGTCGTCGGCGACCCGCGCGATCCCGCCACCGACGTCGGCCCGATGGTCTCGGCGACCCAGCGCGCGAAGGTCGCCGACCAGGTCGAGGCCGCGGTCGCCGCCGGCGCCGAGGTGGTCGTCGGCGGCGACAGCGCCGGTCACGAGCGCGGCCACTTCTACGCTCCCGCGGTGGTCACCGGCGCCGACGCATCCACCGCGCTGCTCAGCGAGGAGACCTTCGGCCCGGTGGCGCCGCTGGTCCGCGTGCGATCGCTCGACGAGGCGATCGAGCTCGCCAACTCGACCCGCTTCGGCCTCGGGGCCAACGTCTACACGGAGGACATGCGGACGATGCTGCGCTGCATGCGCGAGCTGAAGGCGGGGACGGTGTGGTTCAACGACCCGCTCACCGACAACGACGCCGGCCCGTTCGGCGGCTTCAAGCAATCCGGCCTCGGCCGCGAGCTCGGCCGCGAGGGGCTCGAGGCCTTCCAGGAGACCAAGCACGTCCACATCGAGACCGAGATCGAGGCCAAGGACTGGTGGTATCCCTACGCGCCCGGCGACGACGCCCCGCCGCAGGGGGCCGGGGCATGAACCCCGCCAAGGCCGAATGACGCGTTGAGCACCAGGAGGTGCTCAGTCCGTCACTCGGCGGGTGGAGGGCGCCCATCTTGTGCCCACCGACGCTGCGTCCAACCGGCCGTGTGAGTTTGGGCCGGTCCGGCGGCTGGCGCGCGGACCCCGATCGCGCCACAATCAAGGCATGGAGACCGGCACGGCGACGCGGACCCTGCGCAACTACATCGGCGGCGGCTGGGTCGAGGCCGCGGGCGCCGAGACGCTCGAGGACCGCAACCCCGCCACCGGCGAGCTGGCGGCGCTGGTGCCGCTCTCCGGCGCGGCCGACGTCGACGCGGCGGCCCGCGCGGCGCGCGAGGCGCAGCCCGCCTGGCGGGCGCTGGCGCCGCAGAAGCGCGCCCGGGCGGTGATCGCGCTGCGCGAGGCGCTCTGGGAGCACCAGGAGGAGATCGCCCGCCTGGTCACCGAGGACATGGGCAAGACGCTCGCCGACGCCCGCGGCGAGGTCCTGCGCGGGATCGAGTCGACCGAGGCCGCCTGCGGGATCCCGCACCTGCTCAAGGGCGAGAACCTCGAGGGCGTCGCCTGCGGGCGTCGACGTCGAGCTCGTGCGCCAGCCGGTCGGCGTGGTCGGCGCGATCACCCCGTTCAACTTCCCGGCGATGATCCCGCTCTGGTTCCTGCCGTTCGCGATCGCCTGCGGCAACACCTTCATCCTCAAGCCGTCGGAGCGCGACCCGCGGCCCTCGGAGCTGATCTTCGAGCTCATCGACTCGGTCGACGGAGCTCCCCGACGGCGTCCTCAACCTCGTCCACGGCGCCCGCGACGCCGTCAACGGCCTCCTCGACCACCCCGAGATCGACGCGATCTCGTTCGTCGGCCAGGCGTCGACCGCGCGCTACATCGCCGAGCGCTCGGCGGCCGCCGGCAAGCGCTTCCAGGCGCTCGGCGGGGCGAAGAACTCGCTCGTCGTGATGCCCGACGCCGACCTCGAGACGACCGTGCCGGCGATCATGTCGTCGGCCTTCGGCGCCGGGCGGCCAGCGCTGCCTCGCCGGCTCGGTCGCGGTCCTCGTCGGCACCCGCGCCGAACAGGACCGCAGCCTCGCGGCGCTCGCCGCGGCCGCCGCGGACCTCGGCGTCGGCCCGGGCGACCAGGAGGGGGTCGAGGTCTGCCCGCTGGTCGGCCCCGAGGCGCGCGAACGCATCGCCGACGCGATCGAGGCCGCGGCCGCGGGCGACGACGAGGTCGTCCTCGACGGGCGCCGCGACGCCGGCCCCGGCGGCACGCTGATCGGGCCCTCGATCGTCGACCGACGGATCCCGAGTCCGACCTCGCCCGCGAGGAGCTGTTCGGGCCGCTGCTCGCCGTCGTCCGGGCCCCCGACCTCGACGCTGCGCTCGAGTTCGCCAACGGCTCGCGCTATGGCAACGCCGGCTCGATCTTCACCACGCTCGGGCGGCGCCGCGCGCGCCTACCGCTGGGGTGCCGAGGCGGGGATGCTGGGCGTCAACGTCGGCGTCGCGGCGCCGGTCGCCTGGTTTCCGTTCTCGGGCTGGAAGGACTCGATCGACGGCGACCTGCACGCCAACGGCACCGACGCGGTCGACTTCTACACGCGCAAGAAGGTCGTCACCTCGCGCTGGTGAGCCGTACCCTCGGTCGATGAACCCGCTGCTCGACCGGCGAGCGACGCGGATCGGACTCGGCACGAACCGGCTCACCGACACCGCCGCCAACCGCAGCTTCCTCGAGCAGGCCGTCGACGCCGGCGTCGACTTCATCGACACCGCCCACCTCTACACGAGCGGCGAGAGCGAGCGTGCCATCGGAGCGACGCTGGCGCCGTTCCCGCCCGGCCTGACCGTCGCCAGCAAGGGCGCCTACGCGAAGGGCACCGGTCCCGACGACCTGCGGCGCCACGTCGAGGAGAGCCTCGAGCGGCTGCGCACGGAGCGGATCGAGCTCTACTACGTGCACCGCATGCGACCCGAGCATTCGGTCGAGGCGATGGTCTCGGTGCTCGCCGAGTACCGGCGCGACGGGCAGGATCGAGCAGCGTCGGCGTCTCCGAGGTGACGATCGAGGAGCTCCAGCTCGCGCGGGCCGTGGCCCCGATCGCCGCGGTGCAGAACGAGTACTCGCTCGGCGAGCGCCGCGATGACGAGCTGGTCGACTTCTGCGCGGCCGAGGGATCCTCTTCGTCCCCTTCTTCCCGCTGCGCGGCGGTGACCGCGCGGCGATCGCGGAGATCGCCGCGGCGCACGGCGCGACGCCGCACCAGGTCAAGCTCGCCTGGCTGCTGCGGCGCTCGCCGGTGATGCTGCCGATCCCGGGCACGCTCTCGATCGACCATCTGCGCGAGAACCTCGGCGCGCTCGGAGCTCGCGCTCGAGGATGCGGAGTTCGAGCGGCTGCGCACCGCGTAGGCTCCCGCCGCATGACCGACGAGGAGCGCAAGCACCGCAATTACGTGATCGCCGGCGCCGTCGGCGGGTTCCTGCTGCCGCTCGTAGGGATCGTCGGCGCGCTGGTGTTCTACTCCCGCGGCCAGCCCGACGCCGGCCGCACCCTGGTGATCGCCGCCGTCGCCGGGATGATCGCCTACCTGATCCTCTTCGGCGCGCTTTAGGTCCTGCTAAGCCGACGAGAGCAGGCTCAGCGCCTCGGGCTCGGGGGCCGGGCGCTGGCCCTCGCCGAACGCCGCCACCCGGACGCCCAGCAGCCGCACCGGCCGCGGCGGCGCGTAGGCGCGCAGCAGGGTGCGGGCGGTGGCAGCGATCACCGCCGGGTCGTTGGTCGGCGAGCCGACGGTGTGGACGCGGGTCACCGTGGTCCAGTCGTCGAGCCTGACCTTGATCCCGATCGTCCGCCCGGCGACCCGGCGTTCGCGTAGCTCGCTCGCGAGGCGGTCGGCCTGGCGGTCGAGGACCCGCTCGAGCTCGGTGAGCTCGGAGATGTCGTAATCGAACGTCGTTTCGACCGAGCGCGACTTCGCCTCGGTGCGGGCGACCGCGGAGTCGTCGCGGAAGTGCGCGCGCTCGTGCAGCCCCTGGCCGTGACTGGAGCCGAAAAGGCGCACGAGGTCGTCGCGCGGGTGGGCCTGGAGCTCGCCGATCGTCCGCACCCCGATCGCCTCCAGGCGCTCGGCGGTCTTCGGGCCCACGCCCGGGATCAGCCGCGGGGACTCGGGGGCGAACCGCGTCGCCGCCTGCTCGCGGGTGAGGACGCAGAACCCGCGCGGCTTCTCGGCGTCGGAGGCGACCTTGGCGACGAGGCGGTTGGGCCCGATCCCGACCGACGCGTGGAGCTCGAGACGCTCGCGGATCGCCCGCACCACGCCGCTCATCCGTGCGATCGGGTCCGGGGTCGCGGAGAGGTCGAGGTAGACCTCGTCGAGCGACACCGGCTGCGTCGGCACGCCCAGCTCGCCGACCAGCGCCATCACCTCGCCGGACCGCTCGCGATAGTGCGCCATGTCGACCGGCAGGTGGACGAGGTCGGGGCAGCGGCGCTTCGCATGGGCCACCGGGATCGCCGAGCCGACGCCGAAGGGGCGCGCCTCGTAGCTGGCGGTGGTCACCACGGCGCGCGGCCCGCCTCCGGCGACGATCACCGGCTTGCCGCGCAGCTCCGGGCGCCGCAGGAGCTCGACCGCGACGTAGAAGGCGTCCATGTCGAGGTGGGCGATGCTGCGGAGCCTTTGCTGCACCATGCGGCCAGCCTAGAACCCGGGTCCGCTGGAACGCTGCGCCGCGCAAAAAACGCCGCGATCGCACCAAAGGGTCCCCCGCCGATACGGTCTGCGCCGTGCGCCCCCTGGTCGCAATGATTACTACCGTCGCCGTCCTAGTAGTCGGAGCGAGTGGGCTGTCGGTCGGGTGCGGCGACGAAGACGAGGCTTCTGACGAGGAAGCCATCACCGAGGTTGTGGATCAGTTCACTGCTGCCGTTGGTCAAAGGGACGGCGAGACGGCGTGCTCTTACCTCTCCGAGAAGGGGCAGAAACAGATGGGCGGCCCCGAGATGATCGCATGCGCCGAGGTATTGGTTTCGGGTGACGCCGCCAAGAACTCCACTCTTGGTCGCATCCCGTCGCTCACCGTCTCCGAAGTCACCGTCACCGGCGATACGGCAACAGTTGCGTTTGAGCAACCTGAGCGGTTCACCATGATCCGCGACGGCGACGGATGGCTCATTGACGGCGTTCCGTGATCTCCGCGGATCATCTCCGGCCGCGGTTGCAGGCCGCGCAGGCGGGCCGCAGGTTCGCCAGCGAGTCGGTGCCGCCGACGGCGATCGGGATCAGATGGTCGACATCGGTGGCGGTCGCCCCGCAATGGACGCAGACCCGGACGGCAGTCGGCAGGGCGCGGATCCCGGTCCGCCGAACCGCCGACCGCCCGACTACCGACCGATGTGGATCCCGAGCCGCTCCGGGATCCCCGCAAGCGCGCGCGTGACCGGGCCGGGGCGGCGGCCCTGCTCGAGCGCCGCCTCCTGGCGCAGGATCGCGCGCCGGATGATCGAGCCGCCCAGGTAGCGAAACGGCTCCGGGGGCAGCTGCTGCGGCGGGGGGTTGACGAACGCCAGGCGGCTGGGCTCGTCGCGGCGGTCGAGCGCCAGGGAGGCGAGCGAGCGGCCGAGCATGTGCGACGGCCCCACTCCGTGGCCGGTGTACCCGAAGGCGCAGTGGACGCCCGGCTCCAGCTCCGAGATCACGGGCAGGTGGCTGGGCGAGACGTCGATCGGGCCGCCCCAGGCGTGGGTGATGCGCTTGCCCTCGAGCCCGGGGAAGAAGCGGCGCAGGTGGCGCTCGACGTCCTCGATGACCCCGGGATCGCGCTCAGCGCGGCCATGGGTGCGGGCGCCGAATGCGACCCGGCCGCCGCCCCAGCCGAAGGCGATGCGCCCGTCGGGCGTGGTCCGGAAGTAGTGGATCATCGCCCGCGAGTCGGTGATGCACTCGCCGCCGGTCCAGCCGATCTCGGCGAGCAGCTCAGGCACCGGCTCGGTGATCACCAGATGGCTCGAGGTCAGGGTCAGCCGGTGGTGCATCCGCGGGAGCTCGGCGAGCGCCCCGCCGCTGGCGATCACCGCCGTCTTCGCCCGGACCTTGCCATGGCCCGCGTCGGCGATCACGTCATCGCCCTCGCGACGCACCGAGCCGACCTTGGTTCGCTCGTACACCTCCACGCCGCGCGCCCTCACTCGGCCCTCCAGCCCCCGCGCCAGTCGCGCGGGCTGCACGGTCGCAGCACCGCGGTAGAACCCGGCGCCGCGAAAGATCGGCGAGGCGCAGCGGCGCTGCACCTCGGCGGCGTCGATCTCGACGCAGGCGTCCGGCTCGCCAAGCTCGCGGCAGGCGGCCGCGGCCGGCTCCCAGGCGTGGTCCCAGGCCGGGGCGGTCGAGACCTGCATGTAGCCGGCGGCGCGATACCAGGCGTCGACCCCCTGATCGCGACAGAAGCCGCCGATCTCGCCGACCGAGCGCTGGGCGGCGCGGGCGACCGCGATCGCCGGCCCATCGCCGAAGTGCTCGCGCAGCGTCGGCAGGCTGAACCAGAGGCCGTTGACGAAGCCGCCGTTGCGCCCGCTCGGCCCCTGCCCGCAACCCTCGGCCTCGAGCACGACCACCTCGGCCTCGGGCTCGATCTCGGTCAGGTGCCATGCCGTCCACAGCCCGGTGTAGCCGCCGCCGATCACGACCACGTCGGCGCTGCGCTCGCCCTCCAGCGCGGGGAGCGCCACCGTCGGGCCCGCCTCGGCCAGCCAGTACCCGTGGGCATCGTGGCGCTCGAGCATCGGCGGGAGGTGCTCGCGCGATCAGGCGACCGAGGACCCGGCCGGTGACTCGACCGCGGCGCTGGAGGCCGAGCGCTCGATGTGCTGCTCGATCAGCTCCCGCTGGACCGACCTCGGCTTCCCGTCCGGGCGCCTGCGGGTCCAGCCACCGTCCGCGGCCAGCTCCCAGGAGTTGGTGTTGTCGGCGAGCGAGCGGTCGAGGACGTCGACGAGCTCCGCCCTCACCTTGTCGTCGAAGATCGGCGTGACCAGCTCGACTCGGTTGTAGAGGTTGCGCGGCATCAGGTCGGCGGAGCCGATGTAGACGCTCGCCGGCTCGCCGTGGCGCTCGAACGAGTAGATCCGCGAGTGCTCGAGGAAGCGGCCGACCACCGACGTGACGGTGATGTTCTCCGAGACCCCGGGCACGCCCGGGCGCAGCGCGCAGATCCCGCGGACGTTGATCTCCACCCTCACCCCCGCCCGCGAGGCACGGTAGAGCGCGCGGATCGACGGCGCGTCGAGCAGCGAGTTCATCTTCAGCCGGATCCGCCCGGGGGTCGAAGGCGAATGCGAGTCGATCGTCCGCTCGATCTCGTCGAGGAGCCCCTTCTGGAGGCTGAACGGGGCGACCAGGACCTCCCGGTAGCTCGCGAGGGCGCGCGTACCCCGTCAGCGAGTTGAACATCTCCGCGATGTCGGCGCCGATCTCGGGGTCACAGGTGAACAGCCCGAGGTCGGTGTAGATGCGGGCGGTCTTCGGGTTGTAGTTGCCGGTGCCGATGTGGACGTAGTGGCGGACGCCCTCGCCTTCGCGGCGGACGACCAGCACGCACTTGACATGCGTCTTTAAGTTCGGGATCCCGTAGACCACGTGGACACCCGCCTGCTCGAGCTTCTTCGCCCAGCGGATGTTGGCGCTCTCGTCGAACCGGGCCTTGAGCTCGACCATGCAGACCGCCTGCTTGCCGCGCTCGGCGGCCTCGATCAAGCCCGGCACCAGCGGCGAGTCGGCGCTGGTCCGGTAGACGGTCTGCTTGATCGCGAGCACGTCCGGGTCGGAGACCGCCTGCTTGACGAAGCGCTCGACCGTGGTCGTGAACGAGTCGTAGGGGTGGTGGACGAGGATGTCGCCGGAGCGGATCGCCGCGAACAGGTCGCTCTCCTTGCCCTCCGGGCCGAGCAGCAGCCGCGGCGGCGTCACCGGGTTGAACGGCGGATCGCGCAGATCGTCGTGGCCGGATAGCCCGACCACGTCCCAGAGATCCCCGAGGTCCATCAGCCCCTCGATCTCATAGACCTCGTCGTCGGCGGCGCCGAGTGCGGCCGTGAGCTGGTCGCGCAGGCGCTCGCTCATGTCGGCGTCGATCTCGAGCCGGACCACCTCGCCGAAGCGCCGGCGCCGCAGCTCCTCCTCGACCGCCTGCAGGAGGTCGTCGGTCTCGTCCGAGACGTCGTAGTCGGTGTCGCGGGTGACCCGGAACAGCGCGTGCTCGAGCACCTCCATCCCCGGGAACAGGGAGCCGAGGTTGGCCGCGATCAGCGCGTCGAGCGGGACGAGGGTGTGGCCGCGGTCGCCGACCGAGAGGAAGCGCCTCAGGAGCTCCTTCGGCACCTTCACCCGGGCGAGGATCTCGTTGTCCTTCTCCGGGTCGCGAAGCACGACGGCGAGCGAGAGCGAGAGGTTGGAGATGTACGGAAACGGGCGTCCGCGCCCGATCACCAGCGGGGTGAGGACCGGGAACACCTGGCGCTCGAAGAGCTGCTCGAGCTCCTCGCGCTCGACCTCGGTCGCCTGCTCGGGCGTGATCACGCGGATTCCGTGCTCGGCGAGCGCCGGGCGCAGGTCGCGCTCAACGGTGCGGCCGATGCGCTCGCGCTGGTCGAGGACCCGCTCGCGGACCGCCGCCAGGGTCTCCGACGGCAGCATCCCGTCGGCGGCCTTGGCCTGAGTGCCGGCCTCAACCAGGTCCTGGAGGTTGGCGACCCGGACCATGAACACCTCGTCCAGGTTCGACTCCCAGATGGCCGCGAACTTGGCCCGCTCGAGCAGCGCCACGGAGGGGTCCTCAGCGAGCTGCAGGACGCGGTCGTTGAACTCGAGCCAGGAGAGCTCGCGGTTGAAGTAGAGCGCCGGGTCCTCCAGGTCGGGGCCCTCCGAGCTCGTGTCGACGGGTGCCCGCTCGAGGCCCGTCCGCTCGGCGATCTCGGTGGTCTCGGTCGGCTCCACGGCGTCGCCTGACAGGCTACCGCCGCATGGCCGTCAGGCGACCTCGCGCAGCGGGGTGGGCTCGGGCTTGCGCCGGGCGCGGGCTCAGGGCTTGCCGGGTGCGTACAGGAAGCGCTGGAACAGGGCGCCGAGCTCGCGGCCCGACCGGGCCTCGGCGAGGGCGATGAACTCATCGATCGTCGCGTTCGAGTACGCGTGGTCGGAGGTCCAGGCGCGAAGGGTGGCGTAGAAGGCGTCGTCGCCGATCTCCTGGCGCAGCGCCTCGACGGCCATCCCGCCGCGTATGTAGATCGAGTTCGCGAACAGCTCCCGGGGGCCCGACGGCGAGCCGGGCGGAGGGTCCCAGACGCCGAGCCGGTCCGCCGGCGTGCGCTCGAGCCTCGACAGCACCTGCGCCGTCGTCCTACCGCCCGCCCGCTGGGCCCAGCGCCACTCGGCCCACGTCGCGAACCCCTCGTTGAGCCAGATCTGGTCCCAGCGCTCGACGCTGACCGAGTCGCCGAACCACTGGTGGGCGATCTCGTGAGCGACCGTGACCTCGCTCGGCGCCGAGTCGTAGATCGGGCGCGTCTGGGTCTCGAGCGCGTAGCCGACCTCGGGGGCGTGGTCGACGATCGCGCCGGTCTGGCCGAACGGGTATGGCCCGAAGATCGTGCTGAAGAAACGGGTGATCCGCTCGATCCTCCTCAGCGGGCGCTTCGCGGCCCGGGCCTCGCGCGGGTCGACGGCGACCAGCGACTCGAGCCCGTCGAAGCGCGAGCGCCGGATGCGGAACTCGCCGGTCGTCGCGGTCGCCAGGTAGCTCGCCATCGGCTGATCGGCGGCGTAGGACCAGGTGACGCGCCTGCCGCGCCGGCGGCGGTCGACGAGCGCTCCGTTGGCGACCGCCTCGGTGCCGCGTGGGACGGTGACCCGGAAGTCGTAGGTCGCCTTGTCCGTGGGGTGGTCGTTGCACGGAAACCAGGTCGGCGAACCGGTCGGCTCCCCGGCGACGAAGGCGCCGTCGTCGGTCCTGATCCAGCCGCCCCGGGCGCCGTCGGCGTCGACGATCGGTCGTGGCTTGCCCCGGTAGCGGACCTCGACCGCGAACTCGGATCCCGGCGCGATCGTGGTCGCCGGGGTGATCACGAGCTCCTGTCCCTGCCGGCCGAAGCGAGCCGGGGCTCCGTCGACGCGCACCGCGCGGACCCTCGGCCCGCGGTAGTCGAGGTCGAAGGCGCTCAGCTCCTGGGTCGCGGTCGCGGTGATCCTCGCGGTCGCCCTCAGCCTCCCGGTCTCGGGGCGATAGTCGAGCGCGAGCGAATAATGGCCGACGTCGAGCCCGCCGTTGCCGGCCTTGGGGAAGAACGGGTCGCCCACTCCGCCGGCCCCCGGGGCCAGGGCGCCGGCCACGCCAGCGCCTCCCGCGAGCACCCCGATCGCGCCCGCGATGGCGGCCGACGACGCGCGGCGCCGTCTCGAACCCTCTGTCCCTGCCACCCCGATCAACCTACACGCGTGAACACCGGGGCGCTCAAGGGGGAGCGGTCGGGCCATCCTGGGCGCGCCGCGCCTCGGCGAGCGTGGCCGCGGCCGCGCGGGCGCGCTCGGCGGCATCGCGCTCGGCTCGCACGGCGCGCTCGAGCTCGCGCGCGGCCTTCTGTGCCCGCTCGGTGGCCCTCCGGCGTTCGCGTGACTCGTGCAGCTCGTGCTCGATCGCCCGTTCGAGCCGCGCCCAGGTCCCGTCGCGCTCGAGCTCGCCCCAGAGCTCGACGAAGCGCTCGAAGAGCAGCCCCCGCCGCGCCTCCACGTGGACCGCGAGCAGCTCAAGCCCCCGGTATGCGCCCCGGTGCGGTGCGGCCGCGACCAGGGCCGGCTCGAGGTCGTCGCCGGCGGCGCGGGCGCGGACCGCCGCCGCGTCCTCGGCGCGCAAGCGCCCGACGTGGTCGCCGATCCGCGGCAGCATCACGTCGCAGTCGTGCAGGTCGCCGAGCACGCCCTGGACGTCGCGAGCGCGACGGCGAGCGACGTCCGCCGGGCCGCCGAAGCAGAAGCCGGTGGCCTCCAGCACGTAGCGCAGCCGCTTCGCGGCGATCCGCAGGTCGTGCTGCTCGGAGGCGCACTCGGGACGCAGGGCGGCGGGGACGAAGGACCGCATCTCGTCGAGTCGCAGGCGCACGATCCGGGCCGCGTTCTCGACCAGCGGCCCCTTCGGGTCGAGCTTGCGGACCCGCTTCGCCTTCATCGCGGCTCGTCGCCGTTGATGGTCGCCGGCGCGGGCTCGGTGAAGCGGCCCGACCGCACCGGCCGCTCGGCGGCGGGCGCCTCGACAGGCCGGGTCGGCCTCGGGCGTTCGATCAGGGCGTCGGCGGCCGCGGCCAGCTCCGCGAGCCGCTCGCCGAGCGCGGCGAGGCGCTCGGGTGTGACCATGGGCGCCAGTTCGAGGTTCGCCCGCGCCTGCTCGTCCCGGAGCGTGGCGGCGAGGCTGCGAACCCCGTGCCGATCGGCCGGCCCGGCGCCGTCGGCGAAGCGGTCGAGCTCCTCCAGCGTGACGTCGGGGTCGCGGCGCCGGCCGAGCGCGTCGGCGAGCGCCTTGACCTCGCGCAACGCCGCCTTGTAGCGCTTGCGCGGGAAGCAGGGCTCGAACACCTCGAGCGCCGCGCGCAGGCGGCGGGTGGCGACCCGCATGTCGTGCACCCGCTCGATGTCGGTGGTGTCGAGGACATCGTGCGCGTGCTCGATCAGCTCGCGGGCGCGTTGCTCGACCACCCTCGCGGCCACGGTCGCGAAGGGATCGTCCTCCCCGATGTCCGGAATCGGCCGGGCCTTGGCCATACGACGCTCAGCCTAACGCGGCCGGGCCGGCGAGAGGGCCGGGCCTTGCCGCTGGTCATCATCTAGGCGGCGATCGCCGCCGGCGCGCCGTTGGAGGCGCCGTGCAGGAGGTCGAGGATGATCCCCTCGCGCAGGCCTCCCTTGCCGATCTGAAGCGGCTGACCGAGCAGCCCGGACAGCTTCTCGAGGATCAGCACGCCCGCGGGCAGGATGCGCACCCGGCGAGGGTCGAGCTCGAACCGCTTCGCCACCTCGGCGATCGGATCCCCGGTGAGCACCCGCACCGCGCGCTCCAGGGTCTCGTACTCGAGCACGGCCCCGACCAGCGTCCGCAGCGACGTCGCGCTGCCGCCGACGGCGACCGCCTGGGCCGGTTGATCGACCTCGACGCCGTCGAAGAAGTCGTCGATGTAGTCGCGAAGGGCGCGCATCTCCGCCGCCGACGGCGGATCGTTGGTGAGGAACTCCTCGGCGACCGCGCCGGAGCCGATCTTGAACGAGTGCACGGCCCGCACTCCCGCGGCGACCGTGCCGAGGATGATCTCCGAGGAGCCGCCCCCGACGTCGACGACGCCGATCTCGCCGTCGACCGGATGTCCGAGCGTCTTCGTCGCCCCGATGAACGCGAGCCGCCCCTCCTCCTCCTCGCGACAGCACCTCGACCGGGACCCCGGCCGCCTCGGCGATCCTGCTCGCCGCCTGGTCCGCGTTCTTGGCCTCGCGGATCGCGGCGGTGGCGACGATCCGGATCGCCTGCGCGCCGAGCTCCTCGGCGAGGCGGACCTGGGTGGTGACGACCTCGGTCAGCTCGGCGATCTTCTCGGGGGTGATCTTGCCCTTGCGCTTCGAGTCCTTGCCGAAGCGCGTGTAGGCACGCTGCTCCATCACCTTGCGCAGCTGGCCCCCCTGCGGCTCGGCGACCAGGACGCGGGTGGTGTTGGAGCCGATGTCCACCGCCGCGCAGAGCACTAGGCCTTCACCCCCTGCGTCGCCGATGGGGTCGTGACCCTGCCATCCGAACCCGATGATGCCAAATCGCGCGGACCCGTCACCGCGGCCGCCACGCCTGCGGTAACGCCATGTTCACATCCCGTTCACGCGCGTTTTACGGAAAATGCGACCTCGAGCGCGAACCTGCACTCGATGGCAGTCGAGCAGACGACCGGGCTCACGGCCGCGGCCCCGGCGGAGTCGGGCCCGCAGACTCCGCTGCTCGGCCGCAGGCTCGGCCTCAGCGTGCCGAACGAGTGGTGGGCCTCGGCGCCGCTGCTCAAGTCCTACGAGGCGGCCGGCTTCGGCTGGGTCCAGCTCCACTCGCCCCCGACCTCGATCCTCACGGTCGCGAGGTTGACCACGGCCCATGCGGTCGCCGCCGCCGCGGCGCTGGCGACCACCTCCCTGACGCGCCGTCGTGCACGCGCCCGCGAGGCCTTCGCGCCGGGACCCGCGACGGCGACCGCGCCTTCGAGGGCCTGCTCTCCTACGCGGCGGAGGTCGGGGCGAGCCAGGTCGTCTACCACGCCCTGGCGCTGCCCGAGGGGCGCGCCTCCGAGCCGAGCACTGGTGGCCGAGGCGCGCTCGCTGAGCCGCCACGCCGGGCTCGCGGAGCGGCTCGAGCTGAGGATCGCGATCGAGAACCTGGCCCCGCTCTACCCCGGCCCCGAGACGCTGTCGGCGAACCCGGCGATGCTGCGCGGACTGGCGCGGCGGATCGGCTCGCCGGCCGTCTCGGTCTGCCTCGACCTGGGCCACGCCCACATCTCCGCCGACCTGCGCAACACCTCGGTCGAGCTGCTCTGCGAGCCCGTGCTCGACCGGGTCAGCGTCTTTCACCTGCACGACAACCTCGGCGCTCGGCGGCGCGCGGGCGGGGAGGAGCTCGGCGTCGATCCGCTGCGGCTCGACCTCCACCTGCCGCCCGGCCGCGGAACGCTGCCGTGGCAACGGCTCGCGCCGGCGCTGGCGGCCCACCGAGCGCCGCTGCTGCTCGAGGTCCACCCCCCGTTTCGCCCGCGCGCCGGCCAGCTCGCCGAGACGGTCGCCGCGATCCTGGCCTGACGGCGGCGGCCGCGCCGCGCCGGCGGCGCTCAGTGCGGGATCGGCTCGCCCGGGTGCGAGGCGTCCTGGAACTCGCGGAAGAGCCCGGTGACGACGAAGGCGACCTGCTCGCCGATGTCGACCGTGTTGTCGCCGATCCGCTCGATCGCGCGGGCGACGAGGATCATCGTCATCGCCCACTCGCGGCGGTCGTGGTCGTCGCCGATCTCGAGCGCGATCCGGAAGATCTCCTTGTTGAGGTTGTCGACCACGTCGTCCTGGCGGACGAGGTCGCGCGCCATCTCGACGTCGCGGCCCTCGAACGCGCGCTTCGCCTGGGCGAGCTGGGTCTTCACCTGCCTGCCCATCGTGATCGATGTCCTTGACGATCCGCTCGTCGGCGGGCGGCTCGTGGCCGGCGATCGGGATCAGCTTGGCGATGTTGACGCACTGGTCGCCCATCCGCTCGATCCCCTTCATCATGTGCAGCAGGGCCGAGATCAGGCGCAGGTCGGTGGCCACCGGGGCCTGCGTCGCGAGCAGGGTGAGGATCGACTGGTGGACCTCGAGGTAGCGGCCGTCGATGACGTCGTCGCTGGCGATCACCAGCTCGCCGAGCTCGGTGTCCTGGTGCTGCGACCGCCTCGACCGCGCGGCTCGAGCTGAGTCGGACGACCAGGTCGAGGCCCTCGAGCGCCCGCGCCTCGAGCCTCTCGAGCTCCTCCTGGTACTGGATCCGGACGCTGCTCGGCCATCAGCCGACCTTCCCGGTGACGTAGTCCTCCGTCCGCTGGTCGGACGGATTCGTGAAGATCTTCTCGGTCTCGTCGTACTCGACCAGCCGCCCCTGGCGGTTGCTTCTCGTCGGCGTCGAGCTTGACGATCAGGAACGCGGTCAGGTCCGAGACCCGCGCCGCCTGCTGCATGTTGTGGGTGACGATCACGATCGAGTAGTTCTCCTTCAGCTCCATCATCAGGTCCTCGATCTTCCCGGTCGAGATCGGGTCGAGGGCCGAGCACGGCTCGTCCATCAGGATCACGTCGGGGTCGACCGCGAGGCAGCGGGCGATGCAGAGGCGCTGCTGCTGGCCGCCGGACATCCCGAAGGCGTTCGTCGTCGAGGCGGTCCTTGACCTCGTCCCAGAGCGCGGCCCGGCGCGAGCGCCTTCTCGACGATCTCGTCCATGTCGCCGTCCATGCCGAGGATCCGCGGGCCGAAGGCGATGTTGTCGTAGATCGACTTCGGGAACGGGTTCGGCTTCTGGAACACCATCCCGATCCGCTTGCGGACCTCGACCGGCGTCGACCTCGGCGCGCGTAGATGTCCTCGCCGTGGTAGAGGACCGCGCCCGTCGACGCTGGCCGACGGGATCAGGTCGTTCATCCGGTTGAGGCAGCGGATCAGGGTCGACTTGCCGCACCCCGAGGGGCCGATCAGCGCCGTGATCTGGTTGCTGTACATCGGCATCGAGACGTCGGCGACCGCCGGGCTGCCGCCGTAGGAGACGGTGACGTCGTCGAGCTCGAAGACCGCCTCGCGCGTCGCGAAGCGTCTCGGCCGTGCGCCGTCGCCATGGGCCTCGGCGACGGTCCCGGCGAGGTTGACGCCCGGAACGGCGCGCTCGCCCTCGGTCCTCTCTGGCTCGGTCACGATTCTGCCTTCCAAGCTAATCCACCTACCACTTCTTCTCGTACTTGTTGCGCAGCCAGATCGCGACCGCGTTCATCGCCAGCAGGATCACCATCAGGACGATGATCCCCGCGGCCGCGAGGCGCCTTGTACTCCTCCTGCGGCTCGGAGATCCAGCCGAAGATCTGGATCGGCAGCGCCGTGACGTCGTCGAGAAGAGCCGCTGGCGGAGCTGAGGTCGCGAACGCCGCGGCGCCGACCACGATCAGCGGCGCGGTCTCGCCGATCGCGCGCGAGAGCGCCAGGATCGCCCCGGTCGCGATGCCCGGGCAGCGCGGCCGGCAGCACCTGCTTCCAGATCGTCTGCCACTTGGTCGCCCCGAGCGCCATCGAGCCCTCGCGGATCGACGGCGGCACGGCGCGGATCGCCTCGCGGCCGGCGACGATCACCACCGGCAGCACCAGCAGGCCGAGCGTCAGCCCGCCGGCGAGCAGCGACGTTGCCGAGCGCCGAGCGGGCCGCGGACGAGGAAGGCGAGCCCGAGGACGCCGTAGACGATCGAGGGCACCGCGGCGAGGTTCTGGATGTTGACCTCGATGAAGCGGTTGAACCAGCGCTCGCGGTTGGCGTACTCCTCGAGGTAGACGGCGCTCGCGACGCCGACCGGGATGATGAACGCGGCGCAGACCGACCATCAGCCACAGGGTGCCCGACGAGCGCCGGGCCGATGCCCGAGCTCGAGGGGTCGATCCGCGACGGCGTGTCGGTGAGGAAGCTGAGGCTGAGCGAGCCGACGCCCGTCGATGAAGCACCTGGACAGCAGCACGGACCACGAGTGATCAGCCAGCGCCAGGCCGAGCGATCGGAGCGAGCAGCCCTTGAAGACCAGCTCCCAGACCGCGAGTCGCCGCGGTCGGTACGCGAACCGAGTCCCGGGACGGCGCCGGCGATCGCCTCGGCGTCGGCGGCGGCGCTCACTCGTAGACCTCCCGGTACTTGCGCACGAAGCGGATCGCGATCATGTTCATCAGCAGGGTGAGCACGAACAGGGTCAGGCCGCAGGCGAAGATCGACTCGTAGCCGATCGTCCCGGCCGGGTTGTCGCCCTTCGCGGTCGCGCCCATGAAGGTCGTGATCGTCGCGTGCGGGTCGAGCGGGTTGAGGCCGCTGTTCGGCTGCAGGCCCGGCGGCGATCAGGACGATCATCGTCTCGCCGACGCCGCGCGAGATCGCCGAGCACGATCGAGGCGACGATCCCGGAGATCGCGGCCGGGAAGACGACCCTGGTCGCGACCTGGCGCTTGGTCGCGCCGAGCCCGTAGGCGCCCTCGCGCAGGCCCTGCGGCACCGCGCGCATCGCGTCCTCGGAGATCGAGGCGATCGTCGGCACGATCATGATCCCCATCACCAGGCCGGCCGCGAGCGCGTTGAAGACCTGGACGTCGAGGCCGAGGATGTCCTGGAGCAGGGTCGGGGTGATGAAGGTGAGCGCGAAGTAGCCGAAGACGATCGTCGGCACCCCGACCAGCACCTCGAGGATCGGCTTGACGAGCCGTGCGCACCCGCGGCGACGCGTACTCGGACAGGTAGATCGCCGAGCCGAGCCCGAGCGGGACCGCGACCAGGATCGCGATCCCGGTGATCAGGAAGGTGCCGATGAGCAGCGGCCAGATCCCGAACTGCGGATCGGCGAACAGCGGCGACCACTCGCGCGTCGGTGAAGAACGCGGCGCCGACCTCCTCGAAGAACGGGATCGACTCCTTGAGCAGCGCGACGACGATCACGATCGTCGTCAGGACCGAGATCGCCGCGGCGAGGAACAGCAGCGGCGCGGATGACCTCCTCGCCCCAGCGGCGGCGGCGGACGCCGAGGGCCCTCGCCCCCGGCGCCGCGCCTACCGCTTGAGTGCCGGCTTCCACCGTGTGCTCGTGTGTCGGCCGGCGGCCCCTCGAGGGGTCTTAGCCGACGGCCTGCTCGACGGCCGACTGCGCCTTCGCTGCGCCTGCGTCTCGTCCATCGGGACGATCAGCGCGGCCTCGGCGATCGTGTCGTAGTTGTCGGCGACGTACTGCATGAACCCGGCGACCTCGGGCTTCTGCACGCGCCTCGTCGGACGGGTACATGAACAGCGGCCGCGACAGCGGCGTGTACGAGCCGTCCTGGATCGTCTCGGCGCTCGGCGCGACGCAGCCGTTGCCGTCGTCGACCGAGACCAGGTTCAGCGCGTCCGCGTTCTGCTCGTAGTAGGAGAACCCGAAGTAGCCGAGCCCGCTCTCGTCGCCCGCGACGCCCTGGACGAGCACGTTGTCGTCCTCGGACGCCTGGTAGTCCTTGCGGCTGACGCCCTCCTCACCGTTGATCGCGTCGGTGAAGTAGTCGAACGTGCCGGAGTCCGTACCGGGGCCGTAGAGGCTGACCTCGGCGTCGGGCAGCGGCTCGCCGGTGTCGGCGTCGTCGCCCAGCTCGCTGTAGTTGGTGACCGTGTCGTCGGTCCACAGCTGCGCGAGCTGGTCGACCGTCAGGCAGCTGATCTCGCAGCGCCGGGTTGGTGACGACCGAGATCCCGTCGTTGGCGACCTGGAACCTCGGTGTAGGTGACGCCGCCCTCCTTGCAGAGCTCCTCCTCCTCGGGCTCGATCGCGCGCGAGGCGTCGGAGATGTCGGTCTCGCCGGCGCAGAACTTCTCGAACCCGCCGCTGGTGCCGGCGGCGCCGACGGTGATGTTGACGTCCGGGTTCTCCTCGTTGAAGAGCTCGGCCGCCGGCCTCGGCGAACGGCTGCACCGTCGACGAGCCGTCGATCGTGATCGGGCCCGAGAGGCCGCTGGCGGTATCGCCGCCGCTGGACGCCGCTGTCGTCACGTCGTCGTCGCCGCACGCCGCGACGCCGAGAGCGAGCACGGCGCTGGCGCCGGCGGCGAACAGCCACTGCTTAGAGATCACTTGCTTGGGTCTCCTTCTGAGTTCGATCTGGACCGGAGGCCTCTGGCACACGTCGAGCGCCTCCTCCGGTGCGCTTGCGAGCACACTCGCACCGCTCGGCGCGCAAGCTTGTTACGCCGGGGTCGTGCCGGTGTGAAAAGGGTGTGAACGGCGGCGGCTCAGCGCGAGCTGAGCGACCTGGCGCGCGCTCGGCGACGCGTCTCGCGCGGCCGGTCGCGCGTCCGGCGGAGTCCTCGCCGGCGACGGCGCGGCGCCTCGCCGCTCGGCGGCGGTCGGCTCGGGCTCGAACCGGTAGCCGACCCCGAAGTGCGTGTGGATGTACTCCCAGCCGGGCGAGTGCTTGCTGCAGCTTCGAGCGCAGCTTGCGGACGAAGACGTCGACCGAGCGGTCGCCGTGGGCCATCGCGTAGCCCCAGACCCGCTGATAGATCTCCTCGCGCTCGATCACCCGCCCGGACGCCTCGGCGAGCACCTGCATGAGCTCGAACTCGCGCCGGGTGAGCTCGAGGCTGCTGACCGGAGACGAAGGCCTGGAACTGGTCGGCGCGGATCTCGATCTCGCCGGCGACCACCGGGCCCTGCTCGTCGCGAGGGCGGCTGCGCCGGCGGCGGCGGACGACGGCCTCGATCCGGGCCATGACCTCCTCGGGGTGCGAGGGCTTGGCGATCCAGTCGTCGGCGCCGAGGCGCAGGCCGCGGACGCGCTGGGCGACGGTCGAGCCCTGGGTGCAGACGATCACCCCGAGGTCGGGCAGCATCCCGCAGACGCGCTCGAGGAACTCCCAGCCGAGCGGCCCGAGCACCGCGAGGTCGACGAGCACCGCGTTCAGCTTCATCGCCACCAGCTCCTCGGGCGGGACGTTCGAGGAGTGCACCCGGTACTCCCAGCCGGCGGCGTCGAAGCGGCGCCCGAGCACGTGCAGGAAGCCGCTGTCGTTGTCGATTACGGCGAGCCGGACTGTCCCATGCTTGTGAGTTCATCGAGTCATGCCGACGGGTCGCCGCGACGTCGGTCGGCGCTCCCGGAGCCTCTCTGAGCGGCCGCATGGTAGAGGCCGCCGCCGGCGAGAGCGGCCGTTCACAGGACTTTCACACGCAAATTCTCGGTTTCTTCACGCCCGGCGCATCGCTGCGGCCAGCAGACTCGCGCGCATCGAGATCCTCTCTCTCGTGTCAGCGCGCGGCTCACTCCTGCCCCGAGCCGCGCGCTTCTTATGTCCGGCGCGCGTCAGGTCGCGCGGTGACGCCGGCCGCGATCAGCCCGAAGACGGCCAGCCCGAGCGCGATCCGGTAGACGATGAAGAGCGTCGAAGTTGTGGCCGGCGACGTAGCGCAGCAGCCAGGCGATCGAGGCGTAGGCGACCGACGAAGCGAGACCGCGAGCGGCGACCAGCGTCGGGCCCCAGCCGACCCCGTCGGAGATCTCGTCGGACTCGGTCACCGCCTGGAGGATCCCGGCCGCGGTCAGCGCCGGGATCGCGAGGAAGAACGACATCCGCGTCACCGTGACCCGGTCGAGGCCGCGCAACAGCCCGGCGGCGATCGTCGCGCCCGAGCGCGAGACGCCCGGGGATCAGGGCGACGCACTGGGTCAGCCCCATGACCAGCGCGTCGCGCATGTTGAACTCCTCCTCGTGCCGCGCTCGCTGGGTCGGCGCGTGCGGTCGGCCGACGTAGCATCACGAAGCTCCACAGGATCAGCGCCGCGCCCGACCACCCAGAGGCTGCGCAGCGGGCCCTCGATCTGCGTCGCGGAAGACGAGCCCGGCGATCGCGATCGGGATCGAGCCGACCGCGACCGCGAGCCCGTAGCGGAACTCGCGGCTGTCGCGCTGCTCGCGAGTCGCGCGAGCCCGCGCGGCGAGCGCAGCTGACGATCGCCCAGAGGTCGCCCCAGAAGTAGATGACCACCGCCGCCACCGCCCCGACCTGGATGATCGCCGTGAACGCGGTGATGTCGGCGTCGTCGATGTTGAAGCCCAGCAGCTTCTCGGCGATCGTCAGATGGCCGGTGCTCGAGATCGGCAGGAACTCGGTCACGCCCTCGATCGCGCCGAGGACGATCGCTTCGAGGATCGACATCGGCGCGGGAGGTTAGGCGCGGCTCCGCGCTAGAGTTCGGCGACCGTGCACCGCGCGAATCGGCTTCGCGACCGCGCTCGTCTGCTCGCGCCCTCGGCGCTGCCGCTGCTCGCGCTCGCGCCGGCCGCG
The DNA here is from genome assembly GCA_963758665.1 of uncultured Solirubrobacterales bacterium. Taxonomy (GTDB): domain Bacteria; phylum Actinomycetota; class Thermoleophilia; order Solirubrobacterales; family 70-9; genus WHSW01. The sequence continues at coordinate 499,417 of CAVWWH010000004.1, read as the reverse complement.
ATGGCCGCCGACGGCGTCGGCCTCTACGGCCGCACCGACGACAAGGTCGTCACCTACTTCGCCTTCGGCGTGATCGCCTTCTTCGCGATCCTCGTCACCGTCGCGACGCCTGATCCAGATGCGGCTCGAGAGCCGCAAGGACCGCGCCCGCGAAGAGCTCGAGCGCCTGCGCGCGGCCGTAAGTAACTCGCGCCACGTCCTCCGCTCTCGCTCGAATCAATTGTCCGCGGCTACGCCGCGGACGTTTGCTCGTGCTTCCGCGTCCGGGCGTGCGCGGTGCGTCACTTAGGCTGACGGCATGAGCGAAGGTCAGCTACGAGCGCACGCGGCGCGGCGGCGGTGCTCGACGATCACCCGGCCCGAGCGGCGCAACGCGGTCGACGACGAGACCGCCGCCGAGCTGCTCGACGGCTTTCACCGCTTCGAGGCCGACGACGAGGCGCGGGCGCTGGTGCTCACCGGCGAGGGGCCCGAGGCGTTCTGCGCCGGCGCCGACCTGAAGGCGTTCGCCGAGAAGGCGCAGGCGTTCTCCGGCGATGATCCCGACGGCGGCGACGGGTCGCGCGCCGGCTGGCTCGACCAGCGGCCCGACGGGCCGCTCGGGTTCACCCGCCTGCGGGCCTCGAAGCCGACGATCGCCGCGATCTCCGGCTGGTGCCTCGCCGGCGGGCTCGAGCTGGCGCTGTGGTGCGACCTGCGGGTCGCGACGGAGAGCGCTCGGCTCGGGTTCACCGAGCGCCGCTTCGGCGTCCCGCTGATCGACGGCGGCACCCAGCGGCTGCCGCGGATCGTCGGCATCGGCCGGGCGCTGGAGATGATCCTCACCGGGCGCGTGATCGAGGCCGCCGAGGCGCTCGAGTGGGGCCTGGTGACCGAGGTCGTCGCCGCCGGTGGCCAGCTCGAGCGCGCGCTGGAGATCGCCGAGGGCCTGGCGGCGTTCCCGCAGACGACGATGCTCTCGGACCGCCGCGCGGCGCTCGAGGGCATCGGCCTGCCGTTCGAGGAGGGCCTCGCGCTCGAGGCGGAGATCGGCCGCGACTCGGTGATCACCGGGGCGCCGCGGGCGCGGCGCGGTTCGCCGCCGGCGAGGGCCGCGGCGCCGAGGGCGCGGGGGTCTAGCGGCCGTGCCTGGCCGCCTAGGCCCTCAGGTCCCGATCCGGAACCCGGTCAGCAGCCGCTTCTCGGCCTCGCCCTCGACCTCGGCGACGACCTCGACGTGTCCGGCCAGCGGCGTGCCGCGGAGCTTGGTCGCCAGCAGGTCGTCGACCTGGAAGATCCCGGCGGAGTTGTTCATCGCGATCTCGATCCGCACCGGCGCGCTCGGTCGCCGGCCGCGATCTCGACCCGGTCGATCGCCGCGGCCGAGATCGAGTGGATGCCCATCTTGCCCGCCTCGACGGGAGCCGGGTGCGCCCGTGGGCCATGTCGAGCGCGTCGGCGACGCGGACCACACCGGCCTCGACCGTGTAGGGCTCGCCGCGGCGGCGGTGGCCGATGATCGCGTGCAGCGACTCGGCGATCACCACGGCCCGCTCGGCGGGGTCCCGGTAGACGTCGGCGAGCAGCTCGCGGAGCTTGCGCTCGGCGAGGAAGAGGCTGAAGGCCTCGTGGTCGGCGCGGTGGATCGACATGCCGACGTCGTGCAGCAGCGACCCGGCCGCGACCACGACCTCGGCGTCGCGCTCCCTCATCGCGTGGTCGGTGACCATCGCCGGCTGCACGCCCGCCCTTGACCAGCAGCCGCAGCAGGCGCAGGGCGATGTTCAGCACGATCCGCACGTGGACCCAGGAGTGGTCCGACATCCCGAGCCGCTCGGACTGGACCTGGGCCATGTGCCACCAGGCGCGAACCTCGGGGTCGCCGTTGAGGCCCTCGAGCAGCGCCTCGAGCCTGCGGTTGCCGCGGGTCGGGGCGCCGACGCGCGCCGCCGCGGTGGCGTCCGCGGGCGTGCGGCCGAGCTCGCCGGGGCCGGCCGCCTCGACCTCGTCCGGCTGCGCCTCCTCCGACGGTCCGGTCCGGCTCGGTCTCTTCCGCCTCGGCCATGCTGCCATCCTCGCACGCGGCGATGAGCGGCTTGCGACCAGGCACGCCGGCGGTCGACCGGCCGGGCGTTCGCCCGGGCGGCGCTGCTCGGCAACCCGTCCGACGGCTTCGGCGGCAAGACGCTCGGGCTCACCTTCGCCGAGCTCGCGGCCGAGGTCGCCGTGCGGCCCGCCGACGGCCGCCGACGCCGGTCCGCCGACGCCGACGCCCGGCGGCTGGTCGGATGCCACGGTCGCGCGATTCGGGCGCCACGCGGCGGCCGCCGCTGCCGCCGATCGCGGCCGACGATCGAGACCGAGATCCCGCGCGAGGTCGGCCTCGGCGGCTCGAGCGCGATCGTGATCGCGACCCTGCGGGCGCTCTGCGCGCTCGCCCGGTCGCGGCTCGACCCCGCCGCCACCGCGGCGATCGCGCTCGCGGTCGAGACCGAGGACCTCGGGATCGCCGCCGGACCTCAGGACCGCCTGATCCAGGCGCACGAGGGGCTGCTCTACCTCGACTTCTCCGAGCTCGGCCGAGGGGCGCTGCGAGCGCCTCGACCCCGCGCTCGCTGCCACCGCTGTTCATCGCCTGGCGCCGCGACGCGAGCGAGCCTTCGTCGAGGGTCCACGCGGACCTGCGCCGCCGCTACGAGCAGGGCGACCGCGCGGACCCGGGCGACGCTCGAGCGAGTTCGCGGAGCTCGCCGAGCGCGGCCGCGAGTGCCTAGCCGAGGGCGATCGCGACAGCCTCGGCTCGCTGATGGCCGAGAACGTCGCCGCGCGCGCCCGCCTGGTCGAGCTCGACCCGCGCCACCTGCGGATGATCGAGCTCGCGCGGCGAGCTCGGCGCGCCCGCCAACTACGCCGGGTCGGGCGGCGCGATCGTGGGCATCGTCCCGGAACGCGCGACGATCGCCGAGCTGGGCGAGGCCTTCGCGGCCGAGGGCTGCGAGCTCTCCGCGGCGACCCCGGCGCTGCCCACCTCCCGCCGAGCGACGTGTTGAGAACCCATGAGGTGCTCAGCGCGTCAGTCGGCGGTTACGAGGCCACACCAGCCCGGTTTTTCCGCCTGACGCGGTCTTACCCTGGCGGCCGTGGCGATCCGCAAGGGTCGGGGCGACAGTTGTCCGGAGACCGGGCTGGGCGTGCCCGAGTGCAGCTGCAAGCGCTGCCTCGAGGTGATGCTGCGGGAGTTCTCGCCGGAGCTGCTCGCCGACGAGATCAGGGTCACCCGCGGGCCAGGCGAACGTCCGGGCCGGCGGCGCGAGGCGGCCTGAGCCGGCCGCCGCTCGACCGAGCCCGTCCGGCGGGATAGCATCGCGCCCCATGTCCGCCTCCGGGCAGCTTGACGATCGAGCGCCGCGACCAGGTCGCGCTCGTCACCCTGCAGCCGGCCCGAGAAGCGCAACGCGCTCTCGATCGAGCTGCGCACGGAGCTCGCCGAGGCGTTCGGCTCGCTCTGCGACGACGACAAGGTCGGCTGCATCGTCCTCACCGGCGCCGGCAGCGCCTTCTGCTCGGGGATGGACACGAGCCAGTTCGGCGGCGACCTCGAGAACCGCGAGCGCCTGGTGCGAGACGAGCACGGTCGCCTTCCAGGCCGTCGGCGACTGCCGCCGCCCGGTGGTCGCGGCCGTCAACGGGCCGGCGCTCGCCGGCGGCTTCGCGCTCTCGCTGCTCTGCGACCTGCGGGTCGCCTCCGAGGCGGCGCGGTTCGGCTACCCGGAGCTGCCGCGCGGGATCCCGCCCAGCTACGCGGCGGCGCGCGCGGTGCTGCCCGCGACCGTCGCCAAGGAGCTCTGCCTCACCGGCCGGATCGTCTCGGCGGCCGAGGCGCAGCGGCTCGGGATCGTCCGCGAGGTCGTCGCGGGCGACGTGGTCGAGCGCTCACTGGCGCTCGCCGAGCGGATCGCCGCGCTGCCCCGGCGCGCGATCCTCGAGACCAAGCGCCGGACCCTGCTCGAGCGCCACCACCTCTGGGGCTTTCTCTTCGACGAGGAGGAGCGGGTCTTCCGCCGCGCCCTGCTCGGCGAGACCGAGCCGGCGAACGCCTAGCCGCATCGCGTACGCGCCGGCAGCGGGGCTCAGGCGTGGGGCGCGACCGCCGCCAGCAGGTGCGGCCAGACGTAGATCTCCCAGATCGCGGCGGCGACCAGGACGGGGACCGCGATCGCCGACCGTGGCGAACGTGGCGGCGAGCAGGTCGTGCCACTCGTTGCGGCGGCTGGCGATCATCCACGCCGCCAGCGGCAGGAACAGCGCGACCAGCTCCGGCATCGCGTGCGGGAGGATCGTCAGCACCAGGACGCCCGGGGAGATGCCGAGCTGCCCGGCGAGCTGGGCGCCGGTGAGCCCGAGCGCGTAGGCCTGGGTGACCAGCGAGAAGCAGGTGACCAGCGCGACCCAGGCGAAGGCGACGGGGCGCGCCTTCTCGTGCACGAGCTTGGAGAGGCCGCTGCGGCGCTCGGCCGAGAGCACCAGCGAGCTGCCGGCGATGAACCCGGCGACGCAGGCGAACGCGTGCAGCGCGAGGACCAGGGAGTTGCGAAACAGGATCTCGCCGATGTCCGCCGAGCCCGGCGCCCTCGGTCAGCCCGGGGATCCGAGCAGGGTGAGGTCGGCCGGCGAGAGCGCGGCGACGCCCAGACGCGAGCAGCAGCACCGAGGCGACGATCAGCGCTCCGCCCGCCCAGCCGCAGCACCGGCCACGGGTCGGCGTTCCAGCGCGCCAGGGCGCCGCGGGTGTCGCGCATGCCCCTGGACGAGCACGAAGTCGTTGACGCTCACCCGGAGTCCATCGGCACTCCAGGCGAGCGTCTCAAGCGCGCTGGGTCGGGCTTCGGCGCCGGCCGATCTAGCCGCAGTCCGGCCAGGGACACGAGCCGGCGCGGCTGTACAGCAGCGACGCGCGGTAGTCCTGCTCGCCTCGGAGGCCTCGGCCGGGCTGCCGCTGCCGCCGACCGACGCCCAGGTGCCCAGGTCGAACTGGTACATGCCGTAGTAGGTGCCGGAGGCGTCGACCGCGGTCGGGTCGCCGCCCGACTCGCAGGCGGCGATCGCGTCGAGGGTCGACTGCGAGACGCCGCCGGCGAGGCCGTAGTCCGGCTCGCTGGGCGATTCGCTGCGGCCTTCTCGGCCAGTCGCTTGGCCCGCTCGCCGAGCGCCTCGTAGCGGGCTCCAGCCTTGTGGGTCTCGATCGAGCGCTCGAACCGGTCGGCCGGCTTGGCCAGCAGGTCGATCTGCGGCTGGGCCGCCTGGGCGACGGTCGTCGTCGCGAGGCCGAGCGCGAGCGCGCACGAGGTCGCAACCAAGCTTCTGACTTGCGTGACACGGACGTCACCTCCGTTCAGTGCGCCCGGTCGGCGTACGTCGCCTCGAATGAGATCGGGGTGGTTGGCCGGGCGGCTTCGCGGCCCCGGGGCGGCGTTACGCTCGAGGGGCGCCTTCGAGGCTTCTCGCCGGCGCCCGCCCTCGGGGGTGAATCCGTGGAGAGGGCAGGTTGGCAGGCGAACGCATGTTCGTGTGTGACGGTGGTCACATTTGCAAGCAAACGCTCACAGTTCCCCAAAACCGCTGCCTCAGGCTGATCAGGCAGGGCTTCCCCGACCGCCCCGCCTACGGCACCGGCGTCTCCGAGGCCGTCCTGCAACCGGGTCGCCGCGGGCGAGCTCGGGGCGACCTTGCGCCTCCACCGCCCCGCCCGCGAGCTCGCCTTCTCGAAGCAGGACCGCGCCGCGCCCGGGTTCGACGCGCGCGGTCGAGGCGGCCCGCGCGGCCGGCTTCGAGCCCGTCGTCCGGCTCGCCGGCGGCCGCGCCGCCGCCTTTCACGAGGGCACGCTCGCGCTCGCCTGGGCGACGCCGGCGCCGCGCCCCGTGGCCGGCACCCGCGAGCGCTTCGAGCGTCTCGCGGTGACCGTGGCCGCGGCGCTGCGCGGGCTCGGCGTCGACGCCCGCGTCGGCGAGATCCCGGGCGAGTACTGCCCCGGCGCCTGGAGCGTCAACGCCCGCGCGCCGGACGAAGCTCGCCGGGATCGGCCAGCGGCTGATCGCCGGCGGCGCCCACGTCGGCGCCGTGCTGGTCGTCGCGCGGCTCGAGCCTGCTGCGCTCGGCGCTCGAGCCGGCCTACGCGGCGCTCGAGCTCGACTGGGACCCGGCGACCGCCGGCAGCGTCGAGGACGAGGTCCCGGGAGCGACGCTCGACGAGGCCGAGGAGGCGATCGTCGCCGAGCTCGGGCGCGAGTTCGAGCTCGTCGACGCCGAGCTCGACCCGCGGACGCTGGCGCTCGGCGAAGAGCTCGAGGCCGGCCACGAGGCGTTGCCATGATCTCGGGCTGATGGAGGCGACCACGACCACGATGCCGAGCCCGAGCCGGCGAGGACAGCTTCGAGGAGAAGGTCACCCCGCTCGAGCTCTTCTTCGACCTCGTCTTCGTCTTCGCCTTCACCCAGGTCACCGGGCTGATGGCGGCCAACCCGACCTGGGAGGGCGTCGGCCAGGGGATGCTCGTCCTGGCGGCGGTCTGGTGGGCGTGGGGCGGCTTTGCCTGGCTGACCAACTCGCTGCACTCCGACGACGGCATCGCCCGCCTCGGGCTGATGGCGGCGATGGCGGCGATGCTGATCGCGGCGCTCGCCGTCCCGCAGGCGTTCGGCGACGACTCGGTCGTCTTCGGGATCGCCTACTTCGCGGTCCGCGCGATCCACATCGCCGTCTACGCCTACGGCGCCCCCGACGTCAACAACCAGCGAGGCGATCCGCAACCTCGCGCCCGGGCTGCTCGCCGCGCCGGCGCTGATCGTGCTCGCCGGGTTCCTCGACGGCGGCGCGGCGGCGGGCCTCTGGATCGTCGCCCTGCTGATCGACTACGGCACGCCGTACCTGCGCGACGTGAGCGGCTTCACCGTCTCGCCCTCGCACTTCCACGAGCGCTTCGGCCTGATCGTCATCATCGCCCTCGGCGAGTCGATCGTCGCCACCGGCTCGGGCCTCGACGACGACCGGGCTCACCGCCGGCGTCGTCGACCACGGCGATCGCCGGGCTGGTGATCGCCGCCGCGCAGTGGTGGGCGTACTTCGACGTCGTCGCGCTGGTCGCCGGGCGCCACTTCGCCGAGCTCCGGCGCCGGCGGCAGGCGCGCCTGGCGCGCGACTCCTACGGCGTCCTGCACCTGCTGCTGATCGCCGGCATCGTGCTCGTCGCGCTGGGGCTGAAGAAGGCGCTGCTGCACGTCGACGAGCCGCTCGAAGACGGTGCCCGCGTTCGCGCTCGTGCGGCGGCGCGGCCGCTGTACCTGCTCGGACACGTCGCCTATCCGGCTGCGCAACGTCGGCACGCTCAACCGCCAGCGGCTGTTCACCGCCCTGTCCTGCTCGCGCTGATCCCGTTCGCCACCTCGGTCGACGCGCGTGGTGGCCGTGCTCGCCGTCGCGGTCGTCCACGTCGCCCTGATCGGCTACGAGGCGCTCCACTTCCGCGACGCGCGCGACCGGGTCCGCCATCAGGGCGCGGGGACGACTCGGCCGGCCGGCCGGCGCCGGGTAGGTTTTCGGCGCGATGCGGATCCTCGCCTTCTCCGACCTCCACCGCGACCTCGATCAGGCGGCGCGCCTGGTCGAGCTCAGCGGCGACGCCGACGTCGTGATCGGCGCCGGCGACTTCGCCTCGGTCCACGAGGGGCTCGGCGAGATGATCGAGGCGCTCGCGGCGATCGAGACGCCGACCGTGCTCGTCCCCGGCAACAACGAGACCGAGGACGCGCTGCGCGACGCCGCCGCGGGCTGGGCGCCGCGACGGTGCTGCACGGCGAGGGCACGAGATCGACGGGGTCTCGTTCTTCGGCCTCGGCGCCGGGATCCCGATCACCCCGTGGGACTGGAGCTTCGACCTCTCCGACGACGAGGCGCGCCGAGCGGCTCGCCGCCTGCCCCGAGGGCGGCGTCCTGGTGGTCCACTCGCCGCCCCAGGGTCACGTGGACGCCTCCGGCGCCGGCGACCACCTCGGCAGCCCCGCGATCCTCGAGGCGATCGAGGCCAAGCAGCCGCGGCTGGCGGTCTGCGGCCACATCCACGAGAGCTGGGGCGAGCGCTCGCGGATCGGCGAGACCGAGGTCCACAACCTCGGCCCCGACGGCACCTGGCTCGAGATCCGCTAACCGAAGTTCAGGATCTGGAACCGGGTCGAGTCGATCGTCGAGCTCGGCTCGCAGTCGCCGTTCGAGCCCACCTGGACCGTGAGCGTGCGCTGGGTGGGGCTCGTCGGCCCGGCTCCTGGCGCGGCACCGATCTGCGCGCTCGACCTCGACGGGCGTCGTCGAGTCGGTCTGGAGCTGCCCGCCGCCGGTCTGCTGGCCGTCGACGCGGACGTCGAAGAACACCTGGCACGAGCCCGAGCCCGAGCCGTCGTAGGCGAGCGTCGCCGCGGCCGAGCCGAAGACGACGTTGACCGCGTCCTGTCGCTGCGTCCACTGGCCGCCCGTGAGCGGGTAGGGCTCCGGAGCGCCGGCGGGAACCGCCTGAGAGCCGCCCGCCGGCTCCGCGACGTACATGACCGGGAAGGTCAGCTTCTCGGGCTGGATCGAGTCGTCCTTGACCTGGGCGTTGCCGACGGCGCCGTCGGCGAGCTTGCCGGTGTCGACCGCGCCCGCGGCGAGCTTGCTGGTCTCCACGGCGCCGGCGGCCAGCTTCCCGGCTTTCACCGCTTCCGCGGCGAGCTTGCCGTTCTTGACCGCGCCGGGCGCGATCTTCTTCTCGGTCACCGCCTGGCGCTGGATGTCCTTGGTCTTGATCTTGGACGCGGCATAGACGACGCCGCCGGTGAGCGCGAGGAACAGCGCGACCGTCGAGGCGACGTTCGAGTAGGTGAGGCGCGAGCGCAAAGCAATCTCCTTTGAAGGTCGGAAGCGTCGGCCCTGGCGAGCCGTGCCTGATTCGTCTGGGGTTCGCGGGCGGGCGGCCGGATTCCTGCCGGCGACTCGTGGTCTCGGCCCGATGGGCTAGGGCTTCAGCCGGCGTGCCGCTCGAGAACAGGTACTGCGACCAGCCGACCAGCGCCGCCGCGATCGCCGCGAGCACGGCGAACGCGAGCCACGGGGCTGACATCGGAGGTGCCGAGGAACCCGTAGCGGATCGCCTCGACGACGTAGAAGAGCGGGTTGAGGTGCGAGATCTGCTCCCACGGGCTGCCGAGGCGGTCGACCGAGTAGAAGACGCCGCCGAGGAAGGTCAGCGGCAGGATCACGATGTTGTTGACGAACGAGATGTGGTCGAACGTCTGGGCGTGGATGCCGACGACGATCCCGAGCGCGCCGAAGCCGGCGAGCACGAGGACGACGGCGGCGATCAGGACGAGCGGCTGCTCGACCGGGGCGCCGGTGATCGGGACCGCGAGCGCCGTCAGCGCCGCGCCGATCACGAGCGCGCGGAAGAACCCGCCGACGCCGAAGCCCAGGTTCATCTGCCAGCTGTGCATCGGCGCGGCGAGGACGTCGTCGATGTAGCGGTCGTTTCGCGCTTGGAAGATCGTGCTCGAGTTGTTCGAGTACACGGCCTGCGCCATCGCCATCGCGATCAGGCCCGGGGACGATGAAGACCTCGTAGTCGAAGCCGTCGATCCGGTTGATCCGCCCGCCGAGCGAGAGCCCGAAGACGACGATGAACAGCAGCGACGAGATCACCGGAGCGAGCGTGGTCTGCGTCCACAGCCGGAGCACGCGATGGCACTCGCGCAGCGCGAGCCAGGCGAGCCCCCGCCAGGGCCGCGGCGGCTCGACCGCGAGCGCCGCCGGCTCGCTCGGCGCGCTCATCGGACCGCCTCGGCGTCGGCCGGCTCGGCGTCGGACGGCTAGCCCGAGCCTGCCGACCGCAACCGAGCGCAGATAGACCTGCTCCAGGGTGTCGGCGCCGTAGCGGCGCTTGAGGCCTTCGGCGCTGTCGCGGGCGACGATCCGGCCGCCGCTGATCAGCGCGATCTCCTCGCAGAGCGCCTCGGCCTCCTCGAGGTAGTGCGTCGTCAGCAGGATCGTCGTCCCCTGCTCGTGCAGCCGGCGGATGTAGCGCCAGAGCTCGTGGCGCAGCTCGATGTCGACGCCGGCTGTGGGCTCGTCGAGGATCACCAGCCGGGGCTCGTGCAGGAGCGCTCGCGCCAGCAGCAGCCGCCTGCGCTGGCCGCCGGAGAGCTTCGGCGCGCGGACGTCGCGCTTGGCGTGCAGGTCGAAGACCTCGATCATCCGCTCGGCTCGCTCGCTCGCCGCCTCGCGGGACATCCCGTAGTAGCCGCCGTGGTAGACCAGCGTCTCGCGCACGGTGAGGAACCGGTCGAGGTTCGGCTCCTGCTCGGAGACGCCGATCAGCCGGCGGGCCTCGAGGCTGCCGCCGCGCAGGCCGAAGACGGTGATCTCGCCGCCCGTCGGACGCACGAGGTTGCAGACGGCGCTGATCAGGGTGGTCTTGCCGGCGCCGTTCGGGCCCAGCAGGCCGAAGAAGCTGCCCGCTCGGGACCTCGAGGTCGAGCGCGTCGAGGGCGAGGGTGCCGTCGTCGTAACGCTTGGTCAGGCCGTGAATCGCGAGCGCCGGGGCCACCGCCCAATGATGGCGGCTGGTCGCGGCCGGTCGCGGGGCCGCCCGACGTTCTCTAACCCGGGGGGACCGGTTTGCCCGAGGGCTTGACCGCGTACCAGGTCCCGCCGAACTCCTCGACGTCCTGGCAGAAGACCTCGCCGCGCGGGTCGTCGATGTAGCCGTAGAGCGGCCGGCCGGCGTAGGTGACCTGCTTCGCGCCGCCGTCGCGGGTGGTGGTGCCGAGCTTGCCGCGCTTGCACCCCCTTGCCGGTGACGATCTTGCCCTTGGCGATCAGCGGCGGCCATGCCTCGGCGCAGGCGCCGTAGCAGTTGCTGGTCGACCCCCGGTCGGCGGTGAACACGTACATCGCGTAGCCGTCGGCGAACAGCACCTTCCCGTAGGGGGAGCCGCGCAGCTTGAGCCGCGTCGTCTCGGCCCCGGCAGCGGGAACGCCCCCGACCGCAAGCGCCACGAGGGCGATCAGCGCGGCCGACGTGATGCGTCGGCCGGTCTTGCGCAACGACATGTCCCCTCAGTGTGCTCGGCCCGGATTCCGTTACACCGGCCGGGCCCGCCGGTCAGTTGCGATCATCCGAGCGATGCCCGACTCCCCGGTCGAAGCCGCGCGAGAGCTGGCGCCGCGCGCCGCCGAGCTCGCGCCGCAGGCCGAGGCCGAGCGGCGCCTGCCGCCCGAGCTCTCCGCCGAGCTCGCGAGCGCGGGCCTCTACCGCCTGTGCGTGCCTGCGTCGCTCGGCGGCGGCGAGGCGACCCCCGCGGAGTTGCTCGAGGCGGTCGAGGCGCTCGCCGTCGGCGACGCCGCCGTCGGCTGGTGCGCCGCCGTCTGCGCCACCTCGGGGATGCTCGCCGCCTACCTCGATGAGGCCTCGGCCGCCGAGGTCTACGGCGATCCGGCCGGCGTCGTCGGCGGGGTGTTCGCGCCCTCGGGGCGGGCGTCGGCGGCCGGCGGCGAGCTGGTGGTCGGCGGGCGCTGGCGCTTCGCGAGCAACGTCGACAACTGCGACTGGCTGATGGGCGGCTGCGTCGTCGTCGACGGCGACCGGCCCCGGGAACTGCCCAGCGGGCGGCCCGACATCCGGCTCGCGCTGATGCCGGCGACCGAGGTCGAGGTGATCGACACCTGGTCGGTCTCCGGCCTGCGCGCGACCGGCAGCCACGACATCGCCGTCGACGGGCTCGCCGTCCCGGTCGGCCGGACCGCATCGCTGCTCACCGAGAGCCCGCGTGAGACCGGCCCGCTGTACGCGTTCCCGCCGTTTGGCCTCCTCGCGGCGTCGATCGCCGCGGTCGCGATCGGGATCGCACGCGGCGCGCTCGACGACCTGGCGCGGATCGCGGGTGCGAAGACGCCGACCCTGAGCACCCGCAGGCTCGCCGAGCGGGCGGCGACCCAGGCCGGGGTCGCCCGGGCCGAGGCCGGGGTGCGGGCGGGGCGCTCGCTGCTCCACGAGGCCGTCGCCGACGCCTGGGAGGCCGCCCGCAACGGGGGCGAGATCCCGATCGAGCTGCGCGCCGCGCTGCGCCTCGGCTCGACCCACGCGGTCGAGTCCGCAGCTGCCGCCGTCGACACCGCCTACTCGCTCGCCGGCGGCAGCGCGATCTACGAAACCGGCCCGCTGCAGCGCCGCTTTCGCGACGTCCACGCGGCGACGCAGCACATGCTCGTCGGCCCGGCGACCTGGGAGCTCGCCGGCCGCTCCCTGCTCGCGCTCGACTTCGACGCGACCCAGCTCTGAGCGGGGTCCGTCGCGAGTGGGTCGCCGCTCGACCCGCCGGCGTGCGGGGGGCTCAGCCGGCGCCCTCGTACGCCTCGATGCCGGCGGCGAGCCGGTCGAGGCGGCGCTCGAGATCCGACTCGTCGCCCTGGGCGACCCAGAACAGCGCCCGGTGCACGCCCGTGGATTCGTAGAGCTCGAGCACCCCGGGATCGGTGGTCGCGTTGGCGAGCGTGGTCGGGATCGGCCCGCGCCCCGCGTCCTCGCCGGCCTGGCGCAGGCGCGCGATCCGCGCGCTGATCTTGGCGTCGTCGCCGATCCGGTTCGGCATCCACTCGTCGCCGTAGGCGAGCACCCGGTCGAGCACCCGCTTGCCGTGGCCGCCGACGATCACCGGTGGATGTGGCTGGGTCAGCGGCTTGGGCCAGCACCAGATGCGGTCGAAGTCGACGTGCTCGCCGTGGTAGGTGGCCTCGTCGGAGGTCCAGATCTCCTTGATCGCCTCGACTCGCTCGCGCATGACCGAGAAGCGCCGGGCCGGGTCGGTCCCGTGGTTGCGCATCTCCTCGAGGTTCCAGCCCGCGCCGACGCCGAACAACAGGCGCCCGCCGGTCAGCCGGTCGACTCCGGCGGCCTGCTTCGCGGTCACGATCGGGTCACGCTCGATCACCAGGCAGACACCGGTCCCGAGCTTGATCCGCTCGGTCGCCGCGCCTGCCGCCATCAGCGCGACGAACGGGTCGTGGATGCGCGAGTACTCCCGCGGAAGCTCCGAGGCGACCGGGTGCGGGGTCTCGCGCGAGGCCGGGATGTGGGTGTGGTCGCAGAAGAACAGCGACTCGAACGGCCGCTGCTCGACCATCCGCGCGAGGGTCGGCGGGTCGATGCCGTCGTCGGTGGGGAAGTAGCCGACCGCGAACTTCACGCGGGGCACCCTACGCCGAACCGCATCGAAACCACGCTGCGTGCGGGTTGGATGCGGCTCGGTCTCAGGAGCGGTGCCCGCGCAGGCGCCCGACCGCGCCCAGCGCCTTGATCGCCGGGCCGACCAACGGGTCGGGGCCAACGGCGAGGCGAAAGCAGTCGCGGTACTCGCTGAGCAGGGTGGCGAAGGCGAGCGGGCTCGGGGTCTGCCCCTCGCCCGCCTCGCGGTTGAGCGCGTCGATCGCGCGAAACCACCGCTCGGTGCGTCCCGCGGGAGCGGTGGTCCACGTGACCCGCGACGGCTCGTCGTGCGGGTTCCAGACCTGGTGGGCGACGCCGACCGGGACCTCGATCTCGTCGCCCGCCTCGAGGTCGCGCTCGACCGAGCCGAGCCGGAACCGCAGCGTGCCCTCGAGCATCCGGAAGCGCTCGTCCTGGCTCGGATGCAGGTGCTTGGGCGGCGGCTTGCCGCCGGGTCCGTAGGTCGCCTCGACCACGAGGCGCTCGGGCGAGGACTCCACGATCGTCACCGATTCGCTCGCGGTCAGCTTCAGCGTCTCGCCCACGCCGGCCATCAGCAGCGCTCGACCTGCTTGGCGATCGCCCGCGCCCGTGCCTGATAGCCGGTCGCGTTGACGTGCACGCCGTCGCCGGCGAGCCAGCCGCGGTTCGCGCTCACCAGCCCCGCCCAGTCGACGATCCGCAGGTTGTCGTGGTGCCGGGCGACGTCGGCGAGGGCCCGGTTGAAGCTCGAATAGCTCGCCCCGCCGACCGGCGGGCGGACGATGTTGGGGACGACGACGCAGCGGGTCTCGCCGGCGATCCGGGCCACGGCCTCGACCGAATTGCGAAACGTGCTGACGTTGTGCGCGTCATCGTTGGTGCCGAGCGCGAACACGATCACCGCCGGGAGGCCGCCGCGGTTGCGGACGATCGAGACGCCCTCGGAGACGAAGCGCGAGATCGAGACCGACTGGCTCAGCCTCCACCCCCGCAGCGCGCCGGGCAGGTAGGGGCGCGTTCCCTGGCCGAGCGAGTCGCCGATCGCGAACACGCTGCGCTCGCGCACCACCAGCTTGTCGCGGGCGACGGCGCGGCCGTTGGCGAAGTAGGCGAGCTTGTACTTGCCCGCGCCGTCGATGTCGAAGCGGGTGCGCGAGCCCTGGCCCGGCTTGCGCGTGTGGCGGTCGCGGCAGCGCTGGCGCGCGCCCGCCTCGCGGACGCAGAGGCGATAGGGCACCCGGGCCTTGTCGAAGGCGCGAAGGACGGCAACCGGGCGGTCGCCCTCGAAGCAGAAGGCGTCGGCGTGCTTGCCCTTGGCGCCGCAGGAGACGTAGGCCTTGAAGTGCTTGGCCGCCGCCGGCGCGGACGCCCCGGCGGGCGCGACGATCATCACCGCGAGGGCGGCCGTCACGGCGAGCTTGATCCTCATCGGGCCGGAGGCTAGCTGGCGGTGGCGGAGCCCGAGCGCCGCAGCAGGAGCGCATTGAGCAGCCACAGGACCACTCCGATCCCGACCAGGATCCCGGCGCGGGCCCAGACCTCGCCCTCGATCTCGGTCAGCAGGGCGATCGAGACGCCAACCCCGAGCACGGGGAACACGGCCGGGACGGTGAAGTGCTCGTGCTCGACCCGGTCGCGGCGCAGGACGAGCACGGTCACGTTGACGATCGCGAACACGACCACCAGCAGCGCCACGGTCGTGTCGGCGAGCTTCTCGAGGTCGCCGGTGATCACCAGGACGGCGGCGATCGCGGTCGTGAACAGGATCGCGACCCAGGGCGTGCGCCGGGCGCCGACGATCCCCAGCGGGGCGGGGACGACGTCCTCCTTCGCCATCCCGTAGAGCAGCCGCGAGGCCATGATCATGTTGATCATCGCCCCGTTGGAGAGCGCCAGCAGGCCGATCGCCGAGAACAGCTTCTCCGGGATCCCGAGCGGCCCCTGCTTGACGACCTCCAGCAGCGGCCCGCTCGAGGCCGAGAGGTCGCCGACGGGGACCACGACCGAGGCGCCGACGGTGACCAGGAAGTAGAGGACGCCGGCGATCCCGAGACCGATGAAGAGGACGCGCGGATAGGTCCGGCTCGGGTCCTGGGTCTCCTCGGCGACGTTGACCGAGTCCTCGAACCCGACCAGCGCGTAGAAGGCGAGCGCCGCGCCGGCGAGCATCGCCGCGAACACGCTGGTGCCCTCCTTGAACTCGAACGCGCGCCCGGTGTCCGCGTCGCCCTGAGCGATCGCGACCACCGCGATCAGCACGATCAGCAACAGCCCGGCGATCTCGACCAGGGTGAAGCCGACGTTGAGCTTCACCGACTCCGAGATCCCTCGCAGGTTGACGAGCATGATCAACGCCAGCAGCGCGAGCGCCCCGATCACGACCTTGAGGTCGACGAACTCGCTCAGGTAGTCGCCGCCGAAGCCACGGGCCAGGGCGCTCGCCGAGGTGATCCCGGAGACGACGACGGCGAAGGCGACGATGAAGCTGAAGAAGCGCCGCTTGTACGCGCGGTTGACGTACAGGGCGGCGCCGCCCGCGTGCGGGTACTTCGAGACCAGCTCGGCGTACGAGCCGGCGGTGAACGCAGCCATGATCAGGGCGAGGACGAACGCCGACCAGATCGCGCCGCCGGTCTCGGCGCCGACCTCGCCGACGAGCGCGTAGATGCCGCCGCCGAGGATGTCACCGACGATGAAGATCAGCAGCAGCGTCGGGGTGATCGCGCGGCGCAGGCCTCCGGCCTCGCGCTCGTCCTCTCCCATGGGGGAGGGCTACCCGCGCGTACGGCGCCTAAGCGCGACGCGGGCGAGGCATCGCGACGATCGTGGTCAGCGTGAGCGCGAACAGGGCCGCGATCAGGCCGTAGGTCGTCGCGTCCGTGGTCGCGTCGGCCAACCCCACGAAGGCCGAGCCGCCGAGCACCTGGCCGCCGGCCCAGGCGAGGCTGACCAGGGCGCTGGCGAAGGCGAGGTCGAGCCCCGCCGCCTCCGCGTTGTCGGACAGCAGGGCCATCGCCGGGGTCCAGATCAGGCTCATCGCGAGCACGACCACGACCAGCGCGATCGCGAGCACGACGACGCTCGCCGGCAGCGGCAGGATCAACGCCGCCAGCGGGCAGGCGATCAGGCCGGCCCGGATCGGGGTCATCCGCCCGCGCCGGTCCGAGACGCGGCCGATCGCGGGCGCGGTGAACGCCTCGATCGCGGCGGCCGTGAAGAAGGCCGCGCCGACCGCGATCCCGGTCGCGCCCAGGTCGTCCATGCGCAGTGGGATCAGGACGTCGAAGGCACCCGAGAGCACCGACGGCAGGACCACGAGCCAGAACGCGAACACGATCGGGCCGGTGAGAATCGCGGCGATGACGCGCCGGACGCTCTGCCCGCCCGAGGCGCGAATCCCGGGCGTGCTCACGACCCAGGCGGCGAGGCCTGCGGCGACAGCGGCGACGGCGGAGAAGACGACCTCGGGGCCCGTCACCGTCGCGATCCCGCCGATCACCGGGCCGAGCAGGATGCCGAAGATCGCCGCCGCGAGCGCGGCGCCGATGACCTCCCCGCGGCGGTCGTCCGGCGCCGCGGCCAGCAACCAGGCGAGGCCGCCGGTCCAGGCGCAGGCCCCGCCGACGCCCTCGGCGAACCGGGCGACGTCGAGGACGAGGATGCTGCCGGCGAAGGCGAAGGCGACGCTGGAGATCCCGAGCAGCGCGAGGCCGGCGAGCATGGTGGCGCGAAAGCCGATCCTCGCCGCCAGGAACCCCGAGGGGATCGCGGCGAGCAGGGTGCCGGCGGCGTACGAGGCGCTCAGGACCCCGGCGGCGGTCTTCGAGAGCCCGAGGTCGTCGGCGTACTCGGGCAGCAGCGGCGTGATCGCCGCGTAGAACATCGTGTCGACGAGGATCACCGCCGCCACCAGTGGGAACAGCCGCCGCATCCGGCCACGGTAGCGGCGCCGTGCGCGGGCGCCCGCCGCGACCGAGAGTCATCTCACTACCGCCTCGCGGTGGTCAGGTGACGCTCGCCGGTGCGGGGGCGCGGCCGAGCACCGCGTCGGCCGCGATCCGGCCGTTGAGGGCGATCACCGAGCCCCCCGGGTGGGTGGCGGCGCCGCAGAGGTAGAGCCCGTCGATCGGGGTCCGGGCCTCGAGCCGGCGGTCCCACATCTGGGACGGCAGCGCCTGGCCCTGGAAGATGTGGCCGCCCGTGAGCCCGATCCGGCGCTCGATGTCGGGCGGGCCCATCACCTGCATCTCCTCGATGCAGTCGCGCACGTCGGGGGCGCGGGCCTCGATCGCGTCCAGCGCCAGCCCGGCGATCTCGTCGCGCGCGCGTCTCCCACTCGCCCTCGGCGAGCTCGTAGGGGACGTACTGGCAGAAGACGCTCATCACCTCGCGGCCCTCGGGGACCACCGAGCGGTCGTAGGCCGACTGGAAGTAGAGCTCGCAGAAGCCGATCCGCGGGCTCGCCTCGGCGGGCGGCCTCGGCCGCCGCCTGGGCGGCATCGACGCCGTCGGTCACGGTGACCATCGCCCGCTGCGGCTCGACCGCCCCATTCGCCGCGCTGAAGGCAGGAAAGCGGCGCAGGGCGACGTTCAGCTTCAGCACCGGCGAGCTCACGTCCCAGCCCTCGAGCCGGTCCCGGTATCCCGCCGGGACCTCGGCCGAGCCTGCGTCGAGCATCGCCAGCATCCGCTTCGGGTCGGCGTTGCAGACGACGGCGGAGGCGCGCAGCAGCTCGCCGGACTCGAGCTCGACCCCCTCCCCGGGGCGGATGGCGGCCACCGGCACGCCGGCCGCGAGCGTCGCGCCGGCCTCGAGCGCCGCCTGGGCGATCGAGAACGAGACCCGGCCGAGCCCGCCCTCGACGTAGCCCCAGACCGAGCCCAGCCCGAGCAGGTCGCCCTGGTGGTGCATGAGCCGGATCGAGGCGGTCCCCGGGTCCCGCGGGCCGGCGAACGTGCCGATCGTGCCCTGGCAGGCGATCGCGCCCTTGAGCCTCTGGTCGGAGACGTAGCGATCGAGCATCGAGGCGATCGACTCCTCGAACACGACCCCGATCAGCTCGGGATCGTCGCCCAGCAGCCGCTCGACCTCCGCGCGTGGCGGCGAGGGGCGCTGCCAGAGGTCGTCGTCGCCGGCTCGCAGCAGGTCGCGGATGCGGTCGAAGACGGCGCCGAAGCGAGCCAGGCCGTCGATGTCGGCCTCGCGCGAAGCCCTGCGCGCGCAGGTACTCGGCGGTCCGCGCTCCGTCGATGAACGCGGCGTAGGAGCTGCCGTCGGCGAACGGAACCCACAGGTTCGGGTCGGCGGGGGTCACCCGATAGCCGTGGCGCTCGAGCCCGAGCTCGGCGATCACCGTCGGGTCGAGCAGGCCGACGACGTAGGCGCAGGGGCTGACCACGAACCGCCGGTCGGCGAACGGCCGCTCGAGCGTCGCCGCCCCGCCGAGCTGCTCGCGGCGCTCGAGGACGAGCACCGAGCGGCCTGCCCGCGCCAGGTAGGCCGCCGCCGTGAGCCCGTTGTGGCCGCCGCCGACGACGATCGCGTCCCACTGGCGCGCGGCGAGCTCGGCGATCGGCGCCGGCAGGCCGACGCGCCCAAGGGCGGCGGCGACGTCGGGGCGGCTCACCCGCTCGACAGGTACGAGACCCCGGTGAGCTCCTCCGAGACCTCCCACAGCCGGCGGCCGGTGTCCGCGTCGCGAGCGCGGCCGACCGGCTGCACCGTCGTCGGCGAGCCACGGAACTCGCGGAAGCCGTCCGGGCCGAAGAACTCGCCGCTCTCGACGCCCGGGGCCGTCGCCGCGTAGAGCTGCGGCAGGGCGCCCTGGTCGGCGCCCTGGGCGATCAGCAGGTTGGAGACGCGCAGCACCGCGGAGATCGGGAAGGGCGGCCCGGTGGTCTGCAGGTTGGTCGCCGAGTAGCCGGGGTGGGCGAGCACGCTCGCGATCGGCAGGCCGGCCTCCCGCAGCCGGCGATCGAGCTCGAGGCCGAAGACCGCGTTGGCGAACTTCGACTGCTGGTAGGCGCCGCGCGGCGAGTAGTCGCGCTCGGACTGCAGGTCGTCGAAGCGCAGCTTCCCGGGCCGGTGCTCGATCGAGCTCACCGTGACCACCCGCGCGCCCTCCCCCGCCGCCTTCAGCGCGTCGAGCAGCAGGCCGGTGAGCGCGAAGTGGCCGAGGTGGTTGGTGCCGAACTGGAGCTCGAAGCCGTCCGCCGTCTCTGACCGCGGGGGCATCATCACGCCGGCGTTGTTGATCAGCACGTCGACCTTGGGATGAGCGGCGGCGACGCCGGTCGCGAACTGCCGCACCGAGTCGAGGCTCGCGAGGTCGAGCTCCCGCGGGTCGAGGTCGGCGCCGTCGGAGTCGCCGGCGATCTGCTCTCGCGCTCCGTCGGCCTTGCCCGAGCGCGCGGCGAGCACCACCTTCGCCCCGGCGCGCGCCAGCTCGCGTGCCGTCTCCAGGCCGAGGCCGCTGTTGGCGCCGGTGACCACGGCGACCCTGCCCGCCTGATCGGGGATCTGGGCCGCGCTCCAGTCGCTCATACGCATAGGATCATCGCGCACCCGTCCGAGAGAGGTATCCCGCCGTGTCGAAGTCCCGCATCGCCCCGCTGCTGCTGACCCTGGCCGCGCTCGTCCTCGCCGCCGGCTGCGGCGACGACGACGATTCGGACGAGACGACCGCCGCCGAGACCGTCTCGCTGGAGGAGTGCACCCCGGACCAGCTCGAGACTGTCAGCGACGGCACGCTCACCGTCGCCACCGACAAGCCCGCGTTCCCGCCCTACTTCGAGGACAACGACCCGACCAACGGCCGCGGCTTCGAGAGCGCGGTCGCCTACGCGATCGCCGACCAGCTCGGCTACGCGGAGGCCGACGTCGAGTGGACGGTCGTCCCGTTCAACGCCTCCTACGCGCCGGGGCCCAAGGACTTCGACTTCGACGTCAACCAGATCTCGATCACGCCGAAGCGCGCCGAGCAGGTCGACTTCTCGGAGCCCGTACTACGAGGCCGAGCAGGCGGTGGTGGCGCAGAAGGACTCCGACGCTCGACGGGCGCGACCTCGCTCGCCGACCTCGCCGACGCCGACGATCGGCGTCCAGATCGGGACCACCAGCCTCGACGCGGTCAACGAGGTGATCCAGCCGAGCGAGCGAGCCGCAGGTCTTCGACACCTCCAACGACGTCGTCAGCGCGCTCAAGAACGACCAGGTCGACGCGATCGTCGTCGACGTCCCGACCGCCTTCTTCCTGACCGCGGTCCAGGTCCCCGAGGCGACGATCGTCGGCCAGTTCGCCGCCCCCGGCGGCGACGAGTGGGGAGCGCTGCTGGAGAAGGACTCGCCGCTGACCGCCTGCGTCTCGGCCGCGATCACGGCCCTGAACGAGTCGGGCGAGCTGCCGGCGATCGAGAAGCAGTGGATGAGCGACGTCACCAGCGCCCCGGTCCTCGAGTAGCCCGGCGCCGCGTAGCGATGGCCGACCGCCGCGCGGAGCGGGCGGCAGCCCGGCGCGCGCAGACGCGGCGCGGGCAGGCGATCGCGGCGATCTCGTCGGTCGTCGTCCTCGGCGGGATCGCGGCCCTGATCCTGACCAGCCCCGGCTGGCCCGAGGTCCGCGACACGTTCTTCGACCTCGACGTCTTCCGCGACTCGTTCCCCGACGTCGCTCGAGGCCTTCTGGCTCGACGTCCGCGTGTTCTGCATCGTCGAGGTCTGCGTCCTGGTGCTCGCGCTGGGCGTCGCCCTGCTCCGCACGTCGCGACGCGCCGGCGCTGTTTCCCGCTGCGGCTGCTCGCGACCGTCTACGCCGACGTCTTTCGCGGCATCCCGGTGATCCTGCTCGTCTACCTGGTCGGCTTCGGGATCCCGGCGCTCGACCTCGAGGGGCTGCCGACCGAGCCGGTGGTGCTCGGCGGGATCGCGCTCACCCTCTCCTACACCGCCTACGTCGAGCGAGGTCTACCGCGCCGGCCTGCGCTCGGTCCACCGCGGCCAGCGCGACGCGGCGCTCGCGATCGGGCTCACCGAGCGCCAGGCGATGCGCCACGTGATCCTGCCGCAGGCGGTGCGCCGGGTCGGCCCGCCGCTGCTCAACGACTTCATCGCGCTGCAGAAGGACGTCGCCCTGATCGCGATCATCGGCGTCGCCGGCGAGGCGTTCCGCGAGGCGCAGATCCAGGCCGCCGCCGGACTTCAACTACACGCCGCTGATCGCCGCGGCGCTGCTCTACCTCGCGGTCACCGTGCCGCTCGCGCGGCTGCTCGACCGCTGGGGCTTCGAGGCGGGCGAGATGACGCGGCGCGCCGGTGCTCGAGTTCCGCGGCGTGACCAAGGCCTTCGGCGAGCGCGAGGTCCTGCACGGGATCGACCTCGCGGTCGCCGAGCACGAGGCGGTAGCGGTGATCGGCGCCTCGGGCTCGGGCAAGTCGACGATGCTGCGCTGCGCCGACCTGCTGGAGGAGATCGACGACGGCGACATCTTCCTCGACGGCGAGGTGATCACCGACCCCTCGGTCGACGCGGTCGCCGTCCGCCGCCGGCTCGGGCTCGTCTTCCAGGCCTACAACCTGTTCCCGCACCTGACCGTGCTCGAGAACGTCGTGCTCGGCAGCTGGCGCGGCCACGGGGTGCCCCGCGACGAGGCCGAGGCGCGGCGCCCGCGCGCAGCTCGAGCGCCTCGGCCTCGCGGGCCGCGAGGACGACCACCCCGACCGGCTCTCGGGCGGCCAGCAGCAGCGGGTCGCGCTCGCCCGCGCCTTCGCCGCGCGGCCGCGGGCGATGCTGCTCGACGAGGTCACCTCGGCGCTCGACCCCGAGCTCGTCGGCGAGGTGCTGCAGACGGTGCGCGACGCTGCGCGACGAGGGCGTGACGATGCTGATCGCCACCCACGAGATGAGCTTCGCCCGCGAGGTCGCCGACCGGGTCGGCTACCTGCACGAGGGCCGGCTGGTCGAGATCGGCCCGCCCGAGCAGGTGCTGAGCGAGCCGCGCGAGCCCGAGACGAAGCGGTTCCTGCGGCGGCTGCTGGAGGCCGGGCGGGCCTGAGGCCGGATCGCGGGGTCTCGCGCATGCGCTGCCGTCTCTCGGAGGGAGCCGGGGCGGGGCCGCAACGACCGCATATGGTTGGTCATGACGAAGCCGTCGGCCACTCGTCCCGAGCCTGCAACGGTCGTCGACCGAAGGGGAATCAGCATGCGAGGACATCGTTCGTACGCGGTCGCCGGGCTCACCGCCCTGTTCGCCTGCGCTCTCCTCGCCGCCGGATGCGGCGACGACGAGACGACGACAACGACGACGAGCAGCTCCGCTGCGGCGACGGCGGAGGAGAAGGTCGACGCGGCCGTCAAGTCGTGCAGCGACCAGGCCCAGCAGCTCGGCGGCGCGGCGGGAACCGCCCTGGGGAGCGCCTGCACGTCCGTCGGCAACACGGTCAAGCAGGCCCTGAGCTCGGGCGGCGAGAACGTCAAGCAGGCGCTCTCACAGGCGGCGAGCTCCTGTCGTAGCGCGGTCGGCCAGCTGCCGTCGGGCCAGGCCCAGGACGCGCTCTCGCAGCTCTGCGATGCGGTCGCAAGCGCCGAGTAACGCCGCGGCATCCCCCGTCCCTGTGTGAGCACTCGCACGGCGGGCGGACCGCGGCGGTGAGATGGTAGGGCGTCCCGTCCACGCCACGCAGGAGGTCCCGATGAATCCGAGCACCGCGCGCACCGACGAGGCGGCCGAGGCGGAGCGGCTCCCGCAGACCGACGCGAGCGGTCTGGTCGACGCGGATCGGCTCGAGACCGCGGTCAAGGAGATGTACCGCCACGTGGCCCGGGGCGAGGATGCCGAGCTTCACTTCGAGACCGGCAGGGGCGCTGGCCGAGCGGCTCGGCTACGAGCCGGCGCTGCTCGACCGGATCCCGGTCGGCGTCGCTGGCCTCGTTCGCCGGCGTCGGACATCACCTCGACCTGGCGAGGCCTCGACCGGGCGAGCGGGTGCTGGACCTCGGATCGGGGTCGGGCACGGACGTCTTCTGCGCCGCCGTCGCGGTCGGGCCGACCGGGCGCGTGGTCGGCCTCGACTTCACCGACGAGCAGCTGAGCAAGGCGCGGGCGCTGGCGGGCGAGTTCCCCCGGGTCGAATTCGTCGAGGGGAGGATCGAGACGCTCCCGTTCGAGCCGTCCAGCTTCGATCTGGTGATCTCGAATGGCGTGATCAACCTCTCGCTGCTGAAGAACCGCGTGTTCGAGGAGGCCGCCCGGGTGCTCGAGCACGGTGGAAGGCTGGCGATCGCGGACATCGTCAGCGCCCGGGCGCTGAAGGAGCGAACCAGGCGGAACGTCGACCTCTGGGCGGCGTGCATCGCCGGGGCGATCCCGCGCGACGCCTACGTGGCGGCGATCGAGGCGGCGGGCCTGGCCGTCGAGGAGATCCGGGCGAATGACTACCGCTTCGTCTCCGACCGGGCCCAGGACGCCTGCGGCACCTACGGCGTCGAGAGCATCTCGCTGGTGGCGACCAAGCGCTGAGCGGCCGGCTACGCGGCCGCCGTGGGCAGCGTCGCCCGTCCTTCGGCGACCAGGCGCTCCTCGGTCCGCGCGACCATCTCGAACGACGCGGTGTTGCCGCCGCGGCGGATGCGCTTCGGCGTCACCGGGCGGGAGGCGCGCAGCCCCGTGGCCAGCGAGCGGAAGGTCGCCTCGTGCAGCGGGCTCCAGCGGATCCCGAACAGGTCCCGCACCCGGTTCGGCAGGGTGCCGGCGAGCACCAGGTTGTGGACCTCGCGCGAGGGGTGCAGGTACCGGGGCATCGGGATCTCGAAGGCGACCGCGAGGCGCCGTCGCGCGGGCCTCGTCGGTGAGATGGAGCTCGCCGCCGGTCCACATCCGCTCCCAGTAGACGCGGAACTCGCGGTAGCTCGCGGGGGCGGCCTCGCGGGGCATGCCGAAGAGCTCACCGAAGCGGACGTAGTCGCGCCAGAGGGACTCCTTCTCGGCGGCGCTCAGCCTCCGCACGAGGCACTCGTAGAAGGCCTCGGCCGAGTCGGCGATCACCGCCACGGTCCACAGCATCAGCGGCGGGTCGAAGGCACTGTAGGCGGTCCCGGCCGGCCACGGCCCGGCCGGCTCGCCGAGCTCGCCGCGAACCCGGTGGTGCAGGCGCTCGACGAAGGCGAGCTCCCGGTCGGCCTTGGCCCTGGTGCCGAAGAAGATCGTCTCGAACACCTTCGCCGTGTGCGCGAGGCGCAGGAACGGCCGTGAGCCCGAGCGCGTACTGGCCTGGGTGCCGATGAAGTTGACCGGGTGCGCGGCACCGATCATCAGCGCCCGCTGGCCGTAGTTGAGCCCGACCGCCCGCTCGCCGTGAACGCGCCGCAGGACCGACTCGCCGGCTGGGAAGTAGCCGGAGTCGGCGGCGGTGTCCGGCCAGGAGGCCACGGCGTGCCCAATCATCGCGGATCAGCACTCCCCCGATCCCGTGAGTGGCAGATGACTACCGCGGGTCGCGAGCGAGGTGTCACTCGGCCGGGAACGGGACGTCGGCGTTCCGCAGACCGTCGAGGGTCCGCTGCGGGCGCAGGACCGCGTCGCGCCAATGGACCCGCAGGACGGTCTCGCCGTGCGCCTCGAGCAGCGCTTGACGCTCGCGATCGTCGGCGCGGGCGAGTGGATCCTCGTGCCAGGCCGTGCTGTCGACCTCGAGGACGAGCTTCTGCTCGGGCCAGCGGAAGTCAGGGATCACGCGGCGGCCGCCGAGGGTGAGTGCCCTGTTGACGTCGGGATGGAGGCCTCCCGCTTCGATGATCAGGTCGAGGACGTCGCTCTCGCGCTCGCTCTTGGTCGGCGCCGCGCCCGACGACACCGCGTCGCGAAGGACCGCGGACCCGCGTTGACCCGCATAGCGCTCGAGCGCCCACCCGATCTGTCTCACGGTCACCCTGCCGGTCCCCTGCGCCCGCCTCACGGCCGCGCGCATGCGGCGGCGGTCGAGCGTCGCGGCCAAGTCGAGCAGCGTGCGGGCCGGTGACGTCACCGGGATTCCGAGGTGAACGCGTCGATCCTCGGACCCGAGGCGGGTGGCCCGATGCGTCCGGATCCCTGGATGGGCTCGACGGGCGGGCGCCGTGACGGTCACGTCGGGGAGACGATCGAGCCGCTCGACGAACCCCCAGAGCTCGGCGGCCGAGTAGTGGCTGAGGAAGGCCGTCGGCCCGCACGCCTTCACGGCAGCCAGGAGCCCGCCTTCCCGCGGCGGGTTCGGGTGGCCGACCGCCCAAACGCCCGTGTGCAGGCGGTGGAGGTGCCCCCGCGCGTGTCGCCTCGTGATCGAGCTGTAGGTCAGCCCACAGGCCCGCAACTCGGCCGTCGAGAGCACACCCCACTGCTCGGCCGCGAGCGCCGCTACCGCCCGATCGCCGCAAAAGGTGGCTCGCTCGCGGGAGTCGGTAGCGAGGTGACACTCGGCGCACACGCGGGCAGACTGGCGCGGCCAGGCGCGCGGAACAACGCCGAGGTGTCAAGGAAGCGTGACGAGTTAGGCGCGCGGGGCGCGATCGGCGCCGCCGGACCCGAGCGCGGCGGCGGCCACCGCGAGCGCGACCTCCGCCCGCGGGCGGATCGAGTCGACGGCAACGAACTCGTCCGGGTGGTGCGCGTGGCCGCCGCGGGGGCCGAGGCCGTCGACCGTGAGCTCCACGTAGCCGGCCATGTGGCTCGCGTCGCTGGCGCCGCCACGGCTGCCGACCTCGAGCCGGCGACCGAGCATCGCCGAGGCCGGGCCGGCGAGTCGTTCGGCCACCAGCGCCACGGCTGTCCATCCCCGGCCACTGGCGGACCAGTGAGGCCTCCATGGTCACTCCGTCGACGGCGGGAGCACCGGCGGCGAGCACCGGCTCGAAGGCCTCGAGCCGCTCCGCCCGCAGGTCGCAGATCAGCTCGCCCTCGGCGGGGACGACGTTGAACGCGTCGCCGGCGCGGACGACGGTCGGGATCGCGGTCAGGCGCTCGGGACCGGCCGGGTCGCTGAGCTCGGCAACGCGCCGAGCCACCTCGGCGAGCGCGAGCAGGGCATTACGCCCGCGCTCCGGCGCCGCCCCGGAGTGCGCGGCGACCCCGTGCGCGAGGACCCGCAGGGTCGAGGCGGCCTTGCGCTTCGCCACCAGGGCCTCCTCGCCGCTCGCGGTGAGCTGGCCCGCCTCGAAGCACAGGCAGGCGTCGTAGCCCGCGAAGCGGGGCCCGTGGTCGAAGCCGCCGGTGCGCCACTCCTCGTCCACCACGGTCAGCAGGCTGAGCTCGGCGAAGCTCTCGGGCACCACCGCGAGCGCCCGCAGCACCCCGAGCGCGAGCGCGATCCCGCCCTTCATGTCGATCGTGCCCGAGCCGACCAGCCGCTCGCCCTCGCGCTCGAGCGGCCGGTGGTCGGCGTGGGCGACCACGGTGTCGAGGTGGCCGAGCAGCAGCACCCGGCCGCTGCCCGTGCCGGGGAGCGTCGCCAGCAGGTCGGGGGCGAAGCCGGAGGTCGAGCAGGTGGGGCGCTCGACCTTCGCCTCGTCGGGCAGGAGCGCCGCGACCAGGGCGCAAATCTCCTCCGCCGCGGCGACGTCGCCGGAGGGCGAGGAGACCGCGACCAGGGCCTCCAGCTCGCGCTCGAAGTGGTTGGCGACGCGCTCGGCGCCCCCGCTCACCCACTCCGCGGAGATTCCGGAGTTCACTGAAGCCGCCTCAACAGCGGCGGGGTTCGGCTTCGTCCTGGCGGACTCCGCCTCACTGCGCGAGCCCGGGGATGTGGCGCTCGACGTGCCCGGCGATCGTCCGCTGGACCCAGCGCCGGGTGTCGGCGTCGGCCATCCGGTAGCGGCCGAGCAGCATCTTCTGGTCATCGAGCGGCAGCCCGGCGATCTCCCAGCGCACGACCAGGCGCTCGAACAGCATCTCGTCGCGTCGGCGATAGACGTCCTCGGCGCTCGCCCCGGCCCGCCGGTCCGGACGGGCGAGCTTGCGGATCGTCGGACCGCTGAGCTCCCCGCGCAGGGTGAGGACGTTGCCCTCGGGGTCGGCGTAGTCGTAGGTCGCCTCGGCCTCCGGGCTGCGCCGCTGCTTCTTGCGTCTCGCCATCCTCGGATGATCCCAACTGGCGAGCCGCTCGACGCCGTAGGCTTGACGCTGGTGGCAGTCGCCCGCGCACGCAACAGGGTCGAGCTCACGGCCGAGGTCGCGGGTTCGCCCGACGCCGTCTTCACCTACCTCACCGACCGCTTCTCCGAGCTCTGGCCGGGGACGGTCAGGACGCTCGAGCACGGCGACGACCCGGAGGAGCCGAACGGGCTCGGGATGGTGCGGCTGGTGAAACCACCCGGGTCGGCGGCGCTCGAGGAACGGATCGTCACCCACGACCGCCCGAGCGTGATCGAGTACACGGTCATCAACGAGGCTCCGATCTCCAACCATCTCGGGCGACTGGAGCTCACGCCGATCACCAAGGGGACCCGGCTCGAGTACTCGATCAGCTTCGACTACCGGCCGGCTGCGCTCGGCCCGGTGGCGGCGACGGTGCTGCGGGCTACCTGGGCCGCGCGTGGGCGCCGCCGGCTCGAGGCTGCCTTCCCGGCGAGCTGATCACCCGTCGAGGAGCTCGTCGACGCGGGTCGAGACCGCGATCGAGGAGAAGTCGCCGCGGTCGCGGATCGCGGTCGCGGCGTCGGCCAAGGCCGCGGTCGCGACCCAGGCCAGCGAGCCGCCGAGGCTGATCCGCTGAGCGCCCGCGCCGAAGATCTCGCCCGCCGAGAGCTTCGGCCGGGCGAGGACGTTGACCGGCCTCGAGAGCGCGTCGCAGACGGCGCCGATCTCCTCGGTCGTCCGCAGCCCGGGGGCGTAGAGGACGTCAGCGCCGGCCTCCTCGTAGGCGCGCAGGCGCGCGATCGTGTCGTCGAGGTCCGGGTTGGCGCGGATGTGGTTCTCGGCCCGCGCGGTGAGCGTGAACTCGAACCCGAGCCCGCGCGCCGCCTCGACCGCGGCGCTCACCCGCTCGACCGCCTCGGCGAGCTCGTAGAGGCCCGAGTCTGGGTCGAAGTCCTCGATCGAGCCGCCCACCGCCCCGGCCTCGGCGGCCCGAGCGATCGCCGTCGCGGCGTCCTGTGGCGCCGGGCCGTAGCCGTTCTCGAGGTCGACCGACACGGGGAGCGCACTCGCCGCGTCGACGGCGCGCACGTGCTCGACCACCTCGTCGAGCGTCGCCGCGCCGTCGTGGCGCCCGAGGGTGAAGGCGAAGCCGGAGCTGGTCGTCGCCAGCGCCGGGAAGCCGAGCGAGGCGAGCGCCTTCGCCGATCCCGCATCCCACGGATTCGGGATCACGAACGGGTCGTCCTCGTGCAGGGCGCGGAAGGCGGCGCCCTTCTCGGCTTGGGTCGGCTGCGAGCTCATCTCCCGTCCTCTCTCGGCTGGGGTTTCTCCGGCGGACCTATTCTGGCGGCGATGGAGCAACGCACGGCGATCTCCCGGCGTGAGCTGCACGCCGCCCTCCTGCCGGGCCAGTACACGCGCTACTACGGCTACGTCGGCCGGGCCGAGGGCGCGATCCACTTCGCGGCGAGCAGCCGCGACCGACAACCAGGGCTATCTCGAGGGCGCGGTGGAGAGCGGCGAGCGCTGTGCGCAGGAGGTGCTCGCCGCGGTTCGGTGAGCCCCGGAGGGGCTATCCTTGAAGGCGTACATACGGGGGCGAACCAGATTCGACGTGGAATCGTTCGCCTTGGTGTTGCGAGTCGAGGATCCCGGGTTGGCCTCGTAAAACTCTCCCGGGAACCAATCAAATGCGGACTCTGATCATGAGTTCGCCCTCGCCGCTTAGTCGGTGAGGGAGTCGCTCCGGGAAGCCCGCGTCCCGGGTCAGCGGCTTCAGCAGCGGGATCACCCATCGACTAGGACCTTCGAGCCGGTGGGGACACCATCAGGAAGGTATGGCGCCGGGGACGTGCCCCGCGGATCGACCTAACCGGCGCCGAGATCAGACTCCACGGGAACGCTCGTAGACGCATCAGGGCAGGTTCCGCGGACGCCGGGGCAGTACCGGCCGCCTCCATCCACTTCAGCGCCCGCAAACCCGGGCGAGCAGCGGTCAGCCGACCCTGACCACCCCCGGCGGCCTCCACGCGCCCGTGCGGGCCGCCTTGCTGGGGCCGTAGAGCCTCAGATTGAGCCGGAAGCCTCCCGGCGGGGAGGGCAGCCAGTTGACGTCGGCCTCGGTCGGCGGCGCCTGCTGGATCGCGACCACGATCGAGCCGTCGGGCTTGCGCAGCAGCGGCGGGTGGCTCGGGCCAAGCGAGTAGCGGTCGATCGCGTTCGGAACCAGGTAGCCCGCGGTGTCGTACATCGTCAGCGACCAGAAGTACTTGGCGGGCGGCTCGCTCCCGGGCGGGAACGTGAGCCGGTAGTCGTTTTTCCCGTCGTACAGGGTGCCGGTCGCGTCGGTGATCCCGGTCGGATAGATCGCCTCCCCCGGCGTATTCGCCCCCAGCCCGACCACCGCGATCACGGCACGGAAGGCGTAGTCGGTCCCGTAGTCGCCGATGTTGGACGCCGGCAGCAACCAGCCCTCGGTCTTCACGGCCTCGCGCAGCGCCTCCACCCGCGCGGCGCCGGGCAACGCGGCGGCCCGCTCGGCGACGCCCTCGTAGAGGGCGGCGAGCACGTCGGGAGCGAGGCCGGCCCGCTCGGGCGAGAGGCCCGCGCCGATGCCGAGCGGCTCGAGCTGCGCGAGCAGGGCGGCGTCGCGCCGCGGCGGTGGGTTGTCCTTCAGCGCCTTGTTCAGCGCCGCGACGAATCCGGGGCCGTCGGTCGGCGTCGGGTACGTCTTCCGGTCGCCCGGCCTGCAGCCCTTCCGGAAGCTGCGCTCGGTGCCGTCCGCGCGAGTCAACCGGTACTTCGCCATCAGCTTCTGCGCCTTGCGCTGGTCCTTGCGGTCGGTCGCCAGCGTGCGGCCGATGACCCAGACCCGCCGGTACTTCGACTTGATGACCGCTGTCCCGACGGGCGGCTTGCCCTGAACGCCCCTCTCGGTCCAGCGGATCTCGTAGCTGCCGGCGTCCCCGCCGTTCTCGCGCAGGCCGGGGATCGCGATCACGTTGGTGTAGGGGTCGAGGAGCGCGAAGCTGTAGTAGCGCTTGCCCATGTCCGGGTGGCTGAGCGTGATCGGGCCCTTGCCCAGGTCGAGATGGGCGATCGAGTAGAGGGTGTCGGTGTTCGGCGCCACGACCGTCCGGGACTCGGCGGTGGCGAACCCCCGCGCGTTCGAGAACGAGTTGACGGGCGAGTTGCCCTTCGTGTCGGGACAGCGGACGCTGGTCTGCTCTCGGCGGACCCGCAGGAACTCGAGCAGCGGAAAGCCGTAGTCGTAGGCCTGCGCGCCGAGCGCGGCGGCCTGCGCGGGCGTCGGGGGCACCGCTCGCGAGTCGCTCGGGCCGCAGAGGCAGACGAACGCGGCCACCGCCACCGATGCCACCGTGCCGCGCCCGCGCATCCCTGCGACGCCCATCGCGGTCATCCTAATCCGCTCGATCGACTGTGTCTACGATGAGGGCGCGGTGGGCACGCATCCCTCGAACGTCGAGTCGCTGCGCGAGGGCTTCCCGACGATCGAGGAGGCCTACGCGACCGCGCGAGCGCTGGACGAGACCGACGGGACCGCGCCGGCCGATCCCTAACCTCATAGGCATGGCAGGACCCGCCAACAGCGAGTGGCCGGCGCCGACCCCGGCGCCCGTGCCTCCGCCTCCGCAGCGCGACTACGAGCCGATCCAGCCCGGCTCCGGGCGCGGCGATTGGCGCGAGCGGCTGAAGCGCTTCGGCGGGCCGATCCTCGCCGGGCTGATCCTGATCGCGACGAAGCTGAAGGCGATCCTGCTCCTGCTTGCCGAAGGTCAAGATCCTGACCACCTCGGCGACGATGCTGGTCTCGATCGCCGCCTATGCGCTGATCTGGGGCTGGACGTTCGCGCTCGGCTTCGTGCTCCTGCTGCTGGTCCACGAGATGGGCCACGTGATCCAGCTGCGCCGCGAGGGGATCGAGGCATCGGCGCCGATGTTCATCCCCTTCCTCGGCGCCGTGGTCGCCGCGAAGTCGATGGGCGACGACGCCGCGGCCGAGGCCCGGGTCGGCCTCGCCGGGCCGATCCTGGGCACGCTCGCGACCCTGGTCCCGCTCGGGATCTGGCTCGCGACCGGCAACGAGTTCTGGCAGGCGCTCGCCTACGTCGGCTTCTTCATCAACCTGTTCAACCTGCTGCCGGTGCTGCCGCTCGACGGCGGGCGCGCGATGGCGGCGCTCTCGCCCTGGGTCTGGTTCGTGGGCTACGCCGGCCTCGTCGCGCTCACCTTCGCGTTCCCCAACCCGATCCTGATCCTGATCCTGCTGCTGCGGCGGCTTCGAGAGCTGGAACCGGTGGAAGAACCGCAACACGCCGGAGGCGCGGGCCTATCACGCGATCCCCGACCCGCACCCGGGCGCTGGTCGCGATCGTCTACCTCGGCTTGGCGCTCGCGCTCGCGGTCGCCGTCGACCAGACCTTCCTCGAGAAGAGCCTCTCCGACGTCTGAAGGAGTTCCGCGCGCGGCCGAAGGGCTAGGCCGCTGACCTCGCGCCAGTCGCGGCTGCGCTTGCCCGGCCGGTAGGGGCTCGCGAGGCGCTTGGCGACCACGCCGCCGAGCCCGCGCTTGGCCGCCGCGGCGAGCAGCGCCCTGCCGTCGCCGCGGTGGTAGGCCGGAGCCTGCCAGTTGGGCCCCTCGAGCTCGAGCGCCTCCAGCCGCTCGCGCCGGTCCTCGTAGCTCAGGTCGAGCAGCTCGGTCGCGATCCGCGTACAGGAGGTCGAAGACCACCAGGGTCGCCGGATGCTCGCGCTGGCGGCGCCGGATCGTCGAGTCCGAGCCGGTCGCGAGCCGCCGTTCGAGTCGCTCGGCGCTGGGAACGCCCTCGTCGAAGACCACGATCTCGCCGTCGAGCGCCGACCTGCTCGCCGGCGAGCTCGAGGGCGATCGCGCCGAGCTCCCGGAATCGCGGCGTGAGCTCGTCGCCGTCCGCGTCTCGACCGCGCACGTGGCCGGTCTCGCAGTAGCGCGATCGCCCGCACCCCGCGCCAGCGGACCTCGAACGCCCAGTCGGCGTCGTCGCGAGGGCATCCGGCCCGCGCGTTGCCTGCATCGGCGCGAGCCGCTGCGGGAACGGCTCGCCCGGCTCGGGCGGGTCCATGCGGTGGATCATCCAGTCCTTGCCGCGGGTGCGAAAGAGCGCGTAGCGGCCCCGAACGCGCTCGCCGTGCGAGCCGGACGATCGACCTTCCCCTCCTCCCACTTCTCGGCCTCGTAGGTGCCGCGGTCCCAGATCGCCACCTTGCCGCCCCCGTACTCGCCCTTCGGGATCTCGCCGGCGAAGTCGATGTAGTCGAGCGGGTGGTCCTCGGTGTGGACCGCGAGCCGGTTGCGTCCGGGTCGGCGGGCACCCCGCGCGGCAGCGCCCACGAGACCAGCACCCCGTCGCGCTCGAGGCGCAGGTCCCAGTGCAGGCGCGGTCGCGTGATGCTCCTGGATCACGAACCGGCCCTCGCCGGCCTTCGCTCGGGCCTCGCCGGCGGGCTCGGGGGTGCGCTCGAAGGAGCGCTTGTCACGGTAGCTCGCGAGCCTGTCGCGCTTGGCCGCCACTCCGTCTATCTACCCGATCGCGCCGGGTAGGTAATGCTCTGGCCGCGGCGAGCGTGACGGAGGACTGATGAGCGAGCGGGAATTCGACGTGATCGTGATCGGCGCCGGCCCGGCGGGCGAGGTCTGCGCGGGGCGGACGGCGGACGCCGGCATGCGGGTGGCGATCGTCGAGCAGGAGCTGATCGGCGGCGAGTGCTCGTACTACGCCTGCATGCCGTCGAAGGCCCTGCTCCGTCCCGGCGAGCTGCTGGCGGAGATCGAGCGCGTGCCGGGCGTGCGCGAGATGGTCTCCGGGGCCCTCGACCCTCAGCTGGTGCTCGCCCGCCGCGACGAGGTGATCCACGACCGCGACGACAACGGCATGGTCCCCTGGCTCGAGCAGCGGGGAATCGAGCTCTTTCGCGGCCGGGGTGCCCTCGACGGCGAGCGCACGGTGATCACCGGCGACGAGCGCCTGCGCGCCGCCGAGGCCGTGGTGGTCGCCACCGGCACCGCCGCCGCCGTGCCCCCCGTCGATGGGCTCGCCGAGGCGCGTCCATGGACCAATCGCGAGGCGACGACGGCGAAGCAGGTCCCCGAGCGGCTCCTGATCCTCGGCGGCGGCGTGGTCGGGGTCGAGATGGCGCAGGCGTGGAGCACCCTCGGCGCGAGCGTCACGCCTGGTCGAGGCCCTCGACCGCGTGCTCGCCACACGAGGAGCCGTTCGCCAGCGAGCAGATCAGCGCCGGCCTCGAGAGTTCGGGGGTCGAGCTGCGGACCGGCGTCAAGGCGGTCGCCGCCTCGCGCGGCGAGCGCGGTCAGCTCAGGCTCGGGCTCGAGGGCGGCGACGAGCTGCACGGCGACGAGCTCCTGGTCGCGGTCGGGCGCCGGCCGCGGACCGCCGAGCTCGGCCTCGAGACCGCCGGGGTCGAGGCGGGCGGCTACCTCGAGGTCGACGACCAACTGCGCGTCGGCGGCTCGGATTGGCTCTATGCGATCGGCGACGTCAACGGCCGCTCGCTGCTCACGCACATGGGCAAGTACCAGGCCCGGATCTGCGCCGACGCGATCGCCGGCAAGGACGTCGCGGCGACCGCGGACAAGGCGGGCCCACCGCGAGTGGTGTTCACCGACCCCCAGCTCGCGGCGGTTGGCCTGACGCTGGAGGCCGCGGAGCAGGAGGGGATCGAGGCGAGGGCGGTCGACGTCGAAACCGCGGCCAACGCGGGCGCCAGCTTCCACGGACGAAATGCGGCCGGGACCTCGCGGATCGTCGTCGACACCGACCGCGAGGTGATCGTCGGCGCCAGCTTCGTCGGTCCCGAGGTCGCCGAGTCGCTGCACGCGGCGACGATCGCGGTCGCGGCCGAGGTCCCGCTCGATCGCCTCGCCCACGCGGTGCCGACGTTCCCGACTCGCAACGAGATCTGGCTCAACCTGCTCGAGGCGTACGGGATCTAGCCGGTCGGCGGACTACCGAGCGGCCGGCTAAACGACGAGCCGGTGCTTGAGCTCGTCCAGGAACGCGTGCGGGAATCCCGGGATCTGCTCGAGCTCCTCGACGCTGGAGAAGCCGCCGACGCGCTCACGATGAGCGAGCACCCGGCCGGCCTGGGTCACCGAGAGCCCGAGGTCGCGTAGCTGCTCGTAGCTCGCTGTGTTGATCGCGATCGGGCCCGCGGTCGGGGCTTGGGTCGTGTCCGGCCGCTGCTCGGGCTCCGGGTCCGGGGGCTCCGGCCGCTCCGCGGCGGGCTCCGACTCCCGCGGCGCGACGACCGGCGCCGTCGTCGACGACTCGGCCTCCGGCTCGGACGGTGCGTCGGGGGAATCGCGCTCGGGCGGGCTCTCGGCGGGAACCGCCTCCGGCTCGAGCGAGCTCGAGAACCACTCGGGCGTCCGCTCCCCGGCTCCACGCTCGGCCGGCGGCTCCGCGCTCGGCGGCGCGGGCTCCGGGGGCTCGGGCGCCGGCGGCTCCGGCGCCAGCAGCGCGTCGCCGTGTGGCTGGACCGCGGGCGCCTCCTCCGGCTCGGGGTCCAACGCCGGCGGATCACCGCCGCCCGTCCGATCGAAGATCTCGCTCGTATCCACCGGGGCCGGCTCGCCGACGCGCTCGACGGCCTCCCGCGCCCTTTGCTCTGCGGCGCTCGCCCGCTCCTCGGCCTCGGCGATCCGGTCGAGCATCTCGCGTAGGCGATCCGTGCGCTCGGACTCCTCGGCTTGGACCGACGAGAGCGCCTCGGCCCGCGCTGCCCGGGACTCAGCCTCGGCGGCGCGCGCCTCGATCTCTCGCAGTCGCGCTGCGGCACGCTCGAGCGCCTCGTCGGTGCGGCGCTGGTTCTCGGTCAAGCGCTGCTCCGTCGCGTTCAGCTCGCTGGCCAGCACCTGCTCCTGCGCGCGGCGTTCCTCCAGCTCGTCCTCGGCTCGCTGCAGCTCGGCGAGCAGCGCCTCGCGCTTCGGCGCGGACGGCTCGGGCTCGGGCTCGGGCTCGGGCTCCGGCTCCGGCTCACGCTCACGCTCGGGAAGGTCCGGCTCGGGCTCGAAGGACTCCGGCGCGCGCGGCTCGGAGTCGGGCTCGAAGCCCGACTCGGCTGAGGCGCCCTCGACCGCACCGGGCTCGGAATCGGCTTCCTCGGCCTCGGCCGCCTCCTCGACCTCGCCGCGGCGTTCGGCCTCGGCCAGCCGCGCGAGCGCCTCGCGCTCCGCGGCCTCGCGAATCGCCTGCTCATCGGGGGGGCCGGAGCCGGCTGCCGGCTGAGGCGGCTGGGACGGCTCAGGGGCGGGCGTGCCCGAGGCGACGATTGGCGGCGGCTGCCGGGCCTGGGGCGAGGCGAGCTCGTCCGCAAGATTGCGCACCGGTGGCGGGACCGCCGGCATCGTCTGGGTGTCCTTGTCCGCGGCTCCCGCGGCCCCCGCGGCGGCGGTGCCCAGGGCCCCTACCGCTCCGGCAGCGGCGACGGTCGCGGGCAGGGTCGCGGACCCGCCGCCAACCGGAGCGTGCGCCCCGGGGGCGGCATCCGGCGCCGGGGGTGCCGGAACCTGCGGCGCCGGAGACGGCGCGGCGGCGGGCGGGGTGGCCGGCGGAGCGGGGCCCTTGCCGCCCTTGGCCTGCCGGGCGGCCTGCTTGGCGAGCTTCTGCTGTTCACGGGCGTGCTTCTGCTCGGCGCGCTTGCGCTGGCGCTCGGCGAGGACGCGGGCGCGCTCGTTCTTGCGGGCGGTCAGCTTCTCGGCCCGTTGGCGGCGGCGCCGAGCCCAGAACGACTCCTTCGCCGGCGGCTGGCCCGCGGGCTCCCGCAGTTGGAGGCGGAACGGGGGTCGGTGCTGCGGCAGGGGGCGAGGCCACGGGCTTGCCCTTCTTCGCCGCCCGCTCGGCCTGCTTCTGCTCACGGAGGGCCAGCCGCTTGGCCCGCTCCTCCTCCTGCTTCCGGCGCCGCTCCTGCTTCTTGAGCTGAGCGCGCTCGCGACGCGAGGTCGGCTCGGCCGGGCTTGGCGCCGGCGCCGGGCCGGCGGTGCCGGGCGGAGGGACCGAGTGCGGCGGCGCGCCAGCGAACGGGGCGGCCGGCTGGGTGACCGGCGCCGGAGCCTCCGCCGAGGTCGGGGCGGTCGGCTGATTCGGGTCGGGCGCCGGGCCGGGTTGCTCGGGAACGGCTGGCGCCTGCTCAGTGGCGGGATCGGCCGGGGGCACCGGCGGCGGCGCGGCCTGCTCCGCGGCGTCGTCCTTGTTCTTGCGTTCGAGCCTGAATGAGCGCATAGTCGAATGGTGTCACGAGCTGCGGGTGCTCGCCAGCCTTTTCGCGCCCAGGCGCCGAACCCCTGCGTCGGCACGCCGGACCCCAGAACATCGAGTGACGCGCTGACTACCTCCCAGGTGCTCAATCCGTCAGTCGGCGGCAGTGAGGCGGCCGTGACGGGTCAGCGCCGACGGTCGCGCAGCTCGCGCTCGACCTCGCGCTGGACGTCGCGGTCGCGGATCTCGCGGCGGCGGTCGTGCTGCTCCTTGCCGCGCGCGAGCGCCAGCTCGACCTTCGCCCGCGGGCCCTTGAAGTAGATCCGGGTCGGGACCAGCGTCAGGCCCTTGCGCTGCATGCGGCCGATCAGGCGCTCGATCTCGTAGCGGTGCAGCAGCAGCTTGCGCGGGCCGCTCGGGCTCGTGGTTGTCGGCGCGCCGGCTCGTAGGGCGGGATGTGGGCGTTGCGCAGCCACACCTCGCCCGTCCTCGATCGCCGCGTAGGCGTCGCCGATCTGCGCCTTGCCCTCGCGCAGCGACTTGACCTCGGTGCCGCGCAGCTCGATCCCGGCCTCGAAGCGCTCGACCAGCTCGTACTTGTGGCGGGCGCGGCGGTTGGTGGCGACGTCGCCGGCGGCCGGCCTTGCGCTTCCCCGCTTGCTCATCTGCCCGTCGCCCCCGCCGGCGGCCGAGGTCGACCCGCCCGCGCGGCGCCTCGATCGCCGTCGACGCGCACCGTCGACCGGGTCGCCGAGGCGCATCCGCCTGGCCGCTGCGGCGCCGACGAGCGCGGTCTCGGTCTCGTCGAGCTCGAAGCGCTCGCCGCGGCAGCCGCCGCGCCGGCAGGAAGCCCTCGTAGACGTCGCCGAGCTCGCCGCCGAAGCGCACGAAGGCCCCGGCCGCGATCACGCCCGAGACCTCGCCCTCGAACGGATGTCCGGGCCCGGCCTCGAAGAGCTCGCGCTCGAGCAGGAACGCGGCGCAGACGTCGTCGGCGTCGCGCTCGATCCGCATCGCCTCGCGCTCGCGCTCCGAGCACCAGCGGCCCGGCCTCGCGGACCTCGGCCGCGCTCGGGCTCGGCCTCGCCCGCCCCGAGCGTGGAGAGCAGCGCGCGGTGGGCGATGAGGTCCGGGTAGCGGCGGATCGGCGAGGTGAAGTGGGAGTAGGCGGGGCTGCCGAGCCCGGCGTGGCCGAGGTTGCGGTCGCTGTAGCACGGCCGGCTTCAGCGAGCGGAGCACGAGCGATGTATACGCCGCCCGGCCGTGCCCGCGGCGCTCGGCCTCGGCGTCCGACGAGCCGGCTCGCCTCGGCGACGATCTCCGCGGCCTGGCTCGGCGCGATCGACTCGATCCGCTTCGGCAGCGGCGGCGTCGGGACGTCGAGCGCCGCGAGCTTGCTCGACCAGGCGCTCGATCCGCGCCGGGTCGGGCTGCTCGTGGACGCGGTAGAGCGTCGGCACCCGCGGCGCTCGCAGTGCTCGGCGACGCGCTCGTTGGTGAGGATCATCAGCTGCTCGATCAGCCCGTGGGCCTCGGTCTGCGCGACCGCGCGCGCGGCCGTCGACGCGCGCCGTCGGCGTCGAACTCGAACTCGGGCTCGGGCGTCGAGACCTCGAGCGCCGACCCGCGCGCGCGCGTCGCGCAGCGCCGCGGCCGCGCGGCGGGCGAGCTCGAGCGGCTCGGCGATCGGCTCCGGCGGCGGCGCCGCGCCCGGCGAAGATCTCGTCGAGCTGGTCGTAGTCGAGGCGAGCGTCCGAGCGGATCCGGCTGCGGTAGAAGCTGGCCGAGCGCGACTCGCCCGTCGGCTGCCGAGCACGATCTCGGCCGTGACCGCGAGCCGCTCGACCCCGGGGGCGAGGCTGCAGGCGTCCGCCGAGAGCGCCAGCGGCAGCATCGGCTCGACCGTCCCCGGGACGTAGGTGCTGTTGGCGCGCTGCGGCGGCCTCCCGGTCGAGCCGCGATCCCGGGCGCACGTGGGCGGCGACGTCGGCGATGTGGATCCAGAGCCGGATCCCGTCGCCGTCGGCCGCCGGCGGAGACCGCGTCGTCGAAGTCGCGCGCGCGTCGCCGGGTCGACGGTGAAGGTCGTCGAGCGCGGTCAGGTCGCGGCGGTCCGGGCTCGACCCGCTCGGCGGCGGCGATCGCCGCGCCCGCCTCGCTCGTCGAGCGCGCCGGGAAGCCGCGCTCGCAGGCCGCGCTCCCAGAGCAGCGCCGCGACGACGTCGCGGGCGCTGCCCGGGTCGCCGAGCTCGGCGACCACGGCGGCGCGGGCGCCGCGGCCGACTCGGCGAGCGACCATGCTCGCCGCCGCGCACCCGGACGCCGCCGCGCGAGCGCCGACCTGCGGCGCCCGCGCTCGAACAGCGGCTCGGCGACCAGGAAGCGCCCCGCGCGCGCGACGACCGCGACGAAGCGCTCCCCGGCGACGGCGGCGCCTCGGCGGCTCAAGCGCCGCCGGCGCGAGCTCGCTCGCCGAGGACCTCCGAGCGCCCGGTCCAGGGCCTCGTCCTCGCCGCCGCTCGTCGGGTCGTCGGCGCCGGACGTCGGGCTTCACGCCCTTGCCGAGGATCGAGGTCCCGTCGGCGGTCAGGTACTCGCCGACCGTCAGGTCGAGCGCCCCGCCGGCCGTCGAGCTCGATCACCTCCTGGAAGGTCCCCTTGCCGAAGGTCCGGGTGCCGACGACCTCGGCGAGGTCGTTCTGCTGCAGCGCCGCGGCGAGGATCTCGGCCGCCGAGGCGGTGTCGCGGTCGATCAGGACGACGATCGGCGCGCGGGTCGAGCGCGTCGCCGACGGCCTCGTAGTCGCGCTCGCCCTGGGTGCGGCTCGCGGTCGAGACGACGTCGCCGTCCTCGAGGAAGACGCTGGGCTGAGCACCGCCTCGTCGAGCAGGCCGCCGCCGTTGCCGCGCAGGTCGAGCACGAGGCCCTCGGCGCCGCGGCGGTAGAGGCGCTCGATCTCCTCGCGCAGCTCGCCGTGGGCGCCCTCGCTGAAGGTGGCGAACCGCACGTAGCCGACCTTCTCGCCGTCGACGTCGCGGCGGATCGCCCGCGCACGGCCGGGACGCGGACCTCGGCGCGCTCGAGCGTCGAGCGTCGCGGGGCTTGCCGCCGCCGGCCGGGACGATCCGCAGCTCGACCTCGGTCCCGGGCGGGCCCCTTGATCCGCGCGGTCGAGACGTCGGAGGGCACCCCGGCGATCGACTCGCCGTCGACGGCGACGATCACGTCGCCCTCCTCGATCCCGGCCCGCTCGGCGGGCGTGTCGGGGAAGACGCTGGCGACCCGCAGCCCCGCTTGGACCTCGGTCACGGTCAGCCCGACCCCCGAGAAGCGGCCCGAGGTCGCCGCGTTGAAGCGCCTCGAGCTGCTCGGGGTCGAAGTAGTGGGAGAAGCGGTCGTCGTAGCGCCTGCGCAGCTCCTCGACCATCGCCGTCGATCGAGGCGTCGTCGAGCCTCGCCCCGATCCGGGTCGCGGAAGTAGTTGTCCTCGATCACCTCGCGCGCCTCGACGACCGGGTCGTCGTCGGAGTCGTCGGCGAGCAGGCCGGCGACGACCGCCGATCAGCGGCCGCGACCACGAGCCCGATCGACCAGGCCGGTGACGACGCCGGAGCCGAACCCGCTCCTGGTCGCCGGCAGGGCTCAAACCCGCAGGAAGCGGCGCAGCGTGATGCCGCTGCCGAGCGCGGAGACCACCACCGCGGCGGCGACGAGCATCGCGACCAGGGGCACGAAGGCCATGGTCGAGAGGTTGTCGACGAGGGCGAAGTCGTCGGCGAGCGGATCGACGATCGTGACCTTGCCGAGCAACAGTATGCCGACCGCGATCCCGGCGCCGACCAGGCCGACGATCACGCCCTCGATCATGAACGGCCAGCGGATGAACCAGTTGGTGGCCCCGACGAGGCGCATCACCTCGACCTCGCGGCGGCGGGCGTAGATCGAGAGCCGGATCGTGTTGGCGACCAGCATCAGCGAGGCGACCAGCAGCAGCGCCGGCGATCACCAGGAGCACGATCTTGACCGCGCCCGTGACCTCGCGGATCTTGTTCGCCTGCTCGCGGTTCTCGCCGATCGGCGGCTCGATCGCGGGGCTGATCGGCGTCGGCTTGCCGGCGGCGTTGGTGGGCAGCAGCGCCGCGCGCACGGCCTCGAGGTTGTCGGGGTCGTCGAGCTCGACGTTGAAGGAGGGCGGCAGCGGGTTGGAGTTCAGCTCCTCGAGCGCGCCCTCGAGGTCGCCGCCGAGGCGCGAGATCAGCTCCTTCTTCGCGCACTCGGGCGAGCAGTAGGTGACCGCGGTGACGTGCGGCACCCCGTTCAGCTTCTGCTCCAGCTCGTCCTTCTGCGCCTGGCTCGCGTCGTGGTAGAGGAAGACCTTGAGCCCGATCTGGTCGCGGACCTCCGCCGCCTTCGACTCGCTCGCGCGCAGCACCGGGACCAGGACGCCGAGCAGCAGGGTGGTGATCACGATCGTCACGATCGCGGCGATGCTCGGCGCGGCGCTGCGGCGCAGCGCGCGGAAGGCCTCGGAGAGGAAGAAGAAGACCCGGCCCATCGGCCCCTGCCTAGTGCTCGAACCCGAGGGGTCCGCGTCGGAGTGGCCGTTGGTGTCGCCCTCGTCGCCGACGCCCATCTCGGCGCGCACGCGAGCGGCGAACTCCTTCGTCGACTCGTCCTCGTGGTAGCCGGCCGGCGGCCTCGTCGCGGACCAGGCGGCCCTCCTCGAGCGCGATCACGCGGCGGCGCATCTTGTCGACCATCTCGCGGTCGTGGGTGACGACGAGCACGGTCGTGCCGGTGCGGTTGATCCGGTAGAGGAGCTGCATGATCCCGATCGAGGTCTCGGGGTCGAGGTTGCCGGTCGGCTCGTCGGCGAGCAGCAGCGGCGGGTGGTTGACGAACGCGCGGGCGATCGAGACGCGCTGCTGCTCTCCGCCCGAGAGCTCGTCGGGATAGTTGTGGATCTTCGCCTGCAGCCCGACCAGGCGCAGGATCTCCGGCACCTTGCGGCGGATCTGCGAGCGCGGCTCGCCGATCACCTGCAGCGCGTAGGCGACGTTGTCGTAGACGGTGCGGTTGGGGAGCAGCTTGAAGTCCTGGAACACGGTCCCGATCCGGCGGCGCAGGTACGGGGTGCGGTCGGCGGGCATCGAGTTGATGTCCTTGCCCGCGATCTGCACGGTGCCGGCGGCGGGCTCGATCTCGCGGATCAGCATCTTGATCAGGGTCGACTTGCCGCAGCCCGTGGGGCCGGTGATGAAGGCGAACTCGCCGCGACCGATCTCGAGCGAGAGGCGCTCGAGCGCCACGTGCCCGCCGGGATAGACGACGGTCGCGTCGTAGACGCTGATGATCGGCGGGCCGCCGGTCGGCCTGCCCGAGGGAGAGCGGCGGGTCGCGCGACGGTGCTCGCCGCCGGCGTCGCGCTCGCGTCCGCGTCTTGATCTGCGTGTGAGTAGTGGCATGCGCGGCCCTCCTTCTTCAGTGTCCGCGCCAGTCCTGCGCGCCCGCCGCCTGCCTGCGGCCCTTGCAGCGAAACCTGCGATCGACTCCCACCGAGCGGGTCAGGGTACAGGAGGGCGTCCGCCGGCCCGCAGCCTGCAAGGCTGCACCCGGTCCGCCACTACAAGGAGGAGACGTGCACGCGAAGCCGACCCACCCGTTCGACGACGACACGGCCCCCAAGTGGGTGACCGAGGGGGTACCCGACCGCAAGTTCCCGGACTCGGCGATGGAGCCGGTCCCGGCGATGCGACTGATCACGCAGGAGCTCGTGCTCGACGGGATCCCGGAGCGCAACCTGGCGACGTTCGTCACCACCTGGATGGAGCCCGAGGCGCAGCGGATCATCGCCGAGAACCTCCACCGCAACTTCATCGACCACGCCGAATACCCGCAGACGGCGGAGATCGAGCAGCGCTGCATCCGCATGCTCGCGGACCTCTTCAATGCCCCGGGTGAGACGACGGGCGCCCGCACGCAGGGCTCGTCGGAGGCGATCATGCTCGGCGCCCTGTCGCTGAAGTGGAAGTGGCGCGAGCGGCGCGAGGCCGCCGGCAAGGACACGGAGCGGCCGAACCTGGTGTTCGGCGGCGACGTGCACGTGGTCTGGGAGAAGTTCTGCCGCTACTTCGACGTCGAGCCGCGGATCGTGCCGCTGCAACCCGACAAGTACACGATCGGGCCGGAGGACGTCGAGCCACACGTGGACGAGAACACGATCGGGGTCGCGGCCGTGGTCGGGACGACCTTCACCGGCCACGCCGACGACGTCGTCGGCATCAACGACCTGCTGGTGACGATGCGCGACGAGCGGGGGATCGACGTGCCGATGCACATCGACGGTGCCAGCGGCGGCTTCGTGTGGCCGTTCCTGTACCCGGACTCGAAGTGGGACTTCCGCCTCGAGCAGGTGCGCTCGATCAATGTCTCCGGCCACAAGTTCGGGCTCGTCTACCCCGGGATCGGGTGGCTGATCTTCCGCGAGCAGTCCGACCTGGCCGAGGACCTCGTCTTCTACGAGAACTACCTCGGCAAGACCGACGCGACGTTCACGCTCAACTTCTCGACCGGGTCGGCGATGGTGCTGGCCCAGTACTACGCGCTGATCCGGTTCGGACGCCCGGGGTACGAGTTCGTGATGGGGATGATGCAGAAGAACGCCGAGTTCCTCGCCAAGCGGATCGAGGAGGTGGGCCCGTTCCGGGTGATCGGCGCCGGGGACGAGCGCCTGCCGCTGGTCGCCTTCCAGCTCGCCGAGGACAAGCCCTACGACGAGTTCGACATCGCCTGGCAGGTGGCCGCGGAGCGGGGCTGGATGCTGCCCGCGTACACGATGCCGCCCGACGCCGACCACGTGAAGATGCTGCGAGCGCTGGTCAAGCTCAACCTCACCCACGCCCTGGTCGCGACGCTCGCGGAGGACATCGCGCAGGCGTGCGAGACGCTGGAGAAGAAGGGCGGCGCCCACGAGGCCGAGCGCAAGCGCGTGAAAACGAACGTCGGCTACTGAGCCCGGCGAAGCGCGAATTCATCCCGATAGGGGGATGAACGCCGCAAACGGCGAACGTAGGCCCAACGCGACGTCGCGATCGCGCGACGTCTCAACCACTGGAGGTATCACCTTGGGCACCTACGAAGAGACGCGGGGGGACGGCTGGGTGCTGTTCGCCGGCACGATGATCATGATCGCGGGCTTCCTCAACTTCATCTGGGGGATCGCGGCGATCGACAACTCCAGCTTCTTCACGGACGAAGGCCGTTACGTGATCTTCGACGACCTCAACACGTGGGGCTGGTTCCTCCTGATCTTCGGCGTGCTGCAGCTGATCGCGGCGTTCTCGATCTGGAACCGCCACGCCTACGGGCGCGTGCTTGGCGTGTTCAGCGCCAGCGTCAACGC
The DNA here is from genome assembly GCA_963758665.1 of uncultured Solirubrobacterales bacterium. Classification (GTDB taxonomy): domain Bacteria; phylum Actinomycetota; class Thermoleophilia; order Solirubrobacterales; family 70-9; genus WHSW01. The sequence goes on along the minus strand of CAVWWH010000004.1, from coordinate 455,392 downwards.
GGTGATCCTCCTGTTCACGGTCAACGCGTTCCCGTTCGCCGCCTTCATGCTGTTCATCATCGACCTGCTGGTGATCTACGGCCTGGTGGTCTACGGCGGGCGCGAGCGCGCCGCCGCGTAGAGACGCACGGACGCCGAGGCGCCGCCCGCGGGTCTGCGGACGCGCGGGCGGCCCTCGCCGCCATCGCTTAGGATCGCTCCCGGCACCGTTCCAATGACCGAAAGGGGTTCCGAGTGAGCGAGAGCGATGAGATCGGGCCGGTCGAGTATCTGATCGTCGCCTTCCCGGGCAACCGCTTCACGGGAGAGATCGCGCCGGCGCTCGCGCGCCTGGTCGAGTCGGGGACGATCCGGATCATCGACGTCGCCTTCGCCGCCAAGGACGCCGACGGCGAGACCGCGGCGTTCGAGCTCTCGGACCTCGACCCGGAGGTCCGCGAGGGGCTCGAGAACCTCGGCGCCAGCGGCACCGGGCTGTTCAACGAGGAGGACCTGGTGGCCGCGGCGGAGGAGCTCGACCCTGACTCCTCGGCGGCGCTGCTGGTCTGGGAGAACGTCTGGGCCCGCGAGGTGGCGCAGGCGATGCGCGACGCCGGCGGTGTCCTCTTCGACCACGACCGCGTCCCGCACGACGTCGTCGTCGCCGCCCGTGAGTGGGCGAAGGCAAACGCCTAGAACGAAAGGAACTCTGAGATGCCATTGATGAGAAGGGGACCCGGGCTCGTCCGAGGTGTCGCGCGAACCGCGGTAGTCGCCGGTACGGCGACGGCCGTGAGCGGCCGCGTCGCCCGCCGCCAGCAGGCCAAGTACGCCGAGCAGGACGGCCAGGTCGCGGCGCAGCGTGAGGTCTACGCGGAGCAGGCATATGCGGAGCAGGCCCCGCCTCCCGCTGCGGCTCCGGCCGCGGCCCCGGACTATGCCGCGCAGCTCGAGCAGCTCGCAAAGCTGCGGGACGATGGCGTGATCACGGCCGAGGACTTCGAGGCGAAGAAGAAGCAGATCCTCGGGATCTAGACCAAGCGCCGCGGCGTCGGCCGCCGCTTGCAGCGTCCACGAACGCGGCCGAGCGGCTGCCGACGCCGGCATCGGCGTCGAGTCGGCGCGCTGACCGAGCACGTCGCCGGTGCAGGGCGACGAGCACGAATCGGAGGCGGCGGCCCGGAAAACCGGGGGGCCACTGCGGAGCTACAACGTCGTCGCGTCGATCGCCCTCATGATCGGCGGCTCGCTGTTCGCGCTCGGGGCCGCCGGCGCTCAAATCGGATCGGGGAACGCTCCGGCCACCAGCGCCTCGATCTACCTCGCCGGAGGCGAGTCCTTCAGCATCGGCGGCTATACGTCGCTGCTGCTGACGATCAACTCCCCCGCGGATCGCGAGCGCTGGCACTGGTGGAGCTACGAACCTCTGCGGTTGGACTGGCTGAGCGCGTTCGTGCTCTTCGCCGGGACGCTCGTCTTCGCGATCGGCCTGGTCGACGCGTTCATCGAGGGCCTCTCCACCCGGCAGGTAAACCGGCTGATCTGGACACCGGACCTGGTCGGGTGCATCCTGTTCCTGATCTCGGGCCGGCTGGCGTTCGAGGCGTTCGGGGAAACCGGCAGCCGCCTGCGCCCACGGCGGGAGCTCGCCTGGTGGGTCGCCGCCGTGAACCAGCTGGGCTCGGTCCTGTTCCTGATCTCCGCCTTGCCGCCTTCATCCGGCCCACGCCGCGACAGCGGCAGCCGTCCACGTCGACGTGGCGACGGGGAACGCCAATTCACCGGATCGCTCTGCTTTGCGCATCGCCGGACTGAGCACCCGTTCGCCGAAGCAGATCACCCGATCGTGAGACGGTCACGACGACGCTGAGCCGGCCGGGCGTAGGATCGGTCGGGGATGGTCACCGCTACCCCCGAAACACGTCGCGGCCCGCGGCGCCACGCCTCGCCGAGGCGCGGGCGGCCAGGGCAAGGCAGCCCGCGCGAGGCCGCTCCCCGCTCCAGCCACGCCGAGTGGACGCCGGCAAGCGATCGCCCGGACCCGGTCGAGATCCTCGAGCGCCAAGCGGCCGATCGGCTGCCCGAGCTGGTGCCGCTGCGCTACAGCCGCATGCTGGCCTCGCCGTTCACCTTCTACCGCGGCGCCGCGGCGATCATGGCCGCCGACCTCGCGGGCACGCCCAGCTCCGGGCTTTGGGTCCAGGCCTGCGGCGACGCCCACCTGTCGAACTTCGGCGCCTTTGCGTCGCCGAGCCGCGACCTGGTCGCCGACGTCAACGACTTCGACGAGACGCTTCCGGGGCCGTGGGAGTGGGATCTGAAGCGACTCGCGGCCAGCTTCGAGATCGCGGGCCGCGACCGCGGGTTCGACGCCTCCACCAGACGCACGATCGTGCGTGCGGTGGGAGCCTCATACCGAGAGGCGATGCGCAGTTTCGCCGCGCTGACCAACCTCGACCTGTGGTACCTGCAGGTCGAGATCGATCAGATCCGCGAGCGGTTTGAGAGCGACGCCAGCCGCAAGGAGCTCAAGCAGCTCGACCGCAACATCGCCAAGGCCCGGCGCAAGACCCGGATGCGCGCGTTCGACAAGCTGACCACGCGGGTCGACGGCGAGCTGCGGATCATCCATGACCCACCGGTTGTCGTCCCCCTCGAGGAGGTCTTCGCCGGCAGGCAGCTCGCGACCGCCGACGGGCGGATCCGCAAGTTGGTCGAGGAGTACCACGACACCCTCGGAGCGGCGAACCAACGTCTCCTGGATACCTACCGCTACGTGCACGCGGCCCGCAAGGTCGTCGGCGTGGGCAGCGTCGGCACCCGCGCCTGGATCGCGCTGTTCGTCGGGCGCGACGAGGGCGACCCGCTGTTCCTGCAGGTCAAGGAGGCGCAACGATCGGTGCTCGAGCCGTACACGGCGCCGAGCGCGTATCCGCACCAGGGCGAGCGGGTCGTCGAGGGCCAGCGGCTGACCCAGGCGACGAGCGACATCCTGCTCGGCTGGCTGACCGCGACGGGGCCCGACGGCCGCAAGCGCGACTTCTACGTGCGCCAGCTCTGGGACCAGAAGGGCTCGGCCACCGTCGAGTTGATGTCGCCGGCCAACGATGGGCGCGTACGCGCAAGTCTGTGGCGCGATCCTCGCGCGCGCACACGCCCGCTCCGGCGACCGGATCGCGATCGCCGCCTACCTCGGCGGAGGCGACAGGTTCGACCGGGCGATCGCGGATTTCGCCCGCGCCTACGCCGATCAGAACGAGCGCGACTACAGCGCCCTGCTCAGGGCCGTGGACGAGGGGCGGATCGAAGTCGAGCCCGAGCCGGCATGACGCGACCTCAGCGAGCTAGACGCGCCGCAGCGCATGGCTCGTGAGCTGCCCGAGCGTCACCCCGCTGAGCGCCCCCGCGATCACGTCGCCGGGGTAGTGGACGCCGGTGTGGACGCGCGAGAAGGCGACGGCCGCAGCGAGGGCGCGCAACGGGATCGCCGCGGCGGGCAGCACATCGCCGACCCCGGTCGCGAACGCAAACGCCGCCGCGCTGTGCCCGGAGGGAAACGAGCGCGAGACCGGCATCGCGCACCTGCCGCGCCAACGGCACGCCGGCCGGATCCGGGCGACGGCGACGAGCGGCGAGCTTGAAGCCCAGATTGACCACCGCGGCGGTCACCGCGAGGGAGGCGAGCCCGCCGCCCGCCGCGCGCCGCCCGCTGGGCCCGCCGAAGGCGGCCAGCCCCGCCGCCGCGGCGAGCGAGAGCTTCGAGTAGTCGGCGGCGCAGGTCAGCTTCGAGAGGGCACGATCGAGCGCCGGGGTCTCGGTCGCCGCGATCGCCGCGTAGACGGCGAGGTCGAGCCGCTCCGCGTCCGCGAGCCAAGCCGGCAGCGGCGGCCGTTCGGGTCGCGGTGGTGGCGATGAAGCTTCAGCCGGGGCCACGCGCGAGGATGATCCCATGACCAACCCGCGACCGGCGGCGATCCTCGCCCTGGCCCTGGCGGCGCTGACGCTGGCGGCGGCGATCTACTCGGTGATCGCCAGCTTCCCGCGCGGCCTGGTGCTCGCGGTGCTGCTGATCGGCGCCGCGGTCGCGGCGTGGTACGGATTGATCCGCCGCGGCACCCCACGGGTGGTCGGCGTCGGGATTGCCGCGGCGCTGGTGATCGCCGCGCTGCTCATCGTGATCCTCGACTCCGGGGTTGCGGAGGCGATCGTGGTCGGGGCATTGGCCTTCGGGACGGTGGCCGCAACCAAAGCCGCGTTCGCGGTACATGTGCCGCTCCCCAGGGCGACGGTGCCGGCGCGCCCGGTGCTGTTCTACAACCCGAAGTCGGGTGGCGGCAAGGCGGAGCGGTTCAGGCTCGCCGACGAGGCACGGGCCCGGGACATCGAGCCGATCGAGCTCGAGCTCGGCACCGACCTGGAGCAGCTCGTGCGGGCCGCCGTCGCCGAGGGCGCCGACGGGCTGGCGATGGCCGGCGGCGACGGCTCGCAGGCGATCGTTGCCGAGGTAGCCTCCGAGCTCGGCCTGCCGTACGCCTGCATCCCGGCCGGTACACGAAACCACTTCGCGCTCGACCTCGGGGTGGATCGCGACGACGTCGTCGGAGCGCTCGACGCGTTCGTCGACGGAGGCGAACACGTCGTCGACCTCGCCGAGGTCAACGGACGCGTGTTCGTCAACAACGTTTCGCTGGGCCTCTACGCCGAGGCGGTCCAGCGCAAGGGCTACCGCGAGGCGAAGCTGAAGACGATCCTCGACACGATGCCCGACACGCTGGCCCCGAGGGCGAGGGACTCGACCTGCGCTGGACCGGGCCCGGCGGCAGCGAACACTCGTCCGGCGCGGTGATCCTCGTCTCCAACAACCGCTACCGGCTGGGCAGCGCGGTCGGCGCGGGCACCAGGCCGCGGATCGACGACGGCCTGCTCGGGATCACGGTCGTCTCGGCGCCGACGGGCGGAGCCGAGTCCGGGCGCCGGCTCCAGCGGCCGTGGCGCGAGTGGTCGACGCCCGAGTTCACGGTCGAGGCCGATGGGCCGATCCCCGCCGGGATCGATGGCGAGGCCCTTGTGCTCGAGTCCCCGCTTCACTTCCGGATCCGGCCCGGCGTCCTGCGAGCGCGGATCGCGACCGCGCATCCGGGCGCTTCACCGTCGGCGGCGATGCCCGAGAGCCTCGCGGCGACCGCGGGCACCCTGCTCGCGATCGCGGTCGGGCGGCCCCCGACAAGCGGCATAGCGCAAGCCCGGACAACCACGAAAAGGAGGGGCGATGGACATGTTCGAGATCGAGCAGAAGGAGACCGTGAGCCGGAAGGAGGCCGCGACCCGGCTGCGGCGGGTCGCGACGATGCTCGCCAAGGGCAACGACGTCAAGTTCGAGCAGGGCGGGATGACGATGACCGTCCACGTCCCCGACGAGGTGCAGCTCAAGGTCGAGGTCGAGGTCGCGACCGACGAGCGCGAGCTCGAGATCGAGCTCAAGTGGTGAGCTGACCGCCGCCGAGGCGGATACCGTGGCGCGATGAGCGAGGGGGCCTACGGCGCGCCGATCGCCTGGGAGCCGACCATGCCCCGGTTCCGTCCCCTGCGCCTGGCTGTCTCGTGGGTCGTCGCCGCGGCCTCGGTCTACATCGCCGCCGGCCTCGTCGGCGGGGTCAGCGTCGACAACCCCCGCGGCGCCTTGCTGGTCGCGGCTGCGATCGCCGTCGTGAACGCGGTGCTACCGCCGCTGATCGCGGCGGCCCGGCTGCCGTTCACGCTCGTGACCGGCTTCCTGCTCGTCCTATTCGCCGACGCCGGCGCGCTGATGCTCACCGACGAGCTCCTCCCGGAGGTGCTCGTGATCGGCTCGTTCGGCGACGCTCTGCTGGCGTCCCTGGTGATGGCGGCCGTCTCGATCGTGCTCCAGGTGCTGACCGGGACCAACGACGACGACGAGTACAACCTTCGTGTGGTCAAGCGGGTCGCCCGCCGCCAGGGCGCCGAGACGCGTACTGACGCCCCGGGGGTGATCTTCCTCGAGATCGACGGCCTCGCGCTGCCGATCCTGCGCAGCGCGATGCGGGACGGCAGCGCACCCAACATGGCCCGCTGGGTCGCCGACGGGGGCTACCGGCTCGCGGAGTGGGAGACCGACCTGTCCTCGCAGACCGGGGCAAGCCAGGCGGGCATCCTGCTCGGCTCGAACGAGGACATCCCGGCGTTCCGGTGGGTCGAGAAGGAGACGCAGACGATGATGACCTGCTCGGCGCCCGCCGACTGCGCGGAGATCGAGCGCCGCCGTTCGACGGGGATCGGACTGCTCACCGACGGTGGCGCCAGCCGCGGCAACCTGCTCTCGGGGGACGCCGACGAGGTCATCCTCACGGTCAGCCGGATGGAGGCCGAAACGCGGGCGAACCCTGGGTACCGGGCGTTCTTCGCGAACGGTTTCAATGTCACGCGGGCGCTGGTGCTGTTCGCCTGGGAGGTGATGCTCGAGTGGACCGCCGCGATCCGCGCGATTCGCCGGGACGTCAGGCCGCGCGGTCACCGCGGCGGGATCTATCCGTTCCTGCGCGGCGCGATGTGCGTGATCGTGCGCGACCTGATCGTCTTCGGCGTGCTCGCCGACATGATGCGCGGCCGGCCCGCCGTCTACGCGACCTTCTCCTCCTATGACGAGGTCGCCCATCACTCCGGCCTCGAGCGCGCCGACACGCTCGAGGCGCTGCGCAAGCTCGACGAGCAGTTCGGCCGGATCGAACGCGCCCGGCGCTACGCCCCGCGGCCGTACGAGATCGTCGTCCTCTCCGACCACGGCCAGACGCAGGGGGCGACGTTCAAGCAGCGAAACGGCTACGGGCTCGACGAGCTGGTCGAGCGCTCGCTCTCGGAGCGGCGAGGTCGCCGAGTTCGCCGGCGGCGACGAGCAGAGCGCGATGGTCGGCCACGCGATCAGCGAGGCGACCGGCCGCGACGCCGAGAAGAAGCCGAAGAACGACGTCTCGGATCGCCAGGTGGTCGTGCTCGGGTCCGGGCAACCTCGGTCTGATCTACCTGATGGAGGAGCGCCGCCGGCTGACGATGGAGGAGATCGACGAGCGCCACCCCGGAGCTTCTGACCGCGCTGCGGTCGCATCCCCACGTCGGCTGGCTCCTGGTCCGGTCGTCGCGAGCGCGGGCCACTGGTGCTCGGCGGAGCGGGCGAGCGGCGGCTCGACGACGGAGACGGTCGAGGGCGACGATCCGCTGGCGGACTTCTCGCCGACCGCCGCCCAGCACCTGCTGCGAACCGACGGCTTCGAGCACGTCGCCGACGTCATGGTCGGCAGCTTCTACGACCCCGAGCTCGACGAGGGCTGCGCGTTCGAGGAGCTGATCTCCTTCCACGGCGGGCTCGGCGGCTCCGCAGACGCGCCCGTTCATCCTCCACCCCGAGCGCCTGGAGATGCCCGCCGAGCCGGTGCTCGGCGCCGCCGGCGTGCACGCGCTGCTCGCGTCGCTGGCGGGCCGAGCTCAACGGATGCGAACGCATGATCCGCGGTCGCCTCCACCGCCGCGGGCCCCGCGAGCACGACGAGGGTTCGCCCGACGACGAGTACATCGAGATCGACCCCGCCGAGCTGAGCGGGATCTTCACCGTGCCGCTGGCTGCGCGACATCGGGCTGATGTCCTGGCTGCTGGTCGGCGTGGCGCTATGCTCGCGGTGCGTCTGGCTGGCGGCGCTGACCTCGGTGATCGTGTCCCGCTGATCGTCGCCGGGGTGGTGGCGGCCGTGGCCTCTCCGCTTGTCGCCTGGATGCAGCGCCACCACATCCCGCGCCCGATCGGGACGGTGCTGGTGCTGCTCGGCCTGGTCGCCGTCGGGGTGGCGACTTCGTGGTTATGATCGCGGGCATCACCAGCGAGACGGCTTCGATCAGCGGTCACCTCGCCGACGCGAAGGACACGATCGCCGGCTGGCTCACCGACGTGGGCGTCGACCCCTCGACGCGTCCGACGCCAAGAACTCGGCCGACTCGGGCGTGAGCAACTCAGTCTCGGCACTGCTCGACGGGGTGGGCTCCGCGCTCGACACCCTGTCCTCACTCGTCTTCTTCCTCGCGATGACGGCGCTCAGCCTCCTCTTCCTGCTCACCGACGGCCCGAAGATCCGCAGCTGGGCAGAGGGGCATCTTGGGGTCCCGCAGCCGGTGGCCCGCATCATCAGCCACCGGACGCTCGGCGCTCTGCGCGGCTACTTCCTGGGGGTGACGATCGTCGCCGGGTTCAATGCGCTCGTCGTCACGGCCGGTGCCCTGATCCTCGACGTTCCCCTCGTCGGCACGATCGCCGTCGTCACCTTCTTCGGCGGCTTCGTCCCGTACCTGGGAGCGTGGACTGCGGGAGCGTTCTCCGTCCTGCTCGCGCTCGGCGGCGGCGGCACCGACGCCGCGGCAGGGATGCTCGTCGTCCAGCTGCTGGCCAACAGCGTCCTCCAGCAGCTCGTGCAGCCGTTCGCGATGGGCGCCGCACTCGGCATCCACCCCCTGGCGGTGCTGATCGTGACGATCGCGGGCGGAGCGCTGTTCGGCGCCGTCGGGCTGATCCTGGCGGCGCCGCTGACCTCGGCCGTGATCCGGATCTCGGCGGACCTCGCTCGCGCGCAGGCGGAGGAGGAGTCCCTGTCCGACGAGCCTGGCCCTGAGGTCGTGCCGCAGGCTTGAAGCCTAGCTCGCGTCCTCTCGGGCCGCCGCGTCGATCGCGCGCCTGAGCTCCTCGGCGTCGGCGTCGATCTGCTTCTCGATCAGCTTGTTGGCGCGCGTGATCGCCTTCTCGAGCTGCTCCTCGATCTTCGACTCGCCGAGCACGATCACGGCGGCGCTTCCCGCCTCGAGCTCGTCGCCGAGCTCCTTGAGGTCGCTTCGCGAGATCCCGCGCGACAGGTGGCCGATCAGGCCGCCGGCTCCGGCGCCGACGATCGCGCTGCCGAGGAGCGCGGGCGGGAACAGGATTCCGACCAAGGCACCGACTCCGGCGCCGGTCCAGGCGCCGTGCTGGGTCGGCTTCTCGGTCTTCGTCACCCGGACCTTGCCATCGTCCTCCTTGCGGATCACCGCGGAATCGAAGGTTCCGATGGCCCCCATCGCATGGAGGTCGAACACGGCCTCGTAATCTGCCTCGGCATCGGCGATGTCGTCATAGATGGCGGCATAGAGGAACACTGGGCGGTCGGACATGTGGGCTTCCTTTCGGGTCAAGCTGCGTCGAGCGTCTGCGACCTCGATCCTAGGCGAGCAAGTCGAACCTCGGCGTACCGACCGAGGTGGTACACAACGCGCGTTGGTCGAGCGGCCCGGCGCACCGGGGAGCACGCCCTCCGAGCTCCTGAAACACTCCCGGCGGAGGAGGCACATATGGCCACCACATCCGGACCACAGCCAGGGGCAGGGACGCTAGGCGGAGCCGCAGCGGCGCCTGCAGACGTACTCGTGATCTTCGGGATCACGGGCGACCTCGCCAAAGTGATGACCTTCCACTCGCTGTACAGGCTCGAGCGTCGCGGGTTGCTCGACTGTCCGATCGTCGGGGTCGCGGTCGACGACTGGTCGGACAAAGACCTTCGCGACCACGCTCGCGCTGCGATCGAGGCTGCCGGCGAGAAGATCGAGCCCAAGATCTTCGACCGGCTGGTCGACGCGCTTCTCCTACGTCCAGGGCGACTTCGCCGACGAGGGGACCTACAAGCGCCTCGCCAAACAGATCAAGAACGCCAAGAGCCCGGTCTTCTACCTCGAGATCCCGCCGTCTCTGTTCGGCATGGTCGTCAAGGGGCTCGCCGGGGCGAGGCTCACGACCGACGCGCGATCGTCGTGGAGAAACCGTTTGGCAACGACCTCGAGTCCGCGCGTGAGCTCGCCGAGGAGCTACATCAATACATCGACGAGTCACAGCTCTACCGGATCGACCACTTCCTCGGCAAGATGGGGCTCGCCGAGATCCTCTACCTGCGCTTCGCCAACGCGATGTTCGAGCCGGTCTGGAATCGCAATCACATCGCGTGCGTCCAGATCACGATGGCCGAGGACTTCGGGGTCGCGGATCGCGGCCACTTCTACGACCCGGTCGGCGCGCTTCGGGACGTTGTCGTCAACCACCTGATGCAGGTGGTTGCGGCGGCGGCGATGGAGCCGCCGGCCGGCCGTGACCCGGCGACCGCTGAAGGACGCCATGTTCGCCGTCTTCGCGGCGATGCCCGCCGGTGATCCGGCGCACTATGTGCGCGGGCAGTACGAGGGCTACCGCAAGATCGACGGCGTGGCCAAGGACTCGACCACCGAGACCTATGCCGCGGCTCGCTTCGAGATCGACAACTGGCGCTGGGAGGGGGTCCCGTTCTTCATCCGCACAGGCAAGCTGCTCCCCGTGACCCAGACCGAGCTGCGGCTGGTCTTCGAGCACCCGCCGCGGCTTGGGCTTCGCAGCTGCGCTGGAGCACGCGCCGGAGCCCGATCAGCTCGTGATGAAGCTCGACCCGTCGCACCGGGATCCGGTTGCTGCTCGACGCCCAGAAGAGCGAGACCGCGAGCCCGGAGCCGATCAACCTCGACATGGAGTTCGCCGAGGAGGGCGGCGAGGGCCGACGCCGTATGAGGTCCTGCTGCATGCCGCGATGCATCGGCGACAGCACGCGCTTCACGCGCCAGGACAACATCGAGCAGACCTGGCGGATCATGCAGCCGCTGCTCGACAAGCCGCCGGAGGTCCACCCGCTACAAGCCCGGGCTCCTGGGGCCCGGACGGCCGCCGACAACTGGTCGCCGAGTACGGCGGCTGGCACGGCCCGTGGGTCGCGCCATGACGCGACGGCCGACCATGCCCCAGAGCGCGGCGGCGCCGTCGCCGTTCCCGCCGATCGCCGACTACGCCTTCCTGTCCAACTGCCACACCGGCGCGCTGGTCGCGCCGGACGGCGCGATCGACTGGCTCTGCGTGCCGCGGTTCGACTCGCCGAGCATCTTCGGCACCCTGCTCGACCGCCAGGCCGGCCGCTTCCGCTTCGGCGCCGTTCGGGATCAACGTGCCGACCGCGCGAATCTACGAGCCGGGCACGAACATCCTGCGCACCACCTGGAACACGCCGACCGGCTGGGTGCTGATCCGCGACGCGCTGACCATGGGCCCGCGCCACGGGCGAGGACGAGTCACGCCGCACACCCGGCCGCCGGCCGACGAGGACGGCGACCACCTGCTCGTCCGCACGGTGCTGTGCCTCGACGGCGAGCGTCGAGCTCGAGCTGATCTGCGAGCCCGACTTCGACTACGGCCGCGCCCGGCCGAGTGGACGCTGGTCGGCGACGACCGGCACACCGCCGACGCGACCGGGGCGGGCGTCACGATGCAGGCTGCAGACCGACATGCCGCTCGGCATCGAGGGCGACTGGGTCCGCGGCGCGGCACGTGCTCCAGCAGGGAGAGCAGGTCTTCTGCTCGCTCTCGTGGGCCGAGGATCTGGCCGTCGCCCGAGGACATCGACGAGGCGAACGCGCGCTGGCCGCCACGACGCGTTCTGGCGCGGCTGGCTCGGCCGCGCGCGGATGCCCGACCACCGCTGGCGCGAGCCGATCCAGCGCTCCGCGCTGGCGATCAAGGGCCTCACCTACATGCCCACCGGCGCGACCGTGGCCGCGCTCACGACCTCGTTGCCCGAGACGCCCGGCGGCGAGCGCAACTGGGACTACCGCTACACCTGGATGCGCGACTCGACCTTCACCCTGCAGGCGCTGCACTTCCTCAACCTCGACTGGGAGGCGGACGAGTTCATGCAGTTCGTCGCCGACCTCGAGCCCAACGACGACGGGGCGCTGCAGATCATGTACGGGATCGACGGCCGCCGCGACCTGACCGAGTCGACCCGCGACGACCTCTCGGGTTACGCCGGGGCGAGCCCGGTGCGGGTCGGCAACGGCGCCTTCGACCAGCGCCAGAACGACGTCTTCGGCGCGGTGCTCGACTCGATCCTGCTGCACACGCGGCGCAGCCAGCGGCTGCCGCGGCGGCTGTGGCCGATCGTCCAGTCGCAGGCGGAGTGCGCGACCAAGGTCTGGCGCGACCCCGACCAGGGCATCTGGGAGGCGCGCGGCAGCCCCGCAGCACTACGTCTCCTCGAAGCTGATGTGCTGGGTGGCGCTCGACCGGGCGTCGAAGCTCGGCCGCGATCGCGCGGCGACTCCGAGCTGGAGGAGACCCTGGCGCGCCACCGCCGACGAGATCCACGCCGACATCCTCGAGCACGGCGTGCGCGACGGCGTCCTGCGCCAGCACTACGACACCGACGCGCTCGACGCCTCCACGCTGCTGGCGGCGCATGTTCGGCTTCCTGCCCGCGCGACGACGAGACGCTGCGCAAGTCGGTCGAGGCGATCGCCGACGAGCTGACCGAGGACGGCTTCGTCCTGCGCTACCGCACCGACGAGACCGACGACGGCCTGTCCGGCAAGGAGGGCAGCTTCCTGATCTGCTCGTTCTGGCTCGTCTCGGCGCTGGCGATCGTCGGCGAGCGAGCAGCGCGCCCGCGACCTGATGGAGCGGCTGCTGAGCGTCGCCTCGCCGCTCGGGCTCTACGCCGAGGAGTTCGACACCGGCACCGGCCGGCACCTGGGCAACTTCCCCCAGGCCTTCTCGCACCTCGCGCTGATCGAGGCCGCGGCGCGGATCATCCTCGCCGAGCGGCTGGAGGAGTATCGCGGATGAGCGACGTACGACGTGATCGTGATCGGCAGCGGCGCCGGCGGCGGCACGCTCGTCCACCGCCTCGCGCCGTCGGGCAAGCGGATCCTGCTGCTCGAGCGCGGCGATTGGCTGCCGCGCGAGCCGCAGAACTGGCAGGCCGCAGGACGTGTTCATCGACAATCGCTACATCTCGCCGGACACCTGGTACGACGCCGAAGACGGCGACGGCCTTTCAGCCGCAGGTGCTCAACTTCGTCGGGGGTCGACGGAAGCTCTACGGAGCCGCGCCTCGCCGGGGCGTCGAGTCCACCTTGACCACCTGAAGCTTCGCGGCGAGGCGGTCGCGGCCCGCTGCCGGGATCCGACGGGCGATGAGCGCCATCGGTCTCGAGGTCTTCGTGGCTAGTTCGTTCAGCGCCCCGTGACGGAGCCCGCGCGATGCGCGTCGCCGTGGTCGGGCATGTCGAATGGGTCCGAGTTTGCGCGCGTCGAACGACGTTCCGCGGCCGGCGAGATCGTCCACGCGGAGGAGTGCGTGGGAGGAGGTGGGCGGCGGCGGCGCAGTCGCCGCGGTCCAGCTCGCCCGACTCGCGGGCGAGTGCCTGTTCCTGACCGCGCTCGGCGACGACGAGCTCGGCCGGCGGGCGAAACGCTCGCCTGGAGCGGCTCGGGGTTCGCGTCGAGGTCGGCTGGCGCGCCGGCGCCGCAGCGGCGCGCGTTCGTACACACCGACGCGCACGCCGAGCGCACGATCACGGTGATCGGCGACCGGATCGGGCCGCGCGGCGACGATCCGCTTCCATGGGACGAGCTCGACGGCGCCGACGGCGTCTACCTGACCGCCGGCGATCCAGCGGCGGTCCGAGCCGCGCGCCGCGGCCCGCCGGCTGGTGGCGTACCGTGCGCGCGAAGGCGGGCTGCGCGGCTCGGGGGTGCAGCTCGATGCTGCTCGTCGCGAGCGCGAGGACGCCGGCGAGCGCTACGCGCCCGGGGACCTTGAGCCGGAGCCGCTGCTCGTCGCCCGGTCGGAGGGTGAGCAGCGGCGGCTCGCTGACCGCGCCCGCCGGCGGCTCAGCCGCTGGGCCGCCGCCCGCTCCCGGGCCCGCCCGTCGACGCCTACGGCGCCGGTGACTCGTTCGCCGGCGGGGCTCACCTACGGGCTCGCCGCGGGCCTGCGAGCCGGTTGCGGCGGCCGGGCTGGGGGCCCGATGCGGCGCCGCCTGCATGACCGGTCGCGGGCCGTACGAGGGCCAGCTGGCGGGCCCAAAACCCGCTTGAGCACGGTGATCGGCGTGCGGTCCATCGACGGCCTGAGGCGCTGACGCTCTCCTCGGAGGCGATCGGGCGGATCGAGGCGGCGTTCGTTCCCGAGCGCCGGCATGGTCGGCTGCTCGCTGCGGCATCGCGGCCAGGAGCTGCTCGGCCAGCGCGGCGGCCTGGGACCTACGTCGCCGAGCACTCGACGATGGGCATCCCGCTGCTTCACCCCTGGGCGAACCGCGTCGCCGATACCCGCTTCCGAGTCGCGGGCCGCGAGCTCGACCTCGAGTCGGACTCGCCGCCACCGGCGCGCGACTCCAATGGCCTCCCGATCCACGGACTGCTCGCCGCTGCCGACGGCTGGTCGGTGGAAGACCACGTCGGCACCGACGCCGGTGGCGTGCTCCTCGCCCGGTTCGATTTCGCCGGCGATGACGAGCTCCTTCGCGCGTTCCCGTTCCCCCACCAGGTGCTCTTGAGAGCCGCGCTGCGCACCGCCGAGCTGACGGTGACGACGACGATCCTCGCCCCGGACGATGGGCCCGTGCCGATCTCCTTCGGCTACCACACCTACCTGCGCCTGCCCGATTGCAGCCGAGCCGACTGGGAGATCGAGATCCCGGTCGCGCGAGCGGTTGGTGCTCGATCGCCGCATGCTCCCGACCGGCGAACGCACTCCGGTCGAGGTTGAGGGCGGGCGGCTCGGCTCGAGGACCTTCGACGACGCCTACTCGCGCCCCCGAGGCGGGGGCGCCATTCGTGCTCGCCGGCGGTGGACGGCGGATCGAGCTCCGGCTTGGCCGGCGGATACCGATTCGCCCAGGTCTACGCCCCGAGCGACGACGACGTGATCGCGTACGAGGCGATGACCGCACCCACAAACGCCCTGGTGAGCGGCGCCGACCTGTCGCTGCTCGAGCCAGGCCACAGCTACGAAGCGAGCTTCTCGATCGAGTCTTGCCGACACGGACGGCTGAGCGGGAGGGCATGGTCAGCCCCGAGGAGACTCCCCAGTCGGCAGGCCGCAGAGGAGCGCTCCACCGCGCCCGATCGTCAGGCCGTGGTCCTCACGGCCCTGATCCTGGTGGCCGCGGTCGCCAACCTCAACCTCGCGGTCGCCAACGTCGCCCTTCCGGATATCGGCAAGGCCTTCGACGCCGGTCAGACGGCGCTCAACCTGGTGGCCGTGGGCTACTCGCTCGGCCTCGCTGCCTCGGTGCTCTACCTGGCGCGGTCGGCGATCGCTACGGGCGCAAACTGCTGCTGCTGCTCGGGGTCGGCCTCTCGATCCCGGCCTGCCTGCTCGCTGCCTTCGCCCCGTCGATCGAGGTCCTGTTCGCCGCTCGGCTCCTCGGCGGGCTATCCGCGGGCATGGCGTTCCCGACGACCCTGGCGTTGATCACCGCGCTGTGGTCGGGGCCCGCGCGGACGAAGTCGATCGCGCTCTGGTCGGGCCTCGGGGCTGCGATCTCCTCGCTCGGACCGCTGATCGCGGGGGCTCTGCTGTGAGCTCGGCCCCGATCAGATCGCTGACCTCGCCCGTCCCCGGCTGCCCGGAGGGCTCGTTCACCCGGCTTACCATAGCCCGCCCGGGGCCCGCGAACCCGATGGTGCCCGCGATAGCGTTCGGTCCGCTTGCTGTCGGCTCCTCACCACCCTCGCCGCGTCCTCCGAGCTGCTGCCGGCGCGGAGCCAGATGGCGTTCACGCTCGGCTTCCACATCATCCTCGCCTGCCTCGGCGTCGCCTTCCCGGCGCTGATGCTGATCGCCAACTACATCGGCCTCAAGCGCGACGACCCGGTCGCGCTCGAGCTCGCCAAGCGCTGGTCGAAGGTCGCCGCCGTGACCTTCGCGGTCGGCGCCGTCACCGGCACCGTGCTCTCGTTCGAGTTCGGCCTGCTGTGGCCGGCGTTCACCGGGCGCTTCGGCGACGTGTTCGGGATCCTGTTCGCGATCGAGGGGATCTTCTTCTTCCTCGAGGCGATCTTCATCGCGATCTACATCTTCGGCTGGAACCGGCTCAGCGGCTGGGCGCACTTCTGGTCCGGGGTCCCGATCGTGATCTGCGGGATCGGCGGCGCCTTCTCGGTGGTCGCGGTGAACTCGTGGATGAACCAGCCGCAGGGCTTCACCATGGACGCGGCGGGCAACGTCACCGACATCGATCCGCTGAAGGTGATGTTCAACCCGGCCGGTCCGCTACGAGGTCCCGCACATGATCCTCGCGGCGTACCTGGTCACCGCCTTCCTGGTCGCCTCGGTGTACGCGGTCGGGATGCTGCGCGGGCGCCGCGACCGCCACCACCGCCTCGGGCTGCTGATCCCGCTCACCGTCGCCTGCGATCCTGGCGCCGATCCAGTTCTTCGTCGGCGACACCGCCGCGCGCGAGATCGCCGAGCACCAGCCGATCAAGTTCGCGGCGATGGAGTGCGTCGAGCAGACCGCACGCGATGTGACCGAGTACATCGGCGGGCATCTGCACCGACGACGGGGTCAAGTGCGGCATCGGGATCCCGGGGCTCGACTCGTTCCTGGTCGGCTTCAGCACCGACACCGAGGTGATCGGGCTCGACTCGGTGCCCGCCGACGAGCGCCCGCCGGCGAACACGCTCCTACACCTGTCCTTCGACGCGATGGTCGGGATCGGCACCGGGATGATCCTCCTCGGGATCTGGCTCGGGATCTCCTGGTGGCGAAAACGCGACTTCCCCCAGACCGTGTGGTTCCTGCGCATCGTCGCCGTCTCGGGCGTGCTCGCGATCATCGCCATGGAGGCGGGCTGGATCGTGACCGAGGTCGGGCGCCAGCCGTGGATCGTCCAGGGGATCATGCGCACCGAGGAGGCGATCACCGGCGCGAGCGGCGTCTGGCTCACGTTCTCGATCGTGCTCGTCGCTCTACGCCGTGCTCGGGGCCGCGACGTCATCGTGCTGCGCCGGATGGCGCGGCGCTGGCGCGAGGAGGGATCGACGCGGTCGACACCCCGTACGACCCGCGGGCCGCCAGCCGCCCGCCGGCGGCGACCGGAGGTGCCGAATGAGCAAGGCCGACGCCGCGGCGGCGATCCTCTGGATCGGCGCCACGCTCTACGCCGTCTTCGGCGGCGCCGACTTCGGCGCCGGCTTCTGGTCGCTCGCCGGCGGCCGCGGAGAGCGCGCCGACCGGGCGCGGCGGCTGATCGACTGGGCGATCGGGCCCGTGTGGGAGGCCAACCACGTCTGGCTGATCTTCATCCTCGTCGTCCTCTGGACCGCGTTCTCGGTCGCCTTCGAGGCGGTGATGTCGACGCTGTTCATCCCGCTCTGCCTGGCGGCGTTCGGGATCGTCCTGCGCGGCGCGGGGTTCGCCTTCCACGAGGTCGCGAAGCGGCCGTCCGGGCGCAGCCCCGCCGAGCACCTATTCGCGGCCTCGTCGGTGATCACGCCGTTCTTCATGGGCACCGTGGTCGGCGCGATCGCCTCCGGCCGGGTGCCGCTCGGCAACGCCGAGGGCGATCCGTGGTCGAGCTGGCTCAACCCCGTCTCGCTGCTCGTCGGGGTCCTGTTCGTCGCCACCGGCGCCTACCTCGCGGCGGTCTTCCTGATCAGCGACGCTCGGCGGGCCGGCGACGAGGACCTGGTGCGCTACTTCAGCGCGCGCGCCCTCGGCGCGGCGGTCGTCACGGGCGCGATCGCGCTCGCCGGGATCCTCGTCCTCCGCGAGGACGCCCGCTACGTCTACGACGGCCTCGTCGGCGAAGGGCTGCCGCTGGTGATCGCGTCGGCGGTCGCCGGGCTGGGCGCGTTGGTGCTGATCCGCCGTGGTGCCGCGCCGCGGCGTCCGTCCGCTCGCCGTCGCCGCCGTGGTGGCGATCATCTGGGGCTGGGGCGTGGCGCAGTATCCCTATCTGCTGCCGACCGACCTGACGATCGAGGCGGGCGCGGCCACCTCCGACACGCTGACGATGGTGATCATCGTCTTCGGCGCCGCCGCCGTGCTGGTGTTGCCGGCGATCGGCCTGCTCTACACGCTCACCCAGCGCGGCGAGCTCGAGTACGAGTCCGAGGCGCCCGGCGACTGACCGGTGAATCGCCGCGGTCAGGGGTCCGGCGGCCCCTGGCTGAGCCCGGCGAGCTCCTTCCTCAACGCCTCGAGCTCGGCGGACATGCGGACGAGTTGACGCATGACCGGATCGTCGGGGTCCGCCCGGCGCTCGGCCTGCGCGCGGGCGACGAAGGCGCTCGTGATCACGCCTGTGATCACAGCGAGCAGCGACAGTCCTCCGACCATCAGCACGGTTGCGATCAGCTGGCCGGCCGCGTCGTGGGGCACCACGTCGCCGTAGCCGACGGTGGTCACCGTCTGCGTCGCCCACCACATCCCGAGCCAGACGGTGTCGAAGGCCTCCGGATTGACCAGGTGCTCGACGATCCCGAAGACCACGATCGCGGTTAGCCAGCAGACCGCGATGATCGACGCGGCGAGCCGCGGCCGAAGTCCCGTTCGCTCCACCCGCCGGTCGACGTAGCGGGCCAGGCCAGTCTTGCCTGGAGGCTGCTCCATTCGGGGTTCTTCGTCGCGTTCGGGATCAGCCCTCCCGTGGCGCTCCTGGGCGGGGCTGGTTTCCGGTGGTCCGTCTGGTCTGTGAGACTTGGCCCGGATGCGCAAGTGGTCGGTGCTGATCGTCCTCTCGGCGGCCCAGTTCTTGATGGTCCTGGACCAGTCGGTGATGAACGTCTCGATCTCACAACTGGTCGCCGATTTCGACACCAGCGTGACCACGATCCAGGCGGTGATCACGCTCTACTCGCTGGTGATGGCGGCGCTGATGATCACCGGCGGCAAGCTCGGCGACCTCTGGGGCCGGCGGCGCGTGTTCACGATCGGCCTCGTCATCTACGGCTTCGGCTCCGCGCTCACGGCGGCTTCCTGGAGCGTGTCGAGCCTGGCGCTCGGCTGGTCGGTGCTCGAGGGGATCGGCGCGGCGATGGTCCTCCCGGCCCTGGTGGCGCTGACCGCGGGTAACTTCGAGGGTCGCGCGCGAGCGACCGCCTACGGCGTCCTCGGCGGGGTCGCCGGCGCCGGGATCGCTGTCGGCCCGATCCTCGGCGGCTGGCTGACCACGTACGCCTCCTGGCGGGTGGTCTTCGTCGGCGAGGTGGTGCTGGTAATCGCGATCCTGCTCGCGACGCGCCTGCTGCAAGAGCCCCAAGCGGGCGACCGCCCCGGCGGCCTCGACTGGGTCGGCTCGGTGCTCTCGGCGCTCGGGCTCGGGCTGATCGTATTCGGCGTCCTCCAGGCCAGCAACTGGGGCTGGCTGGAGCCGCGCAACTCCCCGGTCGAGCCGTTCGGGTTCTCGCTCGTCCCGTTCGTGATCGCCGCCGGCGGCGGGCTGCTGTTCGCGTTTCGCGCCTGGGAGCGTCGCCGCGAGACCGCCAAGCTCGCGCCCCTGGTGCATTTTCGACTATTGGACGGCCCCGCCCTGCGCGGCGGCCTGGCGATGTTCTGCGCCCAGAACCTGATCCTGATGGGGATCTTCTTCACGATCCCGCTCTACCTGCAGATCGTCCAGGGCTTCGACGCGTTCGAGACCGGCCTGCGGATGCTCCCGGTCTCGATCGCGATGCTGATCACGGCCGCGGTCGGCGCACGGCTGGCGTCGCGCTGGAGCCCGCGGGCGATCGTCCGCGGCGGCCTCGGCCTCCTGCTCGTCGCGGTGGTCATGCTCCTGAGCACGATCGACCCGCAGATCGACGACACCGCTTTCGCCGTCGCCATGGGGGTGCTCGGGGTCGGCTTCGGGCTGATGGCGTCTCAGCTCGGCAACGTCGTCCAGTCGCAGGTCGGCGATCGGGACCGCAGCGAGGCCGGCGGCCTGCAGTACACCTCGCAGCAGCTCGGCGCTGCGCTGGGTACGGCGCTGATCGGGGCGGTGCTGATCACCGGGCTGATCGGCGCGTTCACCAAGAACGTCTCCGACAGCCCCGAGGTCTCGGACGCCGCCAGCGCCGAGGTCGGGATCCGGGTCGCGGGCCAGGTGAGCTTCGTTTCCGCCGATCAGGTCGAGGCGGCGGGCACGGAGGCCGGGCTCGAGGGCGCCGAGCTCGAGGCGCTCGTCGCCGCCTACTCCGACGCCCAGCTACAGGCGCTGAAGACGGCGCTGCTGGTCGCCGGCCTGATCGTGGTGGCGTCGTTCGCGGGCACCCGCAACCTGCCGAGCGAGCGCCTCGGCGGCGCCGAGGAGCAGGCGCCGGGGCCCCAGCCCGGTGCCCAGACGGCTCCGGCATAGCGGTTCGGCTCTTTATGCTCGACGCGGTCGCTAGGTGTCGTTTTCGGCGAGCCAGGCCCCTCTCGGGCCGTTCGCTAGGCGGAAAGCGCCTTCGCCTTGATCGCGTCGAACTCGGCCTGGCTGATCGTGCCGGCGTCGAGCAGCTCCTTGGCCTTCGCGATCTCGGCCGCCGAGCCGCCGGCGGTGTCACGAACGTACTGGTCCATCGCCGCCTGCTGGGTCTTGGCCTGCTCGAGTGAGCGGTCGCGCATCCCGTCGTGCTGGGCGATCAGATAGACGAGCACGCCGAGGAACGGGATCACGATGATGAACACGACCCAGGCGGCCTTGTGCCAGCCGCCGATGTCGTGGCGGCGGAAGATGTCGATGAAGCACGTGATCGCGATCCAGATCCACGCCACCCAGGCGAAGAACACGATCATCGTCCAGAGGACGTCCAGGAACGGGTAGTCGGCCGGCGATCAGCATCTGTGCCCCCTTGAGGCGATTGTGTGACGCCGCGATCCTACCGCGCGCCCCGACGGCGTTGGGCTTTCCAACGCAAATCAAGAGGTTTGTCGCCCACTATGGCGAAGATGCACGCCGACGACCGCGCGGGCGCCACGTCGCAGCCGCGGGCAGAACACGAAAAGAGGCAACAATGGAGTCACGCAGTTCCACCCGCACGACCGACTCGGGATGGGCGGCCTTCGCCGGTGTGGTGATGTTCATCGTCGGGTCGCTCGACGCGCTGTGGGGGCTCGGCGGGATCCTCAATGACGACATCGTCGTGGTCGGCGGCCACGGGGCGATCGTGGCCGACATCACGACCTGGGGCTGGGTCCACCTGATCCTCGGCTCGACCATCGCGGTCACGGGGCTCGGGCTGCTGGTCGGCAACACCGCGGCTCGATGGCTCGGGGTCATCCTCGTCGCCGTCAACGCGATCCTTCAAATCGTCTGGTTCCCGGCGGCGCCGTTGTGGTCGTTCCTGATCATCGTCCTGGACGTGACGATCATCTATCAGCTGACCGCACGCTGGGACGCCCAGGCGCGCTGGGACTGACACAGCGCGTCGACCCGGCCGCAGTGGCTCGAGAGGAGGAGCCCGGCGAGGTCAGGTCCACTCGGGCCCGAAGAGCGGCGCACGTGAGACGATCGGCTTGAGCAGCAGCGCCTCCCGGGCGCGGTCGCCGATCCCGCGGGCGGTGAGCCCGAAGTGCTCCATGCACGCCTCGCCGGTGCCCGAGAGGCCGAACTCGTCGCCCATGCCGACGGCGAAGATCGGCACCGGGTGCTGCTCGGCGGCGACCGTCCGGACCGCGTCGGCGAGCCCGCCGGCGACCCGGTGCTCCTCGGCCGTGACCGCGACGCCGGTCTTCGACAGCGACTCGAGGATCGGCGCCGAAGCGAGCGGCTTGATGATCGAGACGTTGACCACCTCGGCCTCCACCCCGTCCTCGGACTCGAGCCGCTCGGCGGCCTCGATCGCCCGCCAGACCATGTGGCCGGTCGCGATCAGGGAGATGTCCTTGCCCTGGCGGATCACGTCGACCCCGTTGCCGAGCGACTCGGGGATCTGGTCGTAGACAGCCGGCGTGGCGGGGCGGCCGAGGCGCATGTACATCGGCGCGTCGTTGGCCTCGTAGCTGTCGATCACCGCGCGGTAGGCCTGGTTGTAGTCGGCCGGGACGACGACCTGCATCCGCGGCATCGCCCGCATCAGGGCGATGTCCTCGATCATCTGGTGCGAGGCGCCGTCCTCGCCCAGCGAGACGCCGCCGTGGGAGGCGCCGATCCTGACCTTGAGCTCGTTGTGGGCGATCCCGAGGCGGACCTGGTCGTAGGCGCGCCCCGCGGCGAAGATCGCGAACGTCGAGGCGTACGGGACCTTGCCGGTGGCCGCGAGCCCGCAGGCCATCGACATCATGTTGGCCTCCGCGGCGCCGCAGTTGAAGAACCGCTCCGGGAACCGCTCGCCGAACTTGTAGGACTGGGTCGAGACCGCGAGGTCGGCGTCGAGCGCGACGACCTCCTCGTGGGCCTCGCCGAGCTCGACCAGGGCCTCGCCGTAGGCGGCCCGGGTCGGGGTCGGCTCGGTCTTACCTTCCATCGGCACGGGCTACTCCTCGGCGTTCTCGGCGGCGTGCAGCGCCTTGGTCTGCGCCTCCAGCCGGGCCTGGAGCTCCTCCAGCGCGTCGGCGGCGAACTCCGGGCTCACTGCTGCCTTGCCGTGGAAGCCGAAGCGGCCCTCCATCGCCGAGACGCCCTTGCCCTTCTTCGTCTGGCAGACGATGGCCGCAGGGCGGTCGAGCGTGCGGCTGCGCTCCAGCGACTCGACCAGCGCGCCCATGTCGTGGCCGTCGATCTCGACCGCGTCCCAGCCGAAGGCCTCGAACTTGGCGCGCACGTCGGCGGTGTCCATGACCTCCTCGGTGGTGCCGTCGGTCTGCAGGTGGTTGTAGTCGACGACCGCGGTCAGGTTGGTGACCCCGAAGTGGGGCGCCGCCGTCGCCGCCTCCCAGGTCTGGCCCTCCTGGCAGTCGCCGTCCGAGAGCACCCCGAAGACCTGCGCGGTGCGGTCCAGGCCGTCGAGGCGCAGGCCGAGCGCGATCCCGACGCACATCGACAGCCCCTGGCCGAGCGAGCCGGTCGAGACCTCTACCCCCGGCGTCCGGTTCATGTCCGGGTGGCCCTGGAGCTGGGCGCCGATCTGGCGCAGCCCCATCAGGTCCTCGAGCGGGAAGTAGCCGTGGTGGGCCAGCGCCGCGTACTGGATCGGGGCGGCATGGCCCTTGCAGAGCACGA
The DNA here is from genome assembly GCA_963758665.1 of uncultured Solirubrobacterales bacterium. Classification (GTDB taxonomy): domain Bacteria; phylum Actinomycetota; class Thermoleophilia; order Solirubrobacterales; family 70-9; genus WHSW01. The sequence continues at coordinate 432,402 of CAVWWH010000004.1, read as the reverse complement.
AGCGGTCGCGCTCTGGCCAATCGGGGCGCTCGGCGTCGTGGCGCAGGACCCGGTAGTAGAGCGCGGCGACGATATCGGCGGCCGAGAGCGAGGAGTCGAGGTGCCCCGACTTGGCGACCGCGAGCATCCGCACGCACTCGGAGCGCAGCAGGGTCGCCCACCGCTCGAGCTCCCGCGTGGTGGCCTGCCCCTCGGTGCGCGCCGGAGGCTTCGGGTCGGGAACCGGCCTCAGGTGGCTCACGTGCGCGAGGTTAGCGCCGGCGGAGGTCACTGGGTGGCAACGTATGGGAGCGGGCGGACGCTCTCCACGCCCCCGAACGACGGAAAATGCAGGATCGATGAACCCGATCGCAACCACTCGAGCACTCCTCGGCGCGGGACTGGCGGCCGTCGCGCTGAGCGGCTGCGGCGAGAAGGAGGAGCCGGAGATCGCCGCGGCGCCGACGACCACCACGACGGCCCCCGCGACCGAGCAGACGACGGGTCCGGCCGGCGGAGGCGGCCGGGACCCAGGCGCCGACCCGCCCGCCTCGGCCGCGCCCGAGGGGGCCGCCGAGACGGCGACCGAGGATCCGCGGCTGACCGCGCGCGAGCTGGCCGCGGCGCGCACGGTCCGCGCCTACGTCGACGCGCTGGACTCGCGCGACGGCGACCGGGTGTGCGCCCTGCTGGCGCCCGGCGCGCTCGCCGAACTGCCGCTGCCGGAGGCGCGCGGGAGCTGCGCGGCCTCGATGGACGCCTCGATCGGCTACCGGGACCCTCGCGGGCTGCCGGTCTGGGACGGAGCGAAGGTCACCCGGGTGCGGGTGATCGATCTGGGTGCCGGCGCTGACGAGGCGAAGGTGGTTGCCACCGTGGTGAGTGAGTTCGCCGACCGCGACGAGCCCTCGGTCGAGGACGACGTCGTCTACCTCGTCGGCGACGACGGGCGCTGGCTCGTGGCCAAGCCGAGCGCGACCCTGTATCGAGCGGTCGGGATCGCGGACGTGCCCCCGACGGTGCTCAGCCCGCCGAACTGAGGCTCGGCGCTACCGTGCCGTGAGCACGGTGTCCCTGAGAGGGAAGCGCCAGGGTTCCCCTCGGGTGCTCCCCGATTGAACCGCGGCCGGTCGCCCCGTGGGTTGCCGCCGCACCCGATTCGAAAGGAACGACGTTGAGCCAGCCCGCCGCGCAAACAGAGAGCAGGACGATCGTCAGCGCCACCGACGTGCGCCGCGTGTTCGGCGAGGGCGAGGCGGCGGTCACCGCCCTCGACGGCGTTTCGGTCGAGTTCCCGACCCGCGCGCTGACCGCGATCATGGGCCCCTCGGGGTCCGGCAAGTCGACGCTGATGCACATCCTCGCCGGCCTCGACCGGCCGACCTCGGGCACGGTCGTGATCGACGGCGTCGACCTCGCGGGCCTCGACGACGGCGAGCTCACCGAGCTGCGCCGCGACAACGTCGGCTTCGTCTTTCAGTTCTTCAACCTGCTGCCGGTTCTGGACGCGCGGGAGAACATCCTCCTACCGCTGAGGCTCGCCGGGCGGGATCCCGACGATGGCCGGTTCGACCGCCTGATCGACGCGGTCGGCCTTGCCGATCGACTCGACCACCGCCCCGCCGAGCTCTCCGGTGGCCAGCAGCAGCGGGTGGCGATCGCCCGCGCCCTGATGAGCGAGCCGGCGGTGGTGTTCGCCGACGAGCCGACCGGCAACCTCGACTCACATTCCAGCGAGGAGGTGCTGGCGCTCCTGCGCACGGCCGTCGACGAGCTCGGCCAGACCGTGGTCATGGTCACCCACGACGCCGCCGCGGCCGCAGTCGCCGACCGGGTGCTCGTCCTGGTCGACGGGCGCATCGTCCATGACGGACCGTGCGAGAGCCCGGAGCAGCTGCTCGACCTGATGAAGCAGATCGGCTGAGCGAGGGGCACTGATGGGCGCGATCGCGGTTCGCAACCTCTGGGAGCGCAAGCTGCGCACGGTCCTCACCTCGCTGGCGATCGTGCTCGGGGTGATGATGGTCGCCGGCACGTACGTGCTCACCGACACCATCGACCGCTCGTTCGAGCGCATCTTCACCCAGTCGAACGAGGGCGTCGACGCGGTAGTGACGTCGAAGGAGAACATCGACACCTTCGAGGACGTGGCGCCCGCGTTTCCGGCCTCGGTCCTGAAGCGGGTCGAGTCGGTCGACGGCGTCGCCGCGGCCGAGGGCTCGATCGGCGACCAACAGGTGTCGATCATCGGCGCCGACGGCGATCCCCGCGGCGGCAACGGGGCGCCCGGGCTCGGGTTCTCGGTCAGCGTCCCCTATAGCGACCGCTTCGACCCGCTCACCTACGTCGAGGGCGGCCCACCGACGAGCGCGGATCAGGTCGTGATCGACAAGGCGTCGGCCGAGGACGAGGGGTTCGAGGTCGGGGACACGGTCACGATCGCCGGCCGCGCCGGCACCGGCGAGTACACGCTCAACGGGATCGCGACGCTCGGCGACGTCGATTCGTTCGGCGGCGCGACGATCACCGTCCTCATCCTGCCGGAGGCCCAGCGCCTGACCGGAAAGGAAGGTGAGTTCGACCAGATCTCCGTCGCCGCCGACGAGGGCGTTTCGCCCGACCGGTTGGCGGCCGCGCTGACGGCGGCGCTGCCGGCCGACCTCGACGTCGAGACCGGCGCCCAGAACGTGGAGTCCCAACGCGACGAGATCGGCGAGTTCACCGGCTTCATCAAGACGGCGCTGCTGATCTTCGCGGGGATCGCCCTGTTCGTCGGCGCCTTCCTGATCTTCAACACCTTCTCGATCACGGTTGCTCAGCGCACGCGAGAGTTCGCGATGCTGCGCACGCTCGGCGCCTCGCGCCGCCAGATCCTCTCCAGCGTCGTGCTCGAGGCGGCGGTGATCGGCCTCGGCGCCGCCGCCGTCGGCGTCGCCGCCGGGATCGGCTTCGCGAAGCTGATCAGCGACCTGTTCTCGGCGCTCGGCCTCGACCTGCCCGCGACCGGGACCGTGATCGAACCGCGCACGGTGATCATCGGGCTCCTGCTCGGGACCGTGATCGCGGTGGTCTCCGGCCTCGCCCCCGCGGTGCGGGCGACCAAGGTACCGCCCGTCGCCGGGCTGCGTGACGGCGTCGCTCCGGCGACGACGGTCGAGCGCCGGCGGCGCACCGCTGCGGGCGTCGTGCTCGCCGGGCTCGGCGCGGCGGGGATGGCGCTCGGCATCTTCGGCGCGCTGACGCCGGGCGAAGCCTGGGTCGGCGCCGGCGCCGTCGCCGTCTTCATCGGCGTCGCCCTGCTCAGCCCGCTGCTGGTGACTCCGGTGGCGTCGGTCGTCGGCGCGCCGCTCGAGCGCTTCGGCGGTGTTCCCGGGACGCTCGCGCGCGAGAACTCGGTCCGCAACCCGGGCCGCACGGCCTCGACCGCGGCGGCGTTGATGGTCGGGCTCGCCCTGGTCTCGTTCGTGGCCGTGTTCGCGGCCGGGATCAAGGGATCGATCGACGATGCGATCGACAAGACGCTGATCGGCGATCTGACGATCTCCAACGACGACGGCTTCTCCGACATCCCGATCGCGATTCGCGACGAGGTCGCGGCGATCGACGGGGTCGAGACCGCTTCCGCGCTTCGGTTCACCGAGGACGAGGTCGATGGCGAGCAGGGAACGCTGACCCTGATCGACCCGGCGACCGCGGCCCAGGTACTGCGGCTCGACTGGGAGGAGGGCTCGGACGAGCTGCTCAGCAACCTCGCCGCGGACGAGGCGGTGATCGACGAGCAGTTCGCCGACGACAATCAGCTCGAGGTCGGGTCCAGCTTCACGGCGCAGACCGTCAGCGGCGACCCCGTGCGGCTGACGGTCGTCGGCACGTTTACCGACAACAGCGACTTCATCGGCGACTACGCCGCCTCCGACGCGAACGCGGACGCGTTCGGCGAGTCCAACTCCGCGACCAACGTCTTCATCAACCTCGACCCCGGAGCCGACGTCGCCGCGGTCCGGTCGGCGATCGAGGCTGCCCTCGATCAGCGCTTCCCGACGGTCCAGGTCCAGAACCAGGAGGAGCTCAAGGACTCGATCTCGGAGCAGCTCGACCAACTGCTCGGGATCATCTACGTGCTGCTGCTGCTCTCGGTCGTCGTCTCGCTGTTCGGGATCGTCAACACACTGGCGCTGACGATCCACGAGCGCACCCGGGAGCTCGGCCTGCTGCGCGCGGTCGGCACCTCGAGGCGCCAGATCCGGCGCGCGGTCCGTTACGAGGCGGTCATCACCGCGCTGATCGGAGGCGTGCTCGGGCTCGCGCTCGGCGTCATGTTCGCGGTCCTCGTCAGCCGCCCGCTCGCCGACGAGGGCTTCACCCTCTCGATCCCGATCGGGCAGCTGATCGGACTGTTGGTGCTGGCCGCGATCGCCGGCGTCCTCGCCGCGATCGGCCCGGCCCGCCGCGCGTCGCGTCTGGACGTGCTCGAGGCGCTCGCCTACGAGTAGAGTCACCGCGTGAACGTCGCCAAGGTCCTGCCGATGTGCTTCGTGATGATCGCGGGGCCGCAGATCCTGAGCGCGATCTTCCTCGCCACGAGCGAGAACTGGCGGCGCAACTCGCTCGCCTACGTGTTCGGCGCCTCGCTCTCGATCACGGCGATCGTCACCGCCGCCTACTTCTTCGTCGACAACCTATCGGCCGGCTCCGGCGACGAGACGGTGGACATCATCATCCTCGTGCTGCTCGTCGCGGCGGCGATTCACGTCTACCTGGCCCGCGCGACGTCCGAGCCGCCGAAGTGGATGGGCAAGCTGCAGACGGCGTCCCCGGGCCTCTCGTTCAAGCTCGGCTTCCTGCTGCTCGGCTTCTTTCCGACCGACATCCTCACCTCGGTCGCGGTCGGCGCGTTCCTCAACAACGGCGGCGATCCATGGTGGCACGCGCTGCCGTTCATCTTCCTGACGCTGTTCCTGATCGCGCTGCCGGCGCTGCTGGTCGAGGCATTGGGCGAGCGGGCGCATCGCTTCCTGCCGAAGCTGCGCGACTGGATGAACGACAACTCCTGGGTCGTCAACGAGGCGGTGATCGCACTCTTCATCGTGATCGAGATCAACAGCCTCGCCGGCTAGGCCGAGGCTGCCCCGATCACGGGGTTGCGGTGTGGTGGACCTCGTTCGTTGGCCTTACCTCTGCACGGAGAGAATCTTCTGGCGCGGGCGCGACCCGCGGATCAGGGTGACGTAGGCGCGCCGGTCGCTGAGCGCCGTCGACCAGAGGCGTGCCGGTCCGGCGCGAGAGCAGGGTCCGGCCGGATCCGCCGCCGCCGACCCGGGCGAGCTTCAACCGGTCGGCGCGGGCGGCTGCTGCGGACGTAGAGCAGCGAGCGGCCGCCGATCGAGGGGTTCGACAATCCCTCGGTGCGGGAGCGCAGCAGGGTCGCCTTGGCGCGCTTCTTGCGCTTCGCCCCGAGCAGGCGGCGGACGATCGTGTTCACCCGCGGGGTCGCGCGGGCGTAGACGAGCCGGTTGTCGTCGAGGCTCGGCCGCCCGAGCTGGGCGCTGCCGCCGGCCTTCCCCAGCGAGTGCTGCGGGCCGGGGCGCTGCCGGATCGGGGATGTTGCGCGCCCGGAGGAAGTCGCGGCCGTGCTTGCGCGCGCGCCAGACGACCCACCCCTTGCGAGATCGCGACCGCGTCCGCGTCCGGCGGCCGCGACGCGGCCGATCTGGCTCAGGTCCTTGGCCGACAGGATCCTGATCTCGCGCCCGGCGATCACCGCGATGCGGCCGTCGCCGAGCGCCGGGTCGTCGCCCGGGCAGGGCGACGCTGCGGCCGCCGCGCCGGATGAAGCCCGGAGCCGTCGGGGCGCTGGAAGGCGACGTCATCGCCACCCACGGCGGGGTCGGCGGCCGGCCTGGCCTCGGTGTGCGAGGCGCCGGCCGGCGCGGCGACGACCAGCGCCCCGGCCGCGGCGAGCAGCGCGAGCCCGTCGCCGAAGCGAAAGCCGCGGTAGATGCCCGGGCGCGTCGCCATCGTCTCGGTGATCCGGATCCCGGCCTCGCGATCGGCGATCGGGGCGATCAGCGCGATCGGCAGCGCCCGGCCGAGCCCGAAGGCGAGCCCCAGCGCCAGCCCGACGGCCGGATCGCCGAGCGCGAAGGCGATCCCGGCGAGCGCGAAGACGCCGAAGGTGAGCACGAAGGTGGTGAACCCGAGCCCGAGCAGGACCCCGTAGAGGCCGGCGGCGACCGGCATCGGCATCAGCCGGCGCCAGTGCTCGGGGAGCTGGCGGCGAAGCTGGGGCAGGATCGGCGCGCCGCGCAGCTCGGCGATCGCGGCCGCGGCGGCGACCGCCGCCGCGGCGACGTACGCGGCGGCCTGGTCGGCGCCGTGCAGCAGGCCGCCGAGCAGCGCCAGGAGCCCGAAGGTCAGCGCGCCGCCGGCGAGCGCGCCGAGGGTGAAGGTGACGGCGGCCGAGATCGTCGTCGCGCGCCCGCCGCGGTGGCCGACCGGGCCGATCGTCTCGATCATCGAGAACCCGCACGGCGACCACGTGCCGGTGAGCCCGGCGAGCAGCGCGGCGGCGGCGATGATCGCCTCGAGCGCGCTCATCGGTGCTCGCATCAGCATGGGATCTTGGTCTGGAAGTACATGACGCAGAAGACCTTGCGCCCGTGGAAGCAGTAGCCCTCGAGCGCGGCGTCGCCGTTGATCCGCTCGCTGGGTGTTGGTGCAGCAATCGACCAGCTTGCGCACGCTGCCGTCGCAGCAGCGATACCAGCCGCCGTCGATGTGGGGGTCGAAGCCGTAGACGCGCGAGGTCGCGTCGCAGACCTTGGTCCGCGGCGCCGGCGGCAGCGGCCGGCCGTCGGGGTCGTGCAGCGCCTTGCCGTCGGTGTCGACGGGCACGCCGCTTGGAGTTGACGGCGCGGCCGAGGTCGTCGACCGGCGCGCCGTCGTCGGCGCGCAGCGGGTAACCGTGGCCGTCGATCCGCGGCAGGCCGGTCGGGTGCAGGCACGAGCCGGTGGTGAAGGTGTGGCCGCAGAAATGGAACGCGTCGGCCTCGCCGGGCCTGATCGCCTTCGCGACCAGGCCGCCGGCGGTGAGCGTCGGTCAACGCGGCGCCGGCGCGGGCGAGAAAGCCGCGGCGCGAGGTATCGCCGGCGAGCGAGTCGAGCGCGCGGCCGACGCGGTCGGCGCCGCGCCGCGGCTCAGACACCGATCGCCCCTGCGAGCTCACGCTCGGCCCGGCGCCGCTCGGCCGTCGCCAGCACGCTCTCGAGCTGGGCGAGGTTGTTGAACGTGCCCTTGGCCAGCACCGTGCCCTCGCGATCGACCGCGACCGCGAACGGGCTTCCCGGGATCTCGAGCTCGGCCCAGACCGCGGTCTCGACCACCTCCTCGAAGCTCTCCACCGCCACGCGCGGGTCGCCGGCGAGCACCCGGATCGAGGGCTCGAGCGAGCGGCAGACGTGGCACCCGTCGGAGACGAACACCGCCAGCGCCAGGCCGGTCTCGGGATCGAGGCGAAAGCGCGAGATCAGGCTCGTGTGGCTGAACAGCGGCGGGCCCTCCTCGGCGATCTCGAGCGCCGTCGCCGGCCCGAGGCGCAGGCGCAGCATCCCGACCTCGCGGGCGAGGGCGAGCACGGCGACGGCGAGCGCCGGCGCAGACGAGCAGTGCGACGGCGAGCCCGAGCCCGAGCCACTCGTCGGTCGAGAGCGCTCGCTGCGGCAGCGCCGGCAGCGCCGCGAACGCCGCGGCGAGCACCGACGTTGCGCGCCACCGCCGCCCAGCCCACCGTCGAGCGGGCGCCGAAGCAGGCGCAGGGCGCGCCGGCGCGCCCCCGCAGGATCGCGGCGACCATCGTCGCGGCGAAGGTCGCGACCAGCGCGGCGGCGAGGTAAGCGGCGGTCGCCGAGCCGGCGATCACGCCGGCGGCGAGCCCGAGCTCGGCCGCGATCAGCAGCGCCCCAGGCGACCGACTGCGCGGTGCGGCCGGCGACCCCGAAGGTCGCCATCGCGGCCCGGCTCGATCCCGGGCTCGCCAGCTTGGCGATGCTGGCCCCTGCCAGCAGCCCCCCGAGGACCAGTCGCGCCGCTACCTCGAGCACGCGCTCAGCCTATTGAAACCATCCGCTCGATCGGCACCTTTGCGCGCTCGGCGAGCTCGGCCGGGACCTTGACCTCGAACTTCATCTCGCGCAGCGAGTCGCGCAGCTTCGGCAGCGTGATCATCTTCATGTACTTGCAGAAGGCCATCCGGTTGGCCTCGATCAGGTTCGCCTGCGGCGCCGCCTGCTGCAGCGGGTAGAGCATCCCGTTCTCCGTCGCGACGATGAACTCGCCCTCGGGATGGGCCTCGACGTGCTGCAGCATCCCCGAGGTCGAGAGCATGTGCACGCCGTCGGAGGCGATGTCGCCGGACGCCACGTACTCGAGCGCCTGGGTCGAGCAGCCGCACTCGGGGTGGATCAGGAACTCGGCGTCCGGGTGCTCGGAGCGGGTGCGGGTGATGTCGTCGGGGCGGATCCCCGCGTGGACGTGGCACTCGCCGTCCCAGACGTGAAAGCGCGCGTAGCGCTCCGGGTCGTCGACGAGCCCGGTCTCGCGGGCGACGAACGAGCCCAGCCACATGTCCGGACCGAACAGGATCTCGGTCTCGGGGCCGTGCTCGCGCCAGATGTGCTCGACGACCGAGACCGCGTTCGAGGAGGTGCAGCAGTAGTCCGTCTCGGCCTTGACCGCGGCGGAGGTGTTGACGTACATGACCACCACCGCGCCCGGATGCTCCGCCTTCCAGGCGCGGAGCTGATCGGCATCGATCGAGTCCGAGAGCGAGCAGCCGGCATCGGGGTCGGGGATCAGGACCCGCTTCTGCGGCGAGAGGATCGATGCCGTCTCGGCCATGAAGTGGACGCCACAGAAGACGATCACGTCGGCGTCGGTGGACGCGGCCTCCCGCGAGAGCCCGAGCGAGTCGCCCATGTGGTCGGCGACATCCTGGATCTCGGGCACCTGGTAGTTGTGGGCGAGGATGACCGCGTTGCGCTCGGCGGCCAGCGCGCGGACCTCGGCGCTCATGCGCTCGATCTCGTCCGGCTCAGCTCGGCGGTCGGGGTTGGCGAAAGTGTCGGCAGCTCTTGCATGCTCGCCCTTTTCTCTCGTATGTTCGCCGGCCCGTGTGAGTCCGTTGACAACCTCAAACCGGGCGAATGAACTGCGACACAGTTTACTCAGAGGACTCGCTCATCTACAGCCAATGCCTGAACTACCCGAAGTCGAGATCACCGCGCGCCGGCTCGGCGCGGCGCTCGCAGGCGCCGAGGTCGAATCGACGCTGGCGCCGGGGATGGTGGCGGTGAAGACCCTCGATCCGATGCTGAGCGCTCTCGAGGGGATGACGATCGCCGGCGCCAGCCGGATCGGGAAGATGCCTATCGTCCAGTTCTCGAGCTACGAGCAACGAGCGACGAGCCGCTCGCGGGGCGACGACGCCTCACTGGACCTCCTCGTCCACTTGATGTCGGCGGGCCGGCTCCAGGTGTTCGACAAGCGGGCGTCGCTCAAGGACCGCGCGCTCGCGGGTGCTGATCAGGCTCGCCGACGGGCGCGAGCTGCGGCTGCGCGAGTTCGGGACCAAGCAGCGCGCCTGGGTCAAGCTCCATCGGCCGGGAGGCGTCGAGGCCGACGAGATGGTCGCCACGCTCGGGCCGGAGGCCTGGCCGGCGCCGCCGCTCGACGCGCTCGCGGCCGCCGTCGACCAGCCGCGCCAGCTCCACCCCCTGCTTCGCGACCAGCGCGCGATCTCCGGGATCGGCCGGTCGTGGGTCGACGAGGTGCTCTGGGAGGCGCGGCTCGGGCCGTTCAGGAAGGGCTCAGAGCTCGACGAGGAGGAGGTCGGGCGCCTCCACGACGGCCTCGCCGTGCTCGGCGCGGCGATCGACCACTACGAGCAGGTGGTCGGCGAGCAGGTCCCCGACAAGCTGCCGATGCCGCTCAAGGTCCACCGCCGCGAGGGGGAGCCGTGCCCTCGTTGCGGCACGACGATCGAGGCCGTCTACTTCGCCGAGCACCAGACCAACTACTGCCCGGCGTGCCAGACCGGCGGCCGGGTGCTCAAGGACCGCAGGCTGTCGCGCCTGCTGAAATAGCCGTCAGGCGGCCTACCGCCGCAACGCCCGGCGCGCCACGGCGCGGCCGATGGTCAGCGGGTGGTTGGCGACGGTCGCCATCCGGCCGCGGAGCGTCAGCGGGTCGTGGGCGATCCCGAGCTGGCGCAGGACCGTCGCCGTGTCGAAGTAGACGCGCTCGCAGACCAGCCGCTCCTGCTCGAAGACGAAGATCGCGCAGATGCGCATCTCGAACTCGCGCCCGGTCGCCGGCAGCCCGCGAAACGAGCCCAGGTGGGTGCCGTAGAGCATCGCCTCGGCGATCACGGCGTCGTCCGAGTGATGGAGGGCGATCAGCTCGTTGCGCTGGTCGGGGAACGCCGTCCGCGTCTGCTCGAAGTAGCGCTCGACCTCGGCCCGACCGTCGAAGACGTCGCCGGTCGCGATCAGCTCGTAGCGGGGGTGGGCGAAGGTCTCGATCGTGGCGTCGTACTCGTGGCGATTCTCGGACTCCATGTGCTCGATCACGATCGCCTCGCGCTGCGCGCGCATCGCCTTCGTCGGCGGCATGAGGCGAGCCTAGTGCACGTGACCGTGAGTACGGTCGTGCTCAGGCGAGCGAAAGCCAAGCGGGGCAAGGACGCAGGAAGGCCGCATAGCCGTGAGCTATGCGGCCGACCGAGGACGCAGCACCGCTCCGGCTTGCAGCCGCCTGAGGGCGGGCGTACCTTGCGGACGCGTGTACTAGCCCGCGTCGATCATCGCGACCGCGTCGGCGTGGTCGGGAAAGAGGCCGAACTTGGTGATCCGGCCTGCAGCCACGCGGACGGCAACGGCGACCCGCGGCTCGAACTCATGCGGGCTCCCGCGGCCGCGGACGCGCGCCGACACGTCCATCAACACCCAGCCGCCGTCGCGCTCGGCGACCTGGACCTCCTGGACCTCGACGAACGCCCACAGCTCGCGCAGGCGCTCGAACCAAAGCCGCAGGCCCTCGCGGCCGTTGAACTCGGGTTCCGAGCCCGGCTGGTCGAAGAGCGTCCACAGCTCGACGTCGGGCGAGCAGAGGTGCTGCGCCTCCTCGAAGCTCTGGCGCACGAACACATCCAGCCCACGCCTGGCGATCTCTGCGTTCTCACCCAACCGCCACGAATCTACCCGCGCCGCGCCCTGTGCGCGCAGATCAGCCGGGTTCCAGCAGGAGGCTGAGGTCGAGCGCCGGCGCCGAGTGGGTGAGCGCACCGACCGAGATCATCTCGACGCCGGTGGCGGCGATCGCGGTGACGTTGGCGAGCGTGATCCCGCCGGACGCCTCCAGCGTCGCGGTGCTGCCGGCCGCGTCGCGCGCCGCGACCGCCTCGCGCAGCTCGGCCGCGCTCATGTTGTCGAGCAGCAGCCTGTCGGCGCCCGCGGCGAGGGCCTCCGCGACCTCCTCACCGTTGCGACATTCGACCTCGAGCTCGAGCTGCGGATGCGCCGCCGCGGCGAGCTCGACCGCCCGCTGCAGGCCCCCCGCGATCGCGATCTGGTTCTCCTTGATCAGGATCGCGTCGTCGAGCCCGAGCCGGTGGTTGCGCCCACCGCCGGCGGCGACCGCCGCCTTCTCGAGCGCCCGCAACCCCGGGGTTGTCTTGCGAGTGTCGAGGATTGCGACATCGCTGCCGCGCACGGCCTCGACGAAGCGTGCGGTCAGGGTCGCGATCCCGGACAGGTGGGCGAGCAGGTTGAGGGCCGTGCGCTCGCCCGCGAGCAGCGCCCGGGCCGGGCCGGCGACCGCCGCCACATCGGCGGGCACGTCGTCGCGCCATCGGCCCTCCGCCACGGTCGGCTCGAAGCTGTCGGCGCCCACCTGCGCGAACACCTCCGCCGCCGCCTCGAGGCCGAAGACGACCCCGGGTTGCTTCTGCACGATCCGCGCCCGGGCCCGGGCGTCGGCGGGAACCGTTGCCTGCGAGGTGATGTCGCCGGCGCCGACGTCCTCCGCCAGCGCCCGCGCGACGAGGTCGGCGAGGGCCTCCCCGTCCATCAGGCGCGAGGGAAGACCGCGATCGTCGCGGTGAAGCCGTGGAGGAAGTTGCGACCCCCCACGGGTCCGATCTCACCCGCGCAGAAAAAGCCCGCGGCCGGCGCCCCGAGGGCGTCCTCGAGCGCCAGCGCGTCATGGTCGGGCGCGTCGAACATGTGCGAGCCGCGGCCGTTGCAGGTGAACAGCAGCGCCCCCGCCGCGCCCTCCTCGCCGAGCGCCTGCGCCTGGACGCGCAGGGCCGCGCGCAGGTCCTCGTCGGCGGTGGCGCCGTCGCGGACGTGCATGCGGATGGTCTGGCCGACCCGGACCCGCTCGCCGAGCGCCAGCGTCCCCGCCTCCGGATCGGCGCCGAGAATCGGGCGGACGAGGAAGTCGCCGCGCTCGTAGGCGGGCTGGTTCTCGTCGATGACGATCCCGAGCATCAGCCCCTGGGCGGCCAGCGACTGCTGGTGCGGGTCGAGCTCGCCGATCGCCTCTCGCAGCCGCTCGATCGCCGGCTTCGAGGCCAGCTCCTCGACCACGTTCCCGCGGGCGGCGGTGATCGTCATCTCCGGGCCCACGGGGGTGGCTCCCTGGGAGACGCAGGGGAGCATCGCGACGCGCTCGAGGCTCGCGGCGACCGCCCCTCCGTCGAGCACCTCGCGATCCCGAAACAGGGCCGCCGAGCCCGCCGCCGCGGCACTCGCGAGCCCGCCGAGCACCGGCATCCCGGGGCGCTGCGAGTTCAGCGACTCGAGCAGGGCCTCGGCGCTGAACGTGTACGGGTCGGCGAGCACGATCACCGCGTCGCCGAGCGCGCCGGGCTCGGGCAGGCCGCTGATCGCGAGGCCCTCGCCGGCGGCCTCGGCCTGCAGGTGGTGGGTGGCGATCCTCGCCCCCGGTGCGGAGAGGCCCCAGACGACCGCTCCGGGGCCGCTCTCGAGCTCGCGGCCCGCACCCAGCACGCCGCCGGCGCCGCAGCCGATCAGCGACCGGGGCGAGAGGCGCTCGTGCACGGCCGCGAGGATGGGCTTGGCGTGGGTCAGGTGCGGCGCGGCGGCGAAGACGATCGCCAGGTCGCAACCGGCCGCCAGGCCCGCGGCGGCGTCGGCCGCGGCGAGGTCGAAGGCCTCCACCGGGTCGAGCTCGTCGGAGACTCCGACTGCGACGCTGACCGCCATCGCGACAACCGTAGCGGCGCCGCGCTCAGCGATCTCGCGCGGCGCTCAGCAGGTACTCGCGGACGAACCCGTCGAGGTCGCCGTCGAGCACCCGGTTGGCGTCGCCGACCTCGTAGCCCGTGCGGTGATCCTTGACCCGGGTAGAGGGATGGAGGGTGTAGCTGCGGATCTGCGAGCCCCACTCGGTCGCCTTCTGCTCGCCTCGCTCGGCCGCCAGCTCCTCGGCGCGCCGGCGCTCCTCCTCCTCGAGCAGGCGGGCCCGGAGCATCCGCATCGCGGTCGCCTTGTTCTGCGTCTGCGAGCGCTCGTTCTGGCACTGGACGACGATCCCCGTGGGCAGGTGCGTGAGGCGGACCGCGGAATCGGTCTTGTTCACGTGCTGGCCCCCCGCGCCGGAGGCGCGATAGGTGTCGACCCGGATCTCGTCCTCGTCGAGGTCGACCGAGACCGCGTCGTCGACGAGCGGCGCGACGTCGACCTGGGCGAAGGCGGTATGGCGTCGCGACTGCGCGTCGAAGGGCGAGATCCGCACCAGCCGGTGGACCCCGCGCTCGGCGGCGAACAGGCCGTAGGCGTTGTCGCCCTTGGCGATCAGGCTCGCCGACTTGATCCCCGCCTCCTCCCCCTCGGATGCCTCCTTGAGCTCGACCTCGAAGCCCCGGCGCTCGGCCCAGCGGAGGTACATTCGCAGCAGCATCTCGGCCCAGTCCTGCGAATCGGTCCCGCCGGCGCCCGAGCGCACGGTGACTACCGCGTCGCCTGAGTCGTACTCGCCGCTGAACAGCCGCGACTCCTCGAGCTCGGCGAGCCGGGACTCGACCGAGGCGAGCTGCGAGCCGAGCTCGGCCGCCAGCTCGGGGTCCTCCGCCGCAAGCTCGGCGAGCTCGTCGAGGTCGCTCGCATCCGCCTCGAGGGCGCGGAAGGTCTCGAGCCGGCGCTGGGCGCGGGCGTGCTCGGCGGATACTCCGGCGGCGCGCTCCTGGTCGTCCCAGAATCCGGGCGCCCCCATCTCGTCCTCGAGGTCGGCTACCCGCGCTTCGAGTGCAGCCGGGTCAAAGGTAGTCCGCGAGCAGGGTCAAGCCCTGGCGGATCGCGCTGATCCGCGAGCTCACGGCCTCCGTCGAAGGTGCCTCGGCCACGCCAGGAGGTTAGCCGTGCCCTCAGGCCTTGATCGCGTCGATCGCGTCGATGATCGAGGCGAAGTCCTGCCGCCAGCCGACGATCGCCCCGTCGCGAAACTCGAACAGGGCGCCGAAGCGATCCTCGGCCGCGAGCTCGTCGTCCTCCTTCCAGCGCCACTCGCGGCGGGCGTCGGCGGCCACGTACCGTTCGCCGACCTCGCGCAGCTCGTCGATCTCGACTCGCGAGATCAGGTTGCCGTCGTCGTTCGGCTTTGCCCAGCCGACGACCTCGGCGACGCCGCGGAAGGGACCCCGCCGTCCCTGGGCCTCGACCTCGGCGTGCAGCTCGGCGCCGATCGCCTCGGCGTCACGCGCTCGAAGCGCCGAGATCAGTCGCTCGACCGCTTGCGTGCGCTCGCTCATCTCACGCCTCGACCGCGGCCCGTTCGGCCTCGACCTGCTCGCGCCCGCGCAACGATCCGCGTCGAGCGACCGCCGGGACCGGCGGAGCCGGACCTCGAAGCGCTGGTGACCGATTCGCCCGCCTTATCGGTGAGCTTCACCGAGAGCTTCGCCCGCCGGCGGGCGCGCGCGGATCGAGACGCGCAGCGGGAGCTTGTCGCTGGGCGCGCCGAAGGTGACGGTCCCCGTCCGGGCGGCGGCCCGCCCGCCCTGGCGCAAGGCGACCTTCGCACGCAAGCACTCGGCCGTGCGCACGCCGACGATCACCAGCCGGTGGCCCGCCTTGTGCCCCCGCCGACCCGCCACCCCGCCGGCAACGACCCCCGCGCCGAGCGGTCGCTCGTCCGGCGGCGAGCTCGTACGCTCCCCAGGGAGGATTCGCGTTCACGATCCTGCCGGGCTCGCAGGTGGCGAGGAAGCTGGCGAAGCGGGCGGAAGGGCTCTCGGTGATCACCCGGTAGGTCCCCGCCGGGACCCCGGTCCAGATGATCCCGCCGTCACCGGAGGTCGCCGTGCGGGAGGTGTCCGGGATCACGCTGTCGTTGAAGTAGATCGGGCCGGCGACCGCCGGGATCGCGCGCGCGGTCGCGCCCGCCACCCCGTGCGGTGTGCGCGCCCGGAAGGTGTCGAAGTCGACGCCGCGGACGTTGCGCGCCGACGCCGTGGTCACGATCACGCACTGGTCGGGGCGGCCGTCGGGTCCGATCGGCACCGAGAGCAAGGCCGCGAGGCCGTTGTACTCGGCGTCGGCGGGCGTCTGGAAGTTCGCGTTGACGATCGGCTCGCCGCGCGTGTGGAACGTCTGGAGGTCGATCTGGTTGTAGCCGGGCGGCGGCTCGATGTACGGGGTGACGTTGGCGCCGTCGGGAACCTCGAGGGAGTAATCGCCGGCCGCGTCGGTGACGGCCGCGGCGCCGGGCAACTCGCGGACGCGAATCGTCGCGCCCGCGATGCCGGTCTCGGCGTGGTTGAAGACGTAGGCGCGACCGGAAATCCTCACGGTCGGCTTCACGGACGCGGCCGGCCCTGCCGGGGCGGACGCCGCGACCAGCGCGGCGCAGATCGACACGGCGACGCCCTAGGCGCCGTGACACTTCTTGTACTTCTTGCCCGAGCCGCACCAGCAGGGGTCGTTGCGCCCGATCTTCTCGTCCTCGGACTTGACCACGGTGGCCGGGTTGACGCCCTGCCCGTTGCCCGCCGTCGCCGCGGTGGCGGCGGTGCCGCTCTCGGCCGCCGCGGTCGCCACCCCGCCCGCCTGCGCCTCGCGCATCGCCGAGGGTCGCTCCTCGCCGGCGGCGCCCGAGTACTGGACGTTGCCGCCGCGGCGGGCCTGCTCCTCGCCGAACATCTGCTCCGCCTGCGCGGGCTCGATGTTCACCTCCACGTGGAAGATCACCCGCACGAACTCCTCCCAGACCGAGGCCATCAGCTCCTCGAACATCGTGAAGCCCTCGTTCTTGTAGGCGACCAGGGGGTCGATCTGGGCGAACCCGCGCAGGTGGATCCCCTCGCGCAGGTAGTCCATCTCGTAGAGGTGCTCGCGCCAGCGGTTGTCGATGATCTGGAGCAGGATCTGGCGCTCGAGATAGCGCATCAGCTCGGCGCCGAACTCATCCTCCCGGCGCTCGTATGCCGCCCCGGCGTCCTCGATCAGAGTCTCCGAGATCTGCTCGCGGTTCGCGCTCTGCGGCTGGATCTCGGCGACCGAGACGCCCAGCGGCCAGAGCCCGCCGGCGTGGCCCTCGAGCCCGGCCAGGTCCCAGTCCTCGAAGATGTCGCCCGGGGTGTAGGTCTCCACCAGCCGGGTGACGACCGCCTCGAGCTCCTCGTGGGCGACGTCGGACATGTCGCGGCCCTCGAGGATCTCGCGCCGGTACCTGTAGATCACCCGGCGCTGCTCGTTCATGACGTCGTCGTACTCGAGCACCCGCTTGCGAATCAGGTAGTTCTGCTGCTCGACCTTCTTCTGCGCGTTCTCGATCGTCCTCGTGAGCATCTTCGCCTCCAGCGGATACTCCTGCCCCTCGTCGTCGACCGGCCCGAGGCGATCGAGGATCTTGTAGATCCGCTCCCCGGCGAACAGCCGGATCAGGTCGTCCTCCGCGGAGAGGAAGAAGCGCGACTCGCCCGGGTCGCCCTGGCGCCCGGAGCGCCCGCGGAGCTGGTTGTCGATCCGGCGCGACTCGTGGCGCTCGGTCCCGCAGATGAACAGGCCGCCGGCCTCGCGGACCTCGTCCCCCTCGGCCTGGGTCTGGTTCTTGAACCGCTCCGTGTGCTCGGCCAGCTCCTCGGCCCAGCTCTCGTGCTCGGGCGTGACCCCGAGCTTGCGCAGCTCGTCGACGGCGAGCTGCTCGGGGTCGCCGCCGAGCTTGATGTCGACCCCGCGGCCGGCCATGTTGGTGGCGATCGTCACCGCTCCGAGGCGGCCCGCCTGGGCCACGGTCTCACCCTCGCGCTGCGCGTACTCGGGCTTCGCGTTGAGGACCTCGTGCTTGATCCCCGCCCGGGTCAGCTCGGCGCTCAGCATCTCCGAGACCTCGACCGAGATCGTCCCCACCAGTACCGGCTGTCCGTGCTCGTGGCGCTCCGCGATCTCGTTCACGACCGCCGCCCACTTGCCGCCCTTGGTCTTGTAGATCTGGTCGTTGTGGTCGGCGCGGATCATCGGCTCGTTGGTGTCGATCTCGACCACCGGGATCTCGTAGATCTTCATGAACTCGGTGGCCTCGGTGAGCGCCGTGCCGGTCATCCCGGAGAGCTTGTCGTAGAGGCGGAAGTAGTTCTGCAGCGTGATCGTGGCCAGGGTCTGGTTCTCCTCGCGGATCCGCACGCCCTCCTTCGCCTCGACCGCCTGGTGCAGGCCGTCGGACCATCGCCGGCCCTCGAGGATCCGGCCGGTGAACTCGTCGATGATCTTGACCTCGCCGTCGATCACCGCGTAGTCGGTGTCGCGCTTGAACAGCGACTCGGCCTTCAGTGACTGAATCAGGTGGTTGACGAGCGTTCCGTGCTCGGAGACGTAGAGGTTGTCGACGCCGAGGAACTTCTCGGCCTTCGCCACCCCGCCCTCGGTCGGGGCGACGGTCTTGTGCTTCTCGTCGTACTCGTAGTCGTGGCTGGCCTCCGAGGTGTCCTTGGACTCGCCCAGCGACTTCAGCTTCGGCTTCATCTCCTCGCCGACCATCTGCTTGGCCAGGCGCGCGAAGGTGTAGTACGTGTCGGCGGCCTGCTCGGGGCGACCGGAGATGATCAGCGGGGTGCGGGCCTCGTCGATGAGGATGTTGTCGACCTCGTCGACGATCGCGAACGCGTACTCGCGCTGCACGCACTCCTCCAGCGAGCTCGCCATGTTGTCGCGCAGGTAGTCGAAGCCGAACTCCGAGTTGGTGCCGTACGTGACGTCGCAGGCGTACATCTGCCGCCGTTGCTCGGGGTTCATCTCCGACTGGATCACCCCGACCGAGACGCCGAGCACGTCGTAGATCGGCTTCATCCAGAGCGCGTCGCGGCGGGCGAGGTAGTCGTTGACGGTGACGAGGTGGACGGGGTCGCCGGCGAGCGTGTTCAGGAACACGGCGCTGGTCGCGGTCAGCGTCTTGCCCTCACCGGTCCTCATCTCGGCGATCGCCCCGTCGTGCAGGACCATGCCGCCGATCAGCTGGACGTCGTAGTGGCGCTGGCCGAGCGCTCGCTTCCCCGCCTCGCGGCAGAGGGCGAACGCCTCCGGAAGCAGCGCGTCGAGCGGCTCGGAGTCCTCGCGGGCCCGGCGGCGCAGCTCGTCCGCGTGGGCGCGGATCTCGGAGTCGTCGAGCAGCTCGAACTCCGGCTCGTAGCGGTTGATCGACTCGACCGCCTGGGTGTGCTCCTTCAGCCTGCGCCCCTCGCCGAGGCGCAGGGCGCGATCGATTATTCCCCGGGCCATGTGCTCAGGGTACCGGTCCGGCCGTGGGCCCGGCGGGGCTGCGGCTAGGCCGTTCGGCGCCGCCAGCGCCCCATCGCGCGGCGGCTGCGAGCCCGCCCGCGGCGCTTCTCACGATGGCGCTTGACCTGCCGGCGGATGTCCTCGGCGAGCTCGTGGATCGAGTGCAGCATCTCCGGCGACGCCTCGCTGGCACGCAGGGTCACGCCCTTGAGATAGAGGGTGGCCTCGGCGACGTAGCGGTCGGAGATCGACGGGTTGCGCTCCTCGCGCAGCTCGACCTCCAGCCGGGCGAGCTCGGAGACCTGGCGCGCAGTGCGGGAGAAGCGCTTGGCGACATGCTCGCGGAGCTCCTCGGTGACCTCCAGGTTGCGGCCTCTGATCTCGATCCTCACGGCTCCGCCTCCTTCGAGTCGCTGAACCCCGAATCCTACGCCGCCCGATCGCTCGCGCCAAGTGAGTGGGCGAAGACCGCGGCGCGGACCTCACCGGCGCCCGCGTCGCGAAGCGCGGCCGCGCAGGAGCGCAGGGTGGCCCCGGTGGTAAGGACGTCGTCGACCAGTAGCACGATGGCGGGAGCGGGCCTTGTCGCCCGCACGCGCGGAGGCGAGGCGAGCCGCTCGCAGCGCCGGCGGCCGACCTGCCGCGGCCCGTCGGCGCGGCGAAGCGGAGCGGCGAGCTCGAGCGCGAGGGCGCCGGCGACGGCTGCCGCGACCAGCTCGGCCGAATCGAACCCCCGCAGACGGCGGCGGAGCGGCGCCGGCGGGACCGCGACCACGGTCGCGCCCGTCGCCCGCGCGCCGACCGCCGCCGCGACCGCCTCGCCGAGCACCTCCGCGAGCCGGATCCGGCCCCCGAACTTGAGCGCCGCGACGAGCTCACGGGCGACGCCCTCGTACGGGGCCGCCCAGCTCACGAGCCCGATCCCCGGCATCGAGGCCAGACCGCCCCGAGCCCCGGCCACGCGCCCCGCGCAGCCGGAGCAGATCGGCTCCACGGCGGCGCAGGGGCGGCCGCAGGCGCCGCACAGCGGCGGCGCCACCAGGCTGGCGAGCGCACGGACGATGGCGGTCGGGGCCACGGCGTCAGCATCGGCCCCCGCGGTTCACCGATGGCGCACCGATGCGCCGCCTTCGTGTCGGTTGCGCGGCGAATCGGGCGTCGCCGCCGGCGGCTCAAACGAGGGGCGGGTTCGCCCCGGATACGTGGTCAACCCGCCCCTCGGCGGCGGTCAGGCCACGCTCGGCCTGGCGGCGCTCGCCACGAGCGAGCGGTCGCGGCCGGCGCGCTTGGCTTCGTAGAGCGCGGCGTCGGCGCGACCGACGAGATCGTCGGGATGCTCCTTGCCGTCCCACTCCGCGATCCCCGCCGAGCACGACTCGCCCGCCGGGGTGACGGCACGCAGCCGCTCGACCAGGCTGACCGCGTCGGCGAGGTCGCAGCCCGGCAGGATGACGCTGAACTCCTCGCCCCCGTAGCGGGCGAGGATGTCGTAGGGGCGCAGCGCCGTGCGCCAGGCGACCGCGGCGTCGGCGAGCAGCCTGTCGCCGGCCTGATGGCCGCGGCGGTCGTTGTAGGCCTTGAAGTAGTCGAGGTCGAGCATCGCCACGCAGACCTTCTCGCCCTCGCGCCACGCCCGCGAGAGCTCGCGCGGGAGGTGCTGTTGCCAGTGACGGCGGTTGGGAAGCCCGGTGAGGCCGTCCGTGCGCGCCAGGTGCTGGAGCTGGCCGAGCAGGTCGGCGCGCCCGATCGCGACCGCCGCCTCCGCCCCCAACAGGTCGATCATCGCCGAGAGCCGCAGGGAGACCCCGGCGATCTCCGAGCGCCAGGCGACCGCGAGCACCCCAATCGCCGCCCGGTCGCGGATCACCGGGTGCCAGAGGACCGCCCGGGCTCGCGCCCGCCGCATGAACTCGCGGTCGGCGTCCACGGCGCCGTTGCCGAGCGAGACGAACACCTCCTCGGCGCGGTTGAAGGCGAGCGCCGCACCGGAGTCACTCGTCAACGAAAGCTCGAGCCCCTCGAGGTCGGCGCCCGAACTGGCCTCGGGCACCAGCACCGTGCCTGCCGCGGCGGGCTCGAACAGGGCGGCGACCGGCGCCTCGGCGACCTCGCGGGCACCGGCGCAGACGGCGACCCGCGCCGCGGCCGGGTCGACGCTGCGGGCGAGCGCCCGCGTCGCCTCGGTGACCGCGTCGAGGTCGGCCGCCCGACTCGGGTGCTCACGCTCGCTTGGGCTCAGGTTGGCGAGGTCGAGCGCGACCGAGAGCCCCCCGGTGACCATTCCCTTGTCGTCGACCAAGGGCACGATCCGGACCCAGTAGTCGCGCCCCGATTGGGTCGAGTGGTACTCGAACGAGCGCTGCTCGCCGCGCAGGGCTGCGCCGAAGTGGATCAGGAGCGGCTCGAGCTGAGCCTGGGGGATCTCGCCCAGCAGGTACTTGCCCTCGATCTCGTCGGGCTCCCGCTCGGTGAAGTCGAGCGCGGAGCCGCCGGCGAAACGCACGCGAAGCTCGTGGTCGAAGACGGTCACCGCGGTCTGCGGGAGGCTCCCGAGCAGCCGGCGATGCCGGCGCTCGGCGCCGCGCAGGCGCAGGAGCGCCGCTACCAAGAGCAGAATGGCGATCAGCAGAGCCGCCGCGAGCGCGCGTTCCACAACCCCCGATGAGCCTTCCTATTCGATTCGTGCATCCGCGGTAAGAACGAGTCAGCCCGCAAAAACCGCACGCTCAACCTTAGCCATGTCGGCGTCGCAGCCGATCACGGATGGCGCCTTGCGGAGCGCCGTATCGGGGTCCTTGAGCCCATGGCCCGTGAGCACGCACACGACCGTCTCGGGCGCCGCGCCGCGATCGGGGCCGGGTAGCCCGTGGGCGAGGATCCCGGCTACCGAGGCGGCCGAAGCGGGTTCGCAGAAGACCCCCTCGCGCGCGGCCAACAGCCGGTAGGCGTCGAGGATCTGTTCGTCGGTGACCGCCTCGACCCGTCCGCGCGAGCTGGTGAAGGCTGCCATCGCCTCCTCCCAGCGCGCCGGGTTGCCGATCCGGATCGCCGAGGCGACGGTCTCGGGGTTGGCGACCGGCGCCCCGTGGACGAGCGGGGCGGCCCCTGCAGCCTGGAAGCCGTAGAGCATCGGCGCGGCGCCGAGCTCGGAGAAGCCCCGTTGCCAAGCGGTGACGTTGCCGGCGTTGCCGACCGGGATCGCCAGCGCGCCGGGCGGCTCGCCGAGCTCCTCGACGACCTCGAAGGCGGCGGTCTTCTGGCCCTCGATCCGGTAGGGGTTGACAGAGTTGACGAGCTCGACCGGATGGGCGTCAGCGAGCCCGCGGACGATCTCCAGCGCCTGGTCGAAGTTGCCGCGCAGGGCGATCACCCGTGCCCCGTGCATGAGCGCCTGGGCGAGCTTGCCGATCGCGATCTTGCCCTCGGGCACGATCACGACCCCCCGCAGGCCTGCACGAGCGGCGTAGGCCGCGGCGCTCGCGGCGGTGTTCCCGGTCGAGGCGCAGATCACGGCCTCCGCGCCGGCGCCGGCGGCGCGCGACACGGCGACAGTCATCCCGCGGTCCTTGAAGCTGCCGGTCGGGTTCGCTCCCTCGAGCTTCAGCAGCACCCGGGCGCCGACACGCTCGGAGATCACCGGCGCGTCGACCAGCGGCGTCGAGCCCTCGTTCAGCGTCACCACCGGGTCTCCCGCCTCCAGCGGCAGACGGTCGCGGTAGCGCTCGATCAGGGGCGCCGGCATCCCCCGCTCACCTGTCGAGCAGGTCCTCGAGCACCCGGATCGCCCGCGGCGAGGCGCGGAGGAAGTCGAGCGTCGCGATCTCGTCGAGCGCTGCGTAGAAGGCTTTCTCGGGGGCCTCGTGCAGGACCATCACCAGCCGCGCCTCGTCGCCGAGCCCGCGCTGGACGACGCTGTGGACGGAGATGGAGTTGCGCCCGAGCACATCGGCGATCCGCGCCAGCACGCCGGGGCGGTCGGCGACCTCGAGGTGCAGGTAGAAGGCCGAGGAAACGTCGGTGATCATCGGCAGGGTGCGCCGGACCTGGTGCACCGGCGCGTGGCCCGCGAGGATCGAGACCACGTCTCCCAGCACCGCGGTCGCCGTCTCGACCCCGCCCGCGCCGGGGCCCGAGAGAGTCACCTCGTTGATCGTCGGCGCCTCCACCATGACCGCGTTGAACGGGCCCTCGACCGGGGCCAGCGGATGGCCGGCGCCGAGGAAGCACGGAAAAACGCGGACGCTGAGCCCCTGATCGAGCAGCTCGGCCACCCCGAGCAGCTTCAGCGAGAGGCCGAACTCCTTCGCGTAGGCGAGGTCGTCGGGCTGGACCTCGGCGATCCCCTCGTAGGTGACCTGGGAGAGCTCGACCGGGGTGTGGAAGGCCAGGCGAGCGAGGATCGCCATCTTCGCGGCGGCATCGGCCCCGCCGACGTCGGCGGTCGGGTCCGCCTCGGCGTAGCCGAGCTCCTGGGCCCGGGCGAGGACGTCGGGGTAGGCAGCGCCGGTCGAGGCCATCTCAGAGAGGATGAAGTTGGTTGTCCCGTTGACGATCCCGAACACCTTGGTGATCGGGGTTGCGGGCAGGCTCTCCTGGATCACCCGGATCACCGGGACGACCCCCGCCACGGCCGCCTCGAAGCGCAGCTGGACCCCGGCCTGGCGAGCGGCGGCGAACAGCTCCTCGCCGTGCTGCGCGACCAGCTGCTTGTTGGCGGTGACCACGTGGCGGCCCGCGCGCAACGCGCGAAGGACGTAGTCGCGGGCCGGCTCGGTGCCGCCGATCAGCTCGACGACGATCTCGCTGCGCTCGAGGATCGAGTCGAACTCCCCCTGCGAGCGGCTCAGCACCCCGGCGATCTGCGGCCGGCGGCCGGCCGCGGCCTCGACCGCGCCCGCGGAGGCCTCGACCAGGTCGGCGAAGGCAGCGCCCACCGTGCCCCTGCCGAGGACACCTATGCGCGCCACCTCCTCGGCTTCGCCTCCTGGCGCGTCGCGGCCCGTCAAGGGTCGTTCAGACATCACGAGCCATCAGGTCGTCATGCGTTTCGCGGCGGACGACGACCCGTGCCTCGCCCCCCGAGCAGAAGACGACCGGCGGCCTCGGCACGCCGTTGTAGTTGTTGGCCATGGCATATCCATAGGCGCCGGTCGCGGGGGTGACCAGGACGTCGCCGACGCGGGGCGTCGCCAGGCGCGCGTCGCGCACCAGCATGTCGCTGGACTCGCAGTGCTTGCCGGCGATGGTCACCGTGGTCGCGGCCGGCTCGGCGGCACGGTCGGCGACGAGCGCGTCGTAGCGCGAGCCGTAGAGCATCGGCCGCAGGTTGTCGGACATTCCGCCGTCCACCGCGACGTAGGTGCGCACGCCGGCGATCTCCTTCACCGTGCCGACCGTATACGCAGTGATCCCCGCGTTGCCCACCAGCGAGCGCCCCGGCTCGACCAGGATCCTCGGGACCCGTTCGAACACCCGCTGTACCCCGCCGACCTTGACCTCGGCGTAGGCATCGATCGACGGCGGCCGGTCGGCCGCGGTGTAGGCGATCCCGAGCCCGCCGCCCACGTTGAGCGCCCGGCACCAGGCCGGATCGGCGAGCCCCGCCAGCGCCTCGATCGCCTTTGCGTAGGGCTCGAGCTCGAAGATCTGGGAGCCGATGTGGGCGTGGAGGCCGACCAGCTCGAGGTTGTCGGCCGCCAGCGCCGCCTCGACCGCCACCGAGGCGAGCCCGTCGGCGAGCCCGAGCCCGAACTTCGAGTCGAGCTGGCCCGTCTGGACGTACGAGTGCGTGTCGGCTTCGATCCCGGGAGTGACCCGGATCAGGACCTTCTGGGCCGCGCCGGCCTCGGCGCAGATCGCGTCGAGCCGGGCGATCTCGGCCAGGGAGTCGCAGATCACGTGGCCGACCCCGGACTCGACCGCGGACCGCAGCTCGGCATCGCTCTTGTTGTTGCCGTGCATGTGGATCCGCGCCGGGTCGAATCCGGCGCGCAGTGCCGTGTGCAGCTCGCCGCCCGAGGCGACGTCGATCGACAGCCCCTCCTCCTTCAGCAGCCTGCAGAGGGCGGTGATCGGCGCCGCCTTGCTCGCGTAGACGACCTCGAACTCCGCGGTGCGCGTGCCGAACGCCGAGAGATAAGCGCGGGCGCGGGCGCGGACGTCGTCGGTCGCATAGACGTAGGCCGGGGTGCCGAACTCGCGCGCGACCTCGACCACGTCGCAGCCACCGACCTCGAGCCGCCCGAGATCGTTCACGCGGCTGCCGATCGGGTACACCGCCGAGCCCTCGATCGGGTCGGCGCCGGTCGTCGCTGCGCTGGTGCTCATCGAGTTCAGGCGAGGGATTGTGACGGGAGCGGGTCCGGCGAAGCGGCGCCGACCGGCGTCCGCAACGATCCCGCCTATGAGGCGCCGGCTACCCGCGCCGCGGGCACCGACCGAACGCGGGACCGCCCACGGGCGCCCGTACCTGCTCTGGGCCCCGGACACCCCTTCTCCATGGCCCGGGATGGTGATCGTCCACGGCGCCGGCTCGGCCAAGGAGAGCCACGCCGACTTCGGCCGCGCGTGCGCCGCGGCCGGATGGGCTGCGCTCGCCTACGACCAGCGCGGCCACGGCTCCGGTGAGGACGAGATGTCGGCCGAGGCGGTCGCCGACGCCGCTCGGATGGCCCGCCTGCTCGCCGCCCGCGACGGCGTCGACCCCCGCAGGGTATGCGCGCGCGGCTCGAGCATGGGTGGCTTCGTCGCCATCCACGCGGCCGCCACGTCGGATGCGATCGCGGGCGTGGTCGCCATCTGCCCCGCCGGCGAGGAGCACCTGAGGCGCGGGCTGCGCGACGGCTCGCTCGAGTTTCGCGCCGGCCAACGAGCACGACAGGACCTCGAGGCGTGGCTCGCGGAGCACGACCTGCGCGACTCGGTCGACCGCGTCGGGGAAAAGCCGCTGCTGTTGATCCACGCCGCCGGCGACGAGCGGATCCCGTGGGAGTTCTCCCAACGGCTCTACGAGCGCGCCGCCGAGCCCCGCAAGCTGATCGTCCTCCCGGGCGGTCACCACCGCTCGGCCCAGCACGATCCCGAGCTGCAGGGCATCGCCCTGCGCTGGCTCGGCCGCGCCCTCGGCTCGATGAGTGTCTACGTTGCCGAGCAGGCCCGCGGTCACGCCGCCGGCCGTGTCGTCGACCTGCTCGCCGAGCCCACCGACGGTGTCCCCGACCTGCTCGCCGAGCCCGCCAACCGTGGCGCCGACCCGCTGCCCAGGGCCAGAGTTGCCGAGCGCCCCGCCGACGGTGTCCCCGGCCTGCTGGCCGAGTCCGCCCACGGTGTCCCCGGCCTGCTCGCCGAGCCCAGGATTGCCGAGCGCCCCGCCGAGACCGTCCACGGTTCCCTGGACGGTCTCGTCGACCGGTCCGGTGATCGACTCCGTCGCGCCTTGGAGCGGCAGGTCGACGCCAGCGCCGCCGACCGCGTCCTCAACTCCGCCGACCAGACCGCCGACCGGGCCGGAGCCGCCGCTCTCGGCCGCCGAGCCGGTACCGCCCTGGATCGGGTCGGTCGCGGACGGCCCGGAGCCGGTGGGCGCAGCGCCCGCGGGGGTCGCCCCGGTGGACGTCGCCGCAGTCTCGGTCGCGCCTGAGCCGGCTGGCGTCCCGCCACCGCCGGTACCTGCACCGGTGCCACCGCGGTCCCCGACGCCGGCGTCCCCGGCGCCCGGAGCGATGGCGGCGTGGCGCGCCCCTCCGGCGGCGACCGCATCCGCGGCGGCGCCCAGCGAGGCCGCGGCGGCCGCGGCGGCCCGCGGGGCGCCCGCCTGGACGGCGACACTCCCGTCGCCGCCACCGCCACCGCCGATCGGCAGCCCGTTGAAGGCGACGTAGGCGGCCAGCGACCCGAACACGATCACCCCCGCCGAGATCAGCGCCACGGTCGCGGCCCCGCCGGCGAAGTAGGCGCGGAGGTTGAAGTTCTTCTCCCGCCGCGGGCCTCGCGCGGTCTCGGGCCGCGCGCGCCGAGCGGCAGCGGTTGCCGTCGGCTGTCTGGTTGCGATCGTGCTCATGGCTCCATCCGGCACGCGCGCCCAAATCGGGCGATCACATCCCTATCGACGAAACAGTAGGCCAGCTTGACCGGGGCTACAAGTACCCCGCCGGCACAAAAATACGCAGGCGGGCACGCTGGAAGCGGGAAGGCGGGTGGCTGGAGGCGCGTTAGAGGTAGCCGAGCGGGTCGACTGCGCTGCCGTTGACCCGGATCTCGAAGTGCAGGTGGGGACCGGTCGAGGAGCCGGTGTTGCCGCTGTAGCCGATCACCTCACCTTGGGCGACCTGATCGCCCGGGCTGACCGCGTAGCTGGCCTGGTGGGCGTAGCAGGACGAGAGCCCGCCGCCGTGGTCGACGCACGTGTAGTTGCCGTAGCCGCCGGTGTAGGCGGCGAGGATCACGTTGCCCGGCTTCGCGGCGCGAATCGGAGTGCCCTCCGGAACCGAGATGTCGACGCCCTCGTGCATCCGCCCCCAGCGGTAGCCGAACGGCGAGGTCAGGGTGCCGGTTACCGGCCAGATCCAGCCGCCACTGGCGCCCTGGACGGGCCCGGCCTCGAGCGGGGTCACCGAGGTCGAGCTCGCCTCCTGGATCTGCTGCTGGATCTGGTCCTGGAGGTGGGAGACGTCTCCCTCGAGCTTCTCGATCTGCGAGTTGACCGTGTCGAGCGCCGCTGCCTTGCTGTCGCGGACGGCCGCGAGCTCGGCCTCGCGCTCCTCGAGCTGGATCCGGGTGCGCTCGAGCTCGGCCTTCTTGTCCTCGATCTCGTTGCGGTCCGCGGTCACCCGCTCGACCGTCACCCGGGTGCCGTCGCGAAGCGTGCGCACCCGGCCGACGATCGACGCGTCCTGCTCCTCGATCCGGCGCAGATACTCGTAGCGCGAAACGAGGTCGTCGAAGCCGTCGGACTCGAGCATCACCGTGAGCAGGTCGGGGTCGCCGGAGCGATAGATCCCGACCAGACGCTGCCGCAGCACGTTGAGCGAGCGGCGCAGCTGGACCTTGAGCATCTCCAGCCGCTCCTTCTCGCGGTTGAGCCGCGCCTGGACGCGGCGCAGCTCGGCGACCACGATCGCCTCCCGGTTGCGCAGAATCGCGACCTCGCCCGCGAGTTGATCGACCTGGTCGTTGTAGTCGGCGAGCTCACTCGACAGCACGCCCTTGCGATCCCGCTGCTGGTCGAGCTCCGCCTCGCGCTGATCGAGCTGCGTCTGCAGGTCCTGGGCCCGAGCGCCACCCGCGACCGCGAGCGCCAGCACGGCGAGCAGGGCGCCGAAGCCCGCGACCAAGAAGCCGCGTGGGGTCAGCGAAGTCCTGTTGTCGCCCAGATTGCCGTTGCTCATGCTCGTTCGCCTGCGGAGTTAGCTGACGGGCTCGCGCTCCTGGCGCTAGGCCCCGGTGACCTGGAGGTCGGGCCATTCGCCCCGGTTACGGTGGGTTTTGGGTCCCCCGCTCCGCATGGCCGTGGCCGTGCGGACTCGGCGATTCTTGCTCGCGCAGGGTAGCAGCGAACTTAGACCGTCAGAGCAGGCGACTTCGGCGTCGAGCGATGGTCTGCAACAGCTACTGCGCGGTCGCGACCGAGCCGCCGAGGTCCGGCTCGGTGGCCTCGGCGGCGATCGCCGCCGCCTCGAGCAGGCGCTCGCGGTACTCGGCGACCTGCATCCGCGAGATCACCAGGCGCTGGATCTCGGCCGTCCCCTCGAACAGCTCGTAGATCTTCGCGTCGCGAAACCACTTCTCCAACGGGCACTCGCGGGTGTACGCGTAGGGACCGACGAGGTCCATGAGCGTCCGCGTGGCCCAGACCGCGACCTGCCCGGACTTGAGCTTGGACATCGACCCCTGTCCGGCCGTCAGCGGGATCCCGTTGCGGCCCATCCAGGAGGCGCGCTGCACGAGCAGGCGCGCCGCTTCGATCTCGGTCGCCACCTGGGCGAGGACCTGCTGGTTGCCCTGACGCTCCAGCGGCGGGCGCCCGGCGGTCGAGCTCTCGTCCAGCGCCAGCTCGAGCACGTCGGCGGCGAGCACGCCGTCGTCGAGGTAGCCGAGGGTCCATTCGTACGCGGCCTGGGCGATCCCGACCGCCGCCGCGCCGACGAGCGGCCTGGTGAGCTCGAAGGTCGCGAGCGCGTTCGAGGCCCGGCCCGACGACTCGCCCGAGCGGGCGCGCTCGAGCTTTCGCTCCAGCTTCTCGAGCCCGCCGAGCAGGTTCTCGAGCGGAACCCGGCAGCCATCGAGCACCACCTCGGCGGTGTGGGAGGCGCGGATGCCGAGCTTCGACTCCTTCTTGCCCTGAGCGAGGCCCGGCGTGCCCTTCTCGACCACGAACGAGGCCTGGCCGCGGTGGCCGAGCTCGGGGGCGACGTTGGCGACGACCACGTGGACGTCCGCGATCCCGCCGTTGGTGATGAATACCTTGGTCCCGTTGAGCACCCACTCGTCGCCGTCCCGGGTCGCGGTGGTGCGCAGGCTCTTGACGTCCGAGCCGGCGCCGGCCTCGGTGACCGCGTAGGCCCCGAGCTTGATCTCGTCGCCGGTCCCGAAGCACTCGGGGGCCCAGCGAGCGATCTGCTCAGGGGTGCCCGACGCGGCGAGGCCGGCGGCAGCGAGGCCCGAGCCCGAGATCGCCAGCGCGATCCCGGCGCAACCCCAGTGCAGCTCCTCGGCGCCGATCACCCCGTACATGCCGTCGGGGTCGGAGCCCATTCGTCGTAGATGCTCGATCCCGTGCAGGCCCTGCTCGCGCGCCGCACTGATCACCTCCCACGGAGTCGATTCCTCGGCGTCGTGGATCGCTGCCACCGGCCTGATCACATCGGTCGCGAAGCGGCGCATCCTCGCCTTCAGCTCGAGCTGATCCTCGGTGAACGCGAAATCCATGCTGCGACCTCCGTGCCTCGGGACCGACCTGACTGACTGGTCAGTCAATAGGAAGAGCATACGCCAAGCGGCGGTCGAACGGCGGCACTGAGCGGCGCTCAGCCGGGCGTGCGGGAATCGGGAACCATTCATCTAGCCTGCGCCCGTGCTCTCCGCGGTCCGCTTCTGGCTCGCCGACGTCGCCGATTGGCTGCGCAGCCACCGCTGGGCGACCGCGGCGGTCGTCGTCGCCGTGCTCGCCGGCGGAGCGGCCGCCTTCCTGGCGATCAACGACGACGGCGATGATCCCGGCGGCCCGGCCCCCGCTCCCCAGGTGGTCGTCGCCGAGGCGCCGACGGCCGAGGACACCGACGACCTGGGCTTCCCGGCGTTCGCGACCAAGAACACCACCAGGGTCGCCGGCGCGGACCCCGTGGCCGACGCCGCCGCCGTGGCGCTCGCGGTCAACCCCTCGACCGGGGGCGTGCCGGGGCCGGACGCGGTCACCCTGGTCGACGCAGGCCAGTGGCAGGCCGCGATCGCCGCCGCGTCCCTCGTGGCCGCCCCCGTCGGCGCGCCCCTGCTGGTCACCGAGGCGGGCGCCTTGCCCTCGCTGACCGGAGAAGCGCTTCGCCGGCTCGGCCCGGAGGGCTCCTCGGCGACCGCCGGTCGGCAGGTGCTCGTGATCGGTGCCGCCGTAGCGCCCGAAGGATATGAGTCACTCGCGGTCGAGGGCGGGGACGCCGCTGAGCTCGCGGAGGGAGTCGCCCGGCTGCGCGAGCGGCTTGCGGGCGAACCCGAGCACATCGTGATCACGAGCTCGGAGGCGCCCGCCTACGCGATGCCCGCGGCCGGCTGGGCGGCGCGGTCGGGCGATCCGGTGCTGTTCACCCAGCAGGACGCGCTGCCCAAGCCGACGATCGAGGCCCTGCGCCGCAATGACGGCGTCCCCGTGTTCGTGCTCGGGCCGGAGTCGGCGGTCAGCGACGAGACGATGAGGGAGATCGAGCACGTCGCCCCGAGCGCCGAGCGGATCGGCGCCGAGGGAGCGGTCGAGAACGCGATCGCCTTCGCCCGCTACGCCGACGGCAGCTTCGGCTGGAACATCAACGACCCGGGGCACGGGTTCGTGCTCGTCAACACCGACCGCCCGCTCGATGCCGCCGTCGCCGCGCCGCTGTCGGCCAGCGGCACCTGGGGCCCGCTGCTGGTCAGCGACGACGCCGCGGCCCTGCCGGCGCCGCTGCGCGACTACCTGCTCGACCTGAAGCCGGGCTACGACGACGACCCGACCAGGGCGCTCTACAACCACGCTTGGCTGATCGGCGATCCGTCGGCGCTCTCCGTCGAGCTCCAGGCCGAGGTCGACGAGCTCGCCGAGGTGACCCCGGTAACGTCCGGCTCCGGTTCCACCCTGGGCCCGCCGCCCGGGACACCCGAGTCCCAGCCCGACCAGCCGAAGCCCGATTCAGGCCAGAGCAGATGAGCGAGAGCGAGAGGCCGGACCGGCTCACCCGTGAGATCACGGTCGAGGACGTGCGCGCGCTCGCCGGGCCCTCGACCCCTCACTTCGCGCTTCAGATCCGCAACCGAATCGAGCGCCTGATCGCCCCCCTGGCCACCGACCACCCGGCCCGGGTGGAGGGTGAGCGCCAGATCACGCGGCTGACCGAGCTCGCGCGACACTCCGGTGACCCCCGGGGGCCGGGATGACGACCGAAGCCCGGCCGGCGCCGCTCGACCGCACGATCTCTCTCCTCAGCGACGGCCCCGCCGAGCTCGCCCGCGCGCGCGGCCTCAACGACGCCGGTTACCTCGATCTGCTCGAGCACGACCTCGAGTCGACCGGCCCGACGCAGGACCTGATGGTCACGCGGCTGGTGCCGGCGATCTACGAGCGCTACTGGCGGCCGGCGCTCGGCCGCGCGTTCAAGGGCCTCACCGGTCCGGGGATGGCCGAGGAGATCAGGATCGCGCGCCTGCTGCTCGGGCTCGGCGAGGGCGACACGGTCCTGGATGTCGCCTGCGGACCCGGCAACTTCACCCGCGAGTTCGCCAAGGCCGTCGGCCCGGACGGCCTTGCTGTCGGGATCGACGCCTCGCGGACGATGCTCGAGCGCGGCGCCGAGGAGCTGCGGCGCTCCGGGGCTGCCAACCTCACGCTGGTTCGCGGCGACTCGACCGCGCTCCCGTTTCGGGATGCGCGCTTCGACGCCTGCTGCTGCTTCGCCGCCCTGCATCTGTTCGACGACCCGTTCGCTGCCCTCGACGAGATGCGCCGGGTGCTGAAGCCGGGCGGGCGGATCGCGCTGATGACCTCGGTCCGGCGCGAGCTCACGCTCCGGCCGCTGAAGCCGGTGATCGAGCGGGCGAGCGGGATGCGGATCTTCGAGGGCGACGAGATCCTCGCCGCGCTCGAGCGGCGCGGATTCGCCGGCATCCACCGCCGGCTCTCGGGGATGGTGCAGTTCGTCGGCGCGCGGCTCTCGATGGAGGCGGACGCCCGAGGCTCTGCTGAGGAGCCTCGGGCGAACCCACCACGGCCGAGCGGCTAGCGCGCCGCTCGCATCACGGCCCCGACGTCGACGGGGGACCGGCCCACGCTCGCGGCACGGCCGGCCGCGGACGCGGGCTCGTAGTTGATCCCGGTCAGGAAGGCACCGCCATCGGCATAGACGACGCCGCCCGGGACAGGGCCGGCGAAGATCGCGCCACGGGCGGGGATCACGCCGGTCGGGCCGTTGACGCCGAAGGAGAGCACGAGCTCCGAGGGCCAGTAGGCGGTCGGGAGCGTGAAGACGATGCCGTCCTCCTCCTCCTCGCCCCGCGTCGTTGAGGTCGCAGACCCCATCGCCGCCTGGGCCGTCCGCGGCGATCGCGAACCCGGTCAAGGCGCACGTAGCCGATCTCGTCCTTGTAGAACGAGACCCGACCGAAGCCGCCGAGGGCGCCTGCGTCCTGCCAGATGCAGTCGCCCTCACCACCGTTGGCGAACCGGGGCTGGCCGGCGGAGCCGACCACGTGGCGCGCCTCGTGCTCGGCGAGCTTGTCCGGGCTCACGGCGCCGGCGGCGATCGCGTCGCCGGTGACCGCCTCAGGGGCGAGCTTCGGCGCCGTGACGACGGCGTCCTCGAGCGCCGGCTCGGTCACCGCGCCCGGGTTGAGCGCCTGCTCGGTCACCGCGCCGGCCTTGAGCGCCTTCTGGGTGACCGCACCGCGCTTGAGCGCCTTCTTGGTCACCGCGCCGCGCTTGAGGTCGTTGCGGTCGACGGTGCCGGCGCCGGGGAGGGCGAACGCGCCGCCCGCGAGCGCGGCGACCAACGCGATCACCGCGACGATCAGCGCCGCCGAGGGCCTCGGGATAGACGGCTTCATCTTCTTCTCCTCGCACTTCGGGGTTCCGGTTCGAATCCCCAGTCAGCGAGACAAGACCGCGGCTTGAGCAGGGTTTGAGGGCTTGCAGGCCCGGATGCCCCCGGTTGGGCGGCCTGTCGGCCAGGCGGGTTGCGCCTAGGTGGCGCCCGGCGGCGGAGGTGAGGCTGTGCGGGACGGCCGCGGCCGCCCCGCCCACTCAGCGCGCGATCAGCCGGCGCACCTGGTCAGGCCGAGCGCCTCCGCTTGACGGTTGACGTCGCCGAAGGGGCCCTCGTCGCCCCCGATGATCTGCACCGGATCGGCCTCGACCTCGGCCAACGCCGTCTCGGCGTCGTCGAGGAATGTGTTGACGTCATCGGCGATCTCCTCCGGGGCGCTCAGCGCGCTGATGGAGTCGATTTGCTCCTGGATCGAGGGCACCACCGTGTCCCCGACGAAGTCCTCGAGCTCCGCCCGGCTCGGCTGCCCGCCGCCGAAGGTCTCGTTGGCGACCTGGTCGATGTCCTCGTCCCCCGCTGCGCAGATCTCGTTCGCCTGGCTGACGAACTCCTCCTCGGTGAGCGCCTCCGCCGCGGTGGTGGTCTCGTCGTCGTCGTCCCCGCAACCGGCGACGGCGACGGCGCCGATCGCCGCCGCGAGCGCGAGCGGGATCAGCAGGCGGTTTCTCATCGGTTCCTCCTGGATGGCTGGTCGCATGACCGCGGCACCCTACTGGTCAGGCCGCGGGAACGCCGCAGTGCCTGGACCCGTAGGCGCGCGCCAGCCGGCCGGCCTCGCGC
Source organism: uncultured Solirubrobacterales bacterium (assembly GCA_963758665.1). GTDB lineage: Bacteria > Actinomycetota > Thermoleophilia > Solirubrobacterales > 70-9 > WHSW01. The sequence continues at coordinate 398,572 of CAVWWH010000004.1, read as the reverse complement.
AACGCCGGCGGCGGTCCGTCGAGCACCGCCACCGGGTCGGCGCGGACCTCGGCGATCCCGCGCTCCGTCGCAGCGATGATCGCCTCCACCTGCGGGGCATCGCCGGATGGGGCGCCGAGCGCCCGGATCGCGCGCACCTCCGCCTCGAGCGCGGGGACCACGACTCCGAGCACGACCCGCCGCACCTCGCGGCGCGGGGGCTGGCGGCCGGTCGCCACCAGGCCGTCGGCCGCCGCCTCGACCCGGTCGTTGGTCGCGCCGCAGATCCGATCCGCCTCGGCGAGGAACTCGACCTTCGCGATCGGCTGCGCGACGCCGGGCGGGAACGTCTGCGGCTCGTCGCCGCCGCAGCCGGCGACCATGAGCAACACGATGCCGACGCTGAGTCGTGTGCTTCGCGCACGACCGACCGATAACGCCGCCGCGCAACGGCTAACGCCGCTCAGACCCGTTGGATGAGCGTGCCCGTGCCGAGCCCGCCGCCGCAGCACATCGTCACCAGGCCGGTTTCCTTGTCGGTCCGCTCCAGCTCGTGCAGCAGCGTGGTCATCAGCCGGGCACCGGTCGAGCCGAGCGGATGTCCAAGCGCGATCGCGCCGCCGTTGACGTTGACCCGCTCCATGTCGGGGTCGAGCTCGCGGCGCCAGGCCGCGACCACCGAGGCGAACGCCTCGTTGATCTCGATCAGGTCGATGTCGTCGATGGTCATCCCGTTGCGCTCGAGCAACTTCCGGGTCGCCGGGATCGGCCCGGTGAGCATGATCACCGGGTCGACTCCCGACCGTGGTCTGGTCGACGATCCGCGCCCGCGGCGTCAGCCCCAGCGCCGCCGCCTTGTCGCGGGTCATCAGCAGCACGGCCGCCGCCCCGTCGGAGACCTGGGAGGAGTTGCCGGCGGTGACCTTGCCGTCCTCCTTGAACGCCGGCTTCAGCTGTGAGAGCTTTTCGAGGCTGGTGTCGGGGCGGATCCCCTGGTCGACGGTGTAGGTGTCGCCGTTGACCTGGAAGGGGACGATCTCGCGGTCGAAGCGGCCCTCCTCGGTCGCCTTCGCGGCGAGCTGGTGCGAGCGCAGGCCGATCTCGTCGAGCTCCGAGCGGGGGATCTCCCACTTGTCGGCGATCATCTCGGCGGAGATCCCCTGCGGGACGAGGTCGTAGAGCTTCATCAGCTCGGGCGAGAAGGCGAATCCGTGCTCCTTCTGGACCTCGAACGAGTCGGCGAACGAGATGTGCCCCATGTGCTCGACACCGCCGCCGATCGCGACGTCGTGGACGCCGGAGGCCACCAGCGCGGCGGCGAAGTTGATCGCCTGCTGCGCGGAGCCGCATTGGCGGTCGACGGTGGTCGCCGGGGTCTCGATCGGCAGCCCCGCCTCGAGCCACGCGTTACGGCCGATGTTGATCGCCTGCTCGCCGAACTGCTGCACGCAGCCCGCGACCACGTCCTCGACCTCGGCGGCGTCGATCCCGGCGCGCTCGATCAGCTCCGCGTAGGTCCTGCGCCAGGAGGGTCGAGGCATGGACGTCCTTGTAGTAGCCCTTCTCCTCGTGCCCGCGGCCGACCGGCGTTCGCACGGCCTCGACGATCACTACCTCGTCGTCCCGAGAACATTCCGTTGGCGGCCATCGCGTTCCTCCGGTTCGTAGTCAGTTGCGTGGTAAGACTTACTGGGACTGTAGCGCCTGGTCCCACCTCGGGGGCCGTCGCATCGCCTCGCGCGTGATAGTAACCGCGAGGATGGGAGGCTCAGAGGGATACGCGCGCCCCGGGGTCGCGGGCAGCGGGACGATCGCCTGCGGGCTCGCGGCCACGCGAGCCGGACCGGGACCGTGCGGCTGCTCGCGCGCAGCGACGCCTCCGCGTGGAGGGCCGAGGAGAACGCGCAGAGCGAGGCGAAGAAGATCGACGGCGCCGCGCCGGAGCGGATCAAGGTGACCACCGCCCACGCAGACCTCGCCGAATGCGACGTGATCGTCGAGGCGATCGCCGAGGACCACGAGGCGAAGGCGGAGCTGCTGACGATCCTCGCGGGGGCGGCGGAGTGCGACCTGGCGACGACGACGTCCTCGCTCTCGATCACCGAGCTGGGAGGTCGCAGCGGCGCACCCGAGCGATTCTTCGGCCTCCACGTGTTCAACCCGGTGGCGCGGATGGAGCTGGTCGAGCTCTGCTTCCCGACCGCCGCCGCGGCGGCGGTTCGCGAGCGAGCGCTCGAGCTGGTGTCGGCGGCTCGGGAAGACGGCGATCGAGGTTCCCGACCAGCCCGGGTTCGTCGTCAACCGGCTGCTGTTCCCGTTCCTGTTCGAGGCCGTGCGGCTGATGGAGGCAAGCCGGATGAGCGCCGCCGACGTCGATGCCTGCATGCGGCTGGGCGCCGGGCACCCGATGGGGCCGCTGGAGCTACTCGACTTCGTCGGCCTCGACGTCGCCGCCGCGATCGGCGAGAGCCTGGACCGGGATCGCGCCGACGCGGCCGCCGGTACCCGGCCTGCTCCGCGCGCTGGTCGCCGAGGGCAAGCTCGGGCGCAAGTCCGGAGCCGGATTTCACGAGTACTAGGTGAGCGCTGCCGGCGGCGGTCAGGCGGCCGCGCCGCGCCCGCGCCGCGCCGCCGGCTCGGGATGGGCCCCGCAGAGGTCCCAGACCACCTCGGCCTCGGAGACCCCTTGGCGGCGCGCCTCGTCGGCGACGCTCTCCCATGGGAGCTGGGCGTCGGGGAGCTCGTCCCAGCGCGCCAGCTCGATCGCCTCCAGCGCCCCCCTGAGCGCGGGGCCGAGGTGCTCCTCGGAGCGCAGCATCGCCCTCAGCACGTCGCGCTGCTTATCGGTGAGCTTGATCACCCACATGTGCGTACCCCTGGATCGCCGCTGAACCGGATGGGGAACGGTATGCCGCCACACGGACGGAAGCGGTCGCCGGATCGCGCTGAATGCGGCGTTCGGCCGACCGCCGGCTGGCGGCGCGAGATTCGCGGCTCGGCAGCCGGGCTGGGGGCGATCGTCGGGTGCTCGGCGGTGACCGCGTGGATGCGGACGGCGACGATCCGGTTGTCGCGCACCGACTCGACCCGCAGCTCGTAGCCGTCGGCGCGCACCTTGTCGCCACGCTTCGGCCGCCGCCCGAGCTCGGAGAAGACATAGCCGCCGATCGAGTTGAAGGCGTCGGAGTCGACCGGGAGCTTGATCCCGGCGTCCTCGAGGTCGCCGAGCGGGACGTGACCGCGCACGTACCAGTCGCCGTCGGTGAGCCGGCGCAGCGAGACCGCGCGCGGATCGGTCTCGTCCTCGATCTCGCCGACGACCTCCTCGAGGATGTCCTCGACGGTGACGATCCCGACCGTGCGCCCGTACTCGTCGGAGACGATCCCGATCGAGGAGCGCTGGCGCTGCAGCTCGGCGAGCAGGTCGTCGATCGGCTTCGTCTCCGGGAACAGCGGCACCTCGCGGATCGCCGGCTCCAGCGAGGCGTCGCCGCCGGCGTTGAGGTAGAGGCGGACGAGGCTGTTGTTGTGGACGACCCCGCGCACCTTGTCGGGGTTGTCGTCCTCGACCACCACCAGTCGCGTATGGCCGGAGGAGACGCAGCGCCTCAGCGCCTCCTCGACGGTCTCGTCGGCGTTCACGGTGACCACCGCCGGGATCGGGGTCATCACCTCGCGCGCCTGCTGCTCGTGCAGGTGAAAGACGCCTCCGAGCATCACCGCCTCGCCCGGGTCGAGGCTGCCGCCCTTGGCCGAGGTCTGGATGATCTCCTTGAGATCGCTCGAGGTGTGCTTCTCGCCGAGGTCCGAGGGGTCGACGCCGAACAGGCGCACGATCGCGTTCGAAACCTTGTTCAGCAGGTAGGTGAACGGAGCGCTGATCGAGCGGAACACGTTCAGCGGCCGCGACAGCGCGCGCGCGGTCGGCTCGGCGTTGGTGATCGCGAGCATCTTCGGCACCTGCTCGCCGATCGTGATGTGGAGCGAGGTCGCGATCGCGAACGAGAGCGCGAACGCGACCGCCGTGGCGCCGGTGCCGTCGCCGATCAGCGGCTCGATCAGGTCGGCGATCGCCGGCTCGCCGAGGAAGCCGATTCCGATCGAGGCGAGCGTGATCCCGAACTGGCAGGCGGCCAGCGACTCGTCGATCTTGTCGAGCTGCTCGAGCGCCTCCTCGGCCCCGACCTCGCCCTCCTTGGCGAGGATCTCGATCCGGCCCTTGCGGGTGCGCACGAGCGCGAACTCGGCGGCGACGAAGAGCCCGTTGAGGAGCACGAGCAGGATCAGCAGGACGAGGAAGAGCGCCGTCACTGCCGCTCAGGGGGCCGGACTGGAGGCCGCGTACTTCGGGGGAGGTCGTCGTCCATGGAGGACGGCGCAAAGGTAGCAGCAGACGTCGCCGTCGATCGCGGAGCGGGTGGGGCTAACGTGCCGGCGCATCGACCAGCGGGCGACGCCATACCTCGACGCCTTGATCGCCTACGCCGACCGTGATCCCGGCCGCTTCCACGTCCCGGGCCACAAGGGCGGTCCGGGCGCCGACCCGGCGCTGCGCGAGGCGATCGGCGAAGCGGCGCTGCGGCTCGACATCCCGGCCGGGATCGAGGGCATCGACGTCGGCCCCGATCCGGCCGAGACGCCGTTCCAGCTCGCCCAGCGGCTCGCGGCCGACGCCTGGGGCGCGCGGCGAAGCTGGTTCCTGGTCAACGGCGGGTCCGGCGGCAACCAGGCGATCTGCCTGGCGCTCGCGCACCGCGGCGAACGGGTCCTGGTCCAGCGCAACGTGCATTCCTCGATCATCGACGGGCTGATCCTCTCGGGCCTGCGCCCGCGCTTCGTCGCCCCCGAGCTCGACCCCGAGCTCGGGATCGCCCACTGCCTGACGCCCGAGGCGCTCGCGCGGGCGCTCGACGCGGAGCCCGAGGCGGTGGCGGCCATGATCGTCTCCCCGACCTACTTCGGCGCCGTCGCCGACGTCTCCGGGCTGGCCGAGGTCGCCCATGCGCGCGGCGTGCCCCTGGTCGCCGACGAAGCCTGGGGGGCGCATCTGCGCTTCTCCTCGGCGCTCCCGGTGTCGGCGCTCGAGTGCGGAGCCGACGTCGTCCTCTCCTCGACCCACAAGATCGCCGGCTCGATCACGCAGTCGGCGATCCTGCACGTCGGCGAGTGCGACGGTCGAATCGACGACCGGATCGTCGATCGCGCCGTGACCCTGGTCGAGTCGACGAGCCCGAACGCGCTGCTGACCGCGTCGCTCGACGCCACCCGCCGCCAGGCCGCGACCCGCGGCGAGGAGCTGCTCGCCGAGACGGTCGCCTCGCTGGCCGCGCTGCGCGAGCGGATCCGCGCCGTTCCCGGGCTCGACGTGCTCGACGAGCGGATCGTCGGCCGCGCCGGGGTCCACGCCTACGACCCGACGCGGCTGGTCGTCGACGTGCGCGGCCTCGGCGCCACCGGCCACCGGGTCGCCCGGATCATGCGCGAGCAGGACGACATCAACCTCGAGCTCTTCTCCGAGAACGTGGTCGTCGCGGTGTTCGGGATCGGCGAGCACGCCGAGCGCACCGGTGAGCGCCTGGTCGAGGGGCTGGAGCACGCCGCCGAGCGAATCGGCGAGGAGGGCGAGGAGCCGCTGCCGCCGTTCGCCGAGCCCCCGCCCTGGGGCCCGACCGAGCTCTCGCCCCGCGAGGCGTTCCTCGCGGGCCAGGAGGTGGTCGCGTTCGCCGAGGCCGAGGGCAGGATCGCGGCCGAGTCGCTGGCCGCCTACCCGCCGGGCGTCCCGAACGTGCTCCCGGGCGAGCGGCTCACCCGCCCGACGCTGGACTACGTCGCCGACAGCGTCGCCCACGGCGGCCTCGTCCGGGGCGCGAGCGACCGGACCCTGAGCACGATCCGCGTGGTCGCCTGATGAACGAGCAACGAGCACCGAGCACCGAGCAACCCACCTGGGGCGCCGATTCCGAGTACGGCCGCCTCCGTCACGTTCTCCTCGGCCCTCCCGACAACTTCCGCTGGCTGCCGACGAGCGCGATCTCGAAGGCGACGCTGGCGAGCGGTGCCACCTTCGATCGCGAGCTGGCGCTGAGCCAGCACCGCGAGCTGGTCTCCGTCTACGAGTCCGACGGGGTGACCGTGCATCGGCTCGAGCCCGACCCCGCGCTGCCCTACCAGGTGTTCGCCCGCGATTCCAGCGTCGCCACGCCGTGGGGCCCGGTGGTCACGCAGCTCAAGCAGCGGTGGCGCCGTGGCGAGTACGCGCCGGTGATCCGCTTCTATCGCGGCAGCCGGGATCGAGGTCTGGCGGATGGTCACCGCCGGGGCGATCGAGGGCGGCGACGTGACCATCGTCGAGCCGGGCACGGTGCTGATCGGCAACGGCGAAGAGCGGACCGAGATCGAGGCCGCGCGCCAGCTCGCCGGCTGGATGCGCGACGAGGGCTGGGAGGTGCGCATCGAGCCGATCCCGGGTCAGTTCGTCCACATCGACGTGCTGGTCTCGATCCTGGCCCCGAAGCTCGCAGCGGTCTGCGTCGAGTCCGCGTCCGCCGGCCTGGTGGCCTGGCTGCGGGAGAAGGGCTTCGAGATCATCGAGGTCTCGACGGCCGAAGCCTTCGAGCTCGGCGTCAACGCGATCTCGCTGGGCGGCGAGCGGGTGATCTCCACCGCCGGCTCGGCGAGGCTCAACGAGCGGCTGCGGGCGCTCGGGCTCGAGGTCTACGACCCGGACCTGTCGATGTTCACGCGCGGCGGGGGCGGGGCCCACTGCCTCGCCCAGGCGCTCGACCGCGACCCGGTGTGACCGGTCCGGCGATCGATCCCGCCCGGGTGATCGCCGACCTGCGCGGGCTCGCCGAGCGCACCTCCGACGAGCGCGGCGCGCAACGGTTGTGCTGGGGACCGGAGTGGCGCCTGGCGCGCGCCTACCTCGGCGAGCTGCTGGCCGAGCTCGACCTCGAGCCGCAGGTCGACGAGGCGGGCAACCTCTGGGCCCGGCTCGAGGGCGCCGACCCGAGCGCCGACGCCGTCGTCGCCGGCTCGCACCTCGACTCGGTCCCCGACGGCGGCTGGCTCGACGGAGCGCTCGGGGTGCTCGGCGGCCTCGGCGTCCTGCGCGCGTGGGCGACCGCCGGCGAGCCTCCACCGCGCCCGCTGGTGCTGGTCGACTGGGCCGACGAGGAGGGCGCGCGCTTCGGCCGCAGCCTGTTCGGGAGCTCGGCGTTCGCGGGCACGCTCGACCCGGGGTCGCTCGCCGGCCTCCGCGACGCCGAGGGCCGGGCGATGCGCCGAGGTCCTGGCCGAGAACGGAGTCGAGCTCGACCGCGCGGGCGAATGCGCCTCCCGGCGCCAGGGCCTGGGCGCCTACCTCGAGCTGCACATCGAGCAGGGCCCGCGGATGGAGCGCGAGGGCCTGCGCGCGGCCGCGGTCACGGGATGCGTCGGGATCGAGCGGACGCGCTTCGGCTTCTCGGGGCAGGCGTCGCACGCCGGGACGACGCCGATGGACGCCCGCCGCGACGCCGGCCTCGCGGCCGCCGAGGCCGCGCTTGCGGTCGACGCGGATCCCCGACTCCGAGGGCGGCGTGGCGACCACGGGCGAGCTCCGCCTCGAGCCCGGGATCCCGACCGCGGTCGCGGGCACCGCGACGCTCGCCGTCGACCTCCGCAACCCCGAGGCCGAGGCGCTCGCGCGGATGCTCGACGCCGCCCGCGCGAGCTGCCGCGCCGCCGCCGACAATCGCGGCTGTGAGCTCGCGGAGACGCCGGTCTGGCGGATCGAGCCGATCCGCTTCGACGCCGGGCTCGTATTCGCCGCCCGCCGCGCGTGCGAGCGGGTCGCGGGCGAGGCGGCGAGCATGACCAGCGGCGCGCTCCACGACGCCGCCGAGGTCGCCCGGGTGCTGCCGGCGGTGATGCTGTTCGCGCCCTCGCGCTCCGGGATCAGCCACGCCCCGCAGGAGGACACGGCCGAGGCCGATCTCGCGGTCGCGATCGAGGCGTTCGCGGCGCTCGCGGCGCAGGCGCTCGAACGCGGTTAGCGCGTGATCACGGGCTTGCCACCGGGTTCGAGGAAAGCGGGCCGACTCATCGAAGTGGTCCGCATCCCGCCGCGACGAGCGGCCGGGGCGACCGCATGGCAACCGAAAGATTTGTAAGACTGGACATGGTGCTCACGACACCTTCACAAAAGGGTCCGTGGGCAGCCCTCCTCGCAACCGTCGCCGCAACCGTCCTCCTCGTCGTTCCCGGCGCCGACGCGAGCATGGTCGCCTCGCGGTCCGCGTGCCCCGCGCAGAGCAACACCCACGCCCCGGAGCTCAAGCAGGAGCGGGCGATGGAGTGCCTGATCGACCATGCACGCAAGCGTTCCGGGGTCGGTGGCGTGCGCTCGAATCGCCAGCTCGAGCGCGCGGCGGGCCGCAAGTCGCGGACGTGGTCGGCTGCAGCTTCTCCCACACGGCCTGCGGGCGGCCGGCGGACGAGTGGGTCCGCCGCTACGGCTACATGTCGGGAGCCGGCGGCTGGCGCTGGGGCGAGAACCTGGGCCTCGGCAGGGGCCGCCGGGGCACCGCTCGCCGGATCCTCAAGGCGTGGCTCAACTCGCCGCCCCACCGCGAGACGATGCTCACCGGGCCCTTTGACGAGCTCGGCCTCGGCCTGCGCCGCGTCGGCGGCCGGCGCGGCGCCAAGACCGCGGTCTGGGTGCTCGAGCTCGGCTGCCGCGGCTGCTGACCGCCGCTCCCCTGCCCCCCTTCGCCGAGTGACGGATTGAGCACCTCATGGGTGCTCAACACGTCGTTCGGCTGCGCGGGATGTAACGCCCGGGCCGCCCAATGCGACCCTTTTCGGACCACCCCGAGCCCGGAGGTACACGTGAGCGAGACCCTCAACCCGAAGTCGGCCGAGCTGTGCGAGACCAACACCACGGACTTCTCCGACCTGCGGGCGATGTTCATCAACTGCACGCTGAAGCGCAGCCCGGAGGTCTCCAACACCCAGGGGCTGATGGACATCTCGATCGAGATCATGCGCCGCAACGGGGTCGAGGTCGAGTGCATCCGGGCGATCGACCACCAGCTCGCGACCGGGGTCTGGCCCGACATGACCGAGCACGGCTGGGAGGTCGACGAGTGGCCGCAGATCTTCGAGCGCGTGATGGCCGCCGACATCCTGGTGCTCGGCATGGCGATCTGGCTCGGCGAGAAGTCCTCGGTCGCCACCCACGTGGTCGAGCGCCTGTACGGCAACTCGCACCTGCTCAACGACGCGGGCCAGTACGCCTACTACGGGCGGGTCGGCGGCTGCCTGGTGACCGGAAACGAGGACGGGATCAAGCACTGCGCGCAGGAGACCCTCTACGCGCTCCAGCACCTCGGCTACACGATCCCGCCGCAGGCCGACGCGGGCTGGATCGGCGAGGCGGGGCCGGGACCCTCCTATCTGGACGAGGGCTCGGGTGGGCCCGAGAACGACTTCACCAACCGCAACACCACGTTCATGACCTGGAACCTGCTGCACCTGGCCCGGATGCTCAAGGACGCCGGCGGGATCCCGGCGCACGGCAACCAGCGGACCGAATGGGACGCGGGCGCTCGCTTCGACTTCCCGAACCCGGAGCACCGCTGAGCGCCTGATTGGACGTTCCGGCGCGGCCTCCGTGGGTTAGGGTGGCCGGGGATGGAGAGCGCCAGCGTAGCCGCGGGAGGCGAGGCGGGACCGGTCGCCGAGACCGGCGAGAAGGGCCTGAAGAAGGACGCGATCGGCTTCGTCGACGGCCTCTGCATCGGCCTCGCCTCGACGGCTCCCGCCTACTCGCTGGCGGCGGTGATCGGCTCGATCGTGGTCGCGGTCGGCATCCACGCCCCGGGGGTGCTGTTGCTCTCGTTCGTGCCGATGTTCTTCATCGCCGCGGCGTTCTTCTACATGAACCGCGTCGACACCGACTGCGGCACCACCTTCTCCTGGGTGACCAGGGCGCTGGGGCCGTACGCGGGGTGGATCGGCGGCTGGGCGATCTGCACCACCGGGATCCTCGTGATCGGCTCGCTCGCCGACGTCTCGGCGCTCTTCCTCTTCGACCTGCTGGAGCTCAACGACCTGCGCAAGTCCGACCTCGCCAACGTCGTGCTCGCGGTCGCGATCATCGCCGTGATGACGACGATCTGCGTGATCGGCACCGAGCTCTCGGCGCATCTGCAGCGGTTCCTCACCTTCTTTCAGGTCGGCGGCGCTGCTGCTGTTCGCCGTCGTCGCCCTGGTCAAGGTCGCCACCGGCGACGCCGCGGAGCGCTCGATCGATCCCGAGCTGAGCTGGCTCTCGCCGTTCGGGGTCGAGTACTCGGGGCTGCTCACCGGGGTGCTGCTGGCCGTGTTCATCTACTGGGGCTGGGAGAGCGCCGTCAACCTCTCCGAGGAGTCGAGGGACTCGAGCCGCGGGCCCGGGCTCGCGGGCATGGCGAGCACGGTGATCCTGCTCGGTCACCTACGTGCTCGTCGCGGTCGCGATCATCGCCTACCTCGGGCCTCGGTCGGGTGGAGGTGTTCGACGACAACGCGCGCATCCTCGCGATCGCCGGCAACGCGGCGCTCGGCTCCGACCTCGGCAAGTTGCTGGTGGTCGCGGTGATCATCTCCGGGATCTCCTCGGCCCAGACGACGATCCTGCCGGGCTCGCGCACGTCGCTCTCGATGGCGGCCGCCGGCGCGTTTCCGAAGGCGTTCGCGGCATCCACCCGCGCTACCTGACCCCCGCCTTCGGCACGATCGTGGTCGGCGCCCTGGCGGTGCTCTGGTACGTGCCCGGGCCGGCTGATCTCCGAGAACTTCCTCTTCGACTCGCTCTCGGCGCTGTCGCTGATGATCGCCTTCTACTACGGGCTCACCGGCTTCGCCTGCGCGATCTACTGGCGCCGCGAGCTCACCGCCTCGGTGAAGAACTTCCTCTTCATCGGCGTCGCGCCGCTGGTCGGCGCCGCGATGCTCTCCTACCTGCTGTACGAGTCGGTCAAGCGTCCTGAACGACCCCAAGGCCTCCTACTCGGGCAGCGAGGTGCTCGGGCTCGGCCTGCCGTTGGCGATCGCGCTCATCTTCATGATCGGCGGGGCTCTGCTGATGGTCCTCTGGCGACTGTTCGGCCCTGACCGAGCGCGCGAGTTCTTCAGCCGCCCGGCGTTCGAGCACGTGCCCGCACGAGGTCGCGATCGGCGGCGGGCAAGGTCGAGGCGATCGGCGTCTCGGAGGAGGCCGCGGACGCCGGGATCACAGGCCCCGACGATCGGAGGGAGTGAGATGGCAAGGGCCCTGGTGGTCGGCTACGACGGGTCGGGGTGCGCGAGCGCGGCGCTCGAGCACGCGCTCGAGCTCGCCGACGCGACCGGCGACCGGATCGTGATCGCCTTCGGCTACGAGCCGGGCAGCTACGGCGAGGAGCACGCGGCCCACCGCGAGGAGGTGCGCAAGTACGGCGAGGGCGCCACCGCCCCGGCGATCGAGCGGGCGGCCGAGGCGGGGGTCGAGGCGAGCTGGCGCTGATCCCGGAGCGGCCGGTGGACGCGCTGTTGGTGCTCGCCGAGGAGCACGACGCCCGGGCGATCGTCGTCGGCACCTACGGCGAGGCGCCGATCAAGGGCGCGCTGCTCGGCTCGACCCCGCACAAGCTGCTGCATCTGTCGGAGCGGCCGGTGATCGTCGTGCCGACGCCCAGGAGCTGAGGCCGCGCGGGCGCATCGCTCGGGACTGTACGCTGGCCGCCGATGAGCGCCGCCTACGACCGCCTCGCCGAGCTCCCGATCGCGTCGAGGGCTACGAGCTCACCGGCCACGACCGCGAGTTCGGCGACTTCACCCGGCCGTCGACCGTGATCCACCTGCGCGGCGAGGGCGAGGAGGGGATCGGCGAGGACGTCGTCTACACGGTCCTCGACCACATCGCCCACCGCGACGCCGGGCCGGTCCACGACTTCACGCGGCGCCGAGACGCTCGGCGAGGCTCTGCGAGCTGATCGGCGAGCTCGACCTGTTCGCGGCCGCCGCGCCCGAGTACGAGGCCTCGCGCCACTACCGCCGCTGGGCATACGAGTCGGCGGCGCTCGACCTGGCGCTGCGCCAGAACGGGCTCGCCCTCTGCGGAGGCGGTCGGGCGCGACCCCGAGCCGCTGCAGCTTCGTCTGCTCGACCCGGCTCGGCGGCTTCGGCGAGGACGAGCGCAGGTCGATCGACCGAGCCGCTCCGCAAGCGGCTCGCAGCCTACCCCGAGCTCGAGTTCAAGCTCGACCCCGAGAACGACTGGGACGCGGAGCTGATCGACGAGATCGCGGAGCTGGCGCCGGTGCGGCGTGCTCGACCTCAAGGGCCATTACAGCGGCACCCCCGTCGACGTCGACACCGACCCCGAGCTCTACCGCGCCGTCGCCGAGGCCTTCCCCGAGGCCTACCTCGAGGACCCCGACCTCAACGACGAGACCCGCGCGGTGCTCGAGCCCCACGCCGACCGGGTCACCTGGGACGCCCCGCTGCACTCGCTCGCCGACGTCAAGGAGACGCGCGCGCAAGGCGATCAACTCGAAGCCGTCGCGGTTCGGCTCGCTCGAGGAGCTGCTGGCGATCTACGAGCACTGCGAGCGCGAACGGGATCGCGATCTACGGCGGCGGCCAGGGCGAGGTCGAGTGCGGCCGCGGGCAGATCCAGTACCTGGCCTCGCTGTTTCACCCTCGACACCCCGAACGACGTCGCCCCCTCGGGCTACAACGACCCCGCGGTCCCCGCCGGCATGCCGACCAGCCCGATGGACCCGGCGCCAGTCGGAGACCGGCTTTCGCTGGGCGGAGCCTAGTACGGGATCCGGCTTGCATCGGCGACGACGGACAGAAAGAGTCCGTTCCCGGACGCCCTCAACGACCAGATCGCGAACGAGTTCGGCGCCGCGATGCAGTACGTCGGCATCGCCGTCCACTACGACTCCGAGACGCTCCCCCGCCTGGCGGCGTTCTTCTACCGCCAGGCGCTCGAGGAGCGCAGCCACGCGATGATGATGGTCCAGTACCTGCTCGACGTCGACGAGCAGGTGCGGGTCCCCGACATCAAGGGCCAGCAGACGAAGTTCGACGACGACGTCGAGCCGGTGCGGGCCGCGCTCGAGCAGGAGAAGCGGGTCGGCGAGGAGATCTACGAGCTGTTCGAGCTCGCCCGCGAGGCCAAGGACTACCGCGCCGAGCAGTTCATGCAGTGGTTCGTCAAGGAGCAGGTCGAGGAGGTCGCGCTGATGCAGGACCTGCTCAACGTGGTCGAGCGCGCCGGCGACAACCTGCTGCTCGTCGAGGACTTCCTCGCCCGCGAGGCTCCCGGCGAGGACGGCGACGGCGACGCCCCGCCCGAGGCCGGCGGCGCTTAGCGCTACTTAGGCGCCGCGCCCCTCGGCGGAAAAGCTGCTCCACACGGTCGAGGCCGGCGCGGCGTAGTCCGGCTCGGTGGCGAGCTCGATCCGGGTCACCCATTTGACCCACTGGAAGCCGCGGCGCCCGGGGGCGACCAGCCGCGCCGGGGCCCCGTGGCCGTGCGAGAGCGGCTCCCCGTCGACCCGGGTGGCGAGCAGGAAGGTCTCGGCGTCGGCCCGCTCGAAGCTCCACCGGTAGCCGGTGACCGAGACGACTCGCACGTGTCCCGCGTCCGGATCGGGGCCGGCAGGCTCCAGCAGGCGCGCCAGGGAAGCGCCCTGCCAGCGATGGGTGGAGTAGAAGCCGCCGGTGCAGTCGAGGGTCGCGACCAGCTCGTCGCCGAGGTCGAGATCGGCGAACCGCAGCTCGAGCGGGCGCGCCACCTCCCCGTCGACCTGCAGGCGCCAGCTCTCGGACGGGAGCTCCCGGGGCGAGTCGGCGACCCAGGAGGTGGTCGGGAACTCGTTGCCCGCGAACGAGTCGGTCTCATAGGAGCCGGTGAAGCGGCGGTCCGCGCCCGGCAGGCCGAATAGCGCCGCCACCGGGCGCTGGATCCGCCAGACCACGAATCCCGCGAGCGCGATGCCCGCGCCCTGTAGGAACTGGCGCCTGTCGGCGAGGTCGCGGCGCCGCGGTCGCTTCGCCCGCAGCGCGAGGTGGGCGACGACGACCGCTGTCAGCACGCCGCCGAGGGCCGCGTGCCAGGCAAGTCCCGAGTAGCCGGCGAAGTAGTGCAGGCCCGCGCTGACCCAGAACCAGCCCGAGGCGATGGTGGCGACGACCAGGAGCAGCGCGAGCGCGCCGGCCAGCGTACGCCGGTCCCAGCGCTCCGGATGCGCGATCCGGCCCCACACCCTCCGCAGCTTCCAGACGAGCAGGAAGGTGAGCGCGCCGGCGGCGATCCCGTGAGCGGCGAAGACCCAGGCGTCGCCGCCGTCGCCCGCGAACCAGGTGCCGAGCCCGCTCGCGAACAGCAACGAGACGAGGAGCGCGAGGCTCCAGTCAGTGCCTCGGGGGGTCACCGGGAATCACCTCTCCTCTCAGTAGCGTAGGCCGCTCGTTCGTGTCGGACGACTTGACGCCTGGGCAGTAGGCTCGCGCCGTGTTCACCCGGCAAACAGGCATCGGGATGATCGTCTTGGGGGTCGCGGCCGCGTTGTTGGCGGCGCTTGCCAACCCGCTCGGCATCGGCGATCCGGGGTTCCACTGGAAGCAAGGGTTGCTATTGGGCGTCGGCATCGTCCTGGCGATCGCGGGCGCCGTGGTCCTATGGCGCGCGTCGGGCTCCGGGCCCCGGCCCGGCTCGGATCCTCCCGAGGTCCGGGACCCCGACCACTAGCCGTAGTTCCTCACCACGTTGTTCATCCAGGCCTCCTTGGAGGCTGGGGTGCTCAGGCCACCCAGTCCAAGGAGAACGCCGAATGAAGCTCCACGCAAAACGCCCGCACCAGTCGCATGAGCAGGCGTACGATTTTCGTCGTGGATTTGCGGAGTCGGATCCTTGGAGGGCTGGCACGGCAGGCCGGGCATCCGGCCGGGTACGTGGGTCGCCTTTGGGCGTGGCCCTCAACGTCGGCGATCGCAAGGACGTGACTGCGGCGGTCGAGACGTTGACGATCCCGTCGAGTGGAGTAGTGGCCGACATCGGTTTTGGAGGCGGTGTCGGTCTCCGGCTTCTGCTCGATCGCGTGGACGGCCGCGGCAAGGTCCACGGCGTCGAGGTGTCGTCAGTGATGTTGAGCGGCGCCGCCCGCCGATTCAGCGACGAGATCACCCGAGGCCGGCTCGAGCTTCATCGTGCGTCGATCACGGACCTGCCGTTCGGTTCGGCGGCGCTCGACGGCGTCATCACAACCCACACCATCTACTTCGTTTCCGAGCTCGATCGAGCCTTCAGCGAAATCGCCAACGCGCTCAAGAGCTCCGGTCAAGCGGTCATCGGGCTTGGCGATCCCGAGGCGATGAGCAGCTTCCAGAACTACGGCTTTCGCGTTCGCGCGCATTTCCGAGATCGCGCAAGCGATGGAGCGCGCGGGGTTGGCTCTCACGGAGCACCGGCGGATCGGGAAGGGCACCGGGCAGTTCCACATGCTCGTGGCCGCGCCGGGAAAAGACGCCCAACGCCCTGACCGGTCACGCTCGGGAGGCGCCGCGTGACAGGCGACGCCTCCGGCTCGCCGGCCTCACCCGAGCGCGACAGCTCGTCGCTGTTCCGCCGGTCGACGCACGGCCCCACGTTCTCCTGCGACATCGCCCGCGCAGTATCCCGCGTCGGACGACCGGCACTAGCTAGGCACTTCGCAATGTCGCGGTCAGTCCGATCGGCGTACTGACGCCCTCGGGCGAGGTCTCCAGTCTGTACTCACACCGATCAACTGCGCTCGAGGAGAACGACATGACCGCTACCTACACCTTCGACGTCTTTTCCAGCCTCGACGGCTACGGCGCCGCCAGCGCCAACTGGACCGGCTACTGGGGAAAGCAAGGCCCCGAGTTGCTCGACCACCGCCTTGCCTTGTACGGCGCGGACCAGCGGATGGTCTTCGGGGCCAACACGTATCGGGCATTCGCGCGGATGCTGGCCTCGAGCACCGAAGAGTCCGAAGTGCGTGACCCATGGGTCACGCGGATGAGGAGCCTGCCGGCAACGGTGGTGTCGACGACGCTGGAAGGCCCCCTCGACTGGCCCGACGCGACCCTCGTGAGCGGTGACGCCGTCGACGTCGTCGCCCGGCTCAAGGAGGAGTCCGAGGTGCCGTTGCGCTCGCACGGCAGCCTGTCGATGAATCGGGCGCTGATGGCTGCCGGCCTCGTCGACCGCGCGCAGGTGACGCTCTTTCCTGTCATCACCGGTCAGACCGGGCTGGAACCGATTTTCCAGGGTGCAGCCGACTTCGACCTGGAGCTGGTCGAGAACCGGACGCTCGACGGTCACATCCAAGAGCTCACCTACCGACCCACCCTCCATTGACCCGGCAGCTAGCTCTGGCCGCCGCTCAGTACCTGTATCTGAGTCGGTGACCCGCGATACCTTCCCGCTTCATGTTCACCTACCTGGCGCTAGTCAGCCCACCAGTCGCGCTGTCCCTCGACGTCTTCGCGCGGAGCCTCGCCGAGATTGGGCGCGCCGATGACGATGATCTCGAGGCCCTCCGGCCCGGCCTCGTAGCCTCGCCATGTACCGGGCGGGACGCGCACCGCGTCCCACTCCTTGAGCTCGACGATCTCGTGGTCGAGCTTCATCCGCCCGCTCCCGCGCAGGACCACGTACACCTCCTCCTGCTTCTTGTGCGTGTGGCCGTACGGAAAGCGATAGCCGGGCGGGACGCGCTGGTAGCCCAGGCCGGATTGCTCGAGCTCGAGCGCCTCGGTCGCCAAGCGGAACTCCAGGTCCGGCGCGCCGTCGAACCTGGACCCGAGGTCCTCCAGGTCCTCCTTGAGGTTCCTGAGCGTGAACGGCACGGTCGCAATCCTATGGCGCCCTGGCTGGGGTCGCCGATCTGATGCGTCAAGCGCCGCGGCGCCAGTTCCTTCCCGACGGCGCTCCGGGGGGTCAGACAGCAGGTGCTGCTTTCCATGCAAAGCGGAAGTCTCGGCCCGTAGCGGATCAGCAATCGTGCCTCGCGCAAGTCGGTCCCACAGCGAAAGCAGCACAACAAAGCGGTTATTGACGGGAGCGACGGGACTCGAACCCGCGGCCTCCGGCGTGACAGGCCGGCGCTCTAACCAACTGAGCTACGCCCCCGGAGGACAGGTCGGGGCGGTCGCCCGCCCCTGACAGGCCCGGAAGCCCGCGCGGCTGATTCTAGGGACACGGGCCGCGACCGAGCCACGGCGCCACCGGGCCGAGTGGGGATAGCCTCCGCGGTCGTGCGGGTGGTCAGCTACGAGTCGGAGCGCGGGCCGCGGGCCGGCGTGCTGCGCGACGGCGGGGTGATCGACGCCTGGGACGCGATCGGCGGCGGGGGCGCCACGGTCCGCGAGCTGCTGGCCTCGGGGCGCCTCGACGAGCTCGCCCAGGCCGACGGGCCGGCTACGGCGCTCGGCGCGGTGCGGCTGCTGGCCCCGGTCCCCGACCCGGAGAAGATCATCGGCATCGGCCTCAACTACACCGACCACGCCGCGGAGGCCCGGCTCGATCCGCCCGCGAGCCCGACCTTCTTCGCCAAGTTCGCGAACGCCCTGCGCGCCGACGGCGACACCGTCGCCCTGCCCGCCGCCAGCGGGAAGGTCGACTACGAGGCCGAGGTCGCCTTTGTCGTGGGCCGTCGCGCCAAGGACGTCGCCGAGGCCGAGGCGATCGACCACCTCGCCGGCTACACGCTGCTCAACGACCTCTCGGCGCGCGACCTGCAGTTCGCGACCCCGCAGTGGATGCCGGGCAAGGTCTTCGACGGCGCGGCGCCCTGTGGCCCGGCGATCGTCACCCCCGATGAGGCCGGCGCCCACGACGCGATCGAGCTCGCGCTCGACCTCAACGGTGAGCGGATGCAGGAGGACAGCACCGCGGGGCTGATCTTCTCGATCCCGCAGCTCGTCGCCAAGCTCTCGGCCCTGATGACGCTCGAGCCCGGCGACGTCGTCGCCACGGGCACTCCCGCCGGGGTCGGCGGCGCCCGCGACCCGAGCGTCTGGCTGCAGCCCGGCGACGAGGTCGTGGTCAGCTCGCCGCAGCTCGGTGAGCTGCGGACCACATTCGGCTGACCTCAGACGCCCTCGGGCAGACGGGCGCGCTCGGGCAGCACCCGCCGCTGGCCGGCGAAGCTCGCCACCAGCGCGAACGGCAGGAACCAGACGACGTAGAAGTAGAACCAGTGGCCGGCCGCCAGCTGGACCGCGATCGTCACCGCGCCCGCCAGCGCGGCGATCTGCACCGGGGTCTTGAATCGCGGATAGAGGGCGACCGCGATCGCCAGCGCCACGACCGCGACGCGGGTCACCGTCTGCAGCCAGTCGAGCGACGGGGCCTGGCCCCAGACGCTGAACGGCGAGCTGCGGGTGGCCTGGTAGCCGAGCGTGCGGTCGTAGATCTCCCGTCGCGCCTCCGTCGGGGAGGAACGGCAGGGTGGCCGCCGCCGCGACCAGCGACGAAGGCGATCGAGAACCCGAGCGCTCCGCGCCAGCGCCGTTCGCCGTCCGCGGTCGCGAACAGCGGCGCCAGCGCCGCCGAGCCGAACTTCGCCGCCGCCGCGAGGGCGACCAGGGCGCCACGCGCCGGCGCCGACCGGAGCGCCAGCAGGGAGCCGATCCCCAGCGCCGCGACGAGCGCGTCGTTGGCGTTCGCGTTCATCGCGTAGAGCGTCCACGGACACGCGACCCAGGCGAAGGCGAGCGCCCATCCCAGCGCCCGCCCCTGCTCGCCCTCGCGCAGCCGGCGGCCGAGGGCGATCAGCCCGGCGACGCAGCAGAGGTCGAAGAAGCTCGCAGCGGCGTGGGCGGCGGCGACACTCGCGTCCCAGACCCCGTCCCACGGGAGGGCGAGCTCGAAGGGGACATAGGAGAGGTAGTTGACCGGCCCGTAGACGTCGCCCTTGAGGTCGAGCCCGACCGAGAAGGCGCCCTCGTAGAGCGGCTCGCCGTCGACGATCCGGTCGGCGCCGACCACCCCGGCGATCCCGATGTCGATCACGTGCGAGTCGAGCAGGTTGAGCGCGATCCGGCCGGCGGCCAGCACCAGCACCCCGATCGCCAGCCACCGCACCGGCGCCAGCGGGACCACCGGCCCCTCGCGCTCGCGCGGCCAGAGGCCGGCGACCAGCAGCCGGATGAGGAAGTAGCCCAGCACCGGGTAGGTAAGCGCCACCGAGGCGGTGATCTCGGCGCGGTTGAAGAAATACAGCGAGATCCCCAGGCCGAGCAGGACGAACAGGTCGAGATGCAGCAACCGCAGCGGCCGCCGCGGGTCGAAGAACGGCGCCACGAACAGGAGGCACAGCGGCAGCCAGATCCAGGGCGAGTTCACATGCTGGGCGATCGCGCCCTCGTAACCGCGGGCGAGCGGCGTCTCGACCTGGAAATCGCGCCAGGCCTCGTCGACCGAGCCGTCGTCGCCGTCGACGATCACCAACGCGACCTCGGCGCCGCGGTCGCCGTAGGAGACCTGCCAGCGGTCGCCGCGCAGGTAGGCCGTCGGCTGGGCGCCGGGGGTCTCGGAGAGCTCCTCGCGCACGGTCGCCGTCCGGTCGGCGATCTCGATCGCCTCGGCCGCCGAGACGGTGAAGCCGGGCGGCGGCACGGTCTGGGAGGCCGGCTTGGTCAGCCGCGGCGGGATCTGGCCGCCGAACGGCGACTGCTCGGCCGGATCGTCCGCGGCGCCCGCCGCCGCGGCGAGCACGGCGGCCGCGGCGAGCGCGGAGGCGAGCGCCGGCGCGAACCGCCTCGTCAAGCGCTGCCGCGTCATCAGCGCGCCACAGTAGATCCTCGGGGCCCTGATCCGAACGCACGCCGCGCTGCGTACATGTGAGCGTGCGAGACAACCGCAGACAGGTCGCGGTGATCGGTACCGGCATCGCCGGGCTGACCGCCGCACGCCTGCTCGATCGAACGCACGCGGTCACGCTCTACGAGGCGGACGAGCGGGTCGGCGGCCACACGAACACGATCCGGGTCGACGACCCGCGCGGCGAGCGCTGGGTCGATACCGGGTTCATCGTCCACAACGACCGCAACTACCCGCGGTTCACGGCGCTGCTCGGCGAGCTCGGGGTCGCGACCCGAGCCGCGGAGATGGGGATGTCCATCGCCTCCGCCGACGGACGCTTCGAGTTCGCGAACACCAAGCGCGGGCTCTTCGCCCAGCGCTCGAACCTGCTGCGACCGCGGTTCTGGCGGCTGATCCGCGACCAGCTGCGGTTCAACCGCGAGGTCCGGCCATTGATCGGCCGCCCCGACGCTCCCGCGGTCGGCGAGTTCCTGCGCGACGCGGGCTACTCGCGCTGGTTCTGCGAGCGAGCGATCGTGCCCGAGGTCTCGGCGGTGTGGTCGGCTGACCCGGAGGCGATCTGGGAGTTCCCGGTCGGCTTCCTCGCCGAGTTCCTCGAGAACCACGGCCAGCTGCAGCTCACGGGGCGCCCGCGATGGCGGACGATCGAGGGCGGCGCGCGGATGTACGTCGAGCGGCTGCTCGAGCGCTTCGACGGCCGCGTGCACGTCGGCGCGCCGGTGGTGGCGGTCGAGCGCCTGCGTGAGGGCGTGCGGGTGGTCGCGGCGGGAGCCGGGGCCGAGGTCTACGACGAGGTCGTGATCGCGACCCACTCCGACCAGGCGCTGGCGATGCTCGCGGAGCCGACCGCGGCCGAGCACCGGGTACTCGGAGCGATGCGCTACCGGCCCAACCAGGCGGTCCTGCACACCGACGCGTCGCTGATGCCGGCCCGCCGGCGCGCCTGGGCGAGCTGGAACTTCCACCTCGCGGATGAGCCACAGGCGCGCACGGCCGTCACCTACTGGATGAACCACCTCCAGTGCCTCGATGCCGAGCGCCAGTACTTCGTCACCCTCAACCTCGGCGAGCGCATCGACGAGCGGGCGGTGCTCGAGACGATCACCTACGACCACCCCGTGATCACCCACGAGAGCGTCGCGGCGCAGCGCCGCTGGGACGAGATCAGCGGGGCCGACCGGATCCACTACTGCGGCGCCTACTGGCGCTGGGGCTTCCACGAGGACGGCTGCTGGAGCGCCGAGCGTGCCTGCGAGCGGCTGCTGGAGCGCCAGCCGGCCGCGCTCGAGCTGGAGCTGGCCGCGTGAGCGGGCCGCGCCCCGAGGGCCAAGTGACCGCATCGGCGATCTACGAGGGGTGGGTGCGCCACCGGCGGCACGACCCGGTCGAGCACTCGTTCCGCTACCCGATCTTCATGGTCTACCTCGACCTCGCGGAGCTGCCCGAGGTACTCGACCCGCTGCGCGGCTGGTCCGCGCGGCGCCCGGCGCCCGCCTGGTTCCGGCGCGCCGATCATCTCGGCGACGAGGGCGTGCCGCTCGCCGAGGCCGTGCGCGACGCGGTCGCCGCCGAGACCGCCGAGCGCCCCCGCGGCCCGATCCGGCTGCTGACCAACCTGCGCTACTTCGGGCACTGCTTCAACCCGGTCAGCTTCTTCTACTGCTTCGACCCGGCAGGTGCGCGGGGTCCAGTCGGTGCTCGCCGAGGTCCACAACACGCCGTGGGGCGAGTCGCATGCCTACGTGATCGGCAGCGGCGACCCGAAGCGGGTAGTTTCCGGGCGGCTGGAGAAGGACTTTCACGTCTCACCGCTGATGGGCATGGACCACGTCTACGAGTGGCGCACGACGGCGCCGGGCGACGACCTTCAGGTCCACATCGCCAGCCACCGGGACAAGGTGCTCGCCTTCGACGCCACGCTCTCGCTCCAGCGCCGCGAGCTGAGCCCCTCGATCGCGCGACGGATGCTGGCCCGCTACCCGGCGATCACCGCGCAGGTGGTCGCGCGGATCTACTGGCAGGCGCTGCGGCTGCGGCTGAAGGGCGCCCCGTGGCATCCGCACCCGGAGCGCTCGTGACCGCGCCCTCCGAGCTCGCCCGACGGGCCCTGTTTCGCGCCGCTCTCGCGGCTGCGCCGGGAACGGATCGAGATCGCCGAGGGGCGGCGACGGTTCGGCTTCGGCCCCGCCGGCGCCCGGCTGCGGGCCGCGGTCGAGGTCCACGACCAGCGGGCGTACCCCTGGGTGCTGCGCGGCAGCACGGGACTCGGCGAGGGCTACGTCGACGGCCTCTGGACGGTCGACGATCCGGTCGCGCTGAGCCGGATCGCGTGTCGCAACCTCGGACCGCTCGATGCCCTGCGCCGGCGTCTGCAGCCCGTGCTCGGCCCGCTTCAGCGCGCCGCCCACCTGGTGCCGCGCAACACCCGCTCGGGGGCGGCCGAGAACATCTCCGCCCACTACGACCTCGGCAACTCGCTGTTCGAGGGGTTTCTCGATCGGCGTCTGGTCTACTCGGCCGCCGTCTTCGAGGATGCGGCAGCGACGCTCGAGGACGCTCAGCTGGCGAAGCTGGAGCGCGTCTGCTCCGCCCTCGACCTCGGTCCCGGCGACCACCTGCTCGAGATCGGCAGCGGCTGGGGCGGGCTCGCGATCCACGCCGCGGCCACTCGGGGCTGCCGGGTGACCACGACGACGATCTCGCGCGAGCAGCACTCCTACGTCGTCGACCGGGTGCGCGAGGAGGGACTCTCCGACCGGATCGAGGTGCTGCTCACCGACTACCGCGACCTCAGCGGCAGCTACGACAAGCTGGCGTCGATCGAGATGATCGAGGCGGTGGGCTGGCAGTACTTCCCGGCGTTCTTCGCGCAGTGCGCGCGGCTGACCCGTCCCGCGGGGGCGATCTTCCTGCAGGCGATCGTGATCGGCGACGAGGCCTACGAGGCCGAGAAGGCGTCTCGCAGCTTCGCCAACAAGCACATCTTCCCCGGCGGCTGCCTGCCTTCGCTGGGGCTGATCGCAGAGCTCGGCGCCGCCAACGGGACCCCGGTCGTCCGTTGCGAGGAGATCTCCGATGACTACGTCCGCACCCTGGCCATCTGGCGCGATCGCTTCAACGACGCCTGGCCGACGCTGCGCGGGCAGGGCTACGACGAGCGGTTCAGCCGGCTGTGGAACTTCTACCTCGCGTTCTCGGAAGGGGGCTTTCGCGAGCGGCGGATCCGCGACCTGCAGCTCGTGCTCGCGAAGCCCGGCTGGCGGGCGCGCGGCGACGGATGGCGATCGCCTACTCGCGAGCCGGCGGCGGCGAGCCTCTCGTCCTGATCCACGGCCTCGGCGGGTCGCGGCGGATCTGGACGCCGGTCATCGATCGGCTTGCGGCCGAGCGCGACGTCGTCGCGGTTGACCTGCCGGGGTTCGGCGAGTCGCCGGTGCTCCCCGACGGCGTCGCCCCGACCGCCGCCAACCTCGGCGCCGCGGTCGGCGCGCTATGCGCCGAGCTCCGGCTCGAGCGCCCGCATCTCGCCGGCAACTCCCTCGGGGCCTGGGCGGCGCTCGAGCTCGCGAAGGCCGGCGACGTTGCATCGGTCTGCGCGCTCTCGCCCGCCGGGCTCTGGCGGCGGCCGCTGGGTCCCCGCCGGGTGGACTCTCGCGGTTGGGCCCTGCGGCTGCGGCCCCTGCTGCCGCTGTTCCTGGTCTCCGCCCGAGCTCGCCGTCGCTTCCTGGGCAACATCGTCGCCCGCCCCGAGCGGCTCACCCGAGCCGAGGCGAAGGCGCTGGTCCACGACTGGCTGCGCGCCCCCGGATACGACGCCGCCAACCACGAGATGCGCTCCCACGTCTTCGAGCACCCTGAGCGGGTGACGGCACCGACGACGATCGCGTGGGGCACCGAGGACCGGCTCGTCGGGCGTCCGAGGCGGGAGCGGATGCCGCCCGGGGCCCGCTACGTCGAGCTCGAGGGAGTCGGCCACACCCCGACCTGGGACAACCCGCCGCTGATCGCGGAGCTGCTGCTGCAGGCGAGCGGCGGGGCTCAGGTCGGGTCCGGGCGCTCCTCGCCGGGCCAGGCGCCGGTCGCCTTGTAGAAGCTCTGGCGCGCGAGGTGGTCGACGACCCCGCGCGTGATCGTGAAGGCGGCGCCTTGGACCGCGAGCGACGCCACCAGCTTCACCCACCCGGCCTCGCGGTCCTCGGCGTCCGGCGGCTCCTGGTCGTCGAACAACCCCCAGAGGGCCTCGAACGCTTTCTTGCCGATCAGGCCGGCCAGCAGGCCGCTGACGATGCTGACCGGGATGAAGAGGATCTTCGCCACGTCCGCAGCGTACCCGCCTGCCTCGCGGCGAACCGTCGACTCGCACGTTCGCCTTCCGTGAGCCGATCAACGTGCGACTCGCACGTTGACGCCGGGAGGTCAGCGTGCGACTCGCGCGTTCATGGGCGGTGCCGGACTCGAACCGGCGACCTACGCGGTGTAAACGCGTCGCTCTCCCAACTGAGCTAACCGCCCGCGCGCGAAGTCTAGGCTCGCACGGATGCCCGACGCGCCCGTTCGAGCACCTCGAGCACCGTGATCGCGTCGGCCGGATCGACCGGCGGCGGGCCGCCGTCGCGCAGCGAGGCCTCGAGCCGGCAATAGAACGCTGGCCAGTCGCCCGGCTCCGGGCGGACCGGCTCGGACACGTCGCCACGCACCAGCCGGCCCCAACGGTCCGGCGGCTCGCGGCCCCATTCGGCGCCGGGGCGGGGGCGCTCCCCCGCGGCAAGCGCCCGCTCCTGCCCGTCGACCTCGTCGACCACGTAGGCGCCCTCGCTGCCGAGCACCCGCAGCCGCGGGCCGGGGGCGGCGGCGACCGACGACGCCCAGAGATGGCTCTCGACCCCGGACTCGTGATTGAGCGCGATGAAGACGTCGTCATCGGCGGCTCCGCCGCGCCGCGCCGAGACCTCGCCGTGAACCGCGGCCACCGGCCCGAACAGCACCAGGGCCTGATCCGTGAGATGGACCCCGAGGTCGAGCAGGACGCCGCCGCCGCGCTCGGGCGGCGTCGTCTCACGCCACGCGCCCCGGGCGGGGGTGCGGGCGCCAGCGCTCGAATCGCGACTCATACCGATGCACCTGCCCGAGCGCGCCCTCCGCGAGCAGCCGCCGGAGGGTGAGCTGGTCGGAGTCCCAGCGACGGTTGTGAAAGACCGCCAGCATCACCCCGCGGGACTCGGCGAGCTCGACCAGCGAACGCGCCTCGGCGCTCGTCGGCGCCAGCGGCTTGTCCACCACCACCGCGAGGCCGGCTTCGATCGCCCGCGACGTGAGCTCCGCGTGGGCTTCGTTGACGGCGGCGACCACGACCAAATCGTGTTCGGCGGCGAGCTCCCAGACCGCGTCGGCGCGCGGCTCCACTTTGGCCTGGGGATGCTCGCGCCGGGCCTGCTCCGCCCGCCTGGGGTCCGCGGTGACGATCGTGGCCAGCGCGAGGCCCGGGGTCGCTGCGATCAGGGGAGCGTGGAACACCGATCCGGCCAGCCCGAAGCCGATCAGGCCTACGCGGAGCTCCGGCCGGATCGCCGTACTCGCCGACGTTGGGGACGCCGATCGCGAAGCGGACCTGCCGATCGGTGCCGGCCAGGTCAGCGCGCCTGCTCGCGACGGTGCCGCGTCACCGCGTCGATCATCACGGCGGCGAGGAGGACGGCGCCGGTGATCATGAACTTGACGTCGGAGTCGAGCGCCAGCAGGTCCATGCCGTTGGAGATCGAGCCGATCACGACCGCGCCGAGCAGCGCCGACCAAACGTAGCCTCGACCGCCGAACAGGCTCGTGCCGGCGATCACGGGGCCGGCGATCGCGAGCAGCAGGACGTCGCCGGAGCCCGACTGCTGGTTGACCGCCAGCAACCGCGAGGCGGCCAGGATCCCGCCCGCCGCGGCAAGCATCGAGGCGAGGGTGAAGACGCTGAGCTTGATCCTGTTGACGTTGATCCCGGCCCGTCGCGCCGCCTCGGCGTTGCCGCCGACGGCGAAGATGTGGCGGCCGTACCGCGTGCGCTCGGTGATGAACGTGAACACGATCATCAGCACGACCACGATCAGCGCGGCCAGCGGAACCCCTCGGTCGGCGTTGAGGATCAGGATCGCCGCGATTACCGCGGCCGCGACGAGCGCCACCCGCAGGGCGATCCCCGACATCGGCGAGACCTCGAGGCCGGCGGCCTCTCGTCGCCGGCGAGCCAGGTACAGGCTCCCGGCGTAGGCGCCGATCGCGGCGATTCCCAGGATCCAGCCGATCACCGGATCGAAGAACGTCGTCGTCAGGTCGGTGATGATGCTCGGCGGCAGGTTGACCGACCCGGTGTCGCCGAGCACCCAGAGCAACGCCCCCTGCCACGCCAGCAGCCCGGCGAGCGTCACCACGAACGACGGGATGCCGAAGCCGGTGACGATCAGGCCGTTGAAGAAGCCGATGGCCATCCCGACGCCCAGACCGGCGGCGATCCCGAGCAGCGGGGGCCAGCCTTGCTGGACGCTGAGCACGGCCATCACGCCGGCGGCGAGGCCGCTGACGGCGCCGACCGACAGGTCGATCTCGCCCAGCAGCAGGACGAGCACGACGCCGATCGAGATCGTGGCCGTCGCGGCGATCTGCAGGGTCAGGTTGGAGAGGTTGACCGCGGAGAGGAAGCGATCGTTGGCGATCTGGAAGATCGTCCAGATGACCGCGATGCCGATGATCACCCGCACGGACGCCAGGTCGCCGCGGGCGAGGGCGGCGAACGCGCGCCGGAGCGAGAAGCTCGTGCCCGCGTCGGCCGGGGCCGTGCCGATCGTCGTCTCCGGCGTACTCACAGCGGCGTCTCCTCCGTCGACCGCTCCTTGACGTCGGCGCCGGTCATCGAGGCGACGACCTGCTCGCGATTCGTGTCGTCGGCCTTGTGGATCGCCGCCATCCGGCCGAGTCGCAGGACCGCGATCCGGTCGCAGACCTCGAATACGTCCGCGAGGTTGTGGCTGATCACGATCACCCCGAGGCCCGCGGTCGCGCAGACGCTCGATCAGCCTCAGGATCTGCTCGGTCTGGACGATCCCGAGCGCCGCGGTCGGCTCGTCGAGCAGGACCAGCTTCGGCTCGCCGAGCAGCGACCGGGCGATCGCCACCGCCTGGCGCTGGCCACCGGAGAGCATCGCCACCTCGGTGCGGACGCTCCTCAGCGTCGTCACCCCGAGCGAGGTCAGCAGCTCGACCGATTTCTGCTCCATCGCCACCTCGTCGAGGACGTTGACCCCGGGGAGGGTGTTCGCCTCCTCCTGGCCCAGGAACAGGTTCGCGACCACGTCGAGGTTCTCGGCGAGCGCCAGGTCCTGATAGACGGTGGCGATCCCGATCTCGGTCGCATCGTGGGGCGTCGACAGCTTCACCGCGGCGCCCTCCCACCGAAGCTCGCCGGAATCGGGCGGCTGGGCGCCGGCGATGGCCTTGATCAGCGTCGACTTGCCGGCGCCGTTGTCGCCGACCAGGCCCAGCACCTGGCCGGCATAGACGTCGAGGTCGACCTCCTTCAGCGCCTCGACGGCGCCGAAGCTCTTGGAGACGTCCTTCAGCGCGAGGAGAGGCGTCGACCCTGAATCGGCTCCAGAGGCCTCGACCGTGCTCTGGCTCTGATTCACAACTGCCTCTCCTCGCGCCTCAGACTACCCGTGGCCTACTGGATACCCGCGTCCTTGCAGGCCTGCGCGTACTGACCCGTGCAGATCTCCTGCACGCTCCAGTACTCGTCCGCGACCACCGTGTCCTTGACGTTGTCCTTGAACACGGGGATCGTGTCGGTGATCGCCGCCGGGACCTCCTCGGTCCCGTTGTCCTCGGAGCCGTTGATCACCTCCGAGTCGGCCGGGTCCTCACCGTTGACGACCGCCACCGCGAGCGTCGCGGCGTTGTCGGCAAGCGGCTTGATCGGCTTGTAGACCGTCATGTACTGCTCACCCGCGAGCACCCGCTGGATCCCGGCGAGCTCCGCGTCCTGACCCGTGACCGGGATCGACGACGGGTCGATTCCGGCGCCCTTCAGCGCCGCGATCACGCCTCCGGCGGTGCCGTCGTTGGCGGCGAGGACGCCGTAGAAGCCGTCCTCCCCCAGCGCGGTGATCGCCTGGTCCATCTCCTTCTGGGCGTTCTCGGGCAGCCAGTCCGGAGTGTCGTACTCCTGGGCGACCTCGACGCCTCGCTCCTCGAACACGGCGGCCGCACCCTCCTTGAACAACTTGGCGTTGTTGTCCTTCGGGTCGCCGTTGATCTGGACGATCGGACCCGTGGGGTTGCCGTCCTCCTTGAGCTTGTCGGCGAGGGCGGTGCCCTGCTGCTTACCGACCTCCGGGCTGTTGAACTCGGCGTACGCGGCGAGGTCGGCATCCAGGATCAGCCGGTCGTAGCTGATCACCGGGATGTCGGCCTGCTGGGCGCGGGTCACCATTCCCGCCGCAGCCGTCGAGTCGACCGGGTCGAGCACGAGCACGTCGACGCCCTCGGTGATGACGGCCTCGACCTGCGACTGCTGCTTGGTCGGATCCTGGTCGGCGTTCTGGTAGAGGATCTCGCAGTCCGGGCACAGCTCCTCCACCTTGGCCTCGAACAGCGGCTTGTCCTGGGTCTCGTAACGCGCCGTCTGGGTCTCGGGAAGCAGGAAGCCGATCGTGCCGCTGCCCGAGCCGCTGTCGCCGCCGCTGTCCGAGTCGTCGTCGTCGCCGCAGGCGGCGATGCCGAGCGCGGCGACCAGCCCGACCACCGGAACCAGCAAGCGCCGGCGTGTCTTCGCTCCGATCATCTGCGTCCTCCTGAGTCAATCATCGATTGCATCGATGGGTCCTTCCTCTCTCGCGCGCTTCGCAGATGCGTCGCGCTCTGGTTGGCGTTTGCCCGCTTTAGGTTCAGTCATGCGGCCTCCGGGATCAGCTCCGGCGCCTCGAAGCGCTCCGATTCGTGCATCACCAGCGCCAGCGCGCCGAGCAACTCGGCCCGCTCGCCGAGCACCCCCGGAACGATCTCGAGGTCGTCGATCGCGCTCGGGATGGCGTTGCGCCTCACGGTCTCCCGCATCGGGGCCAGGAGCACGTCGCCGGCCGCGCTGAGCTCGCCGCCGACGATCACGCACTCGGGGTTGAGCAGGTTGCAGAGGTTGGCGACCGCGATCCCGATCGCCCGGCCGGCGTCGCCGACCAGCCGCTGCGCGGCGGCGTCGCCGGCGGCGCACAGCTCGAGCACCCGGCGGGGCGTGATCTCCTCCGCGCGGCTGATGCTGAGCAGCTCGGCGATCGAGCGGGTCGACGCGAGAGTTTCGAGGCAGCCGCGGTTGCCGCACCGGCAGACCGGGCCGCCGTCGGCGATCACCGCGTGACCGATCTCCCCGGCGGTGCCGCCGACACCGTGCTGGAGGCGGCCGCGGGAGATCAGGCCGGCGCCGATCCCGGTCGAGACCTTGATGTAGGCGACCTCGGACTTGCCCCGCGCGGCGCCCCAGCCGAGCTCTGCCAAGGCACCGAGGTTGGCGTCGTTTTCCACCTCCACCGGGAGGCCGAGGCGCGCCGCGGCCTCGGCCGCGGCGTCGACGCCGACCCAGCCGGGGAGGATCGAGGCCGCGCGGACGCTCCCCGTGGCGCGATCGATCGGTGCCGGGAGCCCCATGCCGACCCCGATCACGCGGGCTCGATCGACCTCGGCCTCCTCGAGCACCCGGTCCACGAACTCGGCCGCCGCGGTGAGCCCGTGCTCAGCGGAATGGTCGACGTTGAGCTCGCGCCAGGTCTCGGCCAGGACCGAGTGCGAGAGGTCGGAGACGGCGACCCGCAGGTGCCGATGGCCGAAGTCGACCCCGACAGCGACCCCCGCCGACGGGTTGAGCGAGACCATCACCGGGGGGCGGCCGGCGTGGGCCTCCCCGCTCGGCGAGCCGTCGCGTTCGCCGACGAGGCCGGAGTCGAGCAGGTCGGCGACGATCGTCGACACGGTCGAGCGCGAGAGCCCGGTCACCCGGGCGAGCTCGGCCCGGCTCGCGATCCCGCGCTCGCGCAGGGCGTCGATCACACGCTTGCGGTTGCCCTCCCTCAGGGAGGCCAACGAGCCGCTTCTCCTCCTCGAATTAGGCGCCTCAACAGCGGCGCGGCTCGGCTTCGCTTTGCTCCGCCTCACAGCGCGGGGATTCGTTTCACACCGTCACCTATTTGTCAAGTCTTTGTCTAAATTTGTCGCCCAAATCTCGATTTATGTCCAAGGCTCGGCAATACCCTGCGAGGGCGTACGATCGGGGCGCAGGCGATGCGAGGAGAACGACGATGAAGATGCGCGCTGCGGTGCTGGAGGAGTTCGGCGAACCGCTCGTGGTCCAGGAGGTCGACCTGACCGACCCGGCCGAGGGCGAGGCGCTGGTGCGGCTGGTCGCCTGCGGCGTCTGCCACACCGACCTCTACACGGCCTCCGGCGTCGATCCGTCGGGCTACTCCCCGACCGTGCTCGGCCACGAGGGCGCCGGGGTGGTCGAGGCGGTCGGGCCCGGGGTCCGCGACCTGGCCGTCGGCGACCACGTCGTGACCCTGTTCTCCCCGCAGTGCGGCGAGTGCGTCCACTGCGTCGACGAGCGCACCAACCTCTGCCTCGCGATCCGCGAGCAGCAGAACCAGGGCTACCTGCCCGACGGCACCACGCGGCTGAAGCGCGACGGCGAGGAGATCCGGCACTTCATGGGCACCTCGACCTTCGCCGAGTACACGGTGATGCCGGAGATCGCGCTGGCGAAGGTGAGCGAGGATGCGGCGCTCGACCGCGCCTGCCTGTTCGCCTGCGGCCTCTCGACCGGGCTCGGCGCCGCGATGAACACCGCCAAGGTCCGCGCGGGCTCGACCTGCGTCGTCTTCGGCGCCGGGATGGTCGGGCTCGGAGCGGTCGCCGGCTGCCGGCTGCAGGGCGCCGAGCGGATCGTCTGCGTCGACCTCTCCGACGACCGCCTCGAGCTCGCCAAGGGGCAGGGCGCGACCGAGACGATGATGGGCGGCGACGACGTGGTCGATCAGATCCTCGAGTCGACCGGCGGCTTCGGTGCCGACTACACCTTCGAGGCCACCGGGAACGTGAAGGTGATGCGCCAGGCGGTCGAGGCGGCGCGCATGGGCTGGGGCCTGTGCACGGTCGCCGGCGTGGCGGGCAAGGGCGAGACCCTCGACGTCGTCCCCCGCCTGCTGATCACCGGCCGCCGCGTCGCGGGCTCCTCGTTCGGCGGCGTCAAGGGTCGCGACGGCGTGCCCGCGCTCGTCGACCGCTACCTCGCAGGGGAGATCGACGTCGATCCGTTCATCTCCCACCGGATCACCCTCGACGAGGTCAACCGCGGCTTCGAGCTGATGGAGGCCCAGGACGGGATCCGCAGCGTGATCGAGTTCAACTGATGCTGCTCACCCGCGTCGAACAATCCGACTGGCTCTCCAACGCCTACCTCGTCTTCGACCAGCCGGGGGGCAAGGGCGTGCTGATCGACTCGAACACGGTCACCGATCCGCTGGCCGAGCTCGCCGAGCGCGAGGGGCTGGAGATCACCCACGCTGCTGCTCACCCACCACCACTACGACCACGTGGTCGGCGCGCGGGCGCTGGCGGACCGGTTCGGCGCTCCGATCCTCGCCCACGAGCTCACCGACGAGCTGATCGACGACAAGGTCGACGAGACGTTCGCCGACGGCGACGTGATCGAGGCGGGCGACCTGCGGATCGAGGTGATGCACACGCCGGGGCACTGCGCCGACCACTGCGCCCTGAGCTTCAACGGGACCGACGTGCTGACCGCGGATGTGTTGTTCAAGGGCACGGTCGGCGGCACCCGGGCGCCGGGCGCGACGGGCTTCGCCGACCTCAAGGACTCGGTGATGGAGCGACTGATGAAGCTCGCGCCCGAGACCCGCATCCACCCCGGCCATCGCGAGCCCTCGACGATCGGCGAGGAGTGGGAGCGCAACCCGTTCGTCCGCATCTGGCGCGGCCTCGACGAGGAGGGCTCCGAGCCGTGCTCGATCGGGCCGGCGGACGCCGACGACCGCGAGGAAGCCACCCTCGTCCTCTGGGCACCCGATTACGACGGCGGCAACAAGGCCTGGGTCCGATTCGCCGACGGGTCCGACGCGATCGTCGGCGGCTCGCAGGTCAAGCGGGGCTGAGCCTCAGCGCTCGAGCTCGCTCAGGGCCGCCTCGGCGCGGCCGAGCTCGGACTCGCGCTCAGCGAGCTCGCCCTGCGCTTGATCGAGGCGCTTCTGCGCGGCCTCGAGACCCGTCCGCGCGCGGTCGCGCCGCCGTTCGGCTTCCGCGGCGCGCTTCGCCGCCGTGCCCAGAACGCGCTTTGCCTGCTTCGCCGCCTTGCTCGCCTGCGCGAGCCGGCGCTTGGCGGCCGGGTCGGGCTTCTCGGCCTCGGCGGGTCGCGCCGCCTTCGCTCGCCGCTCGGCCTTCGCTCGCCGCCGAGGTGTCCCCGCGGGAACCTCGCCGCCGAAGCCGACCGCCTCGCGGTCGCTGGTCACCCTCCCGGCGGCGAGCTCGTCACGCAGCTCGTCGTCGCCGGCAACCGCGCGGAGGGTCTCGCGGGCGCGGTCGATGACCGCGGCGCTCCGCTCGCCGGCGAGCTGCTCGGCGACCGCGTCGACAAGCTCCTCGACGGCGGCGTTGTGGGCGGCGATCGCTGCCCTGAGCTCGTCGCGGCCGCCGTCACCCCCCGCCAGCGCCGTCTCCTGGGCTCGCGCCAGCTCATCGGCCGCCGCGATCAGCCGCTCGGTCGCCTCGGGCTCGGCGCGCACGGCGTGGTTGATCGTCGACGCCGCCCGGCTCGGCTTGCGCAGCGCCTTGACGGCTCGGGCCGCCTCGGCCTCGCCGGCGCCGCGAAGCCGCTTCGCCGTTTCGTTTCGCGCCTGCGTGAACTCGTCCAGCCCGAGCGCGTAGAGGCTCGAGATCTCGTCGTCGAGGCCGGTCCCCGTTCGCCGCTTCGCCATCGCCGCCCAGTCCTACCCGATCGGCGGCGCCGGCGCGTGGTCGCCGGCGGCGCGATGCGCAACCCGTCGCGACCGGCCGTGTTGATGCCGGTGCGGATATGCTCGCGTCGAAGGCCGCCGCACGAGGCCGTCGCGCAACCCACGGAGACGAGGAGAGAGATGTTGCAGGGATCGTGGCCGCGAGGCAGGAAGCTGTTGGTGCTGATCGGGCTCGCGGGCGCCTTCGCCGCGCCCCAGGCCGCCGAGGCTGAGATCACGAGCGCGCTCGGCGTCAGCTGCACCACCCAGGCCGACGGCGTCCGTTTCTGTGGCTCGACTTCCCCGCGCAGCACCGCGCCGGCCTTCGACGGCGTTCCGATCGACGTCAACGTCGCCTTCCCGCCGGAGCCCGCGCTCGGAACCCGACGGCAACTTCCCGCTGATGATGATGTTCCACGGCTACGGCGGCGACAAGATCGAGTTCTCGGCGATGCAGCGCTGGCTCGACCGCGGCTACGCGACCTTCTCGATGACCGACCGCGGCTTTCACGAGTCGTGCGGCTCGGGCGCCTCCCAGGCGGCGTCCGGTGGCGAGTGCGCCGACGGCTACGTGCGGTTGATCGACAACCGCTACGAGGTGCGGGACGCCCAGGAGTTCGCCGGCCAGCTCGCCGACGAAGGGGCCGGCTTGATCGACCCGCAGCGCATCGGGGCGATCGGCGGCTCCTACGGCGGCGGGATGTCGATGGCGCTCGGCGCGCTTCGCAACCGCGTGGTGATGCCCGACTACAGCCTCGTCCCGTGGACGAGCCCCGCCGGCAAGCCGATGCAGATCGCCGCCGCCGCCCCGAACATCCCGTGGACCGACCTCGCCTACTCGCTGGCCCCCAACGGGAGCACGCTGGATTACGTGGCCGACGCCCCCTACCTCGGCCGCCCGGGGTCTCGAAGCAGTCGTACATCACCGGTCTCTACGTGTCCGGCGTCGCTGCCCCCGGCTTCTACGCCCCGGCGGGCTTGGACCCGACCGCGGACCTGGTCGGCTGGCGCACGCGGCTCGGTGCCGGCGAGCCCTATGGGGCCGATGTGCAGGGCATCATCACCGAGATCACCGAACACCACTCGTCGTACTACATCGACCACTCGATCGCGCCCGCCCCGATGCTGATGTCGAGCGGGTTCACCGACGACCTGTTCCCGGCCGACGAGACGATCCGCTTCTACAACCGGACCCGGACGCAGTACCCGGAGGAGGCCAAGGTGGCGCTCTTCTTCGGCGACTTCGGCCACCCGCGGGCGGAGAACAAGGCAGACGTCAGCGCCGCGCTGAGAGAGCGCGAGAACGCGTGGATGGACTTCTACGTCAAGGGCGTGGGCTCCGAGCCGCCCGGGCGGGTCACCGCTTACACCCAGACCTGCCCCAACACGGCACCATCGGGCGGCCCGTACTCGGCCAAGAACTGGGCCCGGATCGCCAAGGGGAGATCCGGCTCGAGGCGAAGGGCGCGAAGACGATCGAGCCCGGGGCCGGCAGCGAGGCGATCGCGGCCGCGTTCAACCCGATCGGCGGCGGCGGGGCGTGCGCGACCGCCGACGGCGCCGACCAGCCGGGGGCCGCGAGCTACCGGCTCGAGCCGGCGCCCGAAGGCGGCTACACGCTGATGGGCGCCCCGACGGTGATCGCCAAGTTCACCCTTCCGGGCGAGAACTCCCAGGTCGCGGCTCGCCTGCTCGACGTCGGCCCCGACGGCCAGGAGACGCTGGTCGCTCGCGGGCTCTGGCGCCCGGCCACCGGCGGGCCCACGAAGCAGGTGTTCCAGCTCCACCCGAACGGCTGGACCTTCGCCGAGGGCCACGTGCCGAAGCTCGAGCT
Source organism: uncultured Solirubrobacterales bacterium (assembly GCA_963758665.1). Lineage (GTDB taxonomy): Bacteria > Actinomycetota > Thermoleophilia > Solirubrobacterales > 70-9 > WHSW01. Next base: position 363,858 of record CAVWWH010000004.1, on the reverse strand, counting down.
GCTGCCGGAGGACGCCAACGCCGGCCTCACCGGCGGCTACGGCCAGCCGTCGAACGACCAGCAAGCGGTGGGCGTCAAGCAGCTCGAGCTGCGGCTCCCGGTGATCGAGAAGCCGGGCTCGTTCAAGGGCCTGGTCGGGGCGGCCGCGGAGCGCTTCCTGCCCGAAAGCTACGAGCTCGCTGCGGACTTCGTCGCGCTCGCCACCCCGGAGCCGAAGCTGAAGCGCAAGCTCGAGCTCGACGGCGCCCACCTGACCGGGAAGCTCAAGTGCCCGGGCAAGTTCGCCGCCTGCAACCAGCTCGAGATCGTGGCGACGGCGAGCGGGTCGAACGCGACGGCGGCCAAGCGGGTCAAGGTCGCGAAGGGCGGCAGGGCCAAGGTCGCCGGCGGCAAGTCGAAGCGGGTAAGGCTGGAGCTGACGCGCGCCGGTCGCAAGCTCTTCCGGGACAGCTCGAAGCTGAAGCTGAAGGTCGAGATGAGCTCGGCCGAGCTCGCCGAGCCGGCGACGCAGCGGGTGAAGGCGGTCGCGAAGCGGCGTTAGATGATTGATTCCATGCCCGCGTGTGCCCGTCATCCGGGTGCGCGGGGGCGTGGGATCACTCATCTAGCCGAACTCGGCCCCGGTGGCGACCGCGCGGGCGAGGGCAGCCGCCAGCGCCGCGACTCGCGGGTCACCGCGGTCGGCCTGCTCGCGCGGCTTGGGTGCCTCCCCGGGCCGATCCGGCTGCCGGCCGGCCGAGGCGGGCGGCGGTAGCTCGGCGGGGTCGGGAGCGGGCGCGGGCGCGCCGGAGCCGAACCCGGCGCAGGAGCCGATCGCGTCGGCGAACAAGCCGGCCCGCAGCGCGTAGCCCTCGGGGTCCGCGTGGACGCCGTCGGTGAGCAGCCCCGGGTCCTCGGCGACCGCCGCCCGCCAGTCGACCAGGGCGACGTTCGGATCGGCGGCCGCGAACGAGGTCACGGCCCGGTTCAGCCCGTCGATCGGGATCCCGTTCAGGGGCGGGCGATTGAGCGTCGCGACGACCAGGCACCGGCTGCCGGCGAGGTCCCGCGCCCGGTCGAGGTCGGCGGCCAGCACCTGGGGAGCTGCCGGGTCGTCGTTGGTCCCGAGGTCGAAGACGACGACCTCGTGCTCGGGCGCGATCAACGACTCGAGCACCTCGACCCCGGCGCCGCTCGGCCTGCCGATCTCGGCGTCGAGCTCGAGGCCGGTGCCGCCGAGCTGCTCGCGCAGATAGGGCGCGGTGCCCTCGCCGAGGCTGTCGCCCACGTAGAGCACCGACGCCGCGGCGCCCGACGCCGTCAGCGCGCCACAGGCAAGGACCGCTACGGAGAGGCGGAGGAGGCGGCCGGCCATCCGCCGATTGTGGCGGGTGGGCGGCCGAATCTGCGGGCGAGTAGGAGTGAGAACTCGTCGAGGTGCTCGAGGACGCTGAGCTCGTCCGTGGGTCCGCCCTACGCGCCCGCAGCCGCGCGGGGCTTCTCGTCATCGTCATCGTTACCGCTCCCTGTGACCGAGTCCTTGAACTCGCGGAATCCCCTCCCGGCCGACTTGCCGAGCTCGGGGAGCTTCTTCGGTCCGACGATCACGAGGGCGATGATCAGCACGATCGCCAGCTCCATTGGTCCGATGTTGGGCATCTGACTCTCTCTTTTCCGTCGCGGCCCTACCGGACCTCGACCGTGGCTTTCATGAACGGGTGGAATCGGCAGTAATAGGAGTACGTGCCGGCTTTGGCGAGGATGGCGCTCGCCGAGTCGCCCTTCGCGAGGTTGCCGGTGTCGAACGAGCCATCGTCGGCGGTTGCTGTGTGGGGCGCCTCGTCGGCGTTGGCCCAGGTGACCTCGGTCCCGGCGTCGACCGTGACCGCCTCGGGCGCGAACTTGAAGTCCGACGATCTCGACCTCGCTGGTCGACTCGGTGGATCCGCCCCCCGATCCGGCCGCGGTCGTTCCCGCCGCCCCGGTCGGAGTCGTCTCGGCGCTCGCGGCCGCGTCCGGGTCGCCGCCTCCGCCGCAGCCCGCCGGCGACCGCGCCACCGACGAGCGCCGCGCAGACGATCAGCGCCGCGATCTTGCCTCTTGGGCTCGCATGGTCGTCCCTCGCCGGTGCGCCGCTCGTCAGGACTTGACGTAGGGCTGGACGGCCTCGAGGACCTCCTGCTCGGTCATCGTCGGGTCGAACGCCTCGGGCGCCGGGTCCTCGCCGGCGGCGAGGCGGATCGTCGCCGCGTGGCGAGCCTCGACCTGGACGATCCCGCCCGCGGTCGCGAGCAGGTCCTTCGACTCGATCTCGGGCGCGGCGCCGTTGTAGGCGCTGACGCCGACGTCCTCGAACGCGATTGCCAACGGGATCAGCTTCTCGGCGCTCGAGAAGGCGTCGCCGAAGTCGGCCTGCGGGGCCTTCACCGGCGTGCCGCCGAGGTCCTTGATCGTCGCGGAGAGCGCGTCCACGTGCTCCTGCTCCTCGGCGCCGAACGTCTTCACGTACCCGGCGACCTCCTTGCTCAGGCCCGGGGTCTTCGCGGCGCCCTCGTAGAAGGCCGCCTCGAGGTGCTCCAGCGTGAGCGCGTAGTTGAGGATGTCGATGTCGCCCATCGATCCCTGGCCGAAGGCCCTGCGGACCATCGGCGAAACGGCCGCGGCACCGTACAGCGCGCCGGCGGCGAGCATTCCGCGGACCAGGAAGGTGCTGCGGTTGAGGTTCTCGACCTCGATCTTGGCCAGCTCGGGTGCGCGGCCGGCGGTGGTGTTCACGGGTTGCATCTGAGTTCTCCTTCTTGCCCGCGTCCCTAGACGAGGAACGGCTGGACGGAGTCGAGGACGGTCTGCATGTCGGCGCCCTGTGCGAAGGCGCCGTCCGGGGTCGGCTCCTCGCCGGAGAGCACGTTGAGCGCCGCGGCGTGGCGACCCTCGACCGAGTGGATCGCGAGGGCCGCCGCGAGGATCTCGGGGGACTCGATGTTCGCGGCCTGCCCGAGATAGGCGGCGGCGCCGAGGTTCTCGACGGTCGCTGCGAGCTTGAGCACCTCGCCGGCGCTCTCGAGCGGGAACTCGGCCTTCGGCTCCGGCGCCGGCTTGCCGCCGAGCTGCTTCGCGGTCGCCACCAGCGCGTCGACGTGCTCTTGCTCGGCGGCGCCGATCTGCTTGATCAGCGCGAGGTCGTCGCCCTTGAACAGGCCGCTGGCGGCCACATCGTTGTAGAACGCGGTCTCGAGGTACTCGAGCGTGAGCGCGTAGTTGACGATCCCGAGGTCGCCCTCGCCGAACTGCGAGGCGGTCTCCTCGTCGCTCGAAGCCATGCTGGAGGTCGTCTCGTCGTCATCGCCGCACGCGGCCAGCAGCGCGCCCGCCGCCCCGGTCCCGCCGGTGACGGCGAAGAACCGCCGGCGCGAGACCGGATCGCGAGCGATTCGCTTCAGCGCGCTGCTCTCCCTGCGAGGAGAAATACTCATCGGTGATCTCCCGTGGTCGGTTGCCGGAGAGCGGCTCGCCCCCCGTCTTCCCTCCCACCTACGCAGGGTCAGGCGGGCCGGATCACATGCGCGTGCGCCCGCCTACGAGGTGGCCGGCACCGCGTAGATGGCGATCGCGGCGGAGTTGATCGACGTGGTTCCCCACTTCGATCACCCAGGCGGGGGGCCGGGCGCCCGCCCCCACCGCCGGTAGGCGGAGACCGAGTAGGCGTTGCGGCGCGCGTGCAGGATCGGGTCGTCGGAGGGCTCGACCCCATCGGGGAGGCGCAGCGGGTCGAAGACGTCGATGTGGTCGTCGCGCTCGGGGTCCTCGACCGCGGCGGTGATCTCGAGCCGGCCGGCCGCGACCTGCTCCCGCTCGTCGGGCCAGAGCGCGGTCGGGTCGTCGAGCGGGTCGTCCGCGTCCGGCCGCTGGAAGCGAAGCTCGAAGGCGATCGTCCCGTCACCCGCGAGGCGCTCGGCCAGGTCGTCGTAGAGGTAGTCGCGGCCGCGCGCCTTCGCCTCGTCGTCCTCGAGGCGCTGCTCGCCCGCCTCGGGAATCCAGCGCATCCGGACCGGGCGCCGCTCGCCGGCCGCGTCGACGAGCCAGAAGGTGTGGGGCGAGTAGTAGACGCCGGTGGCGAAGCTGGCGAGCGGCTCGACGCCAACGGTGCCCTGGATCGCGGTCTGGGCCTCCGGGATGCGCGGCGAGGAAGGCGCCGAGCTTCTCGAAGTCGGGCTGGCCGGTCTCGGGGTCCGGGCGGCGCAGCTCGAGCAGCTCGAGGAACTCCTCGGGGGTGCGAGTGACGAACGCCGGCGTGGTCGTGGCCAGGATGTCGTGCTCGTCCCCGTCGCCGCCGCGAAGCTTGACCGCGAAGCCGCGCGCCTCGCGCTCGGCGTCGTCGGCATCCGGGTCGCCGGGCCCGTTGGAGAACCGGATCAGCGCCGGGATCGGCTCGCCGCCGAGGTGAAAGGCCCGCGACAGGGCGCCGGCCTCGGGGGTCGCGGTGAAGGTGCCCTCGCACCAGGCGCCCTTCGCGTGCAGGGCGCGGGTCCCGGGCGGCTGCCGCCGAAGATCGCGTCGGCGGCGGCGACGAGACGCTCGTAGAGGTCGTTCTCGGCCACCGGGCGCACCCTACCTCCCGCTCGCCGGGGTCGCTAGCGTGGCTCTCGTGGACCTCGGGATCGAAGGTCGGGTGGCCCTGGTGCTCGGCGGCAGCCGCGGCATCGGCCGGGGGATCGCGACCGCGCTCGCCCGCGAGGGCGCCCGGGTGGCGATCGCGAGCCGCTCGCGCGAGCACCTCGAGCGGGCGGCGGCCGAGATCGAGGGCGAGGTGGCCGCGTTCGAGGCCGACACCGGGGACCTGGAGCGGCTGGCCCGGCTGCCCGGCGAGGTCGAGGCGAAGCTGGGTGCGGTCGAGACCCTGGTCACCAACACCGGCGGGCCGCCGCCGGGCGCCGCCCTGGACGCCGACCTCGACGGGTGGCGCGACGCCTACGACTCGCTGGTGCTCGCGCCCCGCGTGCTGATCGAGGGGACGCTGCCCGGGATGCGCGAGCGCGGCTGGGGCCGGATCGTCAACGTCGGCTCGAGCGCAACCCGGGAGCCGATCCCGGGCCTGGCGCTCTCCAACGCGCACCGCCCAGGGCTGCTCGGGTTCCTGAAGACGCTCTCGCGGGAGGTCGCCGCCGACGGGGTGACCGTCAACGACGTCGCCACCGGCCGCTTCGCCACCGATCGACTGGCGGCCAACTGGGGCGGCTGGGAGCAGATGGAGAAGGGCGCGGCGGCCGACGTCCCCGCCGGCAGGCTCGGGGACCCGCGCGAGTACGGCGACCTCGTCGCCTTCCTCTGCTCCGACCGCGCCGCCTACATCACCGGGGCGTCGATCCCGATCGACGGCGGGATGCTGCGCTCGGTCTAGGCGCGCCGGCTAGCGGGTGGGCTCGGTGGCCGTGCCCCCCGGCGGGTCGCCGTGCAGCGCGTAGAGCCGGCCGCGGCGCGCCGCGAGCGCGAGCCAGACGCCTCCCGCGGCGATCATCGCCACGCTCCAGAGCTGCGCCTGGGTGAGCCCCAGCGCGACCTCGTCGTTGCGGCGCACGAACTCGACCAGAAAGCGCTCGGCGCCGGCGAGCACCAGGTAGAGGGCGAACAGCAGCCCGGGACGGAAGCGGGTGCGCAGGCGCCAGAGGACGTAGGTGACCAGGCCCATCGCCAGCGTCTCGTAGATCGGAGTCGGGTGGACCGGCTCGTCGGTGGGCACGGTGCCGTCGGGGTAGGCCATCGCCCACGGGCCGTCCCAGGGGATGCCGTAGTCGCCGTCGCCGGAGAGCTGGCAGCCGATCCGCCCGACCGCGTAGCCGATCGCCAGCCCCGGGGCGCAGATGTCGAGCAGGGTGAGGTTGAGCATCCCCCGCCAGCGAGCCCAGAGCACGACCCCGATCGCGCCGCCGATCGCTCCCCCGTACCAGACCAGCCCCGAGCCGGAGAAGAGGTTGCCGAGCAGGTCGTCGGAGACCGAGTCGTAGTTCTCGACCACGAAGTAGAGCCGCGAGCCGACGACGCCGCCGACCAGCGCCGCGAAGATCATCTCGTAGGCCCAGTCGACGGGCTTCCCGAGCTCCTGCAACCGCCTCGCGACCAGCACGCCGGCGGCGACGAAGCCGAGCGCGAACATGATCCCGAAGGTCTGGAGGGTGACCGGGCCGAGGTCGATCTCGGGTTGCATCCGCGCGGAGGTTAAGGGTCGCCCGCTCCAGCAGCCGAGTGACGCGTTGAGCACCTGATGGGTGCTCTATTCGTCACTCGGCGGATCTGTGCCGCGGATAGCCCCGGCGGGAGTCGAACCCGCGCTACCAGGTTGAAAACCTGACGTGCTGACCGTTACACCACGGGGCCGCGTGCCGCCGGAGTCTAGGGACGCGCCGCTGGTCGACCGGCGAAAGGCCGCGGCGCGCGCTACCGCCCGTGGCGGGAATCCGGGGCGCGGGGTTCGCCGGCCGTCGAGTCGGGACTTTCAGCCGCGCGCGCCGGCGAGCAGCTCCAGGAGCGCCTTCTGGGCGTGCAGGCGGTTCTCGGCCTGGTCCCAGATCGCGGAGCGCTCGCCGTAGAGGACGCCCTCGGAGATCTCCTCGCCGGGGTGGGCGGGGAGGCAATGCAGCGCGATCGCACGCTCGGAGCCGAGCCCGAGGAGCTCCTCGTTGAGCCGGTACGGGGCCAGGTCGGCGCGACGGCGCTCGGCGTCCCGCCTCGTCGCCCATGCTGACCCAGACGTCGGTGTAGACGGCGTCGGCCTGCGCGGCGGCGGCCCGCGGGTCGTCGGTGTCGAGCGCGGCCAGGCCGGGCTCGAGCTCATAGCCGCGCGGCGCCGCGACCCGAACCTCGACCCCGGCGGTGCGGCCGAGGATCGCCAGCGAGCGCGCGACGTTGTTGCCGTCGCCGACGTAGGCGACCGTGACGCCCTCGAGCGCTCCGAAGCGCTCGCGCAGGGTGAGCAGGTCGGCGAGCGCCTGGCAGGGGTGGTGCGCGGGGTGAGCCCGTTGATCACCGGCACCGAGGCGCCGGCCGCGAGCTCGGCGACCGTCTCGTCGGCGCCCGATCGGATCACGATCGCGTGCACGTAGCGCGACAGCACCCGCGCCGTGTCGGCGATCGACTCGCCGCGGCCGAGCTGGAGCTCGTCGGCGCGCAGGGCGAGCGGATGGCCGCCGAGCTCGACGACCCCGACCTCGAACGAGACCCGGGTCCGGGTCGAGGGCCGCTCGAACAGCAGCGCGACGGTCTTGCCCGCGAGCGCGTCGCCACCGACTCCCTGCCGGCGGCCGGCCTTGAGCTCGGCGGCGCGATCGAGCAGGGCGTCGAGCTCGGCCGCGGAGAGCTCCTCACCGGTGAGGAAATGTCGAGCGACCCCGTTCAAGCAGGGCATTCTATGTCGGCATGGAGCTGCGCGCGCTGACCTGGAACCTCTTCCACGGCCGCGACGACCCGCCGAATCCCGCGCTCCGCAGCTGGCGCTCGCGCCTGCTGCGGACCACCGAGCACGATGCCACCCACTCCCAGGTCAACCGCGACCTCTTCGCCGAGTTCGCACGGCTGCTCGTCGCCGACGACTGGGACGTCGCCCTGCTGCAGGAGTGCCCGCCCCGCTGGTCGGCGCCGCTCGCCGAAGCGACCGGCGCTCGCGCCCACCGGGTGCTCACCTCGCGCAACTCGCTGGCGCCGCTGCGCGCGCTGGTCGCCCGCCTCAACCCCGACCTGATCGCCTCCAACGAGGGGGGCTCGAACCTGACCCTGGTCCGGCGGCGAGATCGCCGACCGACGCGAGCTCGAGCTCAGCCCGGGCCCGAGGCCGGAGCGGCGAGCGATGGCCTTCACCCGAGCGACGCCGGCCGGGCTCGGGATCGAGGTCTGCGTCGCCAACCTCCACGCCAGCGCCGGCCCGGCCCTGCGCGCCGAAGCCGAGCGCGAGGTCCTCGACGCCGCCAGCGCGCCTGCGAGTGGGCGGGCGACACCCCGCTCGTCTTCGGCGGCGACCTCAACCTGCGCCCCCGCGAGACCGATGCCTTCGACCACCTCGCCGAGCGCTTCGGCCTGCGGCAGGCGACGGCCCCCGGATCGCTCGACCACCTGCTCGTGGCCGGCCTCGAGATCGCCGTCGCCCCCGCGCCGTGGGCGCCCGAACGCCGCGAGGTCGCCGCCGGCGGGAGGGCGATCAGGCTGTCCGACCACGCGCCGGTGCAGGCGACCTTCGTCGCCGCGCGGCCCGATCGTGTCCCCCACACCTCCCGGACGTGAGATAGTCACACCGAATCCCACGCCAGAGCTCGAGGAGGCACCGATGGCGACCAGGTCCGGAGGCTCGAAATCCACAGGAGCCCGCAAGCGCGCGACGACCAAAGCGAAGGCGAAGCCGAAGCGCGCCGCGGGCAGCCGCGCGTCCTCGAGCAGCGCGTCCTCGGCGCAGCCGCGCGTCGGCCGGTCGTTCGGACAAGAGCGTGCAGGCGTTCCGCGACGCGCTCGAGCGCAGCCGCTCGGCGCTGGAGTCGAACGTGACCCTGCCGCGCGAGCGCGTGCAGGAGGTCGTCGACGACGCGGTCAAGCGCGGGCGGATGACCCGCGACGACGCGAACGAGCTGGTCTCCAATCTGGTCAGCCGCAGCCGCAAGGCCACCGACGACCTGATCCGCGACCTCGAGAAGCTGCTCGAGCAGGCCCGCAAGGAGGTCGATACCCGGACGACGAAGGCGCGCAAGGACCTCGAGGCGCGCCGGGCGTCCACTCGCCGGCAGGCCACTCGCGCCGCCGAGCGCGCCGCCCGAGCCGCGCGCGACGTCGCCGACCGCCCGCTCGCCGAGGCCGACAAGCTGCGCCGCCGCACCGGCGCGCCCGGCCCGCCGATCTCGGGCTACGAGCAGCTCACGGCAGACGCAGGTGAAGTCGCAGGCTCACCGACCTGAACGCCGGCGGAGCTGCGCAAGGTCCGCACCCAGGAGAAGAACGGCAAGGCGCGCAAGAGCATCCTCGCCGCGATCGACAAGCAGCTTGAAGTAGACCGCTACGCGGCGCCGTTGAGCTCGGCCGCCAGCGGCCCGAAGTCGAGCTCCTCGCCAAGGGTCTCGCCGAGCAGCTCCTCGGCCGGCAGGCGCTGGCCGTGTCGCCAGAGCCCCAGCATCCACTCCCCGGCCCGCGGCTCGGCGAACCAGCGCTCGCCGAAGCGCTCGCGAAGCGCGCGGCGCCAGTGCGTCTCGAGCGCCCAGGCGCGCAGGTAGCAGACGACGTAGAACCCCTCGTCGACGTCCGCCAGCCACTGCTCGCGCGGCCACCCGCTGACCAGGGTGGCCTCGCCGAGCAGCTCCGCGTACCGGCCCGGCATCGCGTCGAGGTCCGGGCGCGGGCCGTGGAGCTCGCGCTCATAGGCGAGCTTGGCGCAGTAGCGGCGCACCAGCAGGAGCCAGCTCCCGCGCGCGTGCGCGAGCACCGGCTCCGCCGAGTCGATGCCGAGCCGGTCGCGCAGCCAGGCCGGATCCTCGGTCAGGCGCTCGAACAGGAAGGCAAACGACTCGGTGACGCCGTTGTCGCCCAGGTAGCGGTGCTCGAACGGCAGCTCCCGCGAGACGTTCGCGTAGTGCTCGGTGTGGCCGCCCTCGTGCATGACCGCGGCGAAGTCCTCCCGCCCGCCGACCGGCGCGACCACCAGGTAGACCTCATCGGGGACCCGCACGGGCGAGCAGAAGGCGCGCGGCGACTTGGTCGGCCGCGACTCGGTGTCGAGGTGGACGTTCGGCTGCGCGCCGACGTCGATCCCGAGCCCGGCCATCGTCTCGGCGAACGCGGCGGCGAGCCGGTCCGAGTCGGAAGCCGGCGTCGAGCCCGGGGCGCGAAAGAACCGCGGCAGGTCGGAGCGTCGCAGCTCGCCCAGAGGCGGCAGGCCGGCATCGGCCAGGCGGGGCGCGAGCGCGCTCGGGTATGCCGTCCGCGGTCGCGCGCAGGAAGCTCGGACGCGCTGGTGCCGAGCCCGGCGAAGTCGAGCCCGCGCAGGTCGGCGTAGGCGTCGGCGTACCCGTCCCAGCCGAGCTCCCGACAAGCGGCGTGGGTGCTCTCCAGCGCTCGGCGAAGGACGGGCGTGATGCGCTCGGCCAGCAGCTCCGCCTGAGCCCGCTCGAGCTCCGCCCGCCGCTCGGCGTCCGCCTCGTTCGACTGCTCGATGACGACCTGGCGATACGGAACCCGCCCGCCGGAGGTCTCGAGCTCGAGCGTCGACTCCAGCCGGGCGGTCTCCTCGACCTCGGCCTTGGTCAGCCTCACCGAGCAGCCCGTCGAGGGCGAACTGGGTCAGGTACCGCAGGCCGCGGGCGCCGCTCGCCGCTCGCCGCCGCCGCGAGCTCGCGCAACTCGCCGACGCGATCGAAGCTGAACAGCCCTCGATGGCGAGCGTAGATCGGCTCCAGCTCGAGCTCGGCCTTGTGGCCGGCGCCCTGCAGGTAGTGCTCGCGCTCGATCTGCTCGATGAAGGCCTCGGCGTCCGCCCGGTAGGCGTCGAGGTCGAGGGAGACGCTCACGCTGCAACGATAGAAGCATGGAGCGCCTCCAAAGCCGGCCCGCGCCCGGGCCAGGAGCTCGAGCTGGCGGTCGACTCGCTCGCCCACGGCGGGCGCGGCGTCGCCCGCGCCGACGGCTACGTCGTCTTCGTCACCGGCGCCCTGCCCGGCGATCGCGTCCGCGCCCGGCTGACGAAGGCGAAGCGCGCCTACGGCGAGGGCAAGGTGGTCGAGCTCCTCAGCCCGAGCTCGGAGCGGATCGCCGACGCCTGTATCCACGACGGGGAGCCGTGCCCGGGCGCGCCGTGGCAGGGGCTCCCGTACGAGCGCCAGCTGGCCGAGAAGGCCGACCAGGTCGCCGACGCGCTGCACCGCCTCGGCCGCCTCGAGGGGTTCGAGCCGGAGCCGATCGAGCCCGCGCTCGAGCCGTGGCGTTACCGCAACAAGCTCGAGTACTCATTCGGCGCCCGCGCGAACTCGCTCGCGCTCGGCTTCCACCGCCGCGGCTCCTGGGCCGAGATCGTCGACGTCGACGACTGCAAGCTCGCCTCGGAAGCCAACAACGCCGCCCGCAACGCGGTCCGCGAGTGGGCGCGCGCCGAGGGCCTCCCCGCTTACGAGAGCGGGCCGCAGACCGGCGCGCTGCGCAACCTCGTCGTTCGCGAAGGCCGGCGCACGGGTCAGCTCCAGACCCGGCTGGTCGACCTCGCCGGCGCAGCTTCCGCGCCCGCCCGTCGACCTGCACACCGTGATCGAGGGGCCGGCCGGCGGCACCGACGGGCCCACCGGGGTGCTGGGCGCCGAGCACCTGACCGAGGAGCTCTGCGGCCTGCGCTTCCGCGTCTCGCACAACGCATTCCTGCAGACCAACACCGAGATGGCGGAGCGGCTCTACGCGATCGCCGGCGATCTCGCCGAGCTCAGCGGCCGCGAGCGGCTCTTCGACCTCTTCTGCGGGATCGGCACCATCGGCCTCTCGCTCGCCTCCCGGACGGGCGAGGTCTGGGGGCTCGAGGGTGTCCCCGAGGCGGTCGCCGACGCGGAGGCGAACGCGGCGATCAACGGGATCGCCAACGCCCGCTTCGTCAGCGCCGACGCCCGGACCGGGATCGCCCCGCTGGTCGAGCGCGCGGGCAAGCCCGACGTCGTCGTCGTCGACCCGCCCCGCTCGGGCCTCTCGAAGAAGATCGTGCGGCGGTTGTGCGAGTGCGGGGCGCGGCGGATCGTCTACGTCTCCTGCAACCCGACCACCCTGGCGCCGAACGCGGCTCAGATCGTCGAGTCCGGATATACGCTGCGCCGCGTGAAGCCGGTCGACATGTTCCCGCAGACGCCGCACGTCGAGTGCGTGGCGGTCTTCGAGAAGATGAGCGCTCGCGGCTTCGGCGTCGCGGCGGGGCTCGAGCCCGAGGTCGCGGGAGCGCTCGCCGAGCGCTGCGCAGAGCTCGGCTACGGCTCGATGTGGTCCAACGACCACCCGGGCGCGTTGGGCCTGGAGACGCTGGCGTCGTTCGCCGAGGCGGCGCCGGGGCTCGAGCTCGGGGTCGCGGTGATGGCGCTCGACCGCCACGAGCCGGCCGCGATCAACGACCAGATCGACCGCCTCGGGCTCGACCGCGAGCGACTCTGGCTCGGCATCGGGGCCGGCTTCTCGGCGAAGCCGCTGACGACCATGCGCGAGGCGGTGGCGGCGTTGCGCGAGCAGGTTCCCGGCGTGCGCCTGGTCCTGGCCGCGATGGGGCCGAAGATGTGCAGGCTCGCCGGAGCCGCCTACGACGGCGCCTTCTTCAACTGGATGACGCCCGCGTTCGCCGCCGCCGCCCGCGGCAACGTCGAGGCAGGCGCCAGGGAGGCCGGCCGCGAGGCGCCGCCCGTGCTCGGGTACGTGCGCACGGCGGTCGGCGCCGACGCCGGCGAGCGGCTGGCGAAGGAGGAGTCCTTTTACCGCGACCTCCACGACGGCTACCGCAACCACTTCGACCGCCTCGGCGAGTCCGAGGGCACCGTCGGCGTCGCGGCCGCCGATCGCGAGGAGGCGCAGCGCGCGCTCGCCGCGTACGAGGCCCTCGACCTGACCGTGGTCCGCGGGCTCGCCAGCGCCAAGGTCGAGCCGATGACCGCCCTCGCCGAGGCCGCGGCTCCGGCGCCGGGCGGCCCGGTCTAGTACGGCGGCAGCTCGGCGTACCAGTCGCCGAGCTCGCGAAACGCGGCCCAGAACTCTCGCTTGAGCTCCTCGGAGTCGAGCGAGTCGTCGATCTCGGGGACGTAGAGAGCGTCGATCGTCGCGGTCAGCTTCTGGATCTCCCCCAGCTTCGGCTCCAGCCGGCTCGAGAGCGGCACGTCGATCTCGTTCAGGGCCTCGAGGGCCCGCTCGCCCATGACGACGATGCATCGCGGCTGCACGATCGCGATCTCCTCGACCACCCGTTCCACGCACTCGCCGGCGGCGAGCGCCGGATCGGAGACCGGGCACTTCACGCACAGCGTGCCGTAGACGGCAAGCGGGTCGATCCCGAGCCGCTTGAAGCTCTTCATCAGCGCGTTGCCCGAGCGACCGTAGAAGGCCACGCCCTCCTCGATCTCGGCCGCCGTCGGCGCGTACTTGAGCAACATGATGTCGGCCTGGGGATGGCCCGAGCCGAGCACCGGCATCAGGTTGCCGCGCGGGCAGTGCGAGCATTCCTGGAGGCGGTGGGTGAGCTGGTTGAGCTCGCGGATGGCGCGCTCGAGGTACTTCTCCTGGATCTCGTCGTCGGTGGTCGGCAAGGGTCCTCCCGGCCCGCTTTCCGAGCCGGGGACCTTCTTTGACGGCACCGATCGCCCTCCTGCCGGGCCGCCGGACTGCATCAGGCCTTGCCCGGCGGCGAAGCGAGCCGCTTGCCCCCGCGCCCGCCGCCCGTCTGGAGCCACTTCAGCGCTTGCACGTAGACCAGGTTCTTGTGCTTGCGGACGATGTCCGCGTCGCGCATCGCCTCGAGGAATTCCTGCGGGCCGTCGAAGTCGTGGACGCGGATCATCACGCTGCCGAGGCCCTGGGCGACGTGGCTGTCCGACCCGGCGCCGGGCACGATCCGGTACTTGGCCGCAAACCTCTCGGCCTCCTCGTTGAACGCGGTCAGGGCGACCCGTGGGTTGAAGACCTCGAGGATGTCGATCTCCTCGACGATCTCGAGCAGGTGCTCGTAATCCGGCACCGAGTGCAGGCGGTCGAACGGGTGCGGGACGTACACGAGGCCGCCCTGGCCGCGGATCTCGGCGATCGTCTCGGCCATCGACATCCCGCGATCGATCCTGCGGTTGAGGAACAGGCCGATCACCTCGCCCTGCTCGGCGGTCTTCACCTCCTCGGCGATGATCACCTTGACCCCGAACTCGTCCGCGACCTCCGCGGCCGCGAAGGCGCCCGAGATCTCGTTGTGGTCGGTGATCGCGATCGCGCCGAGGCCCGCCTCGCGCGCCGTCGCCAGCAGCGTCTCGACCGGGGTCGCGCAGTCGGACGAATGGTCCGTGTGCATGTGCAGGTCGACGTTGATCTCGCGGCGACGGGCCACCCGCCGACGCAGCTCCGGGTTGCCGCGGGCGTCGTGGCGGCGGGCGCAGATCCGCCGGTAGATCTCCTCGACCTGGTCGGCGACCGCCGGCCAGTCGCGGACCGCGCCGCTCGCCTTGCCGCGCAGCTCGCGCCGCAGGCCGGCGCTGGCGAGCAGCCGCTCGAGCTGGCCGGCGAGGGTGATCGCGTCGCCCGGCTGAAACAGGAGGCCGGCCCGCCCGTCCCGTGTCAGCTCGCTGTAGAGGGGGATCTGCGAGCAGACCGGGACCGTGCCGGTCGCCAGGGCGCTGCGGACCAGGCCCGGTGCCGCCCGCGGGCCGCCCGAGGCGGTGACGAGCACGTCGGCTGCCGCGATCAGCGGCCTCGGCGGAGCAGTCGGCGGGGCCCACGGAGCGGACCCGGTCGCGGAGCCGCTGCGCGACCCGGACCTCGGTCGGATCGGCGGCCCAGACCGCCGCCTCCCAGTCGCCGTCGGGATCGAGCCGGCGGATCGCACGGAGGAACAGCCGCAACGCGCCGCGCTCCTCATCGACGCAGAAGGCGATCCGCGGCCGCCGCTCGGCGCCGTCGGCGCCGCTCGGCCACCAGGGCTCCGTGTCCGCGTCGGCGCCCGGCTCGACCCGCTCGTAGGGCCCGGGGAAGAAGCGCTCCATCAGCCCCTCGGTCTCGCCGCAGCTGGCGGTCCGGGCGTCGAGGCGACCGAGGAAGATCTCGACCAGCGGCCGCGCGACCTGGGTCGAGAGGATCCGCTCGCTGGGCTCGTGGAAGCTGCCGACGTTGAGCGAGCGCGAATGGCGCAGGGCCGCCGAGGAAACGCTGGGCGCGAACGGGTCGTGGACGTGTACGACGTCGAACTCGACCCCGCCGAGCAGCCCCTCGAGCGCCCGGCTGATGTCGAGCGGCAGCGGTGCCGCGCGCGGCCGCGGGCCGCGCGGCAGCGGGATCCCGGTGCCGAGCGCGAGCACCCGCGGCTCGGCCGTGCCGAAGAGCGAGCCGGGGCGGTTCTTGGCCGCAGCGATCGCCCGCGCGCGAGGCGCGCACCTCGGCCCGCGACTCCGAGGGGGCCGCGATCACCACCCGGTGACCGCGGCCCGCGAGCTCCGCGGCGACCCGGCCCGCGAACTCGTTGATCTCGTGCCTCGCACCCCAGGGTTGCGGGGTCACCTGGGCAATCGTCAGGCGCTCGGCAGCCGGCACGCGACCCAGCATAGGAGAGGGCGCCGGCACCCCGAGGGCGGATCCGTGATCATCGCGCCGTGGGGGAGGCGAGACAGCTCGATCCTCAGGCCGCCGGCGATCACATCGATCGCCTCTACCGGGCAGCGGTGGCGCTCTCGGGATCGCCGCAGCTGGCCGAGGACCTGGTCCAGGAGACGTACGTCAAGGTGCTCTCGCGCCCGCGCTTCCTCCGCCGCGACGACGACCTTGCGTACCTGATGCGGGCGCTGCGCAACGTCTGGTACAGCGAGCTACGCGGCCGTGGCTCGCGCCCCGCGCAGGTCGAGCTCAGCCCCGACGTGATCGGCTCGCCGACCCGGATCGGCGACCCGGAGCTCAGCCTCGAGGCCGGCGGCGTCCTCGGCGCGGTCGCGGCGCTCCCGGACGAGTTCCGCGAGGTGGTCGCCGCGGTCGACGTCGGCGGCCTCTCCTACGCCGAGGCGGCGAAGGCGCTGCGGATTCCCGAGGGCACGGTGATGAGCCGGCTCGCGCGCGGCCGCGCGCAGATCGCCGAGCAGCTCGGCGGCGCGGAGGGGAACCGATGAGCCGCTCAGCGGAATACAGACGCCCCCGCCGGCGTCTTCATCCAAGAAGGCGAAGCCGATGACACCGCCCCTGCCCCAAGGACCCTCCGAGGCCGAGCTGCGTGAGCTCGCCGCGCTCGCCGACGGCTCGGTCGAGAGCCAGCGGGTCGCGTTGGCGGCGCTCGCGACCCTGCGCGACGAGCTCGAGGCGCCGCCTCGGCTGCGGGCCCGGATCGAGGCCCGCCCGGGCGAGTCGCGGTCCGGCTCGCGCTGGCCGCTGATCGGTGGCGTCGCCGCCGGGGTCGCGACGGCCGTGCTGGCGTTCGCGATCCTGTCCGGCGGTGAGCCCGGTGTCGACCAGGCGGCCGAGCTCGCGGCGCGGCCCGCGGCAGGCCCGGCGCCGCCCCCCGATCCGGCGACGCCGGCGCTGCTGGCGGCCGACGTCGAGGGCGTCGCCTTCCCGAACTGGAAGCCCGAGTTCGGCTGGCGCGCCGACGGCGAGCGCGCCGACGGGCTCGACGGGCGCGACGCGCGGACGGTGTTCTACGAGAAGGGGGGCGCGAGACTCGCCTACACGATCGTCTCCGGCGACCCGCTCCCGGCGCCCGACGGCGAGACGACCACCGTCGACGGGGTCGAGTTCACGACCTTCGAAGCCGACGGCGCCAGCACGCCGTCACGTGGCTCCGCGACGGCCACACCTGCGTCCTCGTCGGCCGCGGGGTCGACGACGAGACCCTGGTCGAGCTCGCGGCCTGGAAGGGCGACGGCGCCGTCAGCTTCTAGGCGGGCGCGACCGTGTGAGGCCGCGCACACTGGGGAATGGACCGGGGTCGCGGACGTCTTGCGAGGTGTCGGATCAACCACCAAGCGTCAGGAGACATCCAATGCGCACCACCACACGATTCACCGCCGTCGCCGCCGCGCTCGCGGCCGCGGGCATCGCCGTCCCGGCCGCCGCC
This sequence comes from uncultured Solirubrobacterales bacterium, assembly GCA_963758665.1. GTDB lineage: Bacteria > Actinomycetota > Thermoleophilia > Solirubrobacterales > 70-9 > WHSW01. The sequence goes on along the minus strand of CAVWWH010000004.1, from coordinate 347,114 downwards.
GGCGCGGCGCCGACCGTGACCGAGGCCAGCGGGCCGAACGCGGCAGCGATCCAGGCTGCCGTGGACTCGTTCCGCAACCAGCTCGGCACCGCCAACGGCACCAACCCGCCGACCACCAGCGGCCGCCGCCAGATCGTCTGGGACGGCGTCCCGGACGGCCGCGCCGCGCCCTCGTTCATGCCCGAGAACAACTTCCGCAACGTCGGCGCGCTGTTCTCGACCCCCGGCGTCGGCTTCGAGGTCTCGGGCGACGACAACAACGACAACGGCAACCCGGACGCGGACCCGGACCAGGTCGAGTTCACCGACATCAACCCGACCTATGACGACGCGCTCGCGCCGTTCTCACCCGAGCGGCTGTTCGCACCGATCGGCAGCAACGTGACCGAGACCGAGTTCGTGGTCCCGAACTCGAACACCCCGGCGCAGACCAGGGCCTTCGGCGTCGTCTTCAGCGACGTCGACCAGCCCGGCCCGACGAAGATCGAGCTGCTCGACTCGACCGGCGCCAGCCTCGGCGTCTGGCCGGTCCCGGCGAGCGCCGGCAACGAGACGTTCTCGTTCCTCGGCGTCGTCCTCGATCCGGGCGTGACCGCGGCCCGCGCCGTGATCACCACGGGCAACGCCCCGCTCGGGGATCCCGACGGCGGCCAGGGTGGCACCGCGGACATCGTCGCCATGGATGACTTCATCTACGGCGAGCCGCAGGCGATCCCGCCGGTCGGGCCCGACACGGGCAAGCCCCAGGTGACGCTCAAGGGCGTCAGGAAGCAGATCGAGATCTCCGATCTGCTGAAGGGGATCAAGGTCAAGGTCAGCACCGACGAGCCGACGGCCGTCGACGCGACCCTGACCGCGAACGCCCGCTCGGTCCAGTTCAAGACCAAGGTGCTGCTGGCCGAGAAGTCGGCGGCCCTGGGCAGCGGCGAGCGTCAGCTGAAGCTGAAGCCGAAGCGCAGCGCCCTGCGCGGCGTCGACCGGCTGAAGGCCGAGGTGCGCGTGATCGCGACCGACCAGGCGGGCAACCGCACGGTGGTCAAGAAGAAGATCACGGCCGCCGGCTGACCGATCGCGGACAACCCGCGAAACGCAAGGAGGCCCGCCGATCGGCGGGCCTCCTTCACGTTGTGATCGCTCCCGGCGCTAGGCCTTGGCCTGCTCGGCGGCGGTCGTCGACCCCTCGCCGGCGCTCGCGGAGCGCGCATACTTGGCGATGAACTCTTCGGTCTGCTTGCGTGCCTGATCATCGGGCCGCTGGCTGTGCGGCGACTTCATCAGGTAGCTCGAAGGGCCGTCGAGCTGTCCCGCGATGCCGTTGTTGAGCGCGAGCTTGATCAGCCTCACCGCATCGATCACGACCCCGGCCGAGTTCGGCGAGTCCCAGACCTCGAGCTTGAGCTCGACCGTCAGCGGCACGTCGCCGAACGACTTGCCCTCGAGGCGGATGTGCGCCCACTTGCGATCGGTGAGCCAGGGCACGTAGTCCGAGGGGCCGACGTGGACGTCGCGCTCGGGCAGCTCGGTGCCCATCACCGAGGTGACCGCGTTGGTCTTCGAGATCTTCTTCGAGTCGAGCCGCTCGCGCTCGAGCATGTTGAAGAAGTCCATGTTGCCGCCGACGTTGAGCTGCGAGGTGTGCTGGAGCTCGACCCCGCGCTCGTGGAACAGCCGGGCGAGCTGGCGATGGACGATCGTCGCCCCGACCTGGGACTTGATGTCGTCGCCGATGATCGGCAGCCCGGCGTCGCGGAAGCGCTTGTCCCAGTAGTCCTCGCGGGCGATGAACACCGGCAGGCAGTTGACGAAGCCGACCCCGGCCTCGAGCGCCTGCTCGACGTACCACTTGGTCGCCTCCTCGGAGCCGACCGGCAGGTAGCAGACGAGGACGTCCGCCTTGGTCCCCTTCAGGATCCCGACGATGTCGGCCGTCTCGCCCGGCGCCTTGGTGATCTTCTGCTTCAGGTACTTGCCGAGCCCGTCGTGGGTCATCCCGCGGTGGACCTCGACCCCGAGGTGCGGCACCTCGGCGAACTTGATCGTGTCGTTCTGGCCCGACCAGATCGCCTCCGAGAGGTCCTTGCCGACCTTCTCGGAATCGATGTCGAAGGCGGCGACGAACTCGATGTCGCGAACGTGGTAGCCGCCGAGGTCGACGTGCATCAGGCCCGGGACCTGGTCCGCGGGGTCGGCGTCCTTGTAGTACTGGACGCCCTGGATGAAGCTGTTGGCGCAGTTGCCGACGCCGACGATCGCGACGCGGACCTTGCCGTCGTCGGTTCGGCGCCCGTTGCCCGCGGCGCCGTCGGCGCGGCCGTTGTTCTCACTCATGGACTAGCGATCCTCCTAGCGGGCGGGTGGAAGGCGTACTACCCGGAATTCACGAATTGGTTACAGCTCGGGCGCCTCGATCGCCTTCAGCTCACCGCGCACGTGCCAGACGCGCTGGACGACGGTGAACGCGGTCAGCCCGACCATCGCGTAGATCGACGCGGCGAGCAGGTCGACGTCGGCGATCAACTCGCCGGCGCCGAACACGAGGCCGATGGAAAGTAGCACCACCCGCACGGGCCGGGTCGCGATCCCGACCTTGCACTCGACCCCGAGCGCCTCGGCCCGGGCGCGGGTGTAGGAGACCATCAGCGAGCCGAGCACGGCGAGCACGCAAGCGGCCGCAGGCACCGCGTCGCCGTTGTCGGCGAAGTAGAAGGCGACCGCGGTCAGCACCACCCCCTCCTCGATCCGGTCCAGGGTCGAGTCGAGGAAGGCGCCGAACTGGGTCCCCTTGCCCGACATCCGCGAGTAGCGGCCGTCGAGCGTGTCCATCACCGAGCCGACGATGAAGGCGACGCCCGCCGAGGAAGAAGTGCTCGGCGAGCACCAGCGCCGCGGCGGCCAGGTTGAGCACCAGGCCGGTCATCGAGATCGCGTTCGGCGTCAGCCGCGACTCGATCAGCCGGTTGCGCGCGTATCCGCGCCACTCGGCCGCCGTCCTCGGTTGTGGCCGTCCGCGCTCGATCCGCGGACGCTACTTCACAACCCGCGGGCCGGGTCCGTCAGACGGTCGCCTCCTGGGCGTCCTCGGAGCGCCACGACCAGGCCGCGGGGCGCAGGCGAGCGAGCTGACGGCGGCGACCGCCGCCACGAGGGCGACCGCGGCCCCGGCGAGCGGCGTCGAACCAGTAGTGGTTGCCGGTGGCGACGATGACGAAGAAGACCATCAGCGGATAACCCGCCCAGAGGGCCTTGGAGATCGCGGCTGCGGGCGAGGCTCGCCGCCGGCACCGCGATCATCAGCGAGAAGGCGATGTGCATGCTCGGCACCGCCGCGTACTGGTTGAGCAGCAGGCTCGCGGTCTGCGAGTCCTGGGCGGACGCCGGTGAAGGCCGCGATCGTGTCGGTGAACCCTTCGCTCGGGAACAGCCGCGGCGGCGCGGTCGGGTAGAGGGCGTAGCCGACCAGGGCGAGGCCCATCGCGACCAGGAACATGTTGCGGACGAAGTAGAAGTGCTCGTTGCGGAACAGGTAGAGCCAGGCGAGGAAGCCGGTCGTGATCACGAAGTGCGAGTTCAGGTACATGAAGTTGGCGAAGTCGATCAGCCACGGCGTGTGCTCGAGCAGCGCCTGCTGGAAGCCGGGCTCGAAGAAGCGCCCGATCGAGCGCTCGAGGTCCATCACCTGCGGGCGTTGACGTAGGCGTCGATCGTGCCCGAGTCGGTGAGCCCGCGGACGACCTGGTAGCCCTGGTAGGCGAGGAAGAAGAGCAAAAACTGGCAGCCGGCGTCGAGGATGCCCTTGGGCAGCAAACCGTTGACCCTCGACCGCGAGCGCGCGCACCGCGCGCGATTGTAAAGGGCGTGTTACCGAGGACCGGCCTACGGAGTTCGAGGAAGCCGATCGACCCGATCGACGATCTCGGGGCGGTCGATCCAAGGCCAGTGGCCGGCGCCTTCGAGCTCGACCAGCTCGGCGCCCGGGAGCCGCTCGGCGTAGGCGCGGCCGAAGGCTCGGCTGGCAGGTAGGGGTCGTCGCTGCCCCAGACGACGAGCGCGGGGCAGCGAGCTCGCTCGAGCTCGCTCGCCGGCGGCGGCGAGCAGCTCGGGGTCGGCGGACCGGTAGAGCTCCAGTATCGCCGGCCAGCGCCCGCGGGGCCAGTGCCGCCAGATCGAGTCGACGAACTCGGTCGGCAGCCGCCCCGACTGAGCTCGCCTGCTCGCAGGCATCAGCCGCAGGCCCAGCCTTGGTCGTGGTCGCGTTGGCGAGCTCGCCGAGCACCGGCACCCGCCAGAACCAGCGGGCGATCCAGTGCCATCGATATCCGGGCAGCAGCGGCACCGCGTTGATCACCACCAGGCGCTGACCCGCTCCGGGATCGCGCTGGGCGGCGATCAGGCCGACCGCGCCCCAGTCGTGGACGACGAGCGAGTGCTCGCCGACCCCGAGGCCGTCGCAGAACCGCTCGACGAACGCGCCCGAGCCCGTGCATCGAGTAGTCGAAGCCGCGCGGGCGCTCCGGGAGGCGCCCCAGCCGGGGAGGTCGAGCGCGACCGCCGACCGCCCGAGCCCCCGAGCCGCTCGAGGAACGGGACCCAGTCCTCGGAGTGGGTCGGGTTGCCGTGCACGAAGACCGTCGGCGGGCCCTCGCCCGCCACCCGCCGGTAGAAGGTCCGCACCCCGTCGACGTGCGATCACCCGCTGCGCGACCGTCGCTCACGCCGCGGAAAATATCCTGCCGCGCGATGGACGACGCCGCAAGCCAGCCCCGAGCCCTGGACGCGCCCGCGCCGGGCTCGGGTGCGCGCGATCCGCGACCGGCTGCGCGAGCTCTACGGGCGGCCGGTCAACCATCCGCACGGACATCCGATCGCCGAGCTCGTGCGGACGATCCTCTCCCAGAACACCAACGACCGCAATCGCGACGTCGCCTACGAGCGGCTGCGGGCGGCGCTGCCGACCTGGGTCGAGGTCCGCGACGCGCCGGTCGAGGTGGTCGAGGAGGCGATCCGGCCCGGCGGCCTCGCGCCGAGCGAAGGCCCCGCGGATCCAGCAGGTGCTGCGCGAGCTGCCGTCCGAGGACGGCGATCCCACCCTCGACTGGCTCGAGGACGCGGACCGCGACGAGGCGATCGACTTCCTGGTCGAGCTGCCCGGGGTCGGGCGAAAGACCGCGGCCTGCGTGATGATCTTCGCCCTCGGCCGGCCGGAGATCCCGGTCGACACCCACGTCTACCGGGTCGGCGGCCGGCTCGGCCTGTTCCCGGAGCGCGCCTCGTTCGAGCGCGCCCACGACGAGATGCTGGCGATCACCGACCCCGAGGACGCCTATGAGCTGCACATCAACCTGATCACCCACGGGCGGCGGGTCTGCCGGCCGCAACCGCGCTGCGGCGAGTGCGGGCTGCGGCGGATGTGCCCCTGGTACCGCAGGCATCACGGCGATGCGGCCGGCCGGGGCGCCAGCAGGTAGGTTTCCCGGCGATGAGCAAGCGCCCGTTCATCGTCTTCGGGGTCTTCGCCGCGATCTGCGTCCTGGTGATCCCGTTTCTCGCCCTCGGCAAGGAGGGCGACGAGGACGCCGGGACGGTCGAGGTCGCCTCCCAGGACCGGGAAGCCAAGAACCTGTTCGCCAACAACTGCGGCACCTGCCACACGCTCGCCGCGGCCGGCACCGACGGTGTCGTCGGCCCCAACCTCGACCAGCTCCTCGTCCCCAGCGGGACCAACACAGCCGAGCTCTACGAGGGCAACGCCGGCCGCGTGCTGCTCGCCGTCCAGTGCGGGATCGAAGGGAGGATGCCGAGGGGGATCCTGGAGGAGGAGGAGGCGCGCGAAGCGTCGCAATTCGTCGCCGCCTATGCGGGCCAGATCGGCAAGGGCCCGGTGATCGACAGCTCCGACACGCCGCCCCCCGAGCCCCAGCCCTGTCCGGAATAACTCGCGCCACGTTCGGAATAACTCGCGCCACGTCCTCCGCTCCCGCTCGAATCACTGGTCCGCGGCTACGCCGCGGACTCCTGATGCTGCTCCCGCGTGCGGGCGTGTGCGGCGAGATCCGCCGGCAGACATCTGCTAGCCTTTCGCTCAGATTTCTTACTTTGATCACTTAGAGAAGCGAAAGAGGAGCTGAGACGATGGCGAAGACGATCGGGATCGACCTGGGTACCACCAACTCCGCGATGGCCGTGCTCGAGGGCGGCGACCCGGAGATCATCGAGAACGCCGAGGGCGGTCGCACGACCCCCTCCGTGGTCGCGTTCACGGACTCCGGCGAGCGGCTGGTCGGCACGGTGGCCAAGCGCCAGGCGGTGATGAACCCCGAGAACACGGTGTTCTCGATCAAGCGGTTCATGGGCCGCAAGGAGGCCGAGGTCAAGGAGGAGGAGACGATCGTGCCCTACAAGGTCGTCGCCGGCCCCAACGGCGACGTCCGGGTCGAGATCCGCAGTGACCAGTACTCGCCCCCGGAGATCTCGGCGATGATCCTCCAGAAGCTCAAGGCCGACGCCGAGGCGAAGCTCGGCGACACCGTCGACTCCGCGGTGATCACGGTCCCCGCCTACTTCAACGACGACCAGCGCCAGGCGACCAAGGACGCCGGCAAGATCGCCGGGCTCGAGGTGAAGCGGATCATCAACGAGCCGACCGCGGCGGCGCTCGCCTACGGGCTCGACAAGGAGGAGGCCGACCAGACGATCCTCGTCTTCGACCTCGGCGGCGGCACCTTCGACGTCTCGGTGCTCGAGATCGGCGACGGCGTGTTCGAGGTCAAGGCGACCGCCGGCGACAACCACCTCGGCGGCGACAACTGGGACAAGGCGATCGTCGAGTGGCTGGTCGCCGAGTTCAAGCGCGACCAGGGCGTCGACGTCTCCAACGACAAGCGCTCGCTGCAGCGGCTCTACGAGCAGGCCGAGAAGGCGAAGATCGAGCTCTCGACCACGCAGGAGACGCAGATCAGCGTCCCGTTCATCACCGCGATCAACAACGAGCCCAAGCACCTGGAGATCAAGCTCACGCGGGCGAAGCTCGCCGAGCTCACCTCCGACTTGCTGGAGCGGGTCGTCGGGCCGGTGAAGCAGGCGCTTGCCGACGCCGGCGGCGACGGCATCGACCACGTCGTGCTGGTCGGCGGGATGACCAGGATGCCGGCGGTGCAGGAGAAGGTCTCCGAGCTGACCGGCAAGGAGCCCCACAAGGGCGTCAACCCCGACGAGGTCGTGGCCATCGGCGCGGCGATCCAGGCCGGGGTGCTCTCCGGCGACGTCAAGGACGTGCTGCTGCTCGACGTCACCCCCCTGACCCTCGGGATCGAGACCAAGGGCGGCGTGATGACGAAGCTGATCGAGCGCAACACCACGATCCCGTCGAAGAAGTCGGAGACCTTCTCGACCGCCGACGACAACCAGCCCTCGGTTGAGATCCATGTGCTCCAGGGCGAGCGCGAGATGGCCGCCTACAACAAGTCGCTGGGCAAGTTCCAGCTCACCGGGATCCCGCCGGCGCCTCGGGGAATGCCGCAGATCGAGGTCACGTTCGACATCGACGCGAACGGCATCCTCAGCGTCTCGGCCAAGGACCTCGGGACCGGCAAGGAGCAGACGATCGAGATCAAGGGCGGCTCCGGGCTCTCGGAGTCCGAGGTCGAGCAGATGATCAAGGACGCCGAGTCGCACGCCGACGACGACCGCCGCCAGCGCGAGCTGGCGGAGGCCCGCAACCTCGCCGAGAACGCCGCTTACACCGCCGAGAAGCAGCTCGGCGAGATGGACGAGCAACTCGACGATGGGGCGAAGACCGAGATCAACGACGCGATCAAGGCGGTCCGCGACGTGCTCGAGTCCGACGACGTCGCTGAGATCAAGGCGAAGACCGAGGCGCTGCAGGCCGCCTTCCACCGAGTCTCGGAGCAGATCTACGCCGCGGCGGCCGAGCAGCAGGCCGCGGCCGGCGCCGACGGCTCCGGCACCAACGGTTCGGGCGACGAGGCCGAGGACGAGGTGGTGGATGCGGAGGTCGTCGATGACGAGCGCGCATAACGACGAGCCGGAGATGGCGGAGCCGCAGGACGCCCATCCTGAGCCCGGCCCCGCCGCCCCCGGACGCGAAGCGGAGGAGGCGGCGGGCAATGGTTCCGAGGTCGGCGATGAGCTCGAAGAGCTCGTCGACGGCCTCCGGCGAGAACGGGACGAGTACCTCGAGCTCGCCCAGCGGGCGAAGGCCGACTTCGAGAACTACCGCAAGCGGACCGCCCGCGAGGCGGCGGACGCCGAGCGCCGCGGCAAGCTCTCACTGGCGCGCGAGCTGGTCCCCTCGATCGACAACCTCGAGCGGGCGCTCGCCGCCGCGGACGAGGACTCGGAGGTCGCCCGCGGGCTCGAGCTCGTCCACGGCGAGCTGGTGGCGACCCTTGCCCGCGCCGGGGTGGAGGCCTACGACCCCGAGGGCGAGCGCTTCGACCCGACGCTCAGCGAGGCGATCTCGACGCGACCCGGCGATCAGGGGGTCGACCCCGGGACGGTGGTCGAGACGCTCGAGCGCGGCTACCGGGCCGACGGGACCGTCCTGCGCCCGGCCCGCGTGATCGTCAGCGAGTAATAGATGGCCCGCGACCACTACGAGGCCCTCGGCGTCGGCCGCGGCGCGTCGGCGGAGGAGATCAAGAAGGCCTACCGCAAGCTCGCGCGCGAGAACCACCCCGACCGCAACCCCGGCGACGCGAAGGCGGAGGAGCGCTTCAAGGAGGTCCAGGGCGCCTACGACGTGCTCTCGGACCCTGATAAGCGCAAGGAATACGACGCCGGCGGGCGCTTCGCGGGCTTCGGCGGGGGCGGCGGTCCCGCCGGCGGCTTCGCCGACTTCGGCGACATCTTCTCCACCATCTTCCGGCGCGGCGGCCCGGCGCAGCAGGCGCCCACGCGCGGCCGCGACCTCGAGACGGAGGTGACGCTGGGCTTTCGCCAGGCGATGGAGGGAACGGAGGTGGCGGTCAACGTCCCGAAGCAATCGACGTGCAAGACCTGCAGCGGCACCGGGGCGAAGCCGGGGACGATGCCGGTGACCTGCCCGCGGTGCGACGGCCGTGGGATCGACTCCGAGAGCCAGGGCTTCTTCTCGATCAGCCAGCCCTGCCCGCAGTGCGGCGGCGCCGGCCAGGTGATCGAGGACCCCTGCCCCACCTGCGGCGGCTCCGGCCTCACCATGCAGCGCAAGCGTTACCGGGTCCGGATCCCTGCCGGGGTCCGCGACGGCAGCCGAATCAGGGTCCGCGGCAAGGGCGAGGACGGCGCCCGCGGGGCGCCGCCGGGCGACCTCTACGTCGTCACCCGGGTCCAGCCGTCGCCGGTCTTTCGCCAGCGCGACGACGGCAACCTCGAGGTCACGGTCCCGATCACCGTCGCGGAGGCGATCCAGGGAGCGACGATCGAGGTCCCGACCCTGGGCTCGACGAAGCGGATCAGGATCCCGGCCGGGACCCAGCACGGCACCGTGCAGCGACTGCGCGACGAGGGACCGCCGAAGCCGGGGGACCGGGGCCGCAACGACATCCTCTACCGGCTGGAGGTCGAGATGCCGCGAGAGCTGAACGCCGACCAGCGCCGGGCGCTCGACGCGTTCGCCGAGGCGATCAACGACCACGACCCGCGCGAGCGCCTGCTGCGAGCTGCGTCCGCGGCGTCCGCGGCGTCCGCGGCGTCCGCGAAGGTTGGCAGTGAGCGATGAATGCCAGCGAGGACAGGCCGGTTCGCCGAGCCCGGCGCGTCAGTGCCGGCGTCGACCGCCGCCGCGGCGTGTTCATGATCTCCGTGGCCGCGGAGCTCGCAGAGATGCACCCGCAGACGCTGCGGATGTACGAGGCGCGCGGGCTGATCACCCCCAAGCGCTCGCCCAAGAACACCCGCCTGTACTCGCACGAGGACGTCGAGCGGCTGCGGCGGATCCAGCGGATGACCGCCGAGGACGGCCTCAACCTCGCCGGGGTGGAGACCGTGCTGGCGCTGGAGCGCGACCTCGAGCGCGCGCGCGCCGAGGTCGCGAGGATGCGCGAGCGCGCCGCCGAGCTCGAGCGCCAGATGTCGGCGGAGCTGGAGCGCGTGCGTCGATCGCTGAGCGCCGAGATCGTTCCGTACGGCGCCTACGACGCCGAGCTGGGGCCGGTCGAGGCCGAGTCGGTATCGATCCCGATCGAGCGCCCTACCCGCCGCCGGCGCGCTTCCTAGCGGCCCGCCCGAGCAGGCGCTCAGCGACCCCGCGAACCGTGTCGACGCCGTAGTCGTGCGCGGGCTGATCGTCGGTGAGGACGACGATCGCGAGCTCGCGGTTGCCGTCGCGCTCGCGCAGCTCGGCGGCCTGGTGGACGAGGGCGTGGTCGGGGAGCCAGCCCCCCTTGAACCGCACCGCCCAGCGATCGCCGGCCGCCGCCGGGATGCCCCAGCTCTGGCTTTCGTCGATCGAGCCCAGCAGGCCCTTGGCGTACTCGCGGTGCCTGCGCGCGAACGCCCGGTCGAGGTCGCCGAAGAAGCGCGCCATGTCGGCCGCCGCGATCTGGGCGTTGCCCCAGTGGCCGGCGACGGTGAACCGGGTCATCCCGGCGCGGCCGGCGACGTCGAACAGGCCCTGGTCGCCGACCCGGGCGTAGATGGCGTCGGCGGCCTCGTTGTCGGAGACGGTGATCATCGACGTCAGCAGGGAGTCGGTGGTCGAATCGATCCCCTCCCCGGCCCGCTTCAGCCGGCGGACCTCGGCCGCGAGCAGCATCGCCTTGACGACGCTCGCCGCGGCGTAGCGGCGGTTCTCCCTCATCCCGCGCAGCTCGCCCTCGCTGTTGACGACCGCGAGCGAGACGATGCCGGCGCGACCCCGGGCGAAGTCCCCGGCGTCGCGCAGCGCAGCGGCGCTTGGGACCTTCCTCGTCCGGCCGCGCTTGCGAACGGGAGCGGGCTCAGCGGCCGAATCGGGCACCCGCGCGGGCCGGCGCTCCGCCGCCGGGGGGTCGGCGACAAGCGTCCGCGTGGGCGCCGGATCGTCGCCGTCCCCCTGGGCCTGGATCGCGATCGCGCCGACCAGCACCGCCAGCAGGCCGAGGGTCATGCCGAGTGCCTTCATCTCGGGGTCGAGCTTCGCAGCAATAGGCTGGCGGCGATGTCGAGCGCGGACGCAGCCTCGAGCGCGACCGAGCGGCTGGAGCGCCTCGCGGCCGTCGGCCTCGCGGCGGGCCGGCTGGCGATCGGTGCCGGCCTCTGGCTGGCCCCGCACCCAACGGCGAGGGCACTCGGGTTCGCCCACCTCGACCCGCCGGCGCTGGCGCTGGCGCGGATCGCCGCCACCCGCGACCTGGCGCTCGGCGCCTGGCAGCTCTCCGCCCTCGGACACCGCGGCCGCCTGGGGCGGGCAACGGGGGCGATCGCCGCGGTCGATGCCGGGGACGCGCTCACCTTCGCGCTCGCCCTGCACGCCGGCGCCGAGGTCCGGGCCGCCGGCATCCGCGGGCTTCCCGGCGCTGCGGCGGCGGCGCTCGGCGGCGCATGGCTCGCACATCGCCTGCGGTCAGACTTATCTACACTTTGATGACTTAGATTTCTTGACAATGGCCACATAGGCTCGTAGACTGGCGGTTTCTCCATGCAAGCGGACAGGTTCACGGTCAAATCACAGGAGGCGGTCGCCGCTGCCCAGCAGCTCGCGCAGCGCTTTCGCAATCCCGAGGTGGTGCCCGCGCACCTGCTCGTCGCCCTGCTCGAGCAGGAGGACGGCTTCGCTCCGGCGGCGCTGCGAAAGCTCTCCGCCGACGTCGCGGCGATCACCGACCGGGCCCGCAAGGCCGTCGCCGAGCTGCCCACCGTCGGCGGAGCCGAGGAGCCGGAGCTGCGCCCGGCGCAGGGCTTCCTCGGAACGCTGCAGCGCGCCGAGCGCGAGATGGCGGCGCGCAACGACGAGTACATCTCCGTCGGCCACCTGCTGCTGGCGCTGGCCGACCAGGCCAGCGGCGTGGCCGAGCTCCTCCCGAACCGCGAGTCGCTTGCCCGCGCCGTCGACGAGACCCAGGGCCCGAGCCGGGTCACGTCGCCGAACGCCGAGGAGATGGCCGAGGCGCTGGAGAAGTTCGGCCGCGACCTGACGGCCGACGCGCGCCAGAACAAGCTCGACCCCGTGATCGGTCGCGACGAGGAGATCCGCCGGGTGATCCAGGTCCTCTCGCGACGCACGAAGAACAACCCGGTGCTGATCGGCGAGCCGGGCGTCGGCAAGACCGCGATCGTCGAGGGCCTGGCGAAGCGGATCGTCGACGGCGACGTGCCCGAGTCGCTTCGCGACCGGCGGGTGATCGCGCTCGACGTCGGCGCGCTGATCGCCGGCTCCAAGTACCGCGGCGAGTTCGAGGAGCGGTTGAAAGCGGTGCTGAAGGAGGTGCAGGAGGCCGAGGGCGGGATCATCCTCTTCATCGACGAGCTGCACACGATCGTCGGCGCCGGGGCCACCGAGGGGGCGATGGACGCGGCCAACCTGTTGAAGCCGATGCTCGCCCGCGGGGAGCTCCGGTGCATCGGCGCAACCACGCTCGACGAGTACCGCAAGCACATCGAGAAGGACGCTGCCCTGGAGCGCCGCTTCCAGCCGGTGCTGGTCGGCGAGCCGGACATCGGCGACACGATCGCGATCCTGCGTGGGTTGAAGGAGCGCTACGAGCGCCACCACGGCGTCCGGATCACGGATCCGGCGATCGTCGCCGCGGCGACGCTCTCGGAGCGCTACATCGCCGACCGCTTCCTGCCCGACAAGGCGATCGACCTGATCGACGAGGCCGCCTCCCGGCTGAAGATGGAGATCGAGTCGTCACCGGTGGAGATCGACGAGGTGGACCGCCGGATCCTGCAGCTCGAGATCGAGCGCGAGGCGCTCAAGGGCGAGCGCGACGATGCATCGAAGGCGCGCCGCGAGGCAATCGAGGCCGAGCTCGCCGACCTCAACGAGACGGCATCCGAGCTCAAGGCTCGCTGGCAGGCCGAGAAGGAGGCGATCGAGGCACGCAAGGCGGCGGTCGCGCGACTCGACGAGGCGCGGGGGGAGTTCGAGCAGGCCGAGCGCGAGGGCGACCTCGAGCGCGCTGCGAAGCTCCAGTACTCCGAGATCCCGGAGCTCGAGACGATCGTCGCCGATCAGGAGCAGCGCAGCTCCGAGCTCGACGAGGCGGGCTCGTTGCTGACCGAGGAGGTGACCGAGGAGGACGTCGCGGAGGTCGTCGCCCGCTGGACCGGGATCCCGGTGTCGAAGCTGATGGAGGGCGAGGTCGAGAAGCTGATCCACATGGAGGAGCGGCTGCACGACCGCGTGATCGGCCAGGACGAGGCCGTCGAGGCCGTCGCCAACGCCCTGCGCCGCTCGCGCGCCGGGCTCTCGGACCCGAACCGCCCGATCGGCAGCTTCCTCTTCCTCGGCCCCACGGGGGTCGGGAAGACCGAGCTCGCCCGGGCGCTGGCGGAGTTCATGTTCGACTCCGAGCAGGCGATCGTCCGCGTCGACATGTCCGAGTACATGGAGAAGCACTCGGTCTCGCGGCTGGTCGGCGCTCCCCCCGGGTACGTCGGCTACGAGGAGGGCGGGCAGCTCACCGAGGCCGTGCGCCGGCGGCCGTACGCGGTCGTGCTCCTCGACGAGATCGAGAAGGCGCACCCCGACGTCTTCAACATCCTGCTCCAGATCATGGACGACGGACGGCTCACCGACGGCCAGGGCCGCACCGTCAGCTTCACCAACACGATCCTGATCATGACCTCGAACGTCGGCTCCGACCGGATCACGGGACCGCAGATCGACGAGGGGATCCGGGAGACGATCGAGGAGGTGCTCGCGACCACGTTCAAGCCCGAGTTCCTCAACCGGATCGACGACACGGTGATCTTCCACCGCCTCAGCCGCGACGACATCGGCCGGATCGTCGACCTGCAGGTCGCGCAGCTCGCCGGCCGGGTGCGCGAACGCGGGATCGAGATCGAGCTCTCCGACGACGCGCGCACCCTGCTGGGCAACCTCGGCTACGACCCCACCTACGGCGCCCGGCCGCTCAAGCGCGTGATCCAGCGCGAGCTCGTCGACAAGCTGGCGCTGAAGCTGCTCGAGGGCGAGTTCGCCGACGGCGATCTGGTCCGGGTCGATGCCGCCGACGGCGAGCTGACGTTCGAGCGCGTCGCGGCCGCGGTGCCGTCCCCGGTCGCCGCGAAGGTGTAGCCCTCTGTCCCCGCGACGGGCGGAAAACGTTGCGTAGTTGATCGTTATCCGCCTGTCGCGCTCAGGCGGCCCGTCTACGCTGCGGCGATGCGGATCGGCATCTGCGCCTACTGGTTCAACCGCGGACAGGGGGTGGTCGCCCGCCAGCTGCGCTCGGCGCTCGACGAGCTCGGCCACCGCACCTTCGTGCTCGCCCGGCCGACCAGGGCCGCCAATATCAAGCCCTCGTTCATCGACCACTCCGGGGCCTGGGACCAGCCCGACGTGACCGATGCCTCGGCCTACCGGATCCCGGCCGCGGAGCTGGTCGCCTGGGGGCGCGAGCACGAGCTCGACCTCGCGATGTTCGACCAGAACTACGAGCTCGACGCGATCGAGGCCCTGCGCGCCTCCGGGGTCGCGACGGCCGGCCGCTTCGTCTGGGAGCAGTTCTCGACCGAGCACGTCGAGCCGGCCAAGCGGGCGCTGGACGCGATCTACTCGCTGACCGCCTGCGAGCAGCAGCGCTACGCGACGATGGGGATCGAGAGCCCGCGGGTGCGCTGGGGCGTCCACCCCGAGCTGGTGGGCTACGCGCGTCCCGCCTCCGGACCCGGGGGCGAAACCGCCGCGGCGGCGGGCGTCCGCTTCTTCTATCCCGGCGGCTTCCTCAGCCGGCGCAAGCCGGTGGCCGAGGTGCTGAAGGCGTTTCGCCGCTACCGCGACGACCGGGCCCGCCTGGTCGTCAAGGGGCAGGTCGAGCGCCAGCTCGGCTCGATCGGCCGCGCGGCCGCGCGCGACCCGCGGGTCGAGGTCGTGCTCGAGGACCTGCCGGCCGATCGGCACCTGCGGCTGTTCGCCGCGGCCGACGTCTGCGTCGCCCCGAGCCGCTGGGAGGGGCTCGGCCTGCACCTGTACGAGGCGATGGCGCTCGGCCTGCCCGTGATCACCAACGACGACCCGCCGATGAACGAGGTGATCCACGACGGGGACAACGGGCTCCTGATCGGCTCTCGCCGGCGTGGGCGGGCCCGCTCCGGGATCCCGGCGTACGCGCCCAGCGTCCGCGGGCTCACTGCGGCCCTGCGCGAGATCGCCGAGCCGGGACGCCTCGAGGAGCTGCACCGGGGCGTCGCCGCGGCCCGTGAGCGGCTGGCGTGGAGGCACACGGTGGACGACTACGCCGAGCTCGTCGGCCGCTTCGGGTGAGCGACGAGCAGCTCCTCGAGCGCAGCCAGCGGGTCGCGCTACCTCAGGAGCGAGCCTTCGCCCTGTTCGCCGACGCCGACAACCTGGAGGCGATCACGCCGCCATGGCTCGGCTTTCGGATCCTCAGCCCGCGGCCGATCGAGCTCGCGGAGGGGGCGCTGATCGAGTACCGCCTGCGCCTGCACGGGATCCCGGTCCGCTGGCGCACGCGGATCGAGGTCTGGGAGCCGCCCCGGCGCTTCGTCGACGTTCAGCTCTCCGGTCCCTACGCGCTCTGGCATCACACCCACGAGCTCTCCGCAGACGGCGAGGGCGCGACCCTGGTCCGCGACCGCATCCGCTACCGGGTGGGGCTCGGCCCGCTCGGGGCGGCGGCGCTGCGGCTGTTCGTGCGCCGGGACCTCGAGCGGATCTTCGACTATCGCCGCGTGGCGATCGCGGCGCTGGTCAGCCGCGCCCGCGATCGGGACGCTCGAGCAGCCTGACCGGCCGATCGAGCCGGCGCCTCACCTCGCGCGCCTCGGCGGCGCCGAGTCCGGGGCCGGCGACGATCACGACCTCGCGGGCGGGGAAGGTGGCCAGCTCGTCGCCGATCGCCTGCACCGGATCGGGATCCCCGACCCGCCCGCCGGCATCGAGGCCGGCGGCGGCCAGCGTCGCCAACGAGACGGCCAGGGTCCGGGCGGCGTCCTCCCGCGCCCGGTCGAGGTCGGAGGCGAGCCGGTCGAGCGCCGAGGCGTGCGCCGGCGCCAGGACCAGGAGCTGCGGCGGCTGGGCATGGTCGAGGACCGCGCTGCCCGCGCCGGCGATCGCGGCGATCTCGGCAACCAGCCCGGGGTCGTCAACGGCATCGGCGGTGACGACGAGCAGCCGATAGCGCCGATCCCGGGAGGGCGGGACCTCGATCGGCTCGTCGAACTGCGCCCGAGCCGCGACGATCAGCACCGCGGCCACGGCCAACGCCCCGAGCGCCAGGCCCAGCGGCGGCCCGGCGAAGTAGAACCCGGCGAGGATCGGGACGGCGAAAGCGGCCACGATCAGCGGCAGCATCCACGGGCGGATGACCAGCGGGACGAGCCTCTTCATCACCCCGGGTTGGCGCCGGTGCCCGCGCCCAGCTCGAGCACCCTGCCGCCGGCGCCGCCGACGAACTCGGCGCGCATCGCGCCCAGGCGTTCGGCGAAGGTGAGCCTGCGGTCACAGAGGGCGGCGAAGATCGTGTGGCCGGCCATCGGGCCAATGATCGCCGATCCAGGCCGCGAAACTTGCGCGACGCCGCGCGACGTGAAAGAAAGAGGCCTGCGTGGCGCGCGCTCTGAGCGCCGATCAGCCGAGACGAGGAGGAACGAGCCGAATGGCGACCTACATCATGCTCACTCGCCTGACCCCGGACGGGGTGAAGACGATCAAGGACAACCCCTCACGCGTGCACGAGGTCAACAAGGAGGTCGAGCAGCTCGGGGTCAAGGTGCTGAACCAGTGGGCGACCCTGGGCGAGTACGACTTCGTCAGCGTGGTCGAGGCACCCGACGAGAAGGCGATGGCGAAGCTCTCGATCGAGATGGGGTCGCGCGGCACGGTCACGAACGAGACCCTGACCGCGATCGACGTGCAGGAGTTCACCCAGTCCCTGTGAGGGGCGGGCCCGAACAGGCAGCGGTGATCGCCGCCGCGCGCGAGCACGAGCTGGCGTGAAGGTCCTCGTCGTCGGCGCGGGCGGCCGCGAGCACGCGATCGTGCGCGCCCTGGCGCGCTGCGGCCAGAGTCCCGAGCTGCTCTGCGCGCCGGGCAACGCCGGGATCGCGGCCGACGCCCGGTGCCTCGAGGTCTCGGCCGAGGTCGGAGAGATCGTCCGGGCGGCCAAGCGTGAGGCGTGCGACCTGGTGGTCGTCGGGCCGGAGGCGCCCCTGGTCGCCGGGCTCGTCGACACGCTCGAGGCCGAGGGGGTCGCGGCGTTCGGACCCGGTGCCGAGGCCGCCCGGCTGGAGGGCTCGAAGGTGCACGCCAAGGCGCTGATGGCCGAGGCCGGGGTCGCGACCGCGGGCCACGCGGTGTTGCGCAGCCGGGCCGAGGCGCTCGAGCAGCTTGCCGCCGTCCCCTACCCCGTGGTGCTGAAGGCCGACGGCCTCGCTGCGGGGAAGGGCGTGATCATCTGCGAGAGCGAGGCCGAGGCCCGCGAGGCGGTCGAGGCGTTCTTCGTCGAGCGCCGCTTCGGCGCCACCGAGGTCGTGCTCGAGGAGTTCCTCGAGGGCGAGGAGCTCTCGCTGCTGGCCCTGTGCGACGGCGAGAACGTGGTCGCGCTGGCCCCCGCCCAGGACTACAAGCGGATCTTCGACGGCGACCAGGGGCCGAACACCGGCGGCATGGGCAGCTACTCGCCGGTCCCGGGCTTCGACACCGAGACCGTGGCGGAGATCGTCGACTCGGTCCATCGCCCGATCGTCGAATTGATGGCCCGCCGCGGGACGCCGTACCACGGCGTCCTGTACGCCGGATTGATGCTCTCGGAGGCCGGCGCCAAGGTCCTCGAGTTCAACTGCCGGTTCGGCGATCCCGAGACCCAGGCCGTGCTGCCGCGGCTGCGGTCGGACCTGCTCGAGCTCTTCCTTGCGGCGCGCGAGCCTGGCGGGCTCGCCGGCGCCACGGCTGGTCTTCTCCGACCGCTGGGCGGTGACCGTCGTGCTCGCCTCGGCGGGTTACCCCGAGAGCTCGTCGAGCGGCGACCCGATCCGGGGGCTGGAGGCGGTGCCGGGCGGGGTCGAGGTGACGCACGCGGGCACCGCGCGCACAGAGGCCGGGATCGTCACGGCCGGCGGGCGGGTGCTGAACGTGACCGGCCTCGGACCGGGCCCGGTCGAGGCGCGCGAGCGCGCATACGAGGCGGCGCGGGCGATCGAATTCGACGGCAAGCAGATGCGCACCGACATCGCGGCGCGGGCCGTGAGCCAGGTCGCCTGACAAGGAAGGCAGACACACGTGGAGATGCAGAGGGACCCGAGCACCGAGACCGAGGTCGAGGTGCCGGCAGCGCTCGAGCCGATGCCCGAGGTCGAGGCCGCGTTCGAGGAGATCGAGGTCGATGCTCCGCGGGTTGGGATCATCATGGGGTCGAAGAACGACAAGCCGAAGCTGCAGCCGGCCGGGGAAGCCCTGCAGGAGGCCGACATCCGCTACGAGGTGCGGGTGATGAGCGCCCACCGCGATCCCGAGAAGGTCCGCGAGTACTGCCACGCGGCTCGCATGCGAGGGCTTCGGGTGCTGATCGCGGGCGCCGGGATGTCGGCGGCGCTGCCCGGCGTCGCCGCCGCTCACACGGACCTGCCCGTGATCGGGGTCCCGATCCTCGGCAAGAGCCTGGGCGGGCTCGACGCGCTGCTCAGCGCGGTGCAGATGCCGCCGGGGGTGCCGGTCGCCTGCGTGGCGGTCGACGGTGCCAAGAACGCCGGGCTGCTCGCCGTGCGGATAATCAATTCGTAGGAGAGAGGCTCGATCCCTCCCCGGCCCTTTCGGAAAGCCCCGCTCAGGCGGGGTTTTCTCTTCTCGGAGTCACTTTACGGACTAAAGCGGGTCCCGGAAAGGTCCCGAGATCTACACCCGAAGCTGCATCCCCCTGAAGCCCTAGAGAGCCGTCTAAGGGCCTGAGCCCTTCGGAGGGGTACCCGGTACGGCATGCGAACGTATGTTCGCCCCTCAGAAGGGCTGAGAGAGGCTCAGAGGGCGTTCCTCGTTTCTCTCCGGAGGCCCGGTCCCGCGGGGCCTGAAGGTGATCCCTCTCCCTACCTGCCCTCAGTGAGAAGCAGCCCCAGCTCGACACCGGGGCTTCAGAGTGCTTCCTACGTCGGAAGCGTAAGAACGCCCCCTGGCAGCGGCACGTCCTCGTCAGGGGAGTGGCAGACGGGGTCGGAGCCGGGCTGGTGATACGGCGCGCCGGTCGCTTACGCCGTTTTTGGCAGGCGCAGTACGGCTGCGGTTTTAGCGCGCGATCTCTCCAAAAAACGGCGCGCGAGATACTGCGCGGGCGATGTCGCAGGAGAACGTCGAGGTGGTGCGAGCGCAGTACGCCTCGTTTGGTCAGTTCGCCGACGGCGGCGAGGTCCACTCGTGGGTACTCGCGTACTTCGACCCGAACTGCGAGTACCGGCCGGTCGAGGAGGTCGACGCGATTCGCGGTCACGAGGCGCTGATCGAATGGACCGAGCGCTGGCTCGAAGCGTGGAGCAGCTATAGCGAGCAGGTCGAGGAGATCATCGACGGGGGCGAGATCGTCGTCGCTGAGGTCAGCATCAGCGGTCGTGGTCGAACCAGCGGCGTCGAGATACGCCAGCGGTTCTTTCACGTCTTCGAGATGCGCGAGGGCAGGATTCTTCGATGGCGCGAGTACTTGGACCGGGACTCGGCCCTCGAAGCCGCCGGGCTCCAGGAGTAGGCGATGTCGCAGGAGAACGTCGAACGAGCGAAGGCCGGACTCGCTGCGCTCGCGGAGACCTATGCGACTGGCGACATGTCGCCGTGGGCTCGAAACGTGCGGCAGGAGTTCTCTCCCGAGGTCGTCCTCGACACGGGGGGCGCGGCGTTTACGGAGGGCGAATGGCGAGGCCACGACGGGGTGATCCAGTTCGTCGCCAATCAAATGGAAGTTCTCGACAGCATGTGGATAAGGAGCGACGAGTTCATCGATGTCAACGACAACTGCCTGATCGTCGTGATTGCGTTTGGCGGTCGGGCGCGACACACCGGGATCGACGTCCAACTCACCCCCTCCCACGTCTTTGACTTCCTCGATGGAAGGGTGATTCGCTGGCGAGTCTTTCAAGGCCGAGACGAAGCCCTCGAAGCCGCCGGGCTGTCGGAGTAACTCAGGTCCAGACGAATCGCGTCCCAAGATTCTCGACTTTTTTCACAGCCTGCCAACCGGCGACTAGCGATGGCAGGCGCGCTCAGGCGCGGCCCTCCCTATGCCTGCCCCCCTTCACCGCTTGGAGGCGTGATTTCGGGAGTTCCGCTTCTCGTCCATAGCGCATCTTTTCCGCGAGGCTGGAGGCGGAACGGTGGGCGACGCTTCCGCCTTTCGCGCAAGGCAGGAGGGCGCTCAGGTCGCCGGCATCAGTCCGAGCTGGCCGAGCAGCTCGGACTGATCGAAGTAGAGATGTTCCGAGGCCAGCTCGTCGCCGCGAACCTCGTAACTCGACATCCAGCGGAAGTCGACGTGTCGTCCCGTGGCCGCGACGTCGCCTGCCGGCGTGCGCATCACACCGCTGTGCGTGCCGATAAACCGGCCCTCGGCGGCGACGACGGACCCTTCGGCGAGAAGGCGCGACGTCTCAAGACGTCCGTCCGGAAACGCGTCCCAGAACACACCGAGGAAGCCCAGAACCTCCTCGCGGCCGTGCATCGACGCGTTCGGTGCGACGAAGTCGGCGTCGTCGCTCCACGGTTCGGCGTCCGCGTCCCGCACGTTGAACGCCTCGACATGCCGTTCGACGACGCGCTTGGGATCAGCCATCAGGTCGTACCTCCTATCGGTTGCCGTGCGCGGATACTCGCACTCTGCGACGGTCTTTCGACAATCGGTCGCGAGCGCCGCCCCGGGCTTGCGCTTTCGCGTGAAAACAGAAGTTCCCCTTTCTCTTCGATGGTCGGCCTGTTGTTAACCCAGGGCCATCACCGCCTTCCCTCGCTCCCAGTTCGCTGAGTCGAGCTCATCTCTCTTTCGGCGCTCGCGGCGCAGATCGTTCTTGGGAGCTGTCGCCGAGTCTCAATTCCAGGCCGTCAGGCGGCCAGAAAGCGAGAGGAGCTATCAGCGGCAGTGGGTGGTGAGAAGACCTGATTGCGCGAGAGCATGTGCCAGGAGCAGATCAAGAGCTTGCGGCGACCGCCGACTTCGCTGGGTTCTTTCCGTGCGAGCCTCCAGCGCCGGTAGTAGCTGTGAAACGGTTGCTTGGTCGCCAGCCTGGTTGCGGCCTCCACCGCCGCCCAGCGCAAGGCCGCGAGCCGGCCTTGGATAGCGCCCGGTCGCCGAGCGCTCGCCTGACTGGCTGATCCTCGCGCAAGTCCCGCATAGCCGACCAGCTTTGAGCCGATGAGAAGCGCGAGACGTCGCCGATCTCTGAGCGAAGTGAGCTGATCAGCGGCCGACGCCCGGATCGTTTGAAGCAGCTGGCCCTGGAAACTTGCCGCGCGATCGAGCGGCTCGCGATCGATCGCGTGATCCGCGCTGCAGCTCTTCGATGCGGTCAAGTGCTCTGCGATCGAGTCGCGCCAGACCGCGGCACGCCGCGCGCTCGAGTAGCTCCAATGCGTCGGCTGTCGCAGACGAGTGAAGGAGATCCGCAGCCCGAACTGGTCAGCAGCCGAAGATCCGGTTGCGAGCCGAGTCCTCGCCTTGACCAGGCGCGCGGCGCGAAGCGCTCGCGATCGCGCGGTCTTCAAGCGACGCCACCCAGACCGCCGCACCAGATCGCGGCGCAAAGTCGCCAGCACCCGGCGTCGACCTTGTCGGTCTTGCAGCAAGCGGGCAATGTCTCTGACCTTGCGCGCATGGCGACCTGCACCGCCCAGCCGCGAGCTCGAGCCGGCTTTGACCGAGATTGCGCCGCTCATCATCTCGACGCACCCCTTGACCTCGACCCAGCCTCAAAGCCAACCGAGCGAGACCGTCCTCGTCGGCGGATCAGCCCTCCGCCTCGATTGATCCTCCCTCGCTGACTGCGCACCAGGCTGCGCGCCGATAGGCCCAATCGATTCCGACATAGTTCATGCCGGGTCTCCTCTCGCTCCGAACAGCAGTGACAACCGCCGTTCTAATGAGCGTGCGGAGGCCCTTTTTAGTTCGGCCAGCGGCAGCCCGTCAGACATTCCATGCAAAGCGATACTTGAGGGGAACCGAGATCGACGGTGTCTCTCCCGCTGAGCTACTCGGCGATCTCTCTGAGATGCAGGGACGGCGAGCGCCACCGTTTGGATCGACATACCGCCCCCGGAGCCGGCCGCCCGCCGTCTATCGCGAGCGGGCGGCCAGGGCTAGTCGGGGTGGATGCGCTCGACCTTGCGGCAACGGCAGGATCACCGCTGGACTGGGCGGGACCTACGAACAGCCGCCGTATCGGTGGGCGAAGTCAGTGTCCCCCTTCACCTCGAACAGGACCTTCGTGTACATGCGCTGTTGGCAGCTGGCCTTGTAGCGCAGCTTCGTCAGGATGAAGGTCACGCCGGCGCATCCATTCGGGGAAGGTCCTGCAAGACTCGAGCAGGCCTTGCCCTTGCCGCGAGTCTTCGGCGCGCCCCAGTGCCTCCAACTCAGGCTGAACCCCCCGACCGCCTCCGCCCTCGGCGAACGACTGCGCGTGGGGCCCCGCGAAGAGGCAGCGGTTGGGCGCCACCTTCGGCTTTGCTTCGCCTCCGCGAGCGGGGAAGGTCGTCCAACACTGGACGGCTGGCTTGTTCTTCGAGGAGACCGCGGCGCCCTCGTCGGCGAGCCCCGACTGCGGCATCGTGGCGAGGCCGACGACCGCGACGATCGCGGCGATGAGAACGAATGGCTTCTTCATGACTCTCCCTTGGTCGCGGCCCGAAACCTGGTCTCTGATGAGGCGAGGCTCGGTGCCGGTTGACAGCCCGCAGGCTCCAACACGGCGGTAGCACGCTCGGTACATCGGTCGGCCTACGCGCGCTCTATACGCGCGCTGGGCGTTGGGGCGCGCGGTCGAGCTCGTCAGCCCGAGGGGCAGGCGGACAGGTAATCCTGCTCGGGGACGACCTCCGCCCACTGCTCGGGAGTGAGGCCGCCGCCGGCGACGGCGCACGCGCGTTGCAGCCAGAGCTCGGGATCGACCTCCCAGCGGATCGCGCGCCAGAGGTTCGATGCACTGCCCTCCCCGGGGTCGGATAGCACGAACAGGCGGGCGCCGTCGGGGGTGAATCGCGCCGTCACCCCGGCATCCTCCCCCGACGACGTGCCCAGGGGGGGCCCGATCGGCTCCTGCGAGGCGACGTCCCAGAGCGCCACCGAGTGGTCCGAGTGTGAGGTCGCAAGCGTGTGCCCGTCCGGTGAGAACTCCACTTCGAGAGTGGACGCGTTCTGGCGAGCGAGCGGACGTCCCACCCGCCGCCAGCCGTCGGTCGCCCAGAGGAGCGCGCCGCCGTCGACCATGCCACCCGCGAGCAGGCTGCCGTCGGGGGAGAAGGCAACCGATTGGACCTCGCCGTCGGGGGAAAGCCTCGCAACCCGCTCGCCGCTTCCGACGTCGAGGATCTCGACTCCGTTGGGACCCTCGTCGGAGTAGCACCGAACGGAATCGCCAGCTGCGAGCCGTCCGGGCTGAACGCCAGCCCGAGCACGGAGGGAGGCAGGCGCAGCGGCGGTCGAAGCAGCTCGCGCCGGCCGACGTCCCAGATCCGCACCGCGCCCCCCACCTCCGCCGCGGCGAGCAGATCGCCCTGGCCGAAGGCGAGCGCCTGGACGGTTCGCGGGTTGGCCGCCCGAGGGCCCCGGGGAGCGCGAAGGAGCGCGCCGAGCCGCTCTCCCGACTCGACGTCCCAGACCCCGACGCCGCCACCCTCTCCCGCCACCGCCAGCCGCCGTCCATCGGCCGAGTAATCGATCGCCCCCGCCGCCCTGCCGGGGACGGCCTCGAAGCTCGCCGTCCTGCGCAGCGTCTCGGCGTCGATCAGCTCCACCCGGCCGTCGAGCCTCGCGACGGCCAGGGCGCGTCCGTCGGGGCTGAGCGCGAACGCAGGCCGGAAGATCGTGCCCGGGCTCCCAGCCGCCCAATCCCCTCGGGAACGGGCGCCCGAGCCGGCGGTCCCCGGCCACGTCCCAGACGATCACGCGGCCGTCGTTGCCGGCCGTATACAGGGTGCGTCCGTCGGGGCTGAAGGCATGCGTTTCGGTGACGCCCGCGTGGCCCTCGAGGGTTTCGGTCGTGACCCCCTTCTTGACGTCCCACAGGATCACGCTCCCATCGTCCTCGGCGGTCGAGAGGGTACGCCCGTCGGGGCTGAACGCCCGGGTCGCGCCCGCCCCCGGGCCGGTCAGCGTCCGCACCCTTCCGGAGGCGAGGTCGAGCAGGCCGATGCCCCCGGGCGGCCGTCGATCGCGAGGGTGCGCCCGTCGGGGCTGACGGCGCCGGCGCGCCGCCGACGGGGTAGCGGCGGATGACGCGAAGCGTTTCCGCGTCGAGCGCCTTGAACCCCCGGTCGGTGGGGACCAGGAGGCGCCCGTCCGGGGTCATGACCGGCGGCTGGTCGACGAGCCAACGCGGACGGGCTTTCCGAGCGGCGTGCCCCGGCGGGCGTCGTACCGACGCAGGAACAAGGAGCCACCGCGGGAGTAGGGGACGAACAAGCTTCGTCCGTCCGGAGCGTAGATGACGATGCCGAAAGGCGCGAACCCTTGGCCGGCGGCAAGCGAGGTCGAGCTGCGCACCCGCCCGGTAGCCGCGTCGAGAATCTCCAGCGTTCCCCCGTTGCCGTGGAGTCCTCGGCGACGGCGAGCGAGTCGCCCTGCGGATCGAAGGCGATGACGTAGGCCGTTGCGGGCGCCTGATGCTCGCCGACTACCTCGTAGGTATCGGTGTCGAACAGGGTCACGGTACCGTCTGCGTCGCTGGCCGCGAGGGTTTCCCCGTCGGGGCTCAGCGCGAACGCAGGGAGCTCCTCGCCGGTAGGGGTGAGGACGCGGATCGCCGCGGGGCTGCGAAGCAGCGTCGATAGGAGGCTGGAGCGGGTGGCGACCGAGTCGTCGAGGGCGACGCCGGCGGTTGCGAGCCGCAGCGCCTGGTCGACGCGCTCCTCGCTCAGGGCCTGGGCGCCGAGGCGCTGCGCGTCCTCGCGGTGGCCGCGCTGCGTGCGCCCTGCGCTCCGAGAGCGCGATCACCCCGGCGACCACCGCGGCGGCGAGCAGCACGCCGACCCCGGCGAGCAGCGTCCGCAGGCGGCGGACGGCGCGGCGCTGGCGCTCGGCCTCGCGCTCGCTCGCCGCCCGGCTCTCGTCGAGGAAGGCGCGCTCGAGCTCGTTGAGCTCGGGGTCGTGCTCGGCGGCCCAGTCGAGCGCCGCGGCGAGTCTGGCGCCGCGGTAGAGCTCGGCCGGATCGCGCCCGGAGTCGCGCCACTCGCGCGGCGGCGCCGATCAGGTGCTGGTGAAGGCGCCGGCCCTCGGCGTCCTCGGCAAGCCAGCCGCGCAGGCGCGGCCACTCGCGAAGCAGCGCCTCGTGGGCGACCTCGACGGCGCCCTCGTCGACCGTGAGCAGGCGGGCCTCGGTGAGCACGGCGAGCGCCCGGGCGGCGTCCGGGTCGCGCTCGAGCTCGAGCTCGTCGAGCGAAACGCGGCGGCGAACGAACGCCTCCGCCTCCTCCTCCGCGCCGGCCAGGCGCAGCAGCATCGCCCGGGCCCGGAGCCGCTCGGCCGCGACTGAGGCGCTGGTAGGCGTCCTCGGCGAGGCGCGCGACCGCCCCGCTTGACGCCGCCGCTTCGCTCGTAGACGCGGCAGCGCAGGGTGCGACCGTCGCGCCGTTGCCAGAGCTCGACGAGGGCCGCGGAGAGCAGCGGCAGGCCGCCGGGCTCTGCCGGCGACGTCGCCGACCAGCGCCGAGACCAGTCCCGGCTCGATCCGCAGGCCGGCCCTGCGGCCGGGCAGCTCGATCGCCCGGCGCAGCTCGTCGCGGCGCATCGGCCCGACCAGGACCTGGTTGGCGCTCACGAGCGTCGAGAGCTCGGCGTGCTCGGCGCAGCGCGCATAGAAGTCGCCGCGAATCGCGAGCACGACCACCAGCCGCTCGTCGGGGTCGCCGGCGCCCTCGACCAGCGCGTCGAAGAACGCCTCGCGCTCCGCCTCGTCGCGACAGGCGACGAAGACCTCCTCGAACTGATCGACGAGAGCACGAGGCGCTCGCCGACCGGGAGCCGGTCGAGCGCGTCGGCGATCCATGGCGCCGCGTCCTCGCCCCCCGCCTCGGGCACCGCGCGGGCGAGGGTCCGCGAGAGCTCGGCCAGCGGGCGCTCGCCGGGGCGCATCACCGCCCGCCGCCAGCTCTCGGAGCCGGGGACGACCCCGTCGGCCAGCGCCGGCAGGAGGCCGGCGCGCACGGCCGAGGACTTGCCGCTGCCCGATGGGCCGACCACGGCGAGCAGGGTCGAGCCGACCAGGCGGGCGACGAGCTCGGCGACCAGGCGCTCGCGGCCGAAGAAGTACTCGGCGTGGGCGGCGTCGAACGGCGCCAGGCCGCGGAACGGGCAGACCTCGGGCGCCGAGGGATCCGGCGGCTCCTCGACCGCGTAGAGGCGGGTCCGTTCGCGGGCCGCCTGCAGATCGACGACGCTGCCCGCCAGCTCGGCCTCGGTCGCGCGCAGGCTCGGCCGCGATCGCCCGCGGCCCGGCCCGGCAGTCGCCGCGAGCCGCTCGGCCGCCTCCGCCCGCGCCCACTCGCCGGCCGCGCGGTGGATGCGAAGCGGCACCCCCTCGCTCTCGGCGATCAGCGTCCGCAGCGGCATCGCGACTCCCTCGGCGGGGCGTAGAGCGCGGCGATCTCGGCGGCCGCATCCTCGCGCAGCGGGTCGAGCCGCAGCCGCTGGGCGGCGCCGCCCTCGAGCAGGGCGGCGAAGGCGGGCGGGCCCTGCTCGTCGTGATGAAGGACGCAGACCATGAGCGGCCGGCCCTCGGGCTCGCGGGCGAGGGCCGCGGCGGCCTCGAGGACCTGCGGCGGGGCGTCGTCGGCGTAGTCGAGCACCAGCAGCGTCGGTCGGTGGCCCGTGGCGGCCTCGGCGACGGTCGCCAGATGCCGCCTCGGCGACCTCGCCGCCGCCGGCGTAGAGGACCGCGGCGCCCTCGCCCTGGACCTCGGCCGCGAGCTCGGCCACCAGCCGCGTCTTGCCGATCCCCGACGGCCCCCAGACCATCACGCAGACGACCCGGCCCTCGCTCGCCTGGCCCCAGCGCTTGCGCAGCCAGCGCAGCTCGCGCTCGCGCCCGGCGAGCAGCGGCGAGCCGCCCTCGAGCTGCATCGGCAGCTCGACGATCGGCGGCGGCGCGTCGAGGCTCGGGTCCTGGGCGAGGATCTGCTCCTGGAGGCGCTTGCAGCTCGGGCCCCGGCTCGACCCCGATCTGCTCGATCAGGGTCTCGCGCGCCTCGCGGTAGGCATCGAGCGCCTCGGACTGGCGCCCGGCGCGATAGAGGGCCAGCATGCGCTGCGCGTGCAGGCGCTCGCGCAACGGCTCCTCGGCGATCAGCGCCTCGAGCCGGGCGATCGCCTCGGCGTGGCGCCCGGCGGCGAGCTCGGCGTCGATCGCCAGCTCGAGCGCGCGCAGGTGAAGCTCCTCGAGCCGGCCGATCTCGGGTCCGGCGAAGGGCTCCGAGGCGACGTCGGCGAGCGGAGCGCCGCGCCAGAGCTCGAGCGCGGCGCCGGCCGGGCCGTTCGCCCCGGCGCCGGCCGGCTCGCGCGCGGCCTCCTCGACCAGGTGCTCGAAGCGCAGCGCGTCGACCGCCTCCTCCGCCACCTGGAGCTCGTAGCCGCGACCGCGGGTGAGGATGCTGGCCTCTGCGTCGTCGGAGGCCAATGCCTTGCGCAGCTGCGAGACGAAGGAGCTGGACGTTCTTGGCGGCGCTCGCCGGCGGGCGCTCGGCCCAGAGGCCATCGATCAGCTCGTCGGCGCTCACCGTGCGGTTGGCGCGCAGCGCCAGCATCGCGAGCACCCCGCGCTGCTTGCCTTCTCTGAGTGGTAGCGACCGGCCGTCGACGAGCGCATCGACACGGCCGAGGACGCGAATCTCTATAGCCAATTTGTGCCTGTCCGAAACGACCGTACACCCGCCGCCGTCGGGTCGATCAACCGGTTCAACGGCTGGCGGGGCCGACCAAATCGTCGGTGCTCACCCGAGGCGAAGCTCGCCCCGGCCGCCCGCCGAGCGGCCTCGATCCCGCGCCGGCTCTCGTCGCGCTGGCGAGGGCGAGCCGCGGCGTGCTCAAGGCTTGAGGAGTGGCCGCCGGGATTTGCTCGCGCACCGCGCCGTTGCCGCCTTAGCCCTCCCATCCACGCGCCACGGATGCGAGCGGCGGGAAAGAACCCGTGGGGACCCGGCGCAGTGGCGCCAGCGCCGGGCGCTCGAGGCCGGCATCCGGATGGGCCGCGGGTGGGCGGCCCATCCGGTGCCTCCGGTCAGTTCACCGGCTGGAAGTAGTGCTTGTCCAGCCAGTGGGCGACATCCTCGCCGAGCGCGGCACCCTGAACATCGGCCGTCCGGAAGTGGATGCCCTGGTACACGCGTGCGTCGATGGTGTCTTTGACCACGGCCGTGAGCTGCCCGTAGTCGCGCGTCGTGTTGGGCGTCACGTTGCCCGGGAATTTGACGACGCTGAACTCCATCCTGTTCTTGCCAAAGAACGCCTTGGCGGTGTGCATGAACGCGCCGCTCGCGCAGTTGTAGCCGGACGTGTGCTCCGGATACGGGGGAGTAGCGATGAGCGGCGTCCAGTTGGATTGCCCGACGGTGTCGGGGTTGGTGTCGTTGTCCCCCTGCTGGATCGCGGTGATCGGGCGCCAGAAGCTCCAGAACGCCTTCTCATCCCAGCAGTGGATCACGCTGTCTGCCCCGGCCAGGTTCAGCATCCCGAAGAGTCGGGCTTCCTCGGCGAGGGTGAGCCCTTCGGTCTTGGAGATCCTGCGGAACGTGCGGTTGAGCAGCTCTATGACATTGACGGTGTAGAACTGGGCCACCGCCTCTTGCTCGGGGGTACGCGGATTGCCGACGCCGATGGTCGGGCCCCCGAGGTCCTTCACCTCGTTGTATTCCCTCGTGTAGGCGTCGCTCTTGAGCGCGCGCGGGCCCTTCGTCCGAAACTGCGAAGAGCTCTGGAGGACGAACGGCTCGACGTTGGCCACCCATGCGAACGGGTCGCTGACGAACGTCGGCGGGGCCGGACGCCACTCGCCGGCCTCGTCGCCGACCGTGAACGAGAATGGCACGTACCGGCCGTCGTCCGTTCTCTCCGCAAGCATTGCCGCAGCCGCGGCGGCCCCGGCCGCGATGCCATCGGCCTTGTCGTCACCCTCGGGAATGCCTGCGAGCGCGTCGGCATAGAGGGCATCGAGTCGCTCGCGGACCACCTGAGGCAACGCCGGCACGAGCCCGCCTCCGAGGCCGACGAGCACGTGGTGCGCGGCGGTCGCAACCGCGGCCTTTCGCGATGCTGACCGCGACGCTTCTGGGAGTCCGTCGAGATACGGCTGATGCCCGCGGTCGATCGCGTTGACGGCGTCATAGACGGCGCCCTGCACCATCGCCATGTGAATGGAGGTGACGGTCGGACTCTGGGCGGCGCCGGGCACGACGGGCGGGGTCGGGGCAAGTGGGTTGCCGAGCGCCTCGAGTGCGTGGCGATTCCAGTCCCTGACCGCGTCGGCGCTCGCACTCGCCGGGATCGCGAGCGCACAAATACTGAGGACGATCAATAACGGCGCGCGACACCACGCGTATCGTCGCGGCCGGGTCATGCGGGTGACGGCGTGAGCCCTCATCGTGGGCCTCCCTTTGGTCGTGGCCTCGGACCTGGTCTCCCGATAAGGGCAGGCTCGGTGCCGGTTGACTGCCTCGAAGGCTCCAACACGGCGGTACATTCTCGGTATACGCGTTCTACGAGCGCGCCGGTATGTATTTGCTCGCGTACCGCGCGATTCCCGCCTTACCCCTCCCCCTCCACGCACCACGGATGCGCTAGCAAGCGCCAGTCTCCGCCTCGCCAGCCTACTTCGAGGAGGAGGGCGGTCTGCCCTTTCTCTTCTCCAGCGCATCGACGGCCGGTACTTGATCCCGAGCACCGTGGCGCAGTTGAGGGTGGCAGTGCGCAATCCAGATTCCTCCCAAGCAGTCACCTGGACAATCGGGCCGGCTAATGAGACCCGCTCGCGCCCACGCCGGGCCTCGCCCTGCGCCCGCACCACTGCCGACCCGCACCCCGCCCACTCCCCCCGACGACGCCGCCCCGCGGCGCCCGAACGCCGGCCCCGGCCCTTGACCGGCCGGGTCGGCCGCAGGTAGGGTCGGCGCGAGCGAAGGGGACGGTGTCGGTGTGCAAGTGACAGAGGGCCCGAGGGTCAAGATGCGACCGCGGTCTCCGGCCTGTCCGCTGTCGTCTACGGCCTTGGGACGATGGGTCGGGTCATCGTCCCGATGCTCCCTGAGAAGGGCGTCCGCGTGGTCGGCGCCATCAACCGGTCGAGCGACATCGGGCGGGACGTCGGCGAACTCTGTGGGCTGGGCCGGCCGCTGGGCGTCACCGTATCCGACCGCCCGGAGGATGTGCTCGCCGAGGTCCGCGCCGACATTGCAATTCTCTGCGTTGCCACTTACCTGGACGAGATGCTCGAGCACGTCGCCCTCTGTGCCCGCCACGGCCTGGACGTGCTCACCACGGCGGAGGAGCTGCTCTTCCCGTGGCGTACCGCGCCGGTCACGAGCGCCGCGCTCGAGCGCCTGGCGTTGGACCATTCCGTGACCATCGTCGGCTCCGGGTACCAGGACTACTACTGGGTCAACCAGGTCGGGCGGATGGCTGGAACTTGTCATCGGATCGACCGCGTGGTGGCGACCTCGCGATACAACGTGGACGACTACGGACCCGTGCTGGCAACCGACCACAGGGTGGGTTTGACCGTTGCCGAGTTCAACGCCGCGCTTCGTGACGGCACCCCGCGACCAAGCTATATGCAGGTCACGGCTGACGCGGTCGCAGCCGATCTCGACCTGAGGATCGAGTCGCTTCAAGAGCACGTGGTCCCGACGACCAGCGACGAGCCGTTGCGCTGCGAGGCGCTGGGCGTGGACGTTGCGCCCGGAACTGTCACGGGCACGCGCTGGCGGGTCGAGGTCGAGACCTCCGAGGGTGTCTCGATGTTGTTCGAGCTCGATGGCAGGCTCTACGACCCGGGCGAGGTGGACCTGAACCGCTGGACCCTGGAAGGGGAGCCGACCGCCGTGGTCGAGAATCCGAACCCGGACACGGGCGTAGACCGGTCAATGGGTTCAGCTCGCGCCGCGAGACGCCGCACTCGAGCGCACCATCGTACTCTTGGATGGCAGGTGGCGCTTCGTGCAGATGCGCGTAGAGCACCGATACCTCGGTTCGCGGACGAACGGAGCCTCGCCGGCGAGCATCTCGAACATCATGCAGCCAAGCGCGTAGATGTCGGCCCTGCCATCCACGCGTTGACCCTGGATTTGCTCGCGTCGACGTCATCGAGGGTTCCGATCACTGAGCCCGGTGACCTCGTGTTCCCCGGACCGACCGGCGGCTTCCTCGATGGCTCGGCGTTGCGGGCGCGGTTCTACCTGGCACTGAAGGCGGCCAGGCTCGGGCACCTGCGCGAGGGCGAGGACCCGATCATCTGGCACGATCTGCGACACACGTTCGGCACACTCGGAGCCGCCGTGTGGCCGCTGCACGATCTCCAAGCCTTTATGGGCCACGCCAACATCCAGACCACCATGATCTACGTCCACCACCTGCCGAAGACCACTGCGGCTGCGGCGCTGTCGGCGGCGGTGAGCGCAGCGACCACGGTGGGCACGGAAAACTGGTCCCGAAACGGGCGATCGCACTCGCGATCCGCGGCCAGAGCTCGCGTGGAAGGTCGTGCCCCATGCCATCGATCAGCGTCAGCTGCGCCCCGGGGATCGCGCGCGCCGTCGCCCTGCCGCCTGAGACCCGGATCAGGGGGTCGTCGGTCCCGTGGATGACCAGGGTCGGCGCCTCGATCCGCGTCAGCGATCTGGTCCGATCTCCCGACGCGATCACGGCTCCGAGCTGGCGCATCGTCCCGGCCTCGTCGAAGCCGCGGTCGAAGCTCGCCCTTGCGAGCTCCCGATGCGCCGGCCCGTCCGTAGCGAAGCCCGGTGAGGAGATCGCCTTCGCGAAACGGACGAAGCGCTCCTCGTAGGAGGCGCGGTCGGTCGCCTGTCCGCGCAACAGGAGCGGCCACATTCGCGCCCGCGGCTGCCCGTGCCAGCGGCTGCCCGTGCTGGACCTGATCGAGGTCAGGGAGCACACCCGCCGCGGAGCGCGCGTGGCGATCACCTGCGCGATCATCCCGCCCATCGAGGCGCCGACCACATGCGACCTCTGGATCCCGAGATGGTCGAGCAGGCCGACGGCGTCGCCGGCCATCTCATCGAGCGTGTAAACGACCGGTCGCGGCCGCCGGCGCAGGATCGACCAAGTGCTCGGCGGCGGCGTGTCCGCGAAGTGCGTCGAGCGGCCGCAATCGCGGTTGTCGAAGCGGATCACGCGAAAACCCTGTGCGGCGAGCCGCTCGCAGAACTCGTCGGGCCAGGCGATCATCTGCCCCCCGAGACCCATGATCAGCAGGAGCGGCGGGTCGTCCGGATTGCCGCTCTCCTCGAAGCAGATCTCGATCCCTCCCATCTGACAGAGCTGCTCACGGGCAGCGACGACGGTCAACGCGCGGACCCCACCGTCGCCGCCGGGACCGGTTCTAGCTGGGCCTGGGCCAGCTCTCGCAGCTCGGCGAGCGCGTCGCCGAGGGCTTCGAGCAGCGGCCAGGGGTCGTCGATCAGTTCGCGGTCGGCGACGATCCCGAACTCGAGCTTGTCGCGGTAGCTGAACAGAGTGATGTTGAGCCCGAGGCCGTCGAGCACTCCGGAGATCGGGTATTGGGAACGCTGGAGGGCGCCGGCGCAGTAGAGCGGGCGCGCCGAGCCTGGGACGTTGGAGATCGCGATGTTGACCGGCGGCTCGACCCCGCGCATCCCCATCACTCGCATCGCCGTTCTGGTTACGGGCGGGAACAGCGCCGGGGGGATGAGGTCGTTGGCGTCCTGGATCAGCGATGGCGGCAGCGCGCGGTAGTGCTCCTTCGCGGAGCGCATGCTCTGGTTGACACGGCGCAGCCGCCGGAGGGGGTCGGCCTCGTCGGTTGGGAGCTCGGCGAGCATCACCGAGACGCGGTTGCCGTACGTGCCGATCTCGTCCGGGGTGCGGACGGACATGGGCACCCACCCGACCAGCGGCTGGTCGGGCAGCTCGCCCCGTTCGGACAGCCAGCCGCGCAAAGCGGCCGCGGACATCGCCATGACGACGTCGTTGACGGTGCACCCGTACGCGTTCTTGACTGTCCTTGACCTCGTCGAGCGAGAGCGAGCCGAACGCGACGCGGCGGTGCCGTGAGATCCGCGCTTGAAAGCGCGTCCGCGGGGCGGTGAGGTCGGACCCGGCGGGCGCGGCGCAATGCTCGCGCCCGGGATCAGGCGGTTGATCAGCCGGCTCGTGCGGGCGATGGTTTTCACGCCGGGGATGGGGCGGATCGTCGGGATGGCGTCGAGGTGCGGCAGCGTTCGCGGCGCCGCGCGGAGTGCGCGCAGCGGGTAGCGCGAGACTCCCGCCAGGCCTCGCGCGAGCATTTCACCCCTGCCGGGGTAGCGCCGGACCGCCGCCGGCTCGCGGACGCTGAGGTCGCGTCCCTCCGTTGTTTCGTCGAGCAGAACGCCCATCACCTCGGCGCCGGAGGCGCCGTCGACCGCGGCGTGGTGCATCTTCGTCAGCAGCGCGACCGCTCCGTCCTGGAGGCCGTGGATCACGTACATCTCCCAGAGCGGGCGCGAGCGGTCGAGCGGGCGCGCGGCGATCCGCGCGACCTGCTCGGCTAGCTGGCGGTCGTCGCCGGGCGAGGGCAGCGCGAGCTCGCGCACGTGGTAGTCGACGTCGACGCTGGGTGTCGTCGACCCAGTAGGGGTGATCGAGGCCGAGCGGCACCTGCACCAGGCGCCAGCGGAACGTCGGCAGCAGATGGAGGCGCTCGGTCACGAGCTCTCGCACGAGCGCCGCGTCGAGCCTTCGTCCGGAGACGGTCTCGGGGTCGTAGGTCGCGAGCGCGCTCACGTGCCCCTGCGTGCGGTCGTCCTCGAGCGCGAGGAACTGCGCGTCCAGGCTGGTCAGCTGCCTCATCGCCCGCTCGAGACTCGCTCGGGGACCCCAGGCTCGACCCGGTCCGCCTCGCGCATCAGGGCCTGGAGCTTGGCGTGACGCTCGTACCGCCGGTCCATCAGCGGCATGATCAGCCCGTTCAGAAGAAACACCGGCACCCAGCGGCGCGGGGCGATGATCCGGGAGGCGCGACGCTCTACTCCGCGGACGGTGGCGGCCGCGGCGACCTCGGGCTCGATCGTCCTGATCAGCGGGCGTGGGAAGATCGCCTTCAACCGCTCGCCGATCGGCCCTCCGAAGGTCTCGCGCGCCAGCGTCGTGTTGATAAATCCCCAGTAGGCGACGCCTACGGAGACGCCGTGGTCAGCGAGCTCGACGCGCAGCGACCGGCCGAGGTGCGCGACGGCCGCCTTCGAGGAGCCGTACGCGGCGCCGAGCATCCCGTTGGCGTGCGCGTACATCGAGGCGACCACGAGGACGTGCCCGCGACGGGCGATGATCTGGGGAAGCGCGGCGAGGACCGTACGGTGCACGCCGAGCACGTTGACCTCGATCACCCGGTCGAACACCGCCGGGTCGGTCGCGCGGACCGTGCCCACCGTACCGATGCCGGCGTTCGCGACCACCAGGTCGAGGCCGCCGAATTGCTCCCCGGCCTGCTCAACAGCCCGCTGCATCGCCTCGAGGTCGGTGACATCGGCGCCGACCCCGATCGCGCGGGCGCCGATCGCCTCCGCAGCGCGCTCAGCGTCGCCCGCGTCCAGATCGACGATCACGACCGAAGCGCCCTTCTCGTGCAGCGCGCGGGCGGTCTCCAGGCCGATCCCGCGCGCGGCGCCTGTGACGAGCGCCACCTTGCCATTCACTTCAAATGTCTTCATCACGCACCGGTCCTCTCGCTGTCGATGATCACCCCGCCGGCGGGATGCCGGCGCGGGCATTGCAAGATGTGGTCGGCGGGCTCGAAGCTCGCCATCAGGCGGCGGTAGCTCCGCATCGAGCGGGGCCACATGACCGTCGCCTCGCCGCGCTGATCCTGGTACCAGCTTGTGCAGCCGCCGAGTGCCCAGACGGTGCGCCCGGCGTGGGCGGCGGCGAAGCGCATGTACTCGTCCTGCGCCCGCTCGGACACCTCGACCGTGCTCGCGCCCCGGCGCGCCATCGTGCGCAGCGCGTCGCGCAGCCAGGCCGTTTGCGACTCGATCATGAAGATCAGGCTGCCGTGGCCAAGGCCGCAGCCGGCGCCGGCGAGGCGGAAGTAGTTGGGGAACCCGGCGACCTCGACCGCGCGGTAGTGGCGCAGGCCGCCGCGCCAGGCGTCGGCGAGCGAGCGCCTGCCGCGGCCGTGGATCCGCTCGGTGACCGGGGGTGCGAGGACCTCGAACCCGGTGCCGAAGATGATCGTGTCGACCTCGTGCTCGGACCCGTCGCTGGCGATCACCGTGCGGCCGCGCACCTCGCGCACGCCGGCCGCCACGACGTCGACGTTGTCCTGGGCGAGCGCGGGGTACCAGTCGCTGGAGATCAGGATGCGCTTGCACGCGACCTCGAAGTCCGGCATCAGCTTCGCCCGCAGCTCGGGGTCGCGCACCCGGCGGCGCAGGTGCGCCCGGGCGATGCCCTGCACGATCGTGCGGAACACCCGGTTGCGGCGGATCAGCCGGTAGTGCAGGCCGTCGCGCACGAGGTACTGGACGAGCCGCTGGAGGCGCCGTGCGCCGGGAACGCGCCGCAGCACGGTGCGCTCCAGCGCGGTCGTCGCCCGGTCCATCCGCGGGATGACCCACCCGGGCGTGCGCTGAAACACGGTCACGTGCGCGGCGCGCGGCTGGATCTCGGGGACGAACTGGATCGACGACGCGCCCGTCCCGACGACCGCGACGCGCTCGCCGGTCAGATCGTGACCGTGGTCCCAGCGGGCCGAGTGAAAGATCGTGCCCTCGAAGCTCTCCAGTCCCTTGATGTCGGGGATCTGCGGCTCGGTCAGCGGGCCGGTGGCGTCGATCAGCAGATCCGCGGTCAGCTCGAGATCGGTCGTGGTGATCGACCAGCGCTGACGCTCGTCGTCCCAGGAGGCATCGAGCAGCTCCTGGCCGAAGCGCAACTGGGTTTCGAGGCCGTGCTCGGCGGCGACCGCGCGGATATAGCCGTGGATCTCGGGACCCGCGGGCAAAGGTGTGCTCCCAGTCGGGATTCGGCGCATACGAGAAGGAGTAGAGGTGCGACGGAACGTCGCAGGCGACGCCCGGATAAGTGTTCTGACGCCACACGCCGCCGACGTCAGCGGCGCGCTCCAGGATCACGAACTCCTCGATCCCGTCGCTCTTCAGCGCGATGCCGGCCGCCACCCCGGAGAGGCCCGCACCGATCACCGCGGCGCGAACGTGCGGGATCCCGGTCGTCTCGGTCATCTCTCCTCCTCGCTCGAACATGGCGCCAAGGTATGCGCGCGCAGCCGCGGCTGTCTATGGTCCGCTTCGCCCAGACTTGCACTCGAATTATGTGCTGTGGCACACTTCCCTCGTGACCACGCATGGCACTTCCAAGCTGATCGCGGCGATCGCCGACCGGCTCGAGGCGGACTCCGACGCGATCGTGGCCGAGATGGACGCCGCGGTCATCGCCGCGCTGCCGTCGTTCGGCGCCGACCCGGCGATCGCGGCGGAGCTCAACGCGACCAACCGTGCCAACCTGCGCCGGTTCCTCACCGTCGCACGCCACGCCGGCGATCGCCCGCCCGCCGACGTCCCTCCCGAGGCGCTCGACATCGCCCGCACGCTCGTGCGCCGCGGGATCGACTCAGACGCCGCCTACCAGGGCTACAGGCGCGGGCAGCAGGTCGCTTGGCGGCGCTGGATGGCCTGCGCCGAGGAGGTCGTCGGCCCCGGCGAGGAGCTCGTCCCGGTCCTCGACGAGTCGCTGCGGCTGCTGTTCGATTACGTCGACCGGGTGCTCGGGCGGGTGATCGCCGAGATGCAACGCGAACGCGAGGAGGTGCTCGGCGGCGCGCTGGCCCGCCGCACCGAGACCGTGCGCCTGATCCTC
This sequence comes from uncultured Solirubrobacterales bacterium, assembly GCA_963758665.1. Classification (GTDB taxonomy): domain Bacteria; phylum Actinomycetota; class Thermoleophilia; order Solirubrobacterales; family 70-9; genus WHSW01. Next base: position 309,729 of record CAVWWH010000004.1, on the reverse strand, counting down.
GACGGCGCCGCGCTCGACACACACGCAGCCAGCAGCCGGCTGGGCTACGAGCTCGCCCGCCACCACACGGCGATCATCGTCTGGGCCGAGTCCGCGGCCGCGCCCAGCGCGCTTGAATCCGCAGCGCTCACGCTCGCACAGGCCGCGGGCGCCCGCCGGCCCCTCACCGTGCCCGCGGGTACCAACACGCTCTGGGCGTGGATCGGCACCGACGCGGCCGTCCCGGCGAGCGAGCTCCGCGCAGCCATGACCGAATCCGACGCCGAGGCCCGAGTCGCTGTCGGTCCGACCCAGCGCGGGATCACCGGGTTCCGCCGCAGCCACGAGGCCGCGCTCAGCGTCCACCGGCTGCTCGCGGGCAACCCCGGCTCCGGGCGCCTCGCCACCTACGAGGAGCTCGAGGTCACCGCCCTCGCCGCGCAGGACGAGCGACGAGCGAACGAATTCGTCACCGCGACGCTCGGACCCCTGGCCGAGGAAACCCACTCGGCCACGCGCCTGCGCGAGACGCTCCGGATCTTCCTCGAGGAAGCCGAGCACGCGCCGCGCGCCGCCGCGCGCCTGCACACCCATCGCAACACCGTCCTCCAGCGCGTCGCCCGCGCCACCGAGCTGCTCGGCTACCGGCCCGGCGAGCGCCGCCTCGCTCTCGAGCTCGCGCTCGAACTCAGACGACGTCTGCCGAGCGCATCGCCAGGCCCCTCCGCGCCGCAGCATCCGAGCGGGGCCGCGGGTCGATCGCCAGGTCGCCAGGGAGATGGCGAGTAGCCACAGGCTGAACGTGAAACCGACGACCAGGCGAACCAGCCTTGCGGAACGAAGTACCGGGCACGCGAGCATGCAGAGGGTTTCAGAGCTCGGGATGTGCTCGCTTTGCATGGAAGCGGAACTTTTCCGCGAGTCACTCCGTAGGGTCGACGGGAGCTTGGAGAGGTGGAGAGCCCGTGAGATGCTCCACGAGGACCGAATCGAAGGAGGCGACGACCATGGGACGAGACAGACGCCAACGCAGACGACGTGCAGCCGCCCTCGGCGGAGCCGCCATCGCCGCCAAGAAGCACCGCGACAACAAGCTCGCCGCAGAGCAGCAGGACAGCGCGCCGCAGACAGAGCCCACCGACCCCGCCCCAGCGGCGTCTGGTGGGGTGACCGCCGAGACCACGGAGCGACTGAAGGAGCTTGGTCAGCTTCACGAACAAGGCGTGCTCACGGATCAGGAGTTCGCCAGCGAAAAGGCGAAGGTGCTGGGAATCTGACCCCTGGGAGGTCTTCGCAAGAACGAACGAACGCCGTGCTCCGGTAAACGAGATTCGCGTAGGCGGTGTCGCAGCAGAACGTCGAGGTCGCGGGGCGGCGGGTATAGGATCGCGGGCGACGGCGACCTGGGAGGCAACACATGTTCATAGCGGCCGACTATCAGTTCGGGGAAGTCCTCTGGACGATCGTCGTCTTCTTCGCCTGGTTCGCCTGGATCTGGATCGCGGTCACGTGCTTCATCGACATCTTCCGCCGTCACGACATCGGCGGCTGGCACAAGGCCGCCTGGGTGGTGTTCATCATCGTGATCCCGTTCCTCGGCGTGCTCGTCTATCTGATCGCCCAGCACGACGGGATGCGCGAGCGCAGCATGGAGCAGGCCAAGAGCCAACAGGCGGCCATGGACGAGTACGTGCGCCAGACCGCCGGGGGAGGCTCAGCGGACGAGATCGCCAAGGCGAAGGAGCTGCTCGACTCCGGGGCGATCACCCAGGCGGAGTACGACTCGATCAAGGCCAAGGCGCTTTCCTAGCAGGAAGTCCTCGGAGCCGCCGGGCTTTCGGAGTAGGCGGCGCGACTTTTTCGGGAGCCGTTCCGGGCTCACAGCGTCAGACGTTTGACGAGCGTCCACTCGCGCTCGACACACTCGCCGCGTCCCGATCCCCCGGGCAGCTGCTCCCTACCTTTCGGCCTCCGCCTCAAGCTCGGCGAGCTCGATCGCGAACCCGAGCGCAGCCGCGATGTTCCCCGTCGCCGAGGCGACCCGCGCCGTGCCGACGATCGGGGCGACGGCTGCGAGGACGCCGCGTACCTGCTCCTCGTCGACGCCGGCTTCCCCGGCGGCACCGAGGTTGAGCAGGTAGGAGGCTGGCGGGGCGTCGACCGCGACCAGCGCGGCGAGGCGCACCAGCATTAACGTGTTCCCATCGAGGCTCGACGTCTCGATCGAGTCGGCGGTCATCCTCGCGAGCAGGTCGAGAACCGGGGTCTCGGATTGTTCAGCCATTCGGTTGCCTTTCTCCGAAGTTGTTCGCCCCGGACTCTATGCCGTTCAGGTTTCTAGGGCTGCTCTCCCGGTTCACAGCGAGAGAATGCACTCACTTCAGACACTCGCAGGCCAGGTGGGGCGGAACTTGGAACCGCGGCCGAAAGCCTCGGCAGCCCGCGTAGACGCCTTGTGACACACGTTCGGCACGCTCGGAGCCGCCGTGTGGCCGCTGCACGATCTGCAGCCTTCATGGGCCACGCCAACATCCAGACCACGATGATCTACGTCCACCACGTGCCGAAGACCACTGCGGCGGCGGCGCTGTCGGCGGCGGTGAGCGCGGCGACTACGGTGGGCAGAAAACGGGTCCCGAAACGGGTCCCGAACGGGGCATATTCCGGCGCTGAACTCAGCGCACCTGAGCGCACCGAACGACGCCTAGCAGCGTCCAGGGAAACGCCTGGCCACCGATAATCAATTCGTGACTCGTTGCTCGTTGCTCGTTGCTCGTTGCCCGTCCGGGGGCCGAGCGTGATCAGCCGGTACACCCGTGACGAGATGGGGGCCGTCTGGTCGGATGAGCGCCGGATGCGCGGCTGGCTCGAGGTCGAGCTCGCCGCCACCGACGCCTGGGCAGCGCGGGGAAGGGTGCCCGCCGAGGCCGCAGAGGCCTGCCGCGAGCGGGCATCGTTCACGGTCGAGGCGGTCAAGGAGCGCGAGCGCGAGACCAACCACGACGTCGCGGCGTTCGTCGACGTCGTCGCCGCGTCGATCGGCGACGAGGGCCGCTGGATCCACTACGGGCTCACCTCCTCGGACGTGCTCGACACCGCGCTGGCGCTGCAACTCGTCGAGGCCGGCCTGATCGTGATCAACGGCGCGACCGCCTACCGCGACGCGCTGGTGGCGAAGGCGCGAGAGCACGCCGACACCCTCTGCGTCGGTCGCACCCACGGTGTCCACGCCGAGCCCACCACGTTCGGCCTGCGCCTGGCCGGGTTTGCGTTCGAGGCCGATCGCAACCTGGGCCGGCTCCGCGACGCCTTCAGCCAGGCCGCCGTCGGCAAGCTCTCGGGGGCCGTCGGCACCTACGCCTCGGCCCCGCCGCCGATCGAGGCGGCGGTGATGGACGAGCTCGGGCTGCGGGCGGAGGAGATCTCGACCCAGGTCGTGCCCCGTGACCGCCACGCCGCGCTGCTGGAGGCGATCGCCCTCGCCGGCGCCGGGCTCGAGCGCTTCGCCCAGGAAGTGCGCAACCTGCAGCGGACCGAGGTCCGCGAGGTCGAGGAGCCGTTCGCCTCCGGCTCGCAGAAGGGGTCGTCGGCGATGCCGCACAAGCGCAACCCGATCACGGCGGAGCGCATCTGCGGCCTCGCCCGGGTGCTGCGCGGCTACGCCCAGGCCGGGCTCGAGAACGTCGCGCTCTGGCATGAGCGCGACATCTCCCACTCGGGCGCCGAGCGCGTGATCCTGCCCGACGCCACGATCCTGCTCGACTACATGCAGGCGCTTTCGGTCCGCCTGGTCGAGGGCATGACCGTGCACGTGGAGCGCATGCGCGCCAACCTCGAGCTCACCCACGGGGCGCTCTCGAGCCAGCGCGCACTGACGGCGCTCATCGAGTCGGGGATGAGCCGCGACGAGGCCTACCGCCTGGTCCAGGAGGCCGCCCAGGGCGCCTGGGACACGGGGACCCCGTTCCGGGAGCTGCTCGCCGAGCGGGCGCCGCAGCTCGACCTCGACGAGGTGCTCGACCCGGACGCCTACCTGGCCCATGTCCCTGAGTTGATCGCGCGCCTCGACCGGCTCGGTGGCGCCGAGTGACGGGTTGAGCACCTCCTGGGTGCACAGCGCGGCGCTCGGCGGACGGTCAGGAGTGGCGCCGCCTGGCGATCACCCTGGTGCCGGTGGCGGGCGAGAGGGTGACGTTGCGCCGCGTGGGCCGCTCGGGCTCGGCCGATGCGGGCGCCAGCTCGACCGCGCGCAGGATCGTCTCGATCGCGATCCGCATCTCGAGCTGGGCGAAGGCGGCGCCGATGCACCGCCGGGTGCCGCCTCCGAACGGGATCCAGGAGTAGGTCTCGGGCGCGCCGTCGCCGAGGAAGCGCTCGGGGCGGAAGGCGAACGGCTCGGGGTAGATGTCGGCGCGGGTGTGGGCGAGGTAGATCCCGACGAGGATCACCGTCCCGGCGGGCAGCTCGTAGCCGTCGAGCACGGTCGTCCTGGCGCAGCAGGCGGCCGGTGAACGGGACCACGGGCCGCACCCGCAGCGTCTCGTCGATCACCGCGTCGAGGTATTCGTGCTCGCCGGCCTCGAGCTCGGCCTCGCAGGCGCACGAGCGCCTCGGGGTGGTGGAGCAGCAGGTCGAAGGCCCAGGCGAGGCCCGTCGCGGTGGTCTCGTGGCCGGCGAGCAGCAGCGTCATCAGCTGGTCGCGCAGCTCGCGGTCGTCCATCTCGGAGCCGTCCTCGAACCGGGCGGTGAGCAGCATGGAGAGGATGTCGTCGCGCTCGTCGAGGTCGGGCAGGCGCCGGTGCTCGGCGATCTCGGCGTAGAGCAGCTCGTCGGCTCGCTCGCGCATCGCGGCGATCCGCCGAAACGGCGGCAGCCTGCCGGAGCGCCGGGGGCGGCGAAGCCGACCGCCGCCGGGGAGGCGCTCGCCGAGAGCACCTCGACCAGGCTGGTCGCGCAGGTCCTCGCGCCGGGCCGCGTCGTCGACCCCGAACACCGCCCGCAGGATCACCTCGAGCGTGATCGCCTGCATGCTCGGGTGCAGCGCGAACTCGGTGCCCTGCGGCCAGCCGGCGACCGCGCGCTCGGTCGCCTCGCGGATCACCTGCTCGTAGCCGCGCATGCGCTCGCCGTGAAACGGCGGCAGCATGAGCTTGCGTCGGCGCAGGTGCTCCTCGTCCTCCTGCAGCAGCAGCGAGCGAGCGGCCCAGCAGCGGCTCGAGGATGATGTTGCGTCCCGGGGCGATCGTGTTCACGCGGTCGGCGGTGAACAGGCGCTTGACCGACTCCGGGTCGGAGAGGAAGACGACGTCGCCCGGGCCCAGGAGCCGCGCGCTGAAGGTCTCGCCCAGCTCGCGCCGCCAGTGCTCGAAGAACGGCAGCGGCCGGAAGATGAAGCGCGCCGTCTGCAGCGGCTTCGAGAGCGGGATCGCCGGAACGGAGTCGGCGGGCAGCGCCGGGGCGCCATCGGAGCTCGGCAATGGCGGCGTCGACCATCCGACCGCCATTGTTAGCATCGCCGGCGTGACCGCCTCGCTCGCCGATCTCGACCTCGTCGCCTCCGGGAAGGTCCGCGAGATGTACGCGGACGGCGACGAGATCCTGATGGTCGCCTCCGACCGGATCTCGGCCTACGACGTGGTCCTGCCGACCGCGATCCCCGACAAGGGCAAGGTGCTGACCCAGATGTCGGTGTTCTGGTTCGAGACCACCGGCCAGATCGTCCCCAACCACTGACCTCTCCCAGGAAGTTCCCGAGGAGGTCGCCGGCAGGGCGCTGCGCGTGAAGCGGCTGGAGATGTACCCGGTCGAGTGCGTCGCGCGCGGCTACATCACCGGCTCGGGCTGGCGCGAGTACCGGCAGACCGGCTCGGTCTGCGGGATCGAGCTGCCCGAGGGCCTGCGCGAGTCCGACAAGCTCCCCGAGCCGATCTTCACCCCGGCGACGAAGGCCGAGGTCGGCGACCACGACGAGAACATCGACTTCGACCGCGCCGCCGAGCTGATCGGCGACCGGCCGCTGATGGAGGAGCTGCGCCGCGTCACGATCGAGCTCTACGAGCACGCCCGCGACCACGCTGCCGAGCGCGGGATCATCATCGCCGACACCAAGTTCGAGTTCGGCTCCTCGCCGGGCGCCGAGGTGGTGCTCGGCGACGAGGTCCTGACCCCGGACTCGTCGCGCTTCTGGCCCGCCGACGGCTACGAGCCGGGCGCTCACAGGCCTCGTTCGACAAGCAGTACGTGCGCGACTGGCTCGACGAGTCGGGCTGGGATCACTCCCCGCCGGGCCCCGAGCTGCCCGACGAGGTGGTCGCCCGCACGCGCGCCAAGTACGTCGAGGCGTTCGAGCGGATCACCGGGCGCGGGCTGTAGCCGGCACCCGCCACCGAGCGCCTACGCTGGACCGGTGAACCTGTTCATCTGCGGCCTGCGCCGCTCGGGCACCACGATCCTCTACGACGCGCTCGGCGAGGACCCGGCGCTGCGCTGTTTCTACGAGCCGCTGCGCGAGGACTCAGAGACGATCGGGGGCGGCAGCGGCGCCCGCGCGGTGGACCTCTCGGCCGAGACTCGGGAGCTGCGGGAGCGATTTCGCGCGGAGCGCTACCCCGAGCTTCAGATCGAGCTGTTCAACTGGGGCGGGCCACGGGTCCCCGAGCTCGAGCTGGAGGCCGAGCTGCCCGTGCACGTCCGCGACCTGCTCGCGCACCTGCTCGCCCAGGCGCCCGACGTGGCGATCAAGGAAACGCGCCTCCAGCACAAGCTCGAGGCGGTGGCCGCGATCGCCCCCGACGCGGTGATCGTCCACCTCGTCCGCGACCCGCGGGCCGTCACGGCCTCGATGCTGCTCGGCCGCCGGCGGCGCACCGACGTGTATCCGGACGCCGACACCTTCTTCACCGCCCGGACCGGCCGCCGGCTGTGGTCGAGCCGGCGGATCTCCGAGGAGCTGCTCGACCGCGATCCCTCGCCCGGCGTCATCCGCGACGTCCCCGACTTCATCCGGCCGCTGATCGTCTGGAAGGACGCTTTCGAGGCTGTCAGCGCCGACGGGCCGCGGCTGTTCGGCGACCGCTATGCCCGCGTCCGGCTCGAGGACCTGCGCACGGACCCGCAGCGCGAGCTCGAGCGGGTCTACGCGCTTGTCGGAGGCGAGCTGCCCGCGGCGGTCTCCGAGTGGGCGAGCGAGAACGTCCGCCGCGACGCCGCGATTCACCTCGGGGATGATCCGCGCTGGGCGCGGGCCGCGCGGCTGATCGGTGCCGAGGAGGCGCTCGAGCGGGCGGGCTACGAGGACGTGCTGGAGCTCGAGGCGGCTCCGGGCGAGCCGCTCGACCTGACGCCGCCGAGGGCCCGCTCGCGCCTCTCGGGCCTCATGGGCCGGGCGAGCAGGCGCCGCGCCTGACGCTAGGCTCAGGCGGGTGAAGGCACGGGTGCTGATCCGCCCCAAGGAGGGCATCCTCGACCCGCAGGGCAAGGCGGTCGAACGGGCGCTGCCGGCACTCGGCTTCGAGGGGATCTCGCAGGTCCGCGTCGGGCGCCTGGTCGAGCTCGAGGCCAGGGACGGCGCCGATCTCGACCGGCTCTGCGAGCAGCTGCTCGCCAACCCGCTGGTCGAGGACTACGAGGTCGAGCGCATGCCCGACACGTCCGCCGCCTCACGTCCGGAGGAGACGGGATGAGGTTCGGCGTGCTCCAGTTCCCGGGCTCCTGCGACGAGCGCGACGCGCTCGGCGCCTGCGAACGGGTCGGCGAGGCGGAGTTGATCTGGCACGCCGAGACCCAGCTCTCGCGGCATCGACGCGGTCGTGGTGCCGGGCGGGTTCTCGTACGGCGACTACCTGCGTGCCGGCGCGATCGCCCGCTTCGCCCCGGTGATGGGCGCGGTGCGGGAGTTCGCCGCCGCCGGCGGGCCGGTGCTGGGGATCTGCAACGGCTTCCAGGTCCTGTGCGAGGCGGGGCTGCTGCCCGGGGCGCTGCTGCCCAACGACGGACTGCGCTTCGTCTGCCGCCAAGTCGAGCTCGAGGTCGTCAACGCCGCCACCAGCGCCACCAGCGCCTGCCGGCCGGGTGAGCGGCTCTCGATCCCGGTCAAGCACATGAGCGGGCGCTGGTACGCGCCGGGGGACCTGCGCGAGCGGCTCGAGGCCGGCGGCCAGATCGTCTTTCGCTACGTCGACGGCCAGAACCCGAACGGCTCGGTCGGCGACGTCGCCGGCGTCTGCGACCCGGGCGGCAACGTGGTCGGCCTGATGCCCCATCCCGAGCACGCGGTCGATCCCCTGACCGGCTCGGACGACGGGCTGAAGCTGTTTCGGTCGCTGGTCGCCGGCAGGGTCGCGCTCGCGGCGTGATCGAGCTCACCGGGCGACGGCGAGCCGCCCGACTCCAGCCGGCCCCGTTCGTGGTCGGCGTCGGCCGCTCGGGGACGACCCTGCTGCGGCTGATGCTCGACGCCCACTCGCAGCTCGCGATCCCGCCCGAGACCCACTTCGTCCCCGAGCTGATCGAGCGCGAGCGCGAATGCTCAGCGGCCGGCGAGCTGGTCGACGCGATCGTCGCCGCCCGCACCTGGGGCGACTTCGGCCTCGACCCGGAGCGGCTGCGCGCGGCGGCGGCGGAGGCCGGCGACGCGGCCGGGGTCCTGCGCGCCTTCTACGGCCTCTGCGCTTCGGCCGAGGGCAAGCCGCGCTGGGGCGACAAGACCCCCGGCTACGTGAAGCGCATGCGGCCGATCGCGCGAACGCTCGGCGAGGCGCGGTTCGTGCACCTGATCCGCGACGGTCGCGACGTGGCGCTGTCGCGCCTGCGGCGCGGGATGGGCGAGGACAAGCCCATCGCCGACGTCGCCGAGCTCTGGAGGCGGCGGATCGAGAACGCCCGCCGCCAGGCGAGGCGGCTTCGAGGGCGTTACCTCGAGCTCCGCTACGAGGACCTGGTCGCGGAGCCCGAGGCGGCGCTTCGCCGGGTCTGCGAGCTCGTCGAGCTCGAGTATGAGCCGGCGATGCTCGGCTACCACGAGCGCGCCACCGAGCGTCTGGGCGAGCTCGGCGACCTCCCGGCCGAGGGCGGGCGCCGCCCCCGCGACCGCGGCGAGCGCCAGGCCGCGCACGCCCTCGCGGCAGGGCCGCCGACCGAGCGCCGCACGGAGGTCTGGCGAACCGAGATGAGCGGCTCCGATCGGGCGGCGTTCGAGGCGGTCGCGGGCCGGTTGCTGACCGAGCTCGGCTACGACGTGCCATCCTGATCGACCGCGATGGCTTTCGACTACTCGATCAAGTACCTGCGCTACAAGCGTCTGCGGGCCCGCTCGGAGCCCGCCGCGCCGGCCCCGTTCGTGGTCGGCGTCGGCCGCTCGGGGACGACCCTGCTGCGGCTGATGCTCGACGCCCACCCGCAGCTCGCGATCCCCCCCGAGTCCCACTTCATCCCCCAGTTCATCCAGGCCTCGGGACGGCTGCGGTTCAACCCGAGGATCGCGGTGAAGACGATCCGCGAGGACCCGCATCGTCGCTGGCCGGACTTCGGGCTCGACCAGGAGGACCTGCTCGAGGCGCTGGCGGCTCTCGACCCGTTCAACACGGCCGACGCCCTGCGCGGCTTCTACCTCCTCTACGCCCGCCGCCACGGCAAGGACCGCTGGGGTGACAAGACCCCGGACTACGTGCGCAAGATGAAGAAAATCCAGAACACGCTCCCGGAGGCCCGCTTCATCCACGTGATCCGCGACGGGCGCGACGCCGGGCTGTCCCAGAACGCGCGGGTGATCAAGCGCGGCAAGGAGCCGGTGCCCGGGCGCGAGCTCGCGCGGCGGTGGCGCAAGCGCATCGTCAAGTCGCGGATCGACGCCGAGCAGGTCGACCACTACACCGAGGTCCGCTACGAGGACCTGATCACCGACACCGAAGGGGTCCTGAGGCGGGTCTGCGAGTTCGTCGAGCTCGACTTCGACCCGGCGATGCTCGCCTACCACGAGCGCGCCTCCGAGCGTCTCCAGGAGATGGCCGGGGCGCTGCCGGCGAAGAAGGGGCGGCCGGAGCGTGAGGCGGGCGAGCGGGTCGAGGCGCACGCGCTGACGATGGAGCCGCCCAAGGCCGAGCGGGTCGCGGTCTGGAAGCGCGAGATGGACCCGCAGCAGAACGCCGACTTCGAGGAGGCCGCCGGCTATCTGCTGCACGACCTCGGCTACGAGACCGCCACCCCGCGCGAGCACTGGCTGCCGCCGGAGGAGTGGGCGCGATCGAAGTCGCGCGGCGAGCGCGGGTCCGACACGACCGGCTCGACCGAGTCCAGCCGCCGGATCAAGCGCGGCTAGCCTGCGGCCTATGGGTCTGTTCTCGAAGCGCAGACGCGACGACGCGCGCCGGCCGGTGCCGTTCGTCGTCGGCATGAACCGCTCGGGAACGACCCTGCTGCGGATGATGCTCGACGCTCACCCGGAGCTGACGATCCCTCCGGAGACCCATTTCGTCCCCGATCTGATCAAAGCGGCCCGGGAGGACTCGGCGACACCGGAGAGCGCCCTGGCGGCGATGAAGTCGGCCCGCGAGTGGGGCGACTTCGGGTTCTCCGACGAGGAGATGCTGGGGCGCCTGCGAGCCCTGCCCGAGATCAAGCCCGGGCCCGCGGTGAGGACCTTCTACGCCGCCTACACCGAGCAGCAGGGCAAACCGCGCTGGGGCGAGAAGACGCCCACCTACGTCCAGAAGATGAGGCTGATCCAGCGCGCGATCCCCGAGGCTCGCTTCATCCACGTGATCCGCGACGGGCGCGACGTCGCGCTCTCGGTGCTCGACCGGACCGTCCGCGACCTGACCGCGGCCGATATCGCCCGCCGCTGGCAGAAGAAGATCACCAAGGCGCGCGAGGACTCGCCGAAGCTCGACCACTACGTCGAGGTCCGCTACGAGGACCTGATCCTCGACACCGAGCCCGTCCTGCGGCGCGTCTGCGAGTTCATCGAGCTGCCCTGGGACGACGCCCTGCTCAGCTACCACGAGCGCTCCGCCGACCGGCTCAAGGAGATGGCGCGGGCGCTGCCCGGCCGAGGGCCGAGCGAAGGAGCTCTCGGTCGAGCGCCGGATGGCGACCCACGAGATGACGACCAAGCCCCCGAGCGCCGATCGCGTCGCGCGCTGGCGCGGCCAGATGCCGGACGAGCAGCGAGCAGCAGTTCGAGGCGATCGCCGGCGGCCTGCTCGATCAGCTCGGCTACCCGACGGGCCCCGACGCTGTCGAGCGGGCCACGGCGCTGATCGAGGAACAGGAACGTACTCCGGTCGAGATCCTCGGGAATTGCTCCGGTGAGATCCTCCGCTTCGCGTCCGGTCTCACCGGGTCAGGTTCCAGTCTCAAATCTCCTTGAGGCCGGTATGCGAGTAGGTCTGGTGAGCAAGTGGTTTGCCTCTGGGCAGGCGGTCGTGACCCGCCAGATCCGCTCGGCGCTCGACTCGCTCGGCCACGAGACGTTCGTCCTGGCGAAGCCCGGCAAGGGCCCTCGCGCCCGGCAGGAGCGGGTCGCCGACCCGGTCTGGGACCAGCCCGGCGTGACCCGGGCCTCCGCGGCCGACATCCCGGCGGGCGAGTACTCGGCCTGGGCCTCCGCGAACGGGCTCGACGCCGTCCTCTGCGACCAAAACGACCAGTTCGCCGAGATCGCGCGCCCTGCGCGCCGGCGGCGTGCGCACGATCGGGCGTTTCGTCTGGGAGCACTTCGCCCCCGAGGACGCGGCGCCGGCGCGCGACGCCTACGACGTGATCTACTCGTTCACGCGCGCCGAGCAGGACCGCTACCGGGGCTTCGGGATCGAGAGCCCGCTGCTGAGCTGGGGCTGCCACCCGGAGCTGATCGCGGTCGGCGAGCAAGCGGCCGAGCAACGGGCGGCGAGCGACGAGACCTGGTTCTACGTCCCCGGCAGCTTCATGGGCAAGCGCAAGCCCTTCCCGGAGATCGTGGAGGCGTTCACCAAGGCGCCTGGAGACCATCTGCGGCTGCTGATCCGCGGCCAGGTCGACCGCAAGGCCGGCAGGCTCGAGCGGGCGGCCGGCGGCGACCCGCGGGTCGTGGTCGAGCTCGAGGACCGGCCGACCGATCAGCACCTGCGCCAGTTCGCGAGCTGCCACGTCTGCCTGTCGCCCTCGCGCTGGGAGGGCCTCGGGCTGCCGCTCTACGAGGCGATCGCGTTCGGGATGCCTTCGATCACCAACGACTCCCCGCCGATGAACGAGGTGGTGCTCGACGACGTCAACGGCGTCTGCGTCGACTCCGTCCCCTGGGGCGAGGCCGGGTCGGGGATCCCGGCCTTCGACCCCGACTTCGATCAGCTCAGCGCGGCGATCGAGCGCCTCGGCGACGACGCCGAGCGGCTGCGGCTGGCCCAGGGGGCGGCCGCGGTGCGCGACGGCGAGCGCAGCTGGGAGCGCACGGTCGAGGGGCTCGGGGAACTACTCGGGTAATGCGAGTAGGCGTCGTCACCAAGTGGTTCAACCGCGGGCAGCCCGTGGTCGGTCGGCAGCTGCGCTCGGCGCTCGACTCGCTCGGCCATGAGACCTTCGTCCTCGCTCGGCCGAAGAAGGAGCGAGGGCCGCGGCCGGGCGCGCTCGACCGCGACGACGTCTGGGACCAGCCCGGGGTCACCGAGGCCTCCGCCTACGACGTGCCGGCGAAGGAGTACGAGCGCTGGGTCTCAGAGCACGCGATCGAGGCGATCCTCTGCGATCAGAACTACCAGTTCGCCGAGCTCGCGGAGCTGCGCCGGCGCGGCGTGCGCACCATCGGGCGCTTCGTGTGGGAGCACTTCACCGCCGAGGACGTCGCGGGCGCCCGCGAGGCCTTCGACGTCGTCTACTCGCTGACCAGCGCGGAGCAGGAGCGCTACGCCGGCATGGGCCTCGAGACGCCCTACGTCCCGTGGGGCTGCCATCCGGAGCTGATTGAGATCGGGAAAGAGGTCCGACGGCGGTCGGCGGTCGGCAGCCGGCAGCCGGGAGATCCGGTCAGGTTCGTGTTTCCGGGGGGCTTCCTCGGGCATCGGAAGCCGCTGGAGGCGGTGCTGGAGGCGTTCGAGGGGACCGACGACGAGCGCCTACGCCTGGTGGTCAAGGCGCAGGTCGAGCGCAAGCAGGTCCGCCCGGCGGCCGCGGCCGCCGCGCGCGATCGGAGGATCGAGCTCCGAGTCGCCGATCAGCCCACCGCCGAGCACCTGCGCCAGTTCGCGAGCTGCGACGTCTGCCTCTCGCCCGCGCGCTGGGAGGGCCTCGGGCTGCCGCTCTACGAGGCGATCGCGTTCGGGATGCCGGCGGTCACCAACGACGCGCCGCCGATGAACGAGGCGATCCACGACGGCGAGAACGGGCTGCTCGTCGCCTCGACCCCGAACGGGGCGGCGAGGTCGGGGATCCCCGCGCTCGACCCGGACGTCGGCGAGCTGCGGGGCGCGATCGAGCGTTTGGCGGACGACGTGCTGCGCTCCGAGCTGGCCGCGGGAGCGGTTCGCGTGCGCGACACCGAGCGCTCCTGGTCAGCGACCGTCGAGGGCATCGGTGAGCTGTTGCAAACCGGGTCGAACGGGTAGCTTGGAGAGCTTCATGGGCGTTGCCGAGCAGATCGACAAGTACCGCAAGCGGTTCGCCATCGTGCGTGCCGGCCGGCGGCTGCGTGGGCGCGGGCCCGAGCCCGCTCCGGCGCCATTCGTCTGCGGGGTGACGCGCTCGGGCACGACCCTGCTGCGGCTGATGCTCGACTCGCACCCGGAGCTCGCGATCCCCGGGGAGACCCACTGGGTGCCGAAGCTGATCAAGGCTTTCGAGCGCTCGCCCCAAACCGCCGAGGACGCCGCCAACATGGCGATCGACCACAAGCGCTGGGGCGACTTCCACCTCGACGCCCAGGAGCTGCGGGCGCGCATCTCAGATCTCGACCCGGTGACCGCGGCGGACGCGATCCGGGCTTTCTACCTCAGCTACGCCGAGCGGGAGGGCAAGACGCGCTATGGCGACAAGACGCCGGGCTACGTCCGCGAGATGCGCCGGATCCAGCGGGTGTTGCCCGAGGCGCGCTTCGTCCACATCATCCGCGACGGCCGCGACGTCTCGCTCTCGCACATGCGGATGAACTGGGGGCCGGAGACCTACGAGCAGTCGGCGCGCCTGTGGCGCAACCGGATCCGCAAGGCGCGCAAGATGGCGCCTTCGATCGACCACTACATCGAGGTCCGGTTCGAGGACCTTGTCGACGACACCGAGGGCGTGCTGCGCACCGTCTGCGACTTCATCGAGCTCGACTACGACCCGGTGATGCTCGCCTACCACGAGCGCGCAGAGGGCCGCCTGGCCGAGAAGGCGCGTGAGCTGCCGCGCAAGAACCGCCCCAACCAGCCCGCCGAGGCACGGCTGGAGAGCCACCGGCTGGCCAAGGAGCCGCCGCGGTCCGACCGGATCGGGATGTGGCGCGAGCGGATGACGCCGGAGGAGGTCGCCGAGTACGAGACCGTCGCCGGCGACATGCTGGCCGAGCTCGGTTACGAGCTTGGCAGCGAGGCAGGCGAGGCCCGCGCGGGGGCCAAGGGAGCCAGAACGCCGGCGCCGACCGCTTGAACGTGCGCCCGAGCGGGTAGCCGGTCCTCGATGCCCACCGAAAGGAATCGAGGATGAGCGCAGTCGCAATCGTCTTGATCGTGATCGGCGTGATCATCGTGATCGCCCTGATCGCCGCCGCCTCGCGGCGCAAGGCCGTGCAGCGCGACGAGGACCGTCGCGAGATCGCGAGTCAGCACCGCGAGGAGGCGACCGACCGCCGGCTCTCGGCCGAGCAGGAGTCGGCGGCGGCCGACGAGCAGGCCGCGCGCGCTCGCCGTGAGGCGGCGGAGGCGGAACAGCGATCGCAGGCGGCGGACCGTGAGCGGGTGACCGCCGAGGCCCATGAGCAGCACGCGAGCGAGCTCGACCCGGACGCGGACGCGCGCACCGAGACGACCGCCGACCAGGGGCGCACCGACGGGACCCGCGACGACACCGCGGCCGAGGAGCCGACCGAGCGCCGCTACCGGGAGTAGCGCCAGACCGTGAGGCCGCCGGGAAGCGAGCCGAGCGAGACGCGGTCGGACTCGTCGACCTTCTCGGCCAGCAGCGGCTTGGCCCCGGCGAGGACGTTGAGGTAGAGCGTCTTCGGCTCGCCGGTGCGGTTCTCGACGACGTCCTCGGTGAAGCGCAGGGCGCCTGCCTTGCGGGTCGTGCACGGGTTGGCGTAGCCGCTGGAGCCCAGGGTGCAGTTGAACCCGTTGGACTCGGTCGCCTGGCCCTTGAGCGGGACCGCCGTGTCGGCCTTGCCCGTCGACTTCGTCTTCGCCGGGTCGGTGGCGACGATCACGCGCGAGGAGATGAAGCTGTTGAAGCGCAGCGCGCTGATCCCGGTGAGGAAGGTCGAGTCGAACGCGAGCACCTCGCCCTCGAGCGGGGCCTCGATCGGCACCGAGTAGACCACGCGGCGCTTCTCCGAGTCGTCGATCGTCAGCGGCAGCGAGTCGTTGACCAGCGCCTCGCTGGAGCTCGATGCCGGCGCCGGGACGTCGGCGTGGGCCTGGACGACGTTGAGCCGGCCCTTGTCCTGTTCGACCGAGCCGTCCGGCTGATCGGCTCCGAGGACGACGACGTCGCCTCGCTTCGCCTTCTTGTTGCGGGCGCCGACGATCAGGTTCACGTAACAGGCGCTGGGCTTGCAGGGCAGCGCCGCGAGGTCGGTGATCTGGGTCTCGGTGTTCGGGATCGCGATCGTGCAGTGATGGTTTCGGTTCGGGCGCCGCTGCTTGCAGAGCACGGTGCGGCTCTCCGACAGCGGTAGGAATCCGGAATCGGCCTTCGGGCCGGGAGAGAGGACGATCCTGGCGGTGAGCGTCGGGTTGATGTCGTAGGCACGGCCGACGCAGCGCTGGTCCTTGGGGTCGACGCAGGTGGTCGAGATCTGGACCTCGGCGCTCACGCGCAGGCGGTCGCCGGCCTCGATCGGCGCCAGCGCCGTCGGGTCGATGCGCATCGCCACCCGGTCGCGGGCGCCGGGCTTGCGCGCGATCGGGATCCGCTGGACCAGCTCGCCCGCGTCGCCCGTGGTCGCGAGCAGCGGCTCCCCCGGAGCCGGCACGCCGCCGGCCCCGGCCTGCGCCAGGGCGGGCACGCCGAGCGCCGGCAAGGCGCTCAACAGCGCCGCGGCTCGGATACCCCTCGGGATTCGCATCTCGCCAAGCTCAACACACGCGGCGGGCGGTTGTCGCGGCAACCGGCGCGGGGTGAATGACGACGTGCAGGATCGCGATACTGCATCGCCGTGACCGTCTCGATGCCCAAGCACCGCGAGCTCGGCCTCACCGACTCCGAGTACGAGCTGATCCGCGAGCAGCTCGACCGGGAGCCGGGCGACGTCGAGCTGGCGATGTTCAGCCTCCTGTGGTCGGAGCACTGCGCCTACAAGCACTCGCGCAAGCTGCTGCGGCGGCTGCCGACCGCGGGCGACCGGGTCCTGATGGGCCCGGGCGAGAACGCCGGCGCGGTCTCGGTCGGCACGGACTGGGCGATCGCGTTCAAGGTCGAGTCGCACAACCACCCCAGCGCGGTCGAGCCGTTCCAGGGCGCCGCCACGGGGGTCGGCGGCATCCTGCGCGACGTGTTCGCCCTCGGCGCGCGGCCGATCGCGGTGCTCGACTCGTTGCGCTTCGGCGAGCTCGAGTCGGAGCGCTCGCGCTACCTGTTCGACCACGTGGTCGCCGGGATCGGCCATTACGGCAACTCGATCGGCGTGCCCACCGTCGGCGGCGAGGTCTATTTCGAAGCCCCCTATGAGCACAACTGCCTCGTCAACGCGATGTGCGTCGGGCTCGCCCGCGCCGACGAGATGGTCCGCGCCGCGGCCGCCGGGGTCGGCAACGCCGTCGTGTTGATCGGCGCCTCGACCGGGCGCGACGGCATCGGCGGGGCGTCGGTGCTCGCCTCGGCCGAGCTCGAGGGCGGGGACCAGTCGAAGCGCCCCACGGTCCAGATCGGCGATCCGTTCGAGGAGGCCAAGGTGCTCGAGTGCTGCCTGGAGCTCCTCGGCGAGGGGCTCCTGGTCTCGCTCCAGGACCTGGGCGCCGCCGGGCTCACCTCGTCGGCGGCCGAGATGGCGTCCAGCGGCGGCGTCGGGATCGACGTCGACGTCGCCAGGGTGCCGTTGCGCGAGGCCGACATGGAGCCGTTCGAGATCATGGTCTCGGAGTCGCAGGAGCGGATGCTGGCGGTGGTCGAGCCCGCCGACGTCGATCGGGTCCGCGCCCTGTGCGAGAAATGGGAGACGGGATCGGCGGTGGTGGGCGAGGTCACCGCCGGCAGCGCTGTTCCGGGTCCTGTGCGACGGGGAGGTGGTCGGCGAGATGCCGGTGACCGCGCTCGTCGACGAGTGCCCGCTGTACGACTTGGAGCCGGAGGAGCCGCGGGAGTGGATCTACCCAAACAGCAACACGCTCGCGGCCGCGCTGAGCAAAGCCCGTCCCTCGGCTGACCCGGCCGCCCCCGGACGCGAAGCGGAGGAGGCGGACGGCGGCTCTTTGCTGCTGGCGATGCTGGCGTCGGCGAGCATCGCCAGCAAGCGGTGGGCCTTTGAGCAGTACGACTCGATCGTCGGCTCACACACCGTCCGCCGCCCCGAAAGCTCCGACGCCGCGGTGCTCCACCTGCCGGAGGCGGGCGCGACGATCGCCGTCGCGATCGACGGCAACGGCCGGCGCGTCGCCTGTGAGCCGTACGCGGGCACGATCGAGGCGGTGCTCGAGTGCGCCCAGAACCTCGCCTGCGCCGGCGCCGCGCCGCTCGGTCTCACCAACTGCCTCAACTTCGGCAATCCCGAGAAGCCGGCCGTCGCCTGGCAGCTCGACCGCTCGACCCAGGGCCTCGCGGATGCCTGCGAGGCGCTCGGCGTGCCCGTGGTCGGCGGCAACGTCTCGCTCTACAACGAGACCGAGGACGGACCGATCTACCCAACCCCGGTGGTCGGCATGGTCGGCGAGCTCCCCGACCCCGAGCGCGCCGGGGGCCTGAGCCTTACCGACGGGGCGGCGATCGCGGTCTGCGGCCCGTTCTCGCCCTCGCTCGCCGGCTCGGAGCTGGCGAAGCTGCGTGGCGAGCTCGGCCCCGGGCTGCCGTCGCTGCCGATCGATCGGGTGACGGCGGCGATCGCCGCGGTCCGCGAGGCCGTCCGGGCGGGGCGCGTGGCGGCCGCGCACGACATCTCCGACGGCGGGCTCGCCTGCGCCCTGGCCGAGATGGCGATCGCCGGTGGCGTCGGGCTCGAGGCCGACCTCGACGGGCTGGTCGAGGCGCGCGGGTGCTCCGGCGAGACGGCGCTGTTCGGCGAGGGGCCCGGCGGCTTCATCCTCGCCGGCGATCGCGGCGCCCTGGAGAGCGTGGCCACGACCGGGGTCGAGCTGTTCGTGATCGGCCGGGCGGGCGGCGACCGGATCTCGGTCGTCGGCCGCCGAGGCCGAGGCCGCCGTGGCGCTGGCCGACGCCGACCGGGCCTGGCGCTCCCTGGGCGAGCGCATGGAACGGGCCACCCACGCGTAACGAACGGCCGTGCCGGCGGACAAGGGGGTTATGCGACGCGCGCTCATCTCCCTCGCCGGCGTGGGAGCCCTGATCGGGCTCCCGGCACTCGTGCTCCAGCGCTGGGTGGCCGAGACCCGGTTCGGGGCGATCGTGCTGGTGCTGGCGTGGTTTGCGATCGTCGGCATCGGGCTGGTGATCTTCTGCTGGCGCCGGCGCGAGCTGCGGCTTCCGGTCGGCGGCGCCTACGCCCTGATCCTCGCCGGCACGCTCGCGGTCGGCTACTGGACCGGGTTTCGGGACATGGTCGTGGACGAGAACGTCGCGACGGCCGCCTCGAGGGCTTCGGCGGAGCAGCGCGAGGCCGGCCTCAGCGGCAGCTCCGAGCGGCCGGCGGCGGCCGAGGAGAAGCCCCGCGAACCGGCCAAGCCCGTCGAGCTGGCGCGTGGCTCGTTCGTCGGCGCCGACGGCCACGCCGGCACCGGCACGGCGACGGTGGTCGAGAACCCCGACGGCGAGCGGCTGCTGACCTTCACGAGCTTCGACGTCGATCCGGGAGTCGACGTCGACGTCTTTCTCAGCGCCAACCCCGACGACGTCGGCGACCGGGTCGAGCTCGGGAACCTGAAGGGCAACGTCGGCGACCAGCAGTACGAGGTCCCCGCCGGCACCGACCTGCGGCGCTACTCGAACGTGATCCTCTGGTGCAACCCGTTCACGGTCCGGATCGCGGTCGCCGAGCTGGACGCCTGACGCAAAGCCCTGACGAGCGGCGCGCATTTCGTTCACTCCCTCGCGGTACCCTGGGCCGCTGAGCGGGCGCCGGCGACGCTCGCTGAGGGTCCCGCGCCGCTGCTAGCCTTGACGGGTAGGCGCCCGCCTGCCTCGCCCGACGACTTCTCAGGTGCCGAGAAGCCTCGATGACGCCAATTGAGCGGTTCTCGACGGACCGCGATCCAGACGGCATTCCCGACCGGGATGGCCCGCGCGACGAGTGCGGGGTGTTCGGCGTGTACGCGCCGGGCCACGATGTGGCCAGGCTCGCGTACTTCGCCCTCTACGCGCTCCAGCACCGCGGCCAGGAATCGGCCGGGATCGCCACCTGCGAGGGCGGCCAGATCACGACCCTGCGCGAGACGGGGCTCGTCTCGCAGGTCTTCGACGAGCAGAAGCTGCGCGCACTCGAGGGGGACATGGCGATCGGCCACGTCCGCTACTCGACCACCGGCGGCGGCTCGTGGGAGAACACGCAGCCGGTCTGGCGCGACGACGGGCGCGAGGTCGCGCTCGCCCACAACGGCAACCTCACCAACGCGGTCGAGCTCCACAACGAGCTGCGCGAGCAGGGGATCGCCTTCCGCGGCACCTCGGACTCGGAGATCATCGCGGCGCTCCTCTCGATCGAGCCGGAGCGGCCGATCGAGAACGCGGTCGCGGCGGTGATGCCGCGCCTCCAGGGCGCCTACTCGACCGTGGTGATGACGAAGCGCGCCGTCGTCGCCTTCCGCGATCCGAACGGGGTCCGGCCGCTCGCGCTCGGCAAGCTCGGCGACCGCTTCTGCGTTGCCTCGGAGAGCTGCGCCTTCGACATCATCGGCGCCGAGCTGATGCGCGACCTGCAGCCGGGCGAGCTGGTCGCGCTGACGGCCGACGGGCTCGAGACCCGCCAGATCGTGCCCGCCGACCGCCCGGCTCACTGCGTCTTCGAGCACATCTACTTCTCCCGTCCCGACTCGCGACTGGAGGGACGCGTGCTGCAGCAGGTGCGCGGGAGGATGGGCGAGATCCTCTGGCGCGAATCGCCGGTCGACGCCGACCTGGTGATCTCGGTGCCCGACTCGGGCAACCCCGCCGCCACCGGCTTCGCCCGCGCCTCGGGCCTGCCGAAGGACGACGGGCTGATCAAGAACCGATACGTCGCCCGCACCTTCATCCAGCCGGGACAGGAGCTGCGCAAGCACGGCCTGCGGATGAAGTTCAACCCGCTGCCGGAGATCGTCTCCGGGAACCGGATCGTGGTCGTCGACGACTCGATCGTGCGCGGCAACACCACCCGTCAGATCGTCGGCATGCTTCGCGACGCCGGGGCGCGGGAGGTCCACCTGCGGATCTCGGCGCCGCCGATCCGCCACCCCTGCCACTACGGGATCGACATGCACACCCGCGAGGAGATGGTCGCCCACGAGCGCACCGTCGCGGAGGTCGCGACCGAGGTCGGCGCCGACACGCTCGCCTACCTCTCGCTCGAGGGCGTCTACGAAGCCGTCGGCGCCCCCCGCGAAGCTCACTGCGACGCCTGCTTCACCGGCGACTACCCGCTCGGCGACGGCGGCGAGGTGGACGGCAAGTTCGCGCTCGAAGCGCTGCCCGTCGTCCAGGGGTGAACCGGGACCAACTCACTGAGGCTTTGCGGAGCCGGTTCGGCCACGCGAGCTTCCGGCCCGGGCAGCTCGAGGCGGTGGAGGCGGTGGTCGCCTCACGCGACGTGCTGCTGGTGATGCCGACCGGGGCGGGCAAGTCGCTCGGGTACCAGCTGCCGGCGGTCCTCGACCGCAAGCTGGCTTTGTGCGTCTCGCCGCTCGTCTCCCTGATGACCGACCAGGTGGAGAGCCTCGGCGGGCGGGCCGAGCTGATCAATGCCCAGCGGGACCCGGCCGACAACCGCCGGGCGCTCGCGCGCGCGATCGCCGGCGACGTCTCGATGCTCTACGTCGCCCCCGAGCGCTTCGCCACGGCGGGGTTCGTCGACCGCTTGAGCGAGGCCGCCGTCGGGATCTTCGTCGTCGACGAGGCCCATTGCGTGAGCCAGTGGGGCCACGACTTCAGGCCGGATTACCTGCGCCTCGGCGACGTCGCCCGCGCGCTCGACGTCCGCTCGATCTTCGCCGCGACCGCCACCGCCACTCCGCGCGTCGCAGCCGACGTCGCCCAGCGGCTCGGGCTGCGCGATCCGGTCCGGATCACGACCGGCTTCGACCGCCCGAACCTCTCCTACGATGTGGTCAAGGTCGCGTCGGAGCGGGCCAAGGAGGAGGCGACCCTGGCGCTGCTCTCCCAGCCCGATTCGCTCCCGGCCATCGTCTACGCGGGGACGCGGAAGAAGACGAAGGCGACGGCCGAGTGGCTCAGCCGGAAGCTCGAGCGGAAGATTCCCTATTACCACGGGGCGATGGAGCGCGAGGCGCGGGCCGAGGCGCAGCGTTCGTTCATGGCCGGCGAGACCCCGGTCGTGGTGGCGACGAACGCATTCGGCATGGGCGTCGACAAGGCGAACGTGCGCACGGTGATCCACGAGACCGTGCCCTCGTCGCTGGAGGCCTACTACCAGGAGGCCGGCCGCGGCGGGCGCGACGGGCTGCCGTCGCGCTGCGTGCTGCTGGCCGAGAACCGCGACAAGGGGCTGCACGTCTTCTTCATCAACCAGGTCGAGAGCCCCGAGGCGAAGAACCACCGCTGGCGCCAGTATCGCGAGGTCTGGGGCTTCGTCGACGGCGACGGCTGCCGGCGGCGAGCGATCCTCCGGCACTTCGGCGATCACGTCGAGCCGACGGCGGGCGGGCGTTGCTGCGACGCGTGCGACGGACCGCTCGCCGTCGCGGCGGCGCGTCCCGCTCGGCGCAGCGTGGCCGACCTCGCGGACATCGAGGACGCGATCGTCGCCGTGGTCGAGCGCGCCGAGCCGTCGGTCGGCCGCACGAAGACCGTCGAGATCCTGCGTGGCGGGCGCAGCAAGGCGCTGCTCAAGTACTCACACGACGCGCTGCCCGGCTACGGCGAGTTCGCCGACTGGCGGGCGGACGACGTGCTCGCCCGGATCGACGCCCTGATCGACTCCGGCCGGCTGCGGTCGACCGGAGGCCGCTACCCGACCCTGCGGGTCGCAAGGGCGGCGTGACCGAGGCGCCGTTTCGGCTCGGCGTCCTCGCCTCCGGCAACGGCACCAACCTGCAGGCGATCCTCGACCAGCTCCACGGCCGCGAGCTTGATCGCGGCTCGGATACGCCGCGCATCGCAGTGGCCGCGGTGGCCTCCGACAAGCCGCGCGCGCGGGCGCTCGAGCGGGCACGGGCCGCCGGGATCGCGACCGCCGCGTTCCCCGCGGCCGAGCACCCGAACCGGGAGGAGCGCGACCTCGTGATGGCCGACTGGCTCCAGGCAGCCGAGGTGGGGCTGGTCGTCCTCGCCGGCTATATGCAGCTGCTCTCGGAGGGCTTTCTGCGCCGCTTCTCCGACCGTGTGATCAACGTCCACCCCGCGCTGCTGCCCGCCTTCCCCGGCCTCGATGCGGTCGGGCAGGCGCTCGAACACGGGGTCCGCGTCACCGGCGTCACCGTCCACTTCGTCGACCGGGGGGTGGACTCCGGCCCGATCCTGCTGCAGCGCCCCGTAGCCGTCCCCGCGAACCGCGACCGGGAGGCGCTCGAGGCGGCGATTCACGCGGTCGAGCACGAGCTGCTCCCGGAGGCGGTCCGACTGATGGCCGCGGGGCGTGTCTCGATCGAGCCCGGTACGCGGATCGTCGCGATTGCCGCGGAATAGACTCGGCCCATGAGCATCGAGGCCGCGATCACGCAGGAGGGCGGGGCACCCCCCGGGGGGATCCCGGTGCGGATCCAGACCGCCCTGCTCTCGGTCTCGGAGAAGACGGGCGTGGTCGACTTCGCCCGCGGCCTGCGCGAGCTCGAGGTCGAGATCCTCTCCACCGGCGGCACCGCCGCCGCGATCCGCGAGGCCGGGATCGAGGTCACCGACGTGGCCGAGTTCACCGGCTCTCCCGAGATCCTCGACGGCCGGGTGAAGACCCTGCATCCGCGCCTGCACGCCGCCCTGCTGGCCCGGCGCGACGACTCCAGGCACATGGCGACCCTGGAGGCCGAGGGAATCCAGCCGATCGACCTCGTCTGCGTCAACCTCTACCCGTTCGAGCGCACGGTCGAACGGCCCGGGGTGACCGAGCGGGAGGCGGTCGAAAACATCGACATCGGCGGGCCCGCGATGATCCGCGCCGCCGCGAAGAACCACAACGCGGTCGCGGTCGTGGTCAGGCCCGAGGCCTACGACGCGGTGCTCGAGGAGCTGCGCGAGTCGGCCGGCACGATCTCGCCCGAGACGCGCCAGTGGCTGGCGACCGAGGCGTTCTCGCACACCGCCTCCTACGACGCCGCGATCTCGCGATGGTTCGGGATGCGCTACGAGTCCTTCCCCGACCACTGGGTGATGCCGCACCAGAAGTTCATGGAGCTCCCGTACGGGGAGAACCCGCATCAGAGAGCCGCCCTCTACATCGAGCCCGGCGACCGCCCGCACGTGCTCTCAGGCATCGCGAAGCAGCACGGCAAGCCGCTCTCGTTCAACAACGTGCTCGACCTCGACTCGGCGCGGCGACTGCTGGACGAGTTCGAGCGGCCGGCCTGCGTGATCGTCAAGCACAACAACCCCTGCGGGACGGCGATCGCCGAGACCGTGAACGAGGCCTATGAGCGGGCGTTCGCGTGCGATCCGCTCTCGGCCTTTGGCGGGGTGATCGTCTTCAACCGCCCGGTCGACGAATCGCTGGCGCACCGCCTGCACGAGCAGTTCATCGAGGTGCTGCTGGCGCCGGAGCTCGAGCCCGCCGCGATGGCGGCGCTGACCCGCAAGGAGTCGATCCGGATCCTCGAGGCGCCCGAGCACCTGGAGTACGTCGCCCGCGAGCGCGATGTCAAGCGCGTCCGTGGCGGCCTGCTGGTCCAGGACCCCGACCGCATCGACGAGGGGCGCGACACGATGACCGTCCCGACCGCCGCGCAGCCCAGCGAGGAGCAGTGGAGCGATCTGATCTTCGCCTGGAAGGTCTGCCGCCACGTGCGGTCGAACGCGATCGTGTTCGCCAAGGACGGGGCCACGATCGGCATCGGCGCCGGCCAGATGAGCCGCGTCGACTCCGTGCGCATTGCGATCGAGAAGGCCGGCGACGCGTTCGGCGAGCACGCGGCCGCCGTTATGGCGGGCTCGGTGGTGGCCTCCGACGCCTTCTACCCGTTCCCGGACGGCCCCGAGGCGGCGATCCGCGCCGGGGCGACGGCGCTGATCCAGCCCGGAGGCTCGAAACGCGACGCCGAGGTGATCGCCGCCTGCGACGAGGCCGGCGCGGCGATGGTGCTCACCGGCCGTCGCCACTTTCGCCACTGATGGAGCTCGCCGCGAGCTCGCGGCTCGACGTCCTGCGGGTCTTCTGCGCCCCGGACCGCACGGCGGGAAACCCACTCGGCGTGTTCCTCGACGGCGCACAGGTGCCTCACGATCGGCGCCAGGCGATCGCGCGCGACCTCGGCTTCTCGGAGACCGTGTTCGTCGACGACCTCGAGCGCGCCGAGCTGCGGCTGTTCACGCCGACGGTCGAGCTGCCCCTCGCCGGACACCCGCTGGTCGGCACGGCATGGCTGCTGCGCGAGCGCGGGCACCGGCCGAGCGCCCTCCGCCCGCCGGCGGGGGAGGTGGCGGTTCGCTTCGACGGCGAGCTCACCTGCGTCGCCGCCAACCCCGACTGGGCACCGCCGTTCGAATTCGCTCGGCTCGGGTCGCCCGCCGAGGTCGACGCTCTCGACGGGCCGCCGCCGGGCTACGGGTTGGTCGGGGCCTGGGCATGGCTCGACGAGGCGCGCGGGTTGATCCGCGAGCGCGTCTTCGTGCCCGCGGCCGGTGTCGACGAGGACGAGGCCACCGGCTCGGCGGCAATGCGTCTTTGCGCGCAGCTCGGCCGCGAGATCGAGATCCGTCAGGGACGGGGATCGGTGATCGTCGCGGTCCCGCTCGCCGACGGCCGGGTCGAGATCCGCGGACGGGTGGTCGCCGACGAGCTCCGCCCCTATCCGCTGGCGGCCGACGGGTGATCGCCGACCTTCCCTCCGTTCAGCTGTCCCCCAGCTCGACTACCAGGAACGGCACCACCAAGAGCACCACCGACAGCCCCAAGATCCAGGGCCCGTGGCGGTTGCCGCGCCCCATCAGCATCGCGCCGATGACGACGCCGGCGATCGGGAACAGAAACGCGAGGATGTAGCCGGCCACGACCATCCCCTCGCTCGCCTTCGGCTTCGCCGGCTCGGCGCGGTAGTCGGTGCGGTGCTCGGTCCACCGCGACCCGTCCCAGTAGCGCATCCCCTCCGGGTTCTCGGGGTCGGCGTACCAGGCCGCGGCCGGCAGGCCGGTCCGCCCGATCGCCGGCTCGAGCGGGAGCGGCTCGCTGACCCTGGGCTCGGTCTCGAGGGGCACGCCGACGCTCATCGGCATGCGGCTGTTCGTCCACCGCGACCCGTTCCAGAACCGCTGCAGCGCTCCGTCGTCGGGATCGGGATACCAGCCCGCGGGCGGGGGTTTTGCGGTCCCCTCCATGGCGGCAGCGTACCGGCGGCCCGCGGCGCGCCGGGCCGCCCAAGCGAGCTCGGGCGGCTGCCAAACTCCCCCGGGGGCCTCTAGCACAATTGGTTTAGTGCGGCAGACTTTTAATCTGTCAGATCTGGGTTCGAGTCCCAGGGGGCCCATACGGCTTCGCGAGCTGCTCGCGCGACAGCGTAGCCCGCATAAGATCAGCTCGATGCGGGTCTCCGCAAAAGCCGACTACGCCGTCCGGGCGATGGTGGAGTTGACGGCCTCGGGCAGCTCCGAGGCGAAACCGGCGAAGGGCGAGGCGCTCGCGACGGCGCAGGCGATTCCGCTCCGCTTCCTGGAGAACATCCTCGGCGAGCTGCGGGTCCACGGGCTGGTCCACAGCCGGCGCGGAGCCGACGGCGGCTACTGGCTCGCCCGCGACGCGGGCGACGTCAGCCTGGCCGAGATCATCCGCGCGGTCGAGGGACCGCTGGCGACCGTCCGCGGCGAGGCCGCCGACGAGATCGAGTATCGCGGCGCTGCCGAGCCGCTGCGTCAGGTCTGGCTGGCGCTCCGCGCGAGCATCCGTGAGGTGCTCGAAACGGTGACGCTGGCCGACGTGGGTGCGGGATCGCTGCCGGAGCCGATCGGCGCGCCCGGCGAACCCGAGCTCAGCGCTCGCGCTCGGCTGCCCGGCGAGCCTCGCCGTTGATCTGGCGCAAGGTCGCCCAGACCACCATGCCGACGAACCCGAGCATGAGCGCCAGCATCGCCGTCGCGACGATCGCCGCCAGGGTCATCGCCGTCCCGCCCTCGCCCTAAGCGAGGGCGAGCTCCTCGGTTCGCGGGCTGGCGCCGTTCCCGTCGAATCGGCGGGCCCGGGCCGGGGTCACGTAGACGATCTGGCCCGTCGGCGAGCTCGAGCTCCTCGACCTGCGCCCGGGTCAGCTGAGCGATCAGCGGGACTTTCGTCGGCGAGCGTCATCTCGATCCGGACCTCGAACCCGAGGTGGACGATCCGGTCGATCATCGCCTCCTCGGAGCTCGACCGCGGCACGTGGGAGATCTGGACGTCGTGCGGCCGCACCAGCGGACTCGCCGATCCGGTTCGCGGTGCCGACGAAGCTCATCACGAACTCGGTCTCCGGATGGTCGTAGAGGTCGGTCGGGCTGCCGGCCTGCTCGACGCGCGCCCTCGTTCATGACCACGATCTGCTCGGCGACGTCCATCGCCTCCTCCTGATCGTGGGTGACGAAGATCGTCGTCACGTGGACCTCGTCGTGCAGGCGGCGCAGCCACTGGCGCAGCTCGGTGCGCACGCGCGCGTCGAGCGCCCCGAACGGCTCGTCGAGCAGCAGCACCTTCGGCTCCACCGCGAGCGCCCGCGCGAGCGCCATCCGCTGGCGCTGGCCGCCGGAGAGCTGCGACGGGTAGCGGTCGATCAGCCCCTCGAGCTGGACCAGCGAGAGCAGCTCGTGCACGCGCTGCTTGATCTCCGCCTTCGGCCGCTTGCGGATGCTGAGCCCGAAGGCGACGTTGTTGCCGACCGTCATGTGCTTGAAGGCGGCGTAGTGCTGGAAGCAGAAGCCGACGTTGCGGTTCTGGACCGGGACGTGGGTCATGTCCTGGCCCGAGATCACCACTCTGCCCGGAGTCGGGCTCCTCGAGCCCGGCGATCACCCGCAGCAGGGTCGACTTGCCGCTGCCGCTCGGCCCGAGCAGCGCGGTCAGCGAACCGTCGGCCGACCTCGATCGAGACCTCGTCGAGGGCGACGAAGTCGCCGAACCGCTTGGTCGCGTTCTCAACCGTGATTCCCATCAGTGTTCCTTTCCGCTCGGATTAGGCGGCTCGACAGCGCCGCGACTCGGCTCCGCTTCGCTCCGCCGTAAGGCAGCCGCATCGCCGACGGCGATCTGGCTGGGGGGTTTCGCCGGTCTGTCGCGCCGCTGGATCAGGTTCATCCCCAGCAGGACCAGCAGCGCCATCACCGCGAGGACGAGGGCGGCGGCATAGGCGCCGGCGACGTTGAAGTGCTCGTACTGCTTCTCGCACCAGCAGCGTCGCCGTCTCGGTCTTGCCCTCGATCTTGCCCGAGACGACGGCGACGGCGCCGAACTCGCCGATCGCCCGCGCGGTCGCGAGCACCACCCCGTAGGTGACACCCCAGCGGATCGCGGGCAGGGTGACCCGCCAGAAGGTCTGCCAGCCGCTGGCGCCGAGCGTCGCGGCCGCCTGCTCCTGGTCGTCGCCGATCTCCTGCAGCACCGGCACCACCTCGCGCACCACGAACGGCAGCGAGACGAAGATCGTCGCCAGCACCATCCCCGGGACCGAGAAGATCACCCGGATCCCGTGCTCGGCGAGCCAGGGGCCGAACCAGCCGTCGACGCTGCCGTAGACGAGCACCAGCGAGAGGCCGATGACGACCGGCGAGACCGCGAACGGCAGGTCGATGATCGCCGTTCGAGGATCGCCTTGCCGCGGAAGTTGTGGCGGACGAGCACGAGCGCGCAGGCGATCCCGAAGACCGTGTTCAGCGGCACCGCGATCCCCGCGATCAGCATCGTCAGGTAGAAGGCGTGCAGCGCCTCGGGCGTGGTCACCGCCTCGAACGCGTGGCGCGATGCCGTCCTCGAACGCCTTGAAGAAGATCAGGACCACCGGGATCAGCAGCAGCGCGAACAGGTAGCCGAGCGCGACCCCGCGCAGCCCGTACTTGGCGAGCTTGCCACTTCGGCGCCGACGCCCGCACCGGGCCCGGCTCGATCGTCGGCGGCCTCAGCCGACATGGCGCAGGCTCCTGCGGGAGACGAACCCGATCGCGATCAGGATCAGGAGCGCGATCAACAGCAGGACGACCGAGACGGCCGCCGCGGTGACCTCGCGATCGCTCTGGATCTGGCTGAAGATGAACACCGAGGCGACCTCGGTCTTGAACGGGATGTTGCCCGAGATCAGGACCAGCGAGCCGAACTCGCCGATCGAGCGGGCGAAGGCGAGCGCGATCCCGGACAGGATCGCCGGGCGCAGGTTGGGGAGGATGATCCGCCGGAAGGTGGCCAGCGGCCCGGCGCCCAGCGAGGCGGCGGCCTCCTCCATGTCCTTGTCGAGCTCGATCAGCACCGGCTGCACCGAGCGGATCACGAACGGCAGGGTCACGAACAGCAGCGCCATGACGACGCCGATGCGCGTGAACGCGACGCCCGAGAGACCGAGCACGCCGTTGTCGCCGTAGAGCGCGATCAGCGTGATCCCGGCGACGATCGTCGGCAGCGCGAACGGCAGGTCGATCAGCGAGTTGATGATCCGCTTGCCGGGGAACTCGTCGCGGACGAGGACCCAGGCGATGATCGTCCCGAAGACCGCGTTGATCGCGACCACGATCACCGATGCGCCCAGCGTCAGCTTCAGCGCGGCGAGCGCCTGCGGCGAGGTGACGTCGTCCCAGAACGAGGCGAGCCCGGCCTCGAACGACTTCGAGACCACCGCGGCGAGCGGGATCAGGACGATCAGGCTCAGGTACGCGACGACGAGGCCGCGGGTGAGCCCGGGGCCGGCGAGGCCGAGCCTCAGGCTCGGCCTCGCCGGTGCCTTGGCGGTTGCGACGGCCTGACGTCACTCCGTCGCGACCCCCAGGTTCGTCTCGATCTCCGCGATCGAACCGTTCTCCGGATCGAAGAACTCGGTCGTGACCTCTTCCCAGCCGCCGAGGTCGGCGATCGTGAACAGGTCGGCCGGAGTCGGGAACTTGTCCGCGTTCGCCTCGAGCACGGACTCGACCACCGGGCGGTAGCCGCGGTCGGCCCAGAGCTGCTGGGCCTCGTCGGTGTAGAGGTAGTCGATGAACGCCTGCGCCGAGTCATCCGCCTCGGTCGTGGCCGCGATCGGGGTCTCGATCAGCAGCGTGCTGTCCGGAACGACGTACTCGATTTCCTCGCCGGCGTCCTGGGCGGCGATCGCCTCGTTCTCGTAGGCGAGCAGGACGTCGCCCTTGCCGCCGAGGAACGTCCCCAGCGAGTCGCGGGCGCTCTCGTCCTGAACCGGGACGTTCTCGAGCAGGGTCTGGACGTACGCCAGCCCCTCCTCCTCGGACGCGCCCTCGGTCAGCACCTTGTTGCCGTAGGCGGCCATCAGGTTCCAGCGGGCGCCGCCGGAGGTGAATGGGTTCGGCGTCAGCACCTCGACGTCGCCGGTGATCAGGTCGTCCCAGGTCTGGATCGTCCTCCGGGTTGCCCGACCGGACGACGAAGACGACGACCGAGTCCTCGACGATGCCGTTGTACTCGTTCTGGTTCCAGTCGTCGGCGACCATGCCGGCATCGACCAGACGGGTGATGTCCGGCTCGAGCGAGAAGTGAACGACGTCGGCGGGCTGACCGGCCTCGACCGCCCGCGACTGGTCGCCCGAGGAGCCGAACGAGTTCGAGAACTCGACGCCCTCGCCGTCCGAGGTCGCGTCGAAACCGGGCTCGAGGCTCCTCGGTGTACGCCTCCTCCGGGGTCGAGTAGGCGACCAGGTCGACTGAGCCACCGCTACTGCCGCCGTCGCTCGGAGTCGTCCGAGCCGCAGGCCGCGACCCCGAGGGCGAGTAGGGCGCTGGCCGCGCCGGCGGCCGCGATCCTGGCGCCGCCGCGGGGCCGCGCGTCCGCGGACGTGCGCGTTCGCGGCCCCGCCGCGACGAGGCTTCGATAGGAAGCGAATCATCGTTTCTGTACCTTCTCATCTTTCTTGATTGGGTTACTTAGGAATACCGAACGGGCGGCAGGGTAGCAGACCTGTTCGGCGGTTCGGCGGCGCCGGGCTGGTAGAGATTCGGGGCATGCGCGTGACCGCGAAAGCCGAGTACGCGGTCCGGGCCGTGATCGAGCTGGCAGCCGGCGGCGGGGCGCCGGTCAAGCGCGACACCGTCGTCGCCGCCCAGGCGATCCCGCCGAAGTTCCTCGAGAGCATCCTGGCCGAGCTTCGCCACGCCGGCCTGGTCGAGAGCCAGCGCGGCTCGGAGGGCGGCTACTGGCTCAGCCGCGACCCGGGCGAGATCACGGTCGCCGACGTCATGCGCGCGGTCGAGGGCCCGCTGGCGAGCGTTCGCTCGAGCCGGCCCGAGACGCTCGAGTACGAGGGGCTCGCCGAGCCGCTCCAATACGTCTGGGTCGCGCTGCGGACCTCGATCCGCTCGGTCCTGGGGAGGGTGACGATCGCCGACCTGATCGGCGGCGAGCTGCCCGAGGACGTCATCGAGCTGACCACGGACCCCGACGCGTGGGCCTCGCAATAGCCGGCCGGCGCCCGTGCTCGTCCACTTCCTCCGCCACGGCGAGTCGGTCTCCAACGCCGAGCCGGGACGCGACCTGCCCGACTCCGCCGGCGATCGGCTGACCGAGCTCGGCCGCGAGCAGGCGCGACGCGCCGCGGGCCAGCTCACCGAGCTCGCGATCACCCGCGTGTGGTCGAGCCCGCTGATCCGGGCGACCGAGACCGCGGCCCCGCTCGCCGAGGCGCTCGGGCTCGAGGTCGAGATCGTCGACGACCTCCGCGAGCTCCGCGAGGCCGACGGACATGGGGAGCTCAGCCGCGAGGAGCAGCGATTGCGGCGATGGTCGGCATGGATGGCCGCGCACCCGGCCGACCCCAGGCTTCGCCCCGCCCGGGCGGCGAGTCGTTCGCCGCCGTCTACGCCCGCGTCGAGCGGCTCAAGCGCGCCCTCCTCGAGCACCCCCAGGAGCGCGTGCTCGCGGTCACCCACGGCATCTTCCTGCGCTTCCTCTTCGTCCATTGCTTCCTCGGGGACGGCTTCGGCCCCGCCCAGGTGCCGCGCATGTGGCAGCTGCGGACGCTGAACTGCGGGCTGAGCGCTTTCCAGCACCGCCCCCACGACGACGCCCTCGCCTACCCGAGCCCGGAGGAGTGGCTCTGCGTCACCTGGATGTCGCGCCCGTGGGATCCGGCGTGAAGACCAGGGTCGGCTCGTTCGGCGAGACCTGCTCGCGGTCGTTGACGGCCGCCCCCGGCGGCGGCTCGACCGGGCCACGCAGCAGCGGGTCGTCGCGCTGCGCCATCCACTCCTCCAGTCGCGACCTGAGCCTCGGCTAGGACACCCTCATGGGTCGGGTCCGCGGCCAGGTTGCGACCCTCGTTCGGGTCGAGCACGAGGTCGTAGAGCTCCTCCGCCGGAACCGTCTGCTCCCCCCAGCCGGCCTCGACCAGGACCTCCTTCGTCGCCGAGTCGTCGCAGTTGGCGAGCACCGGGTGCGGGTAGTCGTCGAAGCGGCGGATGTACTTCCAGCCCGTAGTGCGGACCGCGCGCTGAGGCTGGTACGCAGCGTGGTACGTCATCTCGGAGAAGACCTCGTCGTGCAGCGTCGGCGCTTCGCCGCGCACCAGCGGCATCAGCGACTTTCCCTCGAGCCACTCGGGATGCGGGATCGCGACCAGGTCGCAGAGGGTCGGGAAGAGGTCCAGGTGGGTGACCAGCGCGTCGATCACCTTGCCGCCGGTGAAGCCGCCGGGGCCGCGCATGATCATCATCACCCCGGTCCCGCGGTCGTACAGGGTCGCCTTCGCGCCGGGGAAGGCGAGACCGTGGTCGGTCGTGCAGATGATCAGCGTGCGCTCGGTGAGCCCGTGCGAATGGAGCCCGTTGAGGACCGCGCCGATGCCCTGGTCGAGCGAGCGAGCGCTGGCCTTGAAAGCCGCCATGTCCTCACGCGTGCGGGTCATGTCCGGGAGGTTCGGGGGCGGCAACGAGTAGAGCGTGTCGCGCACCGAGGTCGGGGCGGCGAAGTCTCGGTGGGTCTCGAAGAAGCCGACCGAGGCGAAGAACGGCTCGCGCGCGGTGCGCAGCATCTCGATCGCCTTCGGCGCGATCTCGTGCGCGTGGGTGCTGTCGATCGGGATCACCTCGTCGTAGCCGATCACCCCGGGGTCGCCGGAGATGTGTTGCTCGCCGATCAGCGTTGTGCGGTAGCCGGCCTCGTGCAACGTGTGAACGAGGTGGTGGCTGTAGTCGTTGAGCCTCCACCCCCGATGGGCGAGGCCGAGCATCCCGTTGCCGGCTCCTCCCTGCCCGGTGAGGAGGCAGGCGCGACTGCCGGAGCAGGTCGGCATCGCGCAGAACGCCTCCCGGAACAACACCCCCTGGTCGGCGAGCAGCTGAATGTTGGGCGTCGGCACCTGATACCGTAGGGCTGCACGTAGCGCCCTGTGTCGTGTGAGTGGACGTAGAGGATGTTGGGCGGCGTCGCGCCCTCGCCCGCCCGATCGCTCACGCGACGACTGCTCCGGCGGCCGGGGCCAGGTCGAACTGGGTGCCGAGCTTGAGATCCGCGTAGCGGCGCGTCCAGTCGTCGTTGATGCCATCCGATTGCTTTCGCATCCGCGGCTCGAGCTCGCGCTCGGGCGGCAGCTCGAGGTTCAAGCGCTCGAGCACGTTGCGGGTCGAGATCTCGTAGTCGGCGGCGAAGTTTTCGTAGAGGACGAGCACCGGCTTGATTCTCGCGTGTTCGAAGAAAGCGTCCCAGTGCGCCTCCTCGACCAGGATCTGGCCGAGCAGGTGCTCGATCGCGCCGTAGTGAAACCGCAGCTGCGGGCGATGGTCCTCGAGAAAGCTCTTATAGGGCGCGGCCCCCGCATCGGAGACTCCGCCGGCGCTTGCCGCGTCATCCTGGCGCCAGGTCGCGGTCTGCACCGCCTTCCACAGCGAGACCGCCTGGCGCACCTTGTTCGCGCGCACGACGCGAACGAACGTGAGGTCGGGAAAGACCTCGGGCAGGAGCTCGGCCAGCGCCAGCCCGCTGTAGGCGGGGACGTTTCGCAGCAGGCTGACGAAGTCATTGAAGTAACCCCACATCAGCTTCGCGCCGAAGACCCCGTTGGGCGTTGTCCCGGCCTCGAATGCCCACTCGAGGTAACGGTCATAGGCCGCGCGGCTCCACAGCGGCGAGCGCTGCTCCGGCTCGGTCCCGATCCCCCGTTCGCCGAGGTGGTCGAGGATCGAACGGTCGTCGACGCCCTCGAAGTACTCCTCTGGCCGGCGCGGGCGCCCGGAGTGGCGAAGCGCCTCGAAGAACTCCTCCGGCTGCCCGGCGACGCCGGTGTCCTTGAGCGCCTGGCATACGAGCGTGCTGCCGCTGCGCGGGGTCGCGCAGACGATGTAGGAGCGTTCCGGCGTGTTCAGCATCCCGGACATTGTCTACCAAGTTTGTCGGCAACGTGGAATGGCCGGCGCTGGGATGATGTCGAGGCCGCGATGCTGTTCAGACAGGTGATTCACGAGGATCTCGGATGTGCGTCCTACCTGGTCGGCGACGTCCGCGAGGGTGTCGCCGCGGTGATCGACCCGCAGTGGGAGATCGAACCGTACCTACACCTTTCCCGGCTGCACGGGGTCCGAATCGACCACGTGCTCGAGACCCACAACCACGCCGACCACGTCTCGGGCCACGGGCGACTCGCTCACGCCTCAGGCGCGACGATCCACATCCACCGCCTGGCCGGCGCCGCCTACCCTCACGAGCCCTTCGACGACGGCTGGATCCTGCGGCTGGGCTCGACCGAGATCGAGGCCATGCTGACCGCCGGCCACCGGCCCGAGCACACCTCGTTCCTGCTCCGCGACCGGACGCGCGGCGGTGATCCGGTCGCCGTGCTGACCGGGGACTCGCTGTTCGTCGGCGACGTCGCCCGGCCCGATCTCGCAATTGAGCCCGAGGAGGGCGCGCGCGACCTCTACCGCTCGCTGCACGAGCGCCTCTTCCCCCTACCCGGTGAGGTCGAGGTCTGGCCCGGGCACCTCGGCGGCTCGCTGTGCGGGGGCTCCGGGCTCGATCACCGGACCTCGTCGACGATCGGCTTCGAGCTCGCCCACAACCACGCACTCGAGTTCGAGACCGCCGACGAGTTCGTCGCCGACGCGATCGGCTCGCTCGGCGATCGGCCGCCGAACGTGGAGCGGGTGGTCGAGCTCAATCGCGGCCCGCTGGTCGAGCAGATCGGCGCGCCCACGCCGCTGACGCCGCGCGCGGTCGAGGTTGCCATCGAAGGCGGCGCCCGCGTGGTCGACGCCCGCACCAACGAGCAGTTCGACGAGGCGCACATCCCGGGAGCGCTCAGCGCCTCCGCCTACGACACCGGCTTCGGGACCAAGGTCGCCCGGGTCGTCCCCGCCGACGCCGAGCTGCTCGTCGTCGCCGCGTCCGACGGCTATGAGCTCGCCGCCGCCGAGCTCCTCGCCTCGGTCGGCCTGCGGGTGCGCGGCTTCCTCGCCGGCGGGATGACCGCCTGGCGCTCGGAGGGCCGCGAGGTGAGCCGGATCGAGCTGATCGACCGCGACGCGCTCGCCGCGCGGCGCGAGGCCGAGGAGGATCTGGTGGTGCTCGACGTGCGCGACGCCTCCGAGTTCGCCGCCGGCCACATCGACGGGGCGATCCACATTCCCTACGGCGAACTCGCCCAGCGGCTCGGCGAGCTGCCCGCCGATCGGCCGATCGCGACCGTCTGCAGCGGCGGCAAGCGCTCCGGCCTCGCGGCCTCGATCCTCCAGCGCGAGGGCTTCGAGGGGGTCGTCCACGTCGGCGCCGGGGCGCGACGCGGGTAGAGGCGGCGCCCGAGCGCCCGGCCGCGAGCGAGGTAGAGAACCTGTGCTCAGGCGAGCCGGTGGTCGAAGGAACGCTCGAGCTCTCGCTCGTCGCTCTCCGGGTCGCCGATCGTGCGCTCGAGGCGGACGTCCGCGCGGCGGCCGTCGATCGCGATCGTCGCCACCTGGTTGTCGAAGCACGGGCCCTCCACCAGCCGCCAACGCACCGGGTCGGCGGGCACCCCGGCGAGCCGCGCCAGGGCCCGGGTGAGGGCGGTCCCGGCGCCCGAGTTGCCGGCGCGGATCGTCAGCCGTTCGCGCTTCGAGAGCGCGTT
Source organism: uncultured Solirubrobacterales bacterium (assembly GCA_963758665.1). Taxonomy (GTDB): domain Bacteria; phylum Actinomycetota; class Thermoleophilia; order Solirubrobacterales; family 70-9; genus WHSW01. The sequence continues at coordinate 273,927 of CAVWWH010000004.1, read as the reverse complement.
TCGAAACGGCGAGCAGACCGCCTGATGGATGGCGCTCACCACCCCCTCGGAGCGCTTGAACGCCATCTCGGCCAGGTAGGCGTGGTGGACGTCGCCCGACAGCAAGGTGATCGAAGCGGGCGGGTCGCCGTAGTGGCCCGACCCCGACCGGGCCAGCAACCCGAACAGGCGCTCGAACGAATCCCCGAACGCCGCCCAGTGGTCGAAGTCGGCGCCGCGGCGCAATCGCTCCCCAGCCCGTGCCGCCGCGGAACCCCAGGCGCCGGTCGCGATGGCCTCCCCCCAGCGCTCGCCGTGGTGCAGGGCGGGGGCCAGTACCACCGGGTCCGAGGTGCCGATCAGCAGATGGTCGAAGTCGCCCTGTAGCTGCTCCTCAAGCCACTCCCACTCCCCGTCGTCGAGGATCGAGCGGCGGTCCTCGTCGAGTACCCGGCCGCAGCGGGAGTCGACCACGATCAGGCGCGTGCGACCGAGGTCGCGGCAATAGCTCCAGCGGGCGCCGTCGAGGATCCCGCGCTCGTTGCGGGCGACCTCGTGGAGGATCTCCCAGCCGTCGTCGGCGTCCCGCACGCTCGCGAACAGCTCGCTCTCGCGCAGGAGCTCGGGCGACAGATTGGCGAGGTACTGGTAGATCCAGTAGGAGACGACGGCCGCGCACTCCCGCTCCGCCCACCAGTCGAGCTCGCGCATGTCGTCGACCCAGGCGGCGGAGATGTTCCAATCGTCGTGGACGTCGTGATCGTCGATCACCATCGACGTGGAGACGGTCGACAGCAGCCACCGGATCGCCGGGTCCTCCCATGACTCCCGGTAGAGGCGCGTGTACTCGACGTAGTCGGCGACCTCCTCGCCCGGGGGCCTGCGGGTATCCCGCCGCTTGCGGATGAACGCGCGGGTCTCGGGCGAGACCTCGTCCGCGTAGACCTGGTCGCCGAGCAGCACCAGGACCTGCGGCCAATCGGATCGCTTTCCGCGCCTCATCTCCTCGGTCAGCGTGTAGAGGGCGTCGAACTCGCGCCCGTCGGGGTGGTCGTCCTTGTTGTAGGTGAACGGGGCGTGATGGGGCAGCGAGACCCGGCACGATCCGAACGCCAGCAGCAGCGGCCCATCGCCGCCGAGGGTCCGGATCACGCTCGGCGGGAACTCCGAGCCGTCCTCGGGCCACCGCCGCTTGCCGTCAAGCGCGATCTCGTACTCGGTCTCCGAACCGGGCTCGAGGCCCTCGACGATCACCAGTGCGTAGTGGTGGCCGGCGACGCAGAAGGTCGGATCGCGATGGCCGAGCACCTCCACCTCGCACGGCTCGTCGGCCTCGACCCAGATCACGGCCTCGGTCTCGCCGACGTAGCGCAGCAGGGGGCCGAGCACGAGCTTTGCCATGGTCCGACGCTACCCGCGACGAGCGCCCCGCGAACCCCTATTCGAACGCGGGCAGCCCTTCGTCGGTGGTCGAGGCCTCCGCGTGCAGGCGTCGCGGGATCCTGCCGGCGGCCCGGGCCGCGTACCCGGCCTCGACCGCCTTGCGCATCGCCGTCGCCATCCGCGCCGGGTCGGCCGCCCGCGACACCGAGCTCGCCAGCAGCACGCCGTCGCAGCCGAGCTCCATCGCCAGCGCCGCGTCGGAGGCGGTGCCGATCCCGGCATCGCAGACCACCGGGACGGACGCCGAGTCGACGATGATGCGCAGGTTGTAGGGATTGCGGATCCCGGCCCCGGAGCCGATCGGCGAGCCCAGCGGCATCACCGCGGCGCAGCCGGCGGCCTCGAGGCGGCGGGCGAGGATCGGATCCTCGTTGGTGTAGGGGAGGACCGTGAACCCGTCGGCGACCAGCGTCTCGGCCGCCGACAGCAGCTCCGGCGCGTCGGGAAGCAGCGTGCGATCGTCGCCGATCACCTCGAGCTTGACCCAGTTGGTTTCGAACGCCTCGCGGGCGAGCTGAGCGGTGCGGACGGCGTCGCGGGCCGTGTAGCACCCCGCCGTGTTCGGCAGACAGAAGAGGTCGAGCCGCTCGATCAAGTCGACGATCGACCCCTGAGCGCCCGGATCGACGCGCCGGAGGGCGACGGTGACGATCTCGGTGCCCGACGCGATCAGCGCCGCCTCCATCTGATCGAGGGAGCGAAAGCCCCCCGTGCCGACGATCAGGCGTGAGGTCCAGGTCCTGCCGCCCAGTTCCCAGCCTGCCGACTGCCGACTGCCGACTGCCGACTGGCCGCTGGGCTCGGCTGCCGGCCGCATCCCCTCAGCCACCCTGGATCGCCTCCACCACTTCGACGAGTTGGCCGTCGGAGAGCCTCCTGCGTTCCCACTCGCTGCGTGGGACGACCTCGCCGTCGACGGCGACCGCGACCCCGCGACGCGGACCCCCGGCACCGACGCGCTCGACCACCGCGGCGACGGTGGCCTGCGGCTCGAGGTCGACCCGCTCCCCGTTGAGCTCGATGTGAGGCGGCTTGCTCGTCATCGGGCCACCGCCTCGGCGGGGGTGTCGGCGACCATTCCGGCGACGCGCTCGGCGGTCAGCGGCGCGAGCAGGATGCCGTTGCGGTGGTGGCCGGTCGCGAGCACCAACCCCTCGACCGCCCCCGGCCCGATCAGCGGCAGGTTGTCGGGCGTCGCCGGGCGCAACCCCGCCACCGCCTCGACCAGCTCGAGCTCGGCGATCTCGGGCAGCGCTCGGTATGCCTCGCGCAACAGCTCATGGACGCCGCCGGCCGTCACCCGGGTGTCGAAGCCCAGCTCCTCGACCGTGGCGCCGACCACGAGGCGCCCGTCGGCGCGCGGAACCGCGTAGATCCGCTCCGAGACCACGATCCGCTGGCACACCGGTCGGCTCGCCGGGCCACGCAGGGTGAGGATCTGGCCCTTTACCGGGCGAATCGGCGGGCGCGCCGGCGGCGGCAGCCACTCGGCCGCCGACCAAGCGCCGGCGGCGAGCACGACCGCTGCAGCATGGCGGCGCGTGCCGTCGGCGGTCCGCACCCCGGTGATCCGATCGTCGTCGACCAGCGCTTCGGTGACCTCGGCGATCTCGACCGAGCCGCCGCCGCGCTCGAGGGCGGCCGAGAGCGCCGTCGTCAGCGCCCTCGGGTCGACCGCGGCCTCGTGCGGGGCGTGGACCCCGCCGTGCCCGCCGCTGCCAAGCCCCGGCTCGAGCTCGTGGCACGCGCTGGGCGTCAGCCATTCGGCCGCCAGCTCCCGCGAGGCCATCAGCTCGAAGCGGCGGCGCAGCTCGTCGGCCTCGTCACGATCGAGGGCGACGTGGAGGGCGCCCAGTCCCAGATAGCCAACATCCCGCCCGCTCGCCTCGGCGAGCTCGGCGGCGAAGTCCGGCCAAAGCCGATGAGACGCGAGCGCGAGGTCGAGCAGCCGGTCCTCGCCGAAGCTCGCCTCACCCACCGGGGCGAGCATCCCGGCGGCGACGCCGGAGGCGCCCGCACCGGGGCGCTCGCGCTCGAGGACGACGACCTCGAGCCCGCGCTCGGCCGCGCGCCAAGCGCACGCGAGACCGATCGCGCCGCCGCCGACGACGATCACGTCGTGAGTCGCGGAATTCTGTGCTGTGATTGCCACGGGCGCTGCTCCTTGTCCCGGGCGGGTGGACCTCGCATCTCCCTGCGCCGGCATTACCCGGATCAGGTTCAGACGGTCGGCGGCCCCGTTGCCGCCCTCTCAGCCCAGTTCGTCAGGGCTCCCGTTGCCTTTCAAGATACTCCCCGTGATGCGCGAGGCGAAACACGAGACCCTCGAGCGGTTCTTTGCCGCCTTCGGCGCCGGCGACCTCGACGCCGCCCTGGCGCTCACGAACGAGGGGGTGGTGCTCGACCGCAGCAAGTCGAAGGGCCCGTTCCGGGGGGTTGCGCGTGGCCACGAGCAGGTTCGGGCCGCGACCGCGGAGTTCCGCGATCCGATCGGCGCCATGACCTGGAAGCCGACGCGGATGCGGAGCGTCGGCCGCGACCACGTCGCGATCGAGACGGAGGTCTCGATCGAGGGGCGCTCGAGCGGGATCGAGGTGATCGCGCGCGGCGGCTGGCTGGCGCGCTTCGCGGGCGCGCTGATCGCCGAGGGCGTCCTGCACCAGAGCTTCGACGAGGCCCTCCTCGCGGCCCGCCGCCGCGAGCTCGCGAGCTCGCGGCTCTACTTCGTCTGTGAGGCCCAGCCCGCGGGCGCCGACCCGGCGGCGCTGCTCACCGCGGCGATCCGCGGCGGCGTCGACGTGATCCAAATGCGCGAGAAGGCCCCGCGCTGCGCCGAGGAGCTGATCGCGTTCGCCGGCCCGTTCGCGCGGGTGGCTCGCGAGCACGGGGCGTTGTTCTTCCTCAACGACCGCCCCGACCTGGTCGAGGCGTGCAACGCCGACGGGGTCCACGTCGGCCAGGACGACGAGCCGGTCGCCACCGCCCGGGCGGTCGCCGGCCCCGGCTCCCTGGTCGGCCTCTCGACCCACTCGGTCGAGCAACTCGACGCCGCGCTCGCCGCCACGGGAGCGGCTCGTCCCGACCAGATCAGTGCCGGGCCGGTGTGGGAGACACCGACCAAGCACGGTCGACCGGCGGCCGGGCTGGAGCTGATCGAGCACGCCGCCCGGGTGGCGGACGATGAGATTGCCTGGTTCGCGATCGGAGGCATCAACACGACCAACGTCGGCGAGGTGCTCGCCGCCGGGGCGCGCCGGGTGGTGGTGGTGCGAGCGATCCGCGATGCGGCCGATGCCCAGGCGGCGGCGCGGGCGCTGCGGGAGGCACTCGAGTCGGCGCCGGCGATCTAAGTCCCTCATCTAGCCTGGGTGAGACGAATGGCGAGTCGAGAGCGAAAGCGCGCCCAGCGGCGCAAGCGTAAGGACCGCGCCGCCGAGCGGCGGACCGACGAGGCCGCCGCGCGCGAGGCGATGGCGGCGCGCAGCGAGGCCAAGAACGAGGCCGCCCGGGCCGAGCTCGAGCCGCTGGCCGAGGGCGAGCGCCCGCTCGTGGTCACGATCGGCGCGGTGATCTCGGCGCTGATCGCGCTCTCGAGCGTGATCGGCTACGCCGCCGGGGTCGAGGTCGAGCAATTCGGTAGCGACGGCATCCAGCAGGGCGAGGGCCCGGCGCCGATCGCCTCGGTGATCGCGGTGGTGGCGTTGATGGGGACGATGGCCTACGGGATGTGGAGGGCCCGATACTGGGCGGTGCTCGGCTTCCAGGCGCTGTTGGTGCTCGTCCTGATCGGCGGCTCGCTCGCCTTGGTCCAGGTGAGCTCGTGGGTGCCCGCGGTCGGGACGACCCTGTTGCTCGCCGGCGCGGGCGCGCTCTTCTACTTCATGATCAGGGCGATGGCGCGGATCCAGATGCCCCAGCGCCCCGGGGCGGCGCCCCCCGGCGCCGACTGATCGCGGCGAGCCGGGGCGCGGCGCTTCGGCGGCGCCTACTTACTGTGAGGCGGAGCCCGAGAGGGCGAAGCCGAGCCGCGCCGCTGTTGAGGCGCCTTATAGAGTCGCCCGCATGGCCGATTCCTATGACGTGATCGTGATCGGGGGCGGACCAGGCGGCTATCACGCCGCGATCCGCGCCGCCCAGCTCGGCAAGAGGACGGCCGTGGTGGAGGCCGACAAGCCCGGGGGTCGCTGCCTCAACTACGCCTGCATCCCGGCGAAGACGATGCTGCACACGGCGGAGATCTTCGAGCACGCACAGGGCTCTGCCGAGCTCGGGGTGACGGTGAAGGGCGCGGCGCTCGACTGGAAGGCCCTCGCCGCTCGGCGCACGAAGGTCTCCGAGACGCTCTCCGGGGGCGTGAAGATGCTCTGGGACAAGAACAAGGTGACGCTGATCGAGGGCAGGGGAGCGCTCGACGCCGACGCCAACGTGGTCGTCGACGGGACCACCTACGAGGCCGGAGCCGTGATTCTCGCGACCGGCTCCGTCGCGCTCGCGATCCCCGGAGTGGAGTTCTCGGAGCGGATCGTCGACACCTGGGGCGCCTGGTCGCTGCCCTCGCTGCCGAAGTCCATGGCGGTGGTCGGCGCGGGCGCGTCGGGATCGGAGATCGCCTCCGCATACGTGCGTTACGGCACCGAGGTCACGCTGGTCGAGATGCTGCCGCAGATCCTGCCGGCCGAGGACAAGGACGTCGTCCGCGTGGTCGAGCGGGTGTTCAAGAAGCAGGGAATGAACGTGCTCACCGGCGATCCGATCTCCGAGGTCGAGGCGGGCTCGAAGTCCGTGAAGGCGAAGGTCGGCGACCAGTCGATCGAGGTCGAGTACGTGGCGATCGCCGGCGGGCGCGCCCCGGACACCGACGGCCTCGGGGTGGACGCGGCCGGAGTCAAGACCGGCGACGGCGGCAAGGTCGAGATCGACCCGTACGGGCGGACGTCGAACGAGAAGGTATTCGCGATCGGCGACCTCGTGCGCGGGCCGGCGCTCGCCCACAAGGCCCAGGAGGAGGGCGTGGTGGCGGCCGAGACGATCGCCGGCGCGCCAACCCATCCGATCGACGTCAACCTGGTCGCCGGCGCCACGTTCTGCCATCCGCAGGTGGCGAGCGTCGGCCTCACGGAGCAGGCGGCGAAGGATGCCGGCAAGGAGATCAAGGTCGCGAAGATGAAGCTCGGCGGCGTCGGCGCGTCGGCCGTCTACGACGACCGCGACGGCGTCGTCAAGCTCGTGGTCGACTCCGAGTACGGCGAGATCGTCGGCGCTCACATCGTCGGCAACCGCGCCTGCGACATGATCGCCGAGGTGGTCGACACGATCGCGCTCGAGGGCGGATATCAGGAGCTGGCGCGGATCATCCACGCGCACCCGACGATCTCCGAGGCGATCCTCGACGCCGCCCGCGCCGTCGACGGCTGGGCGATCCACCAGTAGGCCCGTTGGCCTCCGACGACGGCGTGAGCGCGAGCTCCGCCTTCTACTACGACCTCGGCTCTCCCTACGCGTACCTCGCGGCCGAGCGGATCACGAGCGCCTTCGAGGCGGCCGGTGCCGAGCAGCCCGAGTGGCAACCGATCCTGCTCGGCGGGCTCTTCGGCCGCTTCGGCCGGGACTCGTGGGCGATCGGCCCCGGGCGCGAGGAGGGAATGCGCGAGGTCGAGCGCCGCGCCCAGGCGTACGGCCTGCCGCCGATTCGCTGGCCCGAGCCGTTCCCGGGCAACACGCTGACCGCAATGCGCGCGGCGACGTTCGCCAAGCAGCTCGGCCGCGCGGTCTCGTTCTCGCTCGCCGCCTTTCGCCAGGCGTTCGCCGCCGGGCGCGACCTCTCCGAGCCCGACAACGTCTATATCGCCGCGGCCGCCTCGGAGCTTCACCCGCGCTCGCTGCAGACCGCGATCGCGCGTGACGCGATCAAGGCGCCGCCTCCGCGAGGCCACCGATGCCGCCGGCGACCTCGGCGTGGTCGGCGTCCCCGCAGTCGTCGTCGGCACCGAGGTCTTCTGGGGCGACGATCAGCTCGAGCGCGCGGCCGAGGCGGCCGCCCGCGGTGGTTGAGCTATGTTGCGGTTGGGTGGCTGAGGAAACGGTGAAGACGGCGCAGGCGGACGGCGCGACGACCTCGCACCGCTCGTTGCCGGAAGCCGAGACGGCGCTCGAGCTGCTCGAGACCATGGCGCTGATCCGGCGCTTCGAGGAGGAGGCGGGGCGCCAGTACCAGAAGGCGAAGGCCGGTGGCTTCCTGCACCTCGCGATCGGCGAGGAGGCGACGATCGTCGGCACCACCTCGGCGATGGAGGCGGGCGATTACCTGATCGGCACCTATCGCACCCACGGCCACGCGATCGCGCGCGGCACCGACCCGAAGCTGGTGATGGCGGAGCTGTTCGGGCGCGTCGACGGCACCTCGGGCGGCCGCGGCGGCTCGATGCACGTGTTCGACGGCGAGAAGCGGTTCATGGGCGGATACGGGATCGTCGGCGGCAACCTGCCGCTGGCCGCCGGGCTCGCGCTCGCCTCCGACTACAAGGGCACGGACGACGTCACCGTCTGCATGTTCGGCGACGGCGCCTCGAACACCGGCAACTTCGGCGAGACCATGAACCTGGCGGCGCTCTGGAGGCTCCCCGTCGTCTTCATCCTCGAGAACAACCTCTACGGCATGGGGACCTCGGTCGAGCGCCACTCGGCGGTCACCGACTTCTCGAAGAAGGCCGAGGGGCTGGGCGTGCCGGGGGTCCGCGCCGACGGCATGGACGTGCTGGCGATGCGCGAGACGGTCACCGAGCACATCAGGATCGCGCGCGAGGAGCGGAGGCCGACGATGGTCGAGGCGTTCACCTATCGCTTCCGCGGCCACTCCGCCGCCGACCCGGAGGTCTACCGGACCAAGGAGGAGGTCGAGGAGTGGCGCAAGAAGGACCCGATCGAGATCTTCGCCCATCGCCTCGAGGCCGAGGGGATCCTCGCCGGCGAGGCCCGTGACGAGATGCGCGAGCGGATCGAAGCGCGGGTGCTGGCGGCGGTCGAGTTCGCCGACGGCTCGCCCGAGCCGCCGCTCGACACCCTCTACGACCACCTCTACGTGGTCGGCGACCTGGTGCCCGGCTGGTACGCGGTCGACGAGCGGGCGCCGCAGCCGTTCGCGGGCGAGCGCGAGCGCGAGGAGCTGGCCGGCGAGGCGAAGCGACTCGCCGAGGCGGGCGCCGCCTACGGTGGTCAGGCGGCCTCGACCGCGGGGCGCGGCGAGGGCGACGCGCTCGCCGACCGCGAAGCGTCCGACGCGCTCGAGGACCGCGACGAGTTCATCTCCGAGGACGACGAGGGCGAGACGCAGGGGCCCTGGTAGATGGCGGCGATGAGAATGAGAGAGGCGCTCCGCGACGCGATGGCGGAGGAGATGCGCCGCGACGAATCGGTCTACGTCATGGGGGAGGACGTCGCCGTCTTCCAGGGGGCGTTCAAGGTCACCGAGGGCCTGCTCGACGAATTCGGCGAGCAGCGGGTTCGCGACACCCCGATCTCCGAGAACACGATCGTCGGCATGGGCGTCGGCTCGGCGATGGGCGGGCTGCGCCCCGTGGTCGAGCTGATGACGGTCAACTTCGCGCTGCTCGCCTTCGATCAGATCATCAACCACGCCGCCGCGATCCCCTACATGTTCAACGGCCAGGCGCGGGTGCCGATGGTCGTCCGGATGCCGGGCGGCGGCGGGCACCAGCTCGGGCCCACCCACTCGCACAGCTTCGAGGCGATGTTCCTGCAGATCCCCGGCCTGCTGGTGGCCTGCCCGTCGACGCCGGCCGACGGCAAGGGCCTGCTGAAGGCGGCGATCCGCGACGACAACCCGGTGATCTTCATCGAGCACGAGACCCTCTACGGCGCCCGCGGCGAGGTGCCCGACGGGGACGACCAGGTGCTTCGGTTCGGCGAGGCAGCCGTCCGCCGCCAGGGCACGGACGTGACCGTCGTCGGGATCCTGCGCATGGCCCACATCGCCCAGCAGGCGGCAAAGACGCTCGCCAACGACCACGGGGTCGAGGCCGAGGTGATCGACCCGCGAACGCTGCGCCCGCTCGACCTCGACACGATCCTCGACTCGGTCCGCAAGACCAACCGCCTGGTGATCGTCGAGGAGGGCTGGCCTCACGGCGGCGTCGGCGCCAACATCGCCGCGCTGGTGGCCGAGCAGGCCTTCGACCACCTCGACGCGCCGATCCAGCGGGTGACGGGCGCCGACGTGCCGATGCCCTACTCGAAGCGGCTCGAGCAGTCGGCGATTCCGCACGCCGAGCACGTGGTCAGCGCCGCGCTGGCGACCACCGAGGGAGCGCCGCTCTGATGGCGACCGACATCGTGATGCCGCGGCTGTCCGACTCGATGGAGGAGGGGACGGTGCTCAAGTGGATGAAGGCGGTCGGCGACGAGGTCGCGCTCGGCGAGGAGCTGGTCGAGATCGAGACCGACAAGGCGAACATGGTGTTCGAGTCGGACGCGGCGGGGACCCTGATCGAGATCATCGCGCCGGAGGGCGAGACGCTGCCGATCGGCGAGGTGATTGCGCGCGTTGGCGAGGCGGGCGAGGCGCCGTCCGGGGACGGTGGCGGCGGCGACGGTGCGGCCGACGAGGGTGCGAGCGGCGGTGAGGGTGAGGGTCGAGGGGGTGGGGATCCCGCGACGGGGCGCTCCGCCGTCCAGGCTCCGCCGGCTGCGCCGGCAGGTCCTCGCGTCCATGCTGCGGAGGCCCCGTCGGAGGTCCCCACCCCCTCTCCCCCCGAGACCGACGCGCCCCGCTCCCCCGCCGACGCCCCCGCCACCCCCGCCCCGGCGAGCTCTGAGGCCTCCCCTACCCAGCCCGTTGTTGTTGAAGGGGATGGGAGGGTGAAGGCGAGCCCGCTCGCGCGGCGGGTCGCGAGGCAGAAGGGAGTCGATCTGAGCTCGCTGACCGGGTCCGGCCCCGGCGGACGGATCATCAAGGCGGACGTCGAGGGCGCGCGGGCCGGGGGGGCGCCGGCGCCGCCGCCGCCCCCGCGCCGGCCACCGCCCCCGCGCCCGCCGCCCCCACGGCAGGCGCCGCGGAGCGGCCGGAGACCGCGAAGGGCTCGGTCGAGCTGGTCGAGCTGAGCAAGCTGCAGCAGACCGTCTCGCGGCGGATGGCGGAGTCGAAGGCGACCGCGCCCCACTTCTACCTCCAGGCCGAGATCGACATGACCCGCGCCTGGGAGGCGCGCAGCGCGATCAAGGCGGCCGCCGGCGAGGGCGAGGTGGTCCCGTCGTTCAACGACATGGTGGTCAAGGCCTGCGCGATCGCCCTGCGCGAGTTCCCGCGCGCCAACGGCGCCTATCGCGACGGCAAGTGGGAGCTCTACTCGCGCGTGAACGTCGGGATCGCGGTCGCCGCCCGCGACGCGCTCGTCGTCCCGACGATCTTCGACGCCGACCTCAAGGGCCTGCGCCAGATCGCGACCGAATCTCGGGCTCTGGCGGCGCGGGTGCGCGAGGGCACGGTGACGCCGCCGGAGCTCTCGGGCGGCACCTTCACCGTCTCCAACCTCGGCATGTACGGGATCTCCAACTTCCATGCCGTGATCAACCAGCCCCAGGCGGCGATCCTCGCCGTCGGGGCGATCACCGAGACCCCGGTCGTCCGCGACAGCGAGGTCGTCACCGCGCGGCTGATGGGCGTCACCCTCGCCTGTGACCACCGGATCCTCTACGGCGCCGACGGCGCCGAGCTGCTCGGCCGGGTGCGAGCGTTGCTCACCGAACCGCTCGGGCTCGCCCTCTAGGAGGTCGTCCGATACCCGAGCGGCTGATCGACCTGCCGCTGGAGTCGCTCCCGTACGTGGACGAGCACTCGATCGACGTCGCCGCGACGGCCGATCGCACGTGGGAGGCCCTGGTCGCCTACGTCGCCGCCGCGGGCGACAGCCGTCGTGGCCGCGTGGTCGCCAAGCGCCTCGGCTGCACCCCGGGCGAGGCCGCCGGCGAGCCCGGCGAGATCGGCGCGACGATCCCCGGGTTCATCGTCGCCCGCTCGGTCGCGCCCGCCGTGCTGGCGCTGATCGGCGAGCATCGCTTCGCCCGCTACGCGCTGATCTTCCGGATCGACGAGACGGCCGCCGGCCCGATTCGCCTGCGCGCCGAGACCCGCGCCGAGTTCCAGGGACGCCGCGGGAGGATCTACCGGACGCTGGTGATCGGCACGCGCGGGCACGTGCTGGCGACGCGCTCCATCCTGCGCTCGGTGCGCGACCGCGCCGAGCGTTCCCGACCGCTCAGCAGCTCTCCTTGACGTCGGCGCCGAAGCCGCCCTGGCAGTGGTCGCGCCCCGGGCCTCCGCGCAGCCGGTCGGAACGCAGGCCACCGAACAGCCGGTCGCGACCGACACCGCCGCCCACGTCGTCGCCCCCGTCGCCGCCGCGGACGACGTCGTCGCCGGACTTCCCGCGCAGCACGTCGGCGTCAGCCATCCCGCGCAGGTCGTCGTTGCCCGAGCCACCGCAGATCAGGTCGTTGCCGCCAAGCCCGATGACCACGTCGTCGCCGCCGAGCGCGACGAACACGTCGCGGTGGTCGGTCCCGGTCAGCGTATCGTTGCCCTCGGTGCCGACGACGGTGCCATCCGTGCCCTCGCAGTTCGGCGGATCCGGGGGCGGCGCGATCGCCGTCGTCTCCGACTCCGAGTTGTCGCCCGGCCGCGGGTCGGGGAGCCCACTCTGCACCGAGGCGGCGTTGGTCAGCGTGCCCTTCTTCTTGGTCACCGTGGCGGCGATGGAGATGGACCAGGTCGCGTCGACGGCGAGCGCGTCGAGGCGGCAGACGACCTTGTTCGGGTTCGGGTTGCAGGTGCCGGCGGACGGATCGGCCGAGACGACCTTGGTACCACCCGGCAGGTTGTCGGTCATCGCCAGCTCGGGGGCCTCCGCCGGGCCGGCGTTGCGAACCTCGATCGCGTAGGTGACGGTGGCGCCGGTGGCCACCGGGTCGGGGCTGTCGGCGCTGGTCAGCTTCAGGTCCGCCTGCGACGCATCGCCCGCGGGCGCGCCCGCCGGGAGCGCGAGGACCGCGGCGATCACCGGCGCGACCACCAGCCCCACTCGAGTTCGCGGCTTGCCCATCGACCCGAGAACACATCACCGCCGCCGAAGGTGCGGGGTTGAAACGTCGGCGAACGGGAATACACTCGTGGTAGCGATTCGCACGAGCCAGCAGCTCGAACGGGTCCAGACATAGGGAGCGAGGGCGGAACCCCGAGCACCCGTCGTCCGTAGGCGCCGCGGAGGAGATCCCAAAGCGGCGAAGGCCAGGCCGGTGACGAGGAGATCCCGAGGGATCGGCCAGACACGAAGGGCGGAGAGATGAAGCCAGTCAATGGCGCCGTCGCGAGCGAGCCCGCGCGCGAGCAGCTGAGCGAGCGCCGAGGCGCCGCCGGCGGGCGCGACGCCGACCCGCTGCGGCGCGAGGACCGCGCCAACCTGTTGCGCTACATGGCGATGATGCGCGCCGCCGAGGAGCGCGGGATCACCCTCTACCGGCAGGGAAAGGTGCCTGGGAGCTTCTACGACGGGTGCGGCCAGGAGGCGATCTCGGTCGGGTCCTCGTACGTGCTCGGGCCGCGCGACCGGATGTGCATCCTGCACCGCGACCTTGGCGCGCACCTCGTTCGCGGTGTCACCCCGGACCGCTACCTGGCCAATTACATGGGCCGCGCCGACGGGGTCACCCGGGGCAAGGACGGCAACATGCACTTCGGCGACCGCGAGCTCGGCTGCGTCGGCATGGTTTCGATGCTCCCCGACATGGCGCTGGTCGCGACCGGGATGGCGCTCGCGTTCAAGCTCCGCGGCGAGCCGCGGATCGCGATGACCTACTTCGGCGAGGGCTCAACCGCCAACGGCCAGTGGCACGAGGCGATGAACTTCGCCGGGGTCCACCGGCTCCCGGTCGTGTTCGTGCTCGAGAACAACGGCTTTGCCTACTCGACGCCGAACGAGCTCGAGTTCGCCGTCGACCCGGTCGAACGGGCGGCAACCTACGGCTTCCCCGGGACCACGGTCGACGGCAACGACGTCGAGGCGGTGTTCGAGGCCTCGCGGGTCGCCGCCGAGCGCGCCCGCCAGGGTGGCGGACCGACCCTGATCGAGTGCCGGACCCTGCGCATGCACGGCCACGGCGCCCACGACGACATGCGCTACGTGCCTTCCGCCCTCCGCGAGGAGTGGGCACAGCGCGACCCGATCGAGCGTTATGGCGAGCGCCTCGTCGCCGAGCACGGTTTCTCGGGCGACGAAGTCGAGTCGATCCGCGTCGAGGTCAAGGCGTACGTCGACGAGTGCGCGCGCAAGGCGCTGGCCTCGGAGATGCCGGACCCGGCGACCGCCGCGGTGGGCGTGTTCGCCGACGACGTCACCCCGCTCGGCGACGGTCGGGCGCCCTGGACGCACTGGAGCGACGGCGCCGAGGAGGTGGCGGCATGAGTGCCCCAGCCAAGCACCGAGCACCGAGCACCGAGCAACCCGTTCGCACCGAGCAACCCGTTCGCGAGCTGACCTACCTCGAGGCGATCTCCGATGGCCTGCGCGAGGAGATGCGGCGCGACCCGACGGTCTTCTGCATGGGCCAGGACATCGGCGCCTTCGGTGGCGCGTTCAAGGTCACCGACGGCTTCGTCGAGGAGTTCGGCTCGACCCGGGTGCTCGACGCGCCCCTCGCCGAGAACGCAATCATCGGCACCGCCGTCGGCGCGGCGGTCGAGGGGCTGCGGCCGGTGTGCGAGATGCAGTTCGCCGACTTCATCTCGTGCGGCTTCGACCAGCTCGTCAACGTCGCGGCGAAACTCCACTACCGCCAAAGCGTCGCGGTGCCGATGGTCGTCCGCCTCCCGTCCGGCGGCGGCTTCTCGGGCGGGCCGTTCCACTCCCAGAACCCGGAGGCATGGTTCCTGCAGGCGCCTGGGCTGAAGGTGGTGGCGCCGGCAACCGCCGCGGACGCGAAGGGCCTGCTCGCGGCGGCGATCCGGGATCCCAATCCGGTCTGCTATCTCGAGCACAAGGGCCTCTACCGCTACGTCAAGGGCGACGTGCCCGAGGGCGAGCACATGGTCGGGCTCGGCGAGGCGAGGGTCGCCCGCGAGGGCGAGGAGCTCACCGTGATCGCCTACGGCTCCGCCGTCCACCTGGCGCTCGAGGCCGCCGAGGCGCTCGACGAGTCGATCGAGGTGATCGACCTGCGCTCGCTCTGTCCCCTCGACACCCAGGCGATCCTCGCGAGCGCGCGGAAGACGGGCAAGGTGCTGGTCGCCCATGAGGCGACGCAATCGTGCGGGGTAGGAGCGGAAGTCGCCGCGCTGGTCGCCGCCGAGGCCTTCGAGGACCTCGACGCGCCGGTGCGGCGGCTCACCGCTCCCGACGTCCCGATCCCGTTCAGCCCGCCCCTGGAGCAGGCGATCCTGCCCCAGCTCGAGGACATGAAGGAGGCGTGCGATGAGCTCCTCAAGTACTGAGGCCGTCGTGCAGGTCGTGATGCCCAAGATGGGCATCTCGGTCTCCGAGGGCACGATCGTCGAGTGGCGCAAGCAGCCCGGCGATTGGGTCGAGGCCGACGAGACGATCGCCGACGTGACCACCGACAAGGTCGACGTCGAGATCCCCTCACCGGCGAGCGGCCGGATCGCGCGGCTGGTGGTCGAGCCCGGCGAGAGCGTCGCGGTCGGCGAGCCGATCGCCGAGATCGACGCCGGTGCGCGGCGGGCGAGGCACATCCCGATGAGTCGGCGGTCGGCGGTCGGCGGTCGGTGGGCGAGGCTCCGCAGGCGGAGGCCGGCAGTCGACGGTCGGCAGTCGGCAACGCGGAGGGAGAGCCGGACCGGTCCGGGTTCTACTCGCCGGTCGTCCGCCGAGTGGCGGACAAGCACGGCGTCGATCTCGACCAGGTCGAGGGCACCGGGATCGGTGGGCGGGTGCGCAAGAAGGACGTGCTCGCCTACGCCGAGGCCCGGGCGGGTAACGGCGACGCCAAGCCGGCGCCGGTGCTGCACACGGAGTCCCCGTATCGCCCCGATGAACCGACGCCGGCCGAGGGGTCCGCAGCCGACAGTCGGCGGTCGGGGGCGACGGCCGAGCGGCGCGAGCCGATGAGCCCGATGCGGCAGGTGATCGCTCGTCACATGCTCGAGAGCAGGCGCACCGCGGCCCACTGCACGACGATCGTCGAGGTCGACATGTCACGGGTCGCTGCGCGCCGCAACGAGCTGAAGCCGGTGATGGAGCGGCGCGGAGTGCGCCTCACCTACCTCGCCTTCGTCGCGCAGGCGACGGTCGAGGCGCTGGCGCACCACCCGGTCCTGAACGCGTCGGTCGAGGGGGACGACCTCGTCTACCACGACGACGTCAACCTCGGGATCGCGGTCGCGCTCGAGCAGGGGCTGATCGTGCCCGTGATCCCGAAGGCGCAGCGCCTCAGCCTCGAGGGCATGGCGGCGGCGATCGGCGACCTGGCCGAGCGGGCACGCGCGAAGCGCCTCGACCCGGACGAGGTCCACGGCGGCACGTTCACGATCACCAATCCCGGCCAGTTCGGGGCCGTGCTCGCGACGCCGATCATCAATCAGCCCCAGGTCGCGATCCTCGACCTCGAGGCCATCGTCAAGCGGCCCGTGGTCGTCGACGGGCCGGGGGGGGATGCGATCGCGATCCGACCGATGACCTACCTGCCGATGTCGTGGGACCATCGCGCCCTCGACGGGGCCGAAGCGGCGCGCTTCCTCTCGCGCATCAGGCACCGACTCGAATCATGGGAGGCCGAGTGATGGCGGTCGCCGTCGGCACCCGCACGAATGGCTCCGCCGGGCCGGCCGTGCTCGAGCGGTCCGAGGATGTCGGGCCGGCGATCGCGCCGGTGCCGTTCGACCACGAGGAGCTGGCGATCCGGCGCGGGGCGCGCAGCGGCGCCTACTGCGTGGTCGCAATCCACTCGACCGCGCTCGGGCCCGCGCTCGGCGGGTTGCGCATGTGGCACTACCCGGCGACGGTCGACGCAGCCCGTGACGCACTCCGGCTCGCCTCCGGGATGACCTACAAGGCTGCAGCCGCGGGACTCGACCTCGGCGGCGGCAAGGGGGTCGTCTGCGCTCCCGCAGAGGGGTTCGACGGCGATCGGAGGCGGGCGGCGCTGCTCGATTTCGGCGACCTGGTGGAGTCATTGGGCGGCCGCTACATCACCGCCGAGGACGTCGGCATCTCCCCCTCCGACCTGGTCGCGATCCGTGAGCGCACGGCCCACCTGACCGGCCTGCCACCGGAGCGCGGCGGCAGCGGCGACCCGAGCCCGTTCACGGCGATCGGCGTCGAGGCCGCAATCCGCGCCTGCGTCAGGCAACGGTTCGGCAGCCGCGACCTCGCCGGGCGCAGGGTCGCGGTGGTCGGGCTCGGGCACGTCGGCGCGCGGCTCGCCGAGCGCCTCGCCGCCGCCGGCTGCGAGCTCAGCGTTTCCGACATCGTCGCCGACCGGCGGGAGCTCGCGGCAACGCTCGGGGCGCGCTGGATCGACCCGACCGACGCGATGGAGGTCGAGTGCGAGGTGCTTGCTCCCTGCGCCCTCGGCGGCGCGATCTCCGCGGCCAACGCGAAGCGGCTGCGCTGCGAGGTCGTGTGCGGGTCGGCGAACAACCAGCTCGCCGACGAGTCGCTCGCCGATCTGCTCGGCGAACGGGGAATCCTCTACGCGCCGGACTTCATCGCCAACGCCGGCGGACTGATCCACGTCTACCGCGAGATCAAGGGCTACTCGGAGGAGCGCGCGGTGGCGCTGGCCGGGGGCATCGAGCGGACGCTGGCGGCGGTGCTGCAATCCGCCGCCGATCGCGGGGTGTCGCCGCTCGCGGCGGCGCGCGAACGCGCCCGAGAGCGCCTCGGGGCGGTCGTGCGAGACTGAGCGCATGGCAGAGCTATGGGTCCTGCGGGCCGGCCTGGTCGGCTACGAGGAGGCTCGCCGGACGCAGGCCACATTGGAACGGGCTCGGGGCGCGGGCCGGATCCCTGACGTCGTGCTGATGCTCGAGCATCCTCCCGTCTACACGAAGGGCAGGCGGGCGACGGCGGCCGAGCTGCCAATGGGCGAGGACTGGTACCGGACGCAGGGGATCGAGGTGGTCGCCACCGATCGCGGCGGGCAGGTCACCTATCACGGTCCGGGGCAACTCGTCGCCTATCCGATCCTCAGCCTGCGCGAGCTGGCGCGGCCCGACGACGTGCACGCGTACGTGCGGCAGCTCGAGCGAGCGATGATCACCGCGATCGGTGACGCGGGCGTCGAGGCGGGAGTGATCGACGGGCTCACCGGCGTCTGGGTCGGGACCGAGCCGCCTCCCGCCGGTGACGCGCGCAAGATCGGTTCGATCGGGATCCACGTCCGCCGCGGGATCACCACACACGGCCTGGCGATCAACGTCGCCAACGACCTGCAGCCGTTCGAGTGGGTCGTGCCCTGCGGGATCGAGGCCTGCCGGATGACCTCGCTCACCCGTGAGCTCGGCGCCGAGCAGGACGTCGCCGAGGTCGCGACCACGCTCGCCCAACGGCTCGGCGAGAGTTACGACCGCGAGCCGGTCGAGAGGCAGGCGGACGAGGTTCTCGGGCCACTAACGTTGGAACCGGTGTGACCGCTCCAGCGAAACCCGCAACCGCTTCGCCTCCGGGACCGCCGGGCGACCGGCTGCACGTGACCCGATCGCGCGCCAACCCGGGCGGGGCGACGGGGATCGCCGGGCGGCCCTTTCGCGAGCGCAAGCCGCCCTGGCTGAAGGTCCCGGCGCCGGGGGGAGCGACCTATCGCAAGCTGAAGCGGTCGATTGAGGCCGACAACCTGCACACGGTCTGCGAGGAGGCCAACTGCCCCAACGTCGGCGAGTGCTGGGAGCGCGGCACGGCGACCTTCATGATCCTCGGCGACGTCTGCACCCGCCGCTGCGGCTTCTGCAACGTGCAGACCGGCGTGCCGACGTGGAACGACCCGCTCGAGCCGCTGCGGGTGGCGACCCAGGTGAAGCGGATGGGGCTGCGCCACGCCGTCGTCACCTCGGTCGACCGCGACGACCTCCCCGACTACGGGGCGAGCGCGTTCGTCGGCGTGATCCGCTCGATCCGGATGATGGCGCCCGAGTGCAAGGTCGAGGTGCTGACGCCCGACTTCCGCGGCCAGGAGATGCCGCTGGCGAAGGTCGTCCACGAGGGGCCGGACGTGTTCAACCACAACGTCGAGACCGTCCCCCGGCTCTACCCGCGCGCGCGGCGCGGTTCGGACTTCGCCCGCTCATGCAGGGTGCTGAAGCTGGCCAAGGAGATGGGCGGCGACCGGGTGGTGACCAAGTCGGGGCTGATGGTCGGCCTCGGCGAGGAGTTCGACGAGATGGTCGAGGCCTTCCGCGCCCTGCGCTCCCACCGGGTCCAGATCCTCACCGTCGGCCAGTACCTGCGCCCGACCGAGAAGCACCTGCCTGTCGTCCGTTACTGGCACCCCGACGAGTTCGACCGGCTCCGCGACGCGGCGTACGAACTGGGTTTCGAGTCGGTTGCCTCGGGCCCGCTCGTCCGCAGCTCCTACCACGCGGATGAGTCGGCCCGCGAGGTCGCCGAGCGCGCGGCGGCGTAAGCACTGCCCTGATCCCGCTCAAGGACAACCTGCCGTCGTCGCGCTTGCCGCTGCTCACGGTCGCGGTGATCGTGGCGAGCGCCGCGCTCTTCGCCGCGGGCTGGAAGCCGGACCTGAGCGGAACCTGGTGGCCGTTGGCTGCCGCCGCCTCGTTGTTCGTCAGCGACGGGATCCTCGAGCTCGCGGTCAACATGCTCTTCCTCTGGCTGTTCGCGAAGAGCCTGGAGGACGCGCTCGGCCGGCCCCGCTTCGCCGCCCTGTTCCTGATTGCCGGGATCGGCGCCGCCGGCGCGCAGGAGTTGCTCGACGCCGAGACGGCGGCGCCGTCGGTCGGCGTGGCCGGGGCGATCGCGGGCCTGATCGGCGCCTACGCGTTGCTGTACCCAGGCGCCCGAATCCTCTCATGGGTGTTGATCCCGTTCTTCGTCACCTTCGTCGAGGTCCCGGTGGTGGTCTGGGCGACGGTGTGGTTCGTCCTCCAGGCCGTGCCCGACGTCGGCCAGCCCCCGCTCGGGGGCCTCGTCGCCGGGCTCGTTCTCGGCGCCGCGGCGGCGCGGCCACTCGCCCACGGCCGCGACGCGATCGGCCCCGAGGGCTCGCAACCGGTGTACTGACTCGGTGGACCCGGACATCCGCACAGCGCTGCTCGTCGCCGGCCTGATCTTCGTCGGCCTGTTCGCGGCGATGACCGTCTCGGTCGCGATCGACCACGGGGTGGACGTGTTCACGGTCGCCGCGGGCGTGATCGTCGTGCTGCTCGTGCTGCCGCTGATCGGCGCGCTTCGCAACCCGCCGCGCTAGATGATTGATTGGGCGGATGAGGCCGGGCCGCGAGCTGGCGCGGCGCGCCCGAGCCGTGCGCGGGCGCCGCAGGCCGTCCGCTGCGGGACGGTTCGGGCATTCGCCGGGCGTACGCGACCGCGGCCCGGCGGTCATACTCGATCCGTGACCCTGCCGCCCGGTCCCAGAGCACCCGCGGCCGTCAACACGGTGCGCTTCGGGCGGCGTCCCTTGCAGACGCTGCTCGCCTGGCGCCGGCGCTACGGCAACGTGTTCACGACCAGGTTCCTCGTCTTCGGCACCGGGGTCTACGTCGCCGAGCCGGATGCGATCCGCGACCTGTTCACCGGCGATCAGTCGGACCTGCACGCCGGCGAGGCGAACGCGCCGCTGGCGGGCGTGCTCGGCGATCACTCGGTGCTCGTCCTCGACGGCCCCGAGCACCTGCGCCAGCGCAAGCTGTTGCTGCCCCCGTTCCAGGGCGCCGAGCTGACCGGCATGCGACCGATGATCCGCGAGGTCGCCGGGGCGGAGGTCGACCGCTGGCAGGTGGGCGCGGAGCTCGAGCTGCGCGAGCGGATGCGCAACCTGACCTTCGAGGTCATCTGCCGGGCGGTGTTCGGCGTCTACGAGCCCTGGCGGGTCGAGCGGTTGCGAAGGGCGATGCTCGCGGTGATCGACACCCAGGTGCTGTTCTTCATGCCGGAGAGCCTGCGACGCGATCGTGGGCGGCTGAGCCCGGGCGGCTGGATCGGCAGGCGGTTGGAGGCGGCCGACGCGCTCCTGTACGAGGAGATCGCTCGGCGGCGGGACGAGCCCGACCTCGACCAACGGTCCGACGTGCTCTCGCTGCTCCTGCGCGCCCGCGACGAGGACGGGCGCGCGATGACCGAGGTCGAGCTGCGCGACGAGCTGATGACGATGCTCGCGGCCGGCCACGAGACGACCTCGACCGGGCTTGCCTTCGCCGTCGATCTCCTGCTTCACAACCCCGCCGTGCTGGCGCGGCTGACCGACGAGCTCGACGGTGACGATGACGAGTACCTGGACGCCGTCGTCTCGGAGACCCTGCGAATCCGCCCGGTGATCGACGCGACCGAGCGGACGCTGAAGGCGCCGCGCACGGTCGCCGGCTGGGAGCTGCCGGCGGGGATCCGGGTCTATCCGGGGATCGCGCTCGTCCACCACCGCGAGGACCTCTATCCCGAGCCCGGCCGGTTCCGTCCCGAGCGTTTCATCGACGACGGCGCCGAGGCCTACACCTGGCTCCCGTTCGGCGGCGGCATCCGACGCTGCATCGGGGCCGCCCTCGCCCAGGCCGAGATGGCGGAGGTGCTTCGCGTGATCCTCAGCGCGGGTCGAGCTGGAGCCGGTCCGGCCCGAGCCCGACCCGGTGGTCCTCAAGGGGATCACGCTCTCCCCGCGCCACGGGGCGCCGGTCCGGGTGGTGGCTAAGGACCGCTCGCGGGTTACGACGGCTGCGCTCGCGCTCTAAACGCCCGCAGCCTCCCGCGCCGCGTCGATCTCCGACGGGATTGACATACCGCAATTAATCCGATAGAAGCTCTATCGGATTGTCACCGCGCAGGTACGACATGAGCAAGCGGGCGCTGGCCCGCGAGCAGACCCGGGACCGAATCGTCGAGGCGACGGCGAAGCTCCACGCGGAGAACGGGGTCTTCGGGCACCTCGTGGCAGCAGATCGCGGACGAAGCCGACGTCTCGGTCGCGACGGTGTACGCCCACTTCCCCTCCCTGGATGACCTGCTGCCCGCGTGCGGCGCCTTGGTGATGGAGCCGGGTCCGGCCGCCGCGTCCCCAGCGTCGGCGGCCGAGATCGTCGATGGCTCGCAGCCGCTTCAGGCGCGCTTGGAGCGCGTGGCGATCGAGCTCGTTCGACTTCTATGAACGCGGTGGACCGCACATCGAGGTCGACGTTCGGGAGCGACAGCTGGCCGGGCATGCGCGAATGGGAGGCCTACCTGCGTCGACCTCGTCACCGCCTTCGTTCGCGCGGCCCTCGTCGACGAGCGCGCCGGCGCGCGGCAGCGTTCGACTCGTGAGCGCTTTCTTCGACCTCGCGACGTTCAGAGCGCTGCGCACGCGAGGCGTGCGCCCCGAACGGGCCGGCGAGACCGTTGCCGGCGGGCGGTGGGCCTGCTGATCGCACGACTCAACCCGACCCGAAGGAGAGACGATGACCATGAGTCGACGAGTGCCCGTCCGGCGATTCGACCCCGTGGCGGTGCCCGCGCGATGGCGGCGAGGCACGCTGGTGGTTCGGCTGCCTCGCGGTGATCAGGCGCCGCGGCGCCATACCGGCGGGCTGATCTCGATCGTCGAGATCACCGAGCCGCCCGGCGCGGAGGCCCCGCTTCACGTGCATCACCTCGAGGACGAGGGGTTCTGGGTCCTCGAGGGCGAGGTCGACCTTCGAGGTCGGCGGGGAAGACGTTCGCAGCGAGGCCCGGGGACTTCGCCTTCGGGCCGCGTGACGTGCCGCACAGCTACACGCGTCGGCGACGACGGCTGCCGGATGCTGTTCATCCTCACCCCGCGGCGGCTTCGAGGGCGCGATGCATGCAGATGAGCGCGCCCGCGCGTGAGCGCACCGCTGCCACCGCCGTCCAGAGGCGCCGCCGGACATCGACCAGGCCGCGATCGCCTGCCTACGGCTGCGAGATGGTCGGGTGACCGTGCAGGGCTCGGGACCGCTCACGATCCAGGCGGACCTCTGGGGTGAGCGGGCGCGCGATTGGGCGGACGTGATGGAGGGATGGAACGGCTGGGGCGTGCCGCTCTACCGGCACGATACTCGAGCACGTCGCCGGTCGCAGCGTGGCACCCGCGTCCTCGACGTGGGTTGCGGCGCCGGGCGCTTCAGCCGGATCGTGGCCGACCGCGGCGCCGAGGTGGCCGGCATCGACGCGACCGCGGCCTTCGTCGAGATCGCCGCGTGAGCGCATCCCGACCGGCGACTTCCGGGTCGGCGAGATGGAGGACCTCCCGTGGCCGGACGACTCGTTCGACGTCGTCACCGGCTTCAACTCCTTCTTCATCGCGGCCGACATGGTCAACGCGCTGCGCGACGCGAGGCGTGTCGCACGGCCGGGAGCGAGCGTCGCCGTGACGGTGTTCGGGCGGCCGGAACGGTGCCAGTCCACAACCGTGTTCTCCTCGCTGCGCCGGTTCGCGCCGCCGCGACCGGCGGACGCACCGGCCGAGGAGGACGATGGCCCGGGCCTCCACGAGGAGGGCGTGCTGGAGGCGCGAGCCACCGAGGCGGGTCTCGAGCCCAGGCTGGCCGGTTACCTCGAGTTCGCCGAGGAGTACCCCGACCTCGAAACGATGCTGTGCGGCTACCTGGCCGCCCGGCCGTTCGTGCGGGCGGCTCGCGCGGTGGGCGAGGAGGCCCGTGCGCGAAGCGCTCGCCGAGGCGCTGCGACCGCTGGAGACCCTTGCGGGCCGCGTTACCGGCTCGAGGACGAGGTCCGCTACCTGATCGCGGCTGCTTAGCCTCAAGCCGGCCGCGGGTCCGGCGCGGTCGAGGGCAGGGCGAGGGGCTGGCCCGATCAGCGCGGCCGGTCGAAGATCTCGCTCAGAAAGTGGGTGACGACCCAGGTCGCCACCCGCGACGTGGCCCCGGACGGGTCGCGCGCCGGATTCAACTCGACCACGTCGAAGCCGATCACGCGCCCGCGGCGCGCCACTTCGACCAAGATCGTGCGCAGCTGCCGGTAGCTGAGTCCGCCCGGCTCCTGGAGCGAGTGCCCGGGCGCGACCGAGGAGTCGAGCACGTCGAGGTCGATCGAGACATACAGCGCCTGCGCCTCCGGGACGGTCTCGCGCACCACCTCGTCGGCCCCGCGCTCCAGCACATCGAGGCTCGTCGCCCACCGTCCCCCCGAGCTCCCGCATCCCGTCCACCTCGGCGCGGTCCAGTTTCGAATCCCAAGCGCGCGTCACCGTGCCGACAAACGGCAGCTCCGCGAGCCGGCGGAGCTGGCTTGCGCCGGTGAGCCGCGCGCCATCCAGCTCGTCGAGGAAGTCGGTGTGCGCGTCGACGTGGACCACGTCGAACTTCGCCGAGCGGCTCCATCCCACGACCGAGCGGGAAGCTGATCGAGTGGTCACCGCCGATCGCCACCATCAGCGCCCCGCGCTCGGCGATCCCCTGTGCGGCGCCGGTGATGCGCCCGTAGTTTGCGCTCGGTGTCCGAGCCCTGGATCAGCGACGTCGCCGACGTCGACCATCGTCACGCCGGCCAGGTAGTCGCGATCGGCCTCGACGTCATACCAGCCGTGCGCGCCCTGATCGTCCCCGGCGGCGGCCGAGCGCGGATAGTAGAACTGCGCCGTCAGTCGCCTCCCGGGCCGCCGCAGGCCCGGCCCGCTGGCCCGTCGGGATCCCCGGCTGCGGCGTGCCAGCCGTCGTAAGGGACGCCGAGGAAGGCCACTTGCGCATCGAGCAGCGTCGAGGTCGCGCAGGCTCGGCACCCCGAAGAACGTCCTCGGCGCTGGGTCGGTCAGCCGTGCACCGGTCTCCACACCCAGAGTGTTGCGGAGGAGAACGGCGGTTGAATCTCTGACGGGGTAGCGGGTTACGGCGCGGAGCGCCACTCAGCTCGCCACTCCGGTGGCTCCCAGCCCTCGGTGACGTAGATCGACTCGCGGGCGATCTTGTCTCCTCGAAACTCGAGGATGCTCACCCCGAAGCTCCAAGGACCCTCGCCATAGCTGATCGAGAGCTCGGCGACCCACAGATCCGCTCTGCCCCTGATCTCCCGGAACTCAACCGTCGTCGACGCTGGATAGCTACTTCTCCACTCGCGGAGATTCTCGACGCCGACGAAGCGCTCACCGGACTGCGGGAACTCGAGCACCGCATCGTCGTGGTACATCGTGTGATTGAGGTCGGGGTCGCCGCTGGTGAAGTGCTGCTCGAGCATCGCCTTGACCGTCGCCTCGTCGATGCCGCACACATTGCCGGATTCGCGGACCGCCCGCTCGGGGGCAGCCATGGGATGGAGCCAGCCGGAATCGAACCGGCGACCTCCTGCTTGCAAAGCAGGCGCTCTCCCAACTGAGCTATGGCCCCAGAGGCCCGATTGTAGGCGCGCGTGGCGTCATCCTGGGAGCGGCAACAAGTTCGTGTTCCACCACCGCGAGGGTTGTGCGAGGATCGCGCTTCCACGTTCGAGGAGGAGCGGATGGCTGAGGACGAGACAGCGGTCGCGGTCGGAGAGCGGGAGCACCCGGACAAGTCGCCCGAGAAGACAGAGGAAGCCTCGGAGACGGTCAAGAGGGCGCACCCGGCCGAGGTCTCGAACCTCGACATCGTCCGCCACTACTTCGAGATCGCCGCCGACCAGCTCCAGCTCCCCGACGACATCCGCGTCGTCTTCTGGACCCCCTACCGCGAGGTCACGGTGCAGATCCCGGTGCAGCTCGCCGACGGCAAGACCCACGTCTTCTCCGGCTACCGGATCCAGCACAACGGCGCCCGCGGCCCGTACAAGGGCGGGATCCGCTTCCACCCCGAGGTCGACATCGACGAGGTCCGAGCGCTGGCCTCGCTGATGACCTGGAAGACGGCGGTCGCCGGAGTCCCGTACGGCGGCGCGAAGGGCGGCGTCAACTGCCCCGCCGGCGACCTCGAGCAGGGTGAGCTGCAGCGGATCGCACGCTCGTTCATGGACAAGATCGAGAAGGTGCTCGGGCCCACGCGCGACATCCCGGCGCCCGACGTCGGCACCAACGCCCAGACCATGGCCTGGTTCATGGACGAGTACGGCAAGCTCCACGGCCACACGCCGGCGATCGTCACGGGCAAGCCGATCTCGCTCGAGGGGTCGCACGGGCGCGAAGCTGCCACCGGGCGCGGGTGCGTGTACATGTTCCGCGAGGCCGCGCCGCAGCTCGGCCTCAGCCCCGCCGACACCAGCTTCGTGATCCAGGGCTACGGCAACGTCGGCTCGTGGGCCGGCACGGATCATGCAGCAGCTCGGCGGCAAGATGGTCGCCGTATCCGACGCCAACGGGGCGATCCGCAGCGACGCCGGCATCGACGCCAACGAGCTTCACGAGCACATCTCCAGGGGCGGCCTGATCACCGAGTTCGAGGGCACCGAGGCGATCGACCCCGACGACCTGATCGCCGTCCCCTGCGACGTGTTCATCCCCGCGGCGCTCGGCGGAATGATCCACGAGCACAACGCCGACCGGATGGAGTGCAGGATGCTGGTCGAGGGCGCCAACAGCCCGACGACCCCCGCCGCCGACGCGATCCTGCGCGACAAGAACGTCTACGTCATCCCCGACGTGATGGCCAACGCCGGGGGCGTGGTCGCCTCGTACTTCGAGTGGGTTCAGAACCTCCAGCACTTCCGCTGGGAGGAGCGCGAGGTCAACGACCGGCTGGGGACGATCATGCGCCGGTCCTACCGCGAGGTCTCGGGCCGCGCCAAGGAGGAGAAGCTCGACCTCCGTGAGGCCTCCTACCTGGTCGGGCTCGAGCGCGTCGTCGAGGCCGCCCGCACCCGCGGCTACATCAGTTCCTAGGACGCCGAGCTGCGACGGCTAGCGCCGCCTCAGAAATCGAAGTCCTTGGGCTCGCCCTGTTCGAACCAGAGCTCGTCGTCCTCGGGGGCGTCGCGTAGGAACTCCGGCGTCTCCTCGAGCACGTCCTCGTCCTCCTCCTGGCCGGCTTCGGGCTCGTCGGCAAGCTCGCCCTCGACGATCTCGGCCTCGCCGGTGTCCTCGATCGCCTCCTCGAAATGGTGCTCGACCGTGTCCAGCGACTCGATCGGCGGCTCGGCCGGCGGTGGCGCGGGCTCCGGGTCCACGGCAGGCTGATCGGCGGTCTCGGTAACGGCGCTGTGCTCCTCCGACGCCGGCTCCGGGGCTCGCGGCGGCTCGGGGCCTGCCTCCGGCTCGGAGGGTACCTCCGGCTGCGGCTCGTCGGCGAGCTCCAGCTCCAGGTCCAGGTCCAGGTCGAGCTCGCTGCCGTCCTGGTCGAAGAGGCCGTCGCCCGCCTGGTCGCCGGATGCCTCCGCGTGGGCAGGCGTGGCCGGCTCGCCTTGCGGCTCAGGAGTCGGCGGCGCCTCGCCGAGCTCCTCCGACGGCGCCTCGCTCGACGCTCCCGGGTCCGCCGCGGTCTCCCCCGTGGCCGGTTCGGCGACCGCGGCCGCGGCCTCCGTCCGCTCGGCCGGGAAGTCCGGGTCGCCGGGACGGCTGGGCGGTCCGAACGCCTCGTCCTCGAGACGCGCCAGCTCGCTGTCCTCGGCGCCCTGGCGGCGCTTCAGATCGAGGTGCTCCCGGATCGCGTCGTCGAGAATTCCCATGGCTAAGCGGTCAGCGAAGGTTACTCCGCGTCGCCGGGGCGTTGGCGCCCGCTGGACGCCTGCCCGAGGCGGTTGAAAGCCTACTTTCGCCGCGGAGCGGCTGGAACCTTCGCTGCCCGATCCGTTGCGCGGCGGCCCACCTCGACGGTGGTGGGGATCGTGCTCGGCGCGACCACGATCCGGTTCTTGCCCGCCCCCTTCGCCTCGTAGAGAGCCGCGTCAGCCTGGGCGAACAGCTCGCGCGCCTCCGCCGCCGATCCGGGGAGGGTGGCGAGGCCGAGGCTCGCGGTGACCGAGATCTCGCCGCCGCCCTCGACCAGCGGCACCGGCTCCGTCTCGATCCGCTCGCGAATTCGCTCGCCCACCTCCAGCGCGCCCTGGATACTGGTCTCGGGCAGGGCGATCACGAACTCCTCGCCTCCGTAGCGAGCGGGAACGTCGATTCCGCGCGACTCCTCGGCGAGGATCCTGCCGATGGCCCTCAGCACCGCGTCGCCCTGCGGATGGCCGTAGGTGTCGTTCACCCGCTTGAAGTTGTCGATGTCGAGGACCAGCAGCGCCAGCTCGTGACCGAAGCGCTGCGCGCGAGCAGCCTCCTTCTCGATCAGGTCGCGAAACGCCCGGTTGTTGGCCAGGCCCGTCAGGTCGTCGGTGACCGCCTGCTCGGAGACCAGCTCGTGCAGTGCCACGTTCTCGACCGAGGCGGCCGCCTGGCCGACGAGGTACAGGAACACCTCGCGCTCGGTGGGGCTGAACGGGCGCCCGGCGCGCGCGATCGTCATCGCGCCGACCGGGGTCCCGGTCTGGCCGATGCGGCCGAGCGAGCTGGCGAACGCGTATGCCCCTTCGTGCTCGACCTCCACCGGGCCCGGCTCGCGGAGCGCCCCGCGCTCTGCCGCGAGCGCCGCCTCCTGGACCGCCTTGGTGGACGCTCCGTAGTCGGCCTGGTCGCCGACCTGACCGCTGAGCGCCACCAGCCCGTAGTCGGCCTCGCAGGTGTCGACCGCGGTCTCGATCAGGATCGCGAGCAGTGCACGGCGGTCGAGTCCGGAGGCGAAGGCCTCGCCGATGCGGCGTACGGACTTCTCGATCTCAAGCCGCTGGCGGCGCAACTGGTCCATCTGGTCTGCGAGGCGGTCGCTCATCTTGTTGAACTCGCTCGCCAGTCCCGCGAACTCATCGTTGCCGCTGACCGGGACCTCGCCGGAGAAGTCGCCGCCGCCGATTCTCCGTGCGGCCGTCAGCATCTCCTTGATCTGGCCGCTGAGGGCCCGCAGGAGCAGGCCGATCGCCGCCAGCGCAAGCAGGAGGAAGAGGATCACCGCGATCGCCACCTTCGGCTCCGAGGAGAGGAAGCTCTCTTCGCCGGCGGGAGCGAAGAGCGCGACTCGGATGCCCTCGTCGCCGAGCGGCTCGGTGGCGGCCACCCTGAGCTCGCCCTCGCCGTCGTCGAGCGTCGCCGGGTCGCCGCCCTCTGGCAGTGCGCCGGTCTCGATCGCGACCGTGCCGGTGATCGGCCCGTCGGGCCCCACCAGCGCAGCGTCGTCGCCCGTCGCCCGCTCGATCCGGTCGAGCAGGCGGCTCGGGCTGATCGTCGAGACGGCGACGGCCCCGATCGTCCCCCCGTCCACCGTCAGGTCGACCGAGGCGGCGGCCACCGGCCGGGCCCGCGACTCGGTGACCTCGTCGCCGGAGTCGTTGGCGATCCGCAGGGCGACCACGTCAGTGGAGAGCTCGTCCGCGAGCGCTCGAAGCTGGGCGCGGTCGCCGCCCTCCAATGCCGCCACCGCGGCCGGGTCGGCGGCGACGTCCGCGGCGATCTCGCCGGCAACTCGGCGCGAGTCCGCCTGCGCCTGCTCGTAGACGGTGGTCGCCGTTCGCAGCCCGGCGCTCAGGCGAGCGTCGGCCTTGCCGCTCTCGGAGTCGGCGGAGATCTGGACGACCAGCACCGCCAGCGCGACCATCGGCAGGACGACGATCAGCAGGAAGAACAGCGTCAGGCGGAGGCGAAAGCTCACGTGCAGCAGCTTAGATCGGCCGTTGCGAAGCCATCCTTCACCCGCGCAACGCATGCCGGCAAAGTCACCGAGGGGCAGGCGACGCCGACTTTGGCGGTCTCAAGCGGTCTGGGCGGAGATCGCGGGCGCGCAGCTCGCCAGCTCGACGCCACGGGGCATGTCGCGGCGCAGGGCGGCGAAGGCGATCCCGCCGACCACCAAGGGGAGCCAGAACAAGATCACGCGGTAGGCAAGTACGGCCGCCGCCGTTCCCGCGGCCGGCGCGCCGTAGACGATCAGCGTCCCGATCAGGCCTCCGTCGATGCCACCGATGCCGCCCGGGATCGGGAGCAACCCGCCGAGCTGGCCGATCAGATAGCCCATCAGGACTACGGTCAGCGGCGGCGAGACCCCAAACGCATGAAACGTGGCCCAGAGCACCGCGTTGTCGAAGACCCAGTATCCGACGGCGCCGACCAGCACACGGCGATTTCGCGAGCGCAGAATCTGCAACGCCTCGGCGGTGCCTTCGGTCAAGGCCCGGCGAGCGGCGTGGATCCCTCGCCGCAGCCGCGACTCGTCGGCCCCCGGCGAGCGGCCAGGCCCGAGCCGGGGGATCGCGACGACGCCGGCGAGCGCCAGCGCCGCCACCGCGGCCGGAAACGCGGTCAGCCAGAGTGAGAGCTCCGGGCCGAGGACGCCGAGGGCCATCGTGAACCCGAGCAGGGCGACGGCCAGGAAGTTGACCGAGCTCTTGATCAGAAAGAAGGCGACCGAGCGCCGTGCGATCCGATCGCCCGCCATACCCCCGCGGTGCAGTACCCACGCTCCGAGGGCGAGGCCGCCGGCGCCGCTCGCCGGTACCAGCGAGCCCATCGCAAGCTCGGAGCCGCCGATCTGCCAGCTGCGCCGCCAACTCAACCCGGCGCAGAAGATCGGGCCGAACATGAGCACGTAGGAGCCGAACGAGAGGGCCTCGAGCAGGGCGGCCAGGGCCAACCAGGCCGGGTCCGC
The DNA here is from genome assembly GCA_963758665.1 of uncultured Solirubrobacterales bacterium. GTDB lineage: Bacteria > Actinomycetota > Thermoleophilia > Solirubrobacterales > 70-9 > WHSW01. The sequence goes on along the minus strand of CAVWWH010000004.1, from coordinate 243,728 downwards.
GCCCGTCAGGAGGTCACGGACCTCGCCCAGTCCCGGCGCGAGGAGAAAGAACGCGATCAGCAGTGCGAGGGCGATGATCGCCTGCAGCCCGCGGCGGCGCAGCGCGCGCGACTGAAACTCACGCGGCAGCTCGGAAGTCGGCGCGGCCTCGACCATCGCCACTGGTCTTACCGGATGGCCTGGCGCCGCGCGTGGTTCGGCGACCTGCGGCTAGGCTCAGATCGTGGCCTGGTTCGACACCCGGCTCTCCCGTCTCCTCGGCTGCCGCTATCCGGTGGTCCAGGCGCCGATGGCGGGCGTCAACACACCGGCGCTGGTCGCCGCGGTGTCGAACGCCGGCGGCCTCGGATCGCTCGGCGCCGCGATGCTGTCGCCCGACCAGCTGCGCGAGCAACTGGGCGAAGTCCGGCGGCGGACGGATGAGCCGTTCGCGGTCAACCTCTTCGCTCCCCTGGAGACGCCCGAGGCCCCCGCCGCGATCGAGGCGATGCTGGAGCGCCTGGGGCCGTGGCGCGAGTCGCTTGAGCTCGGCCCAGGCTCGGTGCCGCCGCATCCCGCGTCCGAGTTCGAGGATCAGCTCGCCTGCCTGCTCGAGCAACCGCCCGCCGTGTTCAGCATCACCTTCGGCGCGCCGCCGGCCGAGGCGCTCGCCGCGCTCAAGCAGGCCGGGGTGACGGTGATCGCCACCGCGACCACGACGGCGGAGGCCGCGACGCTCGAGGAGGCCGGCTGCGACGCCGTCGTCGCCCAGGGGAGCGAGGCCGGCGGCCACCGGGGCACCTTCGAAGGCAGCTTCGACGCAGCGCAGGTGGGGACGATGGCGCTCGTCCCGCAGGTCGTCGACCGGGTCGAGCTGCCGGTGATCGCGGCGGGGGGATCATGGACGGGCGCGGAATCGCCGCCGCGTTCGCGCTCGGTGCCAGCGGAGCGCAGATGGGGACCGCGTTCATCGGCTGTGACGAGAGCGGCGCCCCGGCCGCCTACGTCGACTCGCTGGCGAACTCCGCCGACAGCGACACCACCGTCACCGCGGCGTTTACGGGGCGGCCGGCGCGTGCCGTGCGAACGCGCTGGGTGGAGGAGGTCGAGCGGTCGGGCGCCGAGATCCCTCCCTATCCCGTGCAGGCGATGCTGATGATGGAGCTGCGCGCGGCCGGGCTCGAACGTGACCGGCTCGAACCGGTCATGCGGCTGGCCGGCCAGGGCGCGCCGATGATCCGCCGCGGCCCCGCTGCCGACCTGGTCGCGGCGCTGGTCGCCGAGACCGAGGCGGCCGTGCCGCGGCCCTCCGGCGGCTAAACTCGGCCGAACTCGGGGCTATAGCTCAGTTGGGAGAGCGCCTGGTTCGCAATCAGGAGGTCGCCGGTTCGAGCCCGGCTAGCTCCATCTCGGAAAGCCCTGCTAACGCGGGGTTCCTCGCGTGCCAGCCTGGGACGCTGGGCGATCAGCCGGTGCCCAAAAGGGCCCGCTCGGACGCGGAATCGTCCTTAGCGAGGCGTCTTGTTCGCAGCTCTTCTCCGTGCACGGACACGTTTCGGCTCCCGCTCTTCGCGCGAAGCAGCAGCGGGTCGACGACTCGTTGCCAAGCCGTGGGTAAGCCCGAGCCCGGTCGGCGAGGCTACGGCGTCAGCACCACGCGACCGAAGGCCTGGCGGCTCTCGATGTAGGCGTGTGCGGCGGCGGCCTCCGCGAGCGGGAAGGTGCGGTCGATCACGACGCGGATCTCGCCGCTCGCGACCCGCTCGAAGAGGTCGGCGATCATCGCGTGGATGCGGGGGAGTTCCGCCAGCATCGCGCCGCCGAGGAAGACGCCGCGCAGGGTGTTGTTCTGGGCCCATAGCTCCCTCGCCTCAACCCCGGAGCCGGCGCGGCCCGCCACCCCGACGCTGACGAGCGTGCCGCGGTAGGCGAGTGCGCCGATGCTGTTGGTGAGGATCTCGCCGCCGACGGAGTCGAGGATCAGGTTGGCGCCGCGGCCGTCGGTCAGCTCGCGGGTTCGCTCGGCGAAGTTCTCGGTGGCGTAGTTGATCCCGTGGTCGAGGCCGAACTCCTTCAGGCGCTCGAGCTTCTCGTCGCTGGAAGCGGTCGCGAGGACGGTGGCGCCGGCCTGCTTGGCGAGCTGGATCGCCGCCATGCCGACGCCTCCGGCTCCGGCCTGGATCAGGACGGTCTGGCCGGCCTCGAGGTTGCCGGCGGTGAACAGGCATTCCTGAGCGGTGCCGACCGCGACCGGGACGGAGGCCGCGACGGCGGCGTCCAACCCATCGGGGATCGGCCAGGTGATCATCGCCGGGACGGCGCGCTTGGAGGCGTGCGAGCCCGCCATGTTCAGGGTCGCGACCCGGTCGCCGACCGCGCGGTCCTCGACGCCGGCGCCGACCTCGGCCACCGTGCCCGCGGCGAGGTAGCCGACGATGTGGGGAACCGACGGCGGCGGTGACCCTGCCCGGGCCAGCAGGTCCCCGCCCTCGATGCTGATTGCCTCGACGTCGATCACCACGCAGCCGTCGGGGCACTCCGGATCGGCGACGTCCTCGTAGCGCAACACGTCCGGGCTGCCATTCTCGTAGATCACCGCCGCCTTCATCGCCGGCGCGACTCTATTCGACGCCGCCAACCTCGCCTGCCACGTCTGCGACTCCTGACCCGCCCCTGCCGGCGACGCGCCCGCGTCTCGCGGAGCGACAGCGCTCAAGAGCCGACAGGTCGCGGTCGGAGGCGCTTGACGCGATACTGCGCGCATGACCAGCGAGATCGTCACTGACGATCCCGAGCTCCCGATCGAGGGCACCACCCAGGTTTCGCTCCCGGTGGAGCGCATTTGGGATGCCTTCGTCGACGTTCACGCATGGCGCAACTGGAACCCGTGCATCGCATGGGCGCGGGTCGGCGGCGGCGAGCTGAAGGAGGGCGCAACGCTCTACTGGGCGTTCAAGCCGATCAGGCGGCACTACCTGTACCGGATGCCGGCCGCGGCGAAGATCGTCGAGTGCGCCCCTCGACGGAAGGTCACCTGGGAGGTGAGCGCCCCCGGCTTTCACGCCCATCACAGCTACCTGTTCGAGCCACTCGGACCGGACTCGTCCCGGTTCGGTTCCTGGGAGGTAGCAGAGGGGCCGGCCTATCGCGTCATGCGCCGATTCTGGCTCGCCCACTTCCGCTTCGTCTGCGACCAGTCGCTCGCCGGCGCTCGGGCGCTCGGCGAGCGGTAGGGCCGGCAGCGACGCATGCATCCGCATGGAAGCGGCGGCGGAGCGGCGGATCCATTGGGCACTAAACGCGTTCTGGTGCCCAAATCCACGGACATCCGCACGCATCCACGGACATCCGTCGCGGCTGGATTCGAGGTAGAACGGACGGGACTCCGCTTGACAGAGCCACAATCGCAACGTCGTGGCCTGTTGTAGCGCCCCGCTTCGCAATCAGGAGGTCGCCGGTTCGAGCCCGGCTAGCTCCATCATAGAAAGCCCCGCTAACGCTGGGTTTCTTCGCCCGTAAGCCTGAGACGCCTGGCGATTCGACTGCCACCGTCGGTGCCCAAAAGGACCCGCCCGGACACGGAACCGTCCTCAGCGCGGCGTCTTCTTGGCGGCGCATTCCGCGCACCGCCGCATTCAGCTGCCCCTCTTCGCGCGGAGCATAAGCGTGCTTTCCGCGGAACCGGCTGGCCTCGCGCAAATTGCGATCATGCCAGCGGCCCGCAGCCCAGGAAAGGAGTCGTAGGTGACCGGAGAGCGGCATACAACCCCCGAGCAGGCACGGGAGGTCGGCGATCAAATCGGTGTGGACTGGGACCGCTTCGACCTGGAGCAGTTCCGCGCTGGCATGGACGTCGAGTACGAGCACGGCAGTCGTGACCCTCAAACCGACGTGACCGGAGACGATCCGATTGTCACCGGCAAGATCGCGCTCGCGCACATGAATGAATTTCCTGACTACTACGAGCGCCTACAGCGCATGGAGCAGGAGGCGAAGCGAGCTTGGGCCTCCGCCCGCGAGGACGACGTCGGTCCTGGATAGCGGGTGGCAGGGCCGGTGCTGCTCGCGCGAAGCGACCGCGCCTCGACAGAGATCGCGAGGTCGCGCTACGCCTCGAGCCCCGCGCCGACTCCTCGCTCACACCACCTCCAGCGGCCGCCCAGGATGAGGTCGCGCGCGGGATAGAGTCGCCCGATGGACCCGGGGCTAGCGTTCGCGGTGGCGCTGGTGATCGCCTTCGCGGTGACGAACGGCCTTCACGACGCCGCGAACTCGATCGCGACCCTGGTCGCCACCCGGGCTGCGCGCCCGCTCCAGGCGATCATCCTCGCCTCCGTTTTCAACATGCTCGGCCCCTTGTTCGTCGGCGCCGCGGTCGCCGACACGATCGGGGGCATCGTCACCGTCTCGCCCGCCGCCACCACCGAGGTGATCGGTGCCGGCCTTGCGGGGGCAGTGACCTGGAACCTGATCACCTGGCGTCTCGGACTGCCGTCCTCCTCCGGCCACGCGCTCGTCGGCGGCCTGATCGGGGCCGCCCTGGCCGAGGCTGGCGCCAGTGCGGTCAACTGGGGCGGTTTCGACGGGCTGCACCCGGTGGGCGTGCTCGGCACCCTCGTCGCGCTGGCGATCTCGCCGCTGCTGGGAGCGCTCTCCGCCTTCTTGCTGATCCGCGCGCTGCGCCGTCTCGCGCGCCGCGCCACGACCCGCATCCGATCTCCGATCAACGGCGGGCAATGGGCAATGTCGGCGGCGCTGGCGTTCAGTCACGGGGCCAACGATGCCCAGAAGGCCGTCGGCGTGATCGCCGCCCTGCTGCTCGCCGCAGGGCAGATCGACTCGCTTGCGGCGCCGCTCTGGGCGACGGTGTCCTGCTCGCTCGCCTTGACGCTCGGCACGGCGCTCGGGGGATGGCGCATCATTCGCACGGTGGGTAGGCGGATCTACCGGGTCAAGCCGGTCGACGGCCTGGCGACCGAGTCAGCATCCGCGGGCGTGATCTTGGGCGCTTCCCTGCTCGGTGCGCCCACCTCGACCAGTCAGGTCGTTGCCTCGGCCGTCGTCGGCGTCGGCGGAGGGCGAAGGCGCTGGCACCACGTCCGTTGGGCGATAGTCCGACAGATCGGCATCGCCTGGCTGATCACGATGCCGATCAGCGCGGTCCTCGCGGCCGCCGCATTTGGATTTCTGCAACTACTGTGACCCGGGGCGCGAGATGACCCGAAACCATTGGTTCCTACCCGACGAGCCCGACGTGCTCGGACTGCTGGGGCGACAGATCAGCGAGACGCTGCGCGGCTTGGACGCACTCGCGGACTGGGGCGGTGGCGACGAATCCGCCGCCCAAGCGGTACGCGAGTCCGAGCACCGCGGCGACGAGGCCAAGCGCGAGACCCTCAGCGCCGTGACCACCTCCTTCGTCACTCCGATCGAGCCCGAAGATCTCTACGCGCTGTCGCAGGGAATCGACTGGCTGCTCAACCGCGCCCGCGACCTCGTCAACGAGGCCGAGGCCATGCGCACGGGGCCGGACGGGACCATCGCCGAGATGCTGACGATGCTTCCGCAGGCGCTGGGGGAGATTCAGCACGCGATCTTCGACCTGGCCTCCGACCCCGACACGGCAACCGCACACGCGAATGCTGCGATCGAGACCCAGCACAGGCTCGAGCGCGCCTATTACGCGGGGATGGCGGCCCTGCTCGAGAACCCGGATCAGCGCGACCGAATCGCCAAGCGCGAGCTCTACCGGCACATCTCCCGGCTGGGTGAGGCCGTGCAGCAGATCGCGGAGCGGGTGATCTACTCGGTGATGAAGGAAAGCTGAGCTCATTCGACCCGCGCGAGTACGTCGAGGGCTGTGTCTGAGCGCGCGGCGAACGCCCCAACAACCGTATGGGCCTCCAGCCCGATTCGTCCAGTGGTGCGACCGCCGCTTCTCCTCCCGCGTGGAATCGGCAGGGGAGCACCGGATCCATTGGGCACTAACGCGTTCTAGTGCCCAAATCCAACGACATCCACGGTAATCCACGGCTATCCGACGTTGGCTGCGCTCCCAGCGCGTCGGGCAGATTCCGCTTGATAGAGCCGCAAGCGCCGCTTCCCGGCTCCGAGTGCCGCCCCGCTTCGCAATCAGGAGGTCGCCGGTTCGAGCCCGGCTAGCTCCATCGGAGAACGCCCTGCTAACGCAGGGTTTCTCGCGCGTACAGAAGAATGCGGGGCGGAACTAGACTCGCTGCTGATGGCCGACCGCAAGCAGATCGCTCGCGACTCCTATGCCGCGTTCGCAGCCGGCGACCGACGCTTCTTTGAGGAGCGCCTGAGCGATGGCTTCCTCTTCTCCGCCCCTCCGGATCCACAGCTCGACCGTGACGGCTTCTTCGAGCGCTGCTGGCCCGGCGCCGGCCGACGCCAGCGCTTCGAGTTCGTCCGGCTGATTGAGTCGGGCGACGAGGTGGTCGTCACCTACGAGAGCGACATCTCCAGCGGCGGCAGGGGTCGGAACACCGAGATCCTCACCTTCGACGACGACGACAAGATCGCTCGCACCGAGGTCTATTTCGGCTGGAATCTCGAGTAAGCCGCTGCCGCTCGCGCGCGAAGCGGGAGCGATCCGAAGAGCCGCGCGCTTAGGCTCGCTCCGCTCTCGGCCGCGTGGGCCGTCTCGATCGTCGCGGTCCAACTCGCGAGGAGGGCGAGTGCCTCGGCGGACTTCGAGCCGGGCTCGGCGGTGTAGGCGACGAGGGCGAGACCGCTGTCGGCGGACAGATCCATCATCTCGTACGCCAGGCTGAGCTCGCCGATCACAGGGTGGTGGAACGTCTTCGTCCCGGTGCGGTGGATGCGGACGTTGTGCGCGGCCCAGCGGGTGCGGAACTCCTCGCTGCGGGTCGAGAGCTCGCCGACAAGGTCCGACAGATCGCGGTCGTACGGATCGCGGCCGGCCGCGGTACGGAGGATGGCGACGGTGTCGTCTGCGGCGCGCCCCCAGTCGACGTAGAAGTCCTGGGCGCGCGGGCTGAGGAAGACGAACCGGGCGTTGTTCACTGGCCGTACCGGGTCGACGTAGAGCTCCGAGAACAGGCCCCGGGCGAGCGTGTTCGTCGCCAGCATGTCCAAGCGGCTGTTGAGAACGGCCGCCGGCGCTCCGGTGATCGCGTCGAGCATGCGCTGCACGCTGGGCCGGATCCGTTCCTTCCTCGGGCGTCGGCGCGCCGGAGTCGTCGGCTGCGCCGCGCGGGCGAGGTCAAAAAGATGCGCCCGCTCGGCCTCGTCGAGCTGCAGTGCGCGGGCCAGCGCCTCCAGAACGCTTTCGGAAACCCCGCTCAGGCTCCCGCGCTCGAGCCGCGTGTAATAGGGGACGCTGACGCCGGCGAGGACCGCGACCTCCTCCCGGCGCAGGCCCGGCACGCGGCGGGGGCCGTATGACGTCAGGCCGACCTCGTCTGGCGTGAGCCTGGCTCGCCTGGAGGTCAGGAACTCCCGGATCTCGCTCTTGGCGTCCACGAGATCAGCCTAACCCGGCCCTGCTTGCGCTGGGAGACCCTGCCAGTACCCCCATCAACAGGGACTCTCACCCGCCGCAGATACGTGCTTTCTTGGATGTCGTCCCCAGACCGCACCCACAGAACGGAGCACACCATGAAGCACGTCTCACTCGGCGAACTCGACGTCTCCCGCATCGGACTCGGCGCAATGGGGATGTCCGCGCTATTACCTCGACCCGAACAGCAGCGAGACCGAGTCGATTCGCACCATTCACCGGGCGCTCGATCTGGGAGTCACCCACGTCGACACCGCCGAGATCTACGGGCCCTACGCCAACGAGGAGCTCGTCGGCCGCGCCATCCAGGGCCGACGCGACGAGATCGTGCTGGCGACGAAGTTCGGCTTCGTCTCACACGCCGGCGACGGCCCCGGGGTGCTCGACAGCAGCCCGGCGAACATCCGCACCGCCGTCGAGGGCTCTCTCGAGCGGCTCGACACCGACCGCATCGACCTCTACTACCAGCACCGGGTCGACCCGAACACCCCGATCGAGGACACCGTCGGCGCCCTGGCCGAGCTCGTCGCCGAGGGCAAGGTCCGGCACCTCGGCCTGTCCGAGGCCGGTCCCGAGACGATCCGCCGCGCCCACGCCGTCCACCCGATCACCGCGCTGCAGACCGAGTACTCGCTCTGGACCCGCGACCCGGAGGCCGAGCTGCTCCCGCTCCTGCGCGAGCTGGGCATCGGCTTCGTCCCCTACTCGCCGCTCGGCCACGGCTTCCTCACCGGGCAGATCCGCTCCCCCGAGGACCTCGCCGACGACGACTGGCGCAAGACCAACCCGCGCTTCACCGGCGAGAACTTCGACCGCAACCTGCGGATCGTCGACGAGGTCGAGGCCGTTGCCTCAGAGGCGGACGCGACGCCGGCGCAGGTGGCCCTGGCCTGGCTGCTCGCCCAGGGCGACGACGTCGCCCCGATCCCCGGCACCAAGCGCGTCTCCCGGGTCGAGGAGAACACCGCCGCCGACCAGCTCGAGCTGAGCGCCGCGCAGATCGAACGGCTGAACGACCTCACTCCGGCCGCCGGCGAGCGCCACGAAGAGGCGCAAATGGCCACCATCGACCGCTGACCGCTCCACGGGGCGACCCCGCCGCTTCGGCGGGGTCGCGCCTGCATCTGCGTGGATCCGCTACAGGGCACGGTGCTCCTGATCGCGCGAAGCGAGAGCGCGCCGTCGGACCGGTCACCAGGGCGCCCCACCGGCATCGCCCTCGCCGCACTCAGTCTCGCCCTCGCCCAGCCATCGCCCCGGACTTATCGTTCAGCCCGGGCCCCATGCTTCTGGAAAGGAGCGCGTGTTATGAGCACCGACACTGGCAAGGTGGTCGTGAACAGGGCGATGTCGCTTGACGGCTTCATCGCTGGTCCCGGCCACACGATGGACTGGATCTTCGATTTCCTGACCGCGGACGCATTCCCTGAAGTGATGGCGGCCACTGGTGCGATGCTTATCGGCCGGGGTACCTACGAGGTTGGCAAGCAGATGGCCGACGAGGAGCGCACCTACGAGGGCGGAGCCGAGTTTGTCCTCACCCACGAGCCTCCCGACAAGCCGGACCCGAACGTCACATTCCTCACCTGTGACATCGCGGAAGCCGTCGCCACGGCGCTCAGGGCCGCGGGCGGTAAGAACCTGGAGATCCTCGGCGCCGACCTGGCCAGCCAGTGCCTGCAGCGAGGGCTCGTCGACGAGATCCTGGTCTATGTCCTACCGGTGCTCTTGGGCGACGGGGTCCGCTTTTCGACCCCGACCCTCCGCAGGATCGACCTCGAACCATTGAGCAACACCCAGTCGGGCGCCGTCACCATGCTCCGCTTCCGCGTGCCGCGCGCCACGAGCGTGCTCTAACTCGGCCGTCCGAAACCAGCGTCATCGTCGAGGCCTACCGCTCCCTCGTGGAGGGTGTGCCCGCAGCGCAGCGCACCGCCACGCCGCGGCGACGTCCGCTCCTTCCCAGCACCAGACCCGGAGCTTCTGCGTTTCACGCAAGGCAGGAGCGCGCTCAGGTCGCCGGCATCAGTCCGAGCTGGCCGAGCAGCTCGGCCTGATCGAAGTAGAGATGTTCCGAGGACAGCTCGTCGCCGCGAACCTCGTAACTCGACATCCAGCGGAAGTCGACCTGTCGTCCCGTGGCCGCGACGTCGCCTTCCGGCGTGCGCATGACACCGGTGTGCGTGCCGATGAACCGGCCCTCGGCAGCGACGACGGATCCTTCGGCGAGAAGGCGCGAGGTCTCAAGACGCCCGTCCGGAAACGCGTCCCAGAACACACCAAGGAAGCCGAGAACCTCCTCGCGGCCGTGCATCGACGCGTTCGGCGCGACGAAGTCGGCGTCGTCGCTCCACGGCTCGGCGTCCGCGTCCCGTCCGTTGAATGCCTCAACATGCCGCTCGACGACGCGCTTGGGATCAGCCATCAGGTCGTACCTCCGATCGGTTGCCGTGCGCGGATACTCGCACTCTGCGACGGTCTTCTGACAATCGGCAGCGAGCGTCGCCCCGGGCTTGCGCTTTCGCGTGAGAGCGGCAGTGCAGCACCGAATCCCATTGGGCACCAAACCGGTTCTAGTGCCCAAATCCACCGACATCCGCACACATCCACGGCTATCCGACCCCGCCCGATTCGCGGCTCCACGGGCGGGGCTCCGCTTGACAGAGCCACAAACGCGACGTCGTGGCCTGTCGTAGCGCCCCGCTTCGCAATCAGGAGGTCGCCGGTTCGAGCCCGGCTAGCTCCATCGGGAAGCCCCCGCTAATGCGAGGTTTCTTCGTTCGTAAGCCCTGAACCCTGGCGATCGAGTGCCCTCGTCGGTGCCCAAAAGGATCCGCCGGACACGGAATCGTCCTCAGCGCGGCGGCTCCTTCGCGGCGCTTGCCTCGCCGCGACACCGTCTTGGCTTCCGGTGTTCGCGAAGCGGGAGCGAGCTCATGACACGACTTCGCCTCTTGCCGGCAAGCGGCCTCAAGCGCGGACGACGCCCCCGACGAGCAGTCCCGAGCCGAGGTGGGCGCCGAGTACCGGGCCCACCTGTGTGCAGAGCAGCGGCCCGCCGCCGAAGATCGCGGTGCCGTGGGCGACCAGATGGTCGGCGGCCTCGACGGACTGGGCATGCTGGACGATCCAGTCAGTCGCGCCGCGGTCGCGCAGCTCATCCAGGTAAGCGTCCATCCGCTCCAACGCCCGGCGCCGCGTTCGGACGCGGCCGACCGGGGTGATCTCGTTCCCGAAGGTCAGAATCGGCTTGATCTTCAGCGCCGTCCCAAGCATCGCCTGCGCCGCCCCGATCCGCCCGCCGCGACGCAGGTATTCGAGGGTGTCCAGGCAAAACCACATCTGGAGCCGCTCGCGAGCGTGGCGCGCAGCGTCTACCACGGCGTTCAGCTCTGCGCCTCGCTCGGCCGCGCGGGCCGCGGCGATGACGACGCAGCCAAGGCCGCCGGCGCCGGTCTGGCCATCGACGACCTCGACGCGGCCGCGATGCCGCGCGTCGGCCATGATCCTTGCTGCCTCGGCCGCACTTTCGCAAGTCCCCGACAGGCCGCTGGCCAAGTGCACCGAGACCACGTCGCGGCCCGAGCTGACGAGCGGCTCGAAGCAGGCGAGAAAGTCCCCCACCGAGGGCTGCGAGGTCGTGGGCAACACGGGGGACTTGCGCAGTCGCGCATAGAAGGCATCGAGGTCGCCGTACTGATGCTCGGGTTGCAAATCGCCTTCCCAGCCCACGTACAAGCTGACCTCGTGGATCGCCCAGCGCTTGACCAGCGGACGCGGCAGGTAGGTCGTGCTGTCGGTCACCACGGCGACAGCGGCCGACTCGTCGGGCGTTCGGGCATTCTCAGAAGAGCCCACGAGAGGGCAAACCCTACGGCCTCGCTCGTTGCTCGAAGTGGGTGCTCGGTGCGGCCCTGGCCGGCAATCAGGACTGTCGCCGGTTCGAGCCCGGCTAGCTCCATGCCTGGTCGGTTGCGCGGTACCTCCTGCCGTGCAATCGCTGCTCGCGCGAAGGGACAGCCGGCGTAGGGTTGGCCCGGGTTGTTCGGGCAACGTACTCGGCCGCAGCTCACCGCGCCGCGGGGCGACATCCGTAGGGGCTTTCATCGTCGTTTCATCCTCAACGTCCTATGGTCGCCTCGGAAGACGACCCGACGACGGCAGGAGGCACGATGTCCACCAAGCCCAAGGGAAAGCTCTTCGCGTTGGCCGCGCTCGGCCTCCTCGCGGCATCGGGCGGCGCGATCGCCGCGACGGGCGGCGGCGCAAGCGACCCTGCGAAGCCAAAGCCGATCCCCTACGAGATCAACGATCTCTTTATCGAGACGAACGCGACGGACGGAGACATCGGACTCCAACTGCTTGCCGACGTCGACGAGTGGGACAAGTTCACCCTCCACGATCCGAAGGGGCGAAAGGTGATGATGCAGGCTCGAACCAAGGGGCGACTTGCCGGTTGGGGACTCACGGAGCTCTTCTGGGAAACGGCAGAGCCCGAGGTCTCCGAGGTGCCGTTGAGCAAGTTCAAGAAGCGGTTCCCGGCGGGCAAGTACACGTTCAGGGCGAACCGTCGACGGCCGCAAGATCGTCGGCTCTGATCGGCTTACCCACGTGATCCCCGCGGGGCCGGGCGTCACCAGCCCGACGAAGGGCGAGGAGGTCAATGCCAACAGTCTCACCGTGAGCTGGGACCCGGTGACGAAGCCGGACGGTGTCGACATCGTCAGCTATCAGGTGATCGTGCTTCAGGAGCCGGTGGAGCGCGTGACGCTAAACCTCAATGCCGATGTCACGAGCGTTGGCATTCCGGCCGAGGCGCTGACGCCCGGTGCGCCCGAGACCAAGGTCGAGGTGCTGGCGCGCGAGAAGAGTGGCAACCAGACGATCACCGAGGTGCCGTTCTCGGTCAAGTGAAACGCGAGCGGAGCTGCCCGGCCCCCTGTTGAAGTGACCTAAGTAGGTAGAGAGAGCTTGCTTAACCCCCGCCACGATTTAGCGAGCCGTTGGCGCACGTATCGCGCGGGATGAGCCTTCCGGGAAAGTATCGCTGTTTCCATGCAAGCGATTCTTCCGACATGGCGCGCGACTAGTTGTTCTTCGCCTGCTCGGCCGCCGCGGTCACGCGACGTTCCCCGGATCTGACTTTGTGCTCTACAAGATGGGCTCCACCGAGTCGATCAGGCCGAGCGCCTCCTCCATCGAGTAGGTGGCGTGGATCTTTACCGTGTTCCACTGCATGAGGCGGCTCTGCAAGGCAAAGTCCCTGACGGAATCAATGTGGTCCGCCTCGACGACCGCGAGGAATGATGTGGTCCGGGCCAAAGACGCGCAGCGTGACGATCTTGACGCCGAGTTGCTCGGCGAGCTGCGGGATCTGGCCTGCACCCTCCTTCATGATCTGCCGCGTCTGAGCATTCGAAGTCGGGCAGAGATCGGGCGGGTGATCGGCGATGACGGCGAATGTCGCCATGATGGAACCTCCGTGGTTGGTCGGATCTCAACCTAACCGCGTGCCGCGCTGCTAGCCAGTGCGTGGACGGGCGTCCTTGTGCTGGCATGGCCATGGCGGGAGCGCCTGGGTTCGGATCAGGTCACGGCACCGAGAGGAGTCGCTCGAGCTTGTCGAAACTCTCGGTCCAACCGTCGCGGTGAAGCACCCGGCGGGCCTCGGTCTTAAACGGTCCTTGGGTAAATGCGACCCCCGTCGAGACGCCGAGGTCGGCGAACGACAGCGCGACGAGCGTCTCGACATCATCAGGATCAGGGGGTTCCCAGGCGAAGGTGTACGCAAGTCGAATCGGGGCATCGACCTCGCGGAACTCTCCGGTCAGATAGAAGGCGTCGCCCTCCGGCGGCTGCATCTCGATCCTGTAGTCCTCGCCCACCTGCGCTTGGAACCGCAGGCTGGCGACCGTGAATCCCTCAGGCCCCCACCACCTCCTCAGCTTGTTTGGATCGGTGAAAGCGGTGAAGACCGACGGAGGCGGCGCCGGGAGAACGCGTTCCATCGCGAGCACATGCTCATCCGACCGCGCCTCCATGCGTTGATCCTATCTCCGGCCAGTCCGATCTCTTCCTCGCTCCCCCTGGGGAGGAACAGCTCAGACCGCCGCTTTCCATGCGCAATGGAGCGAATGCCGCTTCTCGTCCTCACCGCTCCTCCCGTAGTCCGGCGGCTTTGAGGGCCTCCGCCTCAGTGCTGAAGCTCTGGAACTTCACGATCGTGCCCTCGCGAAGTTCAGCGATCCACGCCGCACGCTGCTCAAGTTCGACGCCACTCTCCCTGCCGACCGCGAAGGTCCGCCCCGTCACCAGGACTCCTCGCTCGAACTCTCGGAACTCTTCGGTCGCGATCCGAAACTCGGCCCATGCAGCATCGACATCGGCCCAGAATTGCCGCATCCCACCAGGACCACGGTAGACGGCCCCTTCCGGGCCGCCAACTATCCCCGGGCGGATTTCCACGTTCGCGTCCAGAACCTCGGCTGCCGCCTCGGAGTCTCGGACGGCGAACGCTGCGAACAGGGCTCTAACCGCCTCGGGGTTGCCGCCCGACATCACCTACTCCGTGAGTCCGGCGGCTTCGAGGGCCTCGCCCTCAGTCCGATACATGCTCCACCAGACCGCCTTCCCGTTCCGTGCGCGGCTGGCCTGCCACATCCTTTGTGGCACGGTGACGTCGCCCATTCGACTGGTGACGAGGACCTTTACCACTGCCCACTCGCCCTCGGTGCGAATCGCCTCCGCCTCGAACCGGAGACCTCCGAGCGAGCCCTTCACCTGTTCCCACCACTCCCTGACCCCATCGTGGCCCCGGTACGTCTGGCCCTCCGACTCCGCAATCAAGGAGTGGAACTCGACCTCCGAATCGGTCAGAGACAGGAACCTGTTGAGGTCACTGCGGTTGATCGCCGCGAAGGCGTCCTTGAGCAGCTCGACGTTCTCCTGCGACATCGCCTACGCAGTATCTCGCGCAAGAGTCGCTTTCCATGGCGGAACTCTTTTCGTGCACGAGGATTGGGCACCAACCCGTTCTAGTGCCCGAATCGAGCGACATCCGCAGACATCCACGCCTATCCGACGCGCTTAGGCTCGGGGCTGCACGGACCACACTCCGCTTGATATAGCCAAGAACGCGGGGTTGTGACGCCCGATGGCTCCCCGCTTCGCAATCAGGAGGTCGCCGGTTCGGAGCCCGGCTAGCTCCATCCCGAAACGGCCCGCTAATGCCATCAGCCTGCGAAGCGGGAGTCTGCTGCCCCAGGCGCGAGGCCGGGACCGCGTTGCGATAGCCCGCGAGGGCAACAGTAACTTGTGGGCTATGGACCAGCGAACGCTCGGACGCACCGGCGTCCACGTGAGTCCGCTCTGCCTGGGCGCGATGATGTTCGGCGCGTGGGGAGAGCCCGACCACGATGCGGGGATCCGCATCATCCACCGGGCTCTGGATGCCGGGATCAACTTCATCGACACCGCCGACGTGTATTCGCGCGGGGAGTCCGAGGAGATCGTCGGCAAGGCGCTCAGCGGCGGGCGGCGTGACGACGTCGTGCTCGCAACGAAGTTTCACGGCGCGATGGGCGACGACCCCAATCAGGCGGGCAACTCGCGGCGCTGGATCATCCGGGAGGTCGAAGCCTCGCTAAAGCGCCTGCAGACCGACTGGATCGACCTCTACCAGGTGCATCGCTGGGACCCCTGGACCGATCACGATGAGACGCTTGGCGCCCTCTCTGACCTCGTGGCCCAAGGCAAGGTGCGATACGTCGGCTCATCGACCTATCCGGCGGCGCAGATCGTCAAGGCCCAGTGGGTCGCCCGTGACCGGGGCCACCAGCGCTTCGTCTGCGAGCAGCCGCCGTATTCGATCCTCGCTCGCGGCATCGAGGCCGACGTGTTGCCGACCTGCCAGGACTTCGGGATGGGCGTGATCCCGTGGAGCCCGCTGGCCGGCGGCTGGCTGTCGGGTCACTGGCGCAAGGGCGCCGAGGATCTGACGTCTCGGCGCTCGGCGATGCTCCCCCAGCGGTACGACCTTTCGATTCCGGCCAATCAGGCCAAGCTCGAGGCCGCCGACGCGCTTGCGCAACTGGCGGACGACTCGGGCATGTCGTTGATCCACATGGCGCTCGCGTTCGTCATCCGCCATCCGGCCGTGACGGCGGCGATCATCGGGCCGCGGACGATGGAGCAGCTGGAGTCCCAGCTTGGCGCCGCGGACGTGCGGCTCGACACCGCGCTCCTGGACCGCATCGACGAGGTCGTGGCGCCCGGGACGACGATCAACCCGACGGACGCCGGGTGGACGAATCCCGCGCTGGCCGCGGCAGCCCGCCGCCGGTAGGAAAGGGCCGCTCAGGCCGGGGCCGGCTGGGCCTCGGGCTCGTCGCCGTCGCCGCGCTGATCCGCCGCCGGCTCAGGCTCCGGCGGCTTCGACGGCGGCGGCGCGAGCTCGGGCTCATGGACGTGCGGCATCCACTCGAGCCACTTCGGCAGATACCAGTTCCAATCGCCGAGCACCTTCATCGACGCCGGCAAGAGCACGCCGCGGACAATCGTCGCGTCGATCAGCACGGCGACCGCGAGGCCGACGCCCATCTCCTTGAAGTCAAGGAAGGTCAGGGTGATGAAAACCGCGAACACGAACACCATCACGGCGGCCGCGCTGGTCACGGTCCCGGCCGTGGTCGAGATGCCGCCTCACGGCCTCATCGGTGCTCAGCCCTCCGCGCCAGAGCTCGCGCACCCGAGAGAGGATGAACACGTGATAGTCCATCGAGAGCCCGAACAGGATCACGAACAGGAACAGCGGTAGCCACGACGTCACCCCCCCGTTCGAGCTGAAGTCGAGCACGCCCTCCAGCCGGCCGTCCTGGAAGATCAACACCAGGACTCCGTACGCCGCGCCGATCGAGAGCAGGTTGAGGATGATCGCCTTGATCGGGATCACGATCGAGCGGAACGTGACCAGCATCAGCAGGAAAGCGAGCGCGAAGACGAAGGCGAAGATCAGCGGCAGGCGGTCGACGAGCTGGTTGCGGAAGTCCACAGACTGGGCTGCCGGGCCGCTGACGTTGACGATCACGCCGTCGATCCTGCCGATTGAGGCGGGGATGATCTCATCGCGGATCTCCTCCAGCGCGTCCGACGACGCTTGATCGTTGCCGGTGCCGACGGTCGGGATCGCGACCAGAGCCACGGTGCCATCGTCGTTGTAGGTGATCTCGGTCCCAGGGAGCACCTTGTCGGAGGACTCCGCTTTGCGCACCAGCAGGTCGATGCCCACCGCCGCCTGGGTTCCCTCCCGAACGTCGTCTCCCTCGACGACCACGTCGGCGGTGACGCCCTCGGCCGGGAAGGCGTCCCGGACCACGTTGTAGGTCTGGATCACAGGGAGATCCTGCGGCAGGTCGTCGGTGCTGGAGACCACGATCTTCATGCTCAGCGCCGGGATCGCGAGCAGCACGAGGCCGCCGCCGGCGATCGCGATCGAAAGCCACGGACGGCGCATCACACGCTCGATGATCGGCGACCAAAACCGCGACTCCCCGGCCGCTTGACGCCGCGCCAAGAACGGGATCCGGCCCTTGTCGATCCGGTCTCCGAGCCAGGCGAGCAGCGCGGGCAGGACCGTCAGCGAGGCGAACATCGCCAGCGCGACGACGAGGATCGTTCCCTCGGCGAAGGAGAAGAACGTCTTGTCGCCGCTGAGGAACATCCCGGCCATCGCGACGATCACGGTGAGGCCGGAGATCAGCACGGCGCGCCCGGAGGTCGCGGCGGCGACGTCGAGTGCCGCTCGGGGCTCGCGCCCAGCGGCGCGCTCCTCACGCTCGCGACGGATATAGAACAGCGAGTAGTCGACGCCGACCGCGAGCCCGATCAGCAGGATCACTGACTGGACGTTGCTGTCGACCGGGGAGAGCAGGCTCGGGAGCGAAACCAGCGCCAGCGCCGCCATCACGCAGGAGATCGCGAGCAGTAGCGGCACGCCTGCTGCGACCAGCGAGCCGAAGGCGAAGACAAGGATCAACAGGGTCAGCGGGAGTGAGATCAGCTCCGCCTTCCCGAGGTCACTTGTGAAGGTGTCGTTGAGCTCCTTGTTGGCGCTGACGTTGCCGAACTGCTCGATCAGCAGGTCGGGGTGGTCGGCCTTGACCACGGCGACCGCGTTCTCGGCCGGCACGAGCCGATCCCGTGCCTCGAGATCGTCGCCGGTGATCTCGAAGTCGACGAGGACGGTGCGACCGTCCTCGGACACTGACCCCCCTTCGTCCAGCGGCGACGTGACGTTCTGAACGTACTGGGCCCCGGACAGCTCCTCGACCGTTTGGTCGATCGCGGCCGCGAACTCCGGATCCTTGAAAGTCAGCGACTCGCTCTGGATGATCACGAGCTCATCGTTGGGCCTCATCCCGGCGTCGTAGAGCGTGTCCTCGGCGTCGTGCGACTCGCCGTTGAACATGTCGGCGCCGTGGATCTCCTCCTTGCTGATCGCATTGCCCGCCATCACGGCGATGACCACGAATGCGATCCAGCCCCAGATCGCGAGCTTGCGATGCTCGGCGCTCCAGTGCGCCGCGCGCGCTGCCAGGCCGCTCGGCGGTTCAGTCGGCGGCGCGGACGAGTGCGGATCGGTGGACATCCCGCCGTCCTCTTCGAACGTCTCCGCGAGCTACTTCAGCACGCGGATCAGCTTCTTGTTGACGAACTCCTCGATGCCGTATCGGCCGAGCTCCCTGCCGAAGCCCGATCGCTTGACGCCGCCGAATGGCAGCTCGGCGCCGTCGGCGCCCACCCCGTTGACATAGACCATCCCCGTCTCGAGGCCGTCCGCCACCCGGAGGGCCTGTTCCGGATCGTCTGAGAAGACGTACGAACCGAGTCCGAACGGCGTGTCGTTTGCCAGTTCGATCGCTTCCTCCTCGGAGCCGACCCGAAATACGCTCGCGACCGGCCCGAAGAACTCCTCGCGGTAGGCGTCGTTCTCCGGAGTGACTCCGACGAGCACGGTGCTCGAGAAGTAGTTGTCCTTTCGATCCCCACCGGCGGCGACCTCCGCGCCCTGGGCGACCGCCCGATCGAGCTGATCCTGCAGCGTCTCCGCGGCGTTCGCTGACGACAGCGGTCCCATCTCGGCGTCCTCGGACATCGGATCGCCTGGCTCGGCGGCAGTCATCGTGGCCGTGAACTTCTCGAGGAAATCGTCGTAGAGCTCGTCGGCGACGATGAACCGCTTCGCGGCATTGCATGACTGGCCGGTGTTGTCGAGGCGGCCGGCGACCGCTGCCTCGACCGCTTCCTCCAGGTCCTCGGCCCCCAGGAGGATGAACGGATCGGACCCGCCGAGCTCGAGCACGACCTTCTTCAGGTTGCGCCCGGCGATCTCCGCGACCGCGGCTCCGGCCCGCTCGGAGCCGGTCAGCGAGACACCTCGGATTCGCGGATCGGCGATCACCGTCAGCGATCTGATCGTTCGAGGCGAGGATGGTCTGGTAGGCGCCGTCGGGGAAGCCGGCGTCCGCGAACATCGTCTGAATCGCCTCGGCCGACTCGGGGCACTGGTGCGCCGGCTTGAGCAGGATCGTGTTGCCCACGACGAGGTTCGGCCCCGCGAAGCGGGCCACCTGGTAGTAGGGAAAGTTCCAGGGCATGATTCCCAGGAGGGGGCCGACCGACGTCCGGCGGATCAGGGCCGTGCCGTCGCCCGCCAGCAGCTTGATCGGCTCGTCCTTGAGGAAGTCCTCCGCGTTGTCGGCGTAGTAGCCGTAGATGTCGGCGCAGAAGTCCACCTCGCCGAGGGCCTGCTCCATCGGCTTGCCCATCTCCCGCACGGCGATCTCGGCCAGCATCTCCCGCCGCTCGGTGTGAAGCTCGGCCACCCTGCCGACCAGGGAGGCCCGCTCGGAGACCGAAGTCTTCAACCCCCAGCTTCGGTGGGCGTCCTCCGCCGCGGCGATCGCCGCCGAGAGATCCTCGTCCGAGATGTCCGGATACTCCTTGACCGTCTCGCCGGTTGCCGGGTTGACGACTGCGTACTTGCCCATCTTGCTCCACTCCTCATGCGGTCGCATGGCGTTCTCGCTGATTGGCGGATCCTTAACCCCAGACTACCCGCCGTGCGTCCGCGGGCCGCCGCGCCACGGGGATGGCGACGTGCTGGTGTACCCGTACGTCGGACACCTCCGTCGCCTAGCGGTTGAGCTCGGCCGGGAAACGGGTGACCTCGATCCCGCCGCGGCGCCGGAGCAGGATCCGGTCGCCGGCACGCGCCTGGCGCACCTTCGGGCCGAGGACGGTGACCAGGTTGACGTACAGCGGCACCGGCCGGTCGCCTGCGTCCACCGAGTCGCGCCGCATCGCCGCCACCCCGACCTTGCGATAGACGCAGGTGCCCTCGTCCTGGGTGCAGTTGGAGCCGTTGTTCTCGGAGATCTCGCCGCGGTACTCGGCGTGCGCCCTTGACGAACGAGCCCTGGCGGGTCGCATGCGGCGAATCGGCGAAGATCAACCTGGCGCTCGTGCGGACCGCGTAGCGCAGGTGCGAGACGTCGGTGCGCATCGACGCGAGCACCTCGAGCTGCTCGCCCGCGCGCAGCCGATCGAGGCGCTCGGAGTAGACGACGAGGCGCTCGAGGTCGGGGCGCAGCTTGCGGTGCAGCGCGTCGGCGTTCGAGCTCGTCTCGAAGTCGGCTGCCGTCGTGTCGCGGAGGCGGATCGCGTTGATCCGCCCTCGGTCCTGCGGGATCGTGCCATTGGGCCGCAACCCACCCACCATCAGGAGGTCGCCCGCACCGGCCCGTGGGTGATGGGCGTCGGCAACCAGGTTGATCCGGCACCGGTCCAGCTCGCACGGCAGGCGTCCCGGATCGCGAATCGTGAGCCCGCCGCCGGTGAACGTGAGCACGCAATGGTGCTCGTAGTCGGGGCGCTTCTGAGTGCAGGTCTCGCGCTGGGCGGGTGCCAACGCGAGCGTCCGCCGGCCCTTCGTGGCGTCCTCGTCGGCCGCCGAGCACGAGGCGCGCCCGCACCATCGGCGCGTAGTGGTAGACGGGTCCGACGCAGCGCGGGTTGTTGAAGTTGCAGTTGTTGGTCACCTGGAGCTCGGCGGTCACCCGCAGGCGATCGCCCGCGACCAGATCGGGAAGGACGCCAGGCCCCATCGAGATCACGACCCGCTCCTCGGCACCGGGCCGCCGCGAGATCGGCACCGTCTTGACCAGCTCGGAGTCGTTCCCGGTCGTCGCGACGCGCACGCTCGGGAGCTCGCCCGTGTCGGTCGCCCAGGCGGCCGTGGCCGCGGCCGCGCCGATCGCCGTCAGCGCCGCCGCGACGAGGCGTGCGCTTCCTCCTCTCGGCCGCGCCATCGAGGCGCGATCCTACCCCGGCCCTCAGCGGGGCCACAGGTCGCCGTCGGCGATCTCGAGCAGGTTGCCCGCCGGGTCGCGGAAGTAGAAGGAGCGCCGGCCGCCTGCCCAGTCGTGCTCGTGGGTGATCTCGATCCCGCCCACCGACAGCCGTTCGCGCCAGGCCTCGTAGGTCGCGCTGTCGGCGGCCAGCAGGCAGGCGTGTCCGGGGCCCGTGGAGCCGTGCTCGGAGACCGGTCCGTCGCGCTCGGCGAGCAGCTCGCGGTCGAAGAGCAGGAGCACGCCCGCACCGACCCGCAGGGCGATCCCGCCGGGCCAGCGCGAGACCGGCCGCAGTCCGAGCAGCTCCACGTAGAAGCGCTCGACCTCGTCGGCCTGCGAGCCCGCGTGATAGAGGCTCGTCTCCAGGATGCCGCCGAAACCGCCGGCGGCGGATGCTCCGGTCATTCATGCTCCGGTCATTCGATTGCTCCGGTCACGTTCGGCCCGGCCCGCCGGGAGGGATCGCCGTCAACGCCCGCAGCCGGCCGACGACGCCGCCGCTGCCCAGCGACCGGCGCAGGGCCCGGCGCTCGCGCGGCCCCGGCGGCGATCCCGGCGCCGCCCCGTAGCGGTGCTCGCGCAGCGAAGCCGCGTAGCGGCGGATTCCGCTTCGCGCGGCTCCGGTCGATCGCCGCTCGATCGCCAGCAGCGTGGTCCGCGGGCCGAGCTTCCACCCGAGCGACTCGAGGGCCGCGCGGAGCTCGGCGATCTGCGCCTCGGCCTGGTCCCCGGCCAGCAGCCGGCGGCGGCGGCGCCAAGCGACCGTCGCGCCGCCGAGCGCCACGATCCCGAGGAGGAGTAGGGCGGCGGCGCCGATCGCGGCCCAGGGGCCACCGTCGCCGCTCGCCGACCGCCGCCGGGTCGCCGGCCTGCTGATCACCGCCGCGACCGTCGACGGTGACCTGCTCGTCGACCGGATTCGGGGCCGCGCCGCGGAAAGCGGTGGCGAACTCGCCGCCGAGCCGCTGCGACGCGGCCGGAGCGGCGCCGGGGGTGGGATCGAACGTGACCCAGCCGATGCCCCGGAAGTAGACCTCGACCCAGGAGTGGGCGTCGAAGTCGTGCACCTCGTAGACCCCGGTGGTCTTGTCGAGCGAGCCCGGCGCGAACCCCGAGACGACGCGGGACGGGATCCCGACCATCCTCAGCATCAGCGCCATCGTGCCGGCGAACTGCTGGCAGTAGCCGGCGTCGTCGGTGAACAGAAAGGACGAGAGCGGGTAGGTGTGCTCGGGCACGCTCGGTGTGTAGGCGTAGTCGCGCGCGCAGTTTGCCCTCGATCGCCCGGACCGCGTCATAGGGAGTGCGGGCGCCGGCCGTCCATTCGCGCGCCAGCCGGTAGGTCTCGCCGTACGGGGAATCGAGCAGCCGCGCTGTCGCCTCCGAATCCGGCTTCCCCCAGAGCGGCATCGAGACCGGTTGGTCGGTGGGGGCGCCGAGGGTCGCCGGAGGCACTCCCAGCAGGGTCGAGCCGCCGAAGCGCCGCGTCGATTCGGCGACCGGCGCGCGGCGGAGCTGGCCCGGGGTCGGTTGGGGCACGTAGGAGACGATCGAGTACTGGTCGCCGCGCTCGAGCGGCTCGCCGGCGCGGGTCAGGGTCCCATCCGGGCTGGCCAGGGTGCCGTCGATCCCGTTCACCGCCTCGGTCGTCCCCGCGCCGATCACGAGGTCGCTGGTCAGCGCCCGCAGCTCGAAGCTCGCGTCGGTGATCCAGGCGGGATGGCGCTGCTCGAGACCGGCGCCGAGCGCCGCGGCGCGCGCCTGGATCTCCGAGACCGCAGCCGGGTCGCCGGGCGTCGCGCGCTCCCACGCGTAGCCGTCGAAGCGGTCGAGCACGCTCGCCTTCCAGTACAGCGGCGTGTCAGTCTCCACCGTCATCAGGGTGGTGCCGTCGCGCGGCCAGTCGAGCGGCGCCGTAGTCGTGATCCCACTGGAACCTGACCGTGCGCTCGGCGCCGAACCACGACCAGCGTCTCGTAATCCCACCAGGCCGGCCCGTTGAGCCTCGCCGCCAGCGGCAGGGCGAGCACGCCGGCTCCGAGGGCGACCGCCGTCGCCGTCGCCCGGCGACCCGGCTCGAGCCGAGCCACCCAGAGCCAGGCGACCGAGAGGAGCAGCAGCACCAACCCCCACAGCGCCTCCGCCCCCGGGTTGTCAAGGGTGGCGGCGATCCCGTAGGCGATCAGCAGCACTCCGAGCGCCGCCGCCCGCAGCGCTCCGCGATTGCGCGCCGGCCAGAAGGCGAGCGCGCCCGCGAGCGCCACCAGCGCCGGCCCGCCGAGCGTCAGCGTGAGACGGATCCAGGGATCGGACCCGGTGTAGGGAAGCTCCGCCTGCTCGATGCCGCCCATCCCGCTGCGGATCTGCTCGCGAAGCTCGTCCCAGTGCGCCGGCTCGAGCAGGTGCGCGGGCAGCCCGGCCGCGAGCAGGGCCCCGGCGCCGGCGGCGACCGGCGGTGGTAAGCGCCAACATGGTCCTCAGCCCTCCCCGCCGCCGGCGCGCGATCAGCCGCAGCGCGACCGAGCCGAGGCAGACCACGGCCAGCGCCAGCGCCAGCCGTCCCGCGGCCGACGGCTCGACCAGGCGCGCCCACTGCGCCATCCCGAACGCCGCCAGGGCGGCGAACAGGGGGAGCTCGACCACCAGCGGCAGGGAGCGCTCTGCGGCGTCCGCGGGAGCCGCACCCGCGGCGCTCGGGGCTGACCCGGCGGGCGCGGGCGCAACACGGGCCGCTGCCGTCGCGCCGCTCACGCCGCCCGCTCCGTCGGCGCCGGCGCTCGGGCGCCGATCCGCCGCCCTTCGCAGCCGGACACCAAAATGGTCGGCATTCCGCGGCCGCTGACCGAGGGGCCGACCAGGTAGCGCGGTCCGGAGGCGGTCCGCAGAGCGGCGGGCAACGAGGGGCTTTGGCGGGCGGTGACCCAGAACACGGCCCCGGATCGCTGCGCCGGCCCGAGCGCGGGGACGCCGCGAGCCTGTTCCACCAGCGCCAGACGAGCGTGGACCTGGGCCCACGCCCGAAGCTCGGGCTCGACCTGCGCCGGGCGGCGGTCGCCGGGGAGGAGGATCGCGCAGCCCCCCGCCTCGGCGAGGTGCCGGCACAGCGAACCGGCCGCCCGCACGGCGGCGTCGAGCGCCGCCCCGCTCGCCGGCCGCGAGCCGTCGAGGACGACCAGGGGGGCGCTGTCGGTGCCGGCGACCAGCCGGCGCTCGATCAGCTCCCCGGTCCTCGCCACCGCGGGCCAATGGATCCGGGATGCCGGGCTGCCCTGGCGATATGGCCGCAGGCCGTCGATCTCGAGCTCGATCGCGCGCGCATCGAGCTGTCCGGCGGCGCCCCCGGCCTCCAAGCCGGCGAGCTCGCTGGAGCCGCCGGCGCCGCGGCCCGCGACCAGAACCGGGTCGATGCGCGGCAGCACGAGGACCTCGGTGGTCGTGTCGGAGACCACCACCCGCGTGGAGAGCCCGAGCGGATCGCCGACCTCGAGCCGCGCCGGTTCGATCCGGCGCCTGCCCCTACCGCGCAGGCGCACCTCCGCGTCGAAGCTGCGCCTCCATCGCGGCCCGACCGCAACGGGTGCATCCAGGACCGGATCGGTGAGCTCGCCCCCGGGCAACGGCAGGCGGCCCCCGGTCGCCCGGATGCGCAGTCGAAACGGCTGTTCCTCGACCACCCGAGCCGGTCCGGGCTCGCGGACGAGCCGCGACGGCGTCGCCAGCGCGACCCAGGCGAAGGCCAGCACCGCGAGGCCGAGCAGGCCGATCCCCGGCACCAGCAGCGAAGGCGAGCCGAAGCCGAGCCCGGCGAGGATCAGCGCCGCGCCGAAGCCCGCGGCGGTCGGCGCCGGACGCATCGTGGGCCCTCAGAGCGCCGGAACGCGCTCGAGCGCGTCGGCGACCACTGCCGCCCCGTCGCCCTGCGCCGCCTCCGGGGCCAGCAGGAGCCGGTGGGCCAGCACCGCCGGCGCCAGCGCCTGGACGTCGTCGGGCAGGACGTGGTCGCGCGCCTCCAGCGCCGCCAGCGCCTTCGCCGCACGAAACAGCATCAGCACCGCGCGCGGGCTCGCCCCGAGCTCGACGCGGGTATCCGTGCGAGTCGCCTCGCCGAGCGCGACCGCGTAGCGACGCAGCGCCTCGCTCCCGTGAACCCCCGCGACCGCCGCCTGGGCCGCTCGCACGGTGCCCACGTCGGTGACCGGGCCGAGGTCGTGGACCCGATCATGGGCCGCATGCTCCTCGAGCATCTCCGCCTCCTCGACCGCGCTCGGATAGCCCAGCGACACCCGGACCATGAACCGGTCGAGCTGCGCCTCGGGTAGCGGATAGGTGCCCTCGTACTCGGCCGGGTTCTGGGTCGCGAGGACGACGAACGGGCGGGCCAGCTCGTGCTGGTGGCCGTCGACGGTGACGTGGCGCTCCTGCATGCACTCGAGCAGGCCGGACTGGGTCTTGGGCGAGCTGCGGTTGATCTCGTCGACGAGGACGACGTTGGCGAACACCGGGCCGGGATAGAACTCGAAGCGCGTCTCGCGCTGGTTGAAGACATTGGTGCCCACGATGTCGGTCGGCAGCAGGTCGGCGGTGCACTGGACGCGCGCGTACTCCGCGTCGATCGAGCGCGCGAGCGCCCGTGCGAGCGCCGTCTTGCCGACGCCCGGATAGTCCTCGATCAGTACGTGGCCCTCGGCGAACAGGGCAACGAGCAGGTCACGGACGACGGCGTCGTCGATCTTCACCGCCAGCCTGATGTTGTCCCGCAGCCGCTGACCGACCTCCGCCACGCCAGCCGGGTCCAGTCGGGGAACCGTCGCCACCTTGCAATAGTAAGCGCCCGGTGCGCCCGGCAGGCGGGGGGCGGGCGGGCTAGGCAGAGGTGCTTTCCGGGGTCTCACCTCAGCGACCGCTCCCCTGATGCGCCCCGGTCGCGCGACTCGTGGCGGCAGGCCATCCCGAGCCGGCGGCAATCCATCGCCGCGCCGCGCAACCTAGACCCGCGCTCGGACGGCGCCGCGACATCACGGACCCTGGCAAAGAGAAGCGGTCCGGGGGTGACCTGGCGCTGCCTGCCTCGCGCGTAGCCTTCGCACGATCAAAGCTTTGCCAGTCTCCTTCGAAGAGGCCCGACGGCTTGGCTTTGCCGCCGTTTCCTCTTTCCCGAACCGCAGGTGCAAGGTATGCCTGGATTGCGGGAATTTCAAGGGTGCCGCGATCGCGCTTTCCGCAATCTGCGGAAAAACGGGTCACCGCCGAGGTGCCGAGGGCTCCTTCCTCGCCAGCTCGCGCAGATTGCGAGCAGCACGGCCGAGCAGGAGGACGATCATCGTCGCCGCGATCGCGAGCCCGATGACGTCGAACAGGGTCAGCTCGAGATCGGCGATCACGAAGTCGAGGCCGGCGCCGAGCGCGACGACGCTGTTGAGCACGATCAGGATCAGCCGGATCTCGGTCGGTCCGACGTAGCCGTAGCCGATCGAGAAGCGGCCGAAGGCGTAACTCTCGAGGTAGACGTTGATCGAGAGGATGAGGTAGGCGACCACGATCAGGGTGCCGATCGAGAGCAGCATCAGCGGCGAGAGGCCGAGGCCGATCCCGATCGCTGCGGTCGCGATCGCGTCGACCAGGTGGTCGAGGTAGTAGCCGTAGGTGGGCCGTTCGATCCCCCGAACGCGCGCCAGGGTTCCGTCGAGCGAGTCGCCGAACCACTGCAGCACCAGCAGCGCGCTGGCCGCCCAGAGCCACTCGATCGAATCGTTGGCGAGCTGGTAGGCGACCGCGACCCCGATCGCGGCCAGCACCCCGATCGCTGTGAGGTCATCGGGGAGCACCCACCTCGGCAGCCGCGTGGCGATCCAGCGGAGGAGGTGCTTCTCGGGCTTGGCGAGCAGGAAGCTCGGCTCACGCGTCGCCTCGACCGACCGCTCCAGCTTCTGCTCGCCCATCTCCCCTCCCTACCCGAACCGGCGCCGGCGGTTTCGCCGCTCACGCGTTAGCCTCGGCGAATGGTCGAGCGCAAGCGGGTGGCGCTGGTCACCGGCGCCTCCAGCGGGATCGGCGAGGCAACCGTGCGCGCCCTGGCCGCGGAGGGCTATGAGACGGTCGCCGCGGCGCGCAGGCTCGACCGCTGCGAACGGCTCGCCGGAGAGGTCGGCGGTCGGGCGCTGGCGCTCGATGTCACCGACCCGGAGTCGGTCGCGACGCTGGCCGTCGAGCTGCCGCGGGTCGACGTGATCGTCCACAGCGCCGGCGGCGCGCTCGGGCTCGAACGGCTCGAGGCGGCCGACCAGGGGCGCTGGCGCACGATGCTCGAGTCGAACGTGATCGGCGTGGTCGCCGTGACCAAGGCGCTGCTGCCCGCCCTGCGCTCCGGGGTCGACCCGAGCATCGTCATCGTCGGCTCGATCGCGGGGGTCGAGGTCTACGAGGGCGGTGGCGGGTACACCGCCGCCAAGCACGCCGCTCACGCCCTCGCCCAGACCCTGCGGCTCGAGCATCACCACGAGGGCATCAGGGTGACCGAGGTCGCCCCGGGGATGGTCGATACCGAGTTCTCCCTGGTGCGCTTCGAGGGCAACGCCGAGCGCGCGGAGGAGGTCTACCGAGGCCTCGAACCGCTGGTCGCCGCCGACGTCGCCGAGCTGATTGCATTCTGCGTCACCCGCCAGGGGCGCGTGGACATCGACTACGTCTCGATCAAGCCCACCGCCCAGGCGACCGCGAAGATCGCCCACCGCAAAGGAGCCCAGTGAGCCGACCTGACCAAGCCAGCCCCACGGTGACGATCGTCGTCGCCTGCCTGGCGACGGCGATGCTGATGCTTGACATCAGCGTCATCAACACCGCCCTGTCCGAGATCGCCGACGGCCTGGACACCGGCCTCAGCGGGCTTCAGTGGGTGATCGACGCCTACACGATCCCGCTCGCGGCGACGGTGCTGACTGCCGGCGCGCTCGCCGACCGGCTCGGGCGCCGGAGGCTCTTCGTCATCGGCCTGGTCGTGTTCACCGCCAGCTCGGCGCTCTGCGGAGCGGCCGGCGGAATTGAGGTGCTGGTCGGCGCACGCGCCATCCAGGGGCTGGGCGCGTCGATGATGTTCGCCACGGCGCTGGCGCTGATCTCCCAGGTGACGCCCGACCGCGACGCACGAGTAAAGGCGCTGGCGGCCTACGGTGCCGCGATCGGAGCCTCGTTCGCGCTCGGCCCGTTCATCGGCGGAGCGCTCACCGAGCTGTTCGGCTGGCGAGCGATCTTCCTGGTCAACGTGCCGATCGGCGCGGTCGTCCTCTGGATCACCTACCGCTCGGTGGCCGAGGGGCGCGATCCGACGCCGCGACGGGTCGATCTCCCCGGGCAGCTCACCCTGATCGGCGGGCTCTTCCTCCTCGTGCTGGCGCTGCTGCGGGGCAACGAGGACGGCTGGGGCAGCGCCGGCATCGTCGCCGCGCTCGCCGGGGCGCTCGCGCTGCTGATCGCCTTCGTCGTCGTCGAGGAGCGCTCGCGCGAACCGATGCTCCCGCTTCGCCTCCTGCGCCAGCGCCGCTTCGCGGGCGCCCAGGTGGCGGTGTTCGCGATCGCGGCGTCGTTCTTCGCCGTGTTCCTCTACCTCACGCTCTACCTGCAGACGGTCCTCGGCATGTCGCCGATCGAAACCGGGCTGGTCTACCTGCCCGGCACCTTCCTGGTCTTCGTCGTCTCGGGGATGACGGCGCAGTTTGGGGCGAGGTACTCAGCGGCCAAGATCGCGAGCGTCGGGCTGGCGCTGGTCGCCGCCGGGCTGGCCGGGATGCTGCTCAGCGGCGTCGACTCCTCGTGGACAGTGCTCCTCCCGGGCCTCCTGGTGACGAGCCTCGGCACCGGCCTCTTCAACCCGACGGGGAGCGCGCTCGCCCTGAACGCACTGCCCGACGAGCAGAGCGGCCTCGCCGCGGGAGCCAACGACACTTTTCGCCAGACGGGCGTCGCCGTGGGGATCGCGGCGCTGGGAACGCTGGTGCCGGCGGACGCGGCGCTCGGAGGGAACCTCCAGTCGTACGTCGACGGCCTCCACAACGCCCTGATCGCGAGCGCTGTGCTGGCCGCCGCCGGCGCGATCGCGACCGCGTGGCTGTTGCTCGGGGTGAGCCCGAGCGGCGAGGCCGAGGTGGCGGCGGAGAGCGTTTGAGCCCGGTCCGAGGCCCGGCTAGACCTCGTAGCAGGTGAGCTCGAGCTCGTGCCCGTCGGGGTCCGCGAAGTAGAGCGAGTGACAGGCGCCGTGATCGGCGAACCGGGCCTCGATGTCTTGCTCGCCGAGCGACTCGCGGGCGCCGTCGAAGACCTCGCGATCGACCCGGAATGCGACGTGCAACAGTCGCGCTGCAGGCGCGGCGCCGGGTTGCGGGTCCGGTTCGGACTCGCTGCGGAACAGCGCCAGCCCGGTGCCGGAGGCGAGCAGGAAGACGGGTTCGTGCCACTCCTCGTAGGCGCGCTCGAGCCCCAGCACCCGTTCGTAGAAGGCGCTCGAGCGCTCGAGGTCGGTAACGGTGAGCGCGACGTGGTCGAGGCCCTGGGTGCGCAGGCGATCCATCGACCTCAGCCCAGACGCCGCTACACGTCGCGCAGTGTGATCGGGCCCGAGGTGCCGCCGGTGACGAGCTGGCGCACCAGTGGCTCCTCCGACCCCAATACCTCATCGGCGGGGCCGTTGGCGACCACGAGGCCGTCATGGATCACCGCCGCGTGGTCGGCGAGCTTGCGGGCGGCGCTCATGTGGTGCGTGGAGACCAGGAAAGTGGCGCCGCTCTCGCGCTGGACATCGGCGAGCATCTCGCACAACAGCGACAGGCGGACGCCGTCGATTCCGGAATCGAAGTCGTCGACGATCACGATCCGCGCCTCGAGCGCGAGCGCGCGGGCGATCGCCACCCGCTTGCACATCCCGGCGGAGAGCTGCTCGGGCATCGACTCCGCTCGATCGCGCAAGCCGACCATCTCCAGGTGCGTCATCGTCGCCTCGTGCACGCGCGGCTCGGACCAGTGGTTGCGCTGGCGCAGGGCGAAGGCGACGTTCTCATACACGTTGAGCGAGAAGAACAGGCCGCAGGTGAACGGCAGCGTGCCCTGAAGCACGACCGCCATCCGCTGGCGCAGCCCGTTCAGCTCGGTGTCGGAGATCCTCGCCAGATTCCTGCCCTCGACCTCGACCGTGCCCTTGTCGGGATGGATGAGCCCGACGATGTGGCTGATCGTGACCGTCTTGCCGGCCCCGGAAGGCCCGAGCAGGACGGTGATCTCCCCCGCCGGGACGCTCAGGTCGATGCCGTGCAGGACCTCCGTGCCACGAAAGCGCTTGACGACGCCGCGGAGCTCGATCGCGGGATCGTGCTGCGGCTCGATCGGCATGACCATGAGTGTAGGCGCTCTACCATCAGCGGCCATGCGCATCGACGAGCTGCTCGCCACCCAGCGCCCGGTCTTCTCGGTGGAGTTCTTCCCGCCGAAGACGGAGACCGGGCTCGACCTGCTGTTCGAGACGGTCGAGGCGCTGAAGCCGCTCGAGCCCGACTACGTCTCGGTCACGTACGGCGCCGGCGGCGCGACCCGCGACGGGACGGTCGAGATCTCCGAGCGGATCAAGCGCGAGCACGGGATCGAGGTCATGGCCCATCTCAGCTGCGTCGGCGAGACCCGCGACGGCCTCGCCGCGATCCTCGACCGCTTCGCCTCGATCGGGATCGACAACGTGCTCGCCCTGCGCGGAGACCCGCCGCGCGGCATCGACGACTTCACCCCGCCCGAGGACGGGCTCGGCTCGGCCGCTGAGCTGACCGGGTTCATCACCGAGGGCCACGGGTTCACGATCGGGGGCGCCTGCTTTCCCGAGGTCCACCCGGAAGCCGACGACCTCGCCTCCGACCTCGCCTACCTGAAGACCAAGGTCGAGGCCGGCGCGAGCTTCCTGATCACCCAGCTCTTCTTCGACAACCGCGCCTACTTCGACTTCGTCGCCGCGGCGCGCGAGATCGGCATCGACGTGCCGATCATCCCCGGCGTGATCCCGATCACGAGCTTCGCTCAGGTCGCGCGGATCTGCGACCTCTGCGACGCATCGATCCCCGCCGAGCTCGAGTCCTCGATGCAGCGGCTCGGCGGCGACGAGGAGGCCGAGGCCCTGCTCGGCGTCGCCTACGCCGCCCGCCAGTGCGAGGAGCTGCTCGCCGGCGGCGCCCCGGGAATCCACTTCTACGCGCTCAACCGGGCGCCGGCGACCCGGGCGGTGCTCGCCGCGCTGCGAGCCTCCCGGCCATGGGAGCGCGCGCAGGCGACCGGCTCCGTACGCGCCGCCGACTAGACTCGCGCCGACGATGGCGGTGACGGAGGGCTCGTTTCGCTTCAACGGGCATCGGATTGCGTTCGCCGACTACGGCGAGGGCGACCGGGTGCTCGTACTCGCCCACGGGCTGCTGATGAACCGCCACATGTACGACCAGCTCGCCCCCGAAATGGCCTCGCGCGGGTACCGGGTGATCACCGTCGACCTGCTCGGCCACGGCGCCTCGGACAAGCCGACCGACATGAGGGCCTTCAGCATGTCGGCGTTCGGCGACCAGCTCGCGGGCCTGGTCGACCATCTCGAGCTCGACCGCCCGATCGTCGGCGGGACCTCGCTCGGCGCCAACGCGGCGCTGGAGATGGCGAGTCGGCATCCGCGTGTCGCGCGCGGGCTGTTCATCGAGATGCCCGTGCTCGACAACGCCCTCGTCGCCGCCGGGCTGATCTTCCTGCCGATCTTGGTCAGCCTGCGGGTGGCGAAGCCCGTGCTCCGCGGGATCGCCACGGTCACCAACCGCATCCCCCGCTCCACCTTCCTCGTCGACCTGCTGCTCGACTGGACCCGGCGGCCTCCCGAGTCGTCGGAGGCGGTGCTCGAGGGGATCCTCTTCGGACGGACCGCGCCGCCGCGAGAGGAGCGCCAGCTGATCGGGCTGCCGGCGCTGGTGATCGGCCACCCGTCCGACCCCCTGCACCCGTTCACGGACTCCGACATGCTGGTCGAGGAGATGCCGGGGGCGCGGCTCGTGAACGCCGAATCGATCTTCGAATGGCGGGTCAACCCCGGGCGGCTCGACGACGAGCTGGCCGATTTCATCGCCGCGGTCTACGCCGAAGAGCAGGCGGAAAGCGCGACCGGCGCGGCCGCCTGAGCGCCGGCCGACCCTTGAGGTCGGCTGAAGGTTCTCCGCTACTCTGCGCCGTCGATGTCAGCGAAGTCCGAACGCGAGCGTCGCCGCGCCGAGCGCGTTGCCGCCGAGCAGGCCGCCGCGGCCTCCGAGCGCCGCCGGCTGATGCTCGGCTACGTCGTCGCCGGCGTCCTCACCCTGGCGGTGGTGGTGGGGATCGTGTTCGTGATCGGCAGCGGCGGTGACGACGAGCCCCAGGTCGGCGGCAAGGACATCCCCGACGAGGCACACATCCAGATCAACAGCGGGTTCCTGCACGAGACCACCCCGGACGGCCGGGAGGGAACCCCGCCCCCCGCGCTGCAGCAGGGCGACCTCGAGATCGCCGCCGAGCAGGCCGGCTGCGAGCTCCAGCTCGATCTCGAGGACGAGGGCAGCACCCACGTGACCGAGAAGAGCGAGATCCCCGACTACGGCACCGACCCGCCGACCTCGGGCAACCACCACCCGGAACAACTCGCCGACGGCGCCTACGCCGAGATGCCCGAGCCCTCGTTCTTCGTCCACTCGCTCGAGCACGGGCGGGTCGAGATCCAGTACTCCCCGGACCTCCCCGAGCGGGACCAGCTCGCGCTCAAGGGGGTCTTCGACCAGCAGCCCGACGGGGTTCTGCTCTTCCCCAACACCGAGATGCAGGCCGCCGTCGCGGTCACCGCCTGGACCCAGCTGATGACCTGCGAGCGGTTCGAGGGACAGGCGACGCTCGACGCGATCCGCGACTTCCGCGACATCTACATCGGCCAGGGGCCGGAAGCGGTGGCGCTCTCGATCCCGGACTAGCGCCGCCCGCGAAACCCCCGCAAATCTGGCAGTCTGAGCAGACCGGACGCGACGGCGAATCATCGTCCAGCGTCCTGTGTTGATGCGATTGGTGCGACCGAAGCTGCGATTCCTGGCGCTCGCGCCGGTGTACCTGGCGCTCGGCTGGGTCCCGGCACCGGCGGCGTCCGCCCAGGGACAGGCGCCCCGCGCCGCGGACTTCGAGCAGGAGCTCACCGGGGTGCGGCCTGCGGGCGGGCTTTCCGCCGCCAAGCTGATCCGGGCGCCCGCGGGCTCCGGCTCGGTCAGCTTCCGCTCCGCGGTGATCGCGGCGCCCAGGCGGTTCGATCTCGCCGGGCTCGCCGGCGAGCTGCGCCCGCTGGAGCTTCGCGCCCGCGACGCGGGTGGCGAGTGGAGCGGGTGGGTCCCTGCGGAGGACGGTAACCCGGTGTACTTCGGCGGGGCCGACGAGCTGCAGCTGCGCGCTCGTGGCTGGCGCCCGGCGGGGACCCTGCACTACGTGGACGTCGCGGGCACGGCCGTCGACGATGGCCCAGCCGGCCCGAGAGCCGCGGCCAAGCCGGCGCGGCCGCCGATCGTCACCCGTGCCCAGTGGGGGGCGAACCTGCGCCGCGGCGGCTGTCCTCCCCGCGTCCGTCCGACGCACGGGGAGGTCAAGGCGGCGGTGATCCACCACACCGTGACCGCCAACGACTACAGCGAGGCCGAGGCGCCGGGGATCGTGCTCGGCATCTGCCGCTATCACCGCAACGCGAACGGCTGGAACGACATCGGCTACAACGCCCTCGTCGACCGCTTCGGCAACCTCTACGCCGGCCGCGCCGGAGGGATGCGAAGAGCGATCGTCGGCGCCCATGCTCAGGGGTTCAACTCGCAGACGACGGCGATCTCGTCGATCGGCACCCACACCAAGGAGACGCCAACCGCGTTCACGGTGACCTCGATCGTCAACTACCTGGCATGGAAGCTCGCCGCGCACGACCTCAACGCAACCGGGAAGACGACGATCGTCTCTGCCGGCGGCGACCTGAGCCGCTACCCGGCCGGTCGCCGGGTGCGGCTGAACCGGGTGGTCGGCCACGGTACCGTCGGGCTCACCGCCTGCCCGGGCGACGCCCTCGCCTCGCTCATCGTCCAGGTCCGGCGCCGGATCCAGGCCCGGATCGACGAGTTCGGCGGGGTCACGGCGCCGCCGGGCGGCGGCGGCGTGACGCCGAAGTAGCCTCGGCCTCGCCGGCGCGCGCGAGGGCCCTCAGCCCGCGCGGTAGGCGGGGAAGAAGCCGGCGACCTCGCGGCCGTCGGCGAGCTCGGAGTAGGCGTCGGGGTCGCAGACGACCTGATGGGTGCGGAAGGGCAGCTCGGAGTTCGCGAACCCGCGCTTGAACGTCTCCAGCCCGTCACCGGGCGCCACCCCGCCGCCGAGGTTGAGTCGCAACTCGAGCTCGTCGGCGAGGTCGAGCATCCCGAGCACCACGTTCTTGAACGGCGAGGCGTCGCGGGCCGGATCCGCCGTCCCGCCGAGGTAGTAGTGCAGGACGCCGTCGCTGACCGCCGCGATCGCCGCCGCACCGACGGTGCCGTCGCCGCGCGCCACGAGCAGCCAGCTTGACTCGAACGAGAGCAGCGCGTCGAAGTAGGCGCGCTCGAAGAAGTAGCGCTCGGCCGCGCCTGCGCGGCGCATCGTCTGCCCGTAGGCGGCCGCGAAGCCGTCGCGATCGGCCGCCCCCGAGTCGGGGCCGGCGAGGCGCTCGACCGACCATCCCGCGCGCTCGTTGGCGCGCGCCTGCTCGATCAGGCGCGGCCGCACGCGACGCGCCAGCGCGGGATCGTGCACCAGGATGCGCGAGCGCTCCGCCGCCTCGGCGAGCCACGGCGCGCCCGTGAGGCGCTCGCGGGCGAACACGCTGACGAGGGCGGCGCCCGACCACGCGACCGCGTTCGCCGCCGGCGCTTCGCCCTCGCCCTCGATCGTCGCGCCGGGATAGCCGTAGGGCGAGATCGCGTCGACCATCCCGGGGCTCCCCTCGATCGCGCGGACGATCAGCGGCACGAGCGCCACCCGGCCCGGCGAGTCGATCCGCAGCGTGTGGGTGACCCCCTCCGCATCGAGGAAGGCAGGGCAGCGAAACAGGTC
The DNA here is from genome assembly GCA_963758665.1 of uncultured Solirubrobacterales bacterium. Taxonomy (GTDB): domain Bacteria; phylum Actinomycetota; class Thermoleophilia; order Solirubrobacterales; family 70-9; genus WHSW01. The sequence goes on along the minus strand of CAVWWH010000004.1, from coordinate 208,670 downwards.
GTCGCTCTGCGCCGCCGCGCCACCGTCGGCGATCAGCTGCGCCGTCGCTACCGCGTCCATCGACCCCCTCCCGTTTGGCGACGGGGCGCTAGTCCCACCCGGCGAAGTCCTCGGGCAAGAGGCCCCAGACCTGGTTGTCGATCTGCTCGTCACCGCGGCGGATCGCTGCGCGCATCACGCCCTCGCGGCGGAAGCCGAGGAAGGTCACCACCTTCTGGGCGGCGACGTTCGTCGCCGGGATCTCGGCATGGATGCGGTGGGCGCCGTACTCGGCGAACGCCCGGTTGCACGCCTGCCGCTCCGCCTCGCGGGCGACGCCCTTGCCCCATGCGCCCGGGTCGCCGACCAGCACCGCGAGCTCCGGCCCGAGCTGGCGGGTGAGGCCGAACAGGGCGACGAAGCCGACCGCGTCATCGACGCCGTCGATCGTGATCGCCCACTTGCGGTCCTCGGATTTGTCGATCGCCCGCTCGACCCAGTCGGACGCGCCCGCGAGCGTGAACTCGTCACGGCTGCCGACCAGATCGGCGGTCACCCGCTCATCGTTGAACCAGCGATGGACCGCCTCGGCGTCGCCGGGGCGAAAGTCGCGCAGGGTGACCTCGGCCTTGGCCCGACTCATGCGACCAACGCTACCCGTAGAGGCCGTGTCCGGTGACCAGCAGCCGAGCGGTCCGGGCGAGGATCCGCAGGTCGAGCGCGAGCGAGCGGTGCTCGACGTACCAGAGGTCGAGCTCGATCCGCTCATCCCACGGGATCCCGGCGCGGCCGTTGACCTGCGCCCACCCGGTGAGGCCCGGTTTGACCGCCAGGCGCCGCTGCTGCCGCGGCGTGTACTGGTCCACCTGCGCCCCCAGCGTCGGCCGCGGGCCGACCACCGACATCTCCCCGCGGACCACGTTGAACAGGTTCGGCAGCTCGTCGAGCGAGAACCGGCGCAGCAGGCCGCCGACCCGGGTCACCCGCGGGTCACCGGCGAGCACGGGGGTGCCGACGCCCACCGGGTCGTTGCCCGCGTGCATCGTCCGCAGCTTCCAGAGGTCGAACCGGGCGCCGTCGAGGCCGACGCGGCGGGCCCGGTAGATCACCGGGCCGCGCGAGTCGAGCTTGATCGCCAGCGCGGCCACCGCCAGGAGCGGCGAGGCGAGCGCCAGCGCCGCAGCGGCGATCGCGAGGTCCACGGCGCGGGGCAGGCCACTGCCCTGGGCATCCCCACCCGTCACCTCGTTCCCTCGGCCTTCTCCCAGGCGCCCGGGGTGCCGTGGCGCAGGCGGTCCCAGAAGCCGGCCGCGATCGAGGCGGTGACCAGCACGTAGTAGCGCGCGAGCCGAAACGGCCTGATCGGCACCGCCCCGGCGAGCGCCGCGGCGACCAGCAGCAGGAGCTGCGCCGCGAGGGTGAAGGCGTACACCGGGCCGGCGTCGAGCAGCGCCAGGTTCGAGCCCAGGGCGACGAGGTGGAGCACCGGGGAGGCGTAGCGCAGCCCGCGATGGCTGGCGATCTCGAACGCGTACGCCGGCCGGTAGCCGCGCGGCAGCAGCATCCCGTCGCGGACCACCTCGTCGAAGATCCCCCGCATCATCCTCCGCTTGCGCGCGAACTCCCCCTCGTTGGTCGGCGACCATCTTCTCGCTCGGCGATCGCCCGCGGCGCGTAGACGGCGCGACAGCCGCGCTTGGTGAGCATGAACGGGAACGAGAGGTCGTGGCTGGCCGCGGGCCCGAGCGGCAGGTACGCGGAGGCGCGAACGGCGTAGATGGCGCCGTTGCCGGCCGTGACCCCGCCGAGGTCCGACTCGAGCCGGCGGACGGCGAGCTCGTAGCGCCAGTACGCGCCCTCCTGGTTGGAGCCGCCCTGGTCTACGCAGGCGTGCCTGGCCGCAGACGTAGGCGACCTCGTCGTCGGCGAAGGGGGCGACCAGCTCCCGCAGGGCCTCGGGCTCGCCAGCTCGCGTTGGCGTCGCTGAACGCGAGCAGCTCGCCCGCTGCCCGCTCGGCCGCGGCGTTCTGGGCCGGCGACCTTGCCCGCCCGCGGCAGCTCGAGCACGAGGTCCGCGCCGGCCGCGCGGGCGAGCTCCGCAGTGCGGTCGGTCGAGCCGTCGGAGGCGACGATCAGCTCGAGCAGCTCGCGCGGGTAGTCGAGCGCGCAGCGCGTTCGCGACCTTGGCCTCGATCACCTCCTCCTCGTCGTGGGCGGCGACGACCAGCGAGACCGACGGCAGGCTCGCTCGGCGGGCGGCGGCGGGCGGCGCCGGCGGGCGCGCGCGAGCAATGCGAGCACCAGCGGATAGCCGAGGTGGGTGTAGACGAGCAGCCCCGCCGCGACCCAGAAGACGATCTCGAGCGCCAGCATCGGCAGCGATTATCCGCGCACGAGCCCGCGGTAGAGGTCGAGCGTGCGCGCGGCGATCGCGTCCCAGGAGTACGGGCCGGCTGCCGCGGCAGCGGCCGCCGTCTGCCAGCTCGGCTCGCGTCGCCTGGTCGCCGACCAGCTCCGCGAGCGCCTCCGCGAGCGCCGCCGCGTCCCCGGGCGGGACCAGGCGGATCGCGCCGTCACGCTCCCCGACCTCGGTGAAGCCGCCGACCGAGCTCGCGACGACCGCCTTGCCGAAGGCGAGCGCGGTGTAGAGCACGCCCGACTGCTCGATCCGGCGGTACGGGAGGGCGACGACGTCGGCGCGGCGAAAGTAGGCGGGATCTCGGGGTCGGTGATGAAGCGGTCGACGAACCGCACGGTCCCGCGCGCAGCCCTCGGCCAGCCGTCGCAGCGGGGTCGAGGTCCATGCGCGGCATGCCGACGATCCACAGCTCGGCCCCGGAGACCCGGCCGAAGGCCTCGAGCAGAACGTCGACGCCCTTGTAGGGGCGGACGAGGCCGAAGCAGAGGATCACCGGCCCCTCGACGGCCCCGAGCTCGGCCGGCAGCGGGCGCTCGTCCGGCAGGCGGGTCAGGTAGTCGAAGGCGCCGTGGGGGATCACGGTGCACGCGGGTCGGGTCGGCCGACCAGCGCCCGCAGCCGTCCGCGCCGTGCTCGGAGTGGGCGATCACCGCGTCCATGCGCGAGAGCAGGGCGCGCTGGCGCGCGAGTGCCCGGCGAGCGAGGCACGGCAGCGGGTAGTGGACGGTGAACACCCGCGGTCGTGCGGGGCAGCAGCAAGCGGTCGAGCGTCGGGGACGCTGAGCCACTGCAGGTGGACGACGTCGGCGCGCGCGGCGTGGGCATGCAGGCGGCGCATCCCGGGCACGTGCTCGGCCAGGCGAAGTGCCGCGGCGGCCGCGCGCCTCGAGCCCACGGGCGGTCGAGCGCCGGTAGAAGAGCTCGGCGACCTCGTAGCCGCTGCGGCTCGGCCACCGGCCCGTACACGAAGCGGCTGGTGACCAGCTCGACCTCGGCCCCGGCGGCGGCGAGCGCCGCGCACAGGGCGCGGTCGTAGGGCGGGGTGAATGCCGAGGGGATCGACGAGCTGGACGCGCATCAGGAACGATTCTTCCGGTGGACCTCAGCTCCTATTGCATCGTCAACACGAACGGCCGCGAGCTCCTGCTCGCCTGCCTGGAGGCGATCCGCGACCACGGTCCCGCCGGGCTCGAGCCCGAGGTCCTGGTCCTCGACAACGCCTCCGACGACGGCTCGGCCGACGCGGTCGAGCGCTGGAACGCCTCCGGCGACGGCCTCGGCGCGCGCCTGCGGCTGATCCGTGCGCGAGCGCCGCGAGGGCAAGGCGGCCAACGACACGCCGGCTGCTGGCGCGAGGCGCGCGGCGAGCTCTGCCTGCTGCTCAACGAGGACTCCGAGCTGCGGCCGCGGTGCCGCGAGGCGCTGATCGAGGCGCTGCGCGACGACCCCGGGGCGGCCGCCGCCGGCGCCCAGCTGCTCGACCCGGAGGGGCGTCCGCAGCCCTGCGCCTGGCGCCTGCCGGGGGTGGGCACCGCGCTCGCCGGCGCCCTGTTCCTGCACCGGCTGCCTGGTCACCGAGAGCGGCGGCGAGCGCACGCGCGAGGTCGGCTGGGTGCAGTCGGCGGCGCTGCTGGTCCGCCGCGAGCCGCCGAGCGGGTCGGCTACCTGGACCCGGACTTCTTCGTCTACTCCGACGAGACCGACTTCTGCAAGCGCCTGCACGACGCCGGCTGGCGCACCCTCTACGTCCCGGCCGCCGCCGTCGATCCACCACGAGCAGCTCTCCACCGACCGGTCGCGCGGGACCGGCGGATCGTCGAGTTCCACCGCAACCGCGACCTCTACATGCGCAAGCACCACGGCGCCGCGGTCGCCTGGCTCGCGCGGCCGCTCACGGCCTGGCCGTACGCGGTCCGGGCGCTCGCCGCCGTCGCGCTCCCGGGGCACGGCCCGCGCGTGCTACCTGGTCGCACGCCCGTCAGGCGCTTCACCCGGAGCGGGGCGAGGGCCTGCGCGAGGCGGCGGCCGCTACGACTTGGAGCGGTCGCGGCGCAGCTGAGCCCGCGCGATCGTCCGGCGCAGCCACCCCTGACCGCAGTCGACGCGCCGCGCAGGACGGTCGTGCGACTCGCCGCTTGCTCGGCAAGCGACGAGCGGCTACTACAGCCGATCCTCGTCGCGGCGGACGGCCTCGAAGACCTCGGCCGAGCGCCCGGCTGCCGTCTCGTCCTCGGCGCCCGCCGGGCGCCGCTGGCGGGCCAGCGCTTGCAACCGCTCGCGCACCGCGCCCGGGCGGAGCATCGCGCGCAGGCCCGCCCGCTCCTCGCGGCTGAGGAAGCCGGCGGCGAGCAGGATCGCCGGCAGCGCCAGCCAGAGCAGAGTCCGCGACGCGAAGCCGTCGAGGCCCTCGGTCGGCAGCAGCAGCTCGCCGCCGGCGACGGTCGCGGCGGTGACGCCGACGCAGCAGCGCCAGCCGCCCCCACTCGTAGGGGACCGGGAACAGGCGCTGGGTGAGCACGTACATCAGCACCAGGACGACCAGGTAGGAGGCGACGAGGGCGATCCCGGCGCCGACGATCCCCAGCGCGGGGATCAGGATCAGGTTGAGGACGATGTTGACGACCGTCCCGGCGATCGTCGCCGGGAGGTTGAACTCGGTCCGCCCGGTGCGGCCGAGGATCACGACCAGCACCAGGTAGAGCGCGTAGAGCGAGACCCCGGTCGCGAGCAGGCCGACCGCCTCGTAGGACTCGAAGAACTCGGGCGCCGCGAGCAGGTCGACGATCCAGCGCGACAGCAGCCAGAGGCCGGCGACAGCGAAGGCGCAGACGGCCGCGAACCAGGTGAAGACGAGGCGTAGGCGCGGCGCGCCTCGTCGTCGTCGGCGATCGAGTAGGCGAGCGGCGGCCAGGCGAGCTGGAAGCCGCGGACGAGGACGTTGATCCCCTGGGCGAACTTGATCGCGAGCGCGTAGAGCCCGGCCTCGGCGAGCCCGGCGAGGCGGACGATGAGGATCCGGTCGATGAAGTTGAGCGAGTAGAGCGAGAGCTCGGCCGGCATCGTCGGCAGCCCGAAGCGGATCATCCGCCGCAGCAGCGCCGGCTCGAGGCGAAGCGACAGCCGCCGCCGCTCGCTGCCACAGCAGCCAGGCCAGGAAGACCGCGCCGGTGCCGAAGGTGCCGAGCAGGATCCCGCGGCGCCCTGGTCCTCGACGACGACCAGCCAGCACGGTGCACCGGGATCGTCGCCAGCACGTTGAGCACCGTGAGCCCGAAGTAGGCGCGGGCGCGCTCGTCGACGCGCAGCAGGGTGAGCGCGTACTCGCACAGGGTCAGCACCCAGAGGCCGAGCACCGCGAGCCGCGCCAGCTCGGCGTCGGGACGGTCGAGCAGCGCCTCGGAGATCGGCTCGGCGAACGGCGAGCGCGATCAGCGGCGCCAGCGTCGTCGCCCAGAACAGCGCCGCGAACCCGGTCCTGACGACGCGCTCGCGGGTCCTCGTCCGGCGAGGTAGTAGAAGCGCAGCAGCGCCTCGATCAGGCCGAGGCGGACGACGATGCTGGCCGCGACGACCGAGGCGAGCATCACCTCGGCGGCGCCGTAGTCGGCCGGCGTCAGGTAGCGCGGTGTAGAGCGGCAGCAGGGCGACCGCGATCAGCTTCGAGAGCACGCTCGAGGCCGTGTACGCGGCGCCGGTGGTGGCGAGGCGGCGCAGGTACTCGAACATCTATTCGCGGATCGTCGCCGAGGGCTCGGGCGGATCGCGTCGCAGGGCGACGCCCAGCCCGAGCAGCGCCCAGGTCGCCGGGTCGATCACGAAGCCGGTGTAGCCGAAGCTGTCGAGCAGGATCGCGACGAAGCACGCGGCGACGACGCGTGCGCGCCAGCGAGGCCCGGCGGCGCCGCCGAACACGGTCGCCAGGGCGCAGACGAGCAGCGCGCCGTAGACGACCAGGCCGATCACCCCCTGCTCGGCGGCGACCGTGATCGGCTCGGAGTGCGAGACGGTCGTCCGCGCCTGCTCGATGTGCTCGAAGAAGGCCCGCCCGAAGGAGCCCGACCCGTCGCCGGCGATCGGGCGCCGTCCTCGTCGGAGGCAGGCGGGCTCGCTGCGGCGGACGGCGCCTCGGGCTCGAGCACGCCGAACAGCACCAGGCCACCCCTGACGAGGTCGGTGTGGCCGCTGTCGATGCTGCGGTCGGTCTCGATGTCGCTGGTCGGCGTCCCGCCTGCGATCAGCAGCGCCGCCAGCCCGACGAGGCCGAGCCCGGCGAAGGCCGCCGCCCCGCGCCAGCGCCAGCGCAGCGCCGCGACCGTGCCGAGGCCGGCGAGCAGCGCGGCGAAGCTCGTCAGCGAGTAGCTGAACGCGAGCGCCAGCAGCACGAGCGCGAACGTCGCGGTCGCGAGCACGCAGGTCGCGACGGTCTCCGCCCCAGGCGACGCAGGCCGCGAGCGCGGTCAGCGCCAGCGCCAAGTAGCGGCCGAAGACGTTGGGGTCGAAGAAGATCGAGTTGACGCGGAAGTAGACGTGCAGCTGGTTGGCGTCGAAGAGCTCGGGGTTGAGGAACAGGTCGCGGGCGAAGTACTGGTAGATCGCGACCAGCGCACAGCCGGCGGCGACCACAGCGACCGCGATCAGCGTCCGGCGCAGCAGCTCGCGAGACCACTCGAGCTCGGCCAGGAGCGCGAACAGGACCGCGAACGGGACGAGGAAGAAGCCGATGTTCTCGATCGCGTTCGAGACATCCTCGGAGTAGCTCGCCTGGATCGCGTAGAGGACCAGGGTCGCCGCAGGGCGAGGCGCAGCCGCCCCGGCCAGACCGAGCGGAGCTCCGAGCCGGCGGGGCGCTCCGGGGCCAGCGGCCGCCATCGCCCATCGCCCGCCGCCCGTCGCCGCCGCGCGAGATGCGACCACCCCGGCCGCGATCACCACGTAGAGCGGCACGCAGCAGGTTCGCCGTCTCACCGCCGATCTCGATCGGGACGCGCAGCGGCAGCACGGCGAAGGCGACGATCGGCAGCGCTGCCGGGGTAGCGGCGAAAGCGCGCGGCGAGCGCCGCCAGCGCCGGCGATCAGAAGATGCGATCGCCAGCGCGACCTGCGCCGCGCTGTGGCGGAAGTCGACCACCCGGGGCTCGTCCCAGACGTCGCCGAGGACGAGGATCGGGCGCGATCGCGAGCGCCGCGACCATCGCCGCGAGCCGCCAGCGGCGCCGCTGGAGCAACAGCGCCGCGGCGGCCGCGCCGCACGCAGCGGCCATGCCGATCAGCTCGAGCGCCGAGGCGGTCACGGCGAGCCCGGCCCGCCGTGGGCGCTGTCCACCGCCTCCGGGAGCACGGTGATCCGCCGCGGCCAGATCATCTCCCGGTCCTCGCTCGGCAGCTCGACCAGGAGGCGGTAGCGCCCCGGCGCGGCGAAGTCGCCGTCGTCGGTGCGCCCGTCCCAGGTGTAGGTGACGGGCCGTCCTCGACCAGCGCGACGTCGCCGTCGAGAGTCCGGACGAGGTCCTCGTGGCTGTCGACGATCCCGACCGTCGCGTCGCCGTCGGACTCGCGGACGAAGAAGGTGATCGGGACCTCGTTCGGTGGCGGTCCGGCGGGATCGAACTCCGCGGGGTCGGCGATCGTCGGCTCGGTGACCTCGAGCACCAGGTCCGGCGTCCGCGCCCGGACGACGAGCACCGCCGTGACCAGGGTGGCCGCGAGCAGGCAGAGGAGCAGCGCCGCGCCCGGGGAGACGCGGCGGTCCACTAAGCGCGATCCTCGCCGGCGATCACGACCACGTCGGCGCCGGCGGCGAGCCGTCGCGAGCTCGCGGTCGAGCGGCTCGACCTCCCTCGACCCCGAGATCGCGGGCGACCTTCTGCGCCGCGGGCTTCTGGCGGTCCTCGTAGAGGACCTCGGTGCTCGTGAAGCCCGGGGCGGTGTTGGTGATCGCTCCGACCGAGTACCCGGCGGCCTCGATGTCGGAGGCGACCTTGCCGGCGAGCCCGTTGATCGAGGTGCCGTTGAGCACCGCCACCTTGACGTCGGAGGGGTCGATCCGGCCGACCTGCGGGCCGCGCGGTCCCTCGTCGTCGGAGAGCAGCTGCTGGGAGGCATAGATCGCCCCCGCGCCGAGCAGCAGGGCGGCGATCCCGATCGCGACCAGCGCGCGAGGCTGGGTCGCCCGGTCGAGGAACCGGCGCCAGCGCGGGTGCGGCTGCAGGGCCGCTCGCTCCATCGTGATCCGCTCCAGCGCGGGGCGCTCGTGGGTGACCCGGGTCGCCGCCGGCAGCCCGCCGGCCGGCGTCGGCGGTGCCTCGGGCTCGGCGACCGCCGTCGCCCCGAGCACCTCCTCCAGCTCCGCCTCGGCGTGATCGAGGCGCTCCTCGCTGCTGGCCAGGTCCTCGGCCGAGTACTCGGGCTCGCGCTCCATCCAGGCCCGCAGACGGCGGACGTCGCGGCGCTGGGAGAGGTAGAGCGGCAACAGCAGCAGGACCCCGGCCAGCGCTCCGAGCGCGATGAAGCCGCCGACCGTGTCGAAGATCTCGCCTACCTGCACGGCAGCGCCTACTGGCCCGATGAGCCGAAGTCGGCGTCGTCCTTGCCGACCACGAGCGCCAGCGGCGCTTCGCCGGCGCGGTCGCGGACCTCGCCGATCATCGAGGTGACCTCGGTCTCGCCGAGCTGGTCGGCGACCGCCGCGGCGAGCTCATCCGCCTCCTCCTCGTTGTCGGGCTCGAACATGATCGTGGTCTGCTCGAAGCCGGAGGCGGCGTCTGTCTTCTCCCCGACCTTGTAGCCGGCGGGCTTGACGACCTCCTTCGCGACCACGTCGGCGAGCCCCTCGACCCCCGCGATCACGGTCCCGGCGGCCTCCTCCTGAGTGGCGTTGAGGACCGAGACCTCGACCTTCTCCTCATCGGGCTTGCCGCCGCCCTTCTTGCCGCCGCCGTCCGTACTGCCCGCGTCGTCGCCGATCAGGCCGAAGCCGCTGGTCAGGACCGCTGCTGCGATCACACCGGCCGCGAGTACGGCGAGCAGGTAGCGCGGATCGACGGGCAGGCGCCGGTCGATCGCCGCGAAGCGGTCGGAGATCGAATCGCGGACACCCGCCAGCCAGAGGGCCGCGCGGCTCGGTGGCGGCTCTCGACTCGAGCGGCTCGAGCGGCTCGACCTCCTCGCCGCGCGCCTCAGCCGCCGCGCCCTCAGCCTCGAGCGCCTCGTCCGCACGCTCGGGAGCGCCGCCGGCCCAATCGCGCAGCCGGCGGATCTCGCGGGCCTGCTGGATGATCAGAAAGGCGAGGATCGCGAGGCCGAGAAAGGCGGCGATGCCGAGATAGGGCCCGACCGTGTCGATCAGGTCGGTCATCCCGTGCTCCCCCGGGCACAGGCTGAATCGGGATCAGTCATCAAGAGCGCGCAAGTCTTATCGATCAGGCAAGCGTGTGGCGGGCCGTGCCCTCGCCGCCCATGAGCTCGACCACGTGCTCGGCGAGGCCCGCCTCGTCGCCGGAGGAGACCAGCGCCAGCAGCCCGTCGACCGTCTCCTCGACCCAATCCGGATCGAGCTCGCTCGAGCGGACCGCGCGCACGATCCGGTCAGCGGTCGTCGGCTGCGGGCGCTCGTCGGGATTGAACAGCTCCTCGTGGATCTTCTCCCCCGGGCGAACGCCGATGACCTCGATCGGGATCTCTGTCTCCGGCTCGTAGCCGGCGAGCCGGATCATGTTCCGCGCCAGGTCGATGATCCTCACCGGCTCGCCCATCTCGAGCACGAACACCTCCCCGGACCCGGCGCCCAGGTCGCCGGCCTGGATCACGAGCTGAACCGCCTCCGGAATGGTCATGAAGTACCGGGTCATCTCCAGGTCGGTGACGGTAACCGGCCCTCCGTGCTCGATCTGCGACCTGAAGATCGGCACCACGCTGCCGGAGGAGGCGAGGACGTTGCCGAACCGGACGGTCGTGAACCGGGTCTGCGGGTTGCGCTCGCGGACCGCGGCGACGACCCACTCCGCCATCGCCTTGGTCGCTCCCATCACCGTGTGCGGGTTGACGGCCTTGTCGGTGGAGACGAGCACGAACCGCTCTACCCCGGCCGCCGCCGCCGTCTTCGCCGTCACCTGGGTCGCGATGGCGTTGTTGCGCAACGCCTCGAGCGGGTTTGCCTCCATCAGCCCGACGTGCTTGTACGCAGCGGCATGGAAGACGACCTCGGGCCTGAAGCGCTGCATCACCTCGAGCATCCGGTCGCCCTCCTTGCAGTCGGCGAGCACCGACTCGACCCGGGTGAAGTGCCACTGCGAGGTCATCTCCCGGTCGATCTCGAACAGGTTGTCCTCCGCGTGGTCGACGAGCACCAGCAGGCGTGGGCGAACGCGGGCGATCTGCCGAACCAGCTCGGAGCCGATCGAGCCCCCGGCCCCGGTCACCATCACCCGCTTGTCCTCGAGGTAGGCGCCGACGCGGTCGAGCTCCATCACCACCGGTTCGCGCCCGAGCACGTCCTCGACCCGCACCTCGCGCAGCTGGCGGGTGAGCTGGACGCCGCCGCGCAGGAGCTCGAACACGGTCGGCAGGGTGCGCACCGCGATCTCGCGCTCGCGGCAGGCGGCCACCACCTTGCCGCGCAGGATCCCCGGCGCCGACGGAATTGCGATCACCACCTCGTCGGGCGCGTGACGATCGAGGATCGAGCCGATCTCGTCGGTCGTCCCGAGCACCTTCAGGCCGACCGCCCGCATGTTGCGCTTCGACGGGTCGTCATCGACGAAGCCGATCGCGTGGGCGCCGATGTTCGGGTTCAGCTGCAGCTCGCGGACGACCATCTGGCCGCCGGAGCCGGCACCGACGACGAGCACGCTCGTGGACCGCCGCTCGCGAGTCGCCCGCTGCGGGCGCTCGGCCAGGGTGCGGCGGGCGAGCCGGGCGCCGCCGAGCAGCGCGCAGGAGAGGATGAAGTCGAAGATCACGACCGAGCGCGGCAGGCTGTCCGGGTAGGGCTTGATCAGCACGAACAGCAGCACCAGGAGCGCGCTGGCGACGGCCAGGGCGCGAACCAGCGGCCAGAGGTCCGGCAGGCGGAAGTAGCGCCACCACTGGTGGTGCTGGCCGAGCAGCTCGAGCACCAGCGACTTGCCGACCGCGACGAAGGCGACCGAGCCGGCCAGCATGGTCACGTAGCGGTCGGGGATCTGGCCGCCGTCGTCGAGGAACCGGAGCAGGAAGGCAAGCGCGAAGGCTGCGGCGCAGAGCAGCGCGTCGGCGGCGAACTCGAGCGCCCGCCGCCGGTACACGGGGTCCGTCAGGCGGTGCATCTCGAGCGAGTGTACGACTGACGTAGGCCGGTGGGCGGGTAACCTCTCCCGCCCGCATGGACCCGCTCAGCCTCCAGCTCGCGCCCCCCGTGGCCTCGGTCACCGACGCGATCCTCGATCCGATCGTCAACGCGGCGACGGACTTCATCGACGCGGTCGGCGTCGTCGGCGTCTTCCTGCTGATGCTGCTCGAGAGCGCCTGCATCCCGGTGCCGAGCGAGGCGATCATGCTGTTCGCGGGCTTCAACGTCTCCGAGGGCGACATGACGATGTTCGGGATCGTCACCGCGGGCGTGCTCGGCAACGTCGTCGGCTCCTGGATCGCCTACGCGGTCGGCTACTACGGCCGGCTCGAGCTGCTCGACAAGAACCGCTTCATCCACGTCAACCGCAAGCACCTCGAGTGGGCCGACAGCTGGTTTCAGCGCCATGGCGACGCCACCGTCTTCTTCACCCGGATGCTGCCGATCATCCGCACGTTCATCTCGCTGCCGGCCGGCGTCGCGCGGATGCCGTTCTGGCGCTTCACCGCGCTGACGCTCGCCGGCTGCGTCCCCTGGGTGCTGATGCTGGGCCTGATCGGCCGCGCCGTCGGCGACAACTGGGAGGAGTGGCGCGACAAGCTGCACTACCTCGACTACGTCGTCATCGCCGTCGCGATCGGCGGGCTGATCTATCTGCTGATCCGCCGCCGGCGCGACCCGAAGCCCGCGTAGGCGGAGTGGCCGGCGCCGCCGACGCCCCGGAGCTCGACGCGGCGCGGGCGGCGGTGCTCGGACTGGTCCAGGGGCCGACCGAGCTGCTGCCGGTCTCCAGCTCCGCACACCTGTCGCTCGTGCCGTGGCTGGCCGGCTGGGGCTGGGACGAGATCGACCCCGAGGCCCGCAAGAGCTTCGAGGTCGCGCTGCACGCCGGGACCGCGGCGGCGCTGCTGATCGGCCAGCGGCGCGCGATCGCCGCCGAGCTGGCGGCGTTCGACCGCCGCCGCGCGGCCTTCGTCGCGCTCTCCTTCCTGCCGCCCGCGATCGCGGGCTATGCCCTCGAGCGCCAGATCGAGCGCCGCCTCGGCGGCCCGCGGACGATCGCCGCCGGGCTCGCGACCGGGGCGCTGGCGATGCTGGCTGCCGATCGGCGGCCCCAACAGCGCGGGCCCGGCGAGGCGCGGGCGGGGGACGGGCTCGCGCTCGGGGTCGCCCAGGCGGCCGCGCTGGTCCCCGGGGTCTCGCGCAACGGCGCCACGCTGACCGCCGCGCGGCTGCGCCGCTTCACCCGCGAGCACGCAAACCTGCTCTCGCGCACGGTCGCCCTGCCGGTGATCGTCGGCGCGACCGCGCTCAAGGGCGTGCGGCTGCGGCGGCGAGGGATCTCGCCCGGCCTCGGGCGGGCGATGGCGGCGGGGGTCGCCGCCTCCTTCGCCTCGACGCTCGCCTCGCAGGGCCTGATCGGGCTGGTCGAGCGCGACCGGGCGCTGTGGCCCTACGCCGCCTACCGCCTCGGCCTGGCGACCGTGGTCACGTTCAGAATGGGCCGGTGAGCTCGAGCTCAGAGGACGCATACGCGCGGGCGGGGGTCAGCCAGAGCGACGCGGACAGCGCGGTCGAGGCGCTGGTCCGCAGCCTGAAGCTGATCGAGACCGGCAAGCCCTCGCGGGTGGTGCCGCTGCCCGGTCACTACGCGAGCGTGCTGCGGATCGACGACCGCACCGGGATCGCCTTCGGCACCGACGGCGTCGGGACGAAGATGCTGGTCGCCGAGCGGCTCGGCGACTTCACCACGATCGGCATCGACTGCATCGCGATGAACGTCAACGACCTGATCTGCGTCGGCGCCGAGCCGATCGCGATGCTCGACTTCATCCTCTGCCGCGAGGCCGACCCCGAGGTCTGCGGGGCGATCGGAGCGCGGGCTGCGCAAGGGCGCCGAGCGGGCCGGGATCGAGATCCCCGGCGGCGAGATCGCCCAGGTCGGCGAGATCGTCTCCGGCTGGGAGCTCACCGGCAGCGCGATCGGCCTCGTCGACCTCGACGCGATCGTCGACGGCGGCGCGATCGAGCCCGGCGACGCGATCATCGGCCTGCCCTCGTCGGGCTTGCACTCGAACGGCTACACGCTCGCCCGCCGGGCGCTGGCCGATCTGCCGCTCGACGACGACCGCCTCGGCCGGCCGCTCGGCGAGGTCCTGCTCGAGCCGACCGAGATCTACGTGCCCGCCGTCGCTCGAGCCTGCTCGGACTCCGGCGATCGACGTCCGCGGCCTCGCCCACATCACCGGCGACGGGCTCGACAACCTCACCCGCCTCGCGGCGCCGGTCGGCTACGAGATCGCCGACCCGCTCGACGGTGCCGCCGGTGTTCGAGCTGATCGCCGAGCTGGGCGAGGTCGCCGACGAGGAGATGTACGAGGTCTTCAACATGGGCTGCGGGTTCGTCTGCGTCGTCGGCGCGGCGACGAGCGGCGCGGCGCTCGACCTGCTCCGCGGGCACTACCCGGCGGCGAAGCGGATCGGCGTGGTCACCGAGCGCGACGGAGTCGTCGAACGGGTGTAGGCTCCCCGGCCGCCGAAAGGGAGGAAACTGAGGCCCTGACGCGGTTTCCTCCGCTCGGTGCTCGATCTGGTCGAGCGCCGCTCGCGCGAACGCGTCAGGATGGGTCGATGAGAATCGCGATCCTGATCTTCGACAAGCTCACCGCCCTCGACGCGGTCGGGCCCTACGAGGTGCTCTCCCGCGTGCCCGGGGCGGAGCTCAGCTTCGTCGCCAAGGAGGCCGGGGCCAAGCGCACCGACACCGGGCGCCCTCGGCACTGACCGCCGACCTGGCGCTCGAGCGAGCTCACCGATCCCGACATCCTGCTCGTCCCCGGCGGGCGACGGCAACCGGCCGCTGCTCGAGGACGACGAGGTGCTCGACTGGCTGCGCGCCGCGCACGAGACCACGACCTGGACCACGTCCGTCTGCACCGGCTCGCTGGTGCTCGGCGCCGCCGGGATCCTCCATGGCAAGCGGGCGACCAGCCACTGGGCCTACCGCGACCAGCTCGCGCGAGTTCGGCGCCGAGCCGGTCGCCGAGCGGGTCGTGGTGGACGGCAAGCTCGTGACCGCGGCCGGGGTCTCGGCCGGGATCGACATGGCGCTGCAGCTGACCGCGCTCGAGCTCGGGGAGGACGTGGCGCGGGCGATCCAGCTCGGGATCGAGTACGACCCCGAGCCGCCGTTCGACTCCGGCTCGCCCGAGAAGGCCGACCCGCAGCTGGTCGAGCTGGTCCGCGCAGATCGCCTAGCCGGGTACCCGAAGCGGAAGTCCCGGGGCGCAACGGCGTCCCGCAAGGGCGGCGCGGCCCGCTCGCCCGCGAGGCCTCGCGAGCGGGGTCCGTTACATGCGAAGCTCGACGGGCATGATGCATGTGAGGGGGCTTGAAACCGGGAGTCCGCCCGAGGGTTGAAAATAGTCAGCAGATGAGCGACACGACGACAGGAGCCCCCGGCGCGCTGACCGGCACGGTGCTCTCGGGGCGCTACCGGCTCGAGTCGAAGCTCGGCAGCGGCGGGATGTCGACGGTCTACCTGGCCCGCGACGAGACGCTCGAGCGCTGGGTCGCGGCCAAGGTCCTGCACCGCGAGATCTCCGACCAGCCCGACCAGATCGAGCGCTTCCGCCGCGAGGCGCGCGCGGTGGCTCAGGTCTCGCACCCGAACGTGGTCGCGGTGATCGACGCCGGCGAGGACGGCGGCCGCCCGTACATCGTCTTCGAGTACTTCGACGGCGAGACGCTCAAGGAGCGGATCGATCGCCAGGGCGGGCTGCCGCTCGACGAGGCCGCCGCCTACGGGATCGAGGTCGGCCGCGGCCTCGCGGCGGCGCACGCGCGCCGCCTCGTCCACCGCGACGTCAAGCCCCAGAACGTGCTCATCGACGCCGAGGGGCGAGCCAAGGTGACCGACTTCGGCATCGCTCGCGAGCTCGAGCAGGACGGGCTGACGAAGACCGGGCGGGTGCTCGGGACGACCGACTACGTCTCGCCCGAGCAGGCGATGGGCCAGCCCGTCGACGCCCGCTCCGACATCTACTCGCTCGGGATCCTCCTCTACGAGATGCTCACCGGCGAGGTCCCGTTCAAGGCCGACAACCTGGTCGGGGTCGCGATGAAGCACGTCAACGAGCGGATGCCGAACGTGCAGAAGCGCCGCCGCGACGTCTCCTCGGCGCTCGCCGCCGTGGTCGAGCGCGCGACCGAGAAGAAGCCGGAGAAGCGCTACCCGGACATGAACGCGATGCTCGCCGACCTCGAGAGCGCGCTCGAGGTCGAGGTCGCGCGGGCGGGGCGTGCGACCGGCGAGGCGACCACGGTGCTCGACTCGGTCCCGCGCCGCCAGCGGCTGGTGACCCCTCGCCGGGTCTCGATCGCGGGCATCCTGCTGGTGCTCGCGGCGACCGCCGTGGCGCTTGTGATCGCGGGGCTGAGCGGCGACGACCGGGAGCGCCAGGGCGGCGACGGGGGCGGCGCGACGGCTCCGCCGGCTGGTGCCGAGATCGAGCTCACCGCGGCGCAGGACTTCGACCCCGAGGGGGGCGACGGCGAGCACCCCGACGAGGTCAAGCTGGCGATCGACGGGATCCCGAACACGACCTGGCCGACCGAGACCTACACCAACGGCCCCGACCTGGCGCTCTCCGGCAAGACCGGCGTCGGCCTGATCGTCGAAACCGACGAGCCGGTCGAGGGCCAGGTGATCTCGGTCGGCACCGTCGAGGGCGGCTGGACCGCCGAGGTCTACGCCGCTGAGAGCGGGCCCCCCGACGGACCTCGCCGGCTGGGGGGAGCCGATCGGCTCGGTCACCGACGCCGGCCGAGGGGGAGGCGATCGAGCTCGACCCCGGCGGGCCCCGCGCAGTACTACCTGATCTGGTTCACCACGCTCGCGGACGCGGACGACGGCGGGCGGGTCGAGGTCAGCGACGTAGCGCTCAACGCGGCCTAGAACCGGTACTCGCGCTCGCGCCGGTGGCGCTCGACCGCCAGCTCCACCAGCCGGTCGCAGAGCTCGGGATAGGGGACGCCGCTGGCCTCGAACAGCTTGCCGAAGACGCTGGTGACCGTGAACCCCGGGATCGTGTTGATCTCGTTGACGAGCACCTCGCCGTCGTCGCGGACGAAGAAGTCGCAGCGGGCGAGGCCGGTGCCGGCGATCGCCTCGAACACCCGCTCGGCGAGCTCGCGCACGCGGGCGATCGCCTGCTCGCCGATCGGCGCCGGGACGACCAGCTCCATGCCGCCCTCCGAGTACTTGGCCTCGAAGTCGTACCAGTCGGAGGCCCGGGTGACGATCGCGCCTGGAAGCGAGGTCTCGACGCTCGAGTGCTCGCCGAGGCCGGTGTTGCCGATCACCGAGCACTCGACCTCGCGACCGCCGGCGTCGGCCTCGATGATCACGCGCGGGTCGTGTGCGAGCGCGGCCTCGACCGCCCGGTCGAGCTCCGCCTCGGGGCTCGAGACGCGCGAGATGCCGACGCTCGACCCGAGCCGCGACGGCTTCACCCACAGCGGCCTGCCCATCGCGGCGGCGTGCTCGCGCCAGCCTGGCTCGCCGACCTCGCAGAACTCGACCTGGGGCAGATCCCAGTAGGCGAGCAGCCGCTTGCAGACGAGCTTGTCCATCGCCACGGCCGCGGCGAGCACGCTCGGGCCCGCGTACGCGACGTCGAGCGACTCGAGCAGTCCCTGGACCGTGCCGTCCTCGCCGAAGGGCCCGTGCAGGACCGGGAAGGCGACGTCGCAGCCGAGCAGGCCGGCGGCGGGGCGCATCGCGACCTCCTCGCCGTTCGCCGTCCAGCGCCCGCTCGCGCTCGATCAGCACCTCGACCACCTCGTGGCCGGCCTCCCGCAGCCCGGCCGCGACCGAGGCGCCCGAGCGCAGCGAGACATCGTGCTCGGAGGAGCGTCCGCCGGAGATCACGGCAACCTTCATCAGGGCGTCGTCGTGGTCGGTTCAGGGATCGTGGAGGTAGTGGTCGTGGTCGGCTCCTCCGGCTCGACGAGGACGCCGACGACGATCGTCACCTGGTCACCGCTGCGCACCCGCGAGCCTGAGGTCGGGGCCTGCTGGAGCACACGGCCGTCGTCGGAACGGTCCTCGGTCTCCTGCTCGACGACGTCGACCGAGAGCCCCCGGCTGGCGAGGCTCGAGCGCGCCGAGTCCTCCGACTGGCCGATGACGTCGGGCACGATCACCGAGCCGGCGCCGCTGGAGACGATGATCGTCACCTGGTCGCCACGCAAGAGCTCTGACTCGGGCCCGGGGTCCTGGCCGATCACGGTTCCCTCCGGCTCGTCGGCGTCGCGCACGTCGACGTCCGGAATCAGGCCCAGCCGGTTGAGCTGCGACTCTGCCACCTCCTGCTGCTGACCGATCAGGTCCGGTAACGAGATCGTGTTGGCTCCCTTGGAGACGAACATGGTCACGGTCGAGTTGCAATCGACCTCGCTGCCCGCCGCGGGATCGGTCGAGATCACCCGACCGGCCTGCACGTTGCGCGACGATCGCGGCTCGCTCGTTACGTCCAGCTGCTCATCCTCAAGCCGCGCCGTTGCAGCTTGCCTCGCGCTCGCCGACGACGTCGGGGACGTCGACCACCAGGCCGAGGCTGACGGTGGCAGTAACCGTCGATCCCTCCTCGGCCTCCGCGGCGGCGGGCGGGTCCTGCTCGGTCACCGTGTTCTCCGGGCTGCAGGTCGGAGCCGGACGCTGGGCAAATTCGAACCCGGCGTCTTTCACCTTGTCGCGGGCGACCGCGACCGGGTCGCCGAGGATGTTGGGCACGTTTGCCGTTGCCGGGACGGGTGAGCGCGAAGGCGGCGACCCCGGCGAGCAGCAGGGCGAGTACCGCGAGCGCGATCACCCACCAGCGCTTCCACCAGGGGCGCTCGTCGCTCATCCGGCGCCGGCGTCTCGGCGACCACGGCGGCCAACGCACTGCCGCCGGAGGGGTCGACCTCGGCCGCGTCGAGCGCGGCGAGGAACTCGTCCGCGGTCTGGAACCGGTTCGCGGGGTCCTTGGCGAGAGCGCGCAGGACGACGGCGTCGAGGGCCGGCGGCACCTGCGGGTTGAGCTCCGACGGGCGCCGCGGCTGCTCGGAGATCTGCTTGAGCGCCACCGCGACCGGTGAGTCGGCCTCGAACGGGACCCGCCCGGTGAGCGCCTCGTAGAGGATCACCCCGATCGAGTAGAGGTCCGAGGTGGCGCCCGTCTCGAGGCCCTGGGCCTGCTCGGGCGAGAGGTACTGGGCGGTGCCAAGCACCGAGCCCGTCTGGGTGATCTCCGAGGCGCCCGCTCGGGCGATCCCGAAATCGACCACCCGCGCCCGTCCCTGGCGGTCGACGAGCACGTTGTGGGGCTTGAGGTCGCGGTGGATGATCCCGCGCTCGTGCGCGAACTGGGTCCCGGCGAGCACCTGGCGGACGATCTCGACCGCCTCGCCGACCGTGAGCCCGCGGGCGATCAGGTCCTTGAGCGAGGCACCCTCGACGTACTCCATCGCGATCCAGTGGCGGCCGTCGGTCTCGCCGCGGTCGTAGACCCCGACCACGTTCGGGTGCTGGAGGCCGGCCGCCGCCTGCGCCTCGCGACGGAAGCGCTCGACGAACTGGGTGTCCTGGGCATAGCGCTCGTGCAGGAACTTGAGCGCCACGCGGCGGCCGAGCATCTCGTCGTCGGCGAGCCAGACGTCGGCCATCCCGCCGCCGCCGAGCCGGCCGACGAGCGTGTAGCGGTCGCCGATCCGCTGTCCCTGGGCCAGGGTCATCAGCGGATGGTTGACGCCATGCCCGCGCGTTCGCGGGGTCGCGGCTGACCGAGCAGATCAAGGACGCAGGAAGCGACGCGTGGCAGCGCCACGCGAGCGCCCGAGGACGCCGAGCTGCGTAGCGTCAGACGCGGCATCCGCGGGCGTGCGGGTGTGGGGTCAACCATCCAGCAGGCTCTCCATCACGGTGGTCGCGATCGGGCCCGCCGTCTCGCCGCCGAAGCATCCCTGGCAGCGCTCGACCGTCGCCGCGACCGCGATCTGCGGGTCATCGGCGGGCGCGAAGGTGATGAACCAGGGCTGGTTGGTGCCCTCCAGGTCGATCTCCGCGGTACCGGTCTTGCCGGCGAACGAGACGCCGTCGACGCTCAGGCTGCTGGCGGTGCCCTCCTCGGTCACGCTGGTCATCATGTCCGTGAGCTCGGCGGCCGATTCCTCCGAGATCACCTCGCTCTGCTCGTCGCCGTCGCCGAGCTCTGAGATCACGCGCCCATCCGGGTCCGTGGCCTCCTGCAGGAAGGTCGGCTCCATCAGCGTGCCGTCGTTCGCCACGGCCGCCGCCACCTCGGCCATCTGCGTCGCCGTCGCCAGCGCCTGGCCCTCCGCGCCGCCCTGGCCGATCGCGACCCGGCCGACGTCGAAGTCCTCCTCCACCAGCTCGCCGCCCTCGGCGACCACGCCGCTCGCGATCATCGCCTCGGCGGGATAGTCGAGCTCGGGATCGGAGTAGAAGCCGAACCGCTTCATGTACTCGACCATGGTGTCGGTGCCGAGCTGCTCGCCGACCTGGGCCCAGTACGTGTTGACCGAATTGGTCAACGCGAAGGTCATGTCGATGTCGCCGAAGCTCTGCCCCGCCCGAGTTCTGGAGGTCGGTGCCGCTGATCTCCTTCGGCGAGTCGGCGTTGAGCACCGTGTCCGGGTCGAACTCCCCCGAGTCGAGCGCCGCGGCGGCGGTCACCACCTTCATCGTCGAGCCGGGCGGGTAGCGGCTCTGCGTGGCACGGTTGACGAGCGGAGCGCCGATCTCGTCCGAGTTGAGCTCCTGCAGTCCGGCGTCGGTCTGCGCCTCGTTCGGGTCATAGCCCGGGACCGACGCCATCACGCGCACGGCGCCCGTGGCCGGCTCGATCGCCACCAGGGCGCCGCCCGGGCTCTCCGGGTCGGTCACCGCGCCCGCGAGGAGATCCGTTGCGACCCGCTGCGCCTCCGCGTCGAGGGTCAGGGTGAGGTCCGCGCCGGCGGGCTGCTGGTCGCGGAGCTGGTCGATGATCGACGCGAACTCGTTCTCCTCGCCGATCAGCAGGTCGTTCTCCGCCAGCTCGATCTCGCTGCGGCCGACGTCGACGAACGAGTAGCCCACGGGGTGGCCGAACAGCGCCCCCTCCGGGTAGCGCCGCACGAACACGGGCGAGCGTCCGCCGCCCTCCGGGAGGCTCTCGGCGATCAGCACGCCGTCGGAGCTGACGATGTCGCCGCGCGGGATCTGCTGCTCCTCGATCAGCGGCCGGCGGTTCTGGGTCTTGCCCTCGAGCTCGTCGGCGTCGAACACCGCCCACTTCGAGGTGAAGTAGACGAGCGAGGCGAACAGCGCCAGCACCAGCACGTAGATGCGGATGATCGGCGCGTTCACGCCGGCAGCCCCTCGAGGTCGACCGGGTCATCCGCGACCGGGTCCGACGGCGGGCGCCGGGCTCGATCGGAGACCAGGAGCAGGAGCGCGAGCAGGATCATGTTGGCCACGACCGAGCTGCCGCCGAAGGAGACGAACGGGAGCGTGACCCCGGTGAGCGGGATCACCTTGGTCACGCCGCCGATGATCACGAACGCCTGCAGGGCGAAGATCGCCGTCAGTCCCGCGGCGAGCAGCTTCGAGAAGCCGTCGGGCGCCATCACCGCGGTCTTGAACCCGCGGGCGGCGATCAGCGCGTAGATCAGGATCACGCCGCAGGCGCCGAACAGGCCGAGCTCCATGGTGATCACCGCGTAGATGAAGTCGGTGTGCGG
This sequence comes from uncultured Solirubrobacterales bacterium, assembly GCA_963758665.1. Classification (GTDB taxonomy): domain Bacteria; phylum Actinomycetota; class Thermoleophilia; order Solirubrobacterales; family 70-9; genus WHSW01. Next base: position 187,161 of record CAVWWH010000004.1, on the reverse strand, counting down.
AGCCGGGAGGATGCTGCCGCACTCCGGGAACGGTTGCTGGCAGTCGGGCGCGAACGGTCCCGGCAACTTGAGCAGGGATTCCCCGAGGCCCTTGCCGAACAGCCCGCCGTCGGCCTGGGCGAAGAGCGACTGCTGCACCTGGCCGGCGCCGTCCGGCTCGCGGCCGCGCGAACGGATCGAGCCAGATGTCGAACCGCTCCTCGACGTGCGGGATGTTGGTGCCGAGGACGTAGGCGCCGAGGGCGAACATCAGGAGTCCGATGAGCACGTAGGAGAACCGGCGGGTGGCGACGTAGAGCAGCGCCAGGAAGGCGCCGAAGAACATCAGCGAGCTGCCGAGGTCGCGGATGAAGACCAGCATCAGCATCGCCGCGCCCCAGACGACCAGCAACGGCCCGAAGTGCTTCAGGGGCGGGATCGTCAGCCCCAGCACCCGCCGGGCGGCGACCGAGAGCATCTCGCGCTTCTCGGCGAGGTAGCTCGCGAGGAAGACGACGATGCAGATCTTCGCCAGCTCCGAGGGCTGGAACGAGAGCGGTCCGATGTCGACGCTGAGATAGGCGCCGTTGACCTGGTTGCGGGTGATGAACGGCCCCAGCAGGAGCAGGATCCCGGCCGTGGCGATCAGATAGCGATAGCGCTCGAGCACGTGGTAGTCGCGCAGGAGCACGATCGTCAGGCAGAAGAGGACCAGCCCGAGGACGAAGACCGAGGCCTGATTGAAGGCCAGCTCGTCGTCGATCCTGTAGATGACCACCAGCCCGACGGCCGCGAGGAGCGCGCAGAGCGGGAACAGATAGGGGTCGGCGTACGGCAGGCGGATGCGGAGGAAGACGTGCGCCGCGAGGCACAGGGCGAGGAAGTACCCGCCGTAGATGAGGCTGACGTCGGAGACCTCGTTGTCCTTGACGATGAACACGGCGGCGAAGCCGGCGGTGACGATCACCGCCACCGGCACCAGCGCGAGCAGCTCTCGGTTGCGGGCGCTCAATTGCCGCCGGCGTTGCCGGCCGCGGCGCCACCGGAGCCGCCACCTTCGCCGTCACCACCCGGCCGGTCGTTGCTCGTTGCTCGCTCGTCGCTCGTCGCTCGTCGCTCGTCGCTCGGGTTGGGTTCGCCGCCGGCGCCCTGCTCGCCCGCGCCCTGCCCGCCGCCGCCCGCGCCGTCGCCGCCGGAACTCGCCTGATTCGACGGGCTGGCGGGGGCGACCGCGACCGACTCGAGGTCGTCGAGGAGCGACACCGCGTCGTCGCGCGAGCGCAGGTCGTGGTCGGTGAGCGAGTCGCGGCGGTCCTCGGGGATCGAGGCCGCCTGGACGGGGATCGAGTAGACCTCCGAGTAGAGCTCGACCCCGAGCGGGAGGTCGTAGGGCAGGCCGCGGTAGAGGGTGACGCGGCCGCCCTCGTCGATGCCGAGGAAGTACACCTGGCGCGCGCCGAGCACCGCGGCGACGCCGATCCCGGCGAGCACCACCGCCACGGCGAGCACCTTCGCCGCGGTCTTCCACCGCTGCCGCCCGGGCGCCTCCGCCGGCTCGGTGGCACGCCTGCGGGTCGTCGCAGCCGCCCGGACCCTCTCCCGGGTCAGCCCGGCCTCCTCGGCGCTCGGGCCGACGAGGGTCGCGCCGTCGTCGGCCGCGACGACCTCGTCGCCCTGCTCGAGCCGGAACGCGACCACGGTGATGTTGTCGCGCCCCCCGGCCTCGTTGGCCGCGGTGACCAGCTTGGTCACGGCCTCGTCGAGGCTCTCGGAGGCGCCGAGGATGGCGGCGACGCGGTCGTCCTTGACCATCGTCGTCAGCCCGTCCGAGCAGAGCAGGAAGACGTCGTCCGGACGGGCGTTGAAGCTCAGCGTGTCGACGTCCACATTCGACTCCGGGCCCAGCGCCCTCGTGATGATCGAGCGCTGCGGGTGATCCTGGGCCTGCTCGTCGGAGATCCGGCCCTGGCGCCGCAGCTCCTCGACCAGGGAGTGGTCGGAGGTCAGCAGCCGCAGCTCACCGTCTCGCCACAGGTAAGCGCGGCTGTCGCCGACGTGCGCGAACGAGACATCGTCGCCTTCGACCATGGCCGCGGTGAACGTCGTCCCCATGCCGGAGCGGCTGGAGTCCTGCTGGGCGAGATCGTGGATGCGCTCGTTGGCGCTCTCGGCAACCTCTCGGAGGTAGGCCTCAGGGGGACGTCCGGCGCGCTCGTGGGGCTCGAACGACTCCGCCGCGATCCGCGAGGCGACCTCGCCGGCCTGGGCGCCGCCCATCCCGTCCGCGACGGCGAAGATCGGCGCGTGCGCGTAGTAGGCGTCCTCGTTCGCCGTCCGCTGGCGCCCGGTGTCGGACCGGAACGCCGCCTCTCCGACCCGCAGCGGCATCAGCCGGCCCCGGGGACGTCGAGCTCGAACCGGAACTCGGTGTCGCCGATCTTGATCAGGTCGAGGTCGGAGAGCTCGGCCTCGCCGTGCAGCCGGCCGCCGTTGAGGAAGGTGCCGTTGGTGGAGCTCATGTCCTCGACGTAGTAGGAGGCGCCGCGCGAGTACACGCGGGCGTGGACCGAGGAGGCGAAGCGGTCGTCGATGCGCACGTCGGCCTCGCCCGAGCGCCCGACCGAGAGCCCGCCGAAGAGGTCGTAGCGCTCGTTCGGCGGCAGCCCGCCGCCGGTGACCACGACCAGCCACGCGTCGGTGGCCGCGGCCCGGCCACCGGGGCCGATCGGGTGAAAGCCCGTCGCCTCGGGCGCCGGCGCTCCGGTCTTGCGGAGCTCGCGCAGGGCGCTGCGCGAGACCCAGAACAGGAACAGGTACAGGACGGCGAGAAAGCCGAACTTGAGCGCTACGGCGATGGGCTCAGTGTCCAAGCCTATTGCTCGATGTCGAAGACGAAGCGGACGGTGCCGATCACGACCTCGTCCCCGGGGCCGAGGCGCGAGGCGTCGACCTGGCGGCCATTGACCTTGACGCCGTTGGTCGAGCCGAGGTCGACGATCTGCCAATCGCCCGTCGACCCCCTCCTGAGCTCGGCATGGCGCCTGGAGACGTTGGGGTCGTTGAGCACGCAGTCGCACTCGCGGGAGCGGCCGAGGACCGCGGTCGGGCCGTCGAGCACGTAGCGCCGGTCGTCGAGCGAGACGATCGCCTTGGTCTCGGTCAGGTGCGCCGCCGGGCGCCGCTTGCGCGACTTCGTGTCCTTCGGCGGCACCGAGTAGACCATCGTGTGCCCCTGCTCGCCCTGCTCGGGCGCCTCGCCCTGGCGCGCCGGAGGCTTCACCAGCCGCGTCTGGATCCCGAACTCCCCCAACCGCAGACGCTCGTCGGACTCCAGGTCGACCTCGGGGCGGGTCAGGAGCGCGTAGTCGTGCCGACGTGCGTGCTCGAGCAGGTAGGCGGACAGCTCCTGCTCCAGCGAGCGCTCGTAGCCCTCGAGGCGCTCGCGGTCCTCCGACGACAGCCAGACCGTGTACTGGTTGGGGACGTAGACGCGAGAGACGGAGGCGGTGCGGTGAGCGTCCATCTCCTTCGCCAGCTTGCGGGCGATCTCGACCGGCTGCACCTGCGACGAGAAGGCACGGCTGAACACCCCTTCGACGAGGCTCTCGATCCGTTGCTCAAGGTTGCGTAGGACGCTGATGGTTCCGTCTCTCTCAGGCACGCGCGGACCGCGAGCACCCGTGGCGGCCGAAGGGAAATCCTAGGGAGTCGCGGGGCGAAAGCCGATTTCGGACGCGGCGAGCGAGCGGCGAGCGAGGCCGAACTCGATCGCCACCGCAACGGCGGCCGCGAGGACGACGCCGGCGGGCTTGCCGCCGAGGGATCCGTCGGCGATCAAGGCGAGCGCGGCGTCGACGCCGGCCGCCCAGATCATCGCACCGAGCACCGCGAGGGCGACGTGGCGCACGCTCAGCACCCATCCGAGTGCGGCCGACGCCGCAGCGAACAGCGCCGCGCCGAGCAGCGATTCGGCCGTCACCAGCGGGCCGAGCACGTGCTCGGCGGCGAGCGCCGTGTCGGCCGACCATCCGGCCGGCGCCTGGTCGGCGATCCCGAGCGTCGGTCCCGCCCCGAGCGCGAGCGCGGCGGTCAGCATCCAGGCCCAGGCGCCGGCCCCGAGGGCGGCGCGGGCGAGGACCGTTGCGCCGCCGGCCCCGAGCGCGGCGCCGGCCCCGCCGAGCCCGACCGCGCCCAGCGGCGCCGCGGCGAGCGGCGCCAGCGAGGCCGCGGAGGCCCCGGCGATCAGCGACGGCAGGCAGAGGGCGGCGAGCACGAGCGCCGCACCGGGCGCTCCGAGCGGCACGGCGAGGACGGCGAGCCCGGCGAGCCCGAGGGTGAGCCCGACCAGGGCGGCGAGCCGTGCCCTGGCGAACTTCGGCGCCGAGGGATCGTCGCCGGGCCCGACAGAGCCCGGCAGGGGGTGGTCGGCGTCGAGTCGCGGCAGCTCGGCCTCCAGGCAGTCGCGGAGCTCGCGTGGATCGGGGCGCAGCTCGGGCTCGGCCTCGAGGCACGCATCGATCGTCTCGGAGAGGCCCGCCGGCAGATCGGGCCGGTGGACGCGCAGGGACGGCGACCCCCGCGCCGATCCGGCGGACCGTCTGCGCCGGGGTGCTTCCGGCGACCGGGTGGATGCCCGCCCAGCACTCGTACGCGGTCAGCGCCAGGGAATAGACGTCGGTCGGCGGCCCGGCGAGCTCGCCGTCGGCCTGCTCGGGCGACATGTAGGCGAGCGTCCCGACCACCTCGCCGGCGGCGGTCAGCGTCGGTGCGCCGGCGACCCGCGCGATCCCGAAGTCCATCAGCTTCGCTCGGCGCCCTGCGCGGCGGTCCTCGGGGACGATCACGTTCTCCGGCTTGATGTCGCGATGGACGACGCCGCGCGCGTGGGCGTGGATGAGGGCATCACAGAGGTCCGCGGTGATCTCGGCAACGTCGTGATCGCTGAGCGCCCCGGCGGAGCCGAGGCCGGCGAGCGTCTCGCCCGGGACCAGCTCGGAGACCAGCACGGCGTGCCCGGCGTGCTCGCCGAGCTCGTACAGGGTGACGATCGCCGGGTGGTTGAGCCGGGCGGCCGCCTGGGCTTCGCGCTGCACCCGGTCCGGGTCGACCGCGTCGATCCGCTTCAGCGCCACCTGGCGCTGCAGGCGTTCGTCATGGGCCCGGTACACCGTGCCCATCCCGCCGGAGCCAATCCGCTCGACTACGCGGAACCGCTCCATCACCAGGTCCCGCACCACAACCTAGGTCGTTCGCCGACGGTCGCGGCTCTCCTCCCCGGAGGCCTCCGGGGCAGGGTTCATACTTGGCTCGGAGAACAGGGCTCCGGTTCAGATCGTGGCTTTCCTCGACGAGGACGAACTACAACCCGCCGGATCAGGCGCCGGTCCCCGGCGACCGGGCTCGGAGCGCCAGCGCCAGTTGATGCTGCGCCGGGTGGTCGCGCTCGGGGTCGGCGTGCTCATGATCATCCTCCTGCTGCTCGCGGTTCGGGGGTGCCTCAACGCGCGCAAGGAGCGGGGCTACGAGAGCTACGTCTCGGACCTCCAGTCGATCGTCGAGCAGTCGAACCAGCTCACGGCCGAGTTCTTCGATCGGCTGGAGAACCCCCCGGCGAACGCCGACCCGCTCGACCTCGAGGCCCAGATCGCAACCGACCGCGGGTCCGCCGAGGCCCTGCTGCAGCGGGTCGAGGCGCTCGACACCCCGGACGACCTGGACGGGGCGCAGAGCGAGCTCGAGCAGACGTTCGAGCTCCGCCGCGACGCGTTCGCCGGGATCGCCGAAGACATCCCGACCGCGCTCGGCGACGAGGGTCGCGACGAGGCGATCGACGGGATCGCCGAAGACATGCGCGCCTTCCTCGCCAGCGACGTGCTGTACGCCCGCGCGCAGGCCGACATCGAGGAGGTGCTCGCCCAGGAGGGCGTCTCGGGCGAGATCCCGCCGAGCGTCGCGCTGCCGGAACCGGTCGACCGCTGGCTCGACCACCTCCAGCTCGCCACCGTGTTGAGCACCTTCGCCGCCGACGCCGGGGCCACCCAGGGCGTCCACGGGCTGGCCCTGCTGAGCACGACGATCGACGGGACCGAGCTCACGCCCGATGCGGAGACCTCCGTCGCATTCGGACTCGGGCGCGCCCGAGATCACGATCGAGGTCGAGAACCAGGGCGATCAGGAGGAGAGCGACGTGATCGTCGGCTACTCGCTGAGCGGGGGCGTCGTGCCGCTCGAGGGCGAGGCGACGATCGCGAGGCTGGACGCGTCCGGGATCGACGAGGCGGACCTGACGCTCGACGACGCCCCCGACACGGACGTCCCGCTGACGCTCGAGGTCGAGGTCCTGCCGGTCCCCGGCGAAGAGGTCTCGGACAACAACGTCGCCACGTACACGGTCACCTTCAACTGAGCCGCCCTGTAGCGTCGCCGCGATGCGAGTTGCCTACCTCGGTCCGGCGGGGACGTTCAGCGAGGACGCGCTGCGCAGCGCCGCAGGCGCGGCCGAGCTCGAGCCGCTGCCGATGGCGACGATCCATGACGCCGTGATCGCGGTCGACCGGGGCGAGGCCGCGCGCGCCCTGGTCCCGTTCGAGAACTCGATCGAGGGCTCGGTGCGCCCGACGCTGGACGCGCTCGCCTTCGAGGCACCGACGGTGACGATCATCGGCGAGCACGACCAGCCGATCTCGAACGCCCTGATCGCCGCCCGCGAGCTCGGGCTGTCCGAGATCGAGCTGGTGATCTCCCACCCCCAGGCAAGCGCCCAGTGCGCGCGCTTCCTGCGCACCGAGCTGCCGGCGGCCGACGTGCGCACGGCGGCGAGCACCGCGGACGCGGTGCGCGAGGTGGCGGAGTCGGGGCGCCCCTGGGCCGCCCTGGGCGCCGCCTCGGCGGCGGCGATCTATGGCTGCGTGGTGCTCCGCGCAGGGGTCGAGGACGAGGCCGGCAACGTCACCCGGTTCGTCTGGCTCGCACCCGCGGGCACCGCGCCCACCGGCGAGGGGAGTGGCGGACGACGCTCAGCTTCTCCGAGCTCGGAGCCGACCACCCCGGGGCGCTGGTCGAGGCGCTGACCGAGTTCTCGAGCCGCGATGTCAACCTGACCAGGATCGAGTCGCGGCCGCTGCGCGCAGGTGGGCTCGGCCGTTACATGTTCTTCTGCGACCTGGAGGGCCGAGTCGACGACGGGCCCGTGCGCGAGGCGATCGAGGCGCTGCGATCCAAGGCGGAGAACGTGCGCGTGCTCGGCAGCTACCCGCTGGGCACGGAGGGCATCCCCGGCGCCTAGATGATCGTCCAGCCCAGTGTGCCCGGGCGTGTGGATCACTCATCTAGCCGGACGAGGCACGCGCCGCTCTACAATCCCGCGCATGGAGGACCTCGCTGACCCCGAGGTAGTCGCGCCCGGCGCGCCCCGCGGACGCGGGGTGGGTGGGCGGGTCCTGGTCCTCAACGCGAGCTACGAGCCGATCAACGTCTGCACGGTTCGCCGTGCCGCCGTGCTCGTGCTCAAGTCGCGAGCCGAGATGATCGAGCGGGGACACGGGGCACTGCACTCCGAGCGGCTCGAGCTCGACCGCCCGTGCGTGATCCGCCTGGTTCGCTACGTCCGCATCCCTCGCGACGTGCACCGGCGCAAGATCACCCGCAAGGCGGTGCTCGCTCGCGACGCCTACACCTGTCAGTACTGCGGCCGCGAGGCCTCCGGGCTGACCGTCGACCACGTGATCCCCCGCAGCCGCGGCGGGCCGTCGGTGTGGGAGAACATCGTCGCCGCCTGCGCACCGTGCAACCGCAGCAAGGGCAACCGGATGCCGCGCGAGGCCTCGATGCATCCGACCAATCATCCGCGGCCGCCGGGGCCGACGGTGTTCATCCGGATCGCGGCGCCCCGCGTCCCGGTGGCGTGGGAGCCGTATCTGGTGGCGGCGTAGGGGTCGGTCGGCGTGTGGGTCGCTGCGAAGGCGCTGTTGCTCGAATAGCGAAGGGCCGCCCCGAACCTCAGGGCGGCCCTTCCAAGGTGCGATTCTGGGCGGATCCCGGATTCGCGGCAGGGTGGGACTCTTCCCCGCCTCCGGCGCCCGCCGGTGCCTGGGGTTGGATTCCGCCAGGCGGCTCGCACGCTGCTCAACCGAATCGGCGGTCGCCCGCCGATCCGGCGGAGCGGCCGACTAGCGGCCCCGCACCTCCAGTGTCCCGAAAGTACTGTCACTCAACTTCGGACCACCTCCTTTCTCTGGTGCTTCGATTGAAGCAGAAGCGCAGGTCGAGCCGCGCCCGACCCGCCGAGCGATGAGTTTCCGCGGCGTGATCGGTCTCACGTAACCGATGACGCGGATCAGCGACGGTTTGGACATGAGCGGGACGGCCCGAGAGATCGCAGCCCCGGAGCGGCCCGGGCTCGAGCGCTGGAACGGCGGCCGGCGCCTGATCGAGATCGGCGTGTTCGCCGCCCTGCTCATCGGCGCGTTGGTCGCCTTCCCCGGGCTCGACGAGCTGCGCGATCGCCTCGCCGGCGCCGACCCGCGCCTGATCGCACTCGCCGCGGCGCTCGAGCTCGGCTCCTGTCTCGCCTTCGTGGCCGCGTTCCGCGGCGTCTTCTCGCGCCGCCTGTCGTGGCGGTTCAGCTATCAGGTCGGGATGGCCGAGCAGGCCGCCAACGTGCTGCTGCCGACCGGCGGCGCCGGCGGGCTCGCCCTCGGCGCCTGGGCGCTGCGCCGGGTCGGGATGCCGGCGGAGCGGATCGGGCGCCGGACGGTCGCCTTCTTCCTGATCACGAGCTCGGTCAACTTCCTCGCCGTGATCGTCGCCGGCCTCGGGCTCGGGCTCGGGCTGCTTCCCGGGGAGGTCGCCTTCGCCGCCGCGGTGGTCCCGGCCTTGCTCGCAGCCGCCGCGCTTGGCGCGATCGCCCTCTCGCCGCGGATGTTCGAGGCCGGCTCGGCCGGCTCGGCCGGACGGGTCCGCGCGGCGCTCGCCAAGGGCCGCGGATACGTCGCCGACGGGATTCGCGACGCGATCTCGCTGCTCGGGGCGGGGCGCCCCCTGATCGTCGTCGGGGCGATCGGCTACATGGCTCTCGACGTGATGGCGCTGGCGGCGGTGTTCGCGGCCTTCGGCGGCGGCGCGCCGAGCCTGGGGCTGTTCGTGCTCGCCTACGCGGTCGGGCAGCTCGGCGGGCTCGTCCCGCTCCCGGGAGGCGTCGGCGGCACCGACGGCGGCCTGATCCTCGCCTTCGGCCTGCTCGGCACCCCGCTCGGGATCGCGGCGGCCGCGGTGCTCGGCTACCGCGCCTTCCAGCTCGGCGTCCCGGCGATCCTCGGGCTCAGCGCCTACGGGAGCCTGCGCCGCACCCTCGCCGGCCGCGAGCGCGACGAACGTGATCCGGCCGCCGTGCATCGGCCCGGTGCTCGAGCCCGCCAGCGCGCCGAACTCGGACCCTCGGCGGCGAAGAGCAGGTTCACCGCGTAATCCGGGACACACCTGTCCTCGTTGATCGCTCCACCTCGTGGCGTCTACGTCGTCCGTCGTTGACGCCGCCGATTTCGGGGAGAGTCGATCGGTACAGGTCACTCGTTCAGCGGGGGACTTCGCTTCGTTCGGCGACACGGGCCGGAAGGTCGATTTCGGCACCTACGAGACCACGACCTTCTTTCCGTGTGAGGTTGCCTCCGGGAGCCGTTCCGCCCCGAGCGCGAGCGTGACTAGTCGTTGTCGGCGTCGGCAGACGCGCCGTCGGCAGACGCCGGTTTCGCCCCCTCGGCCGCCGCCTCGGCGACGACCTCGGCCTCCTCGGCGACGTCCGCCGATGACTCGATCACCAGGGCTACCGCGCTCACCATGTCGTCCTCGCGCAGGTTCATCACCCGCACACCCTGGGTCGCGCGGCCCATCTGCGAGATCCCGCCGGCGTTGGTGCGCTGGACCATCCCGTTCTGGGAGATGAACAGCAGGTCCTGGTGCTCGCGGACGATCAGCGCGCCCGCCAGGCCGCCCTTCTTCGCGGTCATCTTGATCGTCAGCACGCCCTTGGTCCCGCGGCCCTTCACCGGGTACTCGGCCACCGCGGTGCGCTTGCCGTAGCCGTTCTCGGTGACGACGAAGAGCTCGGAGTCGTCGTGGGCGACGTCCATCCCGAGGACGCGATTGACCTTGCCGTCGACGTTCATGCCCTTGACGCCCGAGGTGTCGCGCCCCATCGCCCGCACCTTCGACTCGCTGAACCGGGACGCGTGGCCGGACTTCGAGACCAGCAGCAGGTCATCGTCGCCGGACGTCAGCCGGACCTGGACCAGCTCGTCGCCGTCGCGCACCTTGATCGCGATGATCCCGTCGGCGCGAATCGGCGTGTTGTAGGACGTGAACTCGGTCTTCTTCACCAGCCCCTTGGCGGTGGCGAACGCGAGGTACTTGCCCTCGGTGAAGTCGCGGGTGGGGATCACCGCCATCACCTTCTCGCCGTCGCGCAGCGGCAGCACGTTGACGAGCGCGCGGCCCTTCGCCGTCCGCGACCCCTCCGGCAGCTCGTAGACCTTCAGCCGGTAGACCTTGCCCCGGTTGGTGAAGAAGAGCAGGAAGTCGTGGGTCGAGCAGATGTGCAGGTGCTCGATGTAGTCGCCCTCCTTCATCTCCATCCCCATCACGCCGACGCCGCCGCGGTGCTGCTGGCGGTAGGTGACCAGCGGCAGGCGCTTGACGTAGCCGGAGTGAGTCAGCGAGATCACCATCTGCTGGTCGGCGATCATGTCCTCGATGTTCATGTCGCCCTCGAAGTAGATGAGCTCGGTGCGGCGCTCGTCGCCGTAGCGCTGGTCGATCTCGTCGAGCTCGGAGACGATCAGCTCGTCGACGCGACTGGGATCGCCGAGGATCGCGCGCAGCTCCGCGATCGCCTTGACCAGCTCGGCGTGCTCCTCGCGAACCTTGTCGGACTCGAGGGCGGTGAGCCGGGCCAGGCGCATGTCGAGGATCGCCTGCGCCTGGATCTCGGAGAGCGCGAACCTCTCCATCAGCCCCTCGCGAGCGGCGTCGGTGTCCTTCGAGCCGCGGATCAGCTCGATCACGGCATCGAGGTTGTCGAGCGCGATCAGCAGGCCCTCGAGCACGTGGGCCCGGGCCTCGGCTCGCCGCAGCTCGTGCTGGGTGCGGCGGGTGACCACCTCGCGCTGGTGGCCGACGTAGGACTCGATCAGCTCCTTCAGCGACAGCGTCTTCGGCACCCCGTCGACGAGCGCGACCATGTTGACGCCGAAGGTGTTCTGCATCGGCGTGTGCTTGTAGAGCTGGTTGAGGACCACCTCGGGCGGGTCGCCGCCCCGCTTGAGCTCGATCACCAGTCGCATGCCGGAGCGATCGGACTCGTCGCGCAGGTCGGAGATGCCGGTGATCTTCTTCTCCCGGACGAGCTCGGCGATCTTCGTGATCAGGCCGCCGTCGCCGCCCTTCTTCACCTGGAAGGGAAGCTCGGAGACGATGATCGACTCGCGCCCGCCCTTGAGCGGCTCGATGTGGGCGCGGGCGCGCACCTTGACCGAGGCGCGGCCGGAAGCGTAGGCGTCGCGGATGCCCTCCATGCTCATCATCCCGCCGCCGGGGAAGTCGGGGCCCTTGATGTGCTCCATCAGGCCGGCGAGGTCGATCTCGGGGTTCTGCATGTACGCCTTGACGGCGCCGATCGACTCGCTCAGGTTGTGGGGCGGGATGTTGGTCGCCATCCCGACCGCGATCCCCGACGAGCCGTTGACGAGCAGGTTCGGGAAGCGGGCCGGCAGCACCAGGGGCTCGGACTGAGACTCGTCGTAGTTGGGCCCGAAGTCGACGGTGTCCGCGTCGATGTCCCGGAGCATCTCGGTCGCCAGGCGGGCGAGGCGGGCCTCGGTGTAGCGCATCGCGGCGGCGGGGTCGTCGTCGATCGAGCCGAAGTTGCCCTGGCCGTCGACGAGCGGATAACGCAGGGAGAACTCCTGCGCCATCCGGACGAGCGTGTCGTAGATCGCCGAGTCGCCGTGGGGGTGGTACTTGCCCATCACCTCGCCGACGATGAAGGCGCTCTTGCGGTACGGACGGTTCGGCTGCAGCGCCAGATCGTGCATCGCGTAGAGGACGCGGCGGTGGACCGGCTTGAAGCCGTCGCGGACGTCGGGCAGCGCCCGCCCGACGATCACGCTCATCGCGTAGTCGAGATACGACGAGCGCATCTCCTGGGTCAGCTCGCGCTCCTCGATGCGCCCCGTCAGGGCTTCGAGAGAACCCTCAGACATCCAGGAACCGCACTTCCTTGGCATGCCGCTCGATGAACGCCTTGCGCGGCTCGACCTTGTCCCCCATCAGCTCGGTGAAGATCCGCTCGGCAAGTGCCGCATCGTCGATCGTCACCCGCTGCAGGGTCCGGGTCCCCGGATCCATGGTCGTCTCGCGCAGCTGCTCGGCGTTCATCTCGCCGAGGCCCTTGAAGCGCTGCATCGTGATCCCGTGGCGCGCCATCTCGAGCACCGCGCGGCGCAGCTCGCCGAACGACTCGACCACGCGGGTCTTGTCGCCGAAGCCAAGCTTGAACGGAGGCCGACCGACCTGCTTCAGCAGGTCCTCGTGCACCTCGACCAGATGGCGATAGTCGTTGGAGGCGAACATTTCCTTACTCAGCTTGTAGGTGCGGGCAAGCCCGTCGCTGCGGTGCACCGCGCGCACCTCGAGCTCTTCCTCGGACTCGGAGACGATCTCGGTGTCGAAGGGCTCGCCCTCCGGGTCCTTGCCCGAGAGGAGCTTCTTCACGCCGGAGAGGCTGGCCGCGCCTTCGTCGAGAATCTGCGATTCGGAGAGGAAGCGGACGACCTCGTTGCCGTGGGCCGCCTGCAGCGAGTCGGCCCAGCCCTCGTGCTCCTTGTAGCGACGGTTGAACCGCTGCCAGCGCGAGGCGGTGAGCTTGTGCTGCTTGCCTGCGACGTCACGGAGGTCGAAGCCCTCGAGCTTGTCGCGCAACAGCAGCTCCTCGAGCTCGGACTCCTTCTCGATGTAGGTCTCGACCTTGCCGTTCTTGACCTTGTAGAGCGGCGGCGTCGCGATGTAGATGTAGCCGGCCTCGATCAGGTCGGGGAGCTCGCGATAGAGGAAGGTGAGGACCAGGGTGCGGATGTGGGCGCCGTCGACGTCGGCGTCGGTCATCACGATGATCTTGTGGTAGCGGGCGTCCTCGAGGTTGAACTCCTCGCCGACCCCGGTGCCGATCGCCGTGATCATCGCCAGGATCATCTCGTTGTTGAGGATCTTGTCGATGCGGCTCTTCTCGACGTTGAGGATCTTGCCGCGCAGCGGCAGCACCGCCTGGGTGTTGCGGTCGCGCCCCTGCTTCGCCGAGCCGCCGGCCGAGTCACCCTCGACGATGAACAGCTCCGCCAGTGACGGATCGCGAACCGTGCAGTCGGCGAGCTTGCCGGGCAGGGTCGAGTTCTCGAGCGCCGACTTGCGCCGGGTCAGGTCGCGCGCCTTGCGGGCCGCGTGACGGGCGCGGGCGGCGTCGACCGACTTGGAGACGATCCGCCGGGCATCGGTCGGATGCTCCTCGAGGAACTCGCCGAGCTTGCGGTTGACGGTCTCCTTGACCAGGCCCTCGACCGGCGGGTTGCCCAGCTTGGCCTTCGTCTGACCCTCGAACTGCGGGTCGGCCAGCTTCACCGAGATCACCGCCGTGAGCCCCTCGCGCACGTCGTCCCCGCTGAGGTTCTCGTCCTTCTCCTTCAGCAGGCCCTTGTTGCGCGCGTAGGCGTTCAGCGTCCGGGTGAGCGCCGCGCGGAAGCCCGAGAGGTGCGAGCCCCCCTCGTGGGTGTTGATGTTGTTGGCGAATGAGAACACCGACTCCTGGTAGGTGGAGTTCCACTGCATCGCGACCTCGACGGCGCCGTCCTCGGTCTCGTTCTCGAAGAAGACCGGCTTGCGGTGCAGGGCGTCCTTGTTCTCGTTCAGGTGCTTGACGAAGTCGACGATCCCGCCCTTGTAGAGGAACGTGTCTCGCTGGCCGGCGCCGCGCTCGTCGACCAGCTGGATCTCCAGGCCGCGGGTCAGGAACGCGGTCTCGCGCATCCGCTCGGCGAGGGTGTCGTAGTCGAAGTCGAGCGTCTCGAAGACCTCGTCGTCCGGCAGGAAGGTGATCGTGGTCCCCGTGCCCTTGAGCTTCTCGCCGCGCTTCAGGTCGCCCTTCGGCTCGCCGCGCTCGAAGTCCTGGGTCCAGCGGTGGCCGTCGCGACGGACCTCGAGGTGGAGGCGCTCGGAGAGCGCGTTCACGACCGAGACGCCGACCCCGTGCAGGCCGCCGGAGACCTTGTAGCCGCCCCCCTCGCCGAACTTGCCGCCGGCGTGCAGGGTGGTCAGGACGACCTCGGCCGCCGGGCGCTTCTCCTCCGGATGCTCGTCGACCGGGATGCCGCGGCCGTCGTCGGTGACGGTGACGCTGTTGTCGGGATGGAGGGTGAGCTCGATCTTGTCGCAGTGACCGGCGAGCGCCTCGTCGACCGAGTTGTCGACCACCTCATAGACCAGGTGGTGGAGGCCGCGGGGACCGGTCGAGCCGATGTACATCCCCGGGCGCTTGCGCACCGGGTCGAGGCCGCGTAGGACGGTGATCTCGTCCGAGGTGTAGCCGTTTTGGTCTTTCTTCGGGCTCGCCTTGCGCTTGCGGCCGGCGCCCGCCTCAGTTGCCACTCGGGTTCAGACCCCTTCGGTCGCTGTCATGAGAAACCCCGACCGCCAGGCCCGACGAGAGGCCGAGTACCCAGCGGTTCGGGGCGGGGGTGCAAGTTCACATAAGGATACCAGGACGAGCCCCCGGAAAGTCGTGCGGTTTGACAAGAAAGTCCTGCAAATCATGCATTACTGCGGATCGGAATCGACACCTGCGCCGACGATCAGCCGGAGCCGCCGAACCCGGGGCGCGGCGAGGGCGCGGTTCAGCTTCGCGATCAGCTCGTCCTGGAGCAGATCGAGCTCCTGAGCCCAGGTCGCCGCGCGACATTCGACCGTGATCGTGCCCTCGCGCTCGCGCATGGGGCGAGCCTCGGCGGCGACCCGTGCGCCCACCGCTTCGGCCCAGCAGCCCTGGACCGCCGCGAGGAGCGTCGGCGGCTCGACCTCGGTGCGCAGCGCGCGAACGGAGTCGCCGAGCCGTCTCGGGGCGCCGGCGCGGGTCACGCGGCTCGCTCGGCGGGCGTCCGGGCCAGCGCTCGCCCGGCACGGATCGCGATCTCGTGGCGGGGGGCGGCGGTCGGCAGGTGTTCGGGCTCGGTTGCCGTGATCAGCGCCTGTCCGCCGCCGTCGCTCAGCTGCTCGACCAGGAGCCGCCGGTGGTCGGCGTCGAGCTCGGAGCTGACGTCGTCGAGCAGCATCAGCGGCGGCGGGCGCCCGTCGTCGAGGAGCGCTCGGCGCTCCGCGAACAGGAGCGCCAGCAGCGCGGCGCGCTGCTGGCCCTGCGAGCCGTAGCGACGCAGCGAACGGCCGTCGAGCTCGAGGGCGAGCTCGTCGTGATGCGGTCCCCATCCGCTGTAGCCGCGGGCGATGTCCGCGTCGCGACGCTCGATGATCTGGGCGGCGAGTGCCGCCGCCTCGGTCGCCTCGCTGCGCGGGCGGTAGCGCAGCGAGGCCGAAGGCTCCAGGCCGAGGGCCGCGCTCGCCCGCTCGAACGCCGGCGCCAGCCCGTCGACGGCCTCGGCGCGGATCGCGATCAGCTCGACGCCGGCCGTCGCCGAGCTCGAGGTCCCAGGCATCGAGGGTGGCTGCGGAGGCCGCGCCGGCGCGGATCCGGCCGAGCAGGGCGTTGCGCTGCGCGAGCGCGCGCGAGTAGCGGCGGCGAGCCTCCGCGCGGCCGGGCCAGAGCGCCGCGCAGTAGCCGTCGAGGTGCGCGCGCCGGCCGGCCGGCGGCCCCTTGACGAGGGCGAGGCGGTCCGGCATGAACACCGCCAGGGGCGGGCGCAGCGAGTCGGCCTCGGGGCCGGCGGGGGCGCCGTCGACGAGGCGGCGCCGACCCTCGGAACGGCTCACGGAGCTGAGGAAGCGGCGGCTGTAGCCGACGGACGTGACCGTCGCCTCGGCGCGCGAGAGGGACTCGCCGAACGCGATCGTCTCGCGGTCGTCGCGGGTCCGGCAGGAGCGCCCGGCGAGCGCCGTGTAGGCGGCCTCGAGCAGGTTCGTCTTCCCGGCGCCGTTGGCACCCCAGAGCAGGTTGAGCCCGGGTCCGAGCGCGACCTCCCCCGCAGCGAGATTGCGGAAGTCGCGAACCGCTACCGACTCGACGATCACGGCCCCGGTATGCCCGCCATCACACGTTGAGGCGGATCGGCATCACGAGATACGAGAAGTCGTCGCCGTCGACCGGACGCAGCAGACCCGGTCGCAGGGGGGAGCTGAGCTGGATCGCGATCTGCTCGGTCGGGACGCTCTCGATGCCCTCGACCAGGAACTGCGGGTTGAAGGCGATCTCGAGCGGCTCGCCCGAGTAGGGGGCCGGCATCGCCTCGCTGGCGTCGCCGATGTCCGGGGTCTCGGCGGCGACCGTCACCTCGCCCTCGGCGAACGCGAGGCGCAGGGGCGCGTTGCGCTGCGCGAGCTGGCTGATCCTGCGCGCGATCTCGAGGAACTCCTCCCGCGGCAGGCGCACCTCGTGCTCGAAGGTCTCCGGGATCAGCTGGCGCCAGCTCGGGAACTGGCCCTCGATCAGGCGCGAGGAGAGCACCACGCCGGCGACGCGGAAGACGGCCTGGTTACGCGGCAGTGCGATCTCCACCTCCTCGGCGCCCTCCGCGGCGATGATCCGGGCGAGCTCGCGCAGCGCCCGCGCCGGCACGTTCGCCTCCAGGGTCTGCGTGACCGCGCCATCGAGCTCCGTGTGCTTGACGCTGAGGCGGTAGGAGTCGGTTGCGACCATGGTCAGCGCGGTGCCCTCCGCCTGCAGCAGGACGCCGGTGAGGATCGGGCGCACCTCATCGCGGGACGCCGCCCGCGCGACCAGGTCGATCGTCTCGGCCAGCGGCGAGCCGGGCAGCTTCACCGTCTCGCCCTCGAGCTCGGGCAGACGCGGGAAGTCGTCGGCCGGCAGCGTTCGGAGGTGAAATCGAGCACCACCCGCGGCGATCTCGACGTCGCGCTCCTCGCTGCGCAGCTCCAGGGCCACCTCGCCCGGCGGCAGGCTGCGGACCACGTCCGCGAACAGCCGGCCCGGCAGCAGCACGGTCCCTTCCCGCTCCGTGGTCGCGTCGTCCAGCGCGCTCGTGAGCGCCAGCTCCATGTCGGTGGCGCGCAGGGTCAGCGAGCCGTCGCCGGCGATCAGCAGGATGCCCCCGAGCGAGGGCAGGGTGCCGCGCGTGGACACGGCGCGGCCGACGAGCTGCAGCGCGCCGGAGAGGGAGTCACGGGAGACGGAAAGCTTCATCGAGGGTCGCTCATCTTCCTACTTCGATCAGATGTATTTGCTTCGTGGATGGTTGGGGATAGCGGATCGTTCCTCGCTCTGCGACGCGAGGTGCGGGTATGGATCACAAGCCCACCGCCGGTGGATCATGCCCCGTCTCGGTGGACGGCTCGCTTCCGGCCGGCTTCGTCCCCAGGCTCGCGTGGACCCTGTGGATGGTTTCCGCGGCCTCCGAGCCTGGCTCGAGCCTCGACGACACCGAGCGGATCGCGTGCATCACCGTGGTGTGGTCGCGGTCGAACGCCCGCGCGATCTCGCTCAGCGACAGCGGGGTGAGCTCGCGGGCCAGGTACATGGCGAGCTGGCGCGACCGCGCGATGCGCGGCGAGCGCCGCGGCGAAAGCAGCTCGCTGCGGGTCAGTCCGCTGACGGCGCAGACGGCGTCCTGGATCGCCGTCAGCGACGGCGGCTCCGCGGTCGGGACGGGCGCGCCGGCGCCTCTGCCGAGCGCGCGGTGCACGATCGGCGTCGTCAGTGGCTCGCTCAGGAGCGAGGCCATCGCCATTACCCGGGTCATCGCCCCCTCGAGCACGCGGACGTTGTCGGGGACGCTGGTGGCGATCTCCTGGAGCACGCTCGGGTCCGGGAGCTCCGGATACGAGCCCGACGCGAGTCGCCAGAGCACGGCGATCCTGGTCCTGAGGTCGGGTGCCTCGAGCTCCACGCGCAGGCCCCAGTTGAACCGGTCGCGCAGCCGCTCGGCGAGCTTCGACAGCGCCTCGGGCGGGCGGTCGCTGGAGAGCACGATCTGCTTCCCGGCGGCGTGGAGGGTGTTGAAGGTGTGGACGAACTCCTCCTCGGTTCGCTCCTTGCCCTCGAGCACCTGGACGTCGTCGATCAGCAACGCGTCGAGCTCGCGGTAACGCGCCTTGAACACGTCGGGGCCCTGACGGCGCAGGGCGGCGACGAACTCGGTCGTGAACCGCTCGGCCGTCGTGTAGTGGATCTCGAGCTCGGGGTGGTTGCGGCGCAGGTAGTCGACGATCGCGCCCAGCAGGTGCGTCTTGCCGAGGCCCGGTGGCCCATGCAGGAAGAGCGGGTTGTAGGCCTCGCCGGGGAGCTCGGCCACCGCCAGCGCGGCGGCGTGGGCGAGGCGGTTGCCGGGCCCGATCACGAACTGGTCGAAGTTGTGGCTCGGATCGAGCGGGAGCGACTGCGGCCGCGCCGCACCCGGCTCCGAAGCCGCCTTCGTCGAGGGCTCGACGAAGGCGATCGTGGTCAGCTCCGGCGCGCGCATGGCGAGGACGTCGGCCAGGCGGCCGGCGTAGCGGCGCTCGACCCAGGCGCGGATCGCCGGTGGCGCGCTCACCGACAGCGTCGATCCCCGGGCCGAGACCGGCCGCAAGGGCTCGAACCAGAGGTCGAACGTCGAGCTCGGAAACGAGGCCCTGAGCTCGTCGCGCACCCCGCCCCAGAGTTGCTCGAGATCGTCCTCTGGCGGCGGCTGGCCCACGGCGAGCGACCATACATTCGTGCCGCGGCGTCGCCCGTGGGTCACCCCGCATTTCGCGGGAAACAAAGTCGCCGCGCCGCGTCGGGCCACGCCGCCGCGGCGTCCCCTACTCACGCGAGGCGTGAGCCGAGCCGCGCCGCCGTTGAGGCGCCTACTTGTAGACTGGCCGATCCGATGAAGCGCACCTGGCAGCCGAAGAAGCGCAAGCGCGCCCGCACCCATGGGTTTCGTGCCCGGATGCGCACGCGCTCCGGCCGTGACGTGCTCCGGCGCCGCCGGGCCAAGGGCCGCAAGCGCCTGACGCCGTAGATGACCGAGCGCCGAAAGCGCGGCCGGCTGTCGCGCAGCGGGGACTTCGACCGCGTCTACCGCGACGGGAGCTCGCACGCGAACCGCTACCTCGTCCTCTACTCGTTCCCGCGGTCGGGCGACGACGCGGACGAGACCCGGCTGGGGATCTCCGTCAGCCGCAAGGTCGGCGGCGCCGTGGAGCGAAACGCCGTCAAGCGTGCCCTGCGCGAGGCCTTCTGGGGCCTCGACACGGAGCTACCCCTCGACCACGACTTCGTCCTCGTCGCCAGGCCTGACGCTGCACGTCTGGTCGAACGTGAGGGAACGGATGGCGCTGCCCGCGCGCTGGCGGAGCTGGCCACCGCCGCCGGCCTCGAGGGGCGTAACACGTGAAACGTACGAGTTCGGCGTTTTACGGACGTGTTACGCACATCTTGCGCGAGTTGTTCCTCCTTCCCCTGCACGCGTACCGCGCCGTGATCTCGCCGAACCTGACGGCGCGGTGCAAGTACTACCCGAGCTGCTCCACATACGGCGTCCAGGCCGTGCGCGAGCTCGGCGTGATCAAGGGGTCGATCCTCGCCGCCTGGAGAGTGGTGCGCTGCAACCCGTTCAGCCACGGCGGTGTCGACGAGCTCGCCGACCGGCGCCTCTTTCGGGAGGACGACGGCTCCGGCGCGCAGGCGCAGGACCGTGAGGTCGCCGCGTGAGCACCCTCGCCGTCTTCGTCCTCTTCCAGCCGTTCGTCGACCTCGCCGACGCGATCATCGGCTTCTTCGAGGGCACTGTGGGCCTGAGCTGGGGGATGGCGATCGTCGCCCTCACGTTCACGGTGAGGCTTTTGACCCTGCCGCTCTCGCTGACCGGGATCCGGTCGATGCGGCGGATGCAGATGGTCGCGCCGGAGCTGAAAGCGGTCCAGGAGAAGTACAAGGACGACCGCGAGCGCCAGCAGCGCGAGATGCTCGCCCTCTACAAGGAACACGGGGTGAACCCGCTCGCCTCGTGCTTTCCGTTCCTGCTCCAGATCCCGTTCTTCATCGCGATCTACGAGCTGCTGCGCTCGGACGCGTTCAACGAGGAGGTGGTGTCCAGCGGCTCCAGCGAGAGCTTCCTGTTCATCAACTCGATCCTCGAGAAGCCCGAGGGCGCCGAGACGGCGATCCTGATCATCCTGTTCATCGTCACCACCGTGCTCACGTTCCTCTACACAACGGCGACCACGCAGACCGCGACCGGCGCCCAGCGCTACATCTTCCTCGCCCTGCCGCTTTTCTTTGCGCCGATCATCGCCACCCAGCCGGCCGGCCTCGGGCTCTACTGGATCGCGACCAACATCTGGAGCCTCGGCCAGCAGGTGGTGATCCAGCAGGTCATGCCGATGCCCAAGCCTCCGGACCCGAAGGAGGCCGCCGCGAAGGCGCCCCCGCCGCCCCCGCCGCGGAAGAAGAAGAAGCGCCGGTGACCGGGTGAGCGGCGAGGCATTCCCCGAGGAGCCGATCGATCGGGTCACGGCGCTGCTCGACGAGATCGTCGACGCCCTCGACCTCGACGCCGAGATCGTCGTCGACGAGCGCGACGAGGAGATCGCCGCCCGCGTGGAGGGTGAGGACCTCGGCCTGCTGATCGGCCGGCGAGGGCAGACAATCGACGCGGTGCAGCTGCTCTGCTACCGCGCGGCGTTCCGCGGCCGCGGGGACCGCAAGCGGGTCTCGGTGGACGTTGCCGGTTACCGCGAGCGCCGCCGCGAGGCGATCGAGCGCCAGGCCGACCGGGCGGCCGAGCGCGCGCTCGAGACGGGCAAGGAGATCGAGCTCGAGCCGATGACTCCGACCGAGCGCAAGGTCGTCCACGATCAGCTCAAGGACCGCCCCGGGCTGGAGACGTTCAGCGAAGGCGAGGAGCCCGACCGCTGCGTGATCGTCGCCCCGCTGGTCGGCGATTGACCGCGAAGGAATCAGGCGCCTCGACAGCCGCGCGGTTCGGCTCCGCTCCGCTCCGCCCCACAGAGCTTCGCGGCCGTCTGAGCCCGGTCCTCGACCTGCTGGCCGCCGACCCGGCGTCGCTGAGCTCCGTGCGCCGGCCCGCCGACGCCTGGAAGGTCCACGTGGAGGACTCGCTCTGCGGGCTCGAGCTGGTCGGGACGCCCGGGCGGCTCGCCGACGTCGGCTCGGGCGCCGGCTTCCCCGGGCTGGTGCTCGCCGCGGCGCTGCCGGCGACACGGGTGGACCTGATCGAGTCCGTGGGCCGCAAGGCGGAGTTCATCGAGCGGGCGCTCGCCGCCGCCGAGCTCGACAACGCGCGGGCGCTCGCCCGGCGCTCCGAGGAGTGGGCCGTCGCGCCCGCCCCGGCGGGCGGCCGGGAGGCATACGAGGTGGTCACCGCCCGCGCGGTCGGCCGCCTGGCCACGCTCGCCGAGCTCGCCTCGCCGCTGCTCCGCGACGGCGGCGCGCTGGTCGCCTGGAAGGGCCGCCGCGATCCCGAGGAGGAGGCCGAGCTCGACCGCGCCCGCGAGTCGGTGGCGATGGCCACCGAGCGGGTGGTGGCCGCCGGCCCCCGCGCCGGCTCGCGCCACCGTCACCTGTACCTGGTCCGCAAGCTCGGCCCCACCCCGGAGCGCTTGCCGCGCCGGCCCGGGATGGCGAAGAAGCGACCCTTCGGCCGCGCCTGATCAAGCACGCCAGTCGGCGGCGGATCCGTCCCGCCCCGACGGCTCCGGTGCAACTGCGCCGCCTGGGCGCGCTTTAAGGTCCGGGTGATGGGCGCCGTCTATGCGATCGCCAACCAGAAGGGCGGGGTCGGGAAGACCACGACCGCGGTCAACCTGGCCGCCTGCGTCGCCGCCGAGGGCCGCCAGGTGCTGCTCGTCGACCTCGACCCGCAGTGCAACGCGACCGTCGCGCTCGGCTTCGACCGCGACTCGAGCCCTTCGTCGTACGAGTGCCTGGCCGGAGAGACCTCCGTCGCGAGCGCCGCGCGGCCGGCCGGGCCCGACAACCTCTGGATCGTGCCCGCGAACCGCGATCTCGCCGGCGCCTCGGTCGAGCTGCCGCGCATCGAGGGCTACGAGGTCCGGCTTCGGGACGCCCTGGGCCCGATCCGCGAGCGGTTCTCGATCACCCTGCTCGACTGCCCGCCGTCGCTCGGCCCGGTGACCGTCAACGCGCTCGCCGCCGCGGATCGAGTGATCGTCCCGGTGCAGGCCGAGTACCTGGCGCTCGAGGGGCTGGTCCAATTCCTCGAGACGCTCGAGCTGATGCGCGGAAGCCTCAACCCGGCGCTCGTTCTGACCGGCGTACTGATCACTATGCACGACGACAGGACCCGCCTCGCCCAGGACGTGGAAGCCGAGTTGCGAAAGCATCTACCACGAACAGGTGTTCGATACGGTGATACCGAGGAGCGTCCGCGTCGCCGAGGCGCCGAGCCACGGGGTGCCGATCCTGGCCCATGCGCCGCAGTCTCGCGGGGCGGTCGCCTATCGGGCGCTGGCGGCCGAGCTCGAGGCCCGGGAGGCCGCGGGGGTCCTGGCGGCATGAGCACGCAACGGGGCATGGGCCGGGGGCTGGCGGCGATCCTCCCCGAGAGCGGCCCGGGCCTGCCCGCCTACCGGGAGGTCCCGGTCGAGCTGATCGAGCCGAACCCCGATCAGCCGCGGCGGGGCTTCGATCCGGAGACGATCTCGAGCCTCGCCAAGTCGATCGCCGAGGCGGGAGTGATCCAGCCGCTGGTCGTGCGCCCGCTCGACGACAATCGCTACGAGCTGATCGCCGGTGAACGCCGCTGGCGCGCCGCCCGCGAGGCGGGCCTGGACACGGTGCCGGCGATCGTCCGCGCGGCGGATGGAGCCGAGCGGATGCAGACGGCCCTGATCGAGAACGTCGCCCGCGAGGACCTGAACCCGGTCGACGAGGCGCGGGCCTGCGCAACCCTGGTCGACGAGCTCGGGCTGTCCAAGGAGGAGCTGGCGAAACGGCTCGGCCGCACCCGGCCCGCGATCTCGAACCTGATCCGGCTGCTCGACCTGCCCGACGACGTGCTCGACCTGCTCGCCGAAGGTGAGCTCAGCGAGGGCCACGGGCGCGCGATCCTGGTCGCCAAGGGCAACGACGTGCGCCGCCGGCTCGCCCGCGACGCGGTCACCGCCGGCTGGTCGGTGCGCGAGACCGAGCGTCGCGCCAAGCACGCGGAGGCGACGCCCACCGCCCGGGTCGTCGCCCATCCCGACCAGAAGGCGGCGCTCGAGCGCGCCGAGGACGCGCTCGAGCGGGCGCTGGGCACGAACGTGCGGGTGCGCGCCGTCCGCAACGGGATCCGCGCCGAGCTCGAGTTCGAGAGCCTCGACGAGTTGCTCGAGCTCGCCGGCAGGTTGAAGCCTTGACCTCAGGTCGAGGCTTGCCGGCAGCCTCGACCTGAGCTGGAGAGTCGGCAGTCGGCGGCTATGGCGCCAGGCGTTCGATCACCCAGTCGTCGCCGTCACCGCCCTGCGCGCGCGTGTAGCGAAAGCGGTCGTGGAGGCGACCGACCTGTCCCTGCCAGAACTCGATCGCGCCCGGGCGCAACAGGTAGCCGCCCCACGTCGGCGGCCGGGGTACGTCGGCGCCGGCGAACCGCCGCTCGAGCTCGTCCACGCGCCGGTCGAGCTCCGAGCGCGAGCCGATCGGAAGCGACTGCGGAGAGGCCCAGGCTCCGAGCTGGGAGCTGCGGGGGCGGGTGGCGAAGTACGCGTCCGACTCCGGCTGCGGCAGGGGCTCGACCGCCCCCCGGACGCGTACCTGGCGGTCGAGCTCACGCCAATAGGCGATCAGCGCCGCCGCGGGGACGGCGGCGAGCTGCGCGGCCTTGGCCGACTCGTAGCTGGTGAAGAACCGGAAGCCGGCCTCGTCGACGCCCTTGAGCAGGACCATGCGGGCGTCCGGAGACCCGGCCTCGTCGACCGTCGCCAGGGCGATCGCCTCCGGGAGCGGCACCTCCCGCGCGGCGATCGCGAACCACTCGCCGAACTGCGCGATCGGGTCCGGGTCGAGGTCGGACCGCCGCAGCGGCGGCATGTCGGGACGTCGGGGGCTCACCGGGCTCAGGCTAGGCGGGCCGACGGCGTCACGCCGGCTATCGTCGGCCGGGCACGTTGTTCCTAGAATGGCGGTGCGGGCGATTAGCTCAGTTGGTTAGAGCGCGTCTCTGATAAGGACGAGGTCCGTGGTTCGAGTCCACGATCGCCCATTCCTCGCGGCCCGGCCCGGCCCAGCCGCGGCCCTCGGACCGGTTCCGCCGACGGGGCGCGGGTAGGCCGGACTTATAATCAGCCGAGGCGAGCCAGCGACCGAGGGCCGAATACCACCGCATGCAGCAGATGCAGATCTACGGCGTCAGCTTCGACATGGTCGGCAAGCAGCCGATCGTGCTGCTGAAGACGGTCGACGGCAACCGCTTCCTGCCGATCTGGATCGGCCATCCGGAGGCCGCGGCGATCCTGATGAAGCTCCAGGGTGCCCAGACCCCGCGGCCGATGACCCACGACCTCCTCAACGACCTGCTCGAGCAGCTCGAGGCCAAGTGCGAGCGCGTCTCGGTGACCGAGCTTCGCGACAACACCTTCTACGCCTCGATCACGATCTCGGTCAACGGGTCGGAGATCGAGATCGACTCGCGTCCCTCCGACGCGATCGCCCTGGCGGTGCGCTGCTCGGCGCCGATCTTCGCGGCCGAGGAGGTGATCGACGAGTCCTCGATCGAGTTCGAGCACGAGGTCGAGGACCAGGAGGAGGTCGTCGAGCGGTTCAAGGACTTCCTCGACGAGGTCTCCCCGGAGGACTTCGCCGCCGGCGAGGAGTAGCCCGCCGCGCACCCGCATTACCCTGGTCGGGGTGGACGCCCTCGCGCGCACGGCCGAGTCGAAGATCCGCTCCGCGATCGCCCGGGGGGAGTTCGACGACCTGCCGGGTCACGGCAAGCCGCTGCAGCTCGAGGACCTGTCGCGCGTGCCGGCCGAGCACCGCATGGGCTACAAGCTCCTGCGCAACGCGGGCTGCCTGCCGCCGGAGCTCGAGGCGCGCAAGGAGGCAGCGAGGCTCGGCGCACTGCTCGCCGCGACCGGCGACCCCGAGGAGCGGGCACGGCTGTCCGGCCTGCGGGCCGACGCCCTGCTGCGCTACCAGGTGCTGGCCGACCGCCGACGCCGCTGAGCGGAAAGGCCTGTCTCGGCGGTTGGAGCCGGGAGGCGGCGCGTCAGGCCCGGCCGGCGGCGGGCGCCGGCGCGCGCTCGAGCGCCAGCTCGAGCAGCCGCGCGCAGAGCTGCTCGAAGTCGAGCCCGGCGGCCTCGGCGGCCATCGGCAGCAGCGACGTGTCGGTGAGGCCCGGGATCGCGTTCGCCTCGAGCACCTGTGGCCCGTCGTCGCCCAGGATCAGGTCGACGCGGCAGAAGCCGTCGAAGCCGAGGACGTCCCAGGTCCTCAGCGCCGCGTCGAGGACGGCGCCCTCCGCGGGGCCGAGGTCGGCGGGGCAGACGTAGTCGGTGCGGCCGATCTCGTAGCGCGCCTCGTAGTTGAACCGGTCCCGCTCGCGCGGGACGACCTCGACCGCGGGCAGCGCGATGCCGTTCAGCAGCGATACCGCGAGCTCCCGGCCGGACACGTGGCGCTCGATCAGCACCCGGTCGTCGTAGGAGAAGGCCGCGAGCAGCGCGGCCGGCATCTCCTCGGCGGTCGCCGCGAACCCGACGCCAAGCGACGAGCCTCCCGCGGCCGGCTTGACGACCAGCGGGAAGCCGAGGTCCGCCTCGATCTGGTCGAGCGCCTCGGCGGCCCCGAGCTCGCGAAAGGCGAGCGCGTTGAACGCCGCCCAGTCGGGCGTCGGGACGTCTCCGGCGCGCAGGTCGTGCTTGGCGCCGACCTTGTCGACCGAGCGCACGCAGGCGCGCACCCCGGGGCCGGTGTAGGCGATCCGCAGGATCTCGAGGAGTTCCTGGACGGTGCCGTCCTCGCCCCCCGGGCCGTGCAGGGCGACGAAGGCGACCTCGGGACGCTCGGCCTTCAGGCTCGAGACCAGGTCGGCGCCGACGTCGATCGCCAGCGGCTGGTGGCCGAGCGCGAGCAGCGCGTCCTCGACCCGGGCGCCGCTGCGCAGCGACACCTGCCGCTCCAACCCCCGGCCGCCCTTGAGCACCGCGACTCTCATGACTCGCCCGAGCGTCGAAACGGAACCACCGAACCCCCGGCCGCCCCCGGAGGCGAAGCCGAGGAGGCGGGCGGAACGTCGGGTATTCCGTGCTCGCCGGTGATCGACCCGTACAGCTCCACCTGCTCCTCGACCACGGCGCCGATCCGCTTGATCCCCTCGCGGATCTCGATCCGGGCCCGAGGCGGAGAAGTTGAGCCGCATCGACGAGCCCCCGCGCCCGTCGGCATACGCTGCGGCTCCCGGGACGAACGCAACGTTCTCGCGCAGCGCCCTCGCCAGCAGGTCGGTCGTGTCGATGTAGGCGGGCAGGGTCGCCCAGCAGAAGAGCCCTCCGGCCGGGCGCGACCAGGTCGCCTGCGGCGGGAAGAAGCGCTCGAGCGCGTCCAGCATCGCATCGCGCCGCTCGCGGTAGATGTCCCGGAGGTCGCTGACGTAGTCGCCCCACCGCCCCTCGCCGAAGTACTCGCGGACGAAGTACTGGGTCAGGGTCGACGTGCAGAGGTCCGCCGCCTGCTTGCCGAGCACCACCTTCTCCATCACCGGCGGCGGCGCGCAGAGCCAGCCGAGCCGGATCCCGGGCGAGAGGATCTTCGAGAACGTGCCCAGGTAGAGGACGTAGTCACCGCCGTCGAGCTTGTAGAGCGGCTCGACCGGCTCGCCCTCGTAGCGCAAGAGGCCATACGGGTTGTCCTCGACCACCAACAGCTCACGCTCGCGGGCGAGCTCGACCAGGCGCCGCCGGCGCTCGGCCGACATCGTCACCCCGGCCGGGTTCTGGAAGCTGGGCACGGTGTAGATGAACTTCGGCCGTCGGCCGTCGGCCGCCATGCGGTCGAGCAGCGCCTCGAGCTCGTCGATCCGCATGCCCTCGGTGTCGACCTCGACCTGGAGCGTCTCGGCCTCGTAGGAGCAGAAGACGGGCACCGCCCCGGGGTAGGTCGGCGCCTCGGCGATCACGAGGTCGCCGGGATCGACCAGGGTCTTGGCGACCAGATCGATCGCCTGCTGGCCGCCGGTGGTGACGATCACGTCGCCGGGGTCGGGGTCCATGCCCTCGGCGCGCATCACCTCGCGGATGCACTCCCTGGTCTCGGCGAAGCCCTCGGTCGGGCCGTACTGGAGCGCCTCGGCCGAGCTCTCCTGGGCGATCCGCGTCATCTGCGCGGCGAAGCTCTCCGGCGGGAAGGTGGACGTGTCGGGAAGGCCGCCCGCGAGCGAGATCACCTCGGGGCGGGCGGTGATCTCCATCAGGTCGCGCATCGCGCTCGAGCGCATCACCCCGGTCCGCGCGGCGAACAGGCCCGCGTAGCGCTCGAGGTCGCGCGCGGTGGTGTGAGCGCGGCGGTGAGGTGCGGTCTGGGCCTCGCCCTCCGCCGGCACGGGATCGGGCGTCTCGCTCATCGCCGCAGTGTGGCGCACAGGGCGGCAGCCGCGTAGGCGGCACGTGGCATACTGTATACGATATGAAGTCATATACAGCATCAGACGTGGGACGGCTGCTCCGCGACGCGCGCCTGCGCTCGGGCATCAGCCAGCGCTCGCTCGCCAGGCGAGCCGGCACCAGCCAGTCGGCGATCAGCCGGATCGAGCGCGGCCTCGAGCAGCCGACCGTCGAGCGGCTCGCCCAGATCCTCGCCGGCCTCGGTTGGCGACCGACGATCTCGCTCGAGCGCCTCGCCGAGCACGACGCGGACCCCGAGCGACTCGCCGCGGACGGCGGGGCCGAGCTTGCCGAACGACTCGAGCGGGGCTTCGAATGGATCGACCTGACGAGCGAGCTCGCCGGGGCGGCCGGTGGACGAGGCTGAGCAGCCGAGCCTCGGGCGCGAGATCGCAACCCCGCGGGCGATCCTGGCGGCGCTGAACGCGCACGAGGTCGAGTTTCTGGTCGTCGGGGGGCTCGCGGTGATCGCCTATGGGTATCCCCGCACGACGCAGGACGTCGACATCCTGCCCTCGCCCGATGCGTCCAACATGCGGCGACTCGCCGCCGCGCTCACCGACCTCGGCGCGACCGCGGCCGGATCCGGCGGTGCGGGGCTTCCGCTCGATCTCTCGCACCCCGAGAGCCTCGCGGTGGGCAACTGCTTTCTCGACACGGTCCACGGCGGACTCGATCTGGTCAACGGTCCCCGCCCGGATCTGCAGCGCTACCGCAGGCTGGCCGCAAGCGCGGTCGAGGTCGAGCTCACGGGCGCCCGGATGCGCGTGATCTCCAAGGACGACCTGATCGCGATGAAGCGCAGCGCCGGACGCCCCAAGGACCTGCGCGACATCGCGGCGCTCACCGAGCTCGAGCGCAATCCGGCCGCCCTTGACATGTGACTAATTAGTCACCTATAGTCCCGGACCGTGGACGATGTGTTCAAGGCGCTCGCGGACCCGACCCGCCGCGGCCTGCTCGACCGGTTGTTCGAGCGGGACGGCCAAACGCTCACCGCGCTGGAGCGCGGCGTCGAGATGACCCGCTTCGGCGTCATGAAGCACCTCAGGGTGCTCGAGGACGCCGGACTGGTGACGACGGAGCGGCGTGGTCGGGAGAAGCTGCACTTCCTGAACCCCGTCCCGATCCGGCTCATCCACGATCGCTGGGTGAGCAAGTACGCAGAGCCCTGGGCGGCGACGCTCAGCGGGCTGAAGCACGAACTGGAGGAGGAAGCAGGATGAGTGAGGAGCACCCCTACACCGTGATCGACGGGCGCGGCGCGATGTCCGTGTTCGAGATCTACATCAAGACGACGCCGGAGCGACTCTGGGAGGCGATCACCGACTCGGAGATGCGCTCCAAGTATTCGTTCGGGGTTGGGATCGAGTCCGACTGGTCGCCGGGCTCCGCCTACCGGGCCGAGCACGCCGGAGCCGGGTTCGCGATTTCGGAGGGCGAGAACCTGGAGGTCGACCCGCCGCGCCGGCTGGTGCAGAGCTTCACCGCTCTGTGGAGCGACGAGGTCAAGGCCGAGGGCGCCTCGCGGGTCACCTGGGAGATCGAGCCGGTCGGCGACTCGTGCCGCTTGCGGGTCACCCACGACGAGCTCGGCGGCGACGCGAACGACGAGCTCTACGGCGGTTGGCCGATGATCCTCTCCGGCCTGAAGACGCTGGTGGAGACGGGCGAGCTGCTCGACACCCCGGGCTCGCTGCGCTACGCGGAGGCCGGCGCTTAGTCCCTGGCTCGAGCCTCAGCTGTCGTAGCCGAGGCCGAGCCGGTCGAGCGCCCGCAGCCAGAGGCCGCGGCGGCCGCCCCGGCGGTCGGCCGCCGCGAGCCGGTTGCGGGTCAGCTCGATCGCCGCCCAGCGCAGGGGCTCCGGCGGGAAGGGGAACGGCTTCGAGCGCATCGCCCGCAGGCGGGTCGCCTCGGTTTCGCGCCCGGCGAGCAGGTCGAGCGCCACCGTGGCCCCGAACCGGCTGGCGCCGACGCCGAGCCCGGTATGGCCGAGGGTGTAGGCGACCCGGCCGCCGAGCGCGGTCCCGTGGAAGGCGAAGAAGCGGCTGCAGGTGTCGATGGCGCCGCCCCAGCGGTGGCTGAAGCGGATCCCCTCGAGCTGCGGGAAGGCGGTGAAGAAGTGGCCGGCGATGTCGGCGAAGCTGCGGTCGCGTTGCTCGACGCCGAGCCCGATGCGGCTGCCGTAGTAGTAGATCGCGTCGTAGCCGCCCCAGAGGATGCGGCCGTCGGCGGTCGGGCGCGAGTAGTGGAAGCGGTTCGCCATGTCGCCCAGCCCCTGGCCGTTCGACCAGCCGATCGCCTCGCGCTGGGCCGTGCTCAGGGGCTCGGTGACCAGGACGTAGTCCCAGACCGGGACCACCCGCCGCCGGGTTGCGCGCAGCAGGCCGGGGAAGGCGCTGGTCGCCAGCAGGGCCTGGCGGGCACGCAGCGAACCGCCCGGGGTCGCGAGGGCCACCCCGGGCCCGCGCGCCTCGAGCCGCTTCACCGGCGTGCGCTCGTGGATGTGCACCCCGAGTTCCTCGGCCGCCCGGGCGAGGCCCCAGCAGAGCTTCGCGGGGTCGACGACAGCCGATCCCGAGCGCCGCCAGACGCCCCCGAGGAAGATCGGCGAGTCGATCTCCGCCCGGACGCCCTCGCGGTCGAGCAGCTCGGCCGTGTGCCCGTAGCGGCGCAGGAGCTCCGCGAGCTCGCCCAGGAGCGCGACCTCGTGCGGCTCGACCGCGACGTCGAGGTCGCCGCCGGCGTGGAAGTCACAGTCGACGCCGAGCAGGTCGAGCTCGGCGCGCGTGGCCTCGAAGTTCTCCAGCCCCAGGCGCTCGAGCGCCGGCATCTCGTTCGCGAAGCGGGCGAGGCCGTTGTCGACGCCGTGGGTGAGAAAGGAGGAGAGAAAGCCGCCGTTGCGTCCGCTCGCGGCCCCGGCGAGCTCGGCCGCGTCGAGGACGACCACCTCGCGCCCGGGTTCGCGCCGCTTCGCGATCACCGCGGCCCAGAGCCCGCAGAGCCCCGCGCCGACGATCGCGAGGTCGGTCTCGCCGCTCCCTTCGAGCGCGGGCCGAGGCGGCGGGCGGTCCGGCGAGTCGAGCCAGAACGGCGTCGTGGAGGCGTCGGCGTAGGACCGCCGATCGTTCACCGAGGTCTCCCGCAGGCCCCACGGACCGTGGCCTCCCGGACTCACCGCGTCGGTACCCTGCTGCGCCGATGCATTTCTTCCTCGCAGCTTGTCAGGGAGCCGGCCTCGCGGTGGCCGCCGGCGCGCTCGCCGGCGCCCCTGGGCGCCGGGGCACGCTCTCCAACGTGCTGGCGGTCGCGGCCGTGATCGGCGGCGCGCTGCTGTTCGGCGCCTCGCTGGCGGCGGAGGACCATCCGGCCTGGCCCGGGTGGCCGGTCGGGGCGCTGATCGCCGCCGGCTCCTTCCTGGTCGTCAGCGACTTCGCCGCCGGAGCCGCGGCGAGGGCCGAGGGCGGCGGGTTCATCGCCGCGCTGATCGCGCTCGGCGCCCTCGCCGCCGCCGGGCTCTCGGTGATCCTGCCTCCGCTCGGGCTCGTCGCGCTGGCGGGGGTCGTCTATCTGGGCCTCGCTCGCCGCAACCGCTCCGCGCGCAAGTACGAGGGCCTGCGGACGCTGCGGTGAGCGCCCGCAAGCTGGTCCTCTGCGTCGTCGACTCGCTCCGCACCGACAAGCTCGAGGAGACGGTCGCCGCGGGCGGTGCCCCGACCTTCGCCGCCCTGCTCGACCGCGGGACGCTGATCCGCGATTGCGTCTCGTCGTTCCCGTCCGTGACCCCGGTCTGCTGCTCGGAGATCACGACCGGCCTGGCGCCCGACGGGCACTGGATCAGCGGGATGAACTGGTACCACCGCGCGGAGCGCCGCTACGTCGAGTACGGGAGCTCGTTCGAGGCCACGCGGGCGTTCGGCCTCTTCCGCTCGCTGTACGACACCGTCTACAACATGAACATGGCGCACCTCTCCGATGAGGTGGAGACCGTGTTCGAGACGCTCGGCGACCACGGCGTGCGCACTGCCTGCACCCCTTTTCTGATCTACCGGGGACGCTACGCGTCACGAGATGGGCCTCGAGGGGCTGCTGCGGAGGGTCGCCCTGGCGGCCACCTTCCGCCATGCGACCTGGGGTCCGGACGAGCTCTTCTACGGCGAGCTCTACTCGAGCCGCCGGGTACCCTGCCGCCCGACCCTCGCCCGGCCCGGGACGCGCGACGAGTACTCGGCCTGCTGCGGGCGAGAGCTGGTCGTCCGGCGACCTCTACGACTTCCTCCTGTTCTCCCTTCCGGACAACGACTACCACTCGCACAAGTTCGGCCCCGACGCCCAGCTCGAGTCGATCGAGCGCGCGGATGCGGCCTTCGCCGAGCTCGTCGACGCCGCCGGAGGCCTGGAGCGCTTCCTGGCCGACCACGCCGTGATCGTGGTCGCCGACCACGCCCAGACCGCGGTCGAGCACCCGCTCGCGCTCGCCGAGGCGCTCGCCTCCGAGTGGCGGATCCAGCAGCCCAACCAAAGCGATCCGGAGAGTGCCGAGCTCGCCGTCTGCCCGTCCTCGCGCGCCGCCGCCGTCTACGTGCTCTCCGACGGGCGCCGCGGCGAGCGCGCCCACGACGGAGTCCGGCGGCGGCTGCGGGAGCTCGAGGGGATCGATCTGTTCGCCTGGCTCGAGCACGATCGGGCCCCGGTCCTGCGAAGCGGCGCCGACGGCCCGCCGCCGTCCGGCGCTGAGGCGGTGGTCGAGCGCGCGGGAACGGTGCTGCGCTTCCAGCCCGGCTCCGAGGTCGAGGATCGGCGTGGCGCCGGATGGCGCGCTCGAGGGGGAGCCCTCGGCGCTCGCCGGGACCGTCGCCGGAGGCCGCTTCGAATCGACCGCCTATCCCGACGCGCTGGCACGCCTCTACGCGGCGCTCGTCGCTCCGCACGCGGGCGAGATCCTGATCTCGGCCGAGCCCGGACACGAGTTCGTCGACTGGGGCGGGGTCACCCACTGCCCGGGGGGCAGCCACGGCGGGCTCGATGCCGGCGACTCGCTCGGCCCCCTGCTGCTCTGCGGCCTCGAACCCGGGATCGAGGCGCTGCGCGAGCAATGGGCGATCCGCGACGTCGCCGGGCTCGTGCTCGGGCACTTCGGCCTCGAGCCCGCCCGGCTCGAGCCGGGCCCGGTCCAGGCCGGTTCCCAGGCAGCGACCGGGGTCGCGAGCTGAGCATGTCCGCGCCCGACCGCACGCGTCCCCGTCCGCGAGCCGCGATCCCGGGTGATCCGGCGGATCCACCACGGCACCCGCAAGCCGCAGAACTGGATGCAGCTGCTGCAAGTTCGGCCTCGTCGGCGGCTCCGGCTACGCAGTCAACCTGGCGGTCTTCGCGTTGCTCGCCGGCGCCCTCGGCGTCCATCACATCCCCGCCGCGATCGGCGCCTTCTGCGTCGCCGTGATCAACAACTTCTGGTGGAACCGCCACTGGACGTTCGGCGCCGGGGACGGCCATGCCGGCTTCCAGGCGGCGCGGTTCTTCGCCGTCAGCCTGCTCGGCCTCGGGCTCAACCTGGCGCTGCTCGAGCTCTTCGTCACCGGCCTCGACCTCCCCGAGCTCTCGGCTCAGGCGCTCGCGGTCGCGCTGACGATGCCGGTGAACTTCATCGGCAACAAGCTGTGGACGTTCGACGACCGCTAGTCGCCGCCCTCGCGGTCGCCGCCTGCGTGATCGCGCCGACCGCCGCGCCCGCCGCAGAGCCCGGACCGGTGGCCGGCTCAACCGCCACCGGCCCGGCCGAGCCCGAGTACCTCCCGCCGACCCCCGCGGACTTCCAGTTCACGGCCCGTGAGGCCGTCGAGATCGCCGATGCCCAGCCCGCAGGTCGCGGAGCAGACAGACCGCTACGGACGGCTGACGACCGCGATCGAGCTCAACGACGACGGGCGTCTGGCAGGTCGGGTATCGGAGCGGCGACGAGGAGGTCGCCCAGGTCAAGGTCGACGGGCACACCGGTGCGGTCATCGAGTCCTGGACCGGCTACCAGGTCGCCTGGCCGATGGCGCGCGGGTACGAGGGCCAGTTCGGCCACCTGCTGAACGCCCCCTACGTCTGGATCCCGCTTGCGCTGATCTTCCTCATCGGCCTCTTCGACTTCCGCCGACCGGGCCGGATCGCGCACCTCGACCTGCTGGTCCTGCTCTCGTTCGGCGTCTCGCACTACTTCTTCAACCGCGGCGAGATCGGGGTCTCCGTCCCGCTCGTCTATCCCGCCGCTCGTCTACCTGCTCGCCCGCATGCTCTGGATCGGGTTCCGCGGCGGCGACGGGCTGCGCCCCTCGATCCCGGCGCGCTGGCTCGGCGATCGCCGCGATCGTCCTGATCGCGTTCCGGCTGACGATCAACATCGCCGACTCCGGCGTCATCGACGTCGGCTATGCGGGCACGATCGGCGCCGACCGGGTCACCCACGGCGATCGGCTCTGGGGCGAGGGCGAGTTCCCCGACGACAACCGCTTCGGCGACACCTACGGTCCGGCCAACTACTACGCCTACGTCCCCTTCGAGCTCGCCCTGCCGTGGAGCGGGGAGTGGGACGAGCTGCCCGCCTCGCACGCGGCCGCGATCGGCTTCGACCTGGCGGCGGTGCTGGGCCTCTTCGTGCTCGGGGTACGCGCCCGTCGGCGGCCGTCGAGGGCGCGAGCTCGGCGTCCTGCTCGCGTTCGCCTGGGTCGCCTATCCGTACACCGACTTCGCCCTGCAATCGAACTCCAACGACTCGCTGGTCGCGCGCGCTCCTCGTCTGGTCGCTGGCGCTGTTCGCACGTCCGCTGGCCCGCGGCGACCCTGCTTGCCCTCGCGGCGATGGTCAAGTTCGCCCCGCTGGCGTTGGCGCCGCTGTACGCGACCGGCTTCCGCGGCCTGCTGGCCGAGGAGCCGGGATCGCGAGGCCGGCTGGCGGCCCTGCGCCCGACCGCCCTGTTTTCGCTCGCCTTCGGCTGCGTGCTCGGGTTGCTGCTGCTGCACCCGGCGGTCGACGCCGGCCTGGCGACCTTCTTCGATCGCACCGTGATCAGCCAGGTCGATCGCAGCTCGCCGTTCAGCGTCTGGGGCCAGCTCGAGGGCACGCAATGGCTGCAGACCTGCCTGCTGGTGGCGTCGGCGGCGCTCGCCGTGGTCGTCGCCTTCGTCCCCCGCCGCCGCACGCTCGCTCAGGTCGCGGCCCTGGCGGCGGCGGTGTTGATCGCGCTGCAGCTCTCCGTCGACCACTGGTTCTACCTCTACATCCCCTGGTTCTTCGGCGCGATCGCGATCGCGCTCCTGCTCTCGGGCGCGGTCCAGGCACGGTCGGTGCTTGAGCGCCCGCCGAGTGGGTAAGCCGAACCCGACCCGGACCAGCGGCGAAGGAGGACCGATGGAAACCGACCCGAGCGATGCCCGATCGAGGACCCGAACGAGGAGGACCTGCAGGACCCTGAGGAACTCGTCGACGACGGCGAGGAAGCACTCGACGAGCTGGACGACCTCGAGGATCTCGACGACGAGCCGGCCGCAGGCACCGACGAGGCCCCGATCGGGCCCTAGACCTGGCGAGCGCTCGCGCCTAGTCAGGCGCCGGCTCGAGCACCTGCTCGATCGATCGCGCGAGGCCGTCGGGACCGATCTCGACCACCACGGCGTTCACCCAGACGTCCTCCTCGGCGGTGGTGAAGCGGACGGGCATCTGGGTGCGGAAGCCCTCGAGCGCCTGCTCCCAGCGAACCCCGAGCACGCTCGCGCGCGACCCGGTCATGCCGACGTCGGAGATGAAGGCCGTGCCCCTCGGCAGCACCCGCGCGTCGGCGGTCGGGACGTGGGTGTGCGTGCCGACGACCGCAGCGACCCGCCCGTCGAGGTGCCAGCCCATCGCCACCTTCTCCGAGGTCACCTCGGCGTGGAAGTCGACGAAGAAGACGTCGGCGTCGCCCCGCAGCCGCTGGAGCATCGCGTCGGACTCCGAGAACGGCGATCGCGCCGCGCGCAGCTGCACCTGGCCGATCAGGTTGATCACGCAGACCCGGGTGCCGTCGACGTCCACGATCGCGTGTCCATGACCCGGGTTGCCGGTCATGAAGTTCGCCGGCCGGACCACGCGCTCGGTCCGGTCGAGGTACTCGTAGGCGTCGCGATGGCGAAAGGCGTGGTTGCCGAGCGTGATCACGTCGGCTCCGATCGGCGAACAGGTCGTCGCCGGTCTTCTCAGTGATCCCGAGGCCGCCGGCCGAGTTCTCGCCGTTGACGATCACCAGGTCGGGCGCGTGGCGCTCCCGCAGCCCCGGCATCGCCCGCGCCAGCCCGGCCCTGCCTGGCTTTCCGACCACGTCGGCGACGAACAGGACCTTCATCCCGCGCCTACGCTACTCCCAGTCGCGTAGCGTTCCGCAGGTGAGCGGGCAGGACGCCAACGGGGCGCCGGTGATCGAGGCGCGGGGGCTCGGCAAGCGCTTCGGCGATCGCGCCGCCCTCCGCGAGGTCTCGTTCGACGCCGGCCCCGGCGAGCTGCTGGCCGTGATCGGGCCCAACGGCGCGGGCAAGACCACCCTGCTCTCGATCCTCGCCGGGATCCGCGAGGCCGACGAGGGCACGGTCTCGATCCCGGGTGAGGTCGGCTGGGTGCCGCAGTCGGCGGCGCTCTACCGGCGGCTGACCGTGGCCGAGAACCTGCGCCTGTTCGCTCGCCTGGAGTCGGTTGCCGACGTCGAGGAGGCGGTCGAGCGGATGCTCGGCCAGACCGGCCTCGGCGAGCGCCGCGACGACCAGGTCGGCACGCTCTCGGGCGGCAACCAGCAGCGGGTCAACATCGCGATCGGCCTGCTCTCCTCGCCCGCGGTGCTGCTCCTCGACGAGCCCTCGACCGGGCTCGACCCGCGCCAGCGCGAGCGCCTGTGGGAGTTCGTGCTCGGGCTCGCGGGGGCCGGGACCACCGTCATCTACTCGACCCACCACCTCCACGAGGCCGAGCGGTACGGCGATCGGCTGCTCGTGCTCGCGGACGGCGAGGCGGTCTTCGACGGCACCTCGGCCGAGCTGCACGCGCGCCGTCCGGCGGTGCCGAGCGCGACTTCGAGGCGGCCTTCGTCGCCTTCCTGAAGGAACGCGGCCACTGCGAGCGGGGGCCTTGAGAGATGCGCTGGCTGCTGCTCAAGGACCTGCAGATCCTGCGCCGCTCGCCGCTGATCGTCGCCCTGCTGATCGCCTACCCGGTCGCGCTCGGGGTGCTGATCGGGTTCGCGCTCTCGACCGACAACTCCAAGCCGCGGGTCGCGTTCCTCAACGAGGTCGATCCCGAGGAGGCAGTTTCAGGTCGGCGGCGCGGACGGCGAGATCGACCGCGACCTCGCCCGTCAGGAGCTCTGCGACCGGGTCGAGTGCGTCGACGTGAGCTCGCGCGAGGAGGCGAGCGAGAAGGTCGAGTCCGGCGATGTGATCGCCGCGCTGATCCTGCCCTCGGACCTGCTCGACAAGCTCAACTCGCTGGCGACGCTGAACCCGGAACAGCCGGAGGTCGAGGTGCTCGTCAACCAGGACGACCCCGTGAAGGCGAGCCTCGTCGACGACCGGATCCAGGCCCTGCTCACGGAGGCCAACCTGATCCTCGCCCAGCGAGATCTCCGACGAGGCAGCCACCTACCTCGACCTGCTGGTCGAGGGCGGCGAGTTCAGCATCCCGCTCCTCGGCTCCGTCGACATCCTCGGCCTCGACCGGGCGGCGACGATCCTCGAGACGGTCGACGCCGAGCTGCCGCCGGACAGCCCCGCCCGGGAGGCGCTCGACCAGGTGATCGAGTTCGCCGACCTCGCCGGCGAGAACCTCGACCTGGCGCTGCCGCTGCTGGGCGCGATCGCGGAGCCGATCGCGGTCGACAAGCAGGTCGTCGCCGGCAACACCTCCGAGCTCGACGACTTCGCGATCGCGGTCGCCGCGACGGTGACCCTGATGTTCGTCACCGTGCTGCTGGTCGCCGGGTCGCTGGCGCTCGAGCGCGAGGAGAACGCCTTCGCCCGGATCACCCGCGGTCTGGTCGGGCCGGCGGGGCTGCTGGCCGAGAAGGTCGCGCTCGGGGTCGTCGCCTCGTTCGCGGTCACCCTGCTGCTGCTGGCCGCGCTGACGGCGCTGGTCTCGATCGACTGGGCCCGAACGCCGATGATCCTGCTCGCGATCCTCGGCGGCGGCGCCGCCTTCGCCGCCTTCGGCGCCGCGATCGGCGGCGCGGCGAAGGAGGTCCGGGCGAGCTCGCTGCTCGCGTTCATGGTCTCGCTGCCGATCGCCTTCCTCTCGCTGGTCCCGTCGGGCACCGTCGCCGCGGGCGTCTTCGACGTGATCGAGGTCGTGCGGGCGCTGTTCCCCTTCGACCCGGCGCTCGACGCGATGCAGGGGGCGCTCGACTCCGCCGGGCCCGACCTGTGGCTGCCGCTCATCCACCTGGGCGCGATCGCCCTCGCCTACGGCGCTGCTCGCCCGAGTTGCGGTGCGGCGGCTTCGGCCGGTAGCCGCGGCGATCGGCCGTTGAGACCCCTCCCGGCCGGGTACCTGCACGGCGATGGAGGAGCAAGCCGCCCAGCCCGAGGACCTGCCGGCGCTCGAGCTGCGCACCCTGCGCGACCTCGAGGTCAGGCGCCCGGACGGCAGCGAGCGCGCTCCGTACATCGAGTCGGCCTCGGCGGTCGTCCGCCGCGGCGACTTCGCCTACGTCGTCGGCGACGACGAGCTCGACCTGGCGGTGTTCACGATCTCCTCCACCGAGCCGGGCGAGCTTCGCCCGGCGCTCACCCGGCGAGCTCTCCGAGGACGCGGGCGAGCGGCAGGGGGAGAAGCCCGACCTCGAAGCGCTCTCGATCCTGCCGCCGTTCGAGGGCGCGCCCTACGGCGCCATCCTCGGCCTCGGCTCGGGCTCTGATGCCGACGGCGGCCGCGACCGCGGCTTCAGCGCGCGCCTGGGCGCCGACGGCTCCCTCGCCGGCGATCCCGAGGTGATCGACCTGCACCCGCTCTACGAGCTGCTGAGGGGCGAGGTCGAGCGGCTCAACGTCGAGGGCGCCGCGGTGCTCGGTGACCGCTTCTGGCTCTTTCACCGCGGCAACGAAGGAGGCCGCAACGTGGTCGCGGAGCTGGCGCTCTCCGAGGTGATGGGCTCGCTGACCGGCGACCGCTCGCTGGAGGCGGACGAGCTGCGCGCGGTCCGCGCCTACGACCTCGGGGCGCTCGGCGGCACGCCGCTGTGCTTCAGCGACGCGACGCCGCTGACCGACAGCGAGATCGCCTTCACCGCCTCCGCCGAGGGCGAGGACGGCGCCATCCACGGCTCGGTCGTGGGCACGATCGCGGCCGACGGCGCGGTGCGACGGCTGCGGACGATCGACGAGCGCTGGAAGGTCGAGGGCGTGCACGCCGCGATCGACACCGGCGTGATCGACTTCGTCTTCGTCTGCGACCAGGACTCGGGTGCCGAGCCATCGCCGCTCTTGAGCGCGACGATGCCGGCCGCCGAGGGCCTCGAGCCGGGCTGACGGTCGCTTCCGGCGACCGGCGCACGCCCCCTAGAATCCGGCCGGTGAGCTTCCCTGCAACGCGCATGCGTCGGCTGCGGCGGACGAAGGCGCTCCGCGACCTCGTGCGCGAGACCGACCTCGGGCCGCGGCACCTGGTCCAGCCGCTGTTCGTGGTCAGCGGCGAGGGCGTCCGCGAGCCGGTCGAGTCGATGCCCGGCGTCGAGCGCTTCTCGATCAACGAGCTGGTGGCCGAGGCCTCCGAGCTGAGCGCGGTCGGGATCGAGGCCGTGATCCTGTTCGGGATCCCCGCGTCGAAGGACGAGGGCGGCTCGGGCGCCTACGACGACGAGGGGGTCGTCCAGCTCGCCGTGCGGGCGCTCAAGGAGGCCCACCCCGATCTCACCGTGATCACCGACGTCTGCCTGTGCGAGTACACGTCGCACGGCCACTGCGGCTTCGTCCGCGACGGCGAGGTCGACAACGACATCACCGTCGAGCTGCTGGCGAAGACGGCGATCTCGCACGCCGAGGCGGGCGCGGACGTCGTCGCGCCCTCGGACATGATGGACGGGAGGATCGGGATGATCCGCCACCAGCTCGACGAGGAGGGTCACCCCGACACGGCGATCATCGCCTACTCGGCCAAGTACGCCTCGGCTTTCTACGGACCGTTCCGCGAGGCGGCCGAGTCGACACCCGAGTTCGGCGATCGCCGCGGCTACCAGATGGACCCGGCCAACGGGCGCGAGGCGCTGCGCGAGGCGCGCCTCGACCTCGAGGAGGGCGCCGACATGGTGATGGTGAAGCCGGCGCTCCCCTACCTGGACGTGATCCGCGCCCTGCGGTCCGACACGGAGGCCCCGATCGCCGCCTATCAGGTCTCGGGCGAGTACTCGATGATCAAGGCGGCGGCGCTCAACGGCTGGCTCGACGAGCGCGCCGCGGCGCTCGAAGCGCTGACCGCGATCCGCCGCGCCGGCGCCGACGTGATCCTCACCTACTTCGCGAAGGATGCGGCCGCGTGGCTTCGGTGAAGCTCCCGCAGCCCAAGGTCCGCGCGCGCAAGGACGGCGCCGCGATCCCGCTCGACGACACCGACAAGCGGCTGATGAACCTGCTGCAGTCGAGCTTTCCGCTGGCCGCCGAGCCCTACGCGGCGCTGGCCGCCGACGACGGGCTCGAGGTCGACGAGCTGCTCGCCCGCACCCGGCGGCTGCTGGGTGAGCGGATCATCCGCGAGATCACACCGATCTTCGACACTCGCTCGCTCGGCTACGAGTCGATGCTGGTCGCCGCGAAGGTCGACGCGGCCAACCCGCACCGGGCGGCCAAGATCATCAACTCGCACCCCGGCGTCTCGCACAACTACCTGCGCACCCACGAGTTCAACCTCTGGTTCACGATCGCGACGCCGCCCGACTCCCGGCTCGGCCTCCAGGGCACGCTCGACGTGCTCCAGGAGCTGACCGGGGCCGAGTCGATCCGCCAGCTGCCGACGCTGAAGCTGTTCAAGATCAACATGAACCTGGAGATGGAGAAGGGGACCGAGGCACTCGCGGCCGCGGCGCCGGCGGCTGCGCCGCGCGAGCTGGACGCCCAGCCCTACGACGACACCGACGTCGCCGTGATCAGGGCGCTCCAGGGCCCGATGGAGGTCACCGACCGCCCGTATGACGCCGCGGCGGCGGAGGTTGGGATGAGCACCGAGGCGCTGCTCGCCCATCTGCGGGAGATGGCGGAGCGCAAGATCCTCCGCCGGGTGGCCGCGATCCTGTATCACCGCCGGGCTGGCTTCTCGGCCAACGGGATGGGCGTCTGGAAGGTCCCGGAGGAGAAGATCCTCGAGGTCGGCACCCGGATGTCGGCGGTGCGCGGGATCTCGCACTGCTACGAGCGCCCTACCTACGAGGACTGGCCCTACTCGGTGTTCACGATGGCCCACGGGCGGTCGAAGGAGGAGTGCGACGCGATCCTGCAGGCGATCGCCGACGAGCACGACCTCCACGGCCCGGACCGCGCAACCCTCTACTCCTCGACCGAGTTCAAGAAGATCCGCCTGCACTACTTCACGGACGACTACGCCGAGTGGGAAGGCGTGAGCACGGCTCAGCTCGTGAGCGCGAGCTCGCTGATCGGCCGCGAGCGCGCTCGAGCCTGACTCCCGGGCGGAGTGAACTCTCCGGTCCGGGCGATGCGGTCGATCGGGCGCCCGCACCCGATCTTCATCGAGCGCGGGGAGGGCTGTGAGCTGATCGACGTCGACGGCAACCGCTACGTCGACTGGGTCTGCTCCTGGGGGCCGCTGATCCTCGGCCACGCCGATCCGGACGTCGTCGCCGCGGTCACCGATGCCGCCGCGCGCGGGACCAGCTACGGCGCGCCGACGGAGGGCGAGGTCGCCCTCGCGGCGGAGATCCGCGACCGGGTCGAGTCGGTGGAGATGGTGCGGATGGTCAACTCGGGCACCGAGGCCGCGATGAGCGCGGTCCGGCTCGCCCGCGCGGCGACCGGGCGCGAGCCGTTGGTCAAGTTTGCCGGCGCCTATCACGGCCACGTCGACGGCCTGCTCGCCGAGGCCGGGTCCGGACTCGCGACCGAGGGGATCCCGGCGAGCCCCGGGGTGCCGGCGGCGCAGGCCGC
Organism: uncultured Solirubrobacterales bacterium; assembly: GCA_963758665.1. Lineage (GTDB taxonomy): Bacteria > Actinomycetota > Thermoleophilia > Solirubrobacterales > 70-9 > WHSW01. Next base: position 145,221 of record CAVWWH010000004.1, on the reverse strand, counting down.
GGCGACGATCGTCGTCGCGTGGAACGACCTCGAGGCGGTCTCGGCGGCGCTCGCCGATCACGAGGTCGCCGCGATCCTCGCCGAGCCGGTGCCCGCGAACATGGGAGTGGTCCCCCCGGCCGACGGGTTCCTCGCCGAGCTGCGCCGGCTCGCCGACGAGCACGGGGCGCTGCTGGTGTTGGACGAGGTGATCTCCGGCTTTCGGGTCGCACGCGGCGGCGCTCAGGATCTCTGCGAGGTCGACGCCGACCTGACGATCATGGGCAAGGTGATCGGCGGCGGCCTGCCCGCCGCCGCGTACGGGGGGCGCCGGGAGCTGATGGAGCGCGTCGCGCCCGCGGGCGACGTCTACCAGGCCGGCACGCTGTCGGGCAACCCGCTCGCCGTCGCGGCGGGGCTGGCGACGCTGGCGAAGCTCGACGCGTCGGCCTACGAGCGCCTGGCCGCGCTCACCGACCGCCTCGCCTCGGGCCTCCGTGCCGCGGCCGCCGACGCCGAGGTGCAGGTCGCCTCTCGGCCGGGCCTCGTGACCCCGTTCTTCAGCGCCGAGCCGGTGCACGACTTCGCCGGCGCCTCGGCCTGCGACCTCGAGCGCTACGGGCGCTTCTGCCGGGCGCTGCTCGAGCGTGGCATCTACCCGCCGCCGTCGCAGTTCGAGGCCTGGTTCGTCTCCCTCGCCCACGACGAGGCGGCGATCGACCGCACCTGCGCCGCGGCGGCGGAGGCGTTCGCAGCCTCGGCGAGCCGCTAGCCCGCTCCCTCGACGACGACCGACGACGACTATTGTGCCCCGCCGATGGCAGAGCCCGCCGACGCCCTCACCCGGCTCGCCGAGCTGTTGCGGGCCGAGCCCTCGGTGGTCAGCCCCCACGTCGCCGAGCCGACCGGGTTCGCGCCCGCGCTCGGGCTGCTCGCGGCCTCGGGCCCGCGCACGTCGTCGGCGCCGGCCGAGTACGCACTCGTGGTCGAGGCCGTGCGCGAGGGCTACCTGCTGCACTACGGCCCCGGGGCGCGCGTCGTCCGGGGAGCCGACGGCGACCTCGAGCTGCTCGCCGGCGACTACCTCTATGCACTGGGGCTCGAGCGCCTGGCGGCGCTCGGAGACCTCGCCGCGGTGCGCGAGCTCTCCGACCTGATCAGCCTCGCCGCCCAGGTGCATGACGGCTCCCGGGCGCCTGAGCGCGCCGCGCGCGACGCCGCGGCCCTCTGGCTCGCATGCGCGACAGCGATCGCGGCCGGCGCCGGCCACGCTCACGAGCAGGCCAAGTCCGCTGTGCGCGCCGGCGCCCGACCGGCCGCCGACGCGCTCTGGGCCGCCGCCCGCGAGCGAGCCGAGTCGGGGGGTTTCGAGGAGCGGTTGGGGGACGCTGCCGCTGGACTAGACTTCCGATCCGACCACCTCTCCTCACTTGGCTGACCAGGCGGACAAGAGCAAGCGGGGCCAGGCCCCCGAGAAGCCCAAGCCCGCGGGCTACTTCGAGGGCGAGACGATGACCCGCCGCACGGTGTTCGCGGTCGGCGGCCAGGCCCTCGGCGCCACCGCCGTCGTCGCCGTCGCGCTGCCCGTGGTCGGGTTCGCCGTGGCGCCGATCTTCGACCGCCCCGAGGAGACCTGGGAAGGGGTCGGGTCGCCCGACGACTACAACTCGGAGACCTACCGCCAGGCGGTGATCACGATCGTCGACGGGGTCGGCGACTCGGGCAAGACGACCGTCTACATCCGCCGCGGCAGCACCGACCTCGATGAAAACCCGGCCGAGTTCATCGCGATCTCGACCCGCTGCGCGCACCTCGGCTGCCCCGTCCGGTTCGTGAAGGCGGCCGGCAACTTCATCTGCCCGTGCCACGGCGGCGTCTACGACTTCGAGGGCCAGGTGATCGGCGGCCCGCCGGTGCGCCCGCTCGATCGCTTCCAGACCCGGGTCACCGGGGACACGCTCGAGGTCGGCCCCCGCTACAGCGTCACCAACGACCTCGAACCGGTCCGCGCCCGTGATCCGGGCGAGTTCACCGGCGGGGTCTGGGAGTACCTCTACCCGCCACGACCCACAACCGCCCCGCCGCCCTGATGCCAAAGCTTCTGCGCAAGCCCGGCAAACCCGGAGAGCGGGCCAACGGCACCGGCGCGCAACGGCGGCGGCGACGGCGCCGCGCCCGGGACGGCCGAGAAGCAGGGCTCGCCGGTCGTCGACAAGGCCAAGGAAGGGGGCATCGACGTCGTCGGCTGGCTCGACGAGCGCACCGGCGCGACCCCGTTCCTCACCGGGATGCTGCTGCGCAAGGTCCCGAAGGGCACCAACTGGTTCTACACCCTCGGCTCGGCGACCCTGTTCGCGTTCGCGATGCAGGCGCTCACCGGCGTTTTCCTGGCGATGTTCTACGTCCCCTCGTCGAACGAGGCCTACAACTCGATCACCCACCTGACCAACGACGTCTTCCTCGGCGAGTTCGTCCGCGGCCTGCACAAGTGGGGCGCGACCCTGATGGTCATCCTGATCTTCCTGCACATGGCCAGGACCTTCTTCTTCGGCGCCTACAAGTACCCGCGCGAGCTCAACTGGGTGATCGGGGTCGTGCTCCTGATCCTCACCCTGGTCATGGGCCTGACCGGTTACCTGCTGCCCTTCGACCAGCGCTCCTACTGGGCGACGATCGTGGCGATGAACATCACCGGCTCCGGGCCGGTGGTCGGCCCTTACCTGGCCGACTTCCTGCGCGCCGGGTCGGAGTTCGGCGCCACCACCCTGCCGCGCTTCTACGCCGTCCACATGCTGCTGGTGCCTGGGCTGATCATCGCCCTGATCGCCGCCCACCTCTATCTCGTCGTCAAGCAGGGCACCACGGCGCCGCCGTGGCTGCGCGCCGACCCGAAGCCGAAGTCGCTGCGGGAGGAGCAGTTGTGATCGCCCGTCGCCGGAGGTCGCGCTCGTGAACGGCGCCGAGAAGGAGGCCTACCTCCGCGAGTACGAGATCCTGAAGAAGAAGGGCAAGCCCTTCTTCCCCTACGCCGTGTTCAAGGACTCGGCGATGTTCCTGGTCGTCGCCCTGGTGATGATCGCGATGTCGCTGATCCTGGGCGCCGAGACCGGCCCGAAGGCGGATCCGACGACGACCACCTACGTGCCGCGGCCCGAGTGGTACTTCTTCTTCCTGTTCGAGCTCCTGCGCGTGATCAAGCCGCCGGAGCTGGTGCCGATCGCCACGGTGGGCATCCCGACCATCTGCATGGTCCTGCTCCTCCTCCTGCCGTTTTATGATCGCAACCCGGAGCGCGTGCCCTGGCGGCGGCCGGTGGCGACGACGGCGGGGATCATGACGATCATCGCGATGGCGTTTCTCACCTTCCTCGGCGCCTCCGCGGGCTCGCCGACCGAGATCGACCTCGAGGTCCCGCCCCAGTTCGAGTCCGGCAAGCAGGTGGCCGCTCAATCCGGCTGCCTCGCCTGCCACAAGTTCGGCGAGAACGGCAACGACGGGCCCGGGCCCGAGCTGACCGAGATCGGCGCCAAGCTGCCGGCCGCGGCAATCGAGCGCACCCTGATCAACCCCTCGGGCGAGATGCCGTCGTACGCGGACCTGCCGCCGGAGAAGTTCGAGAACCTGGTCAAGTTCCTCGCCTCGCTGCAGTGAGCGGGGCGATTGCTCCCGACCGGGAGGCGGCCTTCGCCGGCCAGGTCCGGGGCATGTTCGACCGGATCGCCGGCGTCTACGACCTGATGAACACGGCGATGTCGGCGGGCCTTCACCATCGGTGGCGCGAGCGGGCCGCCGACCGCGCGGAGCTCGCTCCCGGCGACCTCGCCCTCGACGCCTGCTGCGGCACCGGCGACCTCGCCTTCGAGCTCGCCGGCCGGGTCGAGCCCGAGGGCCGGGTGATCGGCTCCGACTTCTCCGAGCGGATGCTCGACCTGGCCCGCGGCAAGGCGGCCGACCGCGGAGCGTCGAGCGTTCGCTTCGAGTGGGGCGACGCGCTCGACCTCAGCTACGACGACGCGACCTTCGACGCTGTCACGGTCGGCTTCGGGGTCCGCAACCTCGCCGATCTCGACCGGGGGGTCGCGGAGCTCGGCCGGGTCCTGAAGCCGGGCGGGCGCCTGGTGATCCTCGAGATCACGAGCCCGCACCGGCCGCCGCTGTCGCTCTTCTTCAGCCTCTGGTTCGATCGCCTGGTGCCGCTGCTCGGCACGCTCGCCGGCGACCGCGACGCCTACACCTACCTGCCCGAATCGGTGCGGCGGTTCCCGGCGCCCGAGGGGCTCGCCGAGATCATGGACCGCGCGGGGCTCGAGCGGATTCGCTACACGGTGCTCGCCGGGGGGATCATCGCGATCCACTCCGGCATCCGGCCCGCGTGACACATCGTCGCCGGCGGGCTCGCCGATGAACCGCAGCGCGGTCCCGCCGCCCGTGACCCGCGTCCTCGACGCGGCCGCGGCCTGGCTGCCGCGGCGGATGGCGGCGGTCGAGGCCCGGCTCGCTGCGCTTGTCGCCGAGGGAGGCGACCTGCTCTCGGCCGAGGCGGCAGCGACCCTGGAGGCGGGCGGCAAGCGCCTGCGCCCGATGCTGGTCCTGGTCTGCGCCGGCGACCGCGCCGGCGACGAGGCGACCCGCGCCGCGACCGCGATCGAGCTCGTCCACATGGCGACCCTGGTCCACGACGACGTGCTCGACGCGGCGCCGCTGCGTCGCGGCCGCCCGACCGTGGTCGCGCGCGCCGGGCGCTCGGCGGCGACCGCCGTCGGCGACCTGCTCTTCTCCCGCGCATTCGCCGAGCTCTCGGCGCCCGAGGGCGGGTCCGGGCGCCAGGTCGGGCTCCTGGCCGGAGCCTCGGTGGGGCTCGCGAAGGGTGAGCTCGCCCAGCGCCGCGACGCCTTCGACGTCTCGATCGCGGCCGAGCGTTACCTGGAGCGCTGCCGGCTGAAGACCGCGCGCCTGTTCGAGTGCGCCTGCCTGATCGGCGCCGACCCGGGGCCGGCGGGGGCCGAGTCGCTGGCCACGTACGGCGCCGAGATCGGGCTCGCGTTCCAGCTTCTCGACGACGTCCTCGACGTCACCGGGCCGCCGGAGCGCACCGGCAAGGCACTCGGCACGGACCTCCTGGACGGAACCGTGACCATGCCGCTGATCCTCGCCCGCGAGCGCGACCCCGGGCTCGCCGCGCTCGACCTGCGTGCGCTCGACCCGGCCGGCGCGGCGCAGGCCTGCGAGCGAATCGCCGCCACCGGGGTCCTCGAGAACGTCCGTGCCGACGCCCGGGCGCGGGTCGAGCGGGCGAAGGCGGCCCTCGGCGCGGCCCCCCTCGACCCGCAGCGCCGCGAGCTGCTGACGATGGTGGCCGACGGCGTAGTCGAGCGCTACGCCTAGCCCGGGCCTGGCGCCCGCGGCCTAGAAGTCCTCGGGCAGGATCCAGCCCGCGTGCAGCGCGGTCACGAAGAGATCGACCTGATCCGTCATGTTCGCCTGCGTGAGCGCGGCGAGGTCGGCGAGCAGCTGGTCGGTGCCCTGGTCGAGCTCCTCGTCGAAGCTGTCGACCACCTCCTGGGCGTAGGTGCCGCCGCCGCGCCATTCGCAGTCGGGGCAGCGCAGGTCGACGCTCCAGCGCCGGCGCTCCACCGGGGCCCAGTCGACCGGGTAGACGAGCTCGGAGTCGCAGCTCGGGCAGACGTGCAGAGCGCCGGTCCGGCTGCCGCCCGCGACCCGGCGCGGCGAGCCGCTGAAGTCGCTCGCGGCCAGGGGCTCGGAGCCCTTGGGGTCGTTTGTCGCCTGTCCATCGGACACGGCCCCGGTATCGACCGCCCGGACAGGTCCCTTTAGTGGTTGGCACCTAGATTGCACAAGGGTCCAGCCCCCGGCCGCCACCCGCCGCAATTAGCGGCGACATCCGTGTGCGGCGCCCAGGCCGGCGCCGGACTTGCAGCATCATGGGGTCGATGAGCGAAACGCCGAGGGGCACAGCCGAGACCGCGCCCGATCTCGGGCCGGCCGGGGCGCGCGGCGAGGGCCGCGTGCTCGCCTCGCAGCAGCTCCGCGAGGCGATCGAGAACGAGTGGATCACCGCCGGTGACTTTCGTATCCGCCCGGAGGCGATCCAGCCGGCCAGCATCGACCTCCGCCTGGGGGAGTTCGCCTGGGCGCTTCGCTGCAGCTTCCTCCCCGACGTCGAGTCGCCCGTCACCGACAAGCTCGGCGAGATCGCCTTCCAGAAGGTCGACCTGCGCGACGGCGCCACCCTCGAGCGCGACAGGCCGTACCTGATCCCGCTGATCGAGGAGCTCGCGCTGCCTCCGGAGATCCGGGCGAAGGCGAACCCGAAGAGCTCGACCGGCCGCCTGGACGTGTTCACGCGCGTGATCACCGACCGCAACCACCGCTTCGACGAGATCCGGCCCGGCTACCGCGGGCGCCTCTACCTCGAGGTCGTGCCCCGCTCGTTCGCCATCTACGTCCGCCAGGGCCTCGCCCTCAACCAGTTGCGGCTCTCGAGCGGCGACGCGCGCCTCGACGATCCCCAGCTGGTGGCACTGCACCAGCAGTTTCCGCTCCTCTACGTCGACCAGCATCCGCTGCGCGAGACCGAGCTCGCGATCTCCGACGGGCTCTTTCTCAGCGTCGACCTGCGCTCCGGCCCGGCCGAGCGAGTGGTCGGTTACCGGGCGAAGAAGAACAGCCTGCCGATCGACCTCAGCCGGATCCGCGCCTATCGCTGGCACGACTTCTGGGACCCCGTCCACCCTGAGGAGGGCTCACGGATCGTGCTCGAGCCCGAGATCTTCTACCTGCTGCTCTCCGCCGAGGGGGTCTGCATCCCGCCCGGGTACGCCGCCGAGATGATGGCCTACGACCCGACCGCCGGCGAGCTGCGCACCCATTACGCGGGCTTCTTCGACCCCGGGTTCGGTTTCGACGCGCACAACGACCGCCACGGCAGCCGCGCGGCGCTCGAGGTCCGCGCCCGCGACGTGCCGTTCATGGTCGAGCACCGCCAACCGATCTGCAAGCTCGCCTTCGAGCGCATGGGCGCGACCCCGGATGTCCTCTACGGCGCCGACGTCGGCTCCAACTACCAGGGCCAGGTGACGATGCTGAGCAAGCACTTCGAGGAGCAGCTGGCGGCGGCGTCGGCACCCGCCGAGCGCACGTAACCGCCCGGTCTCGCCCTCGGGGGCGAGTAGCATTTCCTTCGATGCCAAACATCGGACCACTCGAGCTCGCGATCGTGCTCGTGATCGCGCTCGTGATCTTCGGCCCCAAGCGCCTGCCGGACCTCGGCAGGTCGCTCGGATCGGGGATGCGCGAGTTCAAGGACTCGCTCACCGGCAAGCACGACGACGACGAGGACGAGGTCGAGGAGCAGGCGAAGCTGGAGGCAGCGGCCTCGCAGCCCCAGCCCGACCCCGAGGCCGAGCCCGTCAAGGGCGAAGTCGTCGCCGACGACCGCTCCTAGGCGAGGGTCGATCGGGACGCCGTGGCGCGGCTGAAGTCAGCCCAGTTCGACGATCGGATGACGCTGGTCGAGCATCTCGACGAGCTGCGCACGCGCATCATCGTCTCGGCGGCGGTGCTCGTGCTCGCGGTGGTGTTCTGCTTCTGGCAGAACCACGAGCTGCTCGAGATCGCGAACGAGCCGCTGCCCGGCGATCTCGAGCCGCTCACGTTGAGCCCCACCGAGCCCTTCTTCACCACGATCAAGCTCTCGCTGTACGGCGGGATCCTGCTGGCGCTGCCGATCCTGCTGTACCAGCTCTACGCCTTCGTGCTCCCCGCGTTCAGCCCGGGCGAGAAGCGAGTCGTGCTCCCGATGCTGCTCGCGGTCCCGTTCCTGTTCATCGCCGGGGTCGTGTTCGCCTATTTCGTCGTCATGCCCCCGGCGCTCGACTTCCTGCTCGACTTCAACGCGGACGAGTTCGACATCGAGGTCCGCGCCTCGGAGTACTACGGCTTCATCGTCCTCACCCTGATCGGCGTCGGGCTCCTGTTCCAGATTCCGGTCGGAGTCCTGGCGGTGACCCGGCTCGGGATCGTCACCCCGCAGCAGCTCGCCCGCAACCGCCGCTACGCGATCCTGATCATCGCCGTGGTCGCGATGCTGCTCCCGGGCACCGACCCGGTGACGATGCTGATCTCGATGCTGCCGCTCTACCTGCTGTTCGAGCTCTCGCTGCTGCTGGCGCGGATCTTCGGCACGCCGGCCGACGGCTCCGACGAGGTCGACGACGAACCCGAGGTCGACGGCCCGCACGCTCCGGCCACCGGGTAGCGCAAACCGTTCCTCTACGCTCCCGCCCCGATGCTCTTCGATCTCCAGAGCGGCCGGCGCCGGCGGGTGGTCCAGATCGTCTTCGGCGGCCTCGCGCTGCTGTTCGCGGTCGGGTTCATCGGCTTCAACATCGGTGGCGAGGGCGGAGGCGGCGGGATCGTCGACGAGGTGCTCGGCGGCGGCTCGGGATCGAGCCAGCAGTTCGACCAGCAGATCGAGGACGCGCAGGCGGCGATCGAGGCGAACCCCGACAACGGCAACGCCTACGCCGATCTGATCGCCGCCTACTTCGGCTCCGCCTCCACCGGGATCAGCCGCGACTCGCAGACCGGCCAGGTCTCGATCAGCACCGAGGCGCGCTCCGACCTCCAGCAGGCGGGACAGGCGTGGGACGACTACATGGCGACCAAGCCCGAGCGGGTGAGCGTCTCGGCGGCCGCGAGCGCGGTCCAGGCCTTCGTCCTCCTCGATGACGCGGCCGGCGCCTCCGAGGCCCAGGCCGTGGTCGCCGACGAGCAGGGCTCGGTCTCCGCCTACGCCCAGCTCGCGCTCTACCTCTACGCCGACGGCCAGATCGAGCAGGGCGACAAGGCGGGCGAGCAGGCGGTCGCTGCCGCCGAGCCCTCGGAGCGCAAGCAGGTGCAGAAGACCGTCGACACCTACCGAGAGCAGGCGATCAAGTTCCAGGAGCAGCTCGAGGAACAGCAGCAGCAGCAGGGCGGCTCCGATGCCGGCGAGCAGCAGCTCGAGGACCCGTTCGGGAACCTCGGCGGCGGCACCTCGCCGGTCGCACCGGCCCCCTGAGCGCGGGCGCCAGGGTCCCCGGCGAGGCCTTCCGCACCGTCGCTACCATGCCCGTCCGGGGCCGTTAGCTCAGCTGGTAGAGCAGGAGACTCTTAATCTCAAGGTCACAGGTTCGATCCCTGTACGGCCCACTCGAAAGGCTCCGCAAACGTGAGGCTTTCCGCTGGTCGCCGCAGTGTGCTCGAGAGTGACTGCAAAGCGATCGGAAGCGCACCGCCTACCGGATGGAAGGGGGAAACCCGGTTACAGCGAGGCGGTCTCGCGCTAACGGCCCATCAGCCCGAGCGCACCTTGATCTCCATGCGCTTGATCTCCTCGTTGCCGAGGTCATCGGTGAGCTTGACGCGGACAGCGGCCGTGCCCAGAGCGCCGTGCATCAGCTTCCGCACGACCCGCCTGCGGTTCCTCTTTCCCGCCGGCTTCAGCGTCAGCACCTGGAGCGCGTTCGCGGAAATCGACGCGGACCGTTGCTGGAGCTGGTAGCGCTTCGAGCCCGGCTTGCGAACCTCGAGCGATCCACCGGCTCGGGCCGTGAGCCGCTGCTCGGCGCTGACCTGGACCTTGATGTTCAGCTTGCCTCGATGCACCCGAGACTGTCCGGGCCGGGCGGCCCCGATCTCCCCCGGCGGCCCGGTCGCGACTCCGAAGGCGGCGACTTCCTCGATGAACCCCGGCCTTGCGTCCGAGCCGTCGAGGTTTGCGCGGGCGATTGCGCCGCTCGTCGGATCGGACCAGTAGAGGTGGGAGGCGTCGACGGCGAGGCCGAGTGGGTCACCGGGCGCGGGGATGAAGTCGACCTCGACAGCCGAGCCGTCGAGGTTGGCGCGGCCGACGGCCTCGCTGCCGAGGCTCGTCCAGTAGAGGTGCGCGCCGTCGACTGGCGACCGCGGTCGGCAGGTCGACGCCGGTGATGAAGTTCTCGTCCACATCCGAGCCGTCGAGGTTGGCGCGGCCGATAGCGTTCGAGACCCAGCTCCAGTAGATGTGCCCCGAGTCGACGGCGACGGCGGTGGGAAAGAAGGCCTCGATGAAGCTCTCGTCGACGCCCGAACCGTCGAGCGCGGCCCGGCCGATCCTGTTGGAGGCGGGCTGGGCCCAGTAGAGGTACGCGCCTTCGACGGCGAGCCCCGAGATCCGGCCCGCCCCCAGGCCGCCGATCAGAGTCTCGGCGCCCGCGCCGGAGAGCTCCGAACGTGCGATCGAGCCGTCGCCTCCCCAGTAGAGGTGCTCGGCGTCAACGGCGAAGCCGAAAGCACCCGCGGTGGGGCTGCGGAGGAAGTTCCAGCGAGGATCGCGGCCGTCGAACGGCGCACGGCCGATCGTGCTGTTGGTGCCCGTCGACCAGTAGACGCAGCAGTCGCCCCGCACCGCCGAGTCGGACCCCCCACGCGCCGATCCGTCCGTCGTTCGCCCGCGCCCGCCGCCATCACCGCCAGCGTCGCGACGACCGCCGTGCACGCCAGCGCGATGCGCCCCCATCTCCCAGGTGGCCCAACCATCGTGTATTGACCGTACCCCTCGGTGAGCCTACGCCTCGAGCCCGGCGGCTTCGATGGCCTGATCCTTGGTGGGGTAGGAGTGGCGCTCGGCGAGCAGGAGGTCGCGGATCGTCCAGGTCTCCGCCATGTGGACCTCGATTGCCTGCGACCCGCCCTTCGGCACCGCGTGTTGCGTCGTCACGGCGATCACCTGGTCGCCCGCGTCGACGAGTTCCTCCAATTCGATCCGAAGGCTCTCGAACTGCCCGAACAGGACCTCGTTGTACTCCTGGACCGCTTGCTTGCCGCGATACACCCCGGCCTCGGGCGCGTGAACGTAAGTGTGGAACTCGATCTCCGGGTGCAGCAGGGAGTTGGCGGTTTCGAGATCGCCGCGAGCGACGGCTTCGTAGACCGCGCGCACAACCTCGACGTTCTCCCGCGACATCGCTAGCTCCGCAACCTCGAGACCCTGCCACGGGCGGGCCATGCGTCCAACTTGCCATTCCCCCTTCGTGGAATGCACCGCACATCGGCTTTTGCGAGGCCTACCCTACGCCCGTCGGCGCCCCGCTGTCCGGCTGTCCAGCCAACGGCTTGCGCCGATGCCTCGGTATCGGCGATGGCGCCCCACCGCAACTACTCCGCGGGGCGCCTGTTCATAAAGGGAGCGGGCCATCCATTCGTGACGACCCGCTCCACTACCGAGCGACGTCCATACACACACCGTGTGGGGGGCTGTGAATGGGGACTCGTCGCTCCGACTTTCGATTACCCCGCGGCAGCCTTTTTACGCCCTGAGCGGGCGAAAGACAGACCTATTCGTGTCCCAGCGCGGCGCCCGCCGCCCCGCGGCCGGTCCGCACCGCGCCCTCCATGTAGCCGCAGACCCACTGGTCGGAGCCGCAGACGTAGAACGGGGGCTCGTGCGTCCCGTGCAGCGGGCCGACCGCCATCACGTCGCCGGGTCGCCAGCCGGTGATGTAGCCCAGGGTCCAGGGGTCGACGCCCCAGCGGCGCACATGGACGGCGATCGGGTCGGCGGCCTCCGCGCCGAACGCCGCCACCATCTCGGCCGTCAGCTCCGCCTCGACGAGCCGCTCCGAGGTGGTCAGGAACGCGGCCAGGCGCTCGGGAGGGATGAGCGTCGACATGATGCCCTCGCGCTGAGGCCAGGTGCCGCCGATCATCGTCGTCTCCATGTAGGCCGTGCCGTTGAGTCCCGCCGCCTCCCAGAACGATTCGGGGTAGGAGAAGCAGGCCTTGGCGGCGAGCGCATGCCGCTGCCGGTCGAGCGAGCCGAGGCGCTCGCCCGAGACCCCGTCGATCGCGATCCGCCGCAGTGGGCCCACCGGCACCGCGCTGACCACCGCCTCGCAGTCGAAGCGCTCGCCGGTCGCGGTCTCGACCGCGCAGCCGGCGGATGCGATCCGGATCGCGGTGACCGGCGTCGCGTAGTGGATCCGATCGCCGAGCTCGGAGGCCATCGTCAGCGCCACGGTCGCCGAGCCCTCCGAAACCATCGAGCTCTCCCAGGCCCCGTAGCCGTAGAAGCCCGACGCGCCGGCGGCCGCCTCCTTGCGCAGGTCGGACAGCAGCGACGTCCGCTCCACCGACTCGGCCGAGAGCGCCAGCATGGCCAGCTCCCGGGCGCGGACGGCGTTCGCGGTCGCACCGCAGGACCGCATCCACGCCCCGACCGAGGTCCGGTCGAGGCGATCCGCTTCGGGGTGTGACCAGGGATCGTCGGGATCGACCCCGGCCGCGAGCTCGGCGAACTCGGCCTCGACCGCGTCGTAGCTCGTCCGGTCGGCGTCGCTGAACCACGGCCACTCGCTGCCGACAACGCGCCCCTCGGCGAGCACCGCCACCTCCTCGCCGGCGCCGGGGCCGTGCTCGGCCCCGAAGGCGGGGACGAGCGTCAGACCGAGCTCGTCGACCAATCCACGGTAGGCGGTGTGAAAGTCGCCGACCAGCTCGCCGCCGAGCTGCACCAGCCGACCGTCGGGGAGCCGGGTCTGCTCGACACGCCCCCCGGCTCGCCCGCGGGCCTCGACCACGACGACGTCGGTGCCTGCGCCGACCAGGTCCCGGGCGGCGCAGAGACCGGCCAGGCCGGCTCCGACCACGACGACGTCGCACTTCATCGTCGGATCCTCGCATTCCGGCGATCGACGAGGTGCCCGACGCGGTGGCCGAGCTACGGCCGCTGCGCAGGGCGGGCGCTAGTCGCGCGGCCTGGTCTCGCCGCTGACCTGATAGTTGACGTACCAGGCGAGATGGCGGGCGGCGTTCACGCCAAACGACCAGGGAGAAAGCAGCAGCTTCATCAGCAAGGGATGCTATCCGGGGCGTCGGCGTAAAGGTGCACTGAGCACGCCTTTTGTTGAGTGGATCGGTAGGTCATTCGAGTGACGAAGATCATCGTTGGGGACCCATCTGCCGCGATGGACCTCGGGGAACCAACGGATGGCGAGGGACACCGCTTCTGGCCCGGGCCCGTCGTCCAGGCCGAGCGCGGCTCCAGCGCCGCCCTCGCCGCGGCCATCGTCTCGTTCGAGGCCGAGGTCGCCACCCGCCGCCCGGCCTCGGTCGTGCTCGCCGACGACTCCGACGTGGCGCTCGCGGCGGCCCTGGTCGCGACCAAGCTCGGGGTCCCGGTGGCCGCCGTCGAGGCCGCAAGGGACCCGTCACGCGCCAACGGCCGGCTGATCGCCCAGCTCGCGGACGCCTACACTCAAGCCCGATGAGAGTGGGGATCATCGGTCTCGGCTACGTCGGGCTGCCGCTCGCCGTCGCCTTCGCCGAAACCGGGCACGAGGTCACGGGCCTCGACGTGAGCGAGCGGGTCGTCACCGACCTGAACGCGGGCACGAGCCGGGTCGAGGACATCTCCGACGAGCGGCTCGCCGGCCTCGGGGGCAGGTTGGCAGCGAGCACGGACCCGTCCGCGCTCGGTGCCTGCGACGCGGTCCTGATCTGCGTCCCGACCCCGCTCGCCAACCAGCGCGAGCCGGACCTGAGCTATATCGCCGACGCGGGGCGCGCCCTGACCGCGGTCCTGCGCAAAGGGCAGCTCGTGGTCCTCGAGTCCACCACCTACCCGGGAACCACCCGCGAGCGCCTGCAGCCGATCCTCGAGGAGTCCGGGCTCGCCGCCGGCCGCGACTTCCACCTCGCCTTCTCCCCGGAGCGGATCGACCCCGGACGCACCGACCACACGATCCAGACCACGCCGAAGGTGGTCGGGGGGCTCACCGACGACTGCCGGGCGCGGGCGGTCGAGCTGTACTCCGAGATCTGCGACGAGGTCGTGGTCGTCTCCACTCCGGAGGCGGCGGAGATGACGAAGCTGCTCGAGAACATCTTCCGCTCCGTCAACATCGCGCTGGTGAACGAGCTCGCGGTGCTCTGCGAGCGCATGGGAATCGATGTCTGGGAGGTGGTCGACGCGGCCGCGACCAAGCCCTACGGCTTCATGCGCTTCGAGCCCGGCCCGGGCATGGGTGGCCATTGCCTGCCCGTCGACCCGTTCTACCTCGCCTTCAAGGCGCGCGAGTACGACTTCCCGGCCGAGTTCGTCGAGCTCGCCGGCAAGGTCAACCAGCACCAGCCCCACTACTGCGTCGAGCGGATCGTGCGCGCGCTGAACGACGCCGGCAAGCCGGCCCGGGACTCGCGGGTGCTGCTGCTTGGCGTCTCATACAAGACCGGCGTCGGCGACATGCGCGAGGCGCCGGCGCTGAAGATCGGTCACCTGCTGCGCCAGCTCGGGGCCGAGATCAGCTTTCACGACCCGCACGTCGCCGAGTTGCCCGAGCTCGGCCTGAGCTCGGTCGACCTCGCCGACGGGCTCGGCGGCTGCGACGCCGCCTGCGTGATCACCGCGCACCCGGAGCTCGACTACGCCCGGGTGGTCGCCGAGGCGCCGCTCGTCGTCGACTTCCGGGGCGTCACCCGCGGCCTCAGCGCCGACAATCTGATCCGGCTCTGACCGGAGCCGACCGGGTCCGTGGTTTCGTAACGTTCGCCTGGTGGTCTTCCGGCGACGACAGGGCGCGGGGGGAGCCGACCGGCTGACGGTCGGGCTCGCGGTTGCGGCACTCGGGACGACGGGCGCCGTGCTCGTCGGCCACGCGACCAGGATGGCGCGCCGGCGGCTCGCCGAGGCCGACGAGACCGAGGGCGTCCTCTCCAGCGCCGAGCACGCGCTCGGCGCGGCGACCCAGGCGACCCAGGACTCGCTCACGGTCGCGATCGAGGGCTACTCGTCCACCTCCCGGGGCGAGACGATCCTGTTCAACATGCTGAGCGGGTTCACGGTCTCGTTCGCGCTCATGCGACTCTCGACCTGGGGCATCCGCAGCGGCTGGTGGCCGGCCGGCAACGTCAGGCTCGGTGGCCGCCACGTGCACCACTTCGTCCCCGGGATCCTCGCGGCGTTCTTGGCCGGCGGCGCCGGGCTCGTGACCCAGCACGACCGCCTGGAGCAGGTCCTCGCGGTCCCCTTCGGCGCCGGGATCGGGATGACCTTCGACGAGGCCGCGCTGCTGCTCGAGCTCGACGACGTCTACTGGAGTCGCGAGGGGCTGCTCAGCGTTCAGCTCAGCCTCGGCCTGGCGGGGCTGCTCGGGGCGACGATCCTCGCGCTGCGAATGCTGAGCCGCGGCGAGCGCGAGTCCGAGCAGGCGGGCCTGATCCCGGACGAGACGGGCGAGTACGTGGTCCCCGAGTTCGCCCTGCGGGCCCGCGGGCTCTGAGGCGCGCGACTTCAGCCGGCCGCCGGGACCTCGCGCAGCGCCAGCCGCCAGTGGTTGACCTCGAGCGGCCTCCCCGCGAACTCGACCCGGTCACGTTCGACCAGCTCGAAGCCGAAGCGCCGACACAGGCCGTTGGAGGGCACGTTGGTGACCCCCGGGAAGGCGTGGACGACATCGAAGCGGGGCTCGGCGCGCATCCGCTCGATCAGCATCGCCAGCGCCTCACTGCCCAGGCCCCGGCCGTGAAACCGCGGCAGCAGCATCCAGCCCACCTCCCAGAGCTCCTCCTCGCGCCACTTCGACCTCCACACCCCGAGGGCCCCGGCGGCGTCGCCGGACCCGTCGGGGAGGATCTTCAGCCACAGGCCGCCGTCGGCGAGCGCTCCCACGACCCGGCTGCGATGGGCGCGCTCGATCGATTCCCGGGGCCGCGGCCCGCCGAGCTCGGCCATCACCTCCGGGTCCGACTCGAGCGCGATGCTGAGCGCGAGATCGGCGTCGGTGTAGTCGACCAGCTCCACCCGCTGCGGTCAGCCGCCGGCGCCGGTCAGATAGCGCCCGAACAGCTCGCCGGTCGATTCCTCGGCGAGCAGCCAGGCGAGCTCGAGCGGACGCTCCTGCTCCGGCAGCTCCGAGACCAGGCCGGGGCCGACGCCGCCGGCGAGCTTCGCGGCGTGGGTGACGAACAGCTCGTCGACGAGGCCGGCTTCGATCAGCTGGCCGTGGATGCGCGGGCCGCCCTCGCAGAGCAGCGCGCGAACGCCGCGCTCGGCCCGCAGGTGGGTGAGCAGGGCCCCGAGGTCCACGCCCTCGGGCTGGCGGAAGACCTCGACCGGGGTGGCGCGTCTCCGGCGGGTCCTCGGTGGAGGAGGTCGCGATCACCACCCGTCCCTCGCCCTCCGTGAACAGCGGCGCGTCCCAGGGCAGCTCGAGGCGGCCGGAGACGATCACCATCAGCGGGTCCTCCGAGAGCCCATCGCGCTCGCGGCGCCGGCGCTTGGCGGGGTCGGCGACCACGCGACCGTAGCGCTCGGCGCGCATCGTCCCGGCGCCGATCATCACCGCGTCCACGCGGGTTCGCAGGCCGACCAGCATGGCCGTGTCGGCGTCCGAGCCGATCGGCCCCGAGCGGCCGGAGATCGTCGCGTGCCCGTCGAGCGTGAGGGCGAAGTTGGTGATCACGTAGGGCCGGTCCTCGCCGGCGAGCGCGACCAGGTCGAGGGCGGCGACCTGGTCGGCGACGGTGGTCTCGGCAACATCGGGCAGCAGCCGCCGCATCGGATGGTCGATACCCACGCCGCCTTCCGCTAAGCGCCGCCGGACTCGATCTCGGCCAGGTGGCCGACGTTCGCCACGTCCTCGGCGTCCGCGCTCGGCTCTGCCGCGAACCAGGCGTCGAGGATCTCCGCCAGCTCGGCCTCGGACGTGGTTCGCAGGCTGAGCGCGAGCACGTTGGCGTCGTTCCATCGCCGCGCGCCGTCGGCCGTCGCGGCGTCACCGCAGAGCGCGGCGCGGATACCCGGGAACCTTGTTCGCGGCGATCGAGGCCCCGGTCCCGGTCCAGCAGCAGACCACCGCCTGCTCGGCTCGGCCCTCGGCGACGTCGCGCGCAGCCGCCTCGCTCGCCCAGGCCCAGTCCTCGCGTTCGCCGTCGCCCAGCGCCCCGTGGGCGATCGGCTCGTGGCCGCGGCGGCGCAGCTCTTCGGCGAGCGCCGAGGCGACGCCGGCCCGCTCGTCTGCCGCGACAGCGATTCGCACGCAGCGATGGTAGTCAGAGCCTCCCTCGCCAGGGGATAGGCTGCTCGCCCATGCAGCCAGGGGGATTCCCGCCGATCGCCGATTACGGCTTCCTCTCCGATTGCCACACCGGCGCCCTGGTCGCCCCCGACGGCGCGATCGAGTGGCTCTGCCTCCCTCGCTTCGACTCGCCGAGCGTCTTCGGCGCGGCCCTCGACCGGGGCGCCGGCCGCTTTCGCATCGGCCCGCGCGAAGCGGTCCCGGTCGCCCGTCGCTATCAGCCGGGGACCAACATCCTCGAGACGACCTGGGCGACGAAGACCGGCTGGCTGGTGGTCATCGACGCGCTCACGATCGGCCCCTGGCGGCCGCGCAGCGACGACCCCCACACCCGTCCGCCGCCCGACCTCGACGCCGAGTGCGTGCTGGTCCGCGTTGCGACCTGCGTCCAGGGCGAGGTCCCGATCGAGCTCACCTGCCATCCGCGCTTCGACTACGCGCGGGTCCCGCCCGAGTGGGAGCTGGCCGAGGACCGCCACTCGGCGACGGACCACGGCAGAGGGACAGCCGCGGCTGGTGCTGACCACCGACCTCAACCTCGGGATCGAGATCCAGCGCGCCGAGGCCCGCCACCTGCTGAGCGCCGGGGAGAGCTGCTTCGCCGCGCTCGCCTGGAGCGCCGATCCGATCGGCCCGACGACCAGCGACGAGGCGTTCGCCCGCCTCGACGCGACCGCCGCCTACTGGCGCCGCTGGCTCGCCAACGGCGACTTCCCCGACCACCCCTGGCGGATCCACCTGCAGCGCTCGGCGCTGACCCTCAAGGGCCTCACCTACGCGCCCGACCGGGGCGCTGCTCGCGGCGCTGACGACCTCGCTGCCCGAGACCCCGGGCGGCGAGCGCAACTGGGACTACCGCTACACCTGGATCCGCGACGCGACCTTCACCCTCTGGGCGATGCACGTGCTCGGGTTCGACGAGGAGGCCGACGACTTCGCCCGCTTCATCGGCGACATCTGCCACGCGCACGGCAACCGGCTGCAGATCATGTACGGGATCGGCGGCGAGCGCGAGCTCACCGAGACCACGCTCGACCACCTCTCCGGCTACGGCGGCGCGAGGCCGGTGCGGATCGGCAACGGCGCCTTCGACCAGCAGCCAGAACGACGTCTACGGCGCCCTCGTCGACTCGCTCTACATCCACGCGCGCGCCGACCGGATCCTGCCGCCGCAGCTCTGGCCGATCGTCGCCGACCAGGTCGAAAGCGCGGCGACCAGGTCTGGACCGAGCCCGACCAGGGGATCTGGGAGGCCCGCGGCCCGGCCAAGCACTACGTCTCGTCGAAGCTGATGTGCTGGGTGGCGCTCGACCGCGGCGCCCGGCTGGCGGCCCGGCGCGAAGATTCCGAGGAGCAGCCGCGGCGCGGTGGCGGAAGATCGCCGACGAGATCCAGCGCGACATCCTCGAGCGCGGGGTCTCCGACCGCGGGGTGATGCGCCAGCACTACGACACCGACGCGCTCGACGCCTCGGTCCTGCTCGCGCCGCTGGTCCGCTTCCTGCCCCCCGACCACGAGGTGATCCGCAAGACCGTGCTCGCGATCGCCGAGGAGCTCACCGACCACGGCCTCGTCCTGCGCTACCGCGTCGAGGAGACCGAGGACGGCCTGCACGGCGAGGAGGGCACGTTCACGATCTGCTCGTTCTGGCTCGTCTCCGCGCTCTCGGAGATCGGCGAGGCGGAGCAGGCCCGGGCGCTGTGCGAGAAGCTGCTCGCGCTCGCCGGTCCGCTCAGCCTCTACGCCGAGGAGATCGAGCCTCGCAGCACACGCCCACCTCGGCAACTTCCCTCAGGCGTTCACCCACCTGGCGCTGATCAACGCCGTCGCCCACGTGATCGCCGACGAGCAGCGCCCGGACGACGAGTCCGGCCGGACCGCGGTGTTCACCGAGATGCGCGAGCGCTCCGGGGCCTGAGGCGCGGTCAGAGCCAGCCGAAGCTGCGCCCGGTGATCGCCTCGAGCTCGCGGACGTCGTCGCGCAGCGAGGTCCTCGAGCCGCTGCCGGAGCTGATCGGGGAGCTCGGGCTTGGGCGCCGCGCCGCGGCCCGGGTCGTGCACGACCCGCTCGACGATCCAGCGCAGCGACTCCGGTAGCCGGTCGAAGTTGCGGTCGAGGGCCCGCAGACCGGGCAGGCGCACCGCGCGGTCCATGAGCCGGAAACCGCCGGCCTGCTTGCCGCTGCCGGTCTCCCATTGGCGCTCGAACTGCTCCGAGCCGAAGCCCGGGTCGACGCCGCAGAACTCGAACACCCGCCGCATCGTCGGCTCGCGCTCGGCGGCCAGCTCGTCGTTGGCGACCACGAGCACGCGGGCGCGGTCGAAGCTGTCCAGGTACGGCTGGATCTGCATGGCGTAGCGGCTGCGGGCGATGTAGGCCGAGGCGGGATCGGAGAGCGCCGCCTCGATCGGCCGTGACTCGTATGCCGCCGCCGACGTTGTGGAGGTAGTGCGACAGCATGCGCTCGATCGGGTCGCGGACCATGTAGACGATCCGCGGCTTCGCCGCCGAGCAGCTCGCGCATGCGCTCGGCGACGCCGCGGAAGCGGGGCAGGTTCGTGTAGTGGGGCGAGCTCTCGCCGCGGACCGGGGCGGAGCGGTCGAAGTGGCTCGCGATACCACTCGGGCCCGAGGTCCCAGTTGAGCTCGGCGACGAAGAAGTTGAGCTCCTTCGGGCGCGACATCGCGATCTGCGGGTGCAGGTTGAGGTAGTGGTGCAGGCTCGTCGTCCCGCACTTGAGCCCGCCGATCACGATCAGGTTCGGGAGGGCGCCGTGGCGCTGTGCCCGGCGCCGGCGCCGGCTCAGGTGCCGGCGCTCGCCCGCGAAGCGCTCGCGCGCCCGCGCCACCATCGCGTCGTCGGCCGGATCGCCTCCTTGGGCCGGCTCAGCCGCCGGCACCGAGCTTCTTCGCCGCGTCGCGGAAGGTCTTGACCTCCGCGGTGGGCCGCTTGCGACCGTCGAGCTTCTCGCCCTTGCGATTGACCCAGATCACCGGCACGTTCATCTTCAGCAGCGGCGCGACGTCCGCCTCGTACCCGGAGCCGATGTGGACCCAGCCCTTCTTGCCGCCGATCCGGCGCGCTCCCTCCTTGAAGTGGGCGGGATCGGGCTTGTAGCTGCGCACCTGCTGCGCGGTGACAACCAGGTCGAGATCGGTCCGCAGGTGACGCCGCGAGACCCCGAGCAGCTTGTCGTCGATGTTCGAGATGATCCCCAGGTCGTAGCGGCGGCCGAGCCGGTCCATGGCCGCGTTCGCCTCGCGAAAGGGCAGCCAGCGGGCGACGCTGTCGGGCAGGAACTGCGCCCGCGACGGCTCCAGCTCCCAGCCGATCTCGCCGGCGACCTTGACCGCCGTCCGGCGCAGGACCTCGGCGTAGAGCTCGTACGAGCCGCCCATGATCTCCGCCTGCACCTCGAGGAAGCGGTCGATGAACTTCTGGTTGTCGAAGCTGAAGCCGTCGCGGTCGGCCTCCTTGCGAGAAGGCGTCGAGGATCCCCTTCTCCCAGTCGATCAGGGTGCCGTAGCAGTCCGTGGTCACCCACTTGATCTCTTTCAGCTTCGGCAGCGGCATCGGATCGCGTGCGCGTTTCGCAGGAACCTAGCGAGCGAAACGCTCGCGGCGCGGCATTATGGCAAGCGATAGGCTGCCGCCCCGCAACCCCGCCCAGCGCGCGACCATGGATCTACTCGAGTACCAGGGAAAGCAGCTGTTCGCGCAAGCACGGCGTGCCGGTGCCCGACGGGCCGCCACGCGGCGACCGTCGACGACGCCGTCGCGGCGGCGAACGAGATCGGCTACCCGTGCGTGGTCAAGGCCCAGGTCGCGATCGGCAAGCGCGGCAAGGCCGGCGGGATCAAGGTCGCCAAGGACGAGGCCGAGGCGCGTCAGCACTGCCGAGGCGATCCTCGGCATGGACATCCGCGGCTTCACCGTCCACGACCTCTGGATCGAGCAGGCGTCGGAGATCGAGGCCGAGTACTACGCCTCGATCATCCTCGACCGCGGCGAGAAGAAGCTGCTGGCGATGCTCTCGCGGATGGGCGGCATGGACGTCGAGGAGATGGCCGAGACCGACCCCGACGCCCTGATCCAGCGCCACATCGAGCCCGACGAGGAGTTCGGCGCCGACGCGCGCCCGCGAGATCGCGGTCGACGCCGGGATCGACGAGGACGTCACCGACCAGGTCGCCGAGATGCTGGTCAAGCTGGTCGAGGTCGCGCGGGCCGAGGACGCGACCCTGATCGAGGTCAACCCGCTGATCGTCACCGGCGACCGCGAGGTGATCGCGCTCGACTCGAAGACGACGATCGACGGCAACGCCCTGTTCCGCCACCCCGAGCTGGCCGAGCTCTCCGACAAGTCGGCCGAGGACCCGCAGGAGGCGATGGCGAAGGAGAAGGGCCTCACCTACGTCAAGCTCGGCGGCAACATCGGGATCCTCGCCAACGGCGCCGGGCTCTGCATGTCGACGCTCGACGTCGTCGCCCAGGCCGGCGGCAAGCCGGCCAACTTCCTCGATGCCGGCGGCGGCTCGAAGGCCGAGGCGATCGTCGCCGCGCTCGAGGTGATCACCTCCGACTCCGACGGTGGAGGCGATCCTGTTCAACATCTTCGGCGGGATCACCCGCTGCGACGAGATCGCCAAGGGGATCATCGAGGCCTCGGCGCAGATCGAGCTCGGCGTCCCGCTCGTCGTCCGCCTCGACGGCACCAACTCCGAGGAGGGGCTCGGCGCTCCTCGCCGAGGCCGAGCTCGGCGAACCTCCACATCGAGAAGACGATGCTGGGCGCGGCGAAGGCCGTGGTCGAGCTGGCGGGGAAGGCGGGCTAGCCGATGGCGATCATCGTCACCGAGGAGACCAAGCTCTTCGTCTCCGGGCTGACCGGCCGCGAGGGCACCTTCCACGGGATGCGCAACCGCGACTACGGCACCGACCTGGTCGCGGGGGTGACGCCCGGCAAGGGCGGCCAGGACGTCGAGGGCGTGCCGATCTTCGACACGAT
This sequence comes from uncultured Solirubrobacterales bacterium, assembly GCA_963758665.1. Classification (GTDB taxonomy): domain Bacteria; phylum Actinomycetota; class Thermoleophilia; order Solirubrobacterales; family 70-9; genus WHSW01. The sequence continues at coordinate 123,115 of CAVWWH010000004.1, read as the reverse complement.
CGCCGAGGCCGTCGCCGAGCGCGGCGCCAACACCTCGATGATCTTCGTCCCGGCGCGCTTCGCCGCGGCGGCGATCGACGAGGCGATCGACGCCGGGAGTCGGCACGGTGATCGCGATCACCGAGGGGATCCCGGTGCTCGACATGATGCCGCTGTACTGGAAGGCCCGCGAGGCCGGCGTGCGGCTGATCGGCCCCAACTGCCCCGGCGTGCTCTCGCCCGGCAAGGCGAACGTCGGGATCATCCCGGCGCAGTTCTTCGACCCCGGCAAGATCGGCGTCGTCTCGAAGTCCGGCACGCTGACCTACCAGATCGGCAACGAGCTCAAGCAGGCGGGGATGGGCAACTCGTCGATCGTCGGCATCGGCGGCGACCCGATCGTCGGCTCGGACTTCATCGACATCCTCACCCTGTTCGAGGACGATCCCGAGACCGAGCTGATCGTCATGGTCGGCGAGATCGGCGGCGACGCCGAGGAGCGCGCCGCCGACTTCATCGCCGAGTCGGTCTCGAAGCCGGTGGTCGGCTACATCGCCGGCTTCACCGCGCCGCCCGGCAAGCAGATGGGCCACGCCGGGGCGATCATCTCCGGCTCCTCGGGCACCGCCGAGGCGAAGAAGGAAGCGCTCGAGGCCAAGGGCGTGCGGGTCGGCAAGAGCCCGACCGAGACCGCGCAGCTCGCGGTCGAGGCGATGCGCCGCCGCCCTGAGCGGCCCGTCGAGCGTGGTCGGCCGTGCTGGGCGAGCGCGAGCGGCTCGAGATCACGCTGAAGCGCCGAGCAGCGCCGCGGTCAGCGGCTCGAACAGCGCCGGCGGCGCCGCGACCACGGTGCCGTCGTCGAGCTCGCCCACCCTCGCGCCGGCCTCCGCGGCGATCAGCGCGCCGGCGGCGAGGTCCCAGTGGTTGAGGCCGCGCTCGTAGTAGGCGTCGACCCGCCCGCAGGCGACCGAGCACAGGTCGACCGCGGCCGCGCCCATGCGCCGGATGTCGCGGATCGAGCCGATCAGGCCCGCGAGCACCTCGGCCTGCCGGTGCGCTCCGCGGGCGTGTAGCCGAACCCGGTCGCCACCAGCGCGGAGCCGAGCTCGGTCTCGGCCGAGGCCCCGATCGGCTCACCGTTGCGCCGCGCGCCGGCACCGCGGATGGCGGTGAACCGCTCGCCGTGCAGCGGATCCTCGACCACCGCCACCAGCGCGTCGTCGTCGCGCTCGACCGCGATCGAGATCGCGTAGCCAGGGTGGCCGTAGAGGTAGTTGGTGGTCCCGTCGATCGGGTCGATCACCCAGCGGACGCCGCTGCTCGACCTCGACCGCGGCGCCCTCCTCGCGAGAGGATCCCGTCGTCGGGCCGCGCCCGCCGGATGCCGTCGACGATCAGCCGCTCGCAGGCCTCGTCGACCTCGGAGACCATGTCGGTCGCCGAGGTCTTCGTGCGCACGTCGGCGCGCGGCTCGCGCAGGCGCCGAGCGAGAGCGCCGCGCGCTGCGCCGGCGAGCCGCTCGGCGAGCGCCAGGATCTCGTTCGAGCGTTCTCCACCAGCGCGACACCGTAGAGCGCCAGGGCCGTTGCTATGGTCGGACGGCGATGGCCTCCGACACGATCAGCTTCGCCCGCGGCGCGCCGAGCGCCGACATCCTGCCCGTCGACGCGGTCCGCGAGGCGACCGCCAAGGCGCTCGAATCGGACTGGGAGCGGGCGCTCTCCTACGGCACCGGGATCGGCCATCCCGGGCCTCTGCGAGTGGGTCGCGCGCGAGTTCCACGGGCTCGAGGCCGAGCAGGTGATGTTCACCAACGGCTCGATGGAGGCGGCGGCGCTGCTGTTCCGCTACATGGTCGAGCCCGGCGACCGCGTGATCGTCGAGCAGCCCTCCTACGACCGCACGCTGCTGCTGCTCGGCCGCACCGGCGCCGAGGTCATCGGGGTGCCGCTGGAGGCCGACGGACTCGACATCGAGGCGTTCGAGCGGGCGCTCGCGGCGGGCCCGGTCAAGCTCGCCCACGTGATCCCCAACTTCCACAACCCGGCCGGCTGCACGCTCTCGGCCGCGAAGCGCGAGCGCCTGGTCGAGCTCGCCGCCGAGCACGACTTCTGGATCTTCGAGGACGACCCCTACCGCCTGGTCAGGTTCGGCGACTCCGAGCTGCCGCCGACGATGCTCTCGACCGACACCGCGGGCCGCGTGATCCACGCCTCCTCGTTCTCGAAGACGGTCAGCCCGGGCGTCCGCGTCGGCTACCTGGCCGGGCCCCGCGGAGCAGATCAGGACGCTCGCCAAGCGCGGCTCCGAGCACTACATCTCGCCGAACATGCTCGCCGAGTCGATGGTGCTCGAGCTCTGCCGCTCGGGCGCCCTGGCGCGCAACGTCGAGTTCGTCAACGGCGCCCTGGCCGAGCGCCGCGACGCCCTGGTCGAGGCGCTGCGCGAGCGGCTCCCCGAGGCCGAGTTCGTCGTCCCGGGCGGCGGCTACTTCCTCTGGCTCGACCTCGCAGCCGACGTCGACAGCCCCGCCCTGCTCGAGCAGGCGAAGCGCGAGGGCGTCGCCTTCGTCGCCGGCCCCGACTTCATGCTCGAGGGCGGCCGCTCGAGCCTGCGGCTCTCGTTCGCGAGCGTGCCCGCCGAGCGGGTCGCCGAGGGCGTCGCGCGGCATCGCCACGGCGCTCCAGTCGCAGCGCGCCGCGACCCCCGTCTGAGCCGTCGCGGCTCGCCCGTTGCGAGGCCGCTTGCATCCCATCCTTCTCTACTAAATCGGTAGGGATACTGCTAAGGTGATCTTCACCAAAGGTGAACAAGCTCCGGGTGTCGACCAGCGAACCTGTAGGGCGACGAACACGAGGAGGTGGAGCGAATGAGTCCGGTACAGATCATCGAAGGCAGCAGAAAGCTCGATCCGGTCAGCGAGCGCAACCTGGCGGAGCGGCGCTTCTCGGCCCTGGCCGCAGCGGTCCGCGAGCACGAGGCCAACGTCCGCCGGCGCGAGTTTCAGATGCGCCCGGCCGATCAGGCGCTCTACCGCCGCCTGCGCCAGATCTGCGGCGTCGCGGAGCCGCTGGCCCCCACGCGCGAGATCGCCTAGCTCGCCTAGCGCCCGTAGCGGTCGCTGGAGAGCACCAGCGCTTCGGGCAGCGGCGCGCGCGGCGCCGGCGCCGGCTCGGCGCGCACCGAGACGGTCTCGGCGACGCTGCGCGAGACCGCGTGGCGGCCGTCGTCGGAGACGACGATCACCTCGTCGCCGGAGCTCTCGAGCGTCCCGTCGAGGCCCGGCCGCAGCCCGGTCTGCTTCAGGTAGTGGAGCAGCTCCTCGGCCTCGTTCTCGAAGCGCAGCACGGTGATCTCGGCGCCGGGCTCGACGTCGGCGAGCAGCACGCCCTGCTCGCGCGCGCCCTCGACGATCGGGTGCCCGTGCGGGCAGGTGGTGGCGTCGCCGATCGCCGCCAGCATCCGCTCCTCGAGCACCGGCGACATCGCGTGCTCGAGCCGCTCGGCCTCCTCGTGGACCTCGTCCCAGGGGATCCCGAGGACGTCGGTGAGGAAGCGCTCGATCAGCCGGTGGCGGCGGACGATCGCCTGGGCGTGCTCGCGACCGTCCTCGGTGAAGCTGAGCGACTTGTCCTCGCCGCGGCTGACGTAGCCGTCGCGCTCGAGCCGGCCGATCATCTCGTGCACGGTCGGCGGCGAGAGCTGCATCGCGCGGGCGATGTTCGCGCCGGTGATCGGCAGCCCCGCCTCCTCGAGCCAGAACATGATCTGGAGGTACTCCTCCTCGGCGACTGTGGCGTGGTCCTGCGACACCGCCCGGGCGATGTTAGTGATCGGCCGCCGGCGGACCCGCGCGGCGCCTGCGAGGATGGCGGCGATGCGGCTCGGCTCCGAGACCACGGCGATCGTCACCGGCGCCTCGGCCGGGATCGGCCGGGCGCTGGCGACCGAGCTCGCGGCGCCGGGGGGCGACCCTGGGCCTGCTCGCGCGCCGACGCGAGGTCCTCGAGCAGCTTGCCGGCGAGCTCCCGCGGGGAGCATCAGGTGCTGGCCGCCGACGTCACCAAGCGCCGCGGCACGGAGCAGGGCGATCGACCGCTTCGTCAAGCGCTCACGGCGGCCTCGACCTCGTTTTCGCCAACGCCGGCATCGCCCACTACGGCCCGTTCGCCGACGTCGAGCTCGAACTCGCCGAGGAGATGGTCGACGTGAACGTGCTCGGCACCCTCTACACGGTCGCCGCTGCGCTCCCGCACATGCTCGACCGCGCTCGTGGCCACCTCGTCGTCACCTCCTCGGGCGCCGGGCTGCGCGCCTTCCCCTGGGGCGCCGTGTACGGAGCGACCAAGGCCTTCGACCGCGGCTTCGCCGAGGCGCTTCGCCACGAGCTCTCCGGCACCGGCGTCTCGGTGACCACCGTGTTCCCCGGCGAGGTCGAGACCGACCTTCATCACCACCAGCCGGGGGCGATGCCAGACTGGCGCCGGGGCGACGAAGCGCTCGACCCGCGCGACGTCGCGCGCCGCGTGCTCGCCGCGGTCGAGGCCGACGAGGCGAACGTCTATCTGCCGGTGGCGACCCGCCTGCTCGGCCTCAACGGGATCGCGCCGCGGACCACCGACAGGCTGCTGCGGCGAGTCCGCGGCCCATCCGCCGCGCCGAGGCGCGACTGATGGCCGCTAGCGCATCGCCAGCGTCGAGATCACGGCCTCGTAGAAGCCGTCGCCCATCGAGCCGTCGGTGACGGTCGCGTTCGGGAACCGCGCCAGCGCCTCGCGCAGCTGCTCGTCGCGCGCCGGCCCGTTCGCGACGCAGAAGAAGCGCCCGACCGCGACCGCCGCCTCGAGGTCCTCGATCGAGTCGCCGATGGCGATGCAGTCCTCGGGCGCGTAGCCGCGGGCCTGCAGGTGGAAGGCCACCCCCTTGGCCTTGCTCGCCCCGCCCGGGACCAGATGGTAGGCGTGGATCGCTCCCTCGATCCCCTCCATCCGGCGGCTGATCGCGCCGTTGTCGAGGAACCGCAGGTCCTCGTGGCCGGCCGCCTCGATCAGCTCGTTCGCCTCGGCGACGTCCACCCGGCCGCGCATCAGCAGCGAGAGCTCGCGGCCGGTGTGCCAGGGGGTGTGCCATTCGAGCCGTCCGGCGAAGTGCTCGAAGAGCATGTCCGGGATCCCGGCGTCGACGAGCTTGTCGGCCGGGTTCCCGTTCTCGTCCGGGGTCCAGTCGCCGGTCAGGTAGGTGCGCTCGCCGTCGATCATCACCCCGCAGCCGGCCTCGTAGATGTAGGAGCTCCTGGCCGATCAGGCGGGCGTCCGACCGGACTGTGCTCTCGCGCCGGCCCGACATGATCACCACCTCGACCCCGGCCCGGTGGCAGGCCTCGAGGCCGCGCGCCTGGACGATCGAGAAGTTCCCCTCCGCGTCGCGGAACAGGGATCCGCGGGGGCCGAGCAGGGTCCCATCGAGGTCGGTGTAGACGCAGCTGAGCGGCATCGGGGCGACTAACTTAGATGAGGTGCTCCCGGTAACCACCTGGCGACTCTCCGACCGGACGCTCGAGCTCGACCGCCCCTTGGCTGCCGGGATCGTCAACGTGACCGACGACTCGTTCTTCGCCGGCGCCCGCAGCGGCACGCCGGAGCGCGCGGTCGCCGACGGGCTCGCGTTGGTCGGCGCGGGCTTCGACCTGCTCGACGTGGGCGCGGTCGCGGCCTTCAGCGGCCCGCCCGTTCCCGCGCGCCGACGAGATCGCCCGGCTTGTCCCGGCGGTCCAGCGGCTGGCGGCGGAGTCGGGTGTGCCGGTGCTCGCCGACACCTTCTCTCCCATCGTCGCGGCAGCCGCGATCGACGCCGGCGCCGCGGCGATCAACGACATCGGCGGCGGTGAGCCGGAGATGCTCGAGCTGATCGGGCATCGCGATTGCGGCTACGTGCTCATGCACATCGAGGGCCCGCCCCGGGTGGACCGGCCGTCGCCCGCCTACGACGACGCCGTGGCCCACCTGCTCGAGTGGTTCAGCGCCCGGATTGAGCGGGCGGCGGAGCTCGGGATCGCCGCCGAGCGGATCGCCCTCGACCCCGGCCTCGACTTCGACCTCTCGGTCGACGACGACCTCGAGGTGCTCCGCCGCCTCGGCGAGCTGCGCCAGCTCGGTCGGCCGCTGTTCGTCGCCCTGTCCCGCAAGGACTTCCTGGGCGCCGTGGCAGCGGGATCGTGGGAGGGCCGGTTGCCGGCCAGCGAGCGCGGCCCGGCGACCCTGGCCGCCGCCGCGCTCGCGGTCGCGGAGGGTGCCGAGATCCTCCGCCTTCACGACGTCGAGGCGCTCGACGCGCTGCGCACCGCTGCTGCGATTGGGCCATGAGGCGGAGTCCGACAGGACGAAGCCGAGTCCCGCCGCTGTTGAGGCGGCGCGTGCCATGACCGAGCTGCTCGACGCCCCGCCCCTCGCCTGGGAGCGCCTGCTCGAGGCCGGCGAGGTCGACGAGCGCCTGATCGCGACCAGCGTCGAGGATTCGCGCGCCGCGAGCACCGTCGGCGCGCCGCCGGAGCTCGCGCCGGCCCTGGTCGCCGCCCTGGCCCGCGCCGGGATCACCGACCTGTACTCGCACCAGGTCGACGCGCTCTCGGCGGCACGGGCCGGCGACGTGATCGTCACCAGCGGGACCGCCTCGGGCAAGTCGCTGTCGTTCAACCTGCCGGTGCTCGACGCGATCGCCGCCGACCCGAAGACCCGCGCCCTCTACCTCTACCCGACCAAGGCGCTCGCACAGGACCAGGCGCGGAAGCTCTCCGAGCTCGGGCTGGCGGAGCTTCGCCACGCGATCTACGACGGTGACACCCCGCGCGACGACCGGCCCGCGATTCGCCGCCGCGCGAACCTCGTGCTCACCAACCCGGACATGCTCAACATGGCCATGCTGTCCCACCACAAGGGCTGGGGCGACTTCCTCACCAACCTCGGCTTCGTCGTCGTCGACGAGGCGCACACCTACCGCGGTGTCTTCGGCTCCCACGTCGCCAACGTCCTGCGCCGCCTGCGGCGGGTCGCGCGCGTGTACGGGTCCGAGCCCAGCTTCGTGCTCGCCTCGGCGACGATCGCCAACCCCGCCGAGCTCGCCGGCGCGCTGACCGGGGGCGAGTTCCAGCTCGTCGACTCCGACGGGGCCCCCCGCGCCAGGCGGAGAATCGCGATCTGGAACCCGCCGGTGATCGATCCGAAGACGATGACCCGGCGCTCGGTGCTCTCGGAGGCCGCCGAGCTGCTCGCGGACCTGGTCATCAACGGGTCGCGGACGATCTGCTTCCTGCGCAGCCGCCGCGGGATCGAGCTGATCCAGCGCTTCACGAGGATGCGCCTCCAGGAGCTCGGCGAGCCGGGGCTGGCGGCGCGGATCGCGCCCTATCGAGCCGGCTACACGCCTCAGCAGCGGCGCGAGATCGAGGCGAAGCTTGCCCGGGGCGAGCTGCTCGCGGTCGTCGCCACCGACGCGCTCGAGCTCGGGATCGACATCGGCGAGCTCGATGCGGCGATCTGCGTCACCTTCCCGGGCACCGTCGCCAGCCTCCGCCAGATGTGGGGACGCGCCGGGCGGCGTCGCGAGGGGATCGCGCTCTACGTCGCCGGCCAGGACGCCCTCGACCAGTTCTTCTGCCGCCACCCCGAGGAGTTCCTCGCCCGCCCGGTCGAGGCCGCGATCCTCGACCACACCAACGAGCGGATCCAGACGGCGCACCTGCTGGCCGCCGCCTACGAGGCGCCGCTCGGCGGCACCGCGACCCAGCCGGGTGGCGCCGACGACCAGATCCTCGGCGAGCGATGGCGCGACCGCGCCGAAGCGCTCGTCGGAGCCGGCAAGCTGCGCCGCGCGCGCGACGGTCGCTACCTGCCCCGCGGTCCCGGCTTCCCGGCGGGCGAGATCTCGCTGCGCTCGGCCTCGCTCGACTCGGTCGCGGTGGTCGAGCGCTCGTCGGGCGAGCTGCTCGGCCAGGTCGAGGCCGAGCGCGCGTTCTCGACCGTGCACCCCGGGGCGATCTACCTGCACCTCGGGCGCTCCTACGAGGTCGCCGAGCTCGACGTCGACTCGCGCCGGGCGATCGTCGATGCGTTCGACGGCGACTGGTACACGCAGCCGAAGAAGGAGACGATGGTGTTCATCGAGGCGACCGAGGCGCAGCGCCAGATCGGCCCGTCCGAGGGCGACCCGGTCGAGCTCAGCTTCGGCGAGGTCTCGGTCACCGAGCAGGTGATCGCCTACCAGCGAAAGAGCCTCACGGACCACTCGGTGCTCGACCTCGTGCCGCTCGACCTGCCCGAGCAGAACTTTCCGACCCAGGCGCTCTGGTACGCGCTTGACGACCAGCTCGCCGGCCCCGCGGCGCTGGCGCCCGACGTCCAGCTCGGCGCCCTGCACGCCACCGAGCACAGCCAGATCGCCGTCCTGCCGCTGCTGGCGATGTGCGACCGCTGGGACATCGGCGGGCTGTCGACCAACATCCACTTCCAGACCGGCCTGCCGACGATCTTCATCTACGACGGCCACCCCGGCGGCGTCGGGATCGCCCGCCGCGGTTACGACGAGTTCGAGCGCCTGGTCGCCGACGCGGCGAGGCTGGTCGGCGAGTGCCCCTGCGAGGCCGGCTGCCCCTCCTGCATCCAGAGCCCGAAGTGCGGCAACCTCAACGAGCCGCTGCACAAGGCGGGCGCGCTCCAGCTCATGGACTCGATCATCAACCTGATCGCGGCCGAGCGGCGCCCGGCTAGGCGGTGACCCGCCGGAGGCAGATCGCCGTGGTCGGCGCCGGCGCGCCCGACGATCGGCTCGCGGGGCTGGCCGCCGCGGTCGGCCGGGGCCTGGCCACGGCGGATGCGGTGGTGATCTGCGGCGGGCTGGGCGGGGTCATGGAGGCGGTCGCTCGCGGGGCCGCCGCGGCCGGCGGGACCGTGATCGGGATCCTTCCCGGCGCCGACCCCGGTGATGCCAACCCCCACTGCACCCACGTGGTCGCCGCCGCCACAGGGATCGCGCGCAACCTCGCGGTCGTCGCCTCGGCCGATGCGGTGATCGCGATCGGCGGCGCCTGGGGAACGCTCTCCGAGATCGCGCATGCCCGCCAGCTCGGGCGTCCGGTGATCGCGCTCGAGAGCTGGGCGGTCGAGTCGCCGGCTGCCCTGGCAGGGGGCGAGGGAATCGAGCGGGTCGCCGATCCCGCCGCGGCGGTCGACCGCGCTCTCGCGCGGACGGGCGAAGCGCCGGCGTGACCAAGCTCAAACACCAGCCGGGCGCTGACGTCGTATCTTCAACGGGATGCCCACCGAGAACCGCGCCCGGCTGCTCGAGACCTATCAGGCCTTCGTCGAAGGACGGCTCGACCGCATCCCCGAGTTCTTCGCCCCGGACGGCCTCTACCGGACGAGCGGGGTCTTCCCGGGGATGCAGGACACCTATCGTGGGCACGAGGAGATCGAGGCCTTCTGGCACGCGGCAAACGAGCCGTGGGAGAGCTTCGAGATCGAGCCGAGGCGAACGGCCGCCCACGGCGATTGCGTCGCCGCGGAGGTCCGGTTTACGGGGCGCGGGGCCGGCAGCGGCGTCGAGGTGACGATCGACGCCGGGCACCTGGTCCGCTTCCGCGACGGCCTGATCGTCGAGTTCTCGGCCTACGCTTCTTGGGAGCAGGCGTTGGCACAGGCCGACAGTTGCCTGGCCCAGGCCGCCGACGCCGATCGCTCGTCGGCCGTCTGTTAGGGGCCCGCAGTTGGGCGCTAGCCTTACCGCCCGCGGCGAGATAGCTCAGTTGGTAGAGCACACGACTGAAAATCGTGGTGTCCCCGGTTCGATTCCGGGTCTCGCCATCCCGACTCGCCCGTCGAAACCGGAGACCCAGTGACGCAGGTCGACACCAAGCAGCGATGAAGGCGGTCGCCTGCGAGAACGCCGAGCTCGAGGTCGTGGAGCTGCCGGATCCCGAGCCGGCCCACGGTCAGGTCCTGCTCGAGGTGCTGCGCTGCGGCATCTGCGGGTCCGATCTCCATGCGCGCCATCACGCCGACCAGGCCGCGGACGTCCTTGCGGAGGCCGGCTATGACGGCTTCATGCGCTCCGACCAGCGGGTGGTGCTCGGCCACGAGTTCTGCGGCGCGGTCGCCGACTACGGCCCGGGGAGCAGGAGGAAGGTGGCGACGGGCACGCCCGTCGTGGCGCTGCCACTGCGCAGGCGCGGAGGGGAGACGCACGCGGTCGGCCTCTCCGCCGCCACCCCCGGCGCCTACGCCGAGCAGGTCGTGGTGGAGGAGTCGCTCATGTTCGCGCTGCCCAACGGGCTCGAGCCCGAGCTCGGCGTCCTCACCGAGCCGATGGCGATCGGCTGGCACGCCGTGCGCCGCGCCGAGATCAAGAAGCGCGACGTGGCGATCGTGATCGGCTGCGGCCCCGTCGGCCTCGCCGTGATCTGCATGCTGAAGGCGCAGGGGGTACGCACGATCGTGGCGAGCGACTTCTCCCCCGGCCGCAGACGGCTCGCGACCGCGTGCGGGGCACACGTCGTCGTCGATCCCGAACGAGGGCTCTCCGTACGATGCCGTCCCCGGGGACCACGGTCATCTGCGGACCGTGCCGGAGGCGGCAGCGCTCGCGGTCGAGACGACCGAGAAGCTCAGGCGCCTGCCGGTTCCGTGGCACCACGTCTGGCGCACCGCGGAGCGGCTCGGGGTGGCGCCGAAGCGACCCGTGATCTTCGAGTGCGTCGGCGTCCCCGGGATCCTCGACGGGATCATCGCCAGCGCGCCACTCTGGTCGAGGGTCGTGGTCGTCGGCGTGTGCATGGAGCCGGACAGGATCCGCCCCGCGATGGCGATCAACAAGGAGATCGACCTGCGCTTCGTGATCGGCTACACGCCGCTCGAGTTCCGCGACACGCTGAGGATGCTGGCCGAGGGCAAGGTGAACGCGGGACCGGTGGTCACCGGGACCGTGGGCCTGCCGGGCGTGGAGAGCGCCTTCGACGCGCTCGGCGACCCCGAGACGCATGCCAAGATCCTCATCGATCCCAAGAGCCCGGCCGCCGAGCCGGTCCCGGCCGCGGCGCCCGGATAGCGCCCGGTTACGGCATCACGAAGGTGTCCGGGTCGGGCCCGATCCGCTCGCCCGCGTCGAGTGCCTCGATCGCGCCCATCTCCGCGTCCGAGAGGTGGAAGTCGAAGACGTCGAAGTTCTCCCGGATCCGCTCGGGGGTCGCCGACTTGGGGAACACCACGTTGCCGAGCTGCAGGTGCCATCGCAGCACCACCTGGCCGGGTGTCTTGCCATGGGCCTCGGCGATCTCGGCGAGGGCGGGTTCGTCGAGCACCCGGCCCTGCGCGAGCGGGCTCCAGGCCTCGGTGACGATCCCCCGGTCGCGGTGCTCGCGGCGCAGGCCTCGCTGCTGGAAGCGCGGATGCAGCTCGACCTGGTTGACCGAGGGGGTGACCCCGGTCTCGTCGACGATGCGCGTGAGATGCTCGGGCTGGAAGTTGGAGACGCCGATCGACCGGATCAGGCCCTCCGCCCGCATGTCGATGAACGCGCGCCAGGTCTCCACGTACCGGTCGCGGGCGGGCACCGGCCAGTGGATCAGGTAGAGGTCGACGAAGTCGAGCTCGAGGCGTTCGAGGCTGTCCCCGAGCGCCCGCCTGGCCTCGTCGTACCCGTGCGAGTCGTTGAAGCACTTGGTGGTGATGAAGACCTCGTCGCGCGCGAGCCCGGAGCCGCCGATGGCCTCGCCCACCTGGGCCTCGTTCCCGTACGCGGCCGCCGTGTCGATGTGGCGGTAGCCGGTCTCGAACGCGTGCGCAACGATCTCGGCGGTCTCGGGAGCGGGGACCTGGAACACGCCGAAGCCGTGCTGCGGGATCCCGACCCCGTCGTTGAGGGTGACCTCCGTGACCTTGGTGTCGATGTCGCCCATCTCGATCGGATGCCCGCCCTCGTCGGTCTCGAAACACGCCGCGGTGCCGGTGACGCTCGAGCGGGTATCAATCACCCGTGACGGTCGACCGCCCCAGCCGGATGACCCCGCGCGCCTGGTGGCACGCGCTGCGCGATGCCGTCGCCGAGTTCCGGGCCAAGGACCTCAGCGACAACGCCGCCGCGCTCACCTACTACTCGGTGCTGTCGCTGTTCCCGTTCCTGGTCGTCCTCGTCTCGCTGCTCGGCGTGCTCGGCTCGCAGGAGTCGATCGACGGGATGCTGCGGATCGTCGACGATCTCGGCTCGGGCTCGGCCGCCGACACGGTCGAGCCGGTGATCGAGAACATCGTCGACAACTCGGGCGAGGCCGGCGTCGCCCTCGTGCTCGGGACCGTCGCCGGCCTCTGGTCGGCCTCCGGCTACATCGGCGCCTTCATCCGCTGTTCGAACGAGGTCTACGACGTCGACGAGGACCGCCCGTTCTACAAGCTGCGACCGGTACAGCTCCTGATCACCCTGGTGATGACGCTGATCGTCGCCTTCGTCCTGATCACCCTGGTGCTCACCGGCCCGCTGGCAAAGGCGATCGGCGACGAGATCGGGCTTGGCGACACGGCCGTCGAGCTCTACTCGATCCTCAAGTGGCCGGCGCTGTTCGTCGTCGTCGTGCTGGTGATCGGGCTGCTCTACCGGTTTGCGCCCAACGCGCAGCACGCCGGCCTTCGCTGGGTGCTGCCCGGCAGCCTGCTCGCCACCGTGCTCTGGCTCGCCGCCTCGGCGGGCTTCAGCTTCTACGTCGCGAACTTCGGCTCGTACTCGGGCACCTACGGCAGCCTCGCCGGGGCGATCGTGTTCCTCGTCTGGCTCTGGCTCACCAACCTGGCGATCGTCTTCGGCGCGCAGTTCGGGGCCGAGCTCGAGCGCACGGGAGCAGCGCTCGAGGGAGCGACCCCGCCCTCGGAGTTCGCGCCCTTCGTCAGCCCGGCCAAGGACTCGAACCCCGAGCCCATGGGCGGCTACTCGGCCAGCACGGAGCCCGCCGATCCCGGCTCGACGGCGGGCTCCGCAGGCTCGACCGGCGCCGATGCATCGTCCGGCTCGAGCCCGCCCCAGCGCCGGTAGACGACCAGCCCGCCGAGCCCGACGAGAACGGGCACCGCCCCGGCGATGGCGAGGGTGGCGCGGCCGCCGATCGCCGCCACCAGCAGACCGCCCGAGGCCAGGGCGATCATCTCCGCGCCGTTTCGCAGCCCGTTGTACGCGGCGAAGGCGCGCCCGTGGATCGCGTCCGGGACCCGATCCTGGATCAGCGTTCGCACCAGCACGTTCTTGGTCCCGTGGCCGACCCCGCCGACGAAGAACATCGCTCCCGCGAAGCCGGCCGCGAGCCAGATCGTCGGGCCGCCGAGCCCGACACCTTGGACCGCGGTGGCGATCAGCGCCGCGCCGACCAGTGTCCCGGCGGTGATCCGCTTCGAGATCGCGACGGCGCCGACCACCATCCCCAGCGTCCAGCTGGCGAAGATCGCGCCGTAGACGAAGTCGCCGACCCGTAGGTCCTCCTTGAGGAAGAAGACCTCGGCCGTGATCGAGGCGCTGAAGAAGAGCAGCGAGACGAAGGCGACGGTCAGGACCAGGGCCAGCGCCCGGTCGCGGAACAGGAAGACGACTCCGTCCCGAGCGCGACCCGTCTCGATCCCGGGCTCGGCCTCGGCCGTCCGCGGAGGCCGGCGCGCCCGCAGGGCGATGCCGGCGACGGCGACCACGCCGAAGGTGGCGGCGTTCACAAGCAGTGCTGCCTGGGTGCCGCCGACCGCCGCCAGCAGCCCGCCGAGCAGCGGGCCCGCGGTCATCCCCGCGTAGCGCGCGGTCTCGACGTAGCCGTTGACCTCGGTCAGCCGCCCCACGTCGTCGCTGCCGGCGATCACCGGGACGAGCGCGAACTCGGCCGGCTGGGAGACCGAGAAGAGGACCCCGAGGATGGCCGCCAGGATCAGGATCGCCGCCAGGGAGTCGAGCGCGAGCGCGAGTCCCGCCGCGACCGCGAGCTGGGCCATGGAGGCGAGCACGAGCACCCGCCGCGCATCCCGCCGATCGACCAGCATGCCCGACACCGGCGCGAGCAGGACGATCGGCAGCCAGAGCGCGATCATCAGCGCCGCGACCGCGATTCCCGAGTCGGTCATCGCCTGGATATGCAGGGTCAGCGGGATCCAGAGCAGGATGTCGCCGAGCGCCGAGATGCCCACGGCGGCGACGATCAGGGTCACGTCCCGGCCGGCAAGGATGCCCCGCTTCATCGCCGGTTGAGTATCGAGGAACCCGCTGCCGGTCAACCCGTGTAACCCGCTGCCGGTCAACCCGTGTCAGCAACCGCGAGCACCCGACGACCTCCTGTTTGTGGGCACAGCGCAGAGAAATGGATCGTCCGGGCCTCTCTCTAGTTTGGGATCGATGAGTGGCCAGGGTCGGATCGAGGCGTTGCAGGCGCCGCCGGAGGCGACTCCGGTGGCCGTGCCGCTGGTGCGGACGTTCATCCGCGACCTCGTCGAGGGTGACGCCGTCGGCGCCGTGTTCTGCGTCCGCGAGCGCGAGCGTCGTACCCGCCGCAACGGCGACGACTTCCTCCGCCTCGTGGTCGCCGACCGCACCGGCTCGGTCGAGGCGGTGGCGTGGGACGAGGTCGACGAGTGCTTCGAGCGCACCGCGCCCGGCGCGATCGTGTTCATCGAGGGGCGCTTCTCGGTCCATCCCCAGTACGGGGCGAAGGTCACGATTCGGTCGATCCGCGTCGCCGCCGATGAGGAGTACGAGCACGATGACCTCGCCGAGGGGCCGGCGGTCTCGGTCGCGCGACTCGAGGCGGAGCTGCGCGAGCTGGTGGCGACGATCCAGAGCCCGCAGCTCAAGCGGCTGCTCGAGCGGATCTTCGGCGAGGACTCCGAGATCTGGAAGCGCTTCCGGGTCGCCCCGGCGGCGAAGTACTACCACCAGGCCTACACCCACGGGCTCCTCGACCACACCGTCTCGGTCGCCCAGGCGGTGAGCGCCGCGGCGGGAGCCTTCCCCGAGGTCGATCGCGACGTGGCGATCACCGGGGCGCTCCTGCACGACATCGGCAAGACCCAGGCCTACAACGACGACCCGCTGGCGATCGACCTCACCGACGCCGGGCGCCTGATCGGTGAGATCCCGCTCGGCTACTACCTCGTGCGCCGCGCGATCGAGACCATCGACGGGTTCGACCCCGAGCTCGCACAGGCGGTGCTGCACATCGTCCTCTCCCACCACGGCAGGCTCGAGAACGGCTCGCCGGTCGTCCCCGCGACCCGCGAGGCGACCCTGGTGCACGCGATGGACAACCTGGGCGGCACCCTCGGCAGCTTCGACAGGATCGAGCGCGAGCTCCCCGAGGGCGAGAGCTGGTCGCGCTTCGACCGCGGGATCGACTCGGCCGCCTACTTCGGCACCCGAGCCGCGTAACGGCGGCTCGGCGTGGTCGAGTGGCGTTTGAGTTGCGGTAACCGCAAGTCAGATGACTTTCGACTCGGCTACTCGCCGAAGCGTTCCGCGCACCGCTCGATCCGCCGCTGATCGACGTCGGTCCCATTGATGGCCCGGTCGATGCAGTCCTGAAGGCGGCCGGAGTCGCCGGTCGAGTCGAACGCGTCGTCGATCTGCGTCTGAAGGTCGCCCGGCAGGTTGTCGAAGCCGTCGAACGAGTCGGAGAAGCTCTCGAACGCCGTGTTGGTGGTGTCGAGCGTCGGCTTGACGATGAAGAAGTAGACGGCGGCGAGGATCGCCACGGTGGTGACGACCTTGATGATCGGGTTGATGACTGTGCCGGCGCCAAGCATGCTGGTCCCCCCCGCGGGGCGCGGTCCGGTGGAATCTAGCCGAACCGGAGGTCGTCGGCGAGGTTTCGGCAGCGCTGATCACCGTCCCGGCACCGAGCACGATCGGGGAAACTAGCTTCGGCGGCGGCCGGTGCGGTCGCAATTAGCGCAGTTTGCGAAGCCACCCGGCGAGGCGCGAGCGGCGCCCCAATAACCTTGCGCCGGCAGATGGCGAAGGACACCGAGAAGCTGATCCGCCAGCTCTCGCTGATCTCGTTCCTGATGGCGAACCGCCGCCCGGTGTCGGCGCTCGAGATCAAGCGCGAGGTCGAGGGCTACAGCTCGATGAACGAGGACGCCTTCGCGCGCCGCTTCTACGCCGACCGCGCCGAGCTCGAGAGCCTCGGGATCTCGCTGCAGGTCGAGAAGCCCGCCGAGGGCTTCTTCGAGGCGGAGCTGTACGCGCTGCCGCCGGAGAACTACTACCTGCCCGCGATCGAGTTCACCGACCCCGAGCTCGCCGCGCTGCGCACCGCGCTCGGCCTGCTCGACGGCGAGTTCGCCTACGCCGAGCCGCTCCGACTCGCGCTTCAGCAGGTCTCCTGGGGCCGCCCGAGCCCGCTGACCGAGGAGGATGAGGCGCCGATCGACGTCAAGCTCTCGACGGCCGGTGCGGGGCGCGAGCTCTCGCAGCGTCTGGCCAAGATCGAGACCGCGATCTCGCGCCGCAAGACGATCGAGTTCTCCTACTACTCCCTGCAGCGCGACGACGTCTCGGACCGCAAGGTCAACCCCTACCACCTCGTCTTCCGCGAGGGCCAGTTCTATCTGATCGGCTTCTCGCACGAGCGCGACGAGGTCCGCGTCTTCCGGCTGTCGCGAATCCGCGGCAAGGTCTCCTACGCGACCAAGGCCGAGCACGACTTCACCGCCCCCGAGGACTTCGACCGCCGCGACTACGCCAAGCGCGCCGACTGGCAGATGGGCGAGACCGAGGGCACCGCAAAGGTCTTCCTGCGCGAGCGGATCGCCTGGCTCGTCGAGCGCGACTTCGGGCGCCATGGCAGCCTGCGCAAGCCGGCCCGCGGCGACGGCGTCCGGGGGCGGGGCATGGTGTTCGAGACCGAGTACTCGTCCGCGCGCCAGCTCATCTCCTGGGTGCTGTCGTGGCGCGAGAACGCCCGGCTGCTCGACCCGCCCGAGCTCGCCGCCGAGGCCGACGAGCGTCTGGCGCTGCTCCGCGAACGCCACCGCGACGACTTCGACGTCGCCAAGACGGTGAGCAGGCCGGTCGCCGAGGGCGGCGGGAACGGGCGCCGTAACGGCGGTGCGCGGGGCTCCAACGGGCGCTCGGAGTCGGTGATCCGCCCGGAGCGCTTCGCGCGCCTGGTCACCCTCGCCGGGCTGTTGATCGGCGCCGCCCGCGAGTCCGGCAGCCTGCCGACCCGGCAGGTGCTCGACGAGCTCAACATCTCGCTCGAGGAGCTGCACGAGGACCTCGACGTGCTCAACGTCGTCAACTTCGGCGGCGGCACCTACGTCCTCTACGCGGAGATCTCCGGCGACCGGATCGAGGTCGACCCGGACACCTACGGCGACAACTTCGCCCGCCCGGCGCGGCTGCTCCCGCTGGAGGCCAAGGCGCTGGTCGCGGCGATCGACCTGTTCGGCGACCACCTGCCCCAGTCAGGCCTGCAGTCGGCTCGCCGCAAGATCGTCGCCGCGCTCGGCCACGATCCCTCCGAGGAGGGTCTGGAGATCGCGCCCGGCCGCGACGACTCGTCGGTCGTGCGAACGGTCAACCAGGCGATCCAGCGCCGCCGGGTGCTGGAGCTCCAGTACTACAAGGAGAACGAGGACGATTTCGTCAAGCGCGAGGTCGAGCCCTACCAGCTCGTCAAGGGCCCGGAGGGCTGGTACCTCGGCTGCTTCGACCTCGGCCGCTCCGCCACCCGTCATTTCCGCCTCGACCGGATGAAGGAGGCGACCGCCACCGAGCGCGAGTTCGAGCCCCGAGATGGCGTCGAGGAGATCCTCGCCGAGCAGGAGTGGCTCGTCCACGGCGAGGTCACGACCGCCGGGGTCGCCCGCGTCTGGGTGGCGCCCGACCGGGCGCGATGGCTGCGCGAGCAGCGCACCGTGGTCGAGGAGCTCTCCGACGGGGCGGTGGTGGTCGAGCTGCCCTACGGGTCGAACGACTGGCTCGCACGAGAGGTGCTCAAGGGCGTCGGCGACCTGGTCGTGCTCGAGCCGTCGGAGGCTCGGGAGGCGGTGCTCAAGGCAGTGGGCAGCAGGCAGTAGGCGTGATGGACTTCGAGCGGCTGGTGGCCCCGAACCCGGGCCCGATGACGCTCGAGGGCACCAACACCTACGTCGTCGGCCGCGACCCGGCCTGGGTGATCGACCCGGGCCCCGACGACGCCGGCCACCTCGACCGGGTGCGAGCGGCGGCGGCGGCGCGCGGCGGCGTCGGCGGCGTCCTGCTCACCCACGGCCACGCCGACCACAGCGCCGGGGCGGCGGCGCTCGCGGCCCCGGCGCCGGGCGAGCACCCGTTCGAGGTGATCGCGACGCCCGGTCACGCGGTCGACCATGTCTGTTTCGTCGCCGAGCGGACCTGCTTCTGCGGCGACCTGATCCTCGGCCATGGCTCGGCGATCGTGCCTCCCGCCTCGCACGGCGGCTCGCTCACCGACTACATGCGCTCGCTGCGACTGATCGCCGGGCTCGAGCTCGACCTGCTGGCGCCCGGGCACGGCGAGCTGATCACCGATCCGGCGGCGAAGATCGCCGAGTACGTGGAGCACCGCACCGGGCGCGAGCGAGCCCTCGTCGACGCGTTGGCGGCGGGCGAGCGCTCGCGTGGGCGACTGCTCGAGATTGTCTGGGCGGACGTCCCCGAACCGATGCGTCCGGCCGCCGCGGTCGCGATGCAGGCCCATGTCGAGAAGCTCGAGTCCGAGGGCAGCCTCGACCCGGCCGAGTTGGTCGACTGACCGCGATGGCGAGCCGGCGCGACCAGATCAAGCTCACCGACGCCGAGCGGACGGAGCTGCTCGAGGCCGAGCGGATCGCCGTCGTCTCCACCAACGGCCCCCGCGGGTGGCCGCACTCGATGCCGCTCTGGTACGTGGTGAAGGACGGCGAGATCTGGAGCTGGACCTACGCCAAGTCGCAGAAGGTCCGCAATCTCGAGCGCGACCCGCGTGCGACGCTGCTGGTCGAGGCCGGGACCGAGTACACGGAGCTGCGCGGGATCCAGATCGAGGCCGAGGCCGAGCTGATCCGCGAGACCGAGCGCGTCGCCGAGGTCGGGAGGCGGCTCGCGATCCGTTACTCCGAGGGCATCGACTCGATCGAGGGCGACGCCGCGGCGGCGCTCCAGGCCCAGGCCGCGAAGCGGGTGGCGATCCGCTTCGAGCCGGTCCGCGTCGCGACCTGGGACCACCGCAAGCTTGGCGGCACCTACTAGCGCCGGCGCCAGCGCCGAGCCGCACGTTGACCGTCTGAGGGACGGCTAACGCGCGACTCGAGCCGGCGCCGACGAGGGGCTTTGGCGGCTAGCGCTTGCCGGCGCTGCCGCCGGTCAGCTTGGTGAACGCCTTGTACGCGGGCTTCGCCTTGCCGCTCTTGGTCAGCAGGCCCGAGCTCTTGCACCACGCGCAGATGCTCTCGCCCGAGTCCTCCCAGCTGAACCAGTTGACGGTCTCGACGTTGAAGGCGTTCCGCTTCTTCAGGAAGTACTTGTAGATGTCCTTCAGCAGGTTCGCCTGTCCTTTCTTCCCGCGGTTGAGCGGGTTGCCCCCGCTCGCGGAGCCCGCGCCGATCTCGGTCACGTACATGCCGGCGCCGCTGTCCCCGCCCCGCTTCATCGCCTTGCGGTACAGGTCGACCTGGGAGCTGACCTTGGCGATCGAGGCCCCGTAGGGGTGCGGGGCGACGGCGTCGAAGTTCTTCTTCGCGCCCTTCACGCGGTAGAGGTCCGCGAGGTACTCCGACCCGGGGATCGCCTTCCGCGAGCCGGCCAGCTCCGCCATTCCGCCGAGGACCACGTCGGCCCCCGGGTCGCGGGACTTGATCGCCCGCGACGCGGCGGCGAGCAGCTTCGCGTAGCCCTTCGGGCTCGGCTTCGGCGCGTAGAAGCTCTCCGAGTTCTGCTCGTTCCAGATCTGCCACGCGGAGATCGGGGTCTCGGGCACCTCCGGGTGCTCGGCCCAGAACGCGCCGTTCGGACCGTAGCGCTCGACCGCCTCGCCCACGAAGCTCTCCCATGCGTCCAGAGCGGCGTCCGACTTCGGCGCCGTGAGCGAGCACTTGGCGCCGCCGCAGTTGCTGTTGTCGAGCTCCTTGGCCACCCACTGCGGCGTACCGAAGATGTACGGCAGCACGTGAATGCCGTTGCGGGCCGCCTCGAGCACGACCGGGTCGAAGCTGACCCAGTTGTTGTCGGCGACACCCGGCTCCGAGTCGATCGCGGTCCAGTTGACCCAGGCGCGCAAGGTGCCGACCTTGCCCTTGCCCATGCGCTCGAAATCGGAGCTACCGAGGGTCGTCTGCGGGACGACCCCGTAGAACGGCGCCGGCGCCTTCGCGACGCCGGTCGCGGCGCCTGCGGTCAGCGTCGTCAGCGCGGCCAGCGCCAGCGCGGCGATGGTCATGCGTGCCTTCTGCCTCAACATCTTTGCTTGGACCTCCGTCTTCTCGTTGCCTTCAGCCCCCAACACCGGCCCCCGTCAGAGGTCGCGGTGGTGCCGGCGACGAAGTCCCCCAAACGGGTGAACTCGACCTCGTCCATACGGTCCACCGTGTGGCGTGGACCCGCCGCCCTGGCTCGCTCGGCGATGCCGAGTCGGAGTCCCGCGGGCGCTTGGCCGGCGACCGCAGGGTAGCGAGAGCCGCGCTACGGGGCGCTCAGAGGTTGTCAACGGCTAGCCTCCCGGACCGATGGAGGCGCTCAAGGGGCTGATCCTCTCGGGCGGCGCCGGCACCCGCCTGCGCCCGATCACGCACACCTCGGCGAAGCAGCTGGTGCCGGTCGCCAACAAGCCGGTGCTCTTCTACGGGATCGAGGCGCTGGTCGACGCCGGGATCACCGAGATCGGGATCATCATCGCCCCCGAGACCGGCGACGAGATCCGCGAGGCGGCCGGCGACGGCTCGCAGTTCGGCGCCGAGATCACCTACATCCTCCAGGACAAGCCGGCCGGGCTCGCCCACGCGGTGCTCACCGCCGAGGAGTTCCTCGGCGGCTCGCCGTTCGTCATGTACCTCGGCGACAACCTGCTGCGCGACGGGATCAGCGACCTGGTCGCCGCCTTCCGCGAGCACCAGCCCGACGCGCTGATCCTGCTGACTCCGGTCCCCGACCCCTGGCACTACGGGGTCGCCGAGCTCGACGGCGGCAGCGTCGTGCGCCTGGTCGAGAAGCCGAAGGACCCGCCCAGCGACCTCGCCCTGGTCGGCGTCTACATGTTCACCCCCGCGATCTTCGAGGCGGCGCGGGCGATCGAGCCTTCCGGCCGCGGCGAGCTCGAGATCACCGAGGCGATCCAGCAGCTGATCGATCGCGGCGCCAAGGTGGAGAGCCATACCGTCAGCGGGCTGGTGGAAGGACACCGGCCAGCTCGCCGACATGCTCGAGGCCAACCGGCTGGTGCTCGAGGAGCTCGAGCGCTCGGTGGAGGGCGAGCTCGACGAGGCGAGCCGGGTCGAGGGCCGGGTCGTGATCGCCACCGGAGCGACCCTGGAGCGCTCGGTCGTCCGCGGCCCGGCGATGATCGGCGCGGGCGCCCGGATCGTCGACTCCTACGTCGGCCCCTACACCTCGATCGACGCCGGGGTGGAGGTCATCGGCTCCGAGGTCGAGCACTCGATCCTGCTCGCCGGCTCCAGCCTGCGTGACCTCGAGGCGCGGATGGAGGCGAGCCTGCTCGGCCGCAACGTGAAGCTCGCGCGGAGCGACGGAGATGCCGAAGACGCTGCGGATGATCGTCGGCGACAACTCGGAGATCACCGTCCCGTGAAGGTCCTGGTCACCGGCGCCGCCGGGATGCTGGGAGGCGACCTGCTGGATGCCGCTGAACGCCCGCGGGCACGTCCCGTCGGCCTCGCCAGGGCGGAGCTCGACATCACCGACGCCCCGGCGGTCGAGGACGCGATCGCCGAGCTGCGGCCCGACGCGGTGATCAACTGCGCCGCCTGGACCGACGTCGACGGCGCCGAGGCCGACGAGCGCGGCGGCGATGCGGGTCAACGGCACCGCCGCCGGGATCGTCGCGGCGACCGCGGCCGCCGACGGAGCCAGCGTCCTCTACGTCTCCAGCGACTACGTCTTCGACGGCGCCAAGGGCTCGCCGTACGTCGAGTCCGACCTGCCCGGGGCGCTCTCGGCCTACGGGCGCACCAAGCTGGCCGGCGAGACGTCGACCCGACGGCGAACCCGCGCCACTTCATCGTCCGCTCCTCGTGGCTGTTCGGCGCCGGCGGGCCGAACTTCGTCGAGACGATGCTGCGGGTCGGCGGCGAGCAGCCGGAGGTGCTCGTCGTCCGCGACCAGGTCGGCTGCCCGACCTACACCTGGCACCTCGCCCAGGCGCTCGCGCTGCTGATCGAGGGCGACGAGTACGGCATCCACCACATGGCCGCCGCCGGGCGCTGCTCGTGGTTCGAGTTCGCGCAGGAGATCTTCGACCAGGCGGGGCTCGAGTGCCGGGTGATGGCGGGGACCACCGAGATGCTCGGCCGCCCGGCGCCGCGCCCCGCGCTCTCGCTGCTGGTCACCGAGCGACCCGACCCGATCATGCTGCCGGCCTGGCACGAGGGGCTGGCCGAGTACCTCGACGGCGCGCGAGGCGAGGGCCGCAGCGTGAACCTGCTGGTCACCGGCGGCGCCGGCTTCATCGGCTCCACCTACGTCCGCCACCGGCTCGACGAGCACCCGGAGTTCTCGGTCCGGGTGCTCGACAAGCTCACCTACGCCGGCCGCGCGAGAACCTCGAGGGGCTGGACGGGCGAGGCTCGAGCTGGTCGATCGCCGACATCGCCGACCCCGAGGCGGTCAGGGCGGCGCTCGACGGCTGCGACGCGATCGTCAACTTCGCCGCCGAGTCCCACGTCGACCGCTCGATCGAGGCGCCCGGGCGACTTCATCCAGACCGACGTCTTCGGCACCTACGTGCTGCTCGAGGCCGCCCGCGAGGCGGGCATCAGGCACCTGCAGATCTCCACCGACGAGGTCTACGGCTCGATCGAGGAGGGCTCGTTCACCGAGAGCTCGCCGCTCGACCCCTCCTCGCCCTACTCGGCCTCGAAGGCCGGCGGCGACCTGATCGTCGGCGCCTATCGCACACACCTACGGCGCCGAGGCGCTGATCGTCCGCGCCTCGAACAACTACGGCCCGCGCCAGTACCCGGAGAAGCTGATCCCGCTGTGCGTCCTCAACGCGCTCGCCGGCGACCCGCTGCCGGTCTACGGCGACGGCATGCAGGTCCGCAACTGGCTCTGCGTCGAGGACTTCGCGAGCGCGATCGACACCGTGCTCGAGTTCGGCGAGCCGGGCGAGGTCTACAACGTCGGCGGCCCCGACGAGCTGCCCAACATCGAGGTGGTCAAGCGGATCCTCGAGCTCACCGGCCGCGACGAGTCGCTGATCGAGCTACGTCGAGCGACCGCCTCGGCCACGACCGCCGCTACTCGCTCGCCTCGGCGAAGACCGAGGCGCTCGGCTGGAGGCGGCGGTCGACTTCGACGAGGGGATCGAGCGCACGGTCGAGTGGTACCGCGACAACGAGGAGTGGTGGGGGCCGATCCGCTCGGGCGAGTACCGCGAGTACTACGAGCGCCAGTACGGCACGGCGCTGGGCTGATGCCGACGCGGCTGGAGACGAAGCTCGACGGCCTCGTCCTGCTCGAGCCGAGCGTCCACGGCGACGAGCGCGGCTTCCTGGTCGAGACCTTCAGCGCCGACGGCTGGGCGGAGGCCGGCGTCGAGCGTCGAGTTCGTCCAGGACAACCACTCGCGCTCGCGCGGCGGGACCCTGCGCGGCCTCCACTTCCAGACCGAGCCGGGCCAGGCGAAGCTGGTCCGCTGCCTGCGCGGGCGGATCTTCGACGTCGCCGTCGACCTGCGCCGCGGCTCGCCGACCTACGGCGAGTGGGAGGGCCACGTGCTCGACGACGTCGCCCACCGCCAGCTCTTCGTCCCGGTCGGCTTCGGCCACGGCTTCTGCGTGCTCAGCGAGGTCGCCGACGTCCCCTACCAGGCTCTCGAGCTACTACGACCCGGCGACCGAGGCCGGGATCGCCTGGGACGACCCCGAGGTCGGCGTCGAGTGGCCGATCGCCGACCCGCAGCTCTCCGAGCGCGACGCGGGCGCGCCGCAGCTGGCCGAGGTCGCGCGACGCGCTGCCGTTCTAGAGCCTAGCCGAGCCGCAGGCCCGAGGAGCGCTCGGCGTCCTCGCGCTCGCGCCAGTTCTCGACCGTGTCGGGCGAGACCGTCGTCGCCGAAGCGGTACGACGACGTAGGTGTCGACGTCGAGCTCGATCCCGCTGCCGGCGCCCTGGGCATGAAAGCGGCCGTGGACCAGCACGGTGTCGCCCTCCTCGACCAGCTCGAGTGGCTCGAGGCGCTGGCGCGCCCAGGCCTCCGGCGCGAAACAGCTCCCGCACGGCGTCGCGGCCGTGGATCGTCCCGCCCTCGTCGGGAAGGCCGTCGACGCGCTTCCAGGCGACGTCCTCGGCCACGGTCTCCGAGCACGCGCTCGAAGTCACCGGCGTTGTAGGCCTCGATGCCCTCGCGGACGCGATCGGAACGGACGCCCGCTCATCATGTCGCCCGCCGCCTCGACCGCGGTGTCGAGGGTCGGGTACTCGTGCAGCGCCACGGCGAGGTTGCCGCGAAACGTCCACAGGTGCGCCTCGCGGCGCTCGACCTGAGCGCTGGCTCCCGCCGGCGTCCGCGGTGTGTCGAACCGCCACGGCCACCTGGTCGCCGAGCTCGCGGATCTCCTCCACCTCGGTGCGAAAGTCGCCGAAGGTGGCGAGGAAGTCCAGAGCACGGGCCGTAGCCTCGCGGCGGTCGCGGCGGACTGCGCGATCGGGTTCGCGCGGCGTTCGGGTGCCACTCGAACTCGGGCGCGACCAGCTCCGCGGTCCCGGCGAAGTCGCCACGGTTGATCGCCTCGTAGACGGCGAGCACCTGGCCGGCGCGGTCACTCACGCCGCTCAGTAGCGCGAGCCGGGTGACTCCGTAAGATCAATCGGTTGAGCACCGTGGCGAACCCGACTGCGAAATCCAACACCGAGCCGAGCCGTCAGCCGAGCCGAGCCGCCGTTGAGGCGCGCGCGTTCGAGGGCTTCAGCGAGCGCACCAGGCGCTGGTTCGAGGCCTCGTTCGAGGCGCCCACGCCCGCGCAGGCCGCGGGCTGGCCGGAGATCGCGTCCGGGCGCCAACACGCTGATCTGCGCCCCGACCGGCTCGGGCAAGACGCTGGCGCCTTCCTCTGGGGGATCGACACGCTCGCCAGGCGGCCCGAGGAGCTCGGCACGGGGACGCGGATCGTCTACGTCTCGCCGCTGAAGGCGCTCTCCTACGACATCGAGCGCAACCTGCGGGCGCCGCTGCGGGGGATCGGGCGCCGAGATCTCGGTCGGGCTGCGCACCGGCGACACGCCGCAGAAGGAGCGCCAGGCGATGCGGCGCAAGCCGCCCGACATCCTGATCACGACCCCCGAGTCGCTCTACCTGATGATCACCTCGCAGGTGCGCGAGATCCTCACCGGGGTCGAGGCGGTGATCGTCGACGAGATCCACGCCGTCGCCCAGTCCAAGCGCGGCGCCCACCTGGCGCTGACGCTGGAGCGGCTCTCCCAGCTGGTCGACGCGCCGAGGGCGGCACCGGACGCCGCAGCGGATCGGCCTCTCGGCGACCCAGCGGCCGCTGGAGCGGATCGCGCAGTTCCTCGTCGGGCCGAAGCGCGAGTGCGAGATCGTCGACGCCGGGCGTCGCAAGGACCTCGACCTCGAGATCGTCGTCCCGGTCGAGGACATGACGGAGCCCGGGCGCGCGGCACCCCGCCGCCGGCGACGGCCAGGTGATGCCGGACGCTGTCTCCCGACCGCATCGACCCCGGCCCGATCGAGGCCTCGCTCGACCCGGCCACCAACCCGCGCTCGATCTGGCCCGCGATCTACCCCGAGCTGCTGCGGCTGGTCCGCGAGCACACCTCGACGATCATCTTCGTCAACAACCGCCGCGGCGCCGAGCGCCTCGCCAAGCGCCTCAACGAGCTCGCACAACGAGCGAGCCGAACGGCAGGAGCTGCCGGCCGACGGAGCACGACGGCGGGACGCGGACGAGGCCGTCGCCGGACGGATCGAGCCGTTCGAGCGAGATCGCCCGCGCCCACCACGGCTCGCTCGCCCACGAGGAGCGCGCTGGTGGTCGAGGAGCTGCTCAAGTCGGGCAAGCTGCCGTGCCTCGTCGCGACCTCCTCGCTCGAGCTGGGGATCGACATGGGCGCGCGTCGACCTGGTGATCCAGGTCGAGTCGCCGAAGTCGGTGCTCGCGGGGCCTGCAGCGGGTCGGCCGCGCCGGGCCACCAGCTCGGCGAGGTCTCGAAGGGCCGGATCTTCCCCAAGTTCCGCGCCGACCTGCTCGAGTGCGCGGTGGTCGCCAAGCGGATGCGCGACGGCGAGATCGAGGAGACGGTGATCCCGCGCAACCCGCTCGACGTGCTCGCCCAGCACCTGGTCTCGATGGTCGCCGACGACGAGTGGGAGGTCGACGAGGTCGAGCGGGTGGTCACCGCCAGCCGAGCCGTTCTCCGAGCTCTCGCGCGAGCAGCTCGAGAACGTGCTCGACATGCTCGACGGCCGCTACCCGTCCGAGCGCTTCGCCGAGCTGCGGCCGCGGATCGTCTGGGACCGCACCGCGGGCACGGTCCGCGGCCGCAAGGGCGCGCGCCAGCTCGCGGTCACCAACGCCGGCACGATCCCCGACCGCGGCCTCTACGGCGTCCACCTGCCCGACGGCCGCCGGGTCGGCGAGCTCGACGAGGAGATGGTCTACGAGGCGCGCCCGGGCCAGACCTTCCTGCTCGGCGCGACCACCTGGCGGATCGAGGAGATCACCCGCGACCGGGTGATCGTCACCCCGGCGCCCGGGGTGCCCGGGCGCGGTGCCGTTCTGGCGCGGCGACGGGGTCGGCCGCCCGGCGGAGCTCGGCCGGGCGATCGGCGCCTTCGCCCGCGAGGCGGTCGGCCAGGAGCCCGAGCCGCTCGCGGCCGAGTACGACCTCGACCGGCGCGCCGCCGAGAACCTGGTCACCTACCTGCGCGAGCAGCAGGCCGCGACCCGGGTCGTGCCCTCCGACGAGACGATCGTGGTCGAGCGCTTCCGCGACGAGATCGGCGACTGGCGGCTCTGCGTGCTCTCGCCCTTCGGCGGCCGCGTCCACGCCGCCTGGGGGCTGGCGCTGTCGGCGCGGATCCGCGACGAGCTCGACCTCGAGGCGGACGCGATCTGGTCCGACGACGGGATCGTCGTCCACCTCCCCGACGCCGACGAGCCGCCGCGCGCCGACCTGGTCCTGCTCGAGCCCGACGAGATCGAGGACCTGGTCGTGCGCGAGCTCGGCGGCTCGGCGCTGTTCGGCGCCCGCTTCCGCGAGAACGCCGCCCGCAGCGCTGCTGATCCCGCGCGCCTACCCGGGCAAGCGCACGCCGCTGTGGCAGCAGCGGCTGAAGTCGCAGAGCCTGCTCGAGGTGGCCAAGGACTTCCCCCGCTTCCCGGTGATCCTCGAGACCTACCGCGAGTGCCTGCGCGACGTGCTCGACCTGCCCGCGCTGGTCGAGCTGCTGCGCGACCTGCACTCGCGCAAGATCACCCTGGTCGAGGTCGAGACGCAGACCGCCTCGCCGTTCGCCTCCTCGCTGCTGTTCGACTACGTCGCCACCTACATGTACGAGGGCGACACGCCGAACGCCGAGCGCCGCGCGGCGGCGCTGGCGCTCGACCGCGACCTGCTCTCGGAGCTGCTCGGCGCAGGAGGAGCTGCGCGAGCTGATCGACCCCGAGGCGCTCGAGGAGGTCGAGGCTCGCTCCAGCTACCGCACCCCGACGCGCTCGCCAAGGACCGCGACGCGCTCCAGCAGGTGCTGCGCCGCCTCGGCGACCTGACCGTCGACGGAGTGCGAGGAGCGCGTCGCCGAGGGCTACTCGGCCGACTCGATGCTGGAGAAGCTCGAGGGCGAGCGCCGCGCGGTCGCGGTGCGGATCGCCGGCGAGGAGCGCTGGATCGCCGCCGAGGACGCGGGCCTCTACCGCGACGCGCTCGGCGTGCCGCCGCCGGGCGGCCTGCCCGACGCCTTCCTCGAGCCGGTCGACGACGCGATGGCGGCGCTGGTGCGCCGCTACGCGCGCACCCACGGCCCGTTCCCGACCGCGCAGCTCGACCGCCGCTACGGCGTCGACCTCGACCCCGGCGCTGCAGCAGCTCGAGCGCGGCGGGCGAGCTCGTCCGCGGCGAGCTGCTGCCCGGCGGCACCGAGCGCGAGTGGTGCGACGCCGACGTCCTGCGCCGGGTCCGCCGCGCCAGCCTCGCGCGCGCTGCGCCAGGAGGCCGAGGCGGCCGACCCCGCCGAGCTGGCCCGCTTCCTGCCCGCGTGGCAGAACGTCGACGCCCACCGGCCCGGCCGGCGCCGGCCCCGACCGCCTGCGCGAGGCGCTGGTCCCGCTGCAGGGCGTGGCGCTGACGCCCGAGGTCTGGGAGCGCGACGTGCTCCCGCGCCGCCTCGGCGCCTACAGCCCGACCTGGCTCGACCAGCTCACCACCGAGCGGCGAGATCGTCTGGATCGGCGCCGGCGCCGCTGGCGCGGACCGGCCGGGTCGCCCTCTACTTCCGCGAGGACGTCCGCCTCGCCGGCCCGCCGCCCGCCGAACGCGAAGCTCGACCGGCCCGAGGGCGAGGTCCACGACGCGATCCGCGAGCGGCTCGGCGCCGACCCCGTCGTTCTGGCTCGACCTGGTGGCCGAGCTCGAGCTTCGAGCGCGAGGAGCTCCACGCGGCGCTCTGGGACCTCGCCTGGGCGGGCGAGGTCACCAACGACGCCTTCGCGCCGCTGCGCGCCCGCCGCGCTGCGCCGCGGTCGCGCCGCGAGCGCCGGCCGGCGCGCCGCTTCGCCTCGCGCGCGCAACCCCGCGCCAGGAGGCGATCGTCAGGGCCGCTGGTCGCTGACCGACGCCGCTGTTCCGCAACGCGCCGGCGGCGGGCCCGCGGCTGCGCGCCCAGGCCGAGCTGATGCTGGAGCGCTACGGGATCGTCACCCGCGAGACCGTGCTCGCCGAGGGCGTGCCCGGCGGCTTCTCGAGCCTCTACGGCGAGCTCTCCAACCTCGAGATGCTCGGCACCGCCCGCCGCGGCTACTTCGTCGAGGGCCTCGGCGGCGCCCAGTTCGCGCTCGCCGGCGCGGTCGAGCGGCTGCGCGCGCTGCCGCAGCGCGAGGACGAGCTACCTGCTCCTCGCCGCCACCGACCCGGCCCAGCCCTACGGCGCCGCGCTGCCCTGGCCGAAGCGGGCCGAGGGCCGGCGGCCCGGCCGCGACCCCCGGCGCCTACGTGCTGCTGCGCGACGGCGACCCGTCGTCTACGTCGAGCGCGGCGGCAAGGGCATCGTCCGCCTGGTCGAGCTCGAGGGCGAGGCGCTGGTCGAGGCGATCGCGCGGCTCGCCGAGGCCGCGCGCGAGCAGCTGATCCCGAAGCTCGGGATCGAGCGCGTCGACGGCGAGCCGGTGATCGGCTCGGGCTCGAGGAGCAGATCATCGCCGCCGGCTTCACGCGCCAGCCGCGCAAGCTGGTCGCCGTCGGGCTGAGCCGGGTCGCGATGCCCGAGGGCGACACGATCCATCGCGCGGCGCGGCGGATGAACGCGGCGCTCGGCGGGCGCGAGCTCGAGCTGGCCGACGCGCCCAACCCGCGCTCGCCGCTCCACGGCCGGGCCGGCGAGCTCGAGGGCGCGGAGCTCGAGCGCGCCGAGGCGCGCGGCAAGCACCTGCTCGTCCACTTCTCCGGCGACCTGGTGGTCCACAGCCACCTGGGGATGAACGGGCGCTGGTGGATCGCCGCCGACGGCCGGCTTCCCCACGGGCGCCCGTGGCTGCGGCTCGCGTCGGGGCGCGCGATCGCCGCGCAGACCGGGCGGCAAGATCCTGCGCGCTGGTCGAGCGAGTCGCGGGCGCGCAACGACCCGGCGCTGGCGCAGCTCGGCCCCGACCCGCTGCGGCCGGGCTTCGACGTCGCCGACGCGGCCGCGCGCGCCTGCGCGAGGCCGGCGCCGGGCGCGAGCTCGGCGACGCGCTGCTCGACCAGCGGATCATCGCCGGGATCGGCAACGCGATCCGGATCGAGGCCTGCTTCGCGGCCGCGGATCAGCCCGTGGCGCGCCGGTCGACGAGCTCTCGACGCGGCGAGCTCGAGCTGGTCGTCGCCGAGAGCGAGCGGATCATGCGGGCCTCGGTCGCCGAGGGGCCGGCGCCCGCGCGCGATCTACCGCGCGACCGCAGCGGCGTGCCCGCGCCTGCGGCGGCCCGATCGCCTCCCGCGGGCCAGGGCGACGCCAACCGCACCGCCTACTGGTGCCCGCCGCTGCCAGCCTGAGCAGCCGTGTCGCCGCGCCGACGCGAAGCGATATCCGTCCGCGATGGGGCAGGACTCGATCGAGCTCTGACCCGCGTGCCGCTGTTCGCGGAGCTCTCGGGCAGCGAGCTCGAGCGGATCGTCGACGGTCGCGATCCCGCGCTCGTACCCGAAGGGCGTCCGCGTCTTTCACGAGGGCGACAACTCCGACGCCTGCTACATCGTCCGCGAGCGGCGACCTGCGGGTCACCCGCGAGCACTCCGACGGCCGCGCGATCGCGCTCGCGACGCTCGGGCCCGGCGACATCTTCGGCGAGCTGGCGATGCTCGACGGCGGCACCCGCTCGGCCAGCGTCGAGACGCTCACCGACGCCGAGCTGCTGGCGCTGCCGCCATCGACGTCCGCCGGGTGATCGCCGACCACGGCGACATCGCGGCGAAGCTGATCGTCGCGATCACCCGCCGCCTGCGCGAGACCAACGAGCGGGTCGCGCGGCAGTCGTTCCAGACCGTCCCCAGCCGGGTCGCCGGGGTGCTCTCGCAGCTGATCGCCGAGGAGGCGATCCCGGACGAGCGCAGCGGGATCACGGTGCGGATGACCCAGGCCGACCTCGCCCAGCTCGCCGGCACCTCGCGCGAGAGCGTCAGCCGCTTCCTCGCCACGCTCGAGCGCGCCGGCGTGGTCGCGGTCGGCCGCGGCCGGGTGACGGTGCTCGAGCCGCGGCGGCTGCGCGCGTACATCTTCTGAGCATCTGACGCGATTTCGAGCGCCAGCGAGCGCGGATGGTCGAGCGCCAGCTGCGCCGGCGCGGGATCGCCGACGAGCGCGTGCTCGCGGCGATGGCCGAGGTGCCGCGCGAGCTGTTCGTCGCCGAGCGGCTCGGGCGCCGCGCGTACGCCGACTCGGCGCTGCCGATCGGCGACCAGCAGACGATCTCCCAGCCCTGGGTCGTGGCGGCGATCTGCCAGGCGCTCGAGCTCACCGGCGCCGAGCGGGTGCTCGAGATCGGCACCGGCTCGGGCTACTCGACCGCGATCCTCGCCCTGCTCGCCGCCGAGGTGATCAGCATCGAGCGCTTCGAGGGGCTCGCCGCCGAGGCGCGCGAGCGGCTTGCCGAACCGGGTGGCCGGGTGCGGCCACGGTCGAGGTCCGGGTCGGCGACGGCACCCTCGGGGCTCCCGACCGGGCGCCGTTCGACGCGATCGCGGTCCACGCGACCGCCCCGGCGCCGCCGCCGAGCCTGCTCGAGCAGCTCGGCCGCGGCGGCCGCATCGTGCTGCCGGTCGCCGAGCAGGGCGCGGACATGCTGACCGCGCTCACCGCGACCGAGGCGGCTACGAGCGCCGGGTGATCGCTCCCTGCCGCTTCGTGCCCCTGTCGGCGAGCGAGGGCGTTCGGCGATGGACGATAGGCTGGCGCCGTCATGTCCCGCGGCTTCTACGCGCTCAACTTCTTCTCGCCGGCGTTCGTCGACCAGCTCAAGCGCGGTCGCAAGACGGCGACGATCCGGCTCGGCGACAAGTCGCGCAAGTACGAGCGCGGGCAGCTGGTCTGGGTCACGGTCGGCCACCAGCACAGCCCGCGGGAGAAGATCTTCACCGCGGTGATCGACGACGTCGAGGTGAAGAAGGCCCGCGAGCTCTCGCCCCGCGACATCGAGCACGACAACCCCGAGTTCCGCCGGGTCGAGGAGACGCTCAGCTTCATGCGCCAGATCTACGGCCGCGAGATCGATCTCGACGAGACCGTCACCGTGGTCCGCTTCTCGCGCGTGCACGAGCCGCCGCCGGGCTTCGGCAACGGCGAGCCGCCCTCGCGTAACTAGATGCTGTGGCGGTCGAGTACCGCTTCCTCACCACCTGGCTGCTCGAGTCGCCGCGCGAGCCGGTCTGGGACGCGATCTACGACCAGGAGGCCTGGCCGAGTGGTGGCGCGGGGTCGAGGACGTGGTCGAGCTCGAGCCCGGCGACGAGACCGGCGTCGGCTCGCACTCGCGGCTGACCTGGCGCTCGCGGCTTCCCTACGACCTCGTCTTCGAGGCGAGGACGGTCACGGTGGAGAAGCCGCGCCTGATCGAGGCCGACGCGTTCGGCGAGCTCAGCGGCCAGGGCCGCTGGCGGCTGTTCGAGCAGGACGGGGTGACCGCGGTGCTCTACGAGTGGAACGTGCACACGACGCAAGCGCTGGATGAACGCGCTCGCGCCGCTGCTGCGCCCGGCGTTCGAGTGGAACCACAACTGGGTGATGCGAAACGGCGGCGCCGGGATCGCCGAGCTGCTCGGCTGCCGGCTGCTGGCCTCGGACTGATCCGAGCGCCGCCGACCAGCGCGGTCGCCTTCGATCTGAGTCTTCACGGCTTAGATACTTGACCGCGCGCCCGTCGTCCGCTACACTCGCGGCGCGGCTCTGGCACTCTCATATGTAGAGTGCCAAGCGAGACTTCCCAGAATCCGACTACCGGAGGTAACCAGGAATGAATCTGAAGCCCCTCGGCGATCGGCTGATCGTCAAGGCGATCGAGGAGGAGGAGACCACCGCGAGCGGCCTCGTCCTTCCCGACACCGCCAAGGAGAAGCCCCAGAAGGGCAAGGTCGTCGCGGTCGGCGACGGCGCCTGGGACGAGGACGGCGAGAAGCGGATCCCGCTCGACGTCGCCGAGGGCGACGAGGTCCTCTACAGCAAGTACGGCGGCACCGAGATCAAGGTCGACGGCGACGACCTGCTCGTGCTGCGCGAGTCCGACGTCCTCGCCAAGGTCGTCTGAGGCGGAGGCCGAAGGCCGAAGCCGAGCCCCGGCGCCGTTGAGCCGGCTTACTGGACCAACTGACTTAGAACCACAGGAGGAACTGAAGAACATGGCTCACAAGGAGCTCAAGTACGACGCGGAGGCACGGGCGGCGCTGCAGGACGGCGTCGACGCCGTCGCCAACGCGGTCAAGGTCACGCTCGGCCCCAAGGGCCGCTACGTCGTGCTCGACAAGAAGTTCGGCGCGCCGACGATCACCAACGACGGGGTGACGATCGCCCGCGAGATCGAGATCGAGGACGTGTTCGAGAACCAGGGCGCCCAGCTCGTCCGCGAGGTCGCCACGGCGACCAACGACGTCGCCGGCGACGGCACGACGACCGCGACCCTGCTGGCGCAGACGATCGTCCGCCACGGGCTCAAGAACGTGGCCGCCGGCGCCAACCCGCTGGCGCTGCGCCGCGGGATCGAGAAGGCCGTCGACCAGGTCGTCGACAACCTGCGCGACAAGCAGTCGAAGGAGGTCGGTGGCAAGGAGCAGATCGCCCGCGTCGCCGCGATCTCGGCTGCCGACGAGGAGATCGGCAACGTGATCGCCGACGCGATCGAGAAGGTCGGCAAGGACGGCGTCGTCAACGTCGAGGAGGGCCAGACCTTCGGGATGGAGCTCGAGTTCACCGAGGGGATGCAGTTCGACAAGGGCTACATCTCGCCGTACATGATCACCGACCAGGACCGGATGGAGGCGGTGCTCGAGGACCCCTACATCCTGATCGCCAACCAGAAGATCGGCTCGGTCCGCGACATCCTGCCGGTGCTCGAGCAGACGATGCAGTCCGGCAAGCCGCTGGTGACTGATCGCCGAGGACGTCGAGGGCGAGTGCCTCGCGACGCTGGTCGTCAACAAGCTCCGCGGCACCTTCACCGGCGTCGCGGTCAAGGCGCCCGGCTTCGGCGACCGCCGCAAGCGCATGCTCGAGGACATCGCGATCCTCAGCGGCGGCGAGGTGATCACCGAGGAGATGGGCCTGAAGCTCGAGAACACGCAGCTCTCGCAGCTCGGGCACGCCCGTCGCGTCGTCGTCTCCAAGGACACGACGACGATCATCGACGGCGCCGGTGAGAAGTCGGGGATCGAGGGCCGGATCAACCAGATCCGTCAGGAGATCGAGAACACCGACTCCGATTTCGACCGCGAGAAGCTCCAGGAGCGCCTGGCGAAGCTCGCGGGCGGGGTCGCCGTGGTCAAGGTCGGCGCCGCCACCGAGACCGAGATGAAGGAGAAGAAGCACCGCGTCGAGGACGCTCTGCAGGCGACCCGGGCGGCGCTCGAGGAGGGCATCGTCCCGGGCGGCGGCGTCGCGCTGCTGAACGCGGTCGGCGCGATCGACTCGAAGGACCTCGAGGCCGACGAGGCCACGGGCGCGGAGATCATCCGCCGCTCGCTCGAGGAGCCGATCCGCCAGATCGCCAAGAACTCCGGCCTCGAGGGCTCGGTCGTGGTCAACAAGATCCAGGGCCTGAAGGCCGGCGAGGGTCTGGACGCCGAGACCGGCGACTACGGCGACCTGATCAAGGCCGGGGTCATCGACCCGACGATGGTCACGCGCTCGGCGCTGCAGAACGCGGCCTCGATCGCCAAGAACATCCTCACGACCGAGGCGATCGTCGCCGAGCCGCCGGAGAAGGAGGGCGCCGGCGCCATGCCCGGCGGCATGCCCGACATGGGCGGGATGATGTAATCGCCTCGACAGGCGAGTGTTTCGGACGAGGCCCGGGCCGCAAGGCTCGGGCCTCTTTCGTGCGGGATGGAACGGTCGCGCCGAACCGCACGTTTGCGGTCTCACGGACGGCTAACGTGCGACTCGGCTCTGGGCGTCCCGGTGCGCCCGGTCCGTCGATCAACTCCCGAGCACCTCGCCCATCGCCCGCGGGCTGACGCCGAGCGCCTCAGCGTCGGCGGTCCCGCGCTTGGACACCATCGGCACCTCCATCAGCTCGGCCTCCTCCCAGGT
The DNA here is from genome assembly GCA_963758665.1 of uncultured Solirubrobacterales bacterium. Lineage (GTDB taxonomy): Bacteria > Actinomycetota > Thermoleophilia > Solirubrobacterales > 70-9 > WHSW01. The sequence continues at coordinate 87,956 of CAVWWH010000004.1, read as the reverse complement.
CGCGAACGACGGCGTCGCCGACCACGCGCCGCAGTCCCGCGAGGCCGTAGCGCACGAGCCCGAGGGGGACGTGGACGAGGGGGCGGTCGCGGCCGGCGGAGCGCGCGATCAGGCGGGCGATCTGGTCGTAGGTGAGCGTCTCCGGACCGGCCAGCTCCAGCCTTCGCGATCCGCCGCCGCCGCGCCGAGGTCGGCGATCACGCAGCGGGCGACGTCCTCGGCCCAGATCGGCTGGTAGGCGCCCTCGCCCTCGCCCGAGATCGGGATCACCGGGAGCAGCGTCAGGCGGCGCATCGTCGTCATCCACGGGTCGTGGCGGTCGTAGACGATCGAGGGCGCGAACACGGTGGCCTGGAGCTCGGAGGCGAGCACCGCGCGCTCGGCGAGCGCTTTGGCGCGAAAGAAGCGGGTGCGCTGGAACTCCGTCGCCCCGATCGCCGAGAAGAAGACGAACCGGTCCACGCCGGCGGCCTCGGCGGCGCGCAGCAGGCGCGCGGTCGCGAGGCCGTTGAGCTCCTCGACCCGGGCGTGGGGCTGGTCGCGGATCGCAGCCGCCAGGTGGATCACGGTGTCGACGCCGCGCAGCGCCTGGCGCACGACCCGCGGGTCCGCGAGCTCGGTCAGGTTGCCGAGCGCGATCCGCACCTCGACTCGCAGCCGTCCGAGCTTGCGCGGGTCGCGGACCAGCACCCGAACGTCGTCGCCGCGTTCGAGCAGCTTCGGCACCAGCATCTGTCCCACCGTTCCGGTCGCGCCGGTGACCAGGATCATCCCCGCAGACTCTAGAATGCATCGCCCAGCACGCCGCGCACCGACGGGAAGCTAAGCGCAGAGAAAGGGCATCGAGCTTTGGCATACGTGATCGCCGAACCGTGCATCGGGCAGAAGGACAACTCCTGCGTCGAGGTGTGCCCGGTCGACTGCATCCACCCGACCCCGGACGAGCCCGACTACGACAACGTCGAGCAGCTCTACATCGACCCCGACGAGTGCATCGACTGCGACGCCTGCGTCGAGGCGTGCCCGGTCGACGCCTGCTTCGCCGAGGACCAGCTCCCCGAGGAGTGGCAGAAGTACACGCCGATCAACGCCGAGTACTTCGCCGGCAAGTAGCCGCGCTCAGGCGCGCCGAGCGCGCAGCGAGAACATCAGCGGCAGCCGCGGCGTGCCCTCGGGCTGGCGGTAGACGACGCCCGCCCCGGCAGCTCGCGATCCTCCTCGAGATGCGCCGAAGCGGGGAGACAGGGTGTAGTCGTGCTCGCGGAAGCAGCTCAAGCCGCAGGCCGGCGCCGAGCACCGCGGTGACCACGTCGGCGACCGGATGCGCCCACTCGTGGGTAGCGTTGTTGATCGGTCTCCGCCTCGAGGTCGGCGTAGCTGCCGGTCCGTCATCCTCGAACGCGACCCCCTCGGGGTCGTGGAAGTAGTCGTGCTCGATCGTCAGGTCGTCGTCGCCGAACACCCAGGCGAACGGGTGAAACTCGCTCAGGTAGAGAAAGCCGCCGTCCGCGAGCAGCGACGCGACCACGTCCGCCCAGCGCGGAAGGTCGGGCAGCCAGTTGAGCGCGCCGAGGCCGGTGTAGACGACGTCGAAGCGCTCGCCGCCGAGCGCCTCGACGGCGTCGTAGACGTCGGCGGCCACGAAGCGGGCGTCGAGCCCGGTCGTCGGTCGCCAGCTCGCGTCGCCGCCTCGACCGCGGGCGCCGAGAAGTCGAGCCCGACCACGGACGCGCCCGCCCGCGCCCACGAGAGCGTGTCGAGGCCGAAGTGGCACTGGAGGTGGACGAGGCGCTTGCCGGCGACGTCCCCGACCTCCTCGAGCTCGAACGGGCGCAGGGTCGAGCCGCCGGCTGAAAGCCTCGACGTCGTAGAAGTCGCTCGCGGTGTGGATCGGGACCCGCTCGTCCCACCAGCTGCGGTTGAGCTCGCGCGTGGGTCGTCGCGCACTCAGCCCTGGACCTGGACGACCGGGAGCTCGGTGCCGCAGATCGGCCCCGGCGCGGGCGCCGTCGGGGTCTCCGCCTGCATCACCGGCAGCTCCTGGGGCGTCATCGCGACGATCCCGCGGGCCGCCTGGCGGATCGCCACCGACGCCGGCGCGTCGGGATCGGCGAGCACCAGCGGGGTGCCCGTGTCGGCGTGCTCGCGCAGCGGCTCGGAGAGCGGCACCTTGCCGAGCAGCGGCACGTCGAGCTCGTCGGCGAGCAGCTGGCCGCCCCCCTCGCCGAAGATCGTGAAGCGCTGGCCGTCCGGGGTCGTGAAGCCGGACATGTTCTCGATCACCCCGAGCAGCTCGAGGTCGACCTTGGCCGCCATGTCGGCGGCGCGCTTGGCGACCGACTGGGCCGCGGGCTGCGGCGTGGTGACGACGAGCACGCGGGCCTGCGGAAGGAGCTGGGCGAGCGTCATCGATACGTCGCCGGTGCCCGGCGGCAGGTCGAGCAGCAGGTAGTCGAGCTCGCCCCAGGCGACGTCCTCGAGGAACTGCTGGATCGCCTTGTGGAGCATCGGCCCGCGCCAGACGACCGCCGCGTTGCGCTCGAGGAAGAAGCCGATCGACATCACCTTGATCCCGGCCGGTCCGAGCGGGGGGATGATCTTGCGCTCGCCGTTGACGTCGGGCTTGCGTGTCGACGCCGAGCATCCGCGGGATCGAGTAGCCGTAGACGTCCGCGTCGAGCGCGCCGGCCGAGTGGCCCTCGGCCTGCAGCGCGGCGGCCAGGTTCGCGGTCATCGTCGACTTGCCGACGCCGCCCTTGCCGGAGGCGATGCAGATCACGTTCTTGACCGCCGCCAGCGCGCCCTCGGGGAGGCCGCCGGGGCGGCCGAGCGCCTGCTGGAGGTTCGCCTTCTCGGAGTCCGAGAGGACGTCGAAGCCGACGCCCGACCTCGGTCACCCCGTCGAGCGCGGCGACGTTTGCGGCGACGGCCTGCTGGAAGTGGCTGCGGATCGGGCAGCCCGGCGTCGTCAGTGAGACGACGACCTCGACCTTGCCCGCCCTCGCGGACCTCGATCGAGCGCACCATGCCCAGGTCGACGATCGAGCGCCGCAGCTCGGGGTCGATCACGGCGCGCAGCGCCTCGGTGACCTGGTCGTTGGTCGGCAGGGCCATGGCTCAGTTTGACAGCAGGACCCCGAAAAGCGATCGACCGGCAACGGTGCCGGTCGATCGCGGGAGGAGAGGTTGCTGTGCCTGCCCGCGAGAGATGGACGCGGACAGCTGCTCCGGACGCGCCGCCAACCTCGTCGCTGGCGGTCCGGGCTAAAGCTGGTGCTACGAGGCGCGCGCCGGGACCCGCTCCTGAACGGCGGTGCGCGCCTTCTTCAGCTGCTGCTCGGCCTTGGTGCGGTTCTGCTTGACCGCCTTCTCGACCTCGCGGCGATTCGCCTTCACGGTCTTCTCGACCTCGCGCCGGCGGCTCTTGACCTCGCGCTCGACCCGGTTGCGGGTGGAGCGGACGCGCTGGGTCGCCTTGCGACGGGCCTGGCCGCCGCGACGCTCGAACCGGTTGAGCTCGCGGGTGACCTGCGTGCGAAGGCTCTTCAGCTCCCGCTCGCGGGTGGTCTCCCTGGTCCAGGGCTCGACCGCGTCCTCGACGCGGTCGCGGATCGTCAGCGCCGCGCCGACGGGAACGTCGACGGCGCGCTCGGCCGCCGTGACGGCGATCGAGACGGCGCCGTTGCGGGCCTTGGTGGCGCCCTCCTTGACCTGCGCGGTGTCGCTCTTCGACGCCGTCGCGGTCCGGGGCTTGGTCGTGGTGCTCTTGGAAGTGCTCTTGGCGGTGGCCATCGTGTCGGTCAACCCTTCGGGTTCGTTTGTTTCTAACTTCCTTACTTCTAACGATGTTCAGCTTAGCAAAGCGAACACCTGTTTGTACCCTGACCGCGGCCTCGGGTTACACGGCCTCCCTCGGCTACGTCACGCGATATGCGAGCGATGAGAAGGTGGAGTTGCACACAGGCTTACTCGCGCTCAGCCGGCACGGCGGCGACCCGCTCGAGCCAGCGCCGGGGCGCGTCGAGCTCGGCCAGGTCCGGCAGGTCGGCCGGCGAGCGCCAGACGACGCGCAACGCCGTCGGGCCCCGCCTCGGCGACGACCGCGTCGCAGAACGCCTTCCCGGCTCGTACTGGCGCAGCTTCAGCTCCATGCCGAGCAGCCGCGCGATCAGGTCGCCGAGGCCGCCGCGACGTGCTCGGCGCTCGTCGAGGCGCCGGCGCAGCTCGGTCAGCGCCGGCCCGAGGTCGGCGGCGCAGGCGTCCATGACGTGCTCGGCATGGCCCTCGATCACGGACATCGTCGCCTGCAGCCGGTCGAGCAGCCGGCGCCGGGGCGGGTCGGCGAGGGTGCGGGCCAGCTCGCCGCGCAGCAGCGCCCGGACGAGCTCGCGGGGATCGCGCATCAGCCGCCGGCCGAGCGTCGCGACGCCGGCCGCGTCGATCCCGGCCGCCGCGCCGGTCGATCAGCTCCCCGGCGAGCGCGCGCAGGTGCGGGCGCCAGCCACTCGACGCGCTCGAACTGGATCACGTGCGTGGTCTCGTGCAGGGCCACCCAGCGCAGGAAGAGCTCGCGATCGGCGTCGAGGTTGCGTCTCGCGCGCGTCCAGGTTCGGGCCACGAACAGCAGCCGCGCCGGGCGCGGGCGCCCGAACAGGGCGACGTCGTACTGGCCGAGCACCCGCTTCGCGGCGTAGCCGGCGGCGAGCCCCGCCTCCGTGCCGACCGCGGCGCCGACCCCGCGGCGGGCGACGACCCGAGCGGCCCCGGCAGCGTCGAGGTCGGCGGCGATCCGCCGCTCGAGCGGCGCGGCGGCGTCGGCGAGGCGTGGCGAGCGCGTTCCGCGCCCACTGCCCGGCGGTCGACCAGCTCGGCCGTCGGCGGCTCGGCGACGGCGCCCAGGCCCGCGTAGCCGGCGGCGGCCTCGATCGCCTCCGCGCAGGCGCGCTGGACCTCGGCGGCCGAGTACCCGCCCGCCGGCGGGCCACCGTCGTCGCCCGGCAGCCGCGGAAGGCCGGCGATCACCGCCGCGGCCACGCGCTCGGCCAGACCCCAGTCGACGACCCCGCTCATGCCGGTTCCTGGTCGCGGCGGCGTCGCGCTGGACCTCGAGCAGCGTCGCCAGCATCTCCTCGTCGAGCGCCGCGGCGATCGGGAAGCGGGCGTCGAGGCCGAGGTCGGCGTCCTCGGCGGTCGCGCTCGCCGAACTCGACGCTCGCGCCGGCCTCGCGCGCGATCAGCTGCGCGGCGGCGACGTCGACCGAGCGGCAGGCGCGGGCGCTGAGCATCCCGTCGAAGCGGCCCGCGGCGACGTAGGAGAGCGTGATCGCGATCGAGCCGACGCCCCGGCAGCGATAGGCCTTGCCCTGCAGCCCGGCGACGATCGGCAGGATCAGCTCCGGCTTCGTCGGCCTCGAGGCCGACCACCTCGAGCCCGTAGCCCGGGCCGCGCGCGAGGATCGGCTCGCCGTCGAGCCTCGCGCCGCGCCGCGCTCGGCGACGAACTCCTCGCCGGCGCCGAAGTCGTGGACGAAGCCGAAGCCCGACGTCGGCCATCGAGGGGCCGGAGGCGACCGCGACGCTGAGCGCGAACGAGGGGAGCGTGCGGCGGGCGTTCAGCGAGCCGTCGATCGGGTCGATCACGACGCGTCCGGCGACGAGCCGTCGCCGAAGACCGACCTCGCCGCGCTCCTCGGAGATCGCCGTGAACCGGGCGCCGGCCCGGTGGAGCGCCTCGAGCTCGGCGAAGACGATCTCCTCGGCCTGGCGGTCGATCACCAGCGTGCGGTCGCCGCCCTCGCCGACCCCGTCGTACTCGGTGCGCGCGCGGATCCCGCGCGTGCGCGCGTAGAGGTCGCCCTGCGCGGCGACCATCCGCCGGCAGGCGCCGAGCCAGGCGTCGGTGGGTAGTCCGGCGTGCTCCGATCCGGCCATCAGGCCATGCTAGACAGGTAGCACGGTGCCCCCGAACGGCCACACGCCCACCGATGCGCAGCAAGCCGGTCGCCGAGCACGGCGAGGGCCCGCTGCTGGTCCTCGGCGCGGCCGGGCTCGGGCCGGACCGAGGCCCTGGCGCTGCGGCTCGAGGCGCTCGGCCCCGCGGCGCCGCGGCCCGAGCACGTGCTCGTTCTCAGCCGCTCGCGCGCCGCCCGGGCCGGCTTCGCGAGCGCGCCGAGACGCTCCTCGACCGCCCCCACGAGGAGCTCTGGATCCGCACCTACGAGGAGGCGGCCGAGGCGCTGCTGCGCGAGCACTCGACCGAGGCCGGGCCTCGACCCGTTCTTCGCCACCGTCGGCCCGGCCGATCGGCTCGCGATCCTGCTCGACCGCCTCGACGAGCTGCCGCTGCGCCGCCACGAGATCCGCGGCAACCCGGCCGGGCTGCTCGCCCGCCTGCTGCGGCGGATCGACGTGCTCAAGGCCGAGGCGGTCGCGCCCGTCGGCGCTGCGCGAGTGGGCGGTCGCGCGCGAGCGCGCCGCCGTCGAGCGCGGCCGAGCGCGAGCGGGCCGAGCGCGAGATCGAGTTCGCCGAGCTCTACGCCCGCCACGACCGGATCCTGCGCGAGGCCGGCAGCCTCGACGGGGGCGACCTCGTGCTCGAGCTCGGCAGGCTGCTGAGCCAACCGCGCCGACGTCGCGGCGGCGGTCGGCGGAGCGCTTCGGCGACGTGATCGCCGACGAGCTCGAGGACGCGGGATCGCCCACCGCGCCGCTGCTCGAGGCGCTCGGCGCCGCACGGCAACCTGGTCTGCGCCTGCGATCCCGGCGCAGGCGATCGCGGCGCTTCCGCGGCGCCGGCGCGGCGGCGCTCGAGGCGTTCCGCGCCGCCCACCCGGAGCGCCGTCGAGATCGACCTCGGCGGCTCGCTGCGCACGCCGGGCGTGACCCGGTTCTGGCGCTGCGCAGAACGAGCGCGCCCAGGCGCAGGCGGTGGCGCGCGAGATCGAGCACCTGCTCGCGGCCGGGGAGGTGCGCGCCGGAGCGATCTGCGTGATCGCCGGCGCCGGGCTGGCGCGAGGGCGGCTGGTCGCGGCGGCGCTCGAGGAGCGCAGCGTCCCCTTCCGCTTCGCCGGCGACGCGGCCTTCTTCCAGCGCCCCGAGGTCCGCGACGCGCTCGCCTGGCTGCGGATGCTCGCCGACCCCGACGACGCCGCGGCGGTCGTCCGGGCGCTGACCCGGCCGCCGGTCGAGCTGCGCTCGGTCGACCTCGCGCGCTGACGACGATCGCCCGCCGGCGCAAGCTCGACATGGTCTCGGCGCTCGAGGCGGCGCTCGAGAGCCCGCAGCTGCCGCCCGAGGCCCGCGACCGGATCCAGTCCTTCCTGCGCCTGCACCGGGCCGCGGCGAACGCGCTCGAGCAGCTGCGCGCCGACGTCTTCGTCCGCCGGCTGATCGAGCGGGTCGGCCTGCGCCGCCACCGGCTCTTCGCCGCCAGCCCCGAGACGGCCGAGCGGCTGGTCAGCCTCTCGCGGCTGGCCGAGCTGGCCGCCGCCTGGGCGCGCCGCGAGCCGCGCGGCTCGACCGCGCGACTTCGTCCGCCACCTCACCGCGGTCGCCGAGGCCGGGCGAGCTCGGCGGCGACGACTGCGACCGCCCGATGCCGGGCGCGGTGCTGGTCGCCGAGCCCGAGCAGGTCAAGGGCCTCGAGTTCGACCACGTCTACCTGCTCGGCCTGCGCAGCGGCGCGGTCGCCGCCCGCCACTGGGAGGACGCGCTGGATCCCCGACGAGCTGATCGGCGAGCGCGCTGCCCGAGCCGGGCGACGAGCTGACCACCGAGCGGCGGCTGCTGCTCGCCCACGTCGCGATGACCCGCGCCCGGCCGGCGCTGGTGCTCTCGCTGGCCGCGAGCGGCCGGAGGAGGGCGAGCGACGCGCGCCGTCGCGGATCTACCAGGCGGCGCGCGAGGCACTCGGCGGCCGAGGAGGAGATCCACGAGGAGGAGCTGTTCGGCCCCGCCGAGGGCCTGCACTCCACCTACCGGATGCTGCGCGACGAGGTGCTCGAGGCGTCGTGGCGGGCGGGCGCGGCGCTCTCGGAGATGCGCCTCGACACCGCCGACGACGTCAACCCGGCGGTCGCCCGCTACCTCGAGCTGGTCAAGCTCGCGGCGCTGATCCAGCGCCCGGGCGACGAGCCGGCGCCGGAGGCGATCGACGCGATCAACGAGCTCCTCGGCCGGGTCGCCACGCCCGAGCAGCGGACCGCGATCGAGGCCTCGGCGCTCGACGAGTACGTGCTCGGCGAGGAGCGCGAGCGCGACGCGCGCCGCGACCAGGTCGCCGCCCGGCGCGAGCCCTCGCTGGAGCAGTTCCTGCCGCGGCGCGAGGGCGGCCTCGGCCTCTCGGCCTCCGACATCGACCTCTACCGGACCTGCCCGCTGAAGTACAAGTTCGCGCGCGTCTTCGCGATCCCGCAGGAGCCGACGATCAACCAGCGCTTCGGGATCCTGATCCACCAGGTGCTCGAGCGCTTCCACGCCGAGGAGCTGCGGGCGGCGGCCGGCGGAGTCGAGCCGATGTCGGCGCCGGCGGGCGGCCTCGACCGGCTGCTGGGCCTGTTCGAGGCGGGCTGGCGGCGCCAGGGCTTCGGCGCCTCCGACGACGAGCTCCAGTACCGCGACCGCGCCGTCGCGGCGCTCGCCCGCTACCACGAGCGCCACGCGCGCTCGGAGCTCGCGGCCGGTCTGGCTCGAGCGCAACTTCACCTTCGCGATCGGCCCCCACCAGCTGCGCGGCCGCGTCGACCGCGTCGACCGCCTTCCCGACGGCGGCTACGAGCTGATCGACTACAAGACCGGCGACCCGGGCGCCGGGCCGAAGCTCGCCGGCGACCTCCAGCTCGCGCTCTACCGGCTCGGCGCCCGCGAGGCCTGGGAGATCGAGGCCGACGCTCGGCAGCTACTGGTACGTGCTCGCCGACGAGAAGGTCCCGGTCGACCGCGAGCCCGACGACGCCGAGCGGGTCGAGCGCACCGTGCTCGAGGTCGCCGACGGGATCGACGAGCCAGGACTTCGAGCCGCGCCCCTCGCACGAGATCTGCTCCTGGTGCGACTACCGGCTGATCTGCCCGGCGAGCGAGGCCTGAGCGGCGGCGCCTCGCAGCGCCTCGCGGCCAGGCTCAGTCGTCCCCGTCGGAGCGCTGGCGCAGGAAGCGCTGGAAGTCCTGGGCGATCGTGTCGCCCGAGGGCACGTCGCTCGGCCTCGAGCTCGACCTCGTCGTCCTGCTCGGCCTCGAGCCGGCGGACGAGCTCCTCGATCTCGGGGTTGGCGGCGACCGCGCGGTCGACCTGCTTCTCGAAGCGGTCCATCGCCTCCTCGAGCTCGGAGGCCTCGACCGCGATCCCGGTGAAGCCCTCGAGCCGGCGCAGCAGCGCCAGCGCCGCCTTCGGGTTCGGGACCGCGGCGACGTAGTGGGGGACGGCGGCCCAGAGGCTGGCCGAGGTCAGATCCGCGGCGCCGGCAGGCGTCGTGGACGATGCCGACGATCCCGGTCGGGCCCTCGTAGTTGGAGCGGCTGAGCGCGAGCCGCTCGACCAGCTCCGGGTCGGAGGCGAGGCCGGTGATCGGCACGGCGCGCGTGTGGGCGACGTCGGCGATCAGCGCGCCGAGCGTGACCACCATCTCGACGCCGAGCCGCTCGGCGGCCTCGATCACGGCCTCGGCGAAGGTCCGCCAGCGCAGGTTGGGCTCGATCCCGCGAGACCAGCACCAGGTCGCGCTCGGCGCGCCGGCGCGACCGCGGCGAAGATCGCTGTTCGCCGGGCCAGTCGACCTCGCGCGTCTGGCCCTCGCGTCAGCCGGATCGTCGGCCGGGTGACCTGGAAGTCGTAGAACTCCTCCGGATCGATCTCGGCGACGCGCTCGGCGTCGAGCGAGACGGCGACCGCCTCGAGCGCCGTGGTCGCGGCGCTGGCGGCGTCGTTCCAGCCCGCGAACGCGGCGACCAGGACCGGCGAGCGCAGCTCGGGCGGATCTCCCTCCCACTTCAACGCCTCCACGCTTGCGAGCCTACCGACGCCGCGCGCCCGGCCCCGGACGCGGGTCGCGTCCGCGTCGCCGGTCAAGATCGAAGGCGTGGAGGCGGCGCGTCGCACCAGATCCATCCCGCAGGTCGCCGAGCTGCGCCCGGGCCAGCGGTTCGAGGGCCGCTTCGCCTGCCTGCGAAGGACCGCCAGACCGCGCGCAACGGCTCCCCCTACCTCTCGCTGCGGCTGCGCGACCGCAGCGGCACGATCGCCGCGCCGCGCCTTTCGCGACGCCGACCGGATCGGCCTGCGCTTCGAGGCGGGCGACGCGATCGCCGTCCGCGGCAAGGTCGAGCGCTTCCGCGGGCGAGCTGGTGGTCGAGATCGACGACGCCCGGCGGCTCGAGCCCGGCGGCTTCGACCCGGCCGAGTTCCTGCCGGCCGCCTACCGCTCGGTCGACGAGCTCGAGGGCTTCCTCGAGCACCTGGCGCGCGAGGTCCACGACCCGGCGCTGCGCGCGGTCGTCGAGGCGGTCGTCTTCGGCGGCCCGCTGGCGGCCGAGTTCCGCCGCGCGCCCTGCACGCGCGGCGCCGCACCACGCCTACCTCGGCGGGCTGCTCGAGCACACGGTCGCGGTCGCGACGCTGGTCTGCGAGATCTGCCCGCTGCACCCGCGGCTCGACTCCGACCTGCTGATGGCGGCGGCGATCCTCCACGACGTCGGCAAGGCGCGCGAGTTCACCTACGGCGCCGAGTTCGGGCTCAGCGACGAGGGCCGGCTGCTCGGCCACCTCGCGCTCGGCGCCGAGATCGTCGGCGCCGCGGCCGCGACGCTCGCGCCGGAGCGCCGGCTGGCGCTGCTCAACTGCGTGCTCTCCCACCACGGCCCGGACGCCGGGCCCGGCGCGCGCAGGCTGCGCGCCGCGGCCCGGGCCACGGCTTCGCCTCGCCCGAGGCGCTGGCGCTCTACCGGCTCAACGCGCTCGACGCCTCGGTCAAGGGCGCGCTCGAGCACGGGCTGTCCGCCTGCGTGAACTGAGCGGCGACGAACAGCACGCACGGCGGCGAAGGAGAGCTCGAGCACGCGCTCGGAGACGGCGTTGGCGAGCACGCACGCCGGCGAGCACGCCGAGCGGCGAGAGGGCGCCGACGATCAGCCGTCGCGCAGGCGGACGTTGCCGAAGCGGTGCTGGCGCCAGGCGCCGACCAGCGCCGACCGGGACGATCGCCAGCAGCGAGGTCGCCTCGGCCCGGATCTGGGGCTCGTCGAGGAAGATCGCGAGCGCCGGGACGAAGAGGACGCCGCCGCCGACGCCCGAGCATGCCGCCGACCGCGCCGCCGGCGAAGCCGAAGAGTCGCCGCGAGCGACGTACTCCATCAGCCGACCACGAGCTGGATCGCGACGACGATCAGCAGGAGCGGCGAACAGCAGCGAGATCACCCGCTCCGGGACCCGCTGCTGGAGCGCCGTCCCGGCGACCACGCCGCCGACCGCGGGCACGCCGACGAGCGCCGCCTCGACAGGTCGACGTTGCCGTAGGCGCCCTGGCCGATCGCCGCGAGCAGGGCGATGACGACGATCGCCGCGAGGCTGGTCCCGGTCGCCTCGCGCTCGCCGTAGCCGAACCAGAGGATCAGCAGCGGCACGATCACCGTCCCGCCGCCGACCCCGAACATGCCGCTGAACGCCCCCGCGGCGGTCGCGATCGCGGCGAGCTTGAGGAGCCGGTCGCGCGGCCATGCGCCGCGATACTAGGCCGCGCGATGGCCGCCGACCCGATCCTCGAGCCGCTGCGGGCCGATCCGGCGCGCCGCCGCGATCCTCTGCGACATCGACGGCACCCTGGCGCCGATCGTCGACGATCCCGAGGCGGCGCCGCGTCCCGCCCGGGCGCCGGCGGTGCTCGCCGAGCTCGCCGGCCGCTACCGGCTCGTCGCCTGCGTCAGCGGCCGCCGCGCGAGCGCCGCCCGGCGCATGGTCGGCCTCGACGCAGCTCACCTACGCCGGCAACCACGGGCTCGAGCTGCTGCGGCCCGGGCGAGGACCGAGCCGCGGCTCGACCCCGCCGCTCGGCCACCGCGGCCGCGCGGCGGCCGGGTTCGTCTCGCGCCTCGACTGGGAGCGACCTGCGAGCGGGTCGGCCTGCGGCTCGAGGACAAGGGCCCGATCCAGGCGATCCACTGGCGCGGCGCCGCCGACGAGCAGACTGCCGCGCAGCGGGCGCGCGAGCTCGCCGGTGCTCGCGGAGGAGCAGGGCCTGGTGCCGCACTTCGGCCGCATGGTGCTCGAGGTGCGGCCGGTCGCCGACCGTCCACAAGGGGATCGCGGTCCGCCGGCTGGTCGCGCGAGGCGGCGGCGAGCGCCGCGCGCTGTTCGGCGGCGACGACCGCACCGACCTCGACGCGTTCGCCGCCCTGCGCGAGCTCGCGCGACGCGGGCGAGCTCGAGCACGCGGTCTGCGTCGGGGTCGCCTCGCGCCGAGGGCGCCGGCGGAGATCGAGCGCGCGCGCCGACCTCGTGGTCGCGCGGGCCGGAGGCGTTCCTCGACGCTCCTGCGGAGCCTGTAGATGCTGTTCTGCGACCTGCTGCGGGTCTCGGTCCTGCTCGTGGCCGGCGTCGCGACCGCGCTCGGCGCGGTCAGCGTCGTCGTCGCCAACCAGGACGCCAACGAGCTCGCGCTCGCCGTCGCCGGCCGGCTGGTGGGTCGCCGCCGCCGCGATCGGCATCTGGCTCGGCCGCCCGGCGCGGGCGGCGGAGGCGATCGCGCGGCTGCTCGCAGGCGCGCGCACCGCGACCAGCCTGCCGCCCGAGAGCCCGGGCCGGATCGCGATCATGCGGCTGTGGCCGATCGGCGCCTTCGCGCTCGTGGTCGGCATCGCGGGCTGGTTCGCCCCGCAGGTCGCCGCGATCGGCGCCGGCTACGCGATCCTGATCGCGCTCGCCTGGCGCGGTCGCGAGAACGCCGTCGCCGCGATCGAGGAGCGCGACGGGGTTCGCTTCTACGTCGAGCCCTCGTCGGCGCTTCGAGCCGGTGAGGCTGATCCGCACGCCCGGCCTCTACCGCGACCGCGCCCCCTCGGTCAAGCCACCCCCGCCGCCGCCCGCCGAGGCCGGGTGAGCGGCCGGGCGCGCCGCGCTCGCGGACCGCGCGCAGGGCGCTGAACTCGGGATCGCGGCGGCGGGCGAAGGCGATCGCAGCCCCCGATCCCGGCGGCCAGCGCCGCGAGCCCGGCCAGGACCAGGCCCGAACGCGGGCCCGCGACCTCGGCGAGCCAGCCGACGATCGGCCCGCCGATCGGGGTCGAGCCGAGGAAGACGACCGAGTAGAGCGCCATCACCCGGCCGCGCATCTCCGGGCTCGGCGCCGAGCTGCAGGGTCGAGTTGACGCCGGCGGCGAAGGTGACGCTGACCAGCGCCGAGCGGAACCAGGGCGAGCGAGCTCGAGCGGCAGGGTGGGCGCGGCGGCGGCGAGCAGCGCGAAGAGCCCGAACGCGACCGCCGAGCCGACGATCAGCCGCTCGCTGACCCGCCCGCGGGCGCCGGTCGCGAGCGTCGCCGGCGACCGAGCCCATCGCCATCGCCACGGCGAGCGCGGTGTAGGCGGCCGGCGCCGCCGTCGAAGGTGAAGCGGCCGAGCAGCGGCAGCAGCACCTGGAAGTTGAACGCCAGCGTCCCGACCACGGCCATCATCGCCAGCGGGATCAGCAGGCCCGGCTCGCCGCGGACGTAGCGCAGCGCCGCCGCGACGCCGCCGCGCTCGCGCGTCCGCGAGCCGGGCGTCGAGAGCGCCTGCGGGTCCATGCCGCGCAGGGCGACGATCATCGCCGCGAAGGTCGACGCGTTGATCAGGAAGCAGGGCGCGACGCCGACGGTGGCGATCAGGATCCCGGCGCCCGCCGGGCCGAGGATCCGGGCGGAGTGGATCAGGACGCTGTTGAGGCCGACGGCGTTGACGACCCGGTCGGCGCCGACCATCTCGATCACGAAGCTCTGGCGGGTCGGGTTGTCGACCGAGTTGACCGCGCCGCGGACGAAGACGAGGGCGAACACCATCCACGGCTCGACCGCGCCGCGCCGCGGTCAGGCCCCACAGCGCCAGTGCCGGCACCGCCATCGTCGCCTGGGTGACGATCAGCAGCGAGCGCTTCGGCCAGCGGTCGGCGAGCACGCCGCCCCAGGCGCCGAACAGCAGGATCGGCAGGAACTGGAGCGCCGAGGTGACCCCGACCGCGACGCCGCTGCCGGTGAGCTCGAGGATCAGCCACATCTCGGCGACCATCTGCATCCAGTTGCCGCTCAGGGAGACGATCTGGCCGGCGAAGTAGCGCCGGTAGTTGGGGATCTGGAGCGAGGTGAAGGACCTGCGCAGCGCGGCGCTCAACGTCGCGGTCCTCTTCGAGCAGCCGCTCGAGGATCTCCGCGGCGCGCTCCAGCGTCGCGACCTCGTCGGGATCGAGGTCGCGCATGCGCTTCGCGAGGTAGGCGTTCTTGCGGCCGCGCAGCCGCTTGCAGCAGCGCTCGCCCCTCGGCGGTCGGCGCGACCAGGAAGCCGCGGCCGTCGGCCGGGTCGGGGGTGCGGGTGACCAGCCCGAGCTCGACCAGCCTGGCGACGATCCGGGTCGCGGTCGGCCGCTGGACCCGCTCGCGCTCGGCGAGCTCGCTCGGGGTCAGCGGGCCGTGGGCCTCGACCGTCGCCAGCGCCGCCGTCAGCGTGGGGCTGAGGACGCCCGCCCTCGCCCTCGAGCGCGTCCTGGCGCAGCCGCCGCGCCGTGCGCACGACCGCCAGCCGCAAGCCGCGCAGCGATCTCGACGACCTCAGCGACGATGTGGAAGTAGCTTACCATTGCTAATTAGCATAGCGAACTAGTTGCGGGGATCGTGGGTGGTGGCGCGACCTACCCCGTCCGGCCGCGCAGCTTCAGGAGCTGCTTCCAGGTCCGCGTGTTGGCGATGTCGGCCTTGGTCAGCCAGGCGCGGCGCGCGGTCGCGATCCCGTAGCTGCATGTTCGCCAGCGTGTCGACGCCGTGGGCGTCGGTGTTGACGACGATCGCCACGCCGGCGTCGGCGGCGAGCCGGGCGTGCGCCTCCGAGAGGTCGCGGCGGTTGGGGTTGCCGTTGATCTCGATGCAGCGTCCGTGCTCGGCCGCGGCCGCGGCGACCGCCTCGACGTCGATCTCGTAGGGCTCGCGCCTGCCGATCAGGCGCCCGGTCAGGTGGCCGATGCAGTCGACGTGCGGGTTCTCGATCGCGGCGATCACCCGCTCGGTCATCTTCTTCGCCGAGATCCGGAACGAGGTGTGGACGCTCGCGACGACCCAGTCGAGTCGCTCGAGCACCTCGGGGTCGTAGTCGAGCGAGCCGTCGGTGCCGATGTTGACCTCCGAGCCCGCGAGCAGCCGGAAGCGCCCCTGCGACGAGGCGTTATAGGCCTCGATCTCCTCGACCCGCTCGAGCAGCTGGTCGGCGGTGACGTGGTTGCCGAACCCGTGGCTGGCCGAGTGATCGGTGACCGCGAGGTAGGCGTAGCCGCGAGCCTTGCGCTCGCCTCGGCCATCTCGTCGAGCGTGTTGCGGCCGTCGGAGAGCGTGGTGTGGCAGTGCAGGTCGCCGCGGATGTCGTCCTGGGTCGACGAGCTCGGGCAGCTCGCCCTCGGCGGCGGCCGCGATCTCCCCGTCTCCCTCGCGCAGCTCGGGCTCGATGTAGGCGAGCCCGAGCCGCTCGTAGACCTCCGCCTCGGTCGCGTAGCGCCCGACCTCCCCGGACTCGGTCTCCAGCGATCGCCGTGCTCGGAGACCGAGAGCCCCATGCGCACGGCGCGCTCGCGCAGGTCGACGTTGTGCTGCCGCCGACCCGGTGAAGTGCTGGAGCAGGTTGCCGTAGGCGTCCGGCTCGACGATCCGCAGGTCGACCGAGATCCCGTTGTAGGTCGTGATCCTGGCGCCCGAGCTGCCCGCGGAGCCCGCCTGGGCGGCGAGCTCGTGCTCCGTCAGCGCCACCGCGAGCGCCTCGGGGTCGCTCGGCGGTCGCGATCAGGTCGATGTCCTTGCAGGTCTCGGCCCGCCGCCGCGCCGAGCCCGCGACCTCGACCGCGTCCGAGGCCGGGTGGGCGCGGAGCGTCGCAGCCAGCTCCTCGGCGACCGGGAGCACGTCGGAGAGCAGCAGCCGCTCGGCCGGTCCCTCCTCGCCGAGCTTCGCCAGCGCCTCGAGCACGTTCTCCTCGGCCTTCGGTCCGAGTCCCTTGAGCGCCCGGATCCGCTCGCCGGCGGCCGCCTCGCGGAGCTCGTCGAGCGTGGTCGACGCCGAGCTCGTCGTAGAGCTTGCGCACGGTCTTCGCGCCGAGGCCCGGGATCCGCGTCACCTCGATCAGCGAGGCGGGGAACTTGGCCTTCAGCTTCGCCGCCGCCGGGATCTCGCCGGTCGTCGACCAGGGCGACGATCTTCTCCTGGAGCGTCGCCCCGATCCCGGGCAGCTCGCTCGCCCTGCCGGCGAGCGCCAGCTCCTCGACCGAGACCGGGCTCTGGCGGATCACCCGCGCCGCCTCCTGGTAGGCGATCACCCGGTAGCGGTTGGCGCCGTCGAGCTCGTAAAGGGTCCCGAGCTCGGCCATCGCGGCGGCGATCTCGGCGTTTCGCATCGGCATCGGCCGGACTCTAGATTGCTCGCGTGCCCGCCAACGAACCGGTCTGGCTCGTGTTGCCGACCTACAACGAGGCCGCCAACCTGGAGCCGATCGTGGCCGCGATCCGCGAGCGGCTGCCGGCGGACCGCCGAGTGCTGGTCGTCGACGACGCCTCCCCGGACGGCACCGGCGAGATCGCCGACCGGCTGGCCGCGACCCACGACGACGTCGAGGTCCTGCACCGCGCCGGCAAGCTCGGCCTCGGCCCCGCCTACGTCGCCGGCTTCCGAGCGGCGCTCGCGGCGGGAGCCGAGCTGGTCGTGCAGATGGACGCCGACTTCTCGCACGACCCGGCCGACCTGCCGCGGCTCCTCGCCGTCGCCGAGGAGGCCGACCTGGTGCTCGGCTCGCGCTACGTCGCCGGCGGCGGCGTCGCGGAATGGGGCCCGGTTCGGCGGCTGATCAGCCGCGGTGGCAGCGCCTACGCCCGCACCCTGCTCGGCCTCGGGATCAGCGACCTGACCGGCGGCTTCAAGGTCTTCCGGCGAGCGGCGCTCGAAGCGATCGGGCTGGAGACGATCCCCTCGCTCGGCTACGCGTTCCAGGTGGAGACCACGTATCGCGCCGTGCGCGCCGGATTCCGCGTGGTCGAGGTCCCGATCGTGTTTCGCGACCGCCGCGTCGGCGAGTCGAAGATGACCGGGTCGATCGTGCTCGAGGCCGCGTTGCGGGTGCCGGTGATGCGACTCTCCAGGCGCCGGCCGTAATCGCTTATTGTTCGGGTCCGGCGCTTGCGGCCGGTACTATATTTTCTGAAGTAGCGAAACCCGCTCAATCCGAGACAGCATCGATAGCCGTAGATGAGGGTTAGGAGACCTAAGTGACAGGCACACTCCCGGACGTGACCGACGCCACCTTCCAGACCGACGTACTCGATGCCGACGCACCGGTCCTGGTCGACTTCTGGGCGCCCTGGTGCGGGCCGTGCCGCGTGGTCCACCCGATCCTCGAGGAGATGGCGGCGGAGCGCGACGGAGAGCTGCGGATCGTCAGCCTCAACGTCGACGACAACCAGCAGACCGCCGGCCGCTACGAGGTGCTCTCGATCCCGACCCTGATCCTGTTCCGGGACGGAGCCGAGGCGAAGCGGATCGTCGGGGCGCTGCCGAAACGACGCCTCGAGGCCGAGCTCGAGCCGGCCCTGGTGTGATCATGGGACGACGTCTGACACTCCTCCTCACGCTGGCCGCGGCCGCGGCGCTGCTCACCGTCGCCCTCGCCAGCGGGCGCGCCTCGAAGACGGTCGAGGTGGGCGACGACTTCTTCAGCCCGTCCAGCCTCTCGGTCTCCAAGGGCACGAAGGTGAAGTTCAACTGGACCGGCAGCGACGAGCACGACGTGGTCAAGAAGAAGGGCCCGGGGCCCGGCTTCGCCTCCGGCGCCACCGACGCCGACGGGGTCAACTTCACCCACAAGTTCAAGAAGAAGGGCAACTACAAGATCATCTGCACGCTCCACGAGCAGATGAAGATGAAGATCAAGGTCAACTGAGTCGGTCTCGAGGCGAGCCCTTCTCGATCCCGATCTCGAGCTCGCGGCCCTCGATCGTCGCCGACGCCGCGGGCTCCGCCGCCTCGTAGCTGACCGACGTCGCCAGCACCTCGCCGGCGACGTAGGCCTCGTGCGCGCGCGCCGCCTCGACCAGGCCGGCGTCGCCGCCGAGCGTCAGGGCGATCCGGTCCGAGACGTCGAGCCCCACCCGCTTGCGCGCGTTCTGGACCGCGTGCACGATCTCGCGGGCGAGTCCCTCCCGCACCAGCTCTTCGTCGAGCTCGAGCGCCAGCGCCACCGCCCGCCCCGCCTCGGCCTCGACCTCATAGCCCTCGAGCGGCTGCATCACCAGCGTCAGGTCCTCGGGCTGGAGCGCGTGGTCGTGAGCCGTCGACGTTGACGCCGATCCGCCGCTCGCCGCGGATCGCCTCGGCGACGTGGTCGGGGTCGAGCGCCTCGACCGCCGCCGCCACCTGAGGCATCGCCTTGCCGAACCGCGGACCGAGGGTCCGGTAGTTGGGCTTGACCGCGTAGCGGACCAGCTCGCCCTCCTCGGAGACGAACTCGAGCTCCTTGACGTTGAGCTCGGCCGCGCACCAGCTCGGCCAGCCGCTCGATCTCGGCCCGCTCGGCTGTCGGTGGCGACGATCACCGCCCGGCGCAGCGGCTGGCGGTTCTTGACCTTCGCCTGGGCGCGCGCCGCCCGCCCGAGCTCGATCGCCCGCATCGCCGCCTCGACCCCGGCCTCGAGCTCGCCGTCGGCGAGCTCGGGGTCGGGCTCCGGGAAGTCGGCGAGGTGGACCGAGTCGCCGTCGCCGGTGAGGTTGGCGTGGATCTCGTCGGCGACGAAGGGGGTGAACGGCGCGAGCAGCTTCGCCACCTCGATCAGGCAGTGGCGCAGGGTCGCGAACGCCGCCGCGTCGCCGTCCCAGAACCGCCGGCGATTGAGCCGCACGTACCAGTTGGAGAGCTCGTCGACGTAGGCGGCGATCGCGCGGCCCGCGGTCGTGCAGTCGAAGTCGTCCATGCGCTCGATCACGGTGCGGCTGAGCCCTTGGAGCCGCGAGACGGCCCATCGATCCGAGAGCCTCCGCGCCGTCGGTCGGCGCCGGTGAAGTCCTCCGGCCCGAGGCGCTCCGCGTTCGCGTAGAGGACGAAGAACGCGTACGTGTTCCAGAGCGTGAGCAGGAACTGGCGGAGCGACTCGCCGACTGTGTCCGTCGTTGAAGCGGTAGCCGGCCCAGGGCTGCTGCGAGCTCAGGTAGTACCAGCGAAACGCGTCAGCTCCGTGGGTGTCGATCACGGCCCAGGGGTCGACGACGTTGCCACGGCTCGTCGACATCTTCTGTCCCTCCGGGTCCGAGATCAGCCCGAGGCAGACGCAGTTGCGGTAGCTGGTCTCGGTCGAAGAGCAGAGTCGCCTCGGCGAGCAGCGAGTAGAACCAGCCGCGCGTCTGGTCCTGGGCCTCGCAGATGTAGTCGGCCGGGAACCGCTCGCGGAACTCGTCTTCGCCCTCGAACGGGTAGTGGAACTGCGCGAACGGCATCGCGCCCGAGTCGAACCAGGCGTCGATCACCTCCTCGACGCGGCGCATCTCGCCGCCGCAGGACTCGCAGCGCAGGACGACGTCTTCGATGTAGGGCCGATGCAGGTCGTCGGGGACTTCGCCGCCGCGTTCGCGCAGCTCCGCCACCGATCCGGCGCAGAAGCGTGCCGTCGCAATCGGGGGATTCGCATTCCCAGACCGGCAGCGGCGTGCCCCAGTACCGCTCACGCGAGAGCGCCCAGTCGACATTGCCCTCGAGCCACTTACCGAATCGGCCGTGCTTCACGTGCTCCGGCCGCCAGCCGATCGTCTCGTTCTCCGCCAGCATCCGGTCGCGGACATCGGTCGTGCGGATGTACCAGCTCGACTTCGCGTAGTAGAGGAGCGGCGTCCCGCAGCGCCAGCAGTGAGGATAGGAGTGCTCGTAGACCTCGGCGCGGAAGAGCCGGCCCCGCTCCCGGAGCGTCTCGACGATCTCGGCGTTGTGCTCGAACACCATCCTGCCCTGGAAGTCGGGGACCCGTTCGTCGTACGTGCCGTCAGGCCGGACCGGGTTCTGAAGGGTCATGCCGTACTGCTCGCCGAGCCTGAAGTCGTCCTCGCCGAAGGCGAGCGCGGTGTGGACGAGGCCGGTGCCGTCCTCGGTCGAGACGAAGTCGCCGATCAGCACCGAGTGGCCCAGCGGCCCGAAATCCTCACCCTTGATGTAGTCGAACGGGGGCTCGTAGCGGATGCCCTGGAGCGCCGAGCCCGGGACGTGGGCCAGCACCTCCGTGCCCTCACCGAGAACGCGCTCGAGCAGCGGTCGGGCGACAATGAAGACCTCGTCGCCGAGCCGCGCACGCACGTACTCGATCTCGGCGCCCACGGCGACCGCGGCGTGCGAGATCAGGGTCCAGGGGGTGGTCGTCCAGACCAGCAGGCTGTCGCCGACCTGGACCGAGTTCTCGGGGATCTCGTCCGCCGGCGGAACCGAGGTCACGGGAAGCTTCACGTAGACCGACGGGTCCTCGACGTCGCGATAGCCCTGCGCCACCTCGTGCGAGGAGAGCGCCGTGCCGTCGCGCGGGCAGTACGGGACGACCTTGTAGGCCTCGTAGAGACGTCCCTGATCCCAGATCTGGCGGAGTCCCCACCAGACCGACTCGATGTACTCGTTGGTCATCGTCACGTAGGGGTCGTCGAGGTCGATCCAGAAGCCGATCCGCTCCGTGAGCCGGTTCCAGTCCTCGACGTAGCGCAGCACGGACTCGCGGCAGCGCTGGTTGAACTCGGCGATCCCGTACTCCTCGATCTCGACCTTCGACGCGATCCCGAGCTCCTTCTCGATCTCGAGCTCGACCGGGAGGCCGTGGCAGTCCCAGCCCGCCTTGCGCGGGACGTAGTGGCCCCGCATCGCCTGGTACCGCGGGTAGACGTCCTTGAAGGCGCGGGCGAGCACGTGGTGGGCCCCGGGCTTGCCGTTCGCCGTCGGCGGCCCGTCGTAGAAGCTCCAGATCGGCGCGCCGGCATCGCGTCGCTGCGCGAGCTGGCGGGCGAAGACGTCATCCGCGCGCCAGCGCTCGAGCACCGCCTCCTCGAGCTCGGGGAACGACTGCTTCGGATCGACTGCGCGAAAGCCCGGCAAGCAGCGGATTCTAAGAGTGCCTCACCAGACCACGAGGATGTCGTCGGGGTCCCGCGCGGTGGCCGCCCCCACGCGGCCAACGTACCCGCGCGCCGACCGCGTCGGCCAGCCGGCACGCGGCGCCCTACGATGGACGGGTGCGGACGAAGCTCACCCTGGCAGGGGTTGGGGCGGTGCTGGCGCTGGCCGCCTGTGGGTCGCCCGATGCCCCCGAGACCCCGGTCGCGTGCCTCTCGCCCGCGTCGACGTACCTGGATGCGCTCGAGGACGCGCCCGCTGAGGTGCGGCTGGACGGCGAGACGGCGATCAGCGCATGCCTGGTGGCCGAGCAGGGTTCCGGTGCGCTGCAGACCGTCGGCAAGTCCGTGGTGGACGCTGCGTCCCGGCTCAACGCCGAGATCCGGCGATCCGGTGACGCCGAGGCGATCGTCCGCCTCGGCTATCTCGTCGGCGCCGTCCAGGAGGGCGCGTCGGGAACGTCGGGAATCCACCGGGACCTCGTCCTGCGGCTGGACTCCGCCGCACGCTATACCGGCCCCGACGGCGAGCCGTTCGAGGCCGGTTTCGAGCGTTCGTTCGGCGAGGGCTACGCCGCCGGCCAGGCCGACGGCTGAGCGGCTAGCGCCGTTCGCCGCGGGACCGCCGCATCCGCATGCGGCTCGTGTTGGGCCGGCCGGAGCGGCTGATCCGCTCGCGCTCGGTCCGGGTCGCGTCCATGAACATGAGCATGAGAGTCGGGTGCATCACGGCCTCCTAACCGGTCAACTGCTTTAGATAGTTATAGCACATCATAACCTCTGTATGTAGAATGATGGTTATGCCGACCGATCAGACGGCACCCGCCGAGCTCGAGCTCGTGCGCGAGTTCGTCAACACGTGGGACGTCGAGGAGGACACCGACGCCCTCGCCACGCCGGCCGCAGCGGCCGCCTGGCTCGCCGCCCACGGGCTGGACGGCGGCGAGCGGACGATCACCGAGCAGGACCGCAGCCGGCTGGTCGAGGTCCGCGAGGCGCTGCGCCGCCTGTTGCTGGCGAACAACTCCGGCGACCCGGTGGCGCCGGAGGCGCTCGCGGTGCTCAACGAGCAGTCGGCGGAGGCCGCGGTCGGCCTGCGCTTCGACCCGGACGGCGCCGCCCTGGTGACACGCTGCGGCGGCGTCGACGCGGCGATCGCGCGGCTGCTGGCGATCGTCCATGGCTCGATGAACGAACGCACCTGGGCGCGGCTCAAGGCCTGCCTGGCGGATGACTGCCTGTGGGCCTTCTACGACCACTCGCGCAACCGCTCGGGCACCTGGTGCGAGATGGGTGACTGCGGCAACCGCGCCAAGGCGCGGCGTTGGCGCGAACGCCACCGGGGCGACTAGTCAGGGTCGCGGGCGATAGCCTCAACCCAGGAGCTGAACCGATGGCGGAGGCCCGATTGACCGAGCAGCTGTGGGGCACGGAGACCGCGAAGGCGGTCGAGAACTTCCCGGTCTCCGGCAACCCGGTGCCCGCGCCCGTGATCCACTGGCTCGGCCGGATCAAGGGCGCGGCCGCTCGGGTCAACGCCGAGCTCGGCAAGCTCGATTCCGACGTCGCCGAACGGATCGCCGCGGCTGGCGACGCGGTCGGCGAGGGCGTGCACGACGAACAGTTCCCGATCGACGTCTTCCAGACCGGCTCGGGCACCTCGTCGAACATGAACGCCAACGAGGTGATCGCCAACCTCGCCGGCGACGGCGCCCACCCCAACGACCACGTGAACATGGGCCAATCGTCGAACGATGTCTTTCCCTCGGCGGTCCACCTCGCGGCGCTCGCCGAGGTCGGCGACGACCTGCTGCCGGCCCTCGACGCGCTGGCCTCGACGCTGAGCTCGAAGGCCGACGAGTTCTCCGATCACGTCAAGTCGGGCCGCACCCATCTGATGGATGCGGTCCCCGTCACCCTGGGCCAGGAGTTCGCCGGCTTCGCCGCCCAGATCCGCCTCGGCGCCGAACGGGTCCGCGACACGCTCGGTCGCGTCGGCCAGCTCCCGCTGGGCGGTACCGCGACCGGGACCGGGGTCAACACGCACGCCGAGTTCGCCGATCGCGTGCGAGCGAAGCTCGCAGAGGCGACGGGAATCGAGATCTCGGCCCCCGAGGATCGGTTCGAGGCCCAGGGCAACCGCGACGCGCTGGTCGAGCTCTCCGGGGCGCTGAAGGTCGTGGCCGTGTCGACGATCAAGATCGCCAACGACCTGGCGATGATGGGGTCCGGCCCCCGAGCGGGCCTCGCCGAGATCCGCCTGCCCGAGCTGCAGAAGGGCTCCTCGATCATGCCGGGCAAGGTCAACCCGGTGATCCCCGAGGTCGTGATCCAGGTCGGCGATCAGGTGATCGGCAACGACGCCGCGATCGCGATCGCCGGCACCCAGGGGCAGTTCGAGCTCAATGTCAGGGTCCCGCTGATCGCCCGCAACCTGCTCGATTCGATCAAGCTGCTGGCCGCCGCGGCGCGGCTGCTCGACACCCGCTGCGTGAGCGGCATCGAGCCCAACGAGGAGATGCTCCAGCGTCACGCCGAGTCGACGCTGCAGGTCGCGACGGCGCTTACCCCGCACATCGGGTACGACTGCGCGGCCGAGATCGTCAAGGAGGCGGCGAGCTCCAACCGCACGGTGCGCGAGGTGGCGACCGAGCGCGGCGTCGATGACTCGGTGCTCGCGGAGGCACTCGACTTCGTCAAGATGGCGCGCCCGCACGGCTGATGCGTAACGGCGGACCGCCTCCGGAGACCCAATGACATGACCGAAAACACCGCAAACGAGACCACCGGGACCGAGAAGGCGACCTTCGGCGCGGGCTGCTTTTGGCAGGTCGAGGAGAACTTTCGCGCGCTCGACGGCGTCATTCACACGGCCGTCGGCTACGAGGGGGGCGAGCTCGAGAACCCGACCTACGAGCAGGTGTGCACCGGCGAGACCGGTCATGTCGAGGTCGTCCAGGTCGAGTTCGACCCCAGCCGGATCGCCTACGAGGACCTGGTCCAGAGGTACTTCGACATCCACGACCCGACCCAGCTCAACCGCCAGGGGCCGGATGTCGGCTGGCAGTACCGCTCGGTGATCTTCACCGAGGACGAGGCCCAGGCCGAGACCGCCCGCAGGGTGCTCGACGCCAATCGCGACCGCCACCGCGGCGAGATCATGACCGAGATCGAGCCGGCGAAGCCGTTCTGGCGCGCTGAGGAGTACCACCAGTGCTACCTCGAGAAGCGCCGCTCCGCCCCCGGGCTGCTGAGCCAGCTGCTCGGCCGCTAGCCGGGCATCCGCATCGACGGGCGGAAAACGTTGCGTAGTTCATCGTTATCCGCCCATCACGGCGCCGTGGCGCTCGAGGGGTCAGACCGAGCCCGCGAACACCTCCGGTAGCCAGGCGGGATGGGCGAGGACGAGCGCGCCCCAGGCCAGGAACACCGCGCCGGTGACCCCGACCAAGCGGTCGCCGCGCTGCGCGGTCTTCTCGTAGACCATGAGGGCGGTCAAGGCGGCCATCCACCAGAGGTTGCCGATCCCGGCGGCGAACATGACCAGCATCAGCGCCCAGCAACATCCGAGGCAGAAGAGGCCGTGGTCCCGGCCGAGCTCGAACGCGCCGCCGGCGCCGCGCCGGTAGCGGCGCATGAGGAAGAGCCCCGGGTTGCGACACTTCTCGAGGCAGCGGTCCTTGAGCGCGGTGAACTGAAAGGCGCCGGCGGTGACGAGGACGAGCCCGGCGATCAACCAGGGCCGCGACTCCAGCCACGGCGAGCCCGCGACGAGCTCGTGCAGGGCGGCATCGAGCATGAACGCGAGGCCCCCGAACGCGGTCCAGACCAGGGCGTAACCGCCGAGGAAGGCGCCCATGATCGCTCCCTGCCGCCCCTGGTTGGCCGACACGGCGTCGAACAGCCGCACCATCGGCAGGCTCGACGGGAGCATCATCGCAGCGATCATCGCCTGCCAGGCGACCACCGAGACGAGGAGCGCCGCGCCGCCGGGCAGGTCGCGCTCGATCAGGGCGTCATGGTGGAGCAGGGCGGCCGTGCCGGTTCCCTGCGCGACGATCGCCAGCGCCCAGGCTCCCGCGATCGCGAGCACGACGACCCGCGGCACCCGGCCGATACGGGCCGCGCCCAGTCCGCGGGGCTGTGCGGCTGTCGCCTCCGTCGCCGGCTCCGGACCGCTCAGCCGGCGTGCGAGAGCTTGTAGTCCGCCTGGATCGCGTTGCGGCCGTCGAGCTCCCAGGTCATCCCGTACTGCGGCAGGTCGACCTTGTGCTTGTCGGCCACCGCGACGTAGGCCGGCGAGCCCGGCACGGTCGAGAACAGCGAGTCGCGCAGGGTTGTCGTGGTCCCGTCGGGCCCCTCGTAGGGGTGCATCTCGGAGTAGACGAAGTCACCGATCTTGAGCGTCCCGGCGCCATCCGTGATCTGGTGCGAGATCGGCGCCCGCTCGACCGCGAGGGTCTCCTTGATCAACCCGGCGAGGTCGGCGAGCGGTCCGCCGAGCTTGCCGCTGTAAGCGTCGACCAGGGCGCGCTCCTGCTCGGGACTCGCGTCGTCGTCGATGAAGACCACCTGCGTCCAGCTCTTCGGCTCGAGCACGTTGCCCGGGATCTTGACCACGCGGACGAAGTTGAGCCCGCTGACGTCGACCCCGTCGATCGTGCCGCGGTCGAGGTGGTACGCGTTGAACGCGTCACAGGTGCCGCCGTCGGGATCCTCGCCGATCCAGCACGGGCAGAGCACCCCGCAGGAGCACGCCTCGAGCAGGCTTCCCTCCAGGTCGTAGCCGCCGGTCGAACCCTCCATCTGATCTCCTCCTTGTCGGCCGGCGTCCCCCCTGGCCGGAGCCGCCGGATCAGGCCGACTCTAACCCGCCGCGGCGGGGGTGCGCAAGTGCCCTCACAGGTTGATCGCCACGTACTTGGTCTCGAGGAACTCGTGGATGCCCTCGTTGCCCCCCTCGCGGCCGATGCCCGACTGCTTGACGCCGCCGAACGGGGCGCCGGCGTTAGAGACCATGCCCTGATTGAGGCCGATCATCCCGGTCTCGAGGCCCTCGCAGACGCGCAGCGCCCGCTTCAAGTCGCGGGTGTAGACGTAGGCGACGAGGCCGTACTCGGTGTCGTTGGCGGCGGCGATCGCCTCCTCCTCGGAGCCGAACCCCTTCACCGGGGCGACCGGCCCGAAGATCTCCTCCGAGAGCACGCGGGCGTCGTCGGGGACGTCGCCGAGCACCGTGGGCTCGAAGAAGTAGCCGGCGCCATCGCGCCGCTTGCCGCCCACGACGCACGTCGCCCCCTTGTCGACGGCGTCGGCCACCAGCTCAGAAGACCTTCTCGCGCTGGTCAGCGTCGATCAGCGGGCCGACGTCGACGCCCTCCTCGGTCCCGCGACCGAGCCGCAGCGCGCCCATCCGCTCGCCGAGCTTCTCGGCGAACTCCGAGGCGACGCCCTCGGCGACGTGGAAGCGATTGGCCGAGGTGCACGCTTCGCCGATGTTGCGCATCTTCGCGATCATCGCGCCCTCGACCGCATCGTCGAGGTCGGCGTCGTCGAAGATCAGGAACGGGGCGTTGCCGCCGAGCTCCATCGACACCTTGAGGACGTTGTCGGCGGCCTGGGCGATCAGCTTTCGCCCAACCTCGGTGGAGCCGGTGAAGGAGAGCTTTCGCAGCCGCGGGTCGCCGATGATCGGCTTCGAGATCTCGCTCGAGGAGGAGCCGGTGACGACGTTCAGCACCCCGTCGGGGAGCCCGCAATCGGAGAGCAGCTTGGCCAGCGCGAGCATCGACAGCGGCGTCTGCTGCGCGGGCTTGACCACCATCGTGCAGCCGGCCGCGACCGCGGGGCCGATCTTGCGCGTCCCCATCGCGTTGGGGAAGTTCCAGGGGGTGATGAAGTAGCAGGGGCCGACCGGCTGGCGCATCACGAGCACCCGGGAGGCGGCGTTGCCGGCGGTCTTGTAGTACCCGTCGATCCGCAGCGCCTCCCCCGAGAACCAGCGGAAGAACTCGGCCGCGTAGACGATCTCGGCCTTCGACTCAGGCGTAGCCTTGCCCATCTCCAAGGTCATCAGGAGCGCCAGGTCGTCGGCCCGCTCGGTCAGCGCCTCGAACGCCCGATGGAGGATCTCCGAGCGCTCGTTGGGCGGGGTCGCGGCCCACTCGGGCTGGGCGTCGCAGGCGGCGTCGATCGCCGCCTGGGCGTCGTCCGGGGTCGCGTCGGCGATCTCGCAGAGGGTCTCGCCGGTCGAGGGGTCCTCGACCGCGAGCTTCGCGCCGCCGCTCGCGTCGCGCCACCGGCCGCCGATCAGTAGCTGGTTCGGCGCCTCGTCGAGGACCGCTCGCTCCCGCTGGCTGCTGCTCATCGGACCTCCATCTCGATCTCGTCGCAGCGTATCGACCGATCTCGCGGCCGCGACTCCGCGCTCCCTAGCGCTGTTGAGGCTCTGGGGGTCCAACCTTGACTACGACAAAGCGGATCACGCTGATCGTCCTCGCCGCCGCGCTGCTCGCGCCGGCGGGGTCCGGCGCATCGTGGACGGTCAAGGGACACGGCTTCGGCCACGGGGTGGGGCTCTCCCAGTACGGCGCCTTCGGCTTCGCCGAGCGCGGGCGAAGCTACCGGCAGATCGTCGACCACTACTACGTCCACACGAGGCTCGGTCGCGAGACCGGCAGCGTCCGGGTCCTGCTCGGCTCCGGCGAAGGCTCCGTCCGCTTCACCGGTGCCGGGCGCGCCTGCGGCAAGCGGGTCGAGCGGCGCCGCGACTACACGTTCGGCGTTGAATCGGGCGAGGTACTCCTCCGCCGGCAGGGCGGCGGCCGGGTCGCCAACTGCGGGCGCGAGGGCAAGGCCTCGAGTGGGATCAAGATCACCGGCCTGGGCAGCTACCGGGGGAGCCTCGTCGCCCACGCCACCGGAGGGAACCTGCTGGTGATCAACCAGCTCGGCTCGGAGGACTACGTCAGGGGCGTGGTCGCGAACGAGGTCCCCTCCTCGTGGCCGGCGGCGGCGCTCCAGGCGCAGGCCGTGGTCGCCCGCTCCTATGGCCTTGCGACCGAGCAGAGCGGGCCCTTCGACCACTACGCCGACACCCGCAGCCAGGTTTACGGTGGGCGCGCCTCGGAGACGAAGGCCACCAATCGCGCCGTCTCGAAGACCGCGAAGCAGATCGTCACCTACCGGGGCGAGCCCGCGATCACCTACTACTTCTCGACCTCCGGCGGGCGGACCGAGAACTCGGAGTTCGGCTTCTCCGGCGGCAACGCGGTGCCCTACCTGAAGTCCGTCGACGACCCCTTCGACGATGCCTCGCCGGTCCACGACTGGACCGAGCGCTACTCCGACGACGAGCTCGAGTCGAAGCTCAACGGCCTCTTCGACGGCAAGCTGAAGCGGATCGCGGTGCTGAAGACCGGCAAATCGCCGCGGATCGTCAGCGCGCGCGTGGTCGGCAGCTCGGGCTCGAGCACGGTCTCCGGCGACACCCTGCGTTCGCGTCTCGGCCTGCGGTCGACCTGGGCGCGGTTCACCCACCGCTGAGCGCCGGAGCCGGCTAGATCCCGGGGCCGATGTTCGGGCCGAGGTTGCGCATCGCGCTCGTGCGCGGGTCGTCGCCGGTCGCCGGCTTCTCGTCGGCGCGCGTCTCGGCGGTCCTGGTCGGGTCGACGGGAGCCAACCCGACCTTGACCACGGACCAGTCGCCATCCGGCCCCTCACGCGGGAGCCAGCGATGGGTCTCGCGATCGGGATGCTCGGCGGCAAGCCGGGCGCATTGAGCCTCCGCCTTGGCGCGTGTCATCCACCCACGGTAGCCCGTAGCGAGGCGAAGCCGAGCCGCGGCGCTGTTGAGCCGCCTGATTAGAGGCGCAGCCGAGCAGCGGCGCTGTCGAGCCGCCTGATTTGGGTAGCTTGCGTTGCACCATGGCGACCGCGAGGAAGACGATCAGCGCTGAAGGAAAGGCAAAGGCCGAGGCCGAGCTGCGGCACCTGAAGGAGGAGCGCCGGCCGGAGATCGTCCGGGCGATCAAGACGGCGCGCGAGTTCGGCGACCTGAAGGAGAACGCCGAGTACCACGCCGCACGCGAGTCTCAGGCGATGAACGAGTCGCGAATCCGGGTGCTCGAGCACCATCTCGCCGAGGCGGTGGTCTCCGAGGCTGCCGGCGGGGAGGAGGCGGCGATCGGTTCCGTGGTCTCCTACCGCGACGGGGGCGCCGGCGAGGTCCAGGAGGTCACCCTCGTGCACGCTCTCGAGGCCGACCTGGCGGCCGGCAAGCTCTCGGCCGAGAGCCCGATCGGCGCCGCGTTGCTCGGTGCCAAGGAGGGCGACGAGGTCAGCTTCGAGACCCCGCGCGGCGAAGCCAAGCGGCTCGAGGTCCTCGCCGTCGGCTAGCAAGGACGGTCGCGATCCGGGCGCTCAACCGTCGGCGTACGGCTGCAGCGCCACCCCGTGGTCGGTCTCGCGCATCCCGAGCTCGTACGCGGCGGCGCCCATGCACCGCAGCCGCCGGATCTCGGCGCCGCGGCGCGCGACCGTCAGCTCGAGGTCGCAAATCGAGCAGTTGAGCGTGTTGTGCTCGGGCCCGACGGGGTCGGCATAGACCCAGGCGACGAAGTTGCGAGCCGCCGATGAGACCTCGCCTCGGATCTCGAGCCCGTCGCCGGCGAGCTCGAACACGCAGCCGGTGGGCTCGTCGCGGACCCGGGTCGAGCGGATCCGGCCGAGCCCGCCGAGCCGGTGGCGCTTGCCGTCGAGCTCCAGGACCGCGTTGGCGATCCACGGAGTGGTCAGCGGACCCACCTTGATCCGGCCGAGGGCGGCGTCGAAGAACCCCTCGCCGCCGCGGAACTCGTTCGCCTGGATCCAGCTCCAGCGCTCGGCGTGTTCGGCGCCCCAGTTGTGGCCGATCATCCCGGGCCACGCGTCGACGTCGAGCCGCTCTCCGGCGACCGTGACCGCGCCCGAGAAGCGCGCGTCGGGGTGCGGCGAGAGCAGCTTGGTCTTCGGCAGCCGCGCCCGGTAGAGGCGCTCGTGGGGGAGGTGACGGAAGGCGTCGGCGCGGTCGTCGAAGCGCAGGTCCCAGCTCACCTCGAGCTCCTTCGTCTGCGCGTCGCCCCGAGCGACGCCCGGGCCGAGTAGCGCGCCCGCCACTTCGATGTAGCCGCCGGGGGGCGCGGAGACCCGGCTTGCGGGCACGGTCAGCTTGGTCGCCCGCGGGCCGGGTGCCTCGCCGTCGAACAGCGTGAACCAGACGGAGCCCGTGAGTTCGCCCCCCGGCCGCTTGTGGACCGTGTGGCGGATCCACACCGCGAGCCCGCCGCCGGGCCGGGCGGTCTTCAGGTAGAAGCTCTCGTAGTGACCGGCCGTCCGGTCGAGGACTGGAAAGCGCGCCGCGGTCCGCATCGGGCCGAACCCCTGCCGGCGCGGCGCTACTGCTTCGGGATCACGATCCGCCCGCAGGGCAGCGCCCCCGGCACCGAGGTGTCGCCGGTGTCGAGCACGGGCACATCGTCGATGTCAAGCAGGTCGATCGTCAGCCGGCTCCTGGTGACCTCGACCTGGGCGTAGCTGAACTGGTCCATCGAGGCGCATTGCATCCCGACGCCGCCGGGCGGCTGCGGCTTGAGGAACAGGCTCTGCGTGAGGGCACCGGCGGCCGGGACACCGAGCGCGTCGCTGATCTCGAGCGAGTAGTTCGCGGTCGCGATCGGGCCCGAGGTCACGTCGAGGATCCCAGAGTTCTGCACCCCGCCGGGGCCGAGGGTGTTGAAGCGCGCGTCGTTGACCAGCGATGCGTGGACGTCGGCGGTCAGGAAGACGACGTTGTCGACCTTGTCCTGGAGGTGATGGAGCACCGCCTGGCGCTCGGCCTCATATCCCTCCCAGCGGTCGTAGGGATCGATGTAGTACTGCTGGATCGGGAGCTCGTTCATGATCACCTTGAAGGTCGCGTCCGAGTCCGCGATCTCGCGCTTGAACCGCTTCAGCTGCTTCGAGCCGAGGAGGGTCCGGTTGGGGTCCTCGATCGAGTCCAGGCAGGCCTGGGGGACCGGGTTGCCGAGCGACGGGGCGATCGACGCGAACGCACTGCGGACGCTCTGCGGCGCGGTCGGGGCGAAGTCGCGGGTTCCGGGCGGGTTGTCGCAGACGCTCGTGTAGTCGGAGGCGAGCGAGCGGAACGAGCGCTCGTCGAGGAAGAAGATCTCGAGGTTCTTGCCCCAGCGCACCGAGCGGTAGATGCCCTTGTTGTCGCTGTAGGTGACGGGGTTGTAGTCCGTGAACGCGCGCACGCCGCGCCGGTAGAGCTCCTCGCCGTTGATGTTCACGGGGCCGACGCCGAGCGGGAAGGTGTCCGCCTCCGGGGCGAAGTCGTTGATGAACTCGTGGTCGTCCCAGTGCGCGTAGTAGGCGGCCGAGCCGCGCGCCCGCGCCCACGGCCTCATCGCCAGGTTGGTCCTGTAGGCCTCCCACTTCTGCTTCACCGTCGAGCGCGACGTCGTCGCGGCCGTAGCCGGGGACCTCGGTATCGGAGTACATGGTGTCGCCCATGAGCACGTTGAAGTCGTTGCCCTGGTCGCGGATCCGGTTCCAGATCTCGAAGTTGTTCCAAAACGGCTGCGACTGGCCGGGCTCGGGCCGGGCGTCCTGGTCGCCGGAGAAGCCGAAGCGGATCGTCTCCCTGTCGTTCGCATCGGGGGCGGTGCTGAACTTGCCGGTGTCGGACTTGCGCCCGCCCTGCATGCAGAAGCGGTACTTGTAGCGCCTGTCGGACTCGAGCTTCTTGACCAGCACCTGCACCGTGTTGTCGTTGTTCTGCTTCGCCTTCACCACGGCAACCGAGTGCGCCTTGTCGCAGGCACCGAAGCCGCCCTTGTCGGTCAGCTGCAGGTAGGTGGTGCCGCTCTTTGTCGCCTTCGCCCAGAGGATCGCCGAGCTCGAGGTGACGTCGCCCGCGGTGACCCCGTAGCTGAACCCCTTGGCCTTCGCGCCGGCGGCCGGGGCCGCGCCGAGGGCCACCGCGGCGGCGAGGCCGACCGCCGTTGCGAGAAGCTGCGTCCGCATTCTTGCGACCACGGCGGGCAGCCTAACATGAGCGCCCGTGCACGACTCCGAGCGCGGCAGGGGAATCTTCGCCCGCGCGGTCGCCGGCACGGTGCTGCTGGTCGCGGCGGCCGGCGGGATCGCGGCGATCGCGCTGGCCCTCGGCCTCGGCGACCGCGAGCCCTTGGCGCTGCAGGTGGCGCGGGTCACCCGCGAGGCGAGTGCCGCCGCCGAGCCGGAGGCCGATCCGCTCGCGTGGGACCGCTCGCGGCGCGCGGAGCTCTCCGAGCGCGCGGCGACCGGCGTCTCGCACGTGATCTACGAGATGAGCCCCGGCGGCGTGGTCGCGTCGGCGAAGCGCACCGCCGCCTACCGCGAGCGGATCGAGGCCGCCGCCGCGCGCCACGGGGTCGACGCCGACACATTGGAGGCGGTGATCTTCCTCGAGAGCGCCGGCCGTCCGAACGTGATCGCCGGCCCGACCCCCGAGTCGGCCTCCGGGCTCGCTCAGATCATCCCGTCGACCGCGACCGAGCTGCTCGGGATGACCGTCGACCTGGCGGCGAGCATCGAGATCACGGAGCGGATCTCACGCTCGGGCTCGCCCGCCGAGACCGATCGGCTCGAGGCCGAGCGCGCCCGGGTCGACCAGCGGTTCGACCCGGGCGCAGCGATCGACGGCGCCGCGCTCTACCTGGCGATCGCCGGCGATCGCTTCGGCGACGAGCAGCTCGCGGTCGTCTCGTACCACATGGGAATCGGCAACCTGGAGAGCGTCCTGCGCGCCTACGCGGGCGCGGGCGAGTCCGTCCCGATCGGCGAGCTGGTCGCCGCGCGGCGGCTCTCCTACCCGCAGGTGTACTTCGACTCCGGGCTCGACTCGCAGCGCGATGCCTACGAGCTGCTCAGCGGCTTCGGCGACGAGTCGGCCGACTACCTGTGGAAGGTGCTCGCCTCGCGGGAGATCCTGCGGCTCTACCGCGAGGACCCCGAGCTCCTCGTGAGCACGGCCGAGCTGGCGACCAACAAAGCGACGATGGAGGAGGTCTTTCACCCGGAGAACGAGACCGAGGTGTTCGACGATCCCGAGGCGATCGAGGAGGCGACCGAGGACGGCGACCTGCTGCCGCTTCCCGACCGGCCGGTGCTCGGCTGGGAGCCCGACCCCGACATCGGCGAGCTCGCCGCCGAGCTCGACCAGCCGCCCGAGCTCTATCGGGCGCTGCGCCCCGAGGCGCTCGCCACGCTGACCTACCTGTCGGGCCTGGTGCGCAACCTGAGTGGCGCGGCGACGCCCCTACAGGTGACCAGCGCGGTGCGCGACCGCAGCTATCAGGACCTGCTCGTGCAGACCAACCCCCAGGCGACCGAGGAGTACTCGCTGCACACCACCGGGTGGTCGTTCGACATCCGCCGCGACTACGAGTCGAGGCGCCAGGCCGAGGCCTTCCAGTTCGTCCTCGATCGCCTCCGCGCCCTCGCGCTGCTCGACTACGCGACCGAGCCCGGCGCGATCCACGTCACCGTCTCGAGCCTCGGCGGAGAGCTCTTGCGTTAGATGCCTAGGTGGGCTCGGCGGACCCGTCGGGCCCTGGCCCACCGGGCGGCTTGCGCATGCGCCAGGCGGCGTACCCGGCCGCGACGGCGGCACCGGCCACGAGGACGACGACCACCACCGGGAAGCCGCTGGAGTCGGACGAACCGCCGGAGCTCGAGCCCGAGGACCCGCCCTGTTGATTGTTCCCCGATCCCGGGAGGTCGAGGTTGTACTCCTCCTCGGCGCCCCCCGCGATGGCGGCCGCGGGCGCGGTCGCGACCAGCGCGCACAGCGCCACCAGGATCAGTGCGAGTTTCCCCATCATGGTCATTGACTAACTCCCGCCCCCCGTAGTAACTACCGTCGATCGCGCGAACGCCCGCTAAACCTTGATCGTGATCACGTCGCCATCGGCGACTGGATAGCCGCGTCCCTCCGTCCGCAACAGACCACGATAGCGGGCTTCGGCGTAACCCCCCGCCTCGACCAGGTCCTCCCAGCCGACGACCTCGGCGCGCACGAAGCCGTCCTGGATCTCGGTGTGGACCGCGCCGGCGGCCTCCCAGGCGGTCGAGCCGCGCCGCAGCGCGTGCGCCGTCGCCTGCTTGTGCTCGTCCGCGGTGAAGAACACGTTCAGGTCGAGCAGCTCGAACGCGGCGCGGATCAGCCGCGCCAGGCCCGACTCGGAGATCCCGAGGTCGAGCCGGATCTCGGCCGCCTCCGCCTGATCGTCGAGGTCGCCGAGCTCGACCTCGATCCGGGCGGAGATCGCGACCGCCGCCGCCCCGGCCCCGGTCGCGTGTTCGGCGACGGAGTCCGGCACGCGCTCCACCCCCTCGTCGACGTTGGCCACGTACAGCACGGGCTTCGAGGTGAGCGCGAACAGGCGGCGCGGCGCGTGCTCGGCGGCCTCGGGCACGGGGACGTCGCGCACCGGCGTGCCCGAGCCCAGCGCCTCGACCACGTCCTCCAGCCACGCCTGCTCGGCGACCGCCGGCTTGTCGCCCGAGCGTGCCTGCTTGACGACCCGCTCGAGCCGGCGCTCGGCCTGCTCGAGGTCGGCGGCGAGCAGCTCGGTCTCGATCAGGTCGATGTCGGAGCCCGGGTCCAGGCGCCCTTCGGGGTGCGGCACCGCGCCGCTTGAGTGGCAGCGGACCACGTGACAGATCGCGTCGGTCTCGCGAATCGCGCCGAGAAACCGGTTCCCCAGCCCCTCGCCCTCCGCGGCCCCGGGCACGAGGCCGGCGATGTCGTGGAACTGGATCGTCTCGTGGACGGCCTCGCTCGATCCGACGACCTCGGCGACCCGCTCCAATCGCCGGTCGGGAACCTCGACGACGGCGACATTCGGGTCGATCGTGGTGAACGGGTAATCGCCCGTCTCGGCCCCCGCCCGCGTGAGCGCGTTGAAGAGCGTCGATTTGCCGGCGTTGGGCAGGCCGACGATGCCGATCTTCACGCCGCGGCGGGACCGGGGTCGGCCTCCGCCGCGCCCGGCTCCGTTGCGCTCGGGCCCACGGCCACCGCGCCGCCGTTGCCACCCGCCCGCCGACCCGCCCGGGCGCGTTCGTTGGCGTCGACGGCGAGCTCGAGCATCCGCTCCTCGGTCGGCGGGGCGCCCAGGCCGGGGACGATCGCGCCGAGGCAGAGGCCGAGCGCGGCGCCGGCGAGGACATCGGACGGGTAATGCATGCCCAGGTAGGGCCGGCCGACGCAGATCGCCGCCGCGAGCGCGCGCAGGTAGGGCCGCGCGCGCGGCTGCACCCGGCCGAGCGCAGTTGCCGCCGCGACCGACGACGTCGCATGGGCTGACGGGAAGGAAAGCTTGGTCGGCGCCTTTGCCAACGCGGGGTGATCCTCGATCAACGGCCGTTGCCGCCCGATCGAGACCTTGGCGATGAAGTTGACGCCAATGGCCGCCGGCCCGGCGAGGCCGGCGGCGAGCCACTGGCCTCGACGCCGCTCGTCGACCGAGGCGCCGATCGCTCCGATCCCGACCCACACGGCCCCGAACTCGCCCGCGTGTCCGAGCGCCTTGACGATCGTCTCGACGGGCTCCGCGTGGCCGCGCGTGCGCAGAAAGCGAAGGACCGCCTGATCCGCATCGCCGAGCGCGGCGAGGACTGGGTTCGTGCGGGTGATGCGGCGCCCGGGCAGGAGGTCGAACGCGCGCTCGCGGCGGGTCGGCTTGGCTCGCTTCAGCACCGGGCCAGGATACGGGCGTCAGAGCTCGCGGCGAAGCACGGCGGTCGCCACCTCGCCGGTGCGCTGTCGCCACGTCCGCTCGGCCCAGCGGCGGCCATCGATCTCGTCCGAGCGTTCGACGTCCGCGGCGAACGCCTTCCCGAGCTCGGCGGCGAAGCCCCGGTCCCAGACGCAGAGCGTGATCTCGTCGTGAAGTTGAAACGAGCGATTGTCGAAGTTGATCGTCCCCACCGACGACCAGGAGCCGTCGACGCAGAGGGTCTTTGCGTG
This sequence comes from uncultured Solirubrobacterales bacterium, assembly GCA_963758665.1. GTDB lineage: Bacteria > Actinomycetota > Thermoleophilia > Solirubrobacterales > 70-9 > WHSW01. The sequence continues at coordinate 51,567 of CAVWWH010000004.1, read as the reverse complement.
CAGCATCGTCGGCTGGAACTCGAACACGCGCACCCCTGCCTCCAGCAGCTGCGCGTATGCGGCCCGGCCACCCACCCGCACCACGCCCTTGTCGATGTGCGGGCCCGGGACCAGGATGCGCACCTCGACCCCCCGCTCGGCGGCCGCGCAGAGCGCGTCGGTGAACGCGGGCCGGGGAACGAAGTAGGCGGCGGTGAGCTCGATCGAGCGTTGCGCCGAGGCGATTGCCAGGTAGTAGAGGGCCTCCGCGTTGGTGTCGCCGACCTTGGCGCTCGAGCGCACGACCTGCATCGGCCCGCCCTCGTCGATCGGCTCGAGCTCAGGCAGGTACTCGTCGCCGGCCAGCACCTCGCCGGTGCCCTCGAGCCAGTTCTCGGCGAAGGCGCCCTGGAGGCCGCGGACCACCGGCCCGCGAACGCGAACGTGGGTGTCACGCCAATGGTCGGGCCCTTCGGCGTCGCCCGTCCACTCGGCGGCGATCCCGACGCCGCCGGTCATCCCGACCCGCCCGTCGGCGACCAGGATCCGCCGGTGGGTGCGGTTCGCGACCCGCTTGATCGCATACGGCTTCGGCGGCCTGAACAGCAGCACCTCGGCGCCCGCCGCCCGCATCTCGCGCAGCTGCGAGCGCTCCATCTGGGCCGACCCGAGCGCGTCGAGGATCACGTTGCATCGCACCCCCTGCCGTGCCTTCTCGCCGATCGCCGCGGCCACCTCGCCGGCGATCTCGCCGCGCCAGTAGACGTACGTCTGCACGTTCAGCGTGCGCTCCGCAGCGGCGATCGTCTCCAGGAAGGCGGGGAAGATGTTGTCGCCGTTGATCAGTAGCTCGGCCCGGTTGCCTTCGGAGATCGGCGCCCCGGTGAGCGCCTCGGCGGCGCGCAGGAAGTCCGGCGAGCCGACCTCGAGGTCGGGCTCGATCTCGTAGCCGAACGCGCCCTCGCGGCGGTGGCGCAGGCTGTCGGCGGCGTACCAGCCCAGCGCGGTGGTCCCGGCGACGCCGAGCGGCCAGTACTTGCGCCCGGCGCGGCGCCAGCCGGGCTCGCGCCGGCGCAGGCGCGGGGGCCGGAGCGTGAGCTTGCGCGGGTCCACGGTCACCTGCCGACCACGACCTCGAATGCCTGCGGCTCGACCGAGAACTCGAGCGCTCGCTCGCTAACGAGCTCGCCGTCGACGTTGAACCCGGCCTCCCCGTCCGTCTCGACCGCGATCCGGCTGCCACGCACGCTGACCACACCTCGTTGGCTCTCCACGGCTCCCCTGCGTAGCCCGTAGCCGTGGATGATCAGCCGGGCTCGCGACTCGGCCTCGATCGCGACCAGGTCCAGCCGGCCATCGGACGGGTTCGCGTCGACCTCGGCGCCGGCCCCGAACGCGCCGGTGAGCCCGACGATCACCTGCCACGCCGGGCCGTCGAACGCCGGTTCGCCGTCGACGGTCACCCGCGCCGCCACCGGCTCTGCGAACAGCCCGGCGCGCAGGGCGCCGGCCGTGTAGGCCAGCGATCCCAGAACCCGCTTGAGCCCGTGGGCGCTTCGCGCGGCGACCGGGGAGAGCCCGGCGCTCGCCGCGTTTACGAACGGGCGCTCGCCGGCGCGGCCGAGGTCGAGGCAGGTGGTGCGCTCGCCGGCGGCGGCGAGCTCGACCGCGGCGTCGATCTCGGTCGGCAGGCAGAGCGCGCGGGCGAAGTCGTTCGCCGTACCGACCGCAATCACTCCCAGCGGGACCCTCGTGCGCGCCGCGACCGCTGCCGCGCAGCCCACGGATCCGTCGCCGCCGGCGACGACGACCCTGCGCGGTGCAATCGAAACGGCGTCGTCGGCGTGATCGAGGTCGAAGCGCTCGACCTCCAGGCCCCGGGCGCGCAGCAGGCGCTCGACCTCCTCCGCCTCGCCCGACCCCGACGCGGGGTTGGCGAGCAGCGCCACCGCACCCAAGCTCAGGTCGGCATCTTCGAGCGACCCTCGCGGCCCTTCTGGGCGCTCTTGTTGGTCGCTTTGCGCGAGCTCTCGAACGGCTTCTGGGCCAGTTCGCCGGCCTTGCCCGGCAGGTTCCCGGCCGCGTCCTCGCCGGCGCCGAGGGTCTTGTCGACGCCCTTTTGCGGCCAGATCGAGGTCCGCGGCAGGAGGAAGGCGAGGATCGCCAGCACGATGCAGACTCCGATGATGATCGCGATGGTCACGAGCGGGATCTCCTTCCCTGGCTACCGTTGCGATCAGCACCTACCCGGGCGCAGCGGCCGGGAAACCGGGCAGAATGCGCGTGAGTGAACGCGGCAGTGAGGCGGCGCCCGCGATGAGCGCGAGGATGGTCCCCGGCTTCCGCCATCGGCCGGGCAACCACTGCGGCTCGACGGCGCTCCGCAACCTGCTCGACCACGCCGGGGTCGAGATCTCCGAGGAGATGGCGCTCGGGCTCGGCGCCGGCGTCAGCTTCTATTACCTGCACCTGGACGACCAGTCCCCCTCGCGGTTCACCAACGGGCGCGTCGGGCGACTCGAGGAGCAGTTCCTCGAGCTCACCGGGCTGCCGCTCGCCTTTCGCAGCTTCGAGAGCAGCGAAGGATCCTGGGACGCCGCTCGGGAAGCGATCGAAGGCGGCCGGCCGGCGCTCCTGCTCACCGACCTCTTCTATCTCGACCACTACGGGAGCTCGGCGCACTTTCCGGGACACGCCGTCGTCCTCGCCGGCTACGACGGCGAGCTCGCCTACCTCTCGGACACCGGGTTCGAGCAGCTGCAGACGACACGACTCGAGACCCTCGCCAAGGCGCGCCACGGCAAGCACCCGGTGTTCCCGCTCGACGGGCAGATGCTGACCGTGCCCGAGGGCGCCAAGCTCAGCGATCCCAGCGACGCGGCCGACGCGGCGATCGCGCGCAACGCGCAGCAGATGCTCGAGCCGCCGCGCGGCGAGTACGAGGGCCTGCCGGCGCTCCGACGGTTCGCGGCCGAGCTGCCGGCCTGGCCGGACGAGGTCTCGGACTGGCAGTGGTCGGCGCGCTTCTGCTACCAGGTGATCGAGCGGCGCGGAACCGGCGGCGGCAACTTTCGGCTCATGTACTCGCGCTTCCTCGCCGAGGCCGGCCGCGAGGAGGCGCTGGTCGCGGCGGAGGCGGCCGGGGACTGGTCGGCGCTGGCGGCCGGCCTGCTGGCGGCCAGCGAGTCGGAGGCGCCCGACGCGGCGGCATGGCGGCGGATCGGGGAGCGCGCCGGCGCCGTGCTGGCGACTGAGGAACGGCTGTGGGAGTCCCTCGCGGCGAGCGCCTGAGCGGTCGGTCTACTCGAGCAGCCGCAGCACCGCGCGCTCGATCTTCTCCCGGTCGACCCACCCCCCGGGATCGGTACCCGCCCGCAGGCGGGCGAGCGAGAGGCGAATCGTCACGCCGCTGTCGTAGCGGTCGAAGACCCGCGGGTCGATGTAGGCCTTGCGGCAGACGGCCGGGGTGTTGTGCAGGTACTCGGCCACGCGCTTCGTCGCCGCCGTCGCAGCGCGCTTTCGGGCCGTCCTCGTCTTCGCCCCCTGACCGTTCTCGGCCAGCTCGACCGCCGCGAGCGCGGTCGCGTTCCAGGTGCGGAAGTCCTTGGCGCTGTAGTCGCCGCCCATCACCTGCTTCAGGTAGGTGTTGATGTCGTCCGCCTTGACATCGACCCACTCGCCGCTCTCCTTGTACGCGAGCAGCTCGAATCCGCCGCCGTTGCGATTCTTGAGCGACTTGATCGTCGGCACCACCAGCGGGTCGGTGATCGGCTGGTCGTGATCGAGCGCGCCCTTCGCCTTGTACTTGAAGATGGCCGCTCCACCGCTGACGGTCACGTGCTTGCGACGCAGGGTGGAGAGGCCGAAGGTCTCGTTCTCCTCCGTATAGCGCTCGCTGCCGATGCGAAAGAAGCCGACGTCGAGCAGGCGCACCGAGCAGGCGAGCACCCGATCGCGGACCAGGCCGCGACGGGCGAGGTCGGCCTCGGTTCGCTTGCGCATCGCCGGCAGCGCTTGGCGAACCGCTCCATCTCGCTGAACTTCTCGCGGTCGCGATTCTCGCGCCAGGTGGGGTGGTAGAGGTACTGCTTGCGCCCGGCGTCGTCCTCACCGGTCGCCTGGATGTGGCCGTTGGGGTGCGGGCAGATCCAGACGTCCTTCCAGGCCGGCGGGATCGCCAGCTCGCGGATCCGCTCGAGCACCTCGCGGTCGTGGATCGTGGTCCCGTCGGCCTCCTCGTAGGAGAAGCCACGGCCGCGGCCGATCCGGCGGATTCCGGCCGAGGAGCAGTCGACACGTCGAAGTCGCGGCATGGGCTGGACTTCTACCCTGCGCGAATGGTGGCGAACCGTGCTCACAGGCGGCCAGGTCCTGATCGGCGGCCTGGGAGGGACGGGTCGAAGACGCGCACGGGCGTGAAAGGCTGACGCGATGGCGATGATCGACCTCAGCGCCCCGATCGAGCCCAGCCCCGACGATCTGCTCGAGCCCCTGAAGGTGAAGATCGACTACGACGATCACGCCGCCGGCGCCGCCCAGATCGAGGCGCTGTTCGGAGTCCCCCCGCGGTTGTTGCGCGACGGCGAGGGTTGGGCCAACGACGAGTTCACGCAGCTCGGCACTCACAGCACCACCCATGTCGACGCGCCCTGGCACTACAACTCGACCATCCGCGGCGAGCCCGCGAGGCGGATCGACGAGCTGCCGCTGGAGTGGTTCTTCGCCGACGGCGTGCGGTTGACCATGACCGGCCGCGACGACGGTGAGGTGATCACCGCGGCCGAGGTCGAGGCCGAGCTCGAGCGCATCGGCCACGAGCTGAAGCCGCTCGACATCGTCCTGGTGCACACCGGTCGCGACGAGTTCTACGGCCGGCTCGACTACATCGCCCGAGGCCCCGGGGTGAGCGCCGAGGCGACCCGCTGGCTCCACGACCGCGGCGTCCGGGTGATGGGCATCGATGCCTGGGGCTGGGACCGGCCGCTTCACCTGCAGGCCGCCGAGGCGATCGAGCGCGACGAGGCAGGGATCTTCTGGGAGGCGCACCAGACCGACCTGGAGTACTCGCAGATCGAGCGGCTCGTCAACCTCGGGGCGCTTCCCGACGACGGCTTCAGGGTCGCCTGCTTCCCGCTGCGGATCGTGGGCGCGAGCGGAGCCCCCGCGCGCGTTGTCGCCATCATGGCCTGACCATGGTGACCGCCCTTGCAGACCTCGACCTGCCCGAGTTCGACGAACTAGACCCGCAACTGCGCGGGCCGGTCTTCGACGAGCGGATGGCGGAGCTGGCCGCGGAGAGCTGGCTCGCCCGCGCTCGCTTCGGCCCGGTGGTGCTGGAGCGGGAGGCGGGCGAGTTCTTCCTGCGCTCAAAGCAGGCGACCTTCCCCGGCAAGGCCTTCGCCGAGCTGTTCGACATGAAGTCCGGGGCGCTGGGCGAGGAGGTCGCTCGCAACATCCTCCACATCGACGGCGACGACCATCGCCGCCTGCGCAACCTGGTCAACCCGGCCTTCACCCCGAAGGCGGCCGACCGCTGGCGGCCGGTGATGCGCGAGTTCATCGCCGGGCTGTTCGACAAGGTGGCGGGCGGCGAGTGCGACGCGGTCGCAGCGCTCACGAAGCCCTACCCGGCGATGACGATCGCCACCGTGGTCGGCGCGCCGACCCGCGACGCCGAGCGGCTCGCCGACTGGTCGCGGTGGATCCAGCTCCAGTTCGACGGCCCGACCCTGACCCGCCACCGCGACGAGGTCGAGCGCGCGTGCGAGGAGCTCTACGCGTACCTCGACGAGCTGATCGCCGAGAAGCGCGCCGAGCCCGGCGACGACCTGCTGTCGACGCTGATCGCCGCGCGCGACGGCGACGACCGCCTCGACGACACGGAGCTGCGCAACCTGGTCCTGAACGTGCTCGTCGGCGGCGTCGACACCACGCAGTCGCAGCTCGCCCACGCGCTGCGGATGTTCGCCGGCCATCCCGAGCAGTGGGAGCTGCTGGCCCGCGAGCCCGAGCGCGCCGCGAACGCCGTCTCGGAGGTGATCCGCGTCGCCCCGGTGACGCCGTTCACCGCGCGGATCCTGGTCGAGGACGTCGAGTACCGCGACGCGACTCTTCCCCGAGGGCACGATCGTCTTCATCTGCGCCCACGCCGCCAACCGCGACGACGCCGGCGGCGGCCCCGGCTTCGACATCACCCGCGAGGACGCCGGCAAGCGCGCGCTCACCTTCGGTGCCGGCATCCACTACTGCCTCGGCGCCAACCTCGCCCGCGCCGAGCTCGGCGAGGCGCTCGCCCACCTCGCGCCCCGGATGCCGGGGCTCGAGCTCGCCGGCGAGCCGGGCTACGACTCCGTCCACGGCATCTACGGGCTCACCGAGCTACCCGTGCGCTGGCGGCGCTGAGGGCGAGTTCCAGTCGCTATCCGACTTCAAGTCGCCACGAGCCGCGCGAAGTAGCCGATCGCGGGGCCGCTGCGGCTCTCGAAGCGCAGCCCGGCCGCCTCGCCGCGGTCGCGCAGGGCGCCCGGCGAGGTGAAGTGCGGATCGCCGATCAGCTCCCCGACGACCAGCCGGCCGCCGGGGCGCAGGACGCGGGCGATCTCGCGCATGGCGGCGTCCTGGTCGGGGATCTCGCCGAGGACCGCGGTGAGCACGACGGCGTCGATCGAGTCGTCGTCGTAGGGGAGGGCGGTGGCGTCGCCACGGGTCGGGACGAGGTTGGCGAGCGCGCGCTCGCCGGCGCGCTGCATCGTGTGGTCCAGGAACTCCTGCTGGAGGTCGAAGATCTCGACCGTCCCGCCGGGGCCGACCCACTCGGCGAGGTCGAGCGTGTAGTAGCCGGTCCCGGGGCCGATCTCGAGCACGCGCTCGCCGCGGCTGCGGCCGCAGCACCGCGCGCAGGCGGTCACGGGTGATCAGCGGGTGCGGCGCCTCGACCCAGAAGCGTTGCCCGTACGGGCACGCCGACGGGTTCTTGCGCCACCACAGCGAGGCCGCGGCAATGCCGCCGATGAGCCCGAGCAGCGCTGTCCTGGGCCGGATCAGCCCGCGAACCCGATCGAGTGCGCGGCGTCGTCGACCCGGATGAAGACGACGGTCGCCAGGTTGAGCGCCACCGTGCCCTCCTGGGTCTTGAGGTCGAACCAGCCCTTGCCGCTCTCGACCGCCTTGCGCAGGTCGGTGAGCTCGCCGTCGGCCAGCTTCACCGAGAGCACCTGCCCGATCCCGAATCCGATCTCCACCTTGGTCTGCTCGTCCGCCATCAGTGTGCCTCTCCCTCCGCAGGTTCGACGATCTCGGTCAGCACCCCGCCGGTCGACTTCGGGTGCAGGAACGCGACCCGGCTCATCCGGATCCCGGTGCGCGGCTCGGTGTCGATCAGCGCGACGCCGTCGGCGGCGAGCTGCGCCAGCACCGCCTCGATCTCGTCGACGCGGTAGGCGACGTGGTGAAGCCCCGGCCCCTTGCGCGCGAGGAACTTGCCCACGGGGGTGTCGGGGCCGAGCGGGCTGAGGAGCTCGACGTGGCAGGCGCCGACGTCGAGCAGGACCGCTTCGACGCCCTGCTCGGCGACCGTCTCGCGATGAGCGAGCGGCATCCGGAAGGTCCCCTCGTAGAGGGCGAGCGCGGCATCGAGGTCCTCCACCGCGACGCCGACGTGGTCGATCAGCCCGAACATCCGGGCGCTGAGATTACCCGGGCTCGCGCGGCGGTCTCGAGACCAGCGCCTCGGCCGGGGTACCAGCGGCGGGCTCGACGATCTCGGTCGGGCGCTCGCTCGCGTCGCGGCCGCGTGGTCCATGATCTCCTGGATCTCCTCGCGCTCGATCACCTCGTGGTGCAGCAGGCGCTCGGCGATCTCGTCGAGCAGGTCCCGGTGGTCGGTGAGCAGGTCGGCGGCGCCTCGATAGGCCTCCTCGGCGATCGCCTGCACCTCCTCGTCGCGCGTCCGGCGCAGCGCCTCGGAGACGGTGTAGTCGTCGCCGGGCACCTGGTGCGAGCGGATCGAGGTCCCCATCCCGTACTCGTGCACCATCGAGCGCGCGATCGCGGTCACCCGGCCGAGGTCGTCGGCGGCCCCGGTGGTCACGCGGCCGAACGTGATCTGCTCGGAGACCCGCCCGGCGAGCAGCACCTTCATGTAGTCGATCAGCTCCTCGCGCGACTTCAGGTAGCGGTCCTCCTGGGGCAGGTTGAGGGTGTAGCCGAGCGCCTTGCCGCGAGGAACGATCGAGACCTTCTGCACCTTGTCGACGCTCACCAAGAGCTCCGAGACGAGCGCGTGGCCGGCCTCGTGCCAGGCGACGACCCGCTTCTCGTGGTCGGTGATCACCTTGCGCGACTGCAGCCCGGCGACCACGCGCTCGAACGCGTCCTCGAAGTCCGCTTGCGCGATGAACTCCCGCTTGTTGCGCCCGGCCAGGATCGCCGCCTCGTTGGCGAGGTTGGCCAGGTCGGCGCCGGTGAGCCCGGCCGCGTGGCGGGCCACCCGCCTCGAGGTCGACGTCCTGGGCCAGCGGCTTGCCGCGCGTGTGGACGTCCAGGATCTGGCGGCGCCCGTTCATGTCCGGCGGCGGCACGAACACCTGGCGGTCGAAGCGGCCGGGTCGCAGCAGCGCCTTGTCGAGCTTCTCGAGCAGGTTCGACGCCGCCATCACGACGACGCTGTCGCGTGCGTCGAAGCCGTCCATCTCGACCAGGAGCTGGTTCGAGCGTCTGGTCGCGCTCGCCGGAGATGTCGGAGCCGCGCTGGGCGCCGACCGCGTCGAGTTCGTCGATGAAGATGATCGCCGGAGCGTTCTCCCGCGCCTCGTTGAACAGCCGCCTGATCCGCGCCGCGCCGAGCCCGGCGAACATCTCGATGAACGAGGAGGCCGACTGGCTGAAGAACTGGGCGCCCGATTCGTGCGCGACGGCCTTCGCCAGCAGCGTCTTGCCGGTCCCGGGGGGGCCGTGGAGGAGGATTCCCTTCGGCACCTTGGCGCCAAGCAGCTTGAAGCGCTTCGGGTCGGTAAGGAACTCGACCACCTCGCGCAGCTCGGCCTTGGTCTCGTCGACGCCGGCGACGTCGGACCAGTTGACGGCGCTCTTCGAGCGCGGGCTGATCTCCTGTGGCTTGGTCCGAGGCATCAGCCTCAGCATCCGCCACATGAAGTAGATGATGATCCCGAACAGCAGGATCGGCGCCCAGGGGATCAGGATGTTGTCGAGGAACTCCTGATATGAGTCGACGCCTAGGAAAGCGATCGTGGCCATGCTCGAATCCCGCCTTCTGCCTGCCTAAACGGTAGCGCTAGTCGACTGCTCGACCCGGAGGACCTCGCGCAGTGCGGATACTCCGACCTCGAGCTGCTCCGAGGTCGGCTCGCGGGTCGAGACCAGGCGCTGGATCTCGAAGCCCGGGCCGTGGACCGCCCTGGCGACCGGCGACTCCGGGTTGCGCTCGGCGAACACGAACAGCTCGACCGCGCCGCCGACTCCGGCCAGCGCAGCGATCCCACGGGCGAGCGGGCCGGGCTCGTCGACGAACCGCTCGGTGAGCAGTTGTCCTGCGATCGAGAAGGCGAGCATCGGCCCGATCAGATTGGAGCCGCAGCGCCGGTGCTCCTTCGGCACCTGGTCCGGGTCGCGCCCCTGCTCGTAGCCCCCGATCGCCTTGTGCTCGACCGCGTGGTAGGAGGCCGAGCGCCGGGTCGCGCAGGGCCGCCAGGGCCGGCAGCGCGCCGAGCAGGGCCACGGCGAGCTCGCGGCCGACGGTGGCGGGCCCGCGGCGGCGAAGCAGGTTGGAGCCGACGACGCTGGCGGCGGCGACGCCGAGCACGGCCGGGTCCTCGAACGGGAGCCGGGCCGAGGACAGCCGCATCCGCGCCAAGGGGACGATCGCCAGCGCCTCGGCGAGGCGCAGCGGGCCGCGGAGGATCGGCGTCGAGCCCAGCCGACCGCGAGCCAGTGCGGGCTTCGGGCCCGAGGCGACCTCGATCCCGCCGTCGGGGGCGCGCGCGGCGACTGCCCACGAGGTCGGCCCGTGGATCAGGAGCCCGTTGCGAAGCGCCATCCCGCCGAGTCGCAGCCGCTCGGCCCCGGCGCCGTTGGAGCTCGGCGAGCTCATCCGAGAACCCGCCGGCAGAGGTCGGCGTAAAAGCCCGCCGCGAGCTCGACATCGGCCACCGCGGCCCGCTCGTCGGCGCCGTGGATCAGGGGCGCGGCCTCGAGCAGCCCGAGCTCGCGCTGCGGGCAGAATCCGTAGACGGTCGAGGCGCCGAACGCCTTGCGAAACCAGTGGCTGTCGCTGAAGCCGGGCATCACGATCGGGACCAGGGCGGCGCCGGGGTCGAGCTCGGCCAGCGAGAGGGCGATCGCGTCGGCGAACGGCGACTCCGCCGGCGAGCTGTTGCCGCTGACCCGCTCGGTGAACTCGATCTCGAAGTCGCCGGCGAGCGGGCCGAGGAGGGCCTCGGCGGTCTCCCTCGCCTCGTCGGCGCCGCCGCCGGGCGGCACGCGGCAGTCGACCAGCACCTCGGCCCGCGAGGGGATCACGTTCTCCTTCTCGGACGCGCGCGCGGTCGTCGGCACCATCGTCACCCGCAGCATCGGCTCGGCGATGTAGGCCGCCAGCGGCCCCGAGAGGCCGCGCAGCCGCTCGACCGCGCCCTCGAGCTGGGTCCCGTCCGCGCCGTCGAGGTCCTCGTCGAGCAGGGCCGAGAGAAAGGCGAGGCCCTCCGGGTTCGGCTCCAGCGGCGGTTGGTCCATCAACCTGATCAACGCGGGAGCGAGCTTCAGGAGTGCGTTGTCGCCGAGCGCGGGCACGGAAGCGTGCCCGGCCGTGCCTCGCGCTCGCAGTAGGAAGCGGTTGACCCCCTTTTCGCCCACGCAGAGGGGATAGAAGCGCCTGCCGGCGAGCTCGAACGAGGCGCCGCCGCCCTCGTTGACGACGAGGTCGCTGTGCACCGCCTCCGGGTGCTGGGCGCACAGCCATTGCGCGCCCAGCGCCGCGCCCATCTCCTCGTCGGCGGTGATCACCAGCTTCAGCGAGCCCGCCGCGGGCCGCCAGCCCGCCGCGGCCAGGCCGATCGCGGCGCCGGCCTCGGCCGCCACCTGGCCCTTCATGTCCTGCGCGCCGCGACCCCGCACGGCGCCTTCGACGACCTCGCCCGACCAGGGGCTGAAGCTCCACTCGGCCGCGTCGGCCGGCACGGTGTCGACGTGCCCGAGCAGGCACAGGGTCTGGCCCTCCGCCTGGCCGGGGAGATCGGCGATCAGGTTGGTCCGCCCCGGCTCCGCGGCGAGCAGCGTGACCTCGAAGCCCGCGTCGCGCAGCCGCTGGGCCAGCAGCTCCTGCGCCCGCTGCTCGTTCCCGGGCGGGTTGACGGTGTTCTCGCGAATCAGCTCGCCGAGCAGCTCGACCGCGCCGGACCCGAGGTCGCTTGGCGCTGGCGCGCTGTCCTCGCCCATGCGGTCAGGTTAGAGCGTCGTGCGCATCCGCCCGGCGAGCCCGGGTAGGGTGCATCCGTGGCCTCTCCCGCCACCAGCCTGAGGATCGGAGCCGTGGTCCGGATCGTCTACGGCCTGCTCGCCCTGTTCGCCCCCAAGCGGATGTTCGACTCGTTCGGCTTCGGCGAGCCGGAGCCCGACGCGCGCTACTTCAACGCCCTGTTCGGGGGTCGCGACATCGTCGTCGGCGGGTGGATCCTCAAGGCGACCGACGAAGGCGACCTCGGTACCGCGCTGGCGGCTCACATCGGCTGCGAGGCCACCGACTCGATCGCGCTCGCGCAGGAGGTGCGCCAGCGAGGCGGCTTCGATCGCGCGACCGCGGCCGGGCTGGCGTTCAACCTCGTCGGCTGGGCGAGCTGGATCGGGGTCGCGCGCCGCCTCCGCTGAGCCCGCCGTTGGAGCGCCTCTTCGACACCGGCGACGAGCGCGGTGCCCAGCGCACGCCGGTGCCGGCGGCGGAGGCGCCGCTCGCGGTACGCATGCGCCCGCGCTCGCTGGACCAGCTGGTCGGCCAGCAGCATCTGCTCGGGGACGGGTCGACGTTGCGGACCGCGATCGAGACCGGCGAGCCGCACTCGATGATCCTCTACGGGCCGCCGGGGTCCGGGAAGACGACGCTGGCGCGGATCGTCGCCACCGCGGCCCGCGGGGCGTTCGAGGAGGAGTCGGCGGTCAACGCGGGACGGGCGGAGGTCCGGGCGATGATCGAGCGCGCCGCCGAGCGCCGTCGGGCAACGGGCCAGCCGACGATCTTCTTCCTCGACGAAATCCACCGCTTCAACAAGGCCCAGCAGGACGCGCTGCTGCCGGCGGTCGAGGAGGGCCTCGTGACCCTGATCGGGGCGACGACCGAGAACCCGTACTTCGAGGTCAACTCGGCACTGCTCTCGCGCAGCCAGATCTACGAGCTACGCGGGCTCGAGCCCGCCCAGGTGCGCGAGCTGCTCGAGCGCGCCCTTGCCGATCCCTCGCGGGGGATCGCCGAGGCGCCGGCGGTCACGAACGACGCCATCGAGCTGCTCGCGCAGCGCTCGGGCGGAGACGCGCGGACGGCGCTGGCCGCGCTCGAGCGAGCCGTCGAGGCGGCCGCGGCGAGCGGCGAGGAGATCGACCTGCAGATCGCGGAGGACGCGTTACAGCGCAAGGCCGTGACCTTCGACAAGGAGGGCGACCGCCACTACGACTACGCCTCGGCGCTGATCAAGGCGATGCGGGGCTCGGACCCGGACGCGGCGATCTACTACCTCGCCGCGATGCTGGAGGGGGGAGAGGACCCGCGGTTCATCGCCAGGCGGATGGTCATCCTCGCCTCCGAGGACATCGGCAACGCCGACCCCGGGGCGCTCGAGGTCGCGACGAACGCGGCGCTCGCGGTCGATCGGGTGGGCCTCCCGGAGTGCGCGCTCAACCTCGCGCAGGCGGCCGCGTACCTGGCGCTGGCGCCGAAGTCCAACGCCTCGACGCTGGCGATCTCGCGGGCGATGGCGACGGTCCGCGACCAGGGGGCGAAGCTGCCGCCCGACTACCTACGCGACGCCCACTACCCGGGGGCGAAGAAGCTGGGCCGCGGCCAGGGCTACAAGTACGCCCACGACGAGCCGGGTGGAGTCTCCGACCAGCCGCTGCTCCCCGACGAGGTCCAGGGGGAGCGCTTCTACGAGCCGACCATGCGGGGGCTCGAGGCCGAGCTGCGCGAGCGCCTCGACGCCGCCCGGCGACGGCGAGGGGATGAGTAACGGCCGCCGTCGGTAGTCTGCGAGCGGCTCGGCCCGCTCGCGACGGCAGGCCGACGACGGCCGCACCCCTCCGGTACCCGCCCCGCGCTCATAGAATCACCGCGGATGGGGACCCTCGAATCATTCAATCCGGCCACCGGCGAGCTCGTGGGCACGGTCGAGACGATCACCCCCGACCAGGTGCAGCGAGTCGTCGACGACGTCGCCGAGGTGCAGCCGTTCTGGGCCCAGCTCTCGCTCGCCGACCGCGCCCGCTACATGCGCCGCGCGGCCGAGGTGCTGGTCGCCGACATGGAGGAGGTCGCGAGCCTACTCACCCGCGAGCAGGGCAAGCCGCTGACCGAGAGCTACGTCATGGAGCTGATCCCGACGATCGACGCCCTGCGCTGGTGCGCGGACGCCGGCCCGAAGATCCTCGCCGACGAGAAGATCCGTTACCCGCAGGCCTTCCTGAAGACCAAGCGCAGCTTCTTCAGCTACGAGCCGCTCGGAGTCGTCGGGGTGATCGCGCCATGGAACTATCCGTGGTCGATCCCGTTCGGCGAGATCGCGATCGCCCTGATCGCCGGCAACGGGGTGGTCCTGAAGCCGGCCAGCCTGACGCCGCTGCTCGGGGAGCGGATCCAGCGGGTGTTCGACGACGCCGGCTTTCCCGAGGGGCTGGTGCGCACCGTCCACGGCGGCGGCGCGATCGGCCAGGCGCTGTGCGAGGCCTCGACCGCGAAGATCTTCTTCACCGGCTCGGTGGAGGTCGGCCGCAAGGTCGGCGAGCTCTGCGCGGAGCGGATGAAGGGCTGCGTGCTCGAGCTCGGCGGCAAGGACCCCCAGATCGTCTGCGCCGACGCCGACCTCGCCAATGCCGTCTCCGGGTGCGTCTGGGGCGGCTTCGCCAACGCCGGGCAGACGTGCTCCGGGATCGAGCGCACTTATGTGGTCGAGGCGGTCGCCGACCGCTTCCTCGACGGGGTCCGCCGTGAGACGGAGCGGCTCACGGTCGGCGACCCGCTCGACTGGGAGACCGAGATCGGCCCGATGGTCTCGGCCGAGCAGGCCGACGCCGTCACCGGGCTGGTCGACGACGCGCTCGCCGCGGGCGCCGAGCGCCTCACCGGCGGCCCTCGCGAGGTGCCCGGCTACAGCGGCCGCTTCATCGCTCCCACGGTGCTCGCCGGCGTCGGCGACGAGATGCGGATCATGCGCGAGGAGATCTTCGGCCCGGTGGTGCCCGTGATCGTGGTCGCCGACGAGGCCGAGGCGCTCGAGCGCGCCAACGACTCGAGCTTCGGCCTCGGGGCCTCCATCTGGACCACCGACCGCGCCAAGGGCGAGCGGATCGCGCGCCGGATCGAGTCCGGGATGGTCTGGATCAACGACCACTCCTACTCCCACGGCGCCGCGCAGTGTTCGTGGGGCGGGGTCAAGGACTCCGGACTCGGGCGCTCCCACTCCAAGTTCGGCCTCTACGAGTGCGTCAACGTCAAGCACGTTGCGTGGGAGCCCGGGCTGACCCGCGACTTCTGGTGGCAGCCCTACGACGAGGATCTCGGCGCCGCCCTCCGCTCCTCCGCCCGCCTGCTCTACGGCCGCGGCGCGACCCGGATCAAGGGCTTGCGCGAGGGGCTGGTGCCGCTGGCCAAGGTCGGCGCGAGGACGCTGCGCAAGGGCAGGTAGCCGAATTACGGGGGCGGCGCGGGGCTAGCTAGGCCATGTCGGCCAGGTAGCTGCCGCGATCGAAGCGCCGGGTGCGCCGCCAAAGCCGGAAGGTGAAGCCCGGCCACCAGACGTAGTTGCGGCCGTTGTGGTCGAGGTACCAGCTCGCGCAGCCGCCGGCGTTCCAGACGCTGCCGGCGAGCCGCGAATCGGTCTCGCGATTGAACGCGTCGTAGACCTCGGGCCGCACCTCGACGCTGGCCACGTTCGCGCGCTCCATCTCGCGCACGCAGCGAGCGACGTAGTTGATGTGGGACTCGCTGCTGAAGATGATCGAGTTGTAGCCGCCGGCGCTGTTCGGCCCGACGAGGAAGAACAGGTTCGGGAAGCCGGCGACGGCCGTGCCGAGGTAGGCGCGCGGGCTCCCGTCCCAGGCCTCGAGCAGCGTGCGACCGTCGCGGCCGCGGACCGCGGCCAGGCCGGGGTTGTCGAAGACCTTGAACCCGGTCGCGAGGACGATCGCGTCGAGCTCGCGCTCGCGGCCGTCGGCGGTTCGGATGCCGCTCTCGGTGACCTCGACGATAGGCTCGGTGACCACCTCGGAGCTCGGCTCGGCGAGTGCGGGAAAGTACCTGTTCGACATCGTGATCCGCTTGCAGCCGAGGGTGTACGTGGGCGTGAGCTTCGCCCGCAGCTCGGGATCGTCGACCTGACGGCGGAGGTGGCGGCGAGCGACCTGCTCGAAGATCCTGGAGATCCGCCGATCGACGATCGTCCCGAGCACCGTCGACTCCATGATCAGGTAGATCAGCCCGCGCACCGCTCGCTGGACCACCGGCAGCCGCCGGTAGAGGCGCCGTTCGCGCTCGCCGACGGGGCGATCGGCGTCGGGCATGACCCAGACCGGCGTGCGCTGGAACAGGTGCAGCGAGCGCACCCGCGGCTGGATCTCGGGAACGAGCTGCACCGCCGAGGCGCCGGTCCCGATCACCGCTACGCGCTCGCCGTCGAGGTCGTGCGCGTGATCCCAGCGGGCCGAGTGGAACATCGCCCCCCGGAAGCGCTCGAGGCCCGGGATCTCCGGCGCTCGCGGCTCGGTCAGTCCGCCCATCGCCGCGACGAGGACGTTCGCCGTCAGCTCGCCGGCCGAGGTCTCGAGCCGCCAGAGCTTCGCCTCATCGTCCCAGCGAGCCCCGTTGACCTCGTGCGAGCAGCGGATGTACGGGATGACCCCGCGCTCGAGGGCCACCCGATGCAGGTACTCGCGAATCTCCGATTGCAGCGGATACGCGCGGCTCCAGTCCGGGTTGGGCGCGAACGAGAACGAGTAGAGCGCGGAGGGGATGTCGCACTGGCACCCGGGATAGGTGTTGTCGCGCCAGGTGCCACCGAGCTCGGTCGCCCGTTCGAGGACGAAGAAGTCGCGGACGCCGTCCTCCAGCAGTCGTATCGCCATCCCGATTCCCGAGAAGCCGGCCCCGACGATCGCGATCCGGGCGTGTCTCGAGGGCCGGTCGCCGTTCGCGGACGCGGTCGCCATCCGCGGAGGTACTAGCCGCCGGCGGTGAGCTCGGCCAAGAGCTGCTTGGCGCGAGCCGATACCTCGTGGTCGACCTGCAGCTCGTAGCGCTCGGCCTGCATCGTGCTCACCGAGGCGAAGTCGCGTCTGCCCCCCTGCATCGCCTGGCCGATCGCGGCGAACACGGCGCCGAAGATCAGCCCGGCCACGAGCCCGTAGAGGAGCACGCCCCAGAACGCCGGGCCCTCGAAGAAGAGCCCGAACAGGAGGCCGAAAAGCAACCCGACCATCGCCCCCTGGCCGGCTCCGAGCGCCGCCGCGCGCCCGGTGGTCATCCGCCCGGCGATCTGCTCCACGGTCTTCAGCCCGGTGCCCACGATCGCGGTGCGCTCGACCGGGAACTCCTTGTCGGAGAGGAAGTCGACCGCGCGCTCCGCCTCGCGGTAGCTGGTGTAGGTCGCGACGGTGGTCCGGGCTTCCGCCGCCGGTGTCGCTGAAGCCTCGATCTCGACAGTATGTCGCACCCACGCCGAGGGCTACGGCGCAATCCGGGCGTGCAAATGGTTGTCGTGGTTGGCGAGCGGGATCACGACCCCGGGCGGCCCATGGAGCGGGAGGTTCGGCCCGACGTAGATCGTCGTCGCGCCCGCCGCGAGGAAGCCGTCGACCAGGGCCTGCGCGAGGCGGACGTCGACCTGGCCGGGGATCCGCGGTGGCTTCTCGCGCCGGTCGAGGCGCGGGTAGTAGACGTCCACGTCGAGGCCGCTCTGATGGGTCGCGTGGCCGATCCCGCCGCTGACCTCGGGCCCGAAATAGCCGCCCCGCGGCAGGCCGAGGTCGCCGACGCCGACTCGCGGTGCGCCCGGGTGCTCGCGCGCGAACCGGCGCAGCACCGCAAGCGTCGTGCGCACGAGCTCGTCCGTGCCCCAGCGCCGCCAGTCGCGGTCGGGCCGGCGCTTGAGCACGGGGTCCCAGGTGAAGAACGTGCGGCCCTCGGCCGGCAGGCGTACGCCCCGGACGAGGCTGCCCGCCTCCGGCGCCCCGACGGCGACCGAGTCGCGCCACTCGATTCGCGGCTCGCCCGGCTCCCGTTGCTCGGGCTCGACGGAGGCGGAGCCGGCGAGCGCGGCGAGCGCGATCGCGATTGCGATTTTCGCCCACACGGGGTGGATACGAACGCGGCCGGCGCCGGGGTCCGCGATCCTTGCGTGGTGAAGAGCTCGCCGAATCGCCAGCGCCGGCCGAGCCCGGGGACGGCTCGCCGGCAGTCGCCCTCGCCGGCCTTCGGCGCGACTTCGACGAGCGCCCCGTGCTCCGTGGCGTCTCGCTCGAGCTGCCCCGCGAGCGGACGCTGTGCGTGATCGGCCCCAACGGGGCGGGCAAGAGCACGCTCCTGCGGATCCTCGCCACCCTGCTGCGACCGACCGCCGGCGAGGTCGAGGTGCTCGGGGCCGCGTTGCCTCGGCGGGCATGGGCGGCGCGCGGGCGGATCGGCTACCTGGGCCATCAACCGCTGCTCTACCGCGAGCTCAGCGTGCGCGAGAACCTCGAGTTCAACGCCCGCCTGCACGGCGTCGAGCGACCGCAGGAGCGCGTCGACGGCCTGCTCGAGCGCGCGGGGCTGTACCGCCGGGCCGCCGAGCTGGTGCGAAACCTCTCCGCCGGGATGCTCCAGCGGACGGCGATCTGCCGCGTCCTCGTCCACGATCCCGAGCTGCTCCTGCTCGACGAGCCTCGCTCACACCTCGACCTCGGCGCCGCGGCGGTGGTCGACGAGCTGCTCGGGCCGGCGCCGGGTCGCTCCCGCGTGCTCGTCACCCACGACGTCGAGGGCGGGCTGGCGGAGGCGGACCTGGCGCTGGCGCTGCGCGCCGACGGCTCGGTCGCTCACGCCGGCCCGACCGGGGCGCTCGCGGCGAGCGAGGCGCGCGCGATCGTCGGGGGCAAGCTATGAGGCGGAGTCCGGCAGGACGAAGCCGAACCCCGCCGCTGTTGAGGCGGCTTCGGTGAGCGCGTTTCGGGCGATCCTCGCCAAGGACGTGCGCACCGAGCTGCGCACGCTCGAGTCGGTCCCGGCGATGGCCCTGTTCAGCGCCACGTCGTTCGTGCTCTTTCGCTTCGGCCTCGACCGCGAGCGGCTCGAAGGCAGCCTCGCCGCGGGGGTGCTGTTGGCGACGGTGCTGTTCGCCGCGATCCTGGCCATCAATCGGGTCTTCGTCGCGGAGCGCGAGCAGGGCGGGTTCGACGCGATCCGCTTGGCGCCGATCGACGCGACGGCGCTGTACGGCGCCAAGGTCTGCGTGCTCGTCGCCTACCTGGTCGCGTTCGAGCTGATCGCGGTGCCCGTCTTCGCGATCTTCTTCCTCGACGACGCCGGCGGGCTCCCGGCGCTGGCCGGCGTCCTCGTGCTCGCCGACCTCGGGCTCGCGGCGATCGGCGCCCTGGTCTCGTCGATCGCCGTCAACTCCCGCGCCAGGGACCTGATCGCACCGTTGCTCCTGCTGCCGTTGCTGGTCCCGCTGATGATCGGCGCCGCAGGAGCGGCCGAGCCGCTGCTGCTCGCGGACGGGCCGTCGTACGAGGGTTTCGGCAAGTGGATCGCGGTGCTCGCTCTCTACGATGTCGTCTTCTGCCTCGTGGGCTATGCCGTCTACGAGTACCTGCTCGAGGACTGAGCAACCGCATGAGCTTCCGCGCCCCCAGAATCCTGCCTCTGCTCGCCGTCGTCGCGCTGACCGCAGGCTTCGGGCTGGTCTTCTTCTGGACCCCGAACGACGCCGATCAGGGCTTCATCCAGAAGATCTTCTACCTGCACGTTCCGATCGCGAGCTGCGCCCTGATCGGGTTCATCGTCGCGGCGGTGCAGGCGATCCTGCACCTGCGTACCGAGCAGCCGAAGTGGGACGTGCGCGCCTACGTCTCGATCCACATCTCGGTGATCTTCGGGATCGCGGCGCTGCTCACCGGGGCGATCTGGGCCAAGGCCTCGTGGGGCGAGTGGTGGGTGTGGGACGAGCCGACCCTGGTCAGCTTCCTGATCGTCTTCCTCCTCTACTGCACGTATTACCCGCTGCGCTACGCGATCGAGGATCGCCAGCGTCAGGCCCGCTACGCGTCGGTGTTCGCGATCATCGCCGGCGCCTTCGTGCCGCTCAACTTCATCGCCGTGCGGCTGGCCGAGACGCTGATCCACCCGCGCGTGTTCGCGACCAGCGAGGGCGGCCTGCCGCCGAAGATGATGTTCACGTTCCTGGTCTGCTTCGCCGGGATGGCGCTGCTCTGGGAGACGCTGGTGCGGCTCGAGCTCGCCACCAAGTCCTCGCGGGCGCGCATCTCGCGACTACGCCGCGCGCTCGAGGACGACGACGTGGCGGCGGCCGGCTCGCGAATCGCGCCGGTCCCGCAGGAGCAGGGCTGATGCCCGCGCTGCCGCTCGACGAGGCCGGCGAGTACGTCGCCGGCGCCTACGTCGTCTTCCTCGCCCTGCTCCTGATCTACGTCGCGATCATGGCCGCGCGGCTCGCGCGGCTCGACCGCGAGCTCGCCGAGCTCGCAGAGTTGGCTGAGAAACGCCTCGCGAGACACCCTGATGGTGCGGACGCGGGAGCAGAAGAAGAGGCGCGAGGCGTAGCCGAGCGCAATGTGTTCGGGGCGGGAGCGGAGCAACCATCAGGAGGTATTCCCCGTGGCTGAGCTCTTGGCGCTCGGCGTCTCGCACAAGACCGCGCCGCTCGAGCTGCGCGAGCGGATGGCGCTGACCGAGGGCCGCGCCGTCGGCATCCTCGGCGAGCTCGTCGAGCGCGCCGAGGTGCTCGAGGCGGCCGCGATCTCGACCTGCAACCGGACCGAGCTCTACCTCTACGCGGCCGACCCGGTGGGGGCCGAGGCCGCCGCCCTCGGCCTGCTCTCCCGCGAGGCCGAGACCCAGCCGACCGAGCTCGTCGGCCACCTCTACTCGATCCGCAGCGCCGGGGCCGCGGAGCACCTGATGCGAGTTACCGCCGGGCTCGACTCGATGATCATCGGCGAGGCCGAGATCCAGGGCCAGGTCAAGCGCGCGTACGAGCTGGCGCTGGTCGAGGGGGCCACCGGACCGATCCTCAACCAGCTCTTCCGCGCCGCGCTCGCGGCCGGCAAGCGGGCGCGGTCCGAGACCGGGATCTCGGAGCGCTCGATGTCGATTCCGTCGGTTGCGGTCGAGCTCGCTCAGCGAACCCTCGGCGATCTCGACGACCGCCGCGTGCTCGTCGTCGGGGCCGGCGAGACCGCCGAGCTCACCGCCCGGGCGCTGGCCACGAAGGGCGTGCGCGCGATCTTCATCGCCAACCGCCACTACGACCGCGCGATCGGCCTCGCGCAGCGGTTCGGCGGCCACGCGGTGCGCTTCGAGGAGCTCCCGGAGGAGCTCACCGACGCCGACATCGTCGTCGCCTCGACGAGCTCTCCCCACCAGGTGATCGAGCGCGAGGCGCTCGCCGAGGTGGTCGACGCGCGTGGCGGTCGCCCGCTGCTGCTGATCGACCTCGCGGTGCCGCGCGACATCCATCCGTCCTCGAGAGAGGTACCCGGGGTCAGCCTGTACGACATGGACGACCTGCAGGCGCTGGTCGAGCGCAACGTCTCCGGCCGCGAGGCGGAGGCGCGCCACGCCGAGGCGATCCTGCGCTCCGAGCTCTCCCGCTTCGACCGCTGGCTTGCCGCCCAGGACGTGACCCCGACGATCGCCGCCCTGCGGGAGCGCGCCGACGAGGTGGTCGAGCGGGTCCTGGACGAGAACGAGCAGCGCTGGGAGAGCCTGGGCGAGGCCGACCGCGAGCGCCTCCGCGCGGCGGCGCGGGCGATCGCCTCGCGCCTCCTGCACGAGCCGACCCTGCGCATGAAGCGCGACGCGGGCGGCTCCGATTCGTACGTCAAGGTGGCGGTGCTGCGCGAGCTGTTCGGCCTCGATCCGGGCAGCGACCCGCTTGAGCCTGCCGGCGCGGAGGTCTCCGACCTCGATGAGCGCCGCAGCAAGCACCTCGGCCACGGCAGGTGAGCCGGCTGCGGCTGGGCTCGCGCGGGAGCGCCCTGGCCCTGGTCCAGGCCGAGCGGGTCGCGGCCGCCCTCGGCGGCGCCGACGTGGTCCCGGTGAGGACTGCGGACGGCGAGCCCGGAGACAAGTCGCGCTTCGTCCGCGGGGTCGAGCGGGCGATCCTGGACCGCGAGGTCGCGCTGGGAGTGCACTCCGCCAAGGACCTCCCCGGTGAGCTGCCGGAGGGCCTGGCGCTGGTCGGCGTCCCTGGTCGCGAGGATCCCGCCGACGCCTTCATCGGCTCCGCCCGCTCGCTCGAGGAGCTCGCCGAGGGGGCCAGGATCGGGACCTCCAGCCTCAGGCGCGGCTCACAGCTCCGGGCGCTCCGACCCGACCTCGAGATCGTCGAGTTGCGTGGCAACGTCGACACCCGGCTGGCGAAGCTGGCCGAGGGCGGCTACGACGGCATCGTCCTCGCGGCGGCGGGGCTGGCGCGGCTCGGGCGCCTGGACGAGATCTCGTTCCGGTTCGAGCTCGACCAGCTCACGCCGGCCCCGGGACAGGGCTGCCTGGCGCTCGAGGCCCGGGCCGACGACGATCAGACGGCCGCGGCCGCCGGCCGGATCTCCGACCGGGGCGCGTTGCTCGAGCTGACCGCGGAACGGGCCGCGGTGCGCGCGCTCGGGGCGAGCTGCGAGACCCCCGTCGGGGTCTGCGCGCGGGTGAGCGCCGACGAGCTGGCGCTGCTCGGCTACGCGGGCTCGGCCGACGGATCGGAGTGGGTGCGCGACCGGGTCGCCGGCGACCCCGAGCAGCCCGCCGCCCTCGGCGAGTCGCTGGGGCAGCGGATGCTCGCCGCGGGCGCGCGCGAGATCCTCCAGGGCGAAGTCGAAGCGCGGCCATGAGCGCCCGCCCCGGCGTCGTCTACCTGGTCGGCGCGGGCCCCGGCGACCCGGGCCTGATGACCGCGCGCTCACTCGAGCTGCTCGCCGGCGCCGACACGATCCTCTACGACCGCCTGATCGCCGCCGACGCGATCGGGGGGGCCCGCGCCGACGCCGAGCTGATCTACGTCGGCAAGCGCCCGGGCGAGAGCGTCGTCGAGCAAGACGAGATCGAGGCGCTGATGGTCGAGCGTGCGCGCGCCGGGCGCAGCGTCGTTCGGCTCAAGGGTGGTGACCCGTTCGTCTTCGGCCGCGGCGGCGAGGAGGCCGAGGCCATGGCCGCGGCCGGGGTCGCGTTCGAGGTCGTCCCGGGGGTGACGGCGGGCGTCGCCGTCCCCGCCTACGCCGGGATCCCGGTGACCCATCGCGACGACGCCTCCGCGGTCGCCTTCGTCACCGGCCACGAGGACCCCGAGAAGCCCGAGACGGCGCTCGACTGGGAGGCGCTGGCGCGCTTTCCGGGGACCCTGGTGCTCTACATGGGGGTCAAGAACCTGCCTGTGATCGCCGAGCGCCTGGCGGCCGCGGGGCGCGACCCTGCCGAGCCCGCCGCGGCGGTCGAGCGCGGCACGCAGGCCGAGCAGCGGACCGTGTCGGCGACCCTGGCCGAGCTCCCGGAGGCCGTCGCCGAGGCGGGGCTGCGCGCGCCCGCGATCCTGCTCTTCGGACCGGTCGCGGCCCGCCGGGAGACGGTCTCGTGGCTCGAGCGCAGGCCGCTGCACGGGCGGCGAGTGGTCGTCACCCGCGCTCGCGCGCAGGCGAGCGGGCTCGCCGCGACCCTGCGAGCGCTCGGTGCCGGCGTGGTCGAGTTGCCCGCGATCCGGATCGAGCCTCGGCTGGACAGCGAGGAAGTGCGCGACGCGATCGCCGACCTGCACACCTACGCGCTCGTCTGCCTGACCAGCCCCAACGGGGCCCATCTGCTGTTCGAGGCGATGGCCGCCCGGGGCCGTGACGCCCGGGCGCTCGCCAACGCGGTGGTCGCCGCGATCGGACCCGGGACGGCGGCGGCGCTCGCCGAGCACGGAGTGATCGCCGACGTCGTCCCGGAGCGCTTCGTCGCCGAGGCGCTGGTCGAGGCCCTGGCCGCGGTCGACGTTGCCGGGCGTCCCGTGCTCGTCGCCCGCGCGGCCGAGGCCCGCGACGTGCTCCCGGAGGCGCTCGCGGAGCGGGGCGCCAACGTCGACGTCGCCGCGCTCTACGAGACCGTTCGCGAGGACCCGGAGCCGAGCGTGATCGAGGCGGCCGAGTCGGCCGACTACGTCACCTTCACCTCGTCGTCGACCGTCCGCAACCTGCTCGCGGCGATCGGCGAGCGGTTCCCGCGCTCGGCCCGGGTCGTCTCGATCGGCCCGGTGACCAGCGCGACCGCGCGGGAGCTCGGGCTCGAGGTCCACGTTGAGGCCGAGCGGCACGATCCGTCGGGCCTGGTCGACGCGCTGGTCTCGGACGCTGCGGACACCGGCCGCCGGCCGGCCGATCGATGACTTCGCGGCGGCGGCGCGGTCGTAATGGCAAACATCGATCCCGGAGGTAGGCAATGGGTGGAATCCACGTACACGAGTTCATGAGCCTCGACGGCGTGATCGACGCGCCGACGTGGACGTTCGACTACGGCTTTCACCCGCGGATGGGAGAGGCCATCGGCGCGGTCACCGAGCGTTCGGAAGGCATCCTGCTCGGGCGCACGACCTACGAGGCGTTCGAGCCGGCGTGGTCGACGCGGACCGTGGACGACGATCCAGGGGCGCCGTTCTTCAACGACACCACCAAGTACGTCGTCTCCGGGACGCTCACGGAAGCGACGTGGAGGAACTCGAAGATCATCGGCCCGTATGACCCCGACACGATCCGGGGCCTGAAGGAGGAGGTCGACGGCGACCTCTACGTCAGCGGCAGTGGCACGCTGGTCCGAGCGATGCTGGCCGACGACCTGATCGATGAGTTGCACCTGTTCGTCTACCCGCTGACCCGCGGTGCCGGCCCGCGGCTCTTCCCGGAGGAGGCCACGCCGGGCAAGCTGTCGCTTGCGGCGTCCGAGTCGTACGACAACGGCGTCGTCTACCTGGCGTACCGACCGCAGGCCTCCTGAGGCTGAGGCCCAGACCCGGCTCGGACTAGATTCACCGGGCGTGCCCCGTCCGATCACCTTCCTCTCCGACTACGGGTCGAGCGACGAGTTCGCCGGCGTCTGCCGGGCGGTGATCGCCCGCATCGCGCCCGACGCGCGGGTGATCGACCTCAGCCACGGGATCGCACGCCACGACGTCCGCCACGGCGCGGCGGTGCTCGCAAACGCGGTCGGCTTCGCCCCGCCGGGAGTCCATCTCGCCGTCGTCGACCCCGGCGTCGGCACCGAGCGGCGCGCGATCGCCGTCGCGACGGCCGCCGACGACCGCCACTTCGTCGGCCCCGACAACGGCCTGCTCTCGCTCGCGCTCGAACGCTTCGGCGGCGTGGCCGAGGCCGTCGACCTGGCCGATTCGCCGGTCCGCCTGGAGCCCGTCTCGGCGACCTTTCACGGCCGCGACCTGTTCGCCCCCGTCGCGGCGCACCTGGCGCTCGGGACGCCGCTGGCCGAGCTGGGCGAGCCGATCGACGCGGCGGGCCTGACCCGGATCGACCGTGGCGAGCCCGTCGTCGAGGCCGGCCGCCGGCTCGAGGCCGAGGTCGGCCACGTCGACGCGTTCGGCAACCTGTCGCTGGTCGCGACCGCGGCCGACGCGGACGACGCGGGGATCGAGCCCGGCAGGCGGCTTCGGGTCGAGGGACCGCGGCGCACCGATCAGGCGCTGTTCGTGCTCACCTTCGCCGACGCCGGCCCGGGTGAGGTGGTGCTCTTGGTCGACTCCGCGCGCTCGCTGGCGCTGGCGGTCAACCGCGGTGACGCCGCCCGGCAGCTCGACCTCGTGCCCGGCGAGCGGGTGCTGTTGACCGTGGTCTAGGCGAGCGCGGTGACCGAGTTCGGGAACCCTCACCTGCACCTGCGTGAGACCGAATCGACCAACGAGCGGGCCCGTGAGCTGGCCGAGTCCGGGGCGCCGAGCGGCACCGTGGTCACCGCCGCGGAGCAGAGCGCCGGCCGCGGGCGCCGCGGCCGCGCCTGGACGGCGCCGCCGGGCAAGGCGTTGCTCTACTCGGCGATCCTACGCCCGCTCGAGTTCGAGCACGTGCTCCTGCCGCTCTCGGTTCCGGTCGCCGTCTGCGCCGCGATCGAGGCGGTGGCGCCGGTGGAGGCCCGGGTCAAGTGGCCCAACGACGTCTGGATCGAGGAGGCGAAGGTGGCGGGGGTGCTGATCGAGGCGCGGCCGCCGCATTGGGCGGTGATCGGGATTGGTATCAACGTCGCGATCGAACCGGGTGAATTTGCGGACGATCTGCGCTGGCCGGCGACCTCGATCGGCGCCGGCGTCTGCGTTGATCGGGTCCGCGGCACCCTCTCGAAGGCCCTTGGCCGCTGGGTCGAGGCGCCGGATGCCGCGGTCCTGGCGGAGTTCCGGCGCCGCGACGCGCTGCGCGGCCGCGAGGTGGGCTGGGAGGGAGGCGGGATCGACCCCGGCACCGGGTTGGCCGAGGGGATCGACGACCGCGGAAACCTCGTCGTCGAGCTGGCGGGCGGGGAGCGGCTCGCGCTGGGCTCCGGCGAGGTCTCCCTGCGGCTGCCCGAGATCCGAGGTTGACATATACCGATATTGGTATATATACTCGGCGTGATGGCAAGAGCGGCGACGACAGCGGATGCGTTCAACGCGGTGGCCGAGCCGCGCCGGCGCGAGATCCTCGACCTGCTCGCTGACGGGGAACGGCCCGTCAACGGTCTGGTCGAGCGGCTCGGGCTGGGGCAGCCCCAGGTCTCCAAGCACCTGAAGGTGCTGCGCGAGGTCGGCCTCGTGGACGTCCGCGAGCGGGGGCGACAGCGGATCTACCGGCTCAACGGCCGGTCGCTGAAGCCCATCCATGACTGGGTGAAGAGCTACGAGCGGACCTGGAGCGAGCGCTTCGAGGCCATGGACGTCGTCCTGGAAGGACTAACGGAAGAGGAGCGAGCAGATGGCAACGGCAAGTAGCGGTACGGCGGTGGTGACCTTGCCCTCGGACACCGAGATCCTGATCACGCGCGAGTTCAACGCCCCCAGGCACCTGGTCTGGCAGGCGTACACGACCCCCGAGCTGATCAAGCGCTGGTGGGCGGGCGAGCGGGGAGAGGTGACCTCGGTCGAGGTCGACCTGCGCGTCGGCGGACGCTGGCGCTACGTGATGAACGCGACCGAGGGGTTCGAGGTCGCGTTCCACGGCGAGTACCGGGAGATCGTCCCGCACGAGCGCCTCGTCAGCACCGAGGTGTTCGAGGGGATGCCCGACGCACAGGCGCTCGACACCCTGACGCTCTCGGAGGCGGCCGGGCGGACGACGATGGAGATCCTCGTTCAGCATGAGAAGGCCGAGCATCGCGATGCCCACATCAACTCGGGCATGGAGGGCGGCATGCAGGAGGCGATGGACCTGCTCGAGCAAGTGGCGATCGAGCTCGGTTAGCTGGGCCGCGGCCTCGCCCGCCGAATGACCGAAGGCGGCAACCCGGCGGCCGCGGTCAGCCTGCGATCCTCGCGATCAGCCCTCGGGAGGCGCGTATCGGTGGTGGATCGCGAGCGCGTTGCCGTCCGGGTCCGCGAAGAACGCCTGGTGGCAGACCCCCGAGTCGAGCGTCTCGCCCTCGAACTCGACCCCGCGCGACTCGAGCTCGGCGCGGGCCGCCTCGACGTCGTCGACGCGCAGCTCGATCGGATGGTTGTTGGCGCGGAACTCGAGCCCGAACGCGTCGGACTGCATCACGGCGATGGTGAGGTTGCCGGTCTCGAATTCGGCCGCGGGCCTGTCGCCCCACCGCTTCGACTCCGGCAACCCGAGTACGTTGCCGTAGAACTCGACCGCGGCCTCGAAATCCCGGGTCGCGACGGTGATGAAATCGGTGCCGGTGACGAGCGGGGTGGGGGCGGCCATCAGATGTCCTCCGGCAGGTGGCAGACGGCCTCGATGTTGTTGCCGTCCGGGTCGAGCACGAACGCCCCGTAGTAGTGCTCGTGGTAGATCGGGCGCGGCCCGGGCTCGCCGTTGTCGCGGCCGCCGGCGGCGAGCGCCGCATCGTGGAAGGCGTCGACCGTGGCCCGGTCCGGGGCCGCGAAGGCGATGTGCGCCGACGGCGTGGGCGTCGGCCGCTGGGCGATCCAGAAGTAGGGCTTCTGGTCGTCGCCGAACCCGGAAGCCACCCCTTCCAGCTCCATGATCGGCTTGATCCCGAGCGGCTTCAGGGCCCCGACGTAGAAGCTGCGAGCGGCGGCGAGGTCGCTGACGTTGACGCCGACGTGGTCGAGCACGCGCTCGATCCTAGTCGTCTTCGCCGCTCGCCGCCCGCGCGTCCTGGGCGCCGTCAGGCGCGCTTTCTGCGCCCTCGTCGAGACGCTCGCGCTCGCGGCCGTTGCCCGCCCCGTTCGCCGCGTCGGCGTCGCGCTTGCCGCGGCGGCGCCGCCGCTTGCCGGCCTTGGGGAAGTTGCGCAGCAGCTCGCGGGCGACGGCCGATGGCTTGCGGGCCATCCGCATCCGCGCCCCGCGCAGCACCTCCTCGGCCTCGGGGGTGTGGGCGACGGCGGCGGCGAGCAGGGCGACCGCGAGCCGGCGGTCCTGCTGGCGCGCGGCGTGGACGATCCGGCGCGCGTTGCGGCCGTGGGCGCGGCCGGAGGAGTTGACGAACAGGCCGAGCAGGCGCTTGGTCTCCGGCCAGCGCTGGACCGCGTACTCCTCGTGCAGCTCGCGGGTGACCTCGGCCAGTCGCCAGACCCAGGCCTGGGCCTGGTCGCGGCGGCCGATCCGCTTCTCGGCCAGCGCCTGGAGCAGGACCTTCGCGCCGGCGCGGCGCTCGTCGCGCGGCCAGGTGGCGACCACCTCGACCGCGTCGTCGAACGGCTCGGCCTCGCGCAGGGCGGCGATCTCGGCCAGCGCCTTCAGCTTCAGCTGGTTGTTGCGGTTGCGCTGCAGGCAGGTGAGCAGGAAGCGCCGGCGCAGCTCCTTCGCCTGGTCGTGCTGGATCATCGCCTTCGCCCGGCGCCAGTTGTTGGCGGTCACCCGGGCGCCGGCGAGCGCCGCCCAGGCGTGCTGCTCGGAGTAGTTGAGGTTCTCGACGGCGATCCGCCAGAGCTCGCGCTCGAGCACCGCGCAGCCGGCGCTCCGGATCGGCCGGAGACCGGGACGCACCCGCCGCTCGACCCGCACCCGGCGCCCGCGGCCGCGGCGCACCGGGCCGACGACGATCGCGCCGCCGCGGTAGACGTCGCGGTCGAGCAGGCTGTGCAGGGTGACGATCGTCTCGTCGTGCGTGGTCGCCGGGTGGACGAGGTCGATCACCAGGCCCGCCTCCTTGCCCGGGTTGCGCCGGGTGACGCGGCCCGACCCGCTGCTGGTAGACGCGCCGCGAGGCGGTCGGCGCCAGGTGCATGCAGATCGTCGCCCGGGGCGAGTTCCAGCCCTCGGCGAGCAGCATCGCGTTGCAGAGCACGTCGACCTCGCCGCGCTCGAAGGCGGCGAGGATCTCGGCCAGCTCGCGCTTCGGCGTCTCGCCGGAGACGGCGCGGGCGTTGATGCCGACGTCGCGGAACGCGGCGGCGACGTTGTTGGCGTGCTTGACGCCGGCGGTGTAGACGACGCCCGGGCACGCGCGCGAAAGCGCGACTGGTAGAGGTCGGCGATCGCGACGTTGAAGGGCTCCTGGTCGAGCAGCTTGGCCAGCTCCTCCTGGTCGAAGTCCTGGTCGACCTCGCCGCGGCGCAGCGGCACCTTGGCGATCGTGCGCACGCCGGGGCCGGGCGGGTATGCGGATGCAGCGCAGCGGCGCGATCACGCCGCGGCGGGCGGCCTGGGCGAGGTCGAAGCGCGAGGTCTGGGTCGGGAACAGGTCGGCGACGTGGCGGGCGATCAGCGCCCCGGTCGCGGTCATCCCGATGAACACCGGGTCGTCCCAGTTGCGGATGCAGGCGCTGGTCTTCTCGCCGAGCGCCGTGTGGGCCTCGTCGCAGATCACGATCGAGTAGGCGTCGGAGACGCGGCCGGCGTTGCGCACGAACCACTGGTAGGTCTCGACCGTCACCGGGCCGTAGGGGTGGTCGGCGCCGTCGAGCAGCGGCGGCGAGAGCCGCTCCTTGTAGCCGCGGTCGGAGATCTCGCCGATGAACTGGTCGACGAGGTTGCGGCGGTGGGTGAGGATCAGGACCCCGCCGGTCCGCGAGGCCTCGATGAAGCCGACCGCGGCGACCGTCTTGCCGGCGCCGGTCGCGTGCTCGAACCAGAACCGCCGGCTCGCGCCCGGGTCCTCCGGCGCCTCGGCGACCAGGTCCTCGTCCTCGGCCTCGGGCTCCTCCCAGTCCTGGGGCTCCTCGTCGGGCGCCAGCACGTCTCGGACTCCTCCTCGGCCGCCGCGGCGCCGTTGCCGTTCGCGGCCCCGAGGCTCGCCTCGCCGTTGGGCTTGCGCCCCGTTGCGGCCGTTCTGGCGTCCCCCGGCGGCCGGGTCCTCGAGCTCGGTGACGATCGCCGCCAGCGTCCCCGAGAGCGCGTCGACCTGGTGGTCGTTGAGCTCGGCGCCGTCGAGCAGCGCCGGCTCGTCCTCGTCGAGCAGCCGCTCGAGCCCGAGCAGCAGCGAGTAGTCGCCGCGCCACTCGACGCTCGGCGCCTCGGCGCCCTCGTCGAGCTCGGCGAGCGCGTCGTCGACCGCGAGCCGGCGGGCGGTGCCCGGGCTCAGGTCGGCGATCGTCTCGCCCGAGAGCAGGATCGGCTCGCGGGTGAACTCCCGCACCCGATCGAGGTCGGCCTCGCTCAGCGCGCCAGCCGCGCTCGCGGCTACGTCAGTGGTCTTAGCCATTGGCAAAGGGATGTGACCCCGCGCTCGCCGGTTGATCCAGGTCGGAGACGGCGAGCGAAGTAAGCTCGGAAGAGGCGGGCGCCGGGCCGAGTCCCCCTGTGGCCGACCGACGTCCCCCGCGGTCCAAGAACCGCGGGACCAGCGCTTATTGAACCACACAGGGCAGCGAATGCGAACCAGACGGGCGATTTCATGCCAGCTTGGCGCTCGCCCTGGCGTCGGCCGCCGGCCGTGCTCGGCGCCTGCGGCGGCGAGCGACGGCGACCCGGGCGCGGGCAACCCGGAGTCGCAGGCCACCGACTACGAGCAGGCGCTCGCGGACGCGCCGCCGGCGCTCGCCGACGCTCTACGCGAACGGCGACCGAGCTCATCGAGGGCGGTGGCGAGGAGTTCGAGCGACAGCTCGCCGCGCTCGAGGGCTATCCGGTCGTCGTCAACGAGTGGGCTTCGTGGTGCGGGCCGTGCCGGCTGGAGTTCCCGTACTTCCAGGCGGTCGCCGCGGACCGCGGTGACGAGATCGCGTTCCTCGGCGTCGACACCGACGACTCCGCCGACGCCGCCGAGACGTTCCTCGGGAGCTGCCGCTGCCGTACCCGAGCATCCGCGACCCCGACTGCGAGATCGCCGAGCTGATCGAGGGCTACTACGCGCCCTCGACCGCGTTCTACGACGACGCAGGGAGAGCTCGTCTACACCCAGCCAGGGCCCCTACGTGGCCGAGGCAGGACCTGGCCGCCGACATCGACAAGTACCTGGGCTGAACGCAGCGATAATGTCGGCGATGGCCCGGCGCGCGCAGATCTGGCTCTGGCTCGTGCTGATCGCGTTGCTCGCGCTGCGCGCCCGTCGGGATCGCCCAGAGCACTCGACCACGGTCCCCTCGATCGAGCTCTCGGGGACGATCGCCCCGGCGACCGAGAAGTGGATCGGCGCGGCGCTCGACGAGGCGGCCGACGACGAGGCGCCGCTGGCGATCATCCGCATCGACACGCCGGGCGGGCTCGACAGCTCGATGCGGGAGATCGTCTCAGGACATCCTCGAGGCGCCGATGCCGGTCGTCGTCTACGTCTCGCCGGACGGCGCCCGCGCCGCCTCGGCCGGGGCCTTCATCACCGAGGCCGCCGACGTCGCCGCGATGGCCCCGCAGACCAACATCGGCTCGGCGAGCGCCGATCACCGCGACCGGGCGAGGACATCGGCGGCACGCTCGAGGTCAAGATCGAGAACGACGCCGCCGCCTTCATCCGCGCGCTCGCCGAGGGCCACGGCCGCGACGGCGCGCTGCCCGAGCAGATGGTCACCGAGGCCGACAACGTCACCGCCGACGAGGCGCTCGACGCGGACGCGATCGACATCGTCGCCGCCGACGAGGACGACCTGCTCGCCCAGCTCGACGGCTTCCAGGTCCAGGGGCCGAAGGCGCAGACCCTCGCCACCGCCGGGCTGGCGATCGACGAGCGGCAGATGCCCTTCCAGTACGAGCTGCTGCAGCTCCTCGTCAACCCGACGGTCGCCTACCTGCTGCTGCTCGTCGGCCTGGTCGGGATCGCGATCGAGATCTTCAGCCCGGGCCTGATCATCCCCGGCGCCGTCGGCGCCGTCTCCTTCCTGCTCGGCGCCTTCGGGACCGCGCAGCTGCCGGTGACCGCGGCCGGGGTCGTCCTGCTGGTGATCGGGGTCGCGCTGATCATCGCCGAGGCGCACCTCGACACCCACGGGATCGTCGGCGCGATCGGGGTGATCGCGCTCGCCGCGTCGGGCCTGCTGCTGTTCGACACCGACTCGAGCGAGTTCGAGGTCTCGGTCGCCGGTGGTGATCGCGGTCGCCGTCCTGCTCGGCGGCGGCCTCGTGTTCGCGGTCTCGAAGGCCGTCGAGGCCGGCCGCGCGCCGGCGCAGACCGGGCGCGAGCACCTGGTCGGCGCCAGCGGCGACGTCCGCGTGCCGCTGACCCGGTCGGCCAGGTCTTCGTCGACGGCGCGCTCTGGCGGGCGAGCCTCGCCGACGGCGCGAGCGACGACGAGGCGGAGCGGGTGCGTGGGCGCGGCGCTAGAGTCCGGGTCGAGGCGGTCGAGGGGCTGACGCTCCGGGTCCGGCCGCTGGCAGAGATCGTCGCAGCCACCGAACAAGGAGCCGTTCGTGACAGTCGCCCTCGCGATCATCGCCGTAGTCGCGGTCTTCATCCTGATCATCCTCGCCGCGTCGATCCGGATCCTGCGCGAGTACGAGCGCGGGGTCATCTTCCGGCTCGGCCGGCTGATCGCCCAGAAGGGCCCGGGGCTGATCCTGCTGATCCCGTTCATCGACCAGATGGTCCGGATCGACCTGCGGACGGTGACCCTGAACGTGCCGCCGCAGGAGGTGATCACCAAGGACAACGTCACCGTGCGCGTCAACGCGGTCGCCTACTTCCGCGTGATCGACCCGAACAAGGCGATCACCGAGGTCGAGAACTACCTCCTCGCCACCTCGCAGATCGCGCAGACGACGCTGCGCTCGGTGCTCGGCAAGGCCGAGCTCGACTCGCTGCTGGCCGAGCGCGAGCGGCTCAACCTCGACCTGCAGCAGATCATCGACGAGCAGACCGAGCCCTGGGGGGTGAAGGTCTCGACGGTCGAGGTCAAGGACGTCGAGCTGCCGGTCGACATGCAGCGGCGATCGCCCGCCAGGCGGAGGCCGA
This sequence comes from uncultured Solirubrobacterales bacterium, assembly GCA_963758665.1. Classification (GTDB taxonomy): domain Bacteria; phylum Actinomycetota; class Thermoleophilia; order Solirubrobacterales; family 70-9; genus WHSW01. The sequence goes on along the minus strand of CAVWWH010000004.1, from coordinate 18,650 downwards.
GCGCGAGCGGCGGGCGAAGGTCATCGCCGCCGACGGCGAGTTCCAGGCCGCCGAGAAGCTCTCCCAGGCGGCGAACATCATCAGCGAGAACCCGGCGACCCTGCAGCTGCGCTACCTGCAGACGCTGGTCGAGATCGGCGTCAACAACAGCACGACGATCGTCTTCCCGCTGCCGCTCGACCTGCTCAAGCCGCTGCGTCGAGCCGCACGCGAAGCCGTCCGTACCGCCGCCCGAGCGACCGCCACAGCGCCGCCACCGGCCCTGAGCTCGCCCGAGGTCCGGATCGACCAGCTCACCGGCCTGCGGGCGATCCTCGCCCCGGGCCGCGCCGAGCGCCCCGACGCCTTCGACCCGCGCCCGCCGGAGCCACGCGCCCGACGCGGACGAGCGCTGCCCGTTCTGCGAGGGGCGCGAGGACCGCACCCCGCCGGAGGTCTGGGCCGAGCGCCCGGGCGGCGGGGCGCCGGACACGCCCGGCTGGACGGCGCGCTCGGTGCCGAACCTCTATCCGGTCCTCGGCGGCGTGGGCGAGCCCGAGCCGGCGGTCGGCGGCCGGCAGTCGGTGCCGAGACCGGGCTGGCGAGCTCGATCGACCCGCTCGGCGCCGCCGACCCGGGGCGAGGTGGACCTGTTTCGCTCGCAGCCCGCCGCAGGGTGCGCACGAGGTGATCGTCAGCGGCCCGGAGCACGCGACCTCGCTGGCGCAGCTCTCGGGCGAGCGGCTGGCCGGCGCGGTCGCGGCCTGGCGCGAGCGGATGCGCGCCCACGCCGACGCCGCCTACCTGCACCTGATCGTCAACGAGGGCCCCGACGCCGGCGCCTCGCTCGAGCACAGCCACGCCCAGCTCTACGCGCTCGGGTTCGTCCCCGCGGCGATCGCCCGCGAGCGCGAGCGCGCCACCGCCTACCACGAGCGGACGATGGGCTCGCACCTGCTCGGCGACGTCGCCACCGAGGAGGTCCGCCGGCGCGAGCGGCTGGTCGCGGTCGACGACGAGGCCCTGCTGTCTGCCCCTGGGCCTCGCGCTCGCCGTTCGAGCTGCGGGTGATCCCGCGCCGGCCGCAGCCGCGGTTCGAGGACGACGAGGGCGGCGCGGCGATGATCGCGACCGCGCTGCGGGCGCTCGCCGGCGCGCTCGGCGCGCTGCCGCAGCTCAACCTCTGGGTCCGCACCGCCCCGCGCGGCACCGAGGAGTTCTGCTGGCACATCGACATCGTCCCCCGGCTCACCGTCCGCGCCGGGTTCGAGCTCGGCACCGGGGTCGAGATCAACGTCTACGCGCCCGAGCGCGCGGCCGCCGACCTGCGGGCGGCGCTCGGCTAGCCTGGGCGCGTTGTCGACGAGGAGGTAGCGGTGTCGGTCGAGCAGGCCCGCAGCAGTTCAAGGAGACCGAGGGCGGCGAGGCGTTTCGGCTGCAGAACTCGAAGCTGCTCAAGGTCGAGTTGGCCGGGGAGGAGATCCAGACCAAGCTCGGCGCGATGGTCGCCTACCAGGGCGACGTGCGCTTCGAGCACGCCGGCTCCGGCGGGCTGTCGCGGATGCTGAAGAAGGCGGTCACCAACGAGGGCACCCGGTTGATGAAGGTGACCGGGACCGGCGAGGTGTTCCTGGCCGACACCGCGCAGGAGATCCAGCTGCTGAAGCTCGACAACGAGAAGATCACCGCCAACGGGCCGCACGTACTCGCGTTCGAGACCGGGATCGACTGGGACATCAAGCGAGTTCGAGGGAGCATCCGGCGCGCTCGCGGGCGGCCTCTACAACATGGAGCTGTCGGGCACGGGGACCGTCGCCCTGGTCTCCGACGGCCCGCCGGTGCTGATCGAGGTCGACGGCGCCGACACCTACGCCGACCCGCAGGCGGCGATCACCTGGTCCGAGGGCGTCTCCAGCTCGGTCAAGACCGACGTCAACCTGAAGACGTTCATCGGCAAGGGCTCGGGCGAGTCGATCCAGCTCTCGTTCTCGGGCAAGGGCTGGCTCCTGATCCAGCCGTCCGAGGGCCGGGTCACTCCCGGCGCAGGCTCGGGCGGCGGCGGGGCGCTCGGCAACCTGCTCGGAGGCGGCTGAGCGCGGAGGCCGGCTCCCGACAGGTACGCTGGCCAGCCGATGCCGCCGACCCGCAGGCCATTCCCCAGGTTCATCGCCGACGCCTCCCAGGAGGCGTCGCCTTACGGCCGCTGGGAGGATCGCCTGCGCGCCGAGTTCGCGAAGGCGTGCGAGCCGCTGGCGGCCGAGGCGGGCTCGCGCGCTCGACCCCGAGACGGTGCGCTGGTTTCCCGACCGCGCCTGGGGCGGGCGCGTCTACGTGCCCGCAGCCGGCCGCGCCGCCGAGGAGACCACCGACGAGGACGGCGAGGCGGTGCTGGCCGAGTTCTACGGCTGGGTCTCCTTCGACCCCGGCGGCAACTCCGACGAGCCCGCCGACCTGCGCTCCAAGGTCGACTTCACCGACGTCACCGCCGAGGACAACCCGGAGTGGAGGATCGACATCAACGACGACGTCATCGGAAGCTGGCGCACCGACGGCGGTCGGGGTGGCGACGTGACCCTGATCTGGGGCCTGCCGCTGGTCCGCGGCGCCGTCGCCGCCACCGCGGAGCTCGACGACGAGCCGCTCGACCAGGCGCCGGTGACCGACGGGCGCTTCACCCTGATCGCGGTCGACGCGGTGCACGGCTTCGGCGACGATCTCTACCTCGAGGTCAAGCTCTGGAACCGCGGCGTGCGTGAGCTCGCGGCGGAGAGCCTCTACGCCGACCCGCCCGGTGAGGAGGAGCAGGAAGGCGACGAGCCCGGGTGAGCCGCTGGCTCGCCGGCGCGTTCGCGATCGCCGCCGTGGTCGGCTCCGCGATCGCCGTCTGGGTGGTCGTGATCGAGGGCGACGACGGCGGCCGCTCGGGCCGCAACACGGCGGAGGCGGCCACCACTGCCGAGGACACCGCGGCGAAGCCCGAGCAACCGAAGGCGGCGCACTTCACCGTCTCGGCGAGCGGTGACCTGCTCATGCACCAGCCGCTGCTCGACCGCGCGCTCTCGAACGGCGGCGGCGACGAGTACGACTTCGCGCCGTTCTTCAAGCGGATCGAGCCCTACGTCGCCGGGGTCGACCTCGGCCTCTGCCACGTCGAGACCCCGATGGGGCCGGGCCCGCCCACCAGCTACCCGATCTTCAACACGCCTGCCGACCTCGCGACGTCGATCCGCCGCAGCGGCTGGGACGCCTGCTCGACCGCCTCCAACCACTCCCTCGACGGCGGCCAGGCCGGGATCGACGGGACCGTGAAGGCGCTCGACCGCGCCGGCATCGCCCACACGGGCTCGTTCGCCTCCGCGCAGCTCGAGCCGCAAGCCGACGATCCTCCGGGTCGACGGGGTCAAGCTCGCCTTCGTCTCGTACACCGACGCGACCAACGGCTTCACCGCGCCGCACTCGTGGTCGCTGAACGAATACTCGGCCGACGACCCGAAGGCAGGCGCGAAGGCGATCATCCGCGATGCTCGCGACGCCCGTGATGCAGGTGCCGACGCTGTGATCGCGCAGCTGCACTGGGGCACCGAGAACTCACAGACCCCGAACGCGTCCCAGGTCGCGGTGGCGAAGAAGCTCACCGACGCGAAGGTGATCTCGGCCGTCGTCGGCCAGCACCCGCACGTCGTGCAGCCGATCGAGCGGGTCAACGACAAGTTCGTCGTCTTCAGCGAGGGCAACCTGGTCTCCAACCAGGGCCCGGCCGCCGGGCTTCCGGCGGAGACCCAGGACGGGATCGTCGCCCTGCTGCACTTCAAAGCGGTCGGCGACCGGGTCACGGTCCGCCGGGTCACCTACATCCCCACCTGGGTGCGGATCGGCGACTACGTCGTCCTCCCGGCGAAGCCGTCGGGCGGCGGCGAGCTGCGCCAGTCCTATGAGCGCACGGTCGGAGTCGTGGGCAAGGGCGAGGGCTTCGGCCCCGGCCTCTGATCAGGCCGCTACTCGGGGATCGCGCCCAGCTGCTGCGCGAGGCCCATGGCGTCGGTGATGCCCCAATGCTCGGCGACCTTGCCGTCCTCGACGCGGATGATGTCGATGGACTCGAACTCGACCGTCTTGCCGTCGCTCCCACCCCCATGAACTCACCCTCGTGGGTGCCGGTGAGGGCGATTCTCAACCGGGTCGCAGAGCTAGTTCGCCGGGCGGGCCCTGGCGCTCGTCTCGCTGCTCGTGGCTTCGCTGCGCACCAGCAAGATGAAGGCAATGACGAACATCACCAGCCCGGCGGGTCCGAAGGGGGGCGGGTGCGCGTTGATGAGGAACCCGGAGATGCCGAACAGCACAGCGACGGAGGTCGGAGCCCCGGCATCGTTGCGAAGCGCCAGGCCTGCTGCAACCGTCGCGGTCACGAGCCCGACGCCACCGATCGCGGCGAAGACGCCGAAGTCGGCCACCAGCGGGCTCTCTGCGAACTCCCGGATCAGGTTCGCCCCGACCCCCTGCTCAGCCGCCGGGAGGTTGTTCACCTCGTCGACCAAGATGCCGTTGGCGATCCCTTGCAACGTCTCCCAGGCGCCGTAGAAGACGACGAACGGGATCAGGGCGATGCGACAGACCCGGGCCGCGGTCGACTCGATGCCGCGCACCAGCAGGTAGATGACGCCGGCCATCAGTGGGATGAACAGCAACGTCCCGACGTGGACGACGAGCATCGCGGTGACATCGTCGTTGATGTCGGCGTAGATCGAGCCGGCGTCGCCCTGGGGGTGAAAGAGCAGGAGAATCGCCCAAGCGATCGGCACCCCGATGATGAACGCCGCCTCGTTGCGGCTAAAGCGCGCTCCCTCCACGAGCGACCTCCGTCCCTTGTCTCGGTCTCGCAGCGACCCTACACCCGGGGCCTCATCGTCCAAGCTCCATCGTCGGAGCAAACCCCCCGAGGTTGGGCCGGGGTAAGCCGTAATCTGGCGCCGAGCCCCGATAGCTCAGCTGGATAGAGCGACTCCCTCCTAAGGGATCGAGTCGACGGGCATTACCGGCGACGGAAGGGCGGCCAGCCGGAACTCGACCGGCCCGCCTCCAGGCTTCGTGCGAAACGGAGCCGATCGCCTTCCCGGCGGAACTCAAGTCACGACCGGCCGCTGCCGATAGCTGCGGCATGCCGGCGCGCGCCCTTGCCGTGTTCTTCGCTCTCTGCGCTCTCGCTGTTCTTCCCTGCTCTGCGTCAGCCGCGCCGAAGAAGGTCATGCTCAAGTTCAGCGCGACCAACTACTCCGTCGCTGAGAACGTCGGCACCTTCAACGTGACCGTCCAGCGCTCGGGCAACACAGGCGTCGCGGCATCGATCCAGTACTCGGACAACGGGACCGGCACCGCGACCGGCGGCGGCGTGAACTACTCGTTCACCGGCGGGACCCTCAACTTCGCTGCGGGCGAGACGAAGAAGACGTTCCCGGTCACGATCGTCGACAACGCCACCGCGAACGCGCCGAACAAGACGATCGTTTTCAGGCTTGCGAATGCAACCCCGGCCGGCTCGCAGATCAAGACGACGACGGCCAAGGTTACGATCGTCGACGACGAGGGGCCGGGAACGCTCGACTTCAGCTCGAGTTTCTACACCGTCCTCGAGGGCGCCGACTTTGCGACCATCACGGTGAACCGCATCGGCGCGTCGAATCTGAAGCTCAGCGTCGACTACGCGACTCAGACGGCGCTCACCGACCCCGCCTCGCCGCTCAGCGACTACACGTCGATCGCCCCGGCGCGGACCGTCACCTTCAACCCCGGCGAGGTTTCGAAGACCTTCCAGCTCGCGATCGCCGACGACTCGGATGCAGAGAGCCCCGAGAACGTGGGGCTTGTGCTCTCCAATCCGAATAACCTGACCGGCGGCGCCGCCCCGCAGATCGGCCCGAAGGGGCCGGCGCTGCTGACGATCAACGACGACGACGTGTCGACGTTCAACTTCATCGCGCCCGCGTACTCCGTCCAGGAGGACGACCCGGCCGGTCACGCGACGATCGCCGTCAACCGCGGGGGTGCGACAAACATCCCCGCCTCCGTCGATTACTCGACGGGCGACGGAACCGCGACAGCCGCGGGCTCGGACTACACGGCCGCCACCGGGACTCTCAACTTCGCGGCCGGCGAGACCACCAAGACGTTCGACGTTGACGTCGCTAACGACGCCGCCGCCGAGGCGAACGAGACCGTGAACCTGACGCTCACCAGCGGCCTGACGACGGTCGACACGTCGCTCCTCAGCATCGTCGACAACGACAACCCGAAGACCAGCGTTCAGCTCTCGAGCCCGACCTACGACGTCAACGAGGCCGATGGCACGGCGACGATTACCCTGACCCTGAGCCACGCCGTCGACGCCGACGTGACGGTCGACTACGCGACGGCCGACGGATCCGCCCTCGCCGGCTCCGACTACACCGACACGCACGGCACGCTGACGTTCGCCGGGAATCTGAACAACGGCGGCCCGGGCACCGGCGAGACCTCGAAGACGATCCAGATCCCGATCGCCCAGGATCCGGACGCCGAGGATCCGGAGACGCTGACGCTTACTCTCTCGAATGCGCTCCCGGGTGGCTCCTCGGTCCTGGGCGCACCAGCGACTGGGACGGTCACGATCGCCGACGACGACCCGCCCGGCGAGATCGACTTCGAGCTGCTGCACTACGACGTCAACGAGACCGACGGCCAGGCGACGGTGACAGTCGAGCGGCGCGGCGGTGTCGGCGGCGCGGTGTCGGTCGGCTACGAGACTAGCGACGGCTCGGCCACCGCCGGCTCCGACTACGCCGCCACGAGCGGCACCCTCAACTGGTCGGCCGGTGACAGCGCCGACAAGACGTTCATCGTCTCCGTCACCTGGGACGGCCGCGCCGAAGGCACCGAGTCACTCAGCCTGGCGCTGACGAACCCCGGCGGCGGCGCCGACCTGGGGCCGGACGCCGCGGCGGTCCTCCACATCAGCGACGACGGCGCAAGCGGCCCGCTCGTGCTGAGCTCCAACGCGTACGGCGTCGGCGAGGCCGACGGCACGGTCACGATCACCGTGAAGCGCTCGGATGGCAGCCTCGGGGGCCCTGTCACCGTCGACTACGCGACCAGCGACGGCACGGCGAGCGGGGGCTCGGACTACGCGGCCACGAGCGGCACACTCAGGTTCGGTCCGGGCGAGGCCGGCAAGAGCTTCAGCGTCCCCGTGACGAGCGATTCCGCCCACGAAGGGAACGAGACCTTCCAGGTGGCGCTCTCGAACGCCGGCGGCGGCGCGGGCATGGCCCCCCCGCCCGGCGCCACCGTCACGATCGCCGACGACGACGCGGCGCCCGGATCAGGCGGCGCCCCGGTCGGCTCCGACGGGACCGCGCCGAAGCTGACACTCGCCGCGAAGCGGATCCAGCCCGCGCTGAAGGCGAAGCTGTTTGAGCTGACAGCTCGCTGCAATGAGCCCTGCAAGCTCGCCGCCGCCGCGAAGCTCCGGATCGGCAAGAAGAAGATTGGCCTGTGCCGCGCAAGGGCGACCGCGCCCCCAGGCAAGGCGGCCAAGGTCAAACTAAAGCTCTCGAGGAAGGCGCTGGTCACGCTGCGCAAGGCGATGAAGCACGGAAGGCCCAAGGTCGTCCTCTCCGTCCGCGCCGCGGATGCTGCCGGCAATACGACTGCCGCGTCCCGCTCGGTCACAGTCAAGCGCTAGCTGTACGGCTGTCCACTGTTGGTGAACACGCCCGATCGGCGGTCGGTTGCCGAGTGAGGCGCGGCGGGCGCCGGGCGCGCGGCTGGGCGGCGAGGATCACCTGCTCATCGGCGCGCGAGAGCTGCCAGGGGTAGGTGCGCGGCCGCGTGCGACGGCTCCCAAACAACAGGAGAAATCGCCAGAAAGTCGCCCATCAGCGGGCGTAGGCAACGCCGATGTTGGAGTCGAGGATCGACGATCGCGCGCGCTAGAGCCCTATTCTGACCTCCGGCCCCGATAGCTCAGCTGGATAGAGCGACTCCCTCCTAAGGCTTGGCGGTCCAGGCACGATCAGGCACGAAATCGGGGTCGCGGATACGGGCCGATTCGCCCGATGTGGGCCGATTTGGGCAGACAAACCGGGTGTCTGCCCAATGGAGGGTTTCACCTTGACGAGCACGAGATCCGTGACCTTGGTGACTCGGTGTTGTGGCTGGGGTCCGTTCGGGCCCGAGGCAAGGCCAGCGATGTCGGAGCCGGAAACCGGACCGGGACCGGAAACCGGGGACCGGCCTAGATCCTCGACCCGATCGTCACCCACGCGGCCTCACGCTGAGCCACGCGGGCGCGCCGTGTTCAGCGGCACTGAATTAACGCTGCTCGTAGTCGTTGAAGATCAGGCTGACCCGGTTCGTCGACGAGCGGAAGTTGGGGAAGTTCAGGCGTCGCGTCGGCCCGCGCCCGCGCGACCTGAGACTCACCTCCACGGTGTCGTTCGGGGGCTCCGCCGCGGGGATGAACAGGTCCGCGTGGGTCAGGAACGGCAGGCTGGCGATCAACGCATTCGGTTCGCTGAGATCTGACATGCCGTCCGAGTCATCGTCGAACACGAAGACGGCGTTCGTCGTGTTCGAGATCGGGCTCAGCGCGGGGGTGACGACGTTCTGGCCCTCGACGGTGAGCACATCGCTCTGACCGTCGGCGTGGTCGCCCCAGAACTCCTTGTAGCGGGTGATCACCATGCCCGAGTTGGCGTCGTTGGGTGAGAGCAGCAGTTCGACGCCCTCCCCGGGGACCGAGCTGAGCAGGCGCACGAGCCGATCGTTGCGCCGGAACGGCTCCGGGTACAGGTGGTGGACCACTCCGTCGGGACGGGTCAGTGCGAATTCGTAGCGCTTGCCGCGCAGCAGCTTCAACGGGCCCCACGACCCATCGGCGGCGAGGTCGGGCGCCTTGGCAGGCTGGTTTCCCTTCCGCTCGCCTGTGCCAGGCTCCACGCGCCACACCTCCAGCTGGGTCCCCGCTGGAACGCCGGTGTTCTGGGGGAAGACCACGGCGCGGCCGGCGATCTTGACCTTGCGGTTGCCCTTCTCGATCTCGTCGGTCTCGGGCTTTTCGCCGACCAGGAATCTGAAGATCGGAGTGAACGACTCCTCCGAGGTCGCCACTTGAACGTGGGTCTGGTTCGGGATCGTGACGTTCTGCGCCCCCCCGATCTCCCTGGTCGGCTCATCCCCGGGGTCCAGCGTCCGGACGCCGGCCCAGATCGCGAGCGTCTTCACCCCTCCGGGCGGCGAGTCGCTCGTCCGGCCGTCGATGTTGACGTAGCGGCGCACGCTCGCGGCGCGCTCGGGGCTCGCGAGGTACTCGTGCATCACCGTCGTGCCGCGCGAGTGCCCGAGCACGTCGACCCGGGGCTTGCCGGTCTGCGCCTTCACCCGCTCGATCAGCGCGTCTAGGCTGGCGTGGACCTCGTCAATACTCTCGTCGAGCGGCGTTAACGTGTCGTACTCGAGCACATTGATGAAGCGCTGCGGAAACCCGTTGCTGGTCAGCCGCATCTGCTGCGACTCGAACTGCGCCCCAGACCCCGACCCACCGTGGACGAAGATCACCGGGGTGACCTTGTCGGGGTCGAGCTTGTCCGGCTTGTTCTTCGCGGCAGCCCCCGGCGCCGCAACCGACGCTGCGAGCACCGCCACGACCATCGCTGCTCCGAGCCGCCACCGACGCGCTCTGCTCACTGCTCTCCTCCGTGGTCCCTGCAACACATGTGACGGATGATGCGGCAGGACATTATCGCCCTGGTGTTCCAATTGCAAGCGCGCGATGGCTCGCGCGACATGCATCAACGCACGGGCGTGGAAAGGTCAACACGGGCGTGGAAAGGTCCCGATCCCGCGCTATCTTCGCCACGCGATGAACTCGTCATCCACCGGGGGCACCCCGCGACGCGGGCGCCCCCCGGCCGCCAGCCGCGACCGGGTCCTCGAGGCGGCCACCCGGCTCTACCTGCAGGGGCGACGGGTCGACGTGAGGGCGATCGCCGCCGAGCTCGGGCTCGGGCGCACGACGATCTACCGATGGTTCGGATCCCGCGAGGGGCTGATCGGCGACGTGCTGGTCAGCGTCACCGAGCCGCTGCTCGCCGAGGCGCGCGCCGGGGCGGCCGGAAAGGGCGGCGCCAAGATCCTCGACACCTTCGACCGCTTCAACCGCAGCCTCGTCGACTCTCCCGCGCTACGCCGCTTCGTCGAGCGGGAGCGCGACGCGGCCGTGCGGATCATCACCTCGGGCGCCGGCAATGTGCAGCCCCGCAACGTAGCGATGGTCACCGAGGTGATCGAGGACGAGGTCCGAGCCGGGACCTACGACCCGCCGGTCGAGCCAGCGACGCTCGGCTACGCGATCGTGCGGCTCGCCGAGGCCTTCATCTTCAATGAGAGCGCCACCGGTATGCGCGCGAGCGTTGATCGCCTCCGCGACGTCGAGGCGGCCCTGCTCGGCGTCCGCACATCATCTTGACGCCGGTGACTTCGGCACATTCAGAAATAAGCAGCATCGTCTCGACCCGATGTCCCGCGATCTCGGCGAGAAAGGGTCTGAGTTCTGGTTTGCGCGAAAAGCGGGCGCTTCCTCGACAGGCGCTCCTTTCCATGCATAGCGGTAGCGCCTGCAACCGCGGCGCGAGGAGGGCAGAACGCGTCGGGCCGCCGCTCGACGGCGCGTACCTGCGAAAGTTTGATCGCGCCCGCGAATGGGCAGAAATGGGCAGAAATCGCGCTCCTGCCCGGTCGGAGAGGGTCACCGCCGCCGAGGCAGAAGTCGCGAAAACCGCACAGTAGAGCCGTAAAGCACGTGCCGGCCCCGATAGCTCAGCTGGATAGAGCGACTCCCTCCTAAGGAGTAGGCCGCAGGTTCGAATCCTGCTCGGGGCGCCTCCTCATAGAGCCAGATCCGGCCACTGGCCGTTTTGCTCTGGCCCGATAGTGGCCCAAACGCCTCCGCCCGCGCGCTCGTGTCGGCCTCGAACGCGCCCAGCCGCCGGGCGATGTCGGCGCCAGCACCCTCGATCAGGGTGCCGTAAGACCGCTCGATCATCGCGACGCTCGTCCCCATGATCCGCGCCAGCTCGAACACCGACACACCGGCCGCGAGCGCGTTCTGCGAAGGTCGAGCGCAGGTCGTAGATCCGCGCTGGCCTCGCACGCCGGACGCCTCGATCGCCGGTGCCCATTCACGGCGGCGGAAGTTGTTGACGTTGAACACGCCCGCCCCGGCGAGCCGGGATCAGGTAGCGGCTGTCGAGCCGGGGCGGCAGCGCGTCGATCGCGTCCAGGCACGCGGCGAGAGCGGCACCTGGCGGCGGCTGCGGGCCGTCTTGCCAATCTCCACGACCTCGCCGCTCGACACCGTGCGGCGGACGGTGAGGACCCCGGCGGCGCGATCCACGTCGCGACGTTCGAGTGCCTGCCATTCCTCGGGGCGCAGCCCGGTGCGGCCGCGAACATCGGCAGCGCCCGGTGCTCCGGCGACAGCTCGGCGGCGATCGCCTCCAGCTCGGCGTAGGTGTAGGCGCGCACCGGACGCGGCGGCGGCTGCGGGTTGCGGCCCGCCAGCTTCGCCGGGTTGCGGCTCATGTAGCCCCAGCGGACGGCGGCCTCCAGGCCTGCCGCAGCGCCCGCGTGATGTCGTAGCGGAACTGGCAGCCGAAGTCGCCGTACTTGATCAGCGTCAGCTCTGGATCGGACGCCCCGATCACGTGATCGCCCGGCCCGACCGGTGCCAGGCTCGCCTCGCCCACTGAGCTCACCCCCCTGCGGCGGAAGGGTTCTCCAGCACGACCGCCACTCTGGCGGTCATTTCGACGCCGCGGGAGTGATTGTCCGCTGCTGGCGGATGTGGCCGTGAACGAGCTGCACGACCATCGCTCCCTCGCCAACGGCGGCGGCGCATCGTTTCGTCGAACCCGCGCGAACGTCCCCAGCCGCGTACACGCCGGGCACGCTTGTCTCGAGCAGATCGTCGCTGCCGACTGCGCTGCCGGTGAGGATGAAGCCGTCCTCGTCGCGCTCGACCGTGTTGTCGAGCCATTCGGTGCACGGCCGAGCGCCTAGAAAGAGAAACAGGAACGCGAACGGCATCCGCTCTCCATCCTTCAGCGTCACCGCCTCGAGCTGACCGCCGTGCCCGTGCAGCTCCGCGATCTCGCTGCGATCGCGCACCGCCACCCCGTAGCGGTCGAGCTCGCGCACCAGGTAGTCCGACATCGTCTCGCGAAGATCCGCGCGGCGGTGGAGCAGCGTCACGAGCGCGCCTCCACGCGCCAGCCAGACCGCGGCCTGGCCGGCGGAGTTTCCACCGCCCACGACGGCGACCCGTGATGCTCCACACAGCTCCTGCTCCGGTGGGCCCGCGGCATAGAAGACGCTCAATCCCTCGTAGTCGGAGAGACGATCGACCGGCAGCCGCCGATACTCGGCGCCGGTCGCCAGCAGGACCGCGCGAGCCGCGATCTCCTGGCCGTCCTCGAGCCGGACGACATGCCACCCGTTTCCCGGCTCGAGCGCGACCGCCCGGTACGGCGTCGCGGGCCGAGCGCCGAACTTGCGCGCCTGTACGACCGCCCGACCCGTGAGCTCGGTTCCGCTGATGCCAGCGGGAAAGCCGAGGTAGTTCTCGATCCGGCGCGATTCACCCGCCTGGCCACCGAGCGCCCGGCTGTCGACGATCAGCGTGTCAAGGCCCTCGGAGGCCCCGTAGACGGCGGCACCGAGACCAGCCGGCCCGGCGCCCACGACAAGCAAATCGACTTCTTCGCGCGGCGCAAGCTCGCGGCCGATACCGAGCGCGCGAGACAGCTCTCCGAAAGACGGCCCCCTCATCTCCAAACCGCCCGGCAGCCGGACCAGCGGCAGGCTCGAGTCGTCGAGCCCGGCGATCAGCGCTGCGGCTTCCGAGTCATCTCCTCGCTCCGGGTCGCGCCAGGTCACGGGGAGCCGGTTGTTACGAGCGAACTCCACCAGCCGCCTGGTCGCCGCCGACGAATGCGGCCCGACGATCTCAATTCCAAGCCCCGCCACCTGCTGCAGCGCTTCGCGCCGCAAGATGAACGTCGCGAGCAATAGGTCGCTGAGCGGCCCGTCGTCGAACAGCAGCTCCCGCAGCGCGTCCCTGTCGACGGCGATGTACCGCAAGGGCTGCGTGACTTCTGCGGTCAGGAAGGCGCTCTGCCCCGACAGCAGGTTCAGCTCGCCGAGGAAATTCGACCGTCCCTGTCGCACGATCTCGTTGCCGGCGCCGTCCAGCAAGGCGACCTCGCCCTCGAGAATCGCGACGAACGGGTAGCGATCGTCGCCCGCCCGGAAGAGGACATCGCCTACGTCGGCGGTGCGCTCTTCCCCGAGCTCGCCGATCTTTGCGAGCTGAGTGGGCGATAGCGCCGGGCTTTCGGGGACCCTCGGTGCGCTCGGTGTATTCATCCGGTCAGAGGCAGGGTATGCCGAACGGGGCTCAGGCCGTCACCGCGCCCCCGAGCCGCTGGAAGCCGCCGGTGACCCACTCCGCGATGAGACGGCCGTACTCATCGGACGCCTGCTCCCACGCGAAGTGGCCGGCATCCAAGGGGTGGATCTCGCTGTTGGGCAGCAGGTCGGCGAGGTACTCGTTGTTGGACCACGGCACCAAGTCGTCCTCGCGTCCGGCGATGACCTGAGCCGGCGTGGTGATCGAAGGCAATAGACCGCGCAGCACCGGATTCTGCTCGGGGTAGTGGCGGACAAAGCGAGCGGACTCGGCAAAGCGCCCGAGGTCATACGCGCTGACATAGTCCTCATGGACGTCGGGCTCGCTATCGGCACCGGCCGCGGGCTCGACGGCGAAGCCGATGTTCGTTCGGGCATCCAGCTGTCGGACGGCGTCGAGGCTTGGGGCCTCGATGATGTCCTTGAGCGCGCCGGCGGCATCGATGGGATCACGCACCGCGCCGCCACCGATGGTCAAGCTCGTGACGCGGTCTGGAGCGTTGGCCGCCAAGAACAACGCGGCGGCGGTGCCGACGTCCGGACCGACCACGTGCGGCGCGCCCAGGCCCCACTCCTCGATCAGGCGCGCCAGGAACGTGCCCATCGCATCAGGTGCGATCAGCTCCGGCCGACCGTCTGAGTGGCCAAAGCCCGGCAGGTCGATCGCGACCACGCGCGCCGCCCCCGACACTCGATCCCAGATCCTGCGGAACGCCCAGAGGCTCTCCGGCCACGGGCTCAACATCAACACGGTCGCTGCGGAGGAGTCCGCTTCGTTGTCAGCAAATCGAATCCGCACCCCGTCGCACACTCGAAAGAGCGGGGAGATGGGCGAATAGCCCCCTGCATTCATCGTTGGCGTCTCCAATCGGCGTTGACGAGCGGTCGATGACGACTGTCATCGCGTGTACGGCGAGACGATAGCAGAGGCGATGACGACCGTCATCGCCTCCGGGTACACTGCCCCAATGGACGCCCGGCAAGAGAGCTCGCCGACGAAGGTAAGCGGCAAGCGGCAGCCCGCCCGTGAGCGCATCGTGCGCAGCGCGGCCGCGCTGGTTCGCGAGCGCGGTGTTCACGGCGTCGGCCTTCGCCAGATCGTCGCCCATGCCGACGGCCCTCGCGGGTCCCTCCAGCGCTACTTCCCGGGCGGGAAGACGCAGCTCATCACCGAGGCCCTCAACCTGGCCGGCGCCGAGGTCCTGGACGACACCGAGTCAGGGCTCATCGAGGCGACCACGCTGGCCGATGCGATCGACGCAATTTTCGCCCCGTGGCGCCAAGTGCTCATCGAGAGCAACTTCACGATGGGATGTCCGCTCGCCGCGACCGTCATAGATGCCGGCGGAGACGACCAGCTACGGCAAGAGGCTCGCGCCCTCCTCGATCAGTGGCGTGACTCGGTACGCGCCGCCTTGGTCAAGTTCGGCGCCCAGGAGTCAACCGCAGAGGACGATGCCTCCGTACTCCTCGCAGCCCTCGAGGGCGCCCTTATCCTGAGCCGCGCAAGCCAAAGCACCGAGCCACTCGACACGGTGCAGCGCTTCTTCACCACGTCGCTGGCGCAAGCCGCAGCCAACCCCGCCCCCGGGTCCTGACCGGCGCGGCCGGCGGATCTGGCTCTTACTGAGATCGGGGCGACTGGATTCGAACCAGCGACCTCCCGGCCCCCAGCGCTGGCGGCACGCTGGCCGCCCACGGTCGTCGTCAGCGGCTCGCACTCGGTCGGCTTCACTTGGTCTTGATTAGACCCTCAAGCTCGTCCGCGAGCGGGTCGCTGGCGGGCGCGGCGATCTCGCGCAGGGCGCGGACTGCAGCGATTCGGTCGCGCGGATAGTTGCTCTCGTCGCGGGCGATCTCCTCGAGATCGCGCGCTGCTCACGCTCGTCCATTTTTTTTCAGTCCTCTTTTTCCCAGCCTGCCATCCGGCGGTCTCTGAGCGGGCAGGTCTCCCTCGGCACCGTCCCCCTAGACCGCGAGATACTGCCTAGGCGATGTCGGAGGAGAACATCGAGCGACTGCGTCAGGCGTATGAGGCCTTTAGTCGGGGCGACTTTGAGGAGGCGCTCACCTTCGCCCATCCCGAAATCGAGTTCTTTCCACCGGGCGACGCGGCCCCCTTCCGAGGTATCGAGAAATTCCGCGCCTGGATGGAGCCCGACGCCTTTGACCGGCAAGTGATCGAACCCTTGGAGTTCATCGAATCGGGAAACAAGGTGCTCGTTGAGCAGCTCGTGAAGTCCCGAGGCGCGGGCAGTGGCATCGAGCTGGAGGGTCGCTCTTGGAGCGTTTGGACGGTCAATGAAGATGGCCTTGCCACGCGAGTGGAGGGCTTTATGGAGCGAGACGAGGCCGAGGCCCGAGAAGCCGCCGGGCTCTCGGAGTCGGCGATGTCGCAGGAGAACGCCGAAGTCGTGCGCTCGATCTTCGCGGCGTGGCGGCGCGGCGACTTTCGCTCCGTCGAGTGGGCGCACCCCGAAATCACTTTCGTAGTCGCCGACGGCCCTACCCCCGGAACCTGGAGCGGAGTGGCGGCGATGGCAGAGGCGTGGCGCGAAGCCCTGAGCGCCTTTGAGCACTTGCGGACCGAGGCCGATGAGTACCGAGCGCTCGACGATGAGCGGGTGTTCGTGCTCATGCACCTCAGCGGGCGCGGCAAGACCAGCGGCCTGGAGGTCGGGGACATACAGATGAAGGGAGCGAACCTGTTCCAACTTCGCGATGGCAAGGTGACGAGGCTCGTCCTCTACTGGGACCGCCAGCACGCTCACCCCGACGTCGGGCTGTCGGAGTAGGCGATGTCGCAGGAGAACGTCGAGATCGTCCGGAATGCATTTGCATTGATGACCATCCCCGGAGACCCCGAAGCGATGGTCGCCGCCAGCGATCCAGTTTTCGAGATGCACCTCGTCGGGGTTGGCGGAGGACCTGCCTACTACGAGGGAGCCAGCGGCATCCGTCAGTTCTTCCGCGACGTGGCCGAGAGTTGGCAATCCTTCCGATTTGAAGCGACAGACCTTCGCGATCTGGGCGACCGCGTTCTGGTCCTCGGTGATGTGAGCGGTTGCGGTCGCGGGAGCGGGGTCGAGGTCGACGACCGATGGGCTTGGATCATCGAGATAAGGGACGGCAGGGCTACCAGCCTGCGCGGGTTCGTCGACCAACGCGAAGCCCTCGAAGCCGCCGGGCTGTCGGAGTCGGCGATGTCGCCGTCGGAGTAGGCGATGTCGCAGGTCTGCCCAATCGGATGAGCGCTGGGGAAGTCTGAACGACCGGTTGACAAGGAGCTATCGCAGTGAGAGGGTCGGCCGGGCTTGAGCGCACCAATCGCCAGCAAGCTGAGACAGCGGCGCGTCCTCGCCTTGGTGGCGGCAGGCGCGACGTTGCTCTTCGCCACCGGCTGTGAGCCGCTCGTAAACGCGCCCTCTGGTGGGGGCGAGACGCTGACGAAGACGTTCCGCTACGGCCCGTTCACGCTCGGCCCCGGCGAGGAGGTTCAGGGCTCACCTTCCTCGGGCATGCCCCGTCCCTCCGGCTCCTTCGGCCTCAAGGCCGCCAAGTTCAACGTCGTCGACCAAAGCGGCACGCCCGTGAGCCCGCACGACGTCCACCTGCATCACATCGTGATGACGACCTCCGCCCGCGAGGACCAACTCTGCCCTGGGAGGCGCGAGCGGTTCATCGGCGCCGGCATGGAGCGGACCCCGATCAACCTCTGGGGGCCCTACACGTACCTGGTCGGCGCCAATGACCAATGGGGCTCGATCTATCACCTGATGAACGAGACGCCGACCGGCACCCCGCCAAGACCGTCTACATCGAGTACACGCTCGAATACCAGCCCGGCGCGAACGCCACCAACTCGCGCCCGGTCGACGTCTACTTCCAGGACATCACCGGCTGCGGCAACTCGACCTATGACGTGCCCGGCAACGGCGGGCCCGGGAGCGTCCACACGAACTCCCGCTCATGGGCGGCTCCTAGGGATGGGCTGGCGGTCTTTACCGGGGGCCACCTGCACGAAGGCGGCATCGACATCACCCTGGACGACAGCGACCGCCGGGCAACGGTTCTGCAAGGGCACCGCTACCTACCACGAGGACCCGCGTCACCTCGCCACGATCAACCCGTGCCTGCTCCACCACAAGGTCGATCGCCGGCCACGACTTCACCGTCACGGCCCGCTACGACAACTCCCAACCGTGGCAAGACGTGATGGGGATCATGCTCACCTACGTGTGGTGGGGGACCCAGTAGTAGCCGTCTGAAGCGGCAGGGAAAGGGAGTAGCCGGGCCGGTCATGCCTTGACCGGCCGGGCGACCGTGCCCCCAGCGCCAGCGGCGGATACGCGGCGATCGGAGGTAGGGGCTGGCGAGGGGCCGGGGATAGGCTGCGCAGATAACCCCGGGAGCCGCTGGCCGAGCGCACGTTCCTGTTCGCCGACATGGCGGGGTTCACGGCCTTGACCGAGGCGATGGGCGACGCAGAAGCGCTTGAAATCGCCGAAGGGTTCTTCGCCGGCGCCCGGGAGCTACTGGCCGAATACGACGCGAACGAGGTCAAGACGATCGGCGACTGTTTGATGGTTGAGCTCGCCGACGCTGCAAACGCGGTGAGGCTCGGGGTTGATCCTGGCAACGGAGGTTGGCGTCCGGCACGGGTTCCCGACCGTCCGCGTGGGCGTGCGCCCCGGCCCCGCCCTGCGTCCGCGATGACGACTCGTTCGGCGCGACGGTCGACCTTGCGGCCCGAGTTTCCGGTGCGGCGGCGGGCGGCCAGGTCCTGCTCACCTCTGCGACCCGTGACGCGGCGGGTCCGCTCGAGAACGTGGCGATCGGCGAGCATGGCCGACACGAGCTGAGGAACGTCGCCGAGCCCGCGCAGCTCTTTTACGCCGTCCCGGTCGGTGCAGACCTGGACGCCGAGGCGCTCCCGATCGACCCGGTCTGTCGCATGGCGGTCGATCCCGATGACGCCGCAGGGACCCTGCGCCACGGCGGCCCGATCTTTACTTCTGCTCGATGCGCTGCATCCAGGCCTTCTCGGCCGCTCCGGACCGCTACTCGGCGTCGCTTGAGGAGCCGCTGAGCAGGCGGCGTCGCTGCTCGTAATCGTCGGCGCTGATCGAGCCCTCCGCCAACCCGCGATCGAGGATCTCGAGCGCGCTCGGCGG
>CAVWWH010000003.1:0-101277 GCA_963758665.1 uncultured Solirubrobacterales bacterium | reverse complement strand
GCGGCTATCCAACGGGGAGCCATGGACCAACCGATCGTTCTTGGATTCGGCGCCGCGGCGAGGTGCTCAGCCAGTCAGGCCGTACAGAATGATCAGCAGGACCGGCACGAGAACGTCGTACCAGAAGATGTATCCGGCGTTGCCCGGGGCGAAGTTGCGCTCCCGAATCATCGAGCGCACATGTCCGGCCGCGGCGCCGAGCATGTAGACCGAGAATGCGACGATCGTTGCCAACCAGAAGTCGCGGTCGAACCAGCCGGTCATGATCCCGAGCGCCCCGAGGAGGAGGTTTGTGAGACCCACTTCGAACTGGAATGGGCTCGTCGGCCAGCCGATGCTCGCCGCCGTCCGGGCGGGCTCGAGCAAGTGCCCGCTCGCGAGGATGACTCCGTTCACGCCGACGAGCCACAGGAGCGCCGTCTCGAGCGCTTCGGACTGCCAGTCGTCGGCGCCGCCGGCCAGAAGGATCACGAGGTTGACCACAAACCCGAGAACGGGTAGATAGATGATCAGCCGCCCGAAGCGCTCGCCGGGCGAGGGCTGCGACGGGGAGGAGTCGGCGCTCAGCGGTTGAGCCCCTCCTCGGGGGTGGCGAAGAGCCGCTCGGCGTTGTCGTTGAGATCGTCGAAGCGCTCGACCAGCTGGGCGGCGACGCGCCAGCTCCCCCCTGCCTCGCGGACGCGCCACGTGTGAAAGCACATCCCAGTGAACTCCTCGCTCCTCGCCGACGGCGCCTGCCAGCTTCGGAGAAAGAAATGAAGCCGGGTGCGAGCCTCGATCTGGCCGTCGGCATCAGTGCGTTCGAGTAGCTCATCGATCGTGTGCTTCTCGTCGAAGAAGCCATCCCTCTGAGACAGGAAGTCGCGGAGCTCATCGATGCCGCTCCAGATCTGACCGCCGAGGAAGCCAGTCTCGAAATCCTCGGTGAGGATCTCATTCATCATCGCCTCGGCGGTGGGGTGGCCTTGGAGGATGCTCAGATACCTCTGAAGAACCGCCGCCAGTTGATCGTCCGTAAGCGCGGCGTGCATCCGCAAGAGCCTATGCGCCCCAGCAACTGCTGCGCCTCCACGCGGGCGCCTAGGGCCGACGCGGACAATTGATGCGCTTTCGTCCGGAGCGCAACATCCAGCGTGGTCGACCACCACGCGGGGGGCTGAGGGTACTGCCGCTTTCCATGCGAAGTGATACTCCGAGCTACTCCCGTAGGCCGGCAGTGTCGAGGGCCTCACGATCGGTAGCAAACATCCCAACCCAAATCACCTGCCCGTCCTGGATCTCGCCGAGCTGAAAGACCGCGGGGGAGGCCACCCCGACGCCGCTCTCGGCTCCCTGCCCACTCACTCGGAAGGTGGCGAGGACGTGGCGCTTGCCTGCCGGCACGCACTCCTCCAAATGCAACTGGAAGCCCCGAAACGCGGCCCGCCAGTTCTGCCAGAACTCCCGGACCTCGTGGCGGCCGCGGTACGTCCCGGCGTCGGGAAAAGCCTGGTGGGTCTGCCACTCGATTTCGGGGTGCATCCACTGGAGGGCTTCGTCGAGATCACCGCGGTTGAAGGCGGCGAAGCTCTCACGCACAACCTCAACGTTTGCCTGTGACACCGTGCACGCAGTATCTCGCTTGGCTCACGTGGGCCGCTCTCGAAAGTTCCGCTTCCATGCAAAGCGAAATGGCCGCTTCTCGTCCGAAGCGGTACTTCTGGAGTTACTCCGGCAGCCCGGCGGCTTCGAGTGACAGCGGACCGCATGCTGCGATCAGCCTGCGACTCAGTAAGGCGGTTCGCCGTATGTGCCGGTCTGCTGATCTCGGACGTAGCGCGCGTCCTTAGCGCGCCGCCGCTCACGTCGGCGATCTCGCCGCTCACGAAGCGCTTGACGCGAATTCGCTATCCAGCCCACGAATCTCTCCCCGTCGGGTTCTCCGCAGTAGGTCGCCATATCCCCGGACCCCGGGGCGGCGTGAAGTCCGATGCTAGACCCCCGACTTACACCTGGCGCAAACAGGTGCGCCTGGCCGCGCAATCCGGACTACCGCTACCTCGAGGCGAGAACGCCCCCTCTCGTGGTGGACTGCGATTCCGTTCAACGCGAGCGTGCGACCTATGCTCTCGTGGGTGCTGCGGCTCGTCACGATCCCGATCAGCCACTACTGCGAGAAGGCGCGCTGGGCTCTTGAGCGGGCCGGAATCAAATACCGCGAGGAGCGCCACGTCCAAGGCATCCACCGAATCGCAGCCCGCCGTGCCGGCGGCGGAGCCACGGTCCCGGTCCTCGTGACCCCTGACGGCGTGCTGGGCGAGTCGGACGAAATCCTCGCCTGGATTGACGAGCGCACGCCCGCCGAGCATCGGCTGTTTCCCGACGACGCGGCCGAGCGTGCCGATGTCGAGCGGCTGTGCCGACGGTTCGATGAGGGCCTCGGGCCGACGGGCCGGCGACTGATGTACACCCACATGCTCGCCGAGCCCAAACTCATGCTGCCCTTCAACAACCAGGGCGTCCCGCCCTGGGAGGATCGAGCGCTTCGCCTCGGATGGCCGCTCGCCGTGCGATGGGTTCGGCGCGAGCTCGCCATCCGTCCAGGGATCGAGGCCGAAGACGAAGCCGCGGTCTGGCGCGAGCTCGACTTCGTTGCCGAGCTGCTCGCGGACCGCAAGCACCTATGCGGTGAGCGCTTCGGCGCCGCCGACCTGACCTTTGCGGCGCTTTCGGCCGCGGTCGTCGTACCGCCCGTGTACGGCGTCCCGCTCCCCCAGCCCGACGTTCTGCCGGCCCAGACGGCCGCTCTTGTTGGACGCGCGCGTGAGCACCCCGCGGGGCGCTACGCGCTGGCGCTCTTCGCCGGGCGCCATCGCGAGAAGGTCGTGTGACGCGAGGGTCGCGCGGTACGCCGCCGCCCTCGGAGAAAGAGCGTGTGGCCCAGGGCCTCGCCCGCGCTTGGTTTCGAGGTAACTTCCGCCGATGGTGCGGGGTCGGGGTTCCAAGCGGCGCGGACGTGATGAGTGCCGGCGAAACGGCCTCGGTCGAGAACTACGAGGTGGCGATCTTCGCCGTCGAGCAGACTCCCCCAATGGGGTAACTCCGCTTCCCGCCGAGACTCGCGCCCAGCAGCCGTCGCGTCTAGAACACGGATACCGCTTTCGTCCCAAGCGGAATAGTTACTGGCCACCCCTACTTTCACACCCGGAGTTCAGAGCGGCAGGTTGACGGCCCAACAGCCGAAGCCCTGACGGGTTTCGTCAGGGCTTCGGTTCCTAGATTTCTTGAGCGCGGCTACGCTGTCTAACCCGCGCCCGCCGCGGCGACGATCAGCTTCACCACGACGTCAGGCTGCGACACCATCGAGGCATGCGAGGCCGGCACTTCCTCGATCTTCGACTCTGCGCGCTCGGCCATATAGCGCTGCGTCGCCGGCGGGATGGCGTTGTCCTCGGTGCCGAGCAGATACCACGATGGGATCGACTTCCACGCCGGTGGTCCCGACTCCGCGCCGAGTGCTGCGGCACTCCAGGGGCGCAGGGCGGCCGCCATCACGCGCGCCGTGTCGTCGTCAACGTCTCCGGCGAAGACCTCGGGGAAGGCGTCCTGGTCGAGATAGAGATCCACGCCTTCGGAGCCGTCGGGGTTCGTAAACGGGACTTCCCGCAGCGCGGTCGGAACCAGGCTGCCCTCGTTTAGCTCCAAGAGCTGCCCGATGCTCTCCCCTTCATCCAAAGCCCACCCGGCGAGATACACGAGTCCAACCACCTGGTCGTTGCCACTCGCGGCATTCGTGATCACCGCTCCGCCGTAGGAGTGACCGACGAGCACGATCGGCCCCTCGATCGTCTTCAGCAGGTCAGCGAGGTACTGCGCGTCGCCTTGTAGCCCTCGCAGCGGGTTCGCAAAGCCAACTGTGCGGTAGCCCTGGTCGTGCAGGATGCGGATGACGCCATCGAATCCTGTGGCATCCCCCCAGGCGCCGTGGACGAGGACGATCGTCGGCTGGGATCCACTGCCGGTGCTCTCCATGTTCCTCCTTGACTTGCAGATGGCCCGCCCGTGGCCAGCCTACATCGCCGCTTGAGTCCGCAAGTGCCGGGGATGGGAAACCGCGTGGAACACACGCGACGGCCGTCCCGAGCCCTAATCGGCGTCGAACTCATCGGCGAAATCCCAGATCCGGATGTGGTCAGGCGCGAGCCGGACGACGACATCCGCGCCTCGGCGAGCCTCCGCGTCAGCCTCGGCTTCCTCATCGCCGTACCTGGCCACGATGCGGGCCGTCGTTTCGGTGACGCCGTCGTCGATGAACTGTGCGGAGCCTCGGACCTCGACCGCACGCAGCGGCGGTTCGGACTCGGCCACCAAGATCGTCGCCCTGGGGTCGCGCCGCAGATGCCGAGCCTTCACATTCTGCTTCTCGACCACCACGTTGAATGCGCCCTCGCGCCATTCGTGGTAGACGGGAGAGAGCAAGACGGTTCCGTCGGCCCTGAGAGTGGCCAACACCGCCACCCGCGGCTCGTCGAGGAAGGTGCCCAAGTCCTCAACGGACAGGTTCGTCCGCATGGGCCCAGCGTATCGGTCTGCACGTTTGATACACGCAACGCGGCGCCTCCGAGCCGCCACCGCCTCTCGCTTCGCGCGAGAAGGAGAAGCGCCGGTGATTCGTGCTGCTCCATGCAAAGCGGAATGAAATTGATGCCCGTTTAACGCCCGCTCGCCGACGGCGGCTCCAACGAGGTGCAAGAAGCCCGCTCCAGGAGCGGGCTTCGTTCAATAGCGGGGGTGGGATTTGAACCCACGTCCGGCACGATGCTCGCGGTGGTGTTGGACAACAGCACCTGACCGCCGTTGGCCGCCGACGCCACCCGCGCCGCATAGTGGACGTCGCTTCCCCAGTAGTCGTCATCACGCACCCGCGGCTCGCCCGTGTGGATGCCCATCCGAACCCGCAGCTCCACGCCCTCCGGCCACGCCGCCGTGGACAGCGCCTCCCGGCCAGCTTGCGCGGCGGCCACGGCGTCCGTTGCGGCGTCGAACGCAACGAAAAACGCATCGCCGTCGGTCTTGACCTCGACGCCTCGGTGCGAGGTCCAGATCTTTCGCAGCGTCGCGTGGTGCAGGGCGAGCACGTCACCGTAGGCATCGCCGAGCAACTCCAACAACGCTGTCGACCCCTCGATGTCAGTGAACAGGAGTGTGACGGTCCCGGTCGGGAGCTCGTTCCTGTCGCCCACGCTTCCAGCTTCGCAGATGGCCCCGGCGTGCATGAGCGAGCGTCTCGATCGCTTTGGGTTTCTTCGAAGCGCTCCAGGCCGGGTTAGCCACCGCCCACAATCGCCCCGGTAGCGGGCGCTTTGTACCCCGGTGGTGCCCCGGCCCCGAGCTGACCTCACCCCGTGGAACCAGAAAGACCCGCCGGAGCGGGCCTTTTCTTGAATAGCGGGGGCCCGATTCGTTTCTCGCTACCACCCACGGATCGTGGAGCGAGCACGCCTAGCATCCTGATCGCGAACCGTCGCTCGATGCCACACCGGCCTTGACGAGCCGATCCCAGCGGGATTTAAATGCTTCCGTTGTGCGGCACCTGATCTATCTGCTCCGCCACGCTAAGTCGAGCTGGGACGAGCCCGAGCTTCTCGATCACGAGCGCCCGCTCGCCAAGCGGGGACGGAAGGCAGTCGCGCTGCTTCGCGCGCACATCCTCGAGTCCGGGGTCGCGCCCGACCTCGTGCTCTGCTCATCCGCGGTCCGCGCGATCCAGACGCTCGAGGGGGTGCGCGAAGGACTTCCGCCGGGGACCCGAGTCGAGATCGAGGCCGGCCTCTACGCGGCGGGCGCCGCATCGCTTCTGGAGCGCCTGCGTCGGCTGCCGGAGGAGATCGGCTCGCTAATGCTCGTCGGCCACAACCCGGGGATCGAGGACCTCGCCGCCGAGCTCGCGGGCGGCGGCGACCCCGACGCGCGCGCGGCGATGCAGGCAAAGTATCCGACCGGCGGCCTCGCGACGCTGGCCTTCGAGGGGCCGTGGCGGGAGCTCGAACGGGAGGGCGCGACGCTGGAGGCGTTCACGGTGCCGAGGCGGCTCGGCTAGCGGGCCAGGGCGCCGCCCGTGCTGGCCTTACCTCGCTGAAATGGAAGGCCTGGGGCGGGAGCCGAGCGAAAGGCCACGGCACGCTGGTCGGCAACATGGGCTACCGCGTCCCCAGCCGACGTGCGCCTTATCAAGCCCGTGCGGAACCGCGAAGGCGATCTCGTCTTCTCCAAGGCCCACATCAAGACGCCGGACGCCGACGGGACCCTCAGGCTGTACACGTGCCCGGACCAGGGCACCGCTAAAGACGACCCCGGCACGACCGGCGTCCCTGAAGAGGGGTGTGAACCGATCCTCGACAGCACGATCTACGTCGGTGTCACGAACATGAAGTGCTCGAACGCCAGGCGGGTCGCTAAGCGCGCTGTCCGCGGCAACGACCAGTACCCGAAATGGAACTGCACGGGGGTCGGCACGAACTTCGGCCATTGCCACGGTCATGAAGCGCGGCGGGGAAAGATCGCGCATTGGGCCGGCAACGACTAAGCGCTGTGGTCAGGGGTTTCTAGTCAGGCGTTAGCAAAGTGAGACCGTTCGCGCGCCTAGGCTCGTGCGTCGTAGCGAGATCCAATACGTGGCCCGATTCGTCTCTCGCTACCACCCACGGATAATCGAGTGCGTTCGGCTCCGGGCGTAACTTCCGCTTGTCGCGCCGAGCGGTGATTCCTGGACGACTATGGACGGCTAGGGCTGTGCGTCAGATTCCGAAGTCGCGGTTCTGCGTTTACGCTCAGTCAGTCTATGGAACCGGAATCCTCAACCACTCGCGATGATCACCCGGGTCGGTGGGAGATTCGGGTGCGGGGATTCCCGGCGCGCGTCAAGGACACCCGCTGGAGAGAGGCCATACGCGACGAGGTGAAGGCGACCTATCCGCATGCCCCTTTCCCTGAGCCGCCCTTGGAGACCAAGTTCGACGTCGAGGTGACCTTCCGGATGACTCCAGAGGATTTGGCTAGACCGGCCTTCGATCTCGATAACTTCGTCAAGCCTGTCCTCGACACACTCTTCACCTCGCAGAACGTCTCGCCAAGGGTCACCGGCGTGCTTCTTCCGGTGAACGACACGTGGGTGTTCCGGCTCGTCCTTGAGAAGGTCGGAGTGGAGACTCCGCAGGACCAGGGTGCCGACATCACGGTCACTTCGCACCCACCGGGTACCCCGGATCTCAGCACTGCTTCGGTTTCTCCCTCCGTGTGAAGGCAGCAGCGATTCGTGCGTCTCCCTGAAATCCGATAGGCGGCCCGCTTCGTTTCTCGCTACGACGCACGGATTGTCGAGCGAGCACGCCTGCCGGTCTGATCGCGGACTATCGCTTTTCGTCCAAAGCGATACTTCTCGGGACTACTCCGACAGCCCGGCAGCTTCGAGGGCTTGCGCTCGATCCAGGAACAGGTCAACGCGGATCGCCTTGTTCGCCCGCATCGTCCACACGTGGGCGGTGCGGCGGGCCTCGACCGTTGCGCCGCTGGCTCGGCCGCGACCGTGTTCGATGGCCAGCGTCACGACCTTGTCGCCCGCGTCGAGCAAGTCTTCCACCTCGGGGCGGTAGTCCTCGAAGGCTTCGTAGACCTGGGCATGTAGCGGCGGACGCCATCGTGGCCGCGGTAGACGTCGTTGACTCCGACCCAATCGGCCGCGGGGTCGGGGTGCAGCTCAATCTCTCGGTCGAAGGCGTCGAACAGCGCTGCGTCGTCCTGGAGCCAGCGCTCGTACATGCGGCGGATGGTCTCCACATTCTCCTGCGACATCGCCTACTCCGACAGCCCGGCGGCTTCGAGGGCTTCGTCCACGCTCGCGTACATCTGCATCCTGAACGCCACTCCGTCGCGGAGCGACCGCACGTGAGCGAAGCGCATGTCGACCGGAATTCCCGTGGCCTTCGAACGCCCCCGCTGGTTGACGATGACGATGACGAGCTCGCCGGCGTCAACGCAATCCTCGACCTCGAGCTCCCAGTCGTCCCACGCATCCGCCACTCGGCGTTGAACTGATTGGCGCCCTCGGGTCCGAGGTAGATCTGCTGGTCAGGCCAGCCGAGTTTGGACACATCCCAGACCAGGTCGGGAAGGCCGAAGCGTCTTCAAGTTCCGCTTGGAGGTCACGGACTTCGGTGAGACGCCACCGAGTGAACTAGATCTCGACCACACCCGAGTGATCCCGACCGAGGTGAAGCTCCAGGTTTGGGCGCGCGATCGGGGGCGCTGTGTCGAGTGCGGAAACCAGGACAACCTGCATTTCGACCACGTCATTCCGTATTCGCGAGGAGGGTCTTCTCTGGTCGCGGACAACATTCAGCTCCTGTGTGCCCGGCACAACCTCAGCAAAGGTCCGCGCCTGCAGTAGGCGTCGGCCTTGGAGAGGCGTCGCGTTGATCTTCTTCACCTCGCCACCCTCAATCGGCTCAGCTAAGAGAGCCGCCAATCGAGGCGTCTGGGGCCTGTGCGGCGGGTCTACGGCCAGAGCTCAACAGCCCTCAGCGGCACTCCTCTGGGCGGGGTCGGATGCCCCGCCGCCCGCTCCGCAGCGTACTTCGCCGGCGACCCGAAGTACCACCGCAGTACCACGATTCGATGCCCTCTGCCCCGTAACGCAGAGAAAGGCCCGCCATAGCGGGCCTTTCGTCCGATAGCGGGGGTGGGATTTGAACCCACGACCTCCGGGTTATGAGCCCGGCGAGCTACCTGACTGCTCCACCCCGCGGCGTTGCGTTCTCAAGTTAGCAACATGGCCTGGGCTTGGCGACCTGAATCCTGCGGCTTGGGGCTTGCCTCGGCGGGTAATCGGGCGGCATGCGAGGAGCGGCAAGATGAGCACGGCCCGCAGGCTCGCGATCGGGTTCGCGGCCGCGCGGATCGCCTACTCGGCGGCGCTGACCGTGGCGCCTGGTCGTGCCGCCGGGCCGTGGCTCGGGTCGGCGGTCGAGCGCGGCGGCGGCCGGGTGGCCGCCCGCGCGCTGGTGGCCCGCGACGCGCTGATCTCGGCCGGCTTCGGGATCGCCGCACTGCGGGGGACGCGGGCGCGTCCGTGGCTTGCCGCCTGCGTGGTCAGCGACCTTGCCGACATCGCCGCGACGCTCGCCGACCGCGAGCATCTGCCCGACGGATCGGCGACGGGCACCGTCGCCCTGGCGGGAGTAGCGGCGCTCGCGGGCGCCGTGCTTGCGGCGGCGATCGACGACTGACGCATCGCTACAGTCGCCGGGTGGCGGTTGCAGAAGGGGCACCCGGGCGCGCGCGAAACGTCCGCATCCTCGCGGCGGGCGGCACGATCTCGATGACCGAGGGCACAGCGGCGGCGGCAGCGGCAGCGCGATCCCGGATCTCGACGCCGCCGCGCTGGTCGCCAGCATCCCGAGCCTCGCCGGCGACGGCCTCGAGGTCTCGACGCTGAGCAACCTGCCGAGCGCCCACCTGAGCCTCGACGACCAGCTGCGGATCTGCCGCGCCGCCCGCGACTTCGCCCGCCGCGGGGTCGGCGTGGTCGTCACCCACGGCACCGACACGATGGAGGAGACGGCGATGCTCTGCGACGTCCTGCACGACGCCGAGGCGCCGATCGTGTTCACCGGCGCGATCCGGCCGGCCTCGGCGCCGGGCGCGGACGGCCCCGCGAACACCGTCGACGCGGTCAGCGTCGCCGCGAGCGAGGCCGCCGCCGGGATGGGCGTGCTGGTGTGCTTCGGCGGCGAGATCCACCATGCCCGCGGAGTGCGCAAGACCGACACCACCTCGCTGGTCGCCTTCTCCTCGCCCGCAGACCGGCCCGCTCGGCCGAGTCAGTCGAGGGCCACCCGACGATCTGGTCGCGGATCCCGCGCAACCCGCCGCTCGACCCTCCCCACCTCGACCGCCGCGTCGTCCTCGTCCCCACCGCTGCCGGCGACGACGGCGCGCTCGCGCGGGCGGCGCTCGCGACCGAGCCCGACGGCGCCGTGATCGGCACGCTCGGCGCCGGTCACCTGAACCCCGAGCTGCTCGAGCTCTGGCAGGACGCCGCCGAGCGGATCCCGGTGATCGCCTACTGCCGCTCCGAGCGCGGCGTGATCCTGAACGCGACCTACGGCTACCGCGGCTCCGAGCAGGACCTGCGCGCGGGCGGGATCATCCCGGCCGGCTTCCTCTCCCCGCAGGCGGCGCGGATGAAGCTGCTCGCCTGCCTCGCCTCCGACCTCTCGATCGACGAGATCCGCTGGGCGTTTCGCCAGGACGACGGCTGAGCACACGCGCGGTTTGCCCGGCTTCGCTTCCGCGCGGCGCGAGCGGGCTCTCGCCGACCGCGGTGTGAGAGGGTCTGGGCGATCGTGAGGATCCACCACCTCAACTGCGGCACCCTCTGCCCCTTCGGCGGCCGGCTGGTCTCCGGCGAGGGCGGCTGCGCGGCGCCCGCATCGTCTGCCACTGCCTGCTGATCGAGGCCGGCGACTCGCTGGTGCTGGTGGACACCGGCATGGGCGCCGGCGACGTCGCCCACCCCTACCGCAGCCTCGGGGTCCCGTTCACGGCCGCCTTCCGCCCGCAGGCCGATCCGGGCGAGACCGCGGTCGCAGCGGCTCCGCGCGCTCGGCTTCGACCCGGCCGACGTCCGCCACATCGCCTGCACCCACCTCGACCTCGACCACGCCGGCGGCCTCCCCGACTTCCCCGACGCCGAGGTCCACGTGTTCGCCGCCGGAGAAGGACGCCGCGGTCGACCCGAGCCTGCGCGACCGCGCCCGCTACCCCTCCTGCCACTTCGACCACGGTCCGAAGTGGGCCACCCACGAGGTCGACGGCGACACCTGGCACGGGCTTCGAGAGCGTCCGCCTGCTGCCGGGCGACGGTCCCGAGATCCTGCTGATCCCGCTCGTCGGCCACTCCCGCGGCCACACCGGGGTCGCCGTCCGCGACGGCGACGGCTGGCTGCTGCACTGCGGCGACGCCTACTTCCACCGCGGCCAGATGGAGCACCCG
This sequence comes from uncultured Solirubrobacterales bacterium, assembly GCA_963758665.1. Classification (GTDB taxonomy): domain Bacteria; phylum Actinomycetota; class Thermoleophilia; order Solirubrobacterales; family 70-9; genus WHSW01. Next base: position 90,245 of record CAVWWH010000003.1, on the reverse strand, counting down.
GCCCGACTGCCCGCCGGCGCCTGCGCCTGTTCCAGAGCGCGATGGCCGCCGACGGCTCGGCGCGCGCCGCGCAACGAGCAGCGGCTGAACGAGCTCGCCCGCGACCACGGCGACGAGGTGCGCCTGTTCTGCGCGCACGACCCGGTCGAGCTCGAGCGCGCGACCGCCGGACGCGAGCCGGAAGCGGCAGGTCCCGAGCCCGCGACGACCGGATGAGCTCGCCCGCGGACAGCGGCCGCGGCGCCGTCGTGATCACCGGCAGCTCGACCGGGATCGGCCGCGCCTGCGCGCTCGGCCTCGATCGCAGCGGGTTCAAGGTCTTCGCCGGGGTGCGCAAGCCCGAGGACGGCGAGGCGCTCGCGGCCGCGGCCTCGGAACGGCTCGACACCGCTGCTGGTCGACGTCACCGACGCCGACGCGATCGCGACCGCCGCCGAGCGGGTGCGCGAGGAGACCGGCGGGCGCCTCGCGGGATTGGTCAACAACGCCGGCATCTCGGTTGCGGGCCCGGTCGAGGCGGTGCCGCTCGACGAGTACCGGCGCCAGCTCGAGGTCAACCTGATCGGCCAGATCGCGGTCACCCAGGCGTTCATGGCGATGATCCGCGGCGCCCGCGGGCGGGTCGTGTTCATCTCCTCGATCGGCGCCCGCGGCGGGATCGGCTACCTCTCCCCCTACAACGCGTCGAAGGCCGCGCTGAGCGCCGTCGGCGACTCGCTGCGCCAGGAGATGCGCCCCTTCGGCGTCGACGTCTCGGTGATCGAGCCAGGCTCGATCGCGACCGAGATCTGGGACAAGGGGATCGAGTCGGCGCCGGCGGTGCGCGCGGCGATCGGCCCGGAGATGAACGAGCTCTACGGCGAGCGGCTCGACCGGCTGGAGGCGCTGGCGCGAAAGACGGACGCCCGCGGGCTCGACCCCGAGACCGTCGCTCGAGGCGGTCGAGCACGCGCTCACCGCCGAGAAGCCGAAGGCCCGCTACACGATCGGCCGCGAGGCCCAGATCCAGCGTGCCGCCCGGGCGCTGCTGCCGGCACCGCGCGTTCGACCGGCTGGTCGCGCGCGAGCTCGACAACGCCTGATGATCGCGCTGGTCACCGGCGCCTCGAGCGGGTCGGCGCCGCCACCGCCCGGCGCCTCGCCCGCGAGCCGGGCACGACGCCGGTCCTCGTGGCGCGCCGCGAGGACCGGCTGCGCGGGCTGGCGGCGACCGGTGGCTCGGACGCGCTCACCCCGGCGACCGGCGCCCGCGACGACGGACCGCGCCTCTCTCCACCGCTGATCGCGGCCCTTAGAGGCTTGATGTGGGTTGGCCGTGCGCGCGGGGCGCTCGGGACCGAGCTGGGCGTGGCCGGCGGGCGAAGCGCATGCCGGTTGGCATGTGCGAGTCCCGACGGGCGCGATCCAGCGACGGTACCCGGGCGTCATCCGTGCGTGCGGAGAACCCGCATCACGCCTCTAGCATGCGTGCGGGTGAGAGTCGCGGTCATCGACATGGGCACGAACTCCACGCGGCTGCTGGTCGCCGATGTCGTCGACGGGCGGTGTGCGCGAGCTCGAGCGGCGCTCGACCGTGACCCGGCTCGGGCGCGGGGTCGACACCTCGGGCCAACTTGCGGCCGAGGCGATCGAGGAGGTCTGCGCTACCGTCGCCGCCTACATCTCGATCTACGAGGAGCTCGAGGTCGAGCGGGTGCGCGCGATCGCGACCAGCGCCGTCCGCGACGCCTCCAACCGCGAGATGTTCCTCGCCGAGCTGCGCGAGCGCTTCGCCCTCGACGCCGAGATCCTCGATGGCGCCGAGGAGGCCAGGCTGACCTACGTGGGCGCCTACGCCGAGCGCGCCGCCGGCGGAGAAGACGATGGTGCTCGACATCGGCGGCGGCTCCACCGAGCTCGTGATCGGCGACGGGTCCGAGGTCGGCTTCTATGCGTCGCTGCAGGCGGGGACGGTGCGCCACACCGAGCGCCACATCAGCCACGACCCGGCGGAGGCGGCCGAGCTCGAGGAGCTGGCCGGCGACGTCCAGGGGCTGCTCGACCGGGCGCTCGAGGGCGCCGCGCTGGCGCGCGCCAACTTCGGCATCGGGGTCGCGGGGACGCCGACCTCGCTGGCGGCGATCGACCAGCAGCTCGACCCCTACGACCCCGAGCTCGTCCACGGCTACAAGCTCTCGCTCGAGGCGATCCAGCGGATGCTCTCCCAGCTCGCCGCGATGCCGCTCGCCGAGCGGCTCGAGGTCACCGGCCTGCACCCGGGGCGCGCGCCGACGATCGTCGCCGGCGTCGTCATCCTGATCCAGGTGATGCGAGCGTTCGGGCTCGCGCAGATCGAGGTCTCCGAGCACGACATCCTCTGGGGCGCGGGGCTGGAGCTGGCCGGCGCGCCGTAGCGGCGCGCTCGCGGTGACGCCGCGGGTCGGCGGCGCCTCAGCAGATGCCCGGGATCGAAACGTCGCGGACCGCGGCCAGGTCGCAGTACGCCGGCTTCGGTACCAGGTCCTTGCTCAGGACGCCGAAGCCACCCTCGCGGCCCGGCAGCCCGGGCACCTCGACGAAGCGGTGGACGAGCGCCAGCTCGATCCCGCGGATCCGCCGGAACATCTCCAGGAGCTCGCTCACCGCCCGCCCGGCGGCCGCCGGGTCGAACGGCCGCTCGCCGGCGGTCGAGGCGCCGAACTCGGTCGCCCACAGCGGTCGCTGGCCGTCTTGGTATGCGTCCATCACGTTCTGGATCTTGCCCAGGTGGACGCGCACGTCGTCCACGTAGTCCTCGCCCGGCCCGACCCCCGGGTAGGGGTGGATGCCGATCGCGTCGGCCTTCTGCGCGGCGCCGCGCTCGTACATCTCGGCCAGGAAGTTGCGAGCGCCGATCGAGCCGCTCGTGTTCGTGTCGGCGTGCGGCGAGAGCCCGGCGCTGACGACGGTCATCCCCGGCACCTTCGAGTGCAGCGCGTCGGCAACCTGCTTCAGCATCTCCGCGTAGGCGCCGGGCTCCGGCGGGCCGCCCCAGAACCTCGGGTCGTTGGGCTCGTTCCAGACCTCGAACCCGATCGAGTTCGGGTAGCGCCTGGCGGCGGCGACGGCGAACTCGGCGAGCTCGTCGTAGTACTGCGGCGCCGGATGAAGCTCGTTCTCGCCGTCGAGGCACGGCCCGGGGTTCCTCTGCGCGAAGCAGGGAGCCATGCTCAGCACCCAGAGCGGTCGGATGCCTCGCGCCTGCAGGTCCTCGTAGAGCGCGTCGGATCCGTGCCAGTCGGCGGCGCCCCTGACCGGCTCGACACCGCCCCAGGGCAACGCCGTCCGGAGGACCTGAGCCTTGCTACGTGCGAGCAGGTCGAGCGATTTCGCCGAGTGGAAGATCCAGCCCTCGTTGAAGCCGAAGACCGGCGGCGGGTTTGGGGTTGCCAGCAGCGGCGCCCTCGGCTGTAGCCGGTTCTCGCATTGCTCCACGCGCCAACGGTGGCGCTTTCGCCTCCACACCGCCCTGCCGGCGCAGTGGTACGGCACCTCGCCGGCGTAGAGGCCCTGGGCGCGCCACATGCAGATCCAGGTCGAGTAGATGAGCCTGCCCTCGCGCCGCTGCGGGCCGCACTTGCTGACCTTCAGCACCTCGATTCCGTTGCGCTTCTCGACGACGCGCTCGGCCTTGCCGGCCAGCCGGTCACGGTCCACGCCGTGCTCGGTGTCACCGGGCCTGCTCGCGCCGGCCGCCGGCGCGCCGGCCAGGGTCGCCGCCAATGCCGCAATCACGACGGTTGTCGAACGGGTCCACCTCACATCCGATACATCGGTGGCCGGCGCCGATTCCTGAACCCCGCAGCGCCGCCGGACGGCGGCCATCACCCTCTGCGGCGTCCCGGCCGAGTTCGAGCGCGGAGGATCCGCTCAGCAGATGCCCGGGATCGGGACCCCGCGCACCGCGGCCAGGTCGCAGAACGCGGGCTTCGGGGTCAGGTCCTTGCTCAGCACGCCGAAGCCGCCCTCGCGGCCCGGCAGCCCCGGCTCCTCGACGAAGCGGTGGACGAGCGCCAGCTCGATCCCGCGGATCCGCGCGGAACATCTCCAGGAGCTCGCTCACCGCCCGCCCGGCGGCCGCCGGGTCGAACGGCTGCTCGCCGGTGGTCGACGCGCCGAACTCGGTCGCCCACAGCGGCCGCTGGCCGTCGTTGTAGCGGTCCATGACGTTCTGGATCTTGCCCAGGTAGACGCGCACGTCGCCGAGGTAGTCCTGCCCGGGCCCGACCCCCGGGTAGGGGTGGATGCCGATCGCGTCGGCCTCTCTGCGCGGCGCCGCGCTCGTACATCTTGATCAGGAAGTCGCGGAAGCCGATCGAGCCGCTGGTGTCGGTGTCGGCGTGCGGCGAGAGCCCGGCGCTGACCACGGTCGTCCCCGGCACCTTGACGTGCAGCGCGTCGGCGACCGTCTTCAGCATCTCGGCGTACGTCGCCGGGCTCCGGCGGGCCGCCCCAGAACTTCGGGTAGTTGGGCTCGTTCCAGACCTCGAACCCGATCGAGTTCGGGTAGCGCCTGCGCGGCGGCGACGGCGAACTCGGCGAGCTCGTCGTAGTACTGCGGCGTCGGATGAAGCCGGTTGTCGCCCGCGGTGCAGGCGCCCGGGTTCGGGCTGGGCGAAGCAGGGGGCGCCGAGCAGCACCCAGAGCGGCCGGATGCCCCGTGCCATCAGGCGGTCGTAGAGCACGTCGATCGCCGTGCCAGTTGGATGCGCCCCGGGTCGGCTCGACCCCGCCCCACGGGAGGCGTGGTGCGCGCGACCTGGCGACTGGGTGCGATCGAGCAGGTCGAGCGCCGCGACCGTCTGGGTGATCCAGTCCTCGTTGAAGCCGAAGACCGGCGGCGGGCCGGGGTCGTCGAGCAGCGGCGCCATCGGCTGCAGCCGGTTCTCGCACCGCTCGACGCGCCAGCGGTCGCGCTTGCGCTTCCACACCGCCTTGCCGGCGCAGTGGTAGGGGACCTCGCCCGGATAGACCCCCTCGGCGCGCCACCTGCAGACCCAGATCGAGTAGTTGAGCCTGCCCTTGCGCTTCTGCGGGCCGCACTTGCTGATCTTCAGCACCTCGATCCCGTTGCGCTGCTCGACCACGCGCTCGGCCTTGCGCGCCAGCTTCGACCGGTTGACGCCGTGCTCGGTGTCGCCGGGCTGGCTCGCGCCGGCGGCGGGCGCGCCGATCAGCGCCGCCGCCAGCGACGCAAGCACGACGCTTGTCGAGCGGGCCCTGCGCATGCGTGAGTGATCGGCAGTAGCCATCAATCCCTCAACCCCGGCGGTCGCCCAGGATCACGGTACGCCCGATCGCGCTACGCTGGCTGCGGTGGCCACCGAGACCGTCCACTACCGCACCTGTCCCTTCTGCGAGGCGACCTGCGGCCTCGCGGTGACGATGCGCGGCGACGAGGTGGTCTCGGTCCGCGGCGACCAGGACGACGTCTTCAGCCACGGGTTCCTGTGCCCGAAGTCGCAGGGCCTGAAGCAGCTCCACGAGGACCCGGACCGGCTGACGACGCCACTCGTGCGGCGCGACGGCGAGCTGGTCGAGGCGACCTGGGAGGAGGCGTTCGCCGCGGTCGACGGACGGCCTGAGCCGCGTGCTCGACGAGCGGCGGGCGCGACGCCGTCGCCGTCTACCTCGGCAACCCCGCCGCCCACAGCCTCGGGCCGATGCTCTACGGCACCCCGTTCCTGAAGGCGCTGGGGACCGAAGAACATCTACTCGGCCTCGACCGTCGACCAGATGCCGAAGCAGGTCTCCGCGGGCCTGATGTTCGGCGCCGGGCTCAGCGTGCCGGTCCCCGACGTCGACCGCACCGACCACCTGCTGATCCTCGGGCGCCAACCCGCTGGTCTCCAACGGCTCGCTGCTGACCGCCCCCGACATGCGCGGCCGGATGCGCGCGATCCGCGAGCGCGGCGGCAAGGTCGTGGTCATCGACCCGCGCCGCAGCCGCACCGCCAAGGAGGCGTCCGAGCACCACTTCATCCGCCCCGGCACCGACGCGCACCTGCTGTTCGCGATCGCCAACGTCCTGCTCGCCGAGGGTCTCGCCGATCCCGGCGCCTCGCCGAGCACGCCGACGGCGCCGAGCTGATCGGCGAGCTCGCGGCGCCGTTCACCCCCGAGGCCGTCGCGCCGCTGACCGGGATCGAGGCGGACGAGATCCGCCGCATGGCGCGCGAGCTCGCGGCCGCCGAGCGGGCCGCCGTCTACGCGCGGATCGGCACCACCACCCAGCGCTTCGGCACGCTGTCGAGCTGGCTCGTCGACGTGCTCAACTACCTCACCGGCAACCTCGACCGCGAGGGCGGCGCGATGTTCCCGCTCGCCGCCGCCGGGCAGCGCAACTCCGCCGGCCGCGGGCCCGACCGGCAAGGGCGTGCGAGTCGGCCGCTGGACGAGCCGGGTCAGCGGCCGCGCCGAGGTCTTCGGCGAGCTGCCGGTCGTCGGGCTCGCCGAGGAGATCACCACCCCGGGCGAGGGCCAGGTGCGGGCGCTGGTCACGGTCGCGGGCAACCCGCTGGTCTCGACCCCCGACGCCGGCGGCGCTCGAGGCCGCCGTGGAGACGCTCGACTTCATGGTCTCGGTCGACATCTACGTCAACGAGACCACCCGCCACGCCGACGTCATCCTCCCCGCCCCCGAGCCGCTGGCCAAGGCCCACTACGACGCGGCGCTCTACCAGCTCGCGTCCGCAGCGTCGCCAACTGGTCGGCGCCGGTGATCGAGCCGCCCGACGGCCAGCCGCACGAGTGGGAGGTGCATCCTGCGCCTGGCCGCGATCGCCGCCGGCCAGGGCCCCGACGCCGACATCGAGGCCTGGGACGAGCTCGTGATCCAGACGCTGATCGGCCGCGAGGTGGCGCTGCCCGGCTCGCCGATCGAGGGGCGCGACCGCCGACGAGATCGCTCGCGGCGCTCGCCGACCGCCGCGGCCCCGAGCGGATCATCGACTTCATGGTCAGGGTGGGGCCGTTCGGCGAGGGCTTCGGCGCCGACCCCGACGGCCTGACGCTGGCGAAGCTGGAGGCCAGCCCGCACGGGATCGACCTGGGCGCGATGCGCCCGCGGCTGCCCGAGGTGCTGCGAACGCCGTCGGGCAAGGTCGAGCTGGCGCCGCCGGAGATCCTCGCCGACGTGCCGCGGCTCGAGGCCGAGCTGGGCCGACGGCGCTCCGACGGCCACGTCAACGGCGACATGGTGCTGATCGGCCGCCGCCAGCTGCGCTCGAACAACTCCTGGATGCACAACCTGCCCGCGCTGGTCAAGGGCAAGGACCGCTGCACGCGTGCAGGTCCACCCCGACGACGCCGAGCGCCTCGGGCTCGCCGACGGCGGCCACGCGCGCGTCAGCTCCGCCTCCGGCGAGCTGGTCGCCCCGGTCGAGGTGACCGACGAGATCATGCCCGGCGTGGTCTCGATCCCCCACGGCTGGGGCCATGACGCGCCCGGGCGTCCGCCTCGGCGTCGCCGCCGAGCACGCCGGCGTGAACTCGAACCTGCTCGCCCCGGTCGATGTCGACGTGCCCTCGGGCAACGCCGTCCTCAACGGGATCCCGGTCGAGGTGACGGCCGCCGACCGCGAGCCCGCGCTGAGCGCGTAACGCGCGGCGCGCGCCGGCAGACCCACCGCGTGGCCCAGCTCGAGTTCGACGAGGAGACCTCGAAGCGGATCGAGGCCGCCTACTCGTCGCGCGACGTGCTGCGCCGCCGCGCGCTGGTGCGCGACGGCGGTCGGCGCGCGGCCGGGCGACGCGCGTCCTCGACGTCGGCTGCGGCCCCGGCTTCTACGTCGCCGAGCTGCTCGAGGAGGTCGGGCCCGAGGGCCCGGTGGTCGGCGTCGACGGCAGCGAGTCGATGCTCGGCCTGGCCGCGCGCCGCAACGCGCGGCTTCGACGAACGTCGAGTTCCTCGAGGCCGACGCGACCTCGCTGCCCGGTCGCCGACGGCTCCTTCGACGCCGCGCTCAGCGTCCAGGTGCTCGAGTACGTCGCCGACGTGCCGGCCGCGCTCGCCGAGATCCACCGCGCGCTGCAAGCCCGGCGGCCGGGTGGCGATCTGGGACGTGGACTGGGCGACCCTCTCGATGCGCACCGCCGACCCGGCAGCGGATGCGCCGCGTGCTCGACGTCTGGGACGACCATCTCACCCACGTCTCGCTGCCCGCGACGCTCACGGGGCAGCTCCCCGCCGCCGGGTTCGAGGACGTGCGCATGGAGGGCCACTCGTTCGCCACCAACGAGCTCAGCGCCGAGACCTACGGCGGCTTCCTCGTCCCCTTCGTCGAGCAGTTCGTGATCGACCGCGAGGCGCTGCCCGAGGACGAGGCCAGGGCCTGGGCCGACGAGCAGCGCGAGCTGGCGGACCGCGGCGAGTTCTACTTCGCCGTGATCCAGTTCCTGTTCAGCGCGAGTCGCGCCGGCTAGAGCTCCAGCTCGTACTCGAGCAGCGTCTCGGCGGTGCCGCCGACGCGGTCGTAGACGGCGTGGGCGCGCTTGTTGTCGGGCATCGTGAACCACGCGATCGCGGTCGCCCGTGGCGGCGGGCGACCGTCGGCCACGGCCTCGATCAGCGCGTCGGCGTGGCCGGCGCCGCGGGCGCGCTCGGCGACGAACAGGTCGTCCATCACCACCGTCCGCGCCCCGCGCAGGCTCGACCACTTCCACTGGTTGAGCGCGAAGCCCACGACCTCGCCGTCGTCGTCGGTGGCGACGAGCAGGAATGCCCGCTCCTCGGGCGCGGCGATCACGTCGCGCGCCATCGCCTCGAGGCCCTCGTCGGTGGGGTCCGACTCGTAGAAGTCCGTGTAGCCGCGCAGCAGCGGCGCCAGCGCCTCGAGGTCCGCCTCGGTCGCCTCGCGAATCGCCATCGAGCGCCTAGCCGCGGTGGTCCTCGGTCCGCTTACCCGAGAGGAAGTCCCAGCCTTCTTCAGCTTGCCTCGAGTCGTCGTCCCACTCGCGCTCGACGAAGTCCTCGCCGGTCACTCCATCGCCGCGGCGCTCTTGCCCGGCTCGGGCAGCGACTCGGCGCCGGCGCGTCGACGTGAGCACGACGCCGCGCTCGAAGATCTCCTTCACCTGCGTCGCGTCGGCGAACCGATGGCCGCCCGGCCCAGCTCTCGTCGATCACCGCCTCGAAGATGTCGGCGTCGGTCGCGGCGAGCACGTGCTCGACCTCGCCGAGCTGCTGGCGGTCGCTGAGTAGACCGGCGTGCCCTCGGCGAGCAGGGTAGGAGCTCGGCGCGCCCAGGTCGTCCATGGGGCCAGCCTAGATGCTGGTGAAGATCCGGTGCAGCTTGCGCAGGTCGGCCTCGGAGAGCGATTCGATCTCGGGCGGAGGCACGGAGCGCCGGCGGGCGAGCTCGTCGTGAAGCGCGCGGCCTTCGTCCGTGAGCGCGACCAGCTTGACCCGGCGATCGCCCTCGGCGGAGCGGCGCTCGACCAGCCCGCGCTCGGTCAGACGGTCAACGATGCCGGTGATGTTGGAGCTGTCGCAATGCATGTACTGCGCCAGCTCGCCCATCGGCTTCGGCTCGTCGAGCAGTCCGATGACCATCTGCTGCGGCGGCATCAGGTCGAACTCGCGCCACAGCTCCAGCATCCGCGGCCGCGCCTTGGCGAAGAAGAACTCGAGCATCGCGATCCACGCGTCGCGGGCGAGATCGGTACCTGTGAGAGAAACTCATTAGGACGATGATACTCTCGATAGTTGATGTCATCAAGTAGTGCTGACAACGGGATCGAGGTCGAGGGGCTGGTGCGGGAGTTCAAGAAGGGGCCGCGGGCGGTCGACGGGATCGACCTGACGGTCGCCCCGGGCGAGATCTACGGCTTCCTCGGCCCCAACGGCGCCGGCAAGTCGACCACGGTGCACATGCTCACCACCCTGCTCCCGCCCACCGCCGGGACCGCCCGCGTGGCCGGCCTCGACATCGTCGAGGAGGGCCCGCAGGTGCGCGACGCGATCGGCGTCGCGCTGCAGGAGGCCGCCCTGGACCAGTTCCTGACCGCGCGCGAGCACATGCGCCTGCAGGCCGGCATGCACGGGCATCGCCAAGGCGGACGGCGCGCCGCCGCGGCGACGAGCTGATCGAGCGCGTCGGGCTCTCCGAGGCGGCCGACCGCAAGGTCGGCGGCTACTCGGGCGGCATGCGGCGCCGGCTCGACCTGGCGCTGGCGCTGATCCACGAGCCGCGCATCCTGTTCCTCGACGAGCCGACCACCGGCCTCGACGTGCAGAGCCGCACCGCGCTCTGGGACGAGGTCCAGCGGCTCGCGAGCTCGCACGGCGTGACCGTCTTTCTCACCACCCAGTACCTGGAGGAGGCCGACGCGCTCGCCGACCGGGTCGGGATCATCGACACCGGCAAGCTGGTCGCCGAGGGAACCCCCGACGCGCTGAAGGCCGAGATCGGCCGGCCGACGGTCGAGGCGCGCCCCGCTCGAGGAATCCGACTGCGATCGCATGCGCGAGGTGCTCGCGCGCTTCGGCTCGAGGCCCCAGCGCGCCGACCGCGGCGGCGTCGCCGTGCGCCTCGACGAGGGCAGCGGCGAGCTTGCCGACGTCGTCCGCGCGCTCGACGCCGAGGGGATCCCGATCGCAGAACCTCGAGATCCACGCGCCCACGCTCGACGACGTCTTCCTCGCGAAGACCGGCCGCCGGCTCGAGGGCGCCGGCGAGGAGCGACGAGGCGCAGGAGACCGGCGAGCAGGAGGCCGTGGCGGCGTGAGCTCCGCGACCGCCGTCCACGATCCGGCGCCCCGCGGCGGGCGCGCGAGCGCACCGGGACGCTGACCCAGGTCGGCTACCTGGCCGGGCGCTCGATCACGCGCACGATCCGCCAGCCGATCATGTTCGTGCCCAGCCTCGTCTTCCCGCTGTTCCTGCTCGCGGTCAACTCGAGCGGGCTCGCGGCGGCGACCGTCGCTCCCGGGCTTCCCGACCGACTCCTACCTCATCGTTCGCGCTCGGCCTCACCTTCATGCAGGGGGCGCTGTTCGCGACCATGGGCGCCGGCCAGTCGATCGCCGGGGACATCCAGCACGGATTCTTCAACCGGCTGCAGCTCACGCCCGCTGCGCGGCGCGGCGCTGATCGCGCGGCCAACTCGCCGGGCGCCACGCTCCAGGGCCTGTTCCAGGCGCGTCACCTACCTGATCGTCGCGCTCGCCTTCGGCGCCCATCTCGAGTCGGGCCCGGCGGGGGTCCTGGTCCTGTTCGCGCTCTCGGCGATGGTCGGGCCTCGCGTTCGGGTCGATCGGCCTGGCGATCGGGCTGCGGACCGGCAACGGCGAGGCGGTCCAGGGCGTTTCCCGCTGATGTTCGTGCTGCTCTTCCTCAGCTCCGGCGCGCTGCCGCGCGACCTGATCGAGAACGACTGGTTTCAGACCGTGGCGACGATCAACCCGGTCAGCTACCTGATCGAGGGCTTCCGCAGCCTCTTCATCACCGGCTGGGACGGCGAGGCGCTGGCGCTCGCGCTTCGGGGTCTCGCTCGCGTCCTCGCCTTCGGGATCTGGGCGGCGACCGCCGCCCTGCGAACGAGGATGGAGCGCACGTGAACCCGGCGCGCACACGCTGGGCGCGGGCGGCGCTGGCGATCGCCTGGCGCTCGCTGCGGATCATGATGCAGCAAGCCGTCGCTGATCATCCCGTCGCTGGTCTTCCCGCTGTTCTTCTTCGCCGCCTTCGCCGGCGGCCTCTCGGCGGTCGACGCGGCGCCCGACTTCGACTACCCCGAGCTACACGACCTTCCAGTACGTGTTCGTGCTGATGCAGTCGGCGGTCTTCGGCGGCGTGTTCACCGGCTTCTCGATCGCCGCCGACTTCGAGTTCGGGTTCGCCCGCCGGATGCTGCTGGCGACCCGCAACCGCTCGGCGATGGTCGCGCGGCTACGCGCTCACCGCGCTGATCCGGGCGCTGCTGGTCTGGACCGTGGTCACCGTCGTCGCCCTGTTCAGCCGGCGCCGAGATCGCCGGGCAGCGTCGGCGACATGCTCGAGATCCTCGCTGATCGCGGTGATGCTCAACTTCGCCGCGACGCTGTTCGCCTCCGGGCTCGCGATGCGCTTCCGCACCCTGCAGGCGGCGCCCCTGATCCAGCTTCCCGCCTTCCTGATCATCATGACCGCGCCGGTCTACGTGCCCCGCGACCTGATCGAGGGCTGGGTCGCGACGGCCGCCGACGTCAACCCGATGACCGCGATGCTCGAGGCGGGCCGCAACCTGATCATCGGCGCGCCGGCCGAGACGCTGCTCGCGCTCGGCGATCGCCGCCGGGCTGATCGCGGTGATGCTGAACTGGGCCCGCACCGGCCTGCGCCGCGCCGAGGCCGCGGGGTAGGCGCCGCCCGAACCGCTTCCACGGCCGAGTGAGCCAGTCAGGCGACCTCATGAGTGCTCAATCCGTCACTCGGCCACGAGATGCACGCCAGGCCCGGGTCCAACCCGCCGGCCCACCCCTCCCACCTGCCCATCCGCCACCGCCCGGGCGCATAGGCTCCCGGCATGGCCGAGGACGCCGTCACCCTCGCGATCGCCGACGGGGCCGCGCGGATCACGCTCAACCGCCCCGACTCGCTCAACTCCTGGAACGAGCAGCTCGGCTCGACCTGGCGGCGGCGCTCGAGCGAGCCGCGGAGCGACGACGCGGTCCGCGCGGTGCTGATCACCGGCGCCGGGCGGGCGTTCTCGTCGGGCGCCGACCTCGCCGAGCAGCGCTCCGAGACCGACGGCGAGCCGCCGGACCTGAGCGAGCGGCTGCGCGAGCTCTACAACCCGATCATCCTCTCGGTCCGCGAGCTGCCGAAGCCGGTGGTCGCCGCGGTCAACGGGCCCGGCGGCCGGGATCGGCTGCTCGCTGGCGCTCGCCTGCGACCTGATCGTCGCCGCGGAGTCGGCCTTCTTCCTGCTCGCGTTCGTCAACGTCGGCCTCGTACCCGACGGCGGCACCACGCTCACCGTTCCCGGCGCGCGCCGGCGCCGCCCGCGCCGCCGAGATGGCGATGCTCGGCGAGCGCGTGCCGGCGCCGCAGGCGCTCGAGTGGGGGCTGGTCAACCGCGTCGTCCCCGACGCCGAGCTCGAGCAGGCCGCCGGGGAGCTGCCTGGCCAAGCCTCGCCGCCGGGCCGACGCGCTCGTACGCCAACATCAAGCGCCTGCTCAACCGCGGCCGGCTACGCCGACCTCGCGGCGCAGCTCGACGCCGAGGCGGAGGCGCAGCGCGAGCAGGGCCGGACCGCCGACTTCATCGAGGGCGTGGTGGCGTTCGCCGAGAAGCGCCCGCCCCGAGTTCACCGGCGCCTGAGCGGTCCCGCGCGCGTGGCTAGTCGTCGTCCTCGAACGGCGGCGGGACCTTGCCCTCCTTCGGCCCGTTGCCCGGCTTCGACGGCTCCGCCGGCTCCACGCCGGCCTCGCGCGTAGCGCGCTGGAGCGCCGCGCCGACCTCGTCGAGCTGGCCGTCGTCGAAGCGCATGCGCTCCTCGAGCAGCGGGATCGCGTCCGCCGGCGCGGCCGGTCGCCGAGGTAGGCGGTGGCGAGGTTGTAGAGGGCGTAGTTGTAGGTCGCCTCGTCGCCGGACCCGCGCAGCTCCGTCGACCGCGTCCTCGAGCACCGGCACCGCCTCCTCGTAGCGCCCGGCGCCGACCAGCGCGAACCCCTGGTCGTTGAGCGCACGCCGTCATCGGCGGACGCGACTCGGCGGGCGCCCCGCCGCCGCTCGCGGCTCCTGCGCCGGCGCCGGCCTCGTCGGTCGTCTCCGCGGTCTCGGTCGGCGCCGCCATGGCGGTCGCCGTCACGCGCTCGTTCTGCGGCCGCGGCCCCGAGCCGCGATCCGCCGCCCTGCCGCCGCTCGCTCGACCAGCGGCCCGCACGCCGAGTCGCCGCCCGCCGCCCGAGCCGCCGACCAGCATGAGCCCCAGGGCCACCACGGCCGCGACGGCGATCGCCCCGCCGCGATCGCACGGCCGCGCCGCCTCGGGGTCCGAACGCCGGTCGGGGTCGGCTCGAAGCGCAGGCTCGCCGGGGCCGGAGGCGCGGCGGGTCGGCGGCTCGACGTCGATACGGTAGCGCGTCGCCTCGCCCGGCGGCGGGCCTGGCTCGCCCTGCTCGAGCTCGGCGAGCGCCGCCGCCGCCGAGGCGGGGCGGCGCTCCGGATCGGGTTCGCGCATGCTGGTCGACGAGCTCCCAGAGCTTGCCCGGCGCCCTCGCGCGCGGCCTGAGCGAGCACCACGCCGAGCGCATAGAGGTCCGAGCGCTCGCTCGCGGGCTCGCCCCCCGCGTCACCTCCGGCGCGAGATAGCGACTTGGTCCCGATCACCTCTCCGGTGCGGGTAAGCGAGGTCGCATCGCGCGGGCGTCGCGATCCCGAAGTCGCTCAGCCGGGCCGGGCCGTGACGATCGAGGAGCACGTTCTGGGGCTTGATGTCGCGGTGGAGGATCGCCGGCCGCATGGATGTGGCTGAGCGCCGAGAGCAGCTCCTCGGCGAGCTGCTCGGCGGCCGGCGGCTCGTCCGCTTCAGCCGATCGGCGAGGTCGCCGCCCTCGACGTACTCCATCACCAGGTACGGCCGCGGGCCGGCGTCGTAGTCGTAGACCGCGACCAGGTTCGGATGCTGGAGCCCGGCGGCCACCCGGGCCTCGCGGGCGAAGCGGCCGAGGTAGTCGGCTCGGCGGTCAGCGTGTCCGAGAGCACCTTGACCGCGACGGGCGGCCCGAGGCGCTCGTCGGTGGCCAGCCAGACCACCGCCATGCCGCCGTGTCCCAGCCGGCGCTCGAGCAGGTAGCGGCCGCCGAGCCGGCGCCCGGAGCCGATTTCGGACGGCTCAGCGAGACCGGCCGTCGTCCGGTCGCCCCGCCCCGCCTCGATCTCGTCGGTCGGCAGATCCTCGTGCCCCACGACCTATCCCTTTCCCGGTTCGGCCGTCGGGCTAACCCAGGGAACGCATCACCCGGCCCGGCGCGGCTAGGCACCGACCATGAGAGCCACGATCATCAGCTGCACCCCGAAGCCGTCTCCCGAGACCTCGGACACCGAAGCGCTCGCCTTGGTCGTCGACGAGGCGCTGCGCGGCCACAGCGTCGACACCGAGCTCATCCGCGCGGTCGACCACGAGCTCAAACCCGGGATCGAGACGGACATGGGAGCCGGCGACGAGTGGCCGCCGATCCACGACAAGCTGCTCGCCTCGGAGATCCTGGTGATCGCCACCCAACCTGGATCGGGAGGCCGTCGAGCGTCGCCCAGCGGGTGCTCGAGCGGATGGACGCGATGCTCTCCGAGACCGACGACGAGGGCCGGCCCGTCGCCTACAACCGGGTCGCGGGCGAGGTCGTGACCGGCAACGAGGACGACCCGGACCCTACGGACGGCCGCGGCGCTAGCCGCCGTCGCGCAGGGCCATGACCCCGCCGACCCCGCCCACGTACAGGGTCGGCTTGCCGCCCGAGGGGTTGCGCCCGAGGGCGATCCCGGCGTAGTGGTTGTTGTAGAGGCCGCCGTGACCGGCGAGCTGCTTGAACACCACCTTGCCGGTGTCGAAGTCGAGCGCGGTCCAAAACCACGGATCCGAGGTTGGGGCGCCGGCGTCATAGACGTTCTCGTACGTGTAGATGAGCCCGTTGACGGCGTCGCCCTTGGCGACCACCGATGCTGCCCGCACGCTGGTGTTCGTCCACACGCGGCGGCACCTGGTGCCCCGCTTGTTGATCTCCACCCGGGCGATTCCCGGCTCGCTCACCAGTGCCGGATCGCCGCCGATCAACTGACCGCCCGCGAGGATGTCGTTGAACCTCAGCAGGTCGTAGCCGTAGTTGTTCTCGACCACGAGCGAGCGGCCCATCGAGATCAGCGAGTTCTCGGTCGCGCTGGCTCCGGACTGGAAAACGGGCACCTCGCAGACCTTGCGCTTCTCCGAGCCGCCGAGCTTGCTCGCGGCCCGGTAGACGACGACCTGCATCGGATCGGCGTTGTCGGTGACGGCGACGAACTTCGGCTTGAGCGGCGCCTTCTTTGCGGCGGCCTCTCCCGGCGGCGCGATCAACGTCGGCGTGGTGCCCGATCCGGCGTTGATCTGGCCGGGCTTCGAGATCTGCGAGTTGTCGTAGACCGAACGCCAGATGACCCGCGGGTTGAGCGAGTTGCCGGCCTTGAACTTGTACATCGCCGTGTCCGAGACGACGTAGGTCCCGTCGGCGCCGATCGCGAATGAATTCTCGATCTCCTCCTGGAGCACCTTCGACCCGCACCTGCCGGTCGCCGGGTCGAGGACGCCGACGGCACCGTGGTAGCGGCCAACGAACCACAGGCGGCCCTTGGCGTCGGGCAGGACCGATGGCATGCGCTCGCCTTCGGGCAGGCAGGCGTCGGGGTCGTATTCGGCGACCTGCTCGAAGGCGGGCTCGGGACCGCTCTCGTTGACCCGGACGACGAGGATGTGGCTGTTGGAGGCTGCCACCACGACCCGGTCGCGATCGTCGAGGTAGAAGTACGCGCCCCCGGTCGTGTTCAGCGCCGGGTTGGTGCCCGCCGGCGGCGGGTTGAAGGGCAGCTGCAGGAAGGCCAGGGTGTCCAGCGTCACCGGGTCGAGCAGATAGAGCGCGGGACCGTCGCCGAGGTTCGTGCAGGAGCCGATCAGGCGTCCCTCGCTGTCGAAGGTCAGGGTGATGCAGGTGCGGCCGATCTCGGTCGAGAACACCTGCGGGGACTTGCCGCGCGGGCCCCCGAACTGCGTGTAGGCGTCACTCTGCCAGGAGTCGTTGTGCACACTGTTGGTCGGATTCGGGCTCATGAACGGGTTCTGCCACGCCGGCAGCACCTCGACAGGCTCCTTGGTCGCCGGTTTGCCGCTGTAGGGAGCGACGGTGGGCTCGGGACCGGTGGACGGGATCGGCGTCGCCGGGGTCAGGGCGTGCGCGGGGCCGGCGATCACGGCGATCGCACCGAGCGTCGACGCGAACCACCTCGCGGTGGCTCGGGTCATCCTGGAGGCTCGATCTCGCGCTTGAGGATCTTCCCCGTCGGCCCCTTCGGCAGCTCGTCGACGAACCAGACCACGCGGGGGTACTTGTAGGCGGCGACCTGCTCCTTGCAGTGGGCGCGGATCTCGTCCTCGCTCGCATCCTCGCCCTCCTTGAGCGCGATCGCGGCCCCGACCTCCTCGCCGAGCTCGTCGTGGGCGACGCCGACCACGGCGGCCTCGCGGACCGCCGGGTGCTCGTAGATCACCTCCTCGATCTCGCGCGGGTAGACGTTGTAGCCGCCGCGGATGATCAGGTCCTTCTTGCGGTCGACGATGAAGAAGTAGCCGTCCTCGTCGACGGTCGCCATGTCCCCGGTCCGGAACCAGCCGTCGGCGCTGATCGCCTCCTCGGTCGCCTCGGGGCGCCTCCAGTAGCCCTTCATCACGTTGTGGCCGCGGATCACGATCTCCCCCGGCTCGCCCTGCGGCACCTCGTTGTCGTCGTCGTCGACGACCTTCATCTCCACGCCCTCGATCGGGGTGCCGATCGAGCCCGGCTTGCGCTCGCGGTCGGGGTGGTTGAACGAGGCGACCGGAGAGGTCTCCGAGAGCCCGTAGCCCTCGAGGATCTTGCAGTCGAACTTCTCCTCGAACGCCTTCATCACCTCGACCGGCATCGCCGAGCCGCCCGAGGCGCAGACCTCGAGCGAGGAGGTGTCGAAGTCCTCGGCGCTCGGGGTGGTTGAGCATCGCCGCGTACATCGTCGGCACGCCCTGGAACACGTCGACGCTGTCGCGTTCCATGATCTCCAGGGCCTTGCCGGGGTCGAAGCGCGGGATCAGGGTCAGGGTGCCGCCGGCGGCGATGCAGGTGTTGAGGCCGCAGGTCTGGCCGAAGGAGTGAAACAGCGGCAGCGCGCCGAGAATCACCGGGTCGTCGGGGAGGTCGAACAGCTTCGACCGCCAGCTCGACGTTGCGGCCCAGGTTGGAGTGCGTGAGCTCGGCCCCCTTCGGGGTGCCGGTGGTGCCCGATGTGTAGAGGATGACCGCGGTGTCGTCGCCGTCGCGGTCGACGACCTCGGCCTCGTCGGAGTACTGGTCGACGAGCTGCTCGAACTCGCCCGGCTTGACCAGGATCAGCTCGGCCCCGGCCTCCGCGGCGCCCGCCTCGGCGGCCTCGGCGAAGTCGTACCAGGCGAACAGCAGCTTGGCCTCGGGATCGGAGAGATAGAAGCCGACCTCGCGCTTCTTCAGCAGCACGTTCATCGGCACGACCACGCCCCCCATGCGCAGCACGCCGTAGTAGCAGGCGGCGAAGTAGGGGACGTTGGGCAGCATGATCCCGACTCGGTCGCCGGCCTCGACGCCCTTGTCGGCGAGCAGGTTCGCGATCCGCGCCGCGGCGCAATCGAGCTGCTTGTAGGTGAGCTCGACGTCGTCGAGCTTCAGGGCGACGTGGTCGCCGCGCTCGGCCGCCGACCGCGCCAGGTTCTCCGCCAGGTTCATCCGTGCTCCTTCTCGTGGACCGGACCGACACGGCGAGTCTATTCCTCGTTCTAGGGTGTGGGTGATGTCCGCGACCGTCGCCCCACCGCGCCCGGTCACCGAGCGCTCGGCGCTCGAGCTCGCCGCAGCGATCCGCTCGCGCGAGCTCAGCTCGCGGGCGGTCGTCGACGCGCACATCGCCCTGATCGAGGCCCGCAACCCCGCCGTCAACGCCCTCGTCGCCACCCGGTTCGAGCGAGGCGCGCGCCGAGGCCGACGCGATCGACGACCGCCTCCGGTCGCGCCGCGGGCGCAAGGACCCGCCGCCGCTGCTGGGGGTGCCGTGCACGGTCAAGGAGTCGTTCGCGGTCGCCGGGATGCCGCACACCTCGGGATCGCTCTCCCGCCGTGGGCGGATCGCCGACGGCTCGGCGACCGCGGTCGAGCGGCTGCTGGACGCGGGCGCGATCTGCTTGGGGGTCACCAACACGTCCGAGCTCACGCTGTGGATCGAGTCCGAGAACCGGGTCTGGGGGCGGACCGACAACGCCTATGACCCGGCCCGCACCGCCGGCGGCTCATCCGGCGGCGAGGGCGCCTCGATCGGCTCGGGCTTCGCGCCGATCGGCCTCGGCACCGACATCGGCGGCTCGATCCGGCTGCCGGCGTTCTTCAACGGCGTCTTCGGCCACAAGCCCAGCGGCGCGCTCGTCCCCCACACCGGCCACTACCCGTCCCCGAACGAGCGCGGCTCCTTCCTGCTCGGCTGCGGGCCGCTCACCCGCCGCGCGGAGGACCTGATGCCCGTCCTGCGCGCGATCGCCGGTCCCGACGGGATCGACCGGACGGTCCGCGAGGTCGAGCTCGGCGACCCCGAGAGCGTCTCGATCGAGGGCCTACGGGTGGTGATCTCCGACGACGCCACCCTGCTCCCGGTCTCGCTCGAGCTGCGCAACGCCCGGGTGCGGGCGGCGCGGGCGCTGCGCGAGGCGGGCGCCGAGGTCGTGCGGGTCTCGCTGCCGGCGGTCAAGACCGTGATCCAGCCGTACCTGAACGCGATGCGCGAGTCCGGCGGCCTGCGCGAGCTGCTCACCGAGGGCGGCGCCGAGCTGCCCGGGTTCGGCCGCCTGCTCGCCGACGCGATCCGCGGCCGCAGCCCCTACACCACGCCGCTGCTGATGACGCTCGCCTCGGAGAACCTCGCCGCCCACATGCCCGAGCGCCTGCAGAGCACGAGCGCTCGCCGCCGAGCAGGAGCTCGCCGAGCAGGTCGCCGAGGCGATCGGCGACGGCGTGCTCCTGCACCCGCCGTTCTCCCGCGTCGCCCCGCGGCACGGGCGCACGGTCGGGCGGCCGTGGATGATCGCGCCGATGGCGCTGTTCAACCTGCTCGGCCTGCCGGTCACCGAGGTGCCGCTGGGGCTGAACGAGGCCGGCGTGCCGCTCGGCGTCCAGGTGGCGGCAGGGCTCGACCGCGACCACGTCTCGATCGCGGTCGCGGCGGAGCTCGAGCGCGGCTTCGGCGGCTGGGTGCCGCCGAGCCGCGAGGAGGAGCCCGATCGAGCGGCTACTCGACCGTGACCGTGCCCTCCATCCCGAGGTCGCGGTGGTTGCCGATGTTGCAGTACATCTCGTAGCTGCCGGCCGCCAGGTCGACTGCGAGCTGTCCCGTATCGCCGGGGTTGAGGTCGTCCGAGACCTCCTCGACGCCGTCACCCTCGATCTCGAGGTTGTGGACGGTGGCGCCGTCGTTGGCGATGTCGAAGGTCACCAGGCCGGCCTTGACCGTCGGGTCGGACGGGTCGATCGCGAAGTCCGTCTCGGTGATCGCGACCGTCTCGCCGCCGCCGGAGGTGGTGGTCGTCTCGGTGGCCTCCTCGGTCGCGGTGGTGTCTTCCGACGCTGCCGTCGTCGTGGTTTCGTCGTCGTCGCCGCAGGCGGCGAGGGCGAGCGGGACCATGATCGCGACCAAGGCCAAGAGCTTGCGAGCCACGGATAACCTCCTCTGGGTCGTAGGGCTGCGGATGCCTTCACCCTGGGTACGGGCGAGGCGCCCGTGGGGATTGGCCGACGGCGCAATCTCCACGGCCCGTCGTCTCGTACAACCGGACGCCTGATGTGGTCGCTCTCCGATGAAGCGCTGATCGCGGGCCTCGCGGCGGGCGACTCGAGCGCCGCGACGGCGTTCGTGCGCCGCTACCAGGCGCGGGTGTTCGGCCTCGCGGTGACCATGGTCGGCGACGCCGCGGTCGCCGAGGAGATCGCCCAGGAGGCGTTCACGCGCGCCTGGCGCCACGCCGGCGCCTACGACGCCCGCCGCGGCCGGGTCGCGACCTGGCTGCTCTCGATCACCCGCAACCTCGCGATCGACCACCTGCGGGCGAAGCGCACCGAGCCGCTCGATCCGGCCTCGATCCGCGACGCCGAGCGTGCCCTCTGGGCGACCGCAGCCGGGCCCGCCGAGGATCCCGAGCGCGGCGCCAACGAGCTCCGTGACTCGCTCGCCGAGCTGCCCACCGACCAGCGGCGGGCCCTGCTGCTCGCGGCGCTGTTCGGGTTCACCGCCCGCGAGATCGGCGAGATCGAGCGGATTCCACTCGGCACCGCGAAGACGCGGATCCGCACCGCGACCCGCAAGCTGGCCGCGGCCGAGGAGGAGAGGCGATGACCGATACCGACTGCGAGCGCCTGCACGACCTCGGCGCCGAGATCGCGCTCGGGATCGCCGACGGCGAAGATCGCGCCTGGGCGCTCGACCACCTCGCCGACTGCCCGCGCTGCCGGGCGCGCATCGAGCGCCTCTCCTCGGTCGCCGACGAGCTGCTGCTCGTCGCCCCCGCGGCCGAGCCGCCGGCCGGGTTCGAGGATCGGGTCGGCGAAACGATCTCCGGATCCGCGATCGCGGGCCCGCGGGCGGCGGCGGCCGCCGGGGGTGGGTCGCGCGGCTGGCGCTGCCGGCCGTCGCGGCCCTGGCCGCCGCCGCCTGCGCCGCGGGGGTCGTCTGGGCGGTGCTCGACGACGACCGCGACCTCGCCGATGCCTACCGCGACACGCTCGCGGTCGCCAACGGCGAGTACTTCGATGCGGCTCCGATCGAGCTTCCCGGGGGCGAGAAGGTCGGCTACGTCTACGGCTACCAGGGCCGCACCTCGTGGGTGCTGGCCGTCGTCTACGACGGAGTCGCAGCCGGCCGCTACCGCCTGCAGCTCGTCACCGCACGGACGGCGCGAAGCTGCCGCTGCGCGCGCTCGAGGTCGCCGGCGGGCGCGGCAGCGCCGGGGCCGCACCGCCGTCGACTACGACGAGCTCGCCCAGGTCCGCCTGCTCGACTCGGCCGGCCGCGAGGTCGCCGAGTCGGACCTCGCGTAGCGCGGCGCAGCGGCGGTCGATCTCGACCGCCCGGCGCCGAGCGGGTACCGGCGCTCGCGGGTAACCGCTGGGCATGTCAACCGCATTGATCATCGTCATCGTCATCGCCGCGGTCGTCGCCGTCGCCGTGTTCGCGGCGCTCGCGCGCCGGCGCGCCGCCGAGCGCGAGCGCGAGGCCGAGCGGCTCTCCGGCGAGGCCGTCGCCCATCGCGACCAGGCCGACTCGAACGTCGCCCGGGCGACGCGAGCGCGGTCGCGAGGCCGACACGCACCGACGCCAGGCCGACGAGCACGCGGCCCGCGCCGCCGAGCACCAGGCCGCCGCCGCCGAGCACGCCGACCAGGCCTCGGAGGCTCGAGCGCGAGGCCCAGACCGCGGGCAAGGCGGCCGCCTTCCACGACGACCAGGCCGCCGAGCGCGAGCAGAAGCTCGAGCGCCCCTGACGTCAGCCGTCGAGCGACGAGCGTCACCTGACTACCGGATGTCGGTAGCGAGATGACACTCGGCGCGGACGGCGCACACCCGCGGCGAGTAGCGTGGCGCGCATGAACGTCCTCGTCGCCGGCGGCCACGGCAAGATCGCCCTGCGGCTGCTCGGGTGCTCGCCGACCGCGGCGACCTCGCGCGCGGCCTGATCCGCAACCCCGACCACGCCGGCGACCTGGAGGCGGTCGGCGCCCAGGCGGTGGTCGCTCGACCTCGAGGCCGAGACCGCCGAGGCGCTCGCCGCCGCGGTCGAGGGCTCCGACGCCGTCGTCTTCGCCGCCGGCGCCGGCCCGGGAAGCGGCGCGGAGCGCAAGCGCACCGTGGACCTCGGCGGGGCGCGTCAAGCTGATCGAGGCCTGCGAGCGCACCGGCGTCCGCCGCTACCTGATGGTCAGCGCGCTCGACGTCGACCGCCCCGACACCTACCCGCCCGAGATGGAGCCGTACTACGAGGCCAAGCGCGAGGCCGACGCGGCGTTGCGGGCCTCCGGGCTCGAGCACACGATCGTCCGCCCGGGGCGGCTCACCGACGATCCTGGGCACCGGCCTGATCGAGGTCGGGACGCCGCTCGACCACGGCGGCGAGGTGACCCGCGACGACGTCGCCGCAACTCTCGCCGCGGTGCTCGACCATCCGCAGACGATCGGGCTCACCTTCGACCTCCTCAACGGGCGCGATCCGATCGCGGAGGCGGTCGGCTCGCTGACGCCTGAGCCAGGCGGCTGAGCCCTGCCTGCGGCGCGGTTACGTCCGCGCCTGCCGTAAATTGGGCTGGGTGAGCGAGCCGCGCCTGCGCAATCAGCCGCCGCGGACGCGCGCTGCCGGGCTCTACGACCCGTCCTATCGAGCACGACGGTTGCGGCGTCGCCTGCGTCGCCCGCCTCGACGGCGAGCCGCGCCACGACGTCATCGACCTGGCGCTGACGGCGCTCGACGACCTCGAGCACCGCGGCGCCGCGGGCGCCGACCCGAGCACCGGCGACGGCGCCGGGGTCCTGATCCAGCTCCCCCACGGCTTCCTGCGCTCGCGCGTGGGCGAGTTCGGGATCACCCGCGCCCAGCTCCCCGACGCGGGCGGGGTCGCGGTCGCGAGCGTCTTCCTCTCCGGCGACCCGACCCTGTGGGAGTCCCAGCAGCGCCTGCTCGAGCAGGCGGTGGTCGCCGCCGGCCAGCTGCCGCTGGGCTGGCGCCAGGTCCCGGTCGACCTCGCGAGCTGCGGCGAGACGGCGCGCGACGTCGCCCCGGAGTTCCGCCAGCTCCTGGTCGGCGCCGGGCCGGAGGTGATCGACCAGGACGAGTTCGAGCGGCGCCTGTTCGTCGCCCGCCGGCTCGCCGAGCTCGAGGCGGGCCCGGCGCTCTCGATCCCGAGCTTCAGCTCGCGGACGATCGTCTACAAGGGGATGCTGACCGCGCCCCAGCTCTCCCGCTTCTACGCCGACCTGCGCGACCCCGAGCTGCAGAGCGCGCTCGCGGTCGTCCATTCGCGCTTCTCCACCAACACCTTCCCGAGCTGGGAGCTCGCCCAGCCGCTGCGCCTGCTCGCCCACAACGGCGAGATCAACACCCTGGCCGGCAACTTCAACTGGATGCGCGCCCGCGAGGCGGCCCTGCACTCGAACCTCTTCGGCCGCCGACCTCGAGCGCTGCCTGCCGCTGATCCCCGACGGCAGCTCCGACTCGGCCGCCTTCGATCGCGTGCTCGAGCTGCTGACGCTCGCCGGCCGCCCGCCGGCGCAGGCGATGATGATGATGATCCCGGCCGCGCACGAGCACCGCGACGACGTCGCCCCCGAGCTCGAGTGCTTCTACCGCTACAGCTCCTCGGTGATCGAGCCGTGGGACGGGCCGGCGGCGATGGTGTTCTCCGACGGGCGCGTGCTCGGCGCCTGCCTCGACCGCAACGGCCTGCGCCCGGGGCGCTGGCTGGTCACCGACGAGGGGCTGGTGGTGCTCGGCTCCGAGGCCGGCGTGCTGCCGATCGACCCGGCCAAGGTCGACCCGCCGCGGGCGGCTGCACCCGGGCCGCCTGTTCATCGTCGACCTCGAGCGCAAGCTGCTGCAGGCCGACGGCGAGGCCGAGCTCGAGGTCGCCCGGCGCAAGCCCTACGGGCGCTGGTGCGAGGAGGGCGAGATCCGGATCTCGGACCTCGCCGAGCGCACGCCGCCGCGCACGCACGAGCCGCTGCGCACCCGCCAGCTCGCCTTCGGCTACTCCCAGGAGGACCTGCGGGTCCTGATCGCCCCCACGGCCGAGGCCGCGCTCGAGCCCACCGGGTCGATGGGCAACGACCTCGCGCTCGCGGCGCTCTCAGAGCTGCGAGCCCTCGCTGTTCTCCTACTTCAAGCAGCGCTTCGCCCAGGTCACCAACCCGCCGATCGACTCGGTGCGCGAGTCGATCGTGATGAGCCTCGAGTCGCGGATCGGCTCCGAGGGCAACATGCTCTCGGAGGGCCCGGAGCACGCGATCCAGCTCGTCCTCGAGCACCCGGTGCTCACCAACTCCGAGCTCGAGCGCGTCGCCCGCGCCTCGCACCCGGCGCTGCGCGCGACCACGCTCGACGCGACCTGGCCGCTCGACGCCGGCGAGGAGGGGCTCGAGCGGGCGCTGGACTCGATCGCCCGCGAGGCCTGCGCGGCGATCACCGGCGAGGCCAACCTGATCGTGATCTCCGACCGCGCCCTGTCCGCCGACCGGGTGCCGATCCCGGCGATGCTCGCGCTCGGCGCCGTGCACCAGCACCTGGTCAAGGAGGGCACCCGGCTGCAGACGAGCCTCGTCGTCGAGACCGGCGAGGCGCGCGAGATCCACCACATCGCCGCCCTGATCGGCTACGGCGCCGCGGCGGTCAACCCCTACCTGCTGCTCGACTCGATCTGCCGATCTCCACGGCCGCGCCGAGCTGCCCGACGGCCTCACCGAGGCCGAGGCCACCGAGCGGCTGCTGAAGGCGATCCGCAAGGGCCTGCTGAAGGTGATGTCGAAGATGGGGATCGCGACGATCTCCTCCTACTGCGGCGCCCAGGTGTTCGAGGCGGTCGGGCTCGACCGCGATCTGGTCGACCGCTACTTCGGCGGCACCCCGTCGGCGGTCGGCGGCGTCGGGCTGACCGAGCTCGCCTGCGAGGCGCTCGAGCGCCACGCGCGCGCCTACCCCGCGCGCCACCGGCGCAGCCTTCCCGAGCACGTCGAGGACTCGTCGCTGCCCGCCGCCCACGCCGGCCTGCTGCCCCAGGGCGGCGTCTACGCCTGGCGGCGCGACGGCGAGCGCCACGCCTGGGACCCGCAGACGATCGCCGCCCTGCAGCTCGCGGTGCGCGCCGACCAGAACGGCGACGGGAACGGCCAGGCCGCCGAGCGCTACGACGAGTTTCGCCGCCGGGTCGACGTCGAGAACGGCGCCCTGGCGATGCTCCGCGGCCTGCTCGACCTGCGGCCCGCCGGCGACCCGATCCCGATCGACGAGGTCGAGTCGGTGACCGAGATCCTCAAGCGCTTCACCACCGGCGGGATGAGCCTCGGCGCGCTCGGCCCGGAGGCCCACGAGACGCTGGCGGTGGCGATGAACCGGATCGGCGGGATGTCGAACTCGGGCGAGGGCGGCGAGGACATCCGCCGCTACACGCCCGACCCGAACGGCGACCAGCGCCGCTCGCGGATCAAGCAGGTGGCCTCGGGACGCTTCGGGGTCACCGTTCACTACCTCTCCTCCGCCGACCAGATCCAGATCAAGATCTCGCAGGGCGCGAAGCCCGGCGAGGGCGGCCAGCTGCCCGGCCACAAGGTCGACCCCTACATCGCCCAGCTTCGCTTCGCCACCCCGGGCGTCGGGCTGATCTCGCCCCCTCCGCACCACGACATCTACTCGATCGAGGACCTCAAGCAGCTCATCTACGACCTGCGCTCGGCGAACCCGAAGGCCACCGTCTCGGTCAAGCTCGCCGCGGAGGCCGGCGTCGGCACGGTCGCCGCCGGGGTCGCGAAGGCGGGCGCCGACCACGTCGTGATCGCCGGCCACGACGGCGGCACCGGGGCCTCGCCGCTGTCGTCGATCCAGCAGGCCGGCGTGCCGTGGGAGATCGGCCTCGCCGAGACCCAGCAGACGCTGCTCGCCAACGACCTGCGCTCACGCATCATCGTCCAGGTCGACGGCGGCATGCGCACCGGCCGCGACGTGCTCGTCGGCGCGATGCTGGGCGCCGACGAGTTCGGCTTCTCGACCGCCCCCCTGATCGCCACCGGCTGCATCATGATGCGCGTCTGCCACCTCAACACCTGCCCGGTCGGGGTCGCGACCCAGGATCCCGAGCTGCGCGCCCGCTTCGCCGGCCGCCCCGAGCAGGTCGTCAACTACCTCTACCTGGTCGCCGAGGACGTGCGCGAGCACCTCGCCCGGCTCGGGATCGCCCGGGTCGAGGACGCGATCGGCCGGGTCGAGCTGCTCGGCCATCGCCGGCTCGACGAGCCCGCGGGCCACAAGCGCCGCCTGCTCGACCTCTCCGACCTGCTGGTGGTGCCGCGGAGCGTCGACCCGCGGGCGGTGCCGCCACCGCACCCGGGGCCCCGAGCCACCCGACCCCCACTTCGACGCCCGCGAGCTGCTCGACGATGCCGCCGGCGCGATCTCGAGCGGCGAGCCGGTGCGGATCAAGCGCCGGGTGACAAACGTCGACCGGGCCGTCGGCGCCCGGCTCTCGCACGAGCTCGTCGCCCGCCACGGGCCCGGCGGGCTGCCCGACGACACGGTCGAGGTCGAGCTCAGCGGCTCGGCGGGCCAGAGCTTCGGCGCCTTCCTCGCGCCGGGGATCTCGCTCGGGCTCGAGGGCGAGGCCAACGACTACGTCGGCAAGAGCCTCTCGGGCGGCGTGCTCGCGGTCCACCCCTCGGCCGAAGCCGGCTTCGACGCCGCCGAGAACGTGATCATCGGCAACGTCGCGCTCTACGGCGCCTCCAGCGGGCGCGCCTTCTTCCGCGGGCTCGCCGGCGAGCGGTTCGGGGTCCGCAACTCGGGCGCCCTGACCGTGGTCGAGGGCGTCGGCGACCACGGCTGCGAGTACATGACCGGCGGCCGCGCGGCGATTCTCGGGCCTACCGGCCACAACTTCGCCGCCGGGATGAGCGGCGGGATCGCCTGGGTCCACGACCCCGACGACCACCTCGCGGTCCGCGCCAACACTGAGCTGGTCGACCTCGAGCCGGTCCCGGAGCACGAGCGCGAGGAGCTGCACGCGCTGGTCACCGAGCACCTGGCGCGGACCGGCTCCGAGGTCGCCGCCTACCTGCTCTCCGACTGGGAGATCTCGCTGGCTCAGTTCGTGCGGGTGATCCCGCGCGAGTACGCGCTGGCGCTCGAGCGTCGCGAGGAGATCGGCGGGCCGAAGACGATGGAGTTCAGGACGCTGGCGGCGTGAAGCCCGCCGCACGCCGCACACCAGGTGAGCGCAGCGAACGGAGATCGCGCGAGCAGGGACCCGCGCGCGTTCATGGAGTTCGGCCGGGTCGCCGACCCCGAGCGCGACCCGGCCGAGCGGGTCCGCGACTACGGCGAGATCTTCGGCGTCCTGCCGGCCGAGGAGCTGCGCCGGCAGGGCGCGCGCTGCATGGACTGCGGGGTCCCGTTCTGCAACTCGGCCTGCCCGCTCGGCAACCTGATCCCCGACTGGAACGACCTCGTGCGCCGCGACGACTGGCGCGCCGCCTGCGAGCAGCTCCACGCGACCAACAACTTCCCCGAGTTCACCGGGCTGATCTGCCCGGCACCGTGCGAGTCGGCGTGCGTGCTGGCGATCGACGACGACCCGGTGATGATCAAGCAGATCGAGTACGCGATCGTCCACCGCGGCTTCGAGGAGGGCTGGATCGTCGCCCACCCGCCTGAGCGCCGCACCGGCCGCAGCGTCGCCGTCGTCGGCTCCGGCCCCGCCGGGCTGGCGGCCGCCGCCGAGCTGAACCAGGTCGGCCACCGAGTCGTGGTCTACGAGCGCGACGAGGCTCCCGGCGGGCTGATGCGCTTCGGCGTGCCCGACGCGAAGCTGGAGAAGTGGATGATCGACCGCCGGGTGGAGCTCCTCGAGCGCGAGGGGATGGAGTTCCGCTACGGCGCCGACGTCGGCGTGAACGTCGACGCCGCCGAGCTCGCCGAAACCAGCGACG
Source organism: uncultured Solirubrobacterales bacterium (assembly GCA_963758665.1). GTDB lineage: Bacteria > Actinomycetota > Thermoleophilia > Solirubrobacterales > 70-9 > WHSW01. Next base: position 61,775 of record CAVWWH010000003.1, on the reverse strand, counting down.
CAATCGTGATCGCGATCGGCTCCCGGGTCGAGCGCGACTTCGAGGCCCCGGGGCGCGAGCTGGACGGCGTGCACTTCGCGATGGACTACCTCTACCAGCGCAACCGCTGGGTCGCCCGTTCGCAGGGCCACACGGCCCCCGAGCCCGCCGCGGGCGCCGAGATCACCGCCGCCGGCAAGCACGTCGTCGTGATCGGCGGCGGCGACACCGGGATGGACTGCATCTCCAACGCCAACCGCGAGGGCGCGCTCTCGGCGACGTTGCTCGACGTCTACCCGGAGGTCCCCTCGGACGGCCGCTACCCCGACACGCCCTGGCCGCTGGCGCCGAAGCGCTCGCTGACCACCTACGCTCTCGACGAGGGCGGCGAGCGGCGCTTCGGCCACCAGGTGATCGGGCTCGAGGGGACCGGCGGGCGAGTGAGCGCGCTCGCCGGGCGCCGGGTCACGGGCAGCTCCTCGCGCGACCTGGAGCCGGTCCCCGACAGCGAGTTCACGATCCCGGCGGACCTGGTGCTGATCGCGATCGGCTTCCTGCACCCGGCCCACGACGACGTGATCGCCGCGCTCGGGATCGAGCTCGACCGCCGCGGCAACGTCGCCGCGAAGGTGTTCGAGACCTCGAGCGCCGACGTCTGGGCCGCGGGCGACGCCCGCGTCGGCCAGTCGCTGATCGTCACCGCGATCGCCGAGGGCCGCCGCTGCGCGCGGGCGGTCGACCGCCGGCTGCGCGAGCCGGCCGTCAGCTGAAGCGCTCGGCGAGGCTCGCCACCAGCCCGCGGAGGTCGCGGTCGTCGCCGGCGATCGCGCGCTGGGACTGATCGGCGGGGTCGTCGACCAGCTCGGCGACACGGTCGAGCTCGGCCTCGCAGCCGAGCTCGCTCGCATGAGGGCGAGCGGTCTCCACGGCCAGCTCGGTGAGCGCCGCGACGGCGATCGCCCGCCGCTCGACCGGGTCGAGCAGCTCTGCGCGAACGCCGTCGCGCGCGGCGCGAAAGCGACTCTCCTCGAGCAGCTCCGGGGCTTCGACCAAGGCCTCGGGGGCCTGCGGCTCGAGCGCCTCGAGCCGAACCAGCGATTGCGCCAGCGCCGCCAGCGCGCCCGTCCGCCAGAGCTCCGTCTGGGTGTCCATGACCCGGATCTCGAGCGTCCCGAGCGACGGCTGCAGCCGCAGATCCCACCAGACGAAGTTGGGCTCCGGAAACGCGCCGCAGTCGATCAGCGTCTCGAGGGTGTCCACGTAATCCGCGTAGTCCTCGAATCGGCGCGGGATCCCGGTGCGCGGGAAGGTGTCGAAGACCGGCGTCCGGGCCGACGCCAGGCAGCTGTCGCGGCCCTGCCAGTAGGGCGAGTTGGCCGACAGCGCCAGCAGCAGCGGCAGGTGGGCGCGCATCCGGTTGGCGGTCGCGAGCGCGAGCTCGGGGTCGTCGAAGCCGACGTGCACGTGCATGGCGAAGGTGGGCTCGCGCCGGGCCAGCTCGCCCATCGACTCGTGCACGTAGCGGTAGCGGCGCTCGGGCGAGATCTCGGTCTCCTCCCAGGTCGCGAACGGGTGGGTGCCGGCCGCGGCGACGGCGCGATCGTGCTCGCCGAGCCCGGCGGCGAGCCGCGCCCGCAGCTCGGCCAGTTCCCTGACCGCCTCGCCGGCGTGGCGGCACGGCGCCGACTCGTATTCGATCGCCGCCCCGTGGGTCTCGGAGCTGAGCCGCGCCTCGAGGTCCGGCTCGAGCCCCCGGCGCAGCTCGGCGAACCCTTGGTCGAGGCTCCAATCGCCCGGGTCGAGCAGCATCACCTCCTCCTCGAGACCGACCGTGAAGGGCTCAACCTCGCCCTGCCACCGGGCCCAATCCCGCACCGTGCGCGTTTTCATGCTGACTGGAGGTACCCCCTGACGCCAAGGCGAACCGATCGGGGCTAAATTTGTCCGCTCGGACAGGGGACGGGGGCCAGCCGACCCCTAGGCTTTCCGCCCTTCAAGTCCAAGACCCGATCAGGCAACCGGGTCCCGCTTTCGCGCGGGGCCGTAGTCCGTAGGAGGCGAAGAACCCGCATGACGAGGATCCGGCAGAAGAACGTCCACGCGGCGAAGTGGAGCGCCAACGGCGAGGCCCTGGGCGCGGTCGACCTGACCCAGGAGAAGAACGACCCGTTCGGCGCCAACGTGTTCTCGCCCGCGGTGCAGAAGGACCGGCTCTCGAAGGACACCTACCGCAAGCTTCAGTCGGTCCTGGAAACCGGAGAAGCGCTCGACACCGATCTCGCCGACGAGGTCGCCGAGGCGATGAAGGAGTGGGCGCTGGAGCGGGGCGCGACCCATTACACCCACGTGTTCCAGCCTCTGACCGGCCTCACAGCGGAGAAGCATGATTCGTTCTTCGAGCCCGACGGCAAGGGCGGGGCGGTCGCCGACTTCTCCGGCAAGGAGCTGATCCAGGGCGAGCCCGACGCCTCGTCGTTCCCGACCGGCGGCGTTCGCGCCACCTTCGAGGCCCGCGGCTACACCGCTTGGGACCCGACCAGCCCCGCGTTCATCCTCGAGAACCCGAACGGCGCTTTGCTCTGCATCCCGACCGCGTTCGCGTCGTGGACCGGCGAGGCGCTCGACGCCAAGATCCCGCTGCTGCGCTCGATGGACGCGCTCTCGAACTCGGCGATCCGGGCACTCAAGCTCCTCGGCGACGAGGAGTCCCAGCGGGTGTTCACCACCGTCGGCCCGGAGCAGGAGTACTTCCTGATCGACGAGCAGTACTTCTTCGAGCGACCCGACCTGGTGACCACCGGTCGGACCCTGTTCGGCGCCCAGCCGCCCAAGGGCCACGAGCTCGACGACCACTACTTCGGCTCGATCCCGGAGCGGATCCTCGCCTGCATGCTGGAGACCGAGACCGAGCTGCGCAAGCTCGGCGTGCCGGTCAAGACCCGCCACAACGAGGTCGCCCCGGGCCAGTACGAGGTCGCGCCGATCTTCGAGAACTCCAACGTCGGCTCCGACCACCAGCAGCTGACGATGCAGATGATGCGCAACGTCGCCCGCAAGTACGGGCTCGTCTGCCTGCTGCACGAGAAGCCGTTCGCCGGCGTCAACGGCTCCGGCAAGCACAACAACTGGTCGATGGGCACCGACACCGGCCACAACCTGATGGACCCCGGCGACACCCCGGCGGACAACGTCAGCTTCCTGTTCTTCTGCGCGGCGGTGATTCAGGCCGTGAACAAGCACCAGGGCCTGCTGCGGGCGTCGGTCGCCAGCATCGGCCAGGACCACCGCCTGGGCGCCAACGAGGCGCCGCCGGCGATCATCTCGGTCTTCCTCGGCGGCGAGCTCGACAAGGTGTTCGACGCGATCGAGTCCGGCGAGGGCGACCCGCACACGCCGGGCTCGTTCCTCGGCCTCGGCACGCCGGTGCTGCCGCCGCTGCCGATGCACGGCGGCGACCGCAACCGGACCTCGCCGTTCGCCTTCACCGGCAACAAGTTCGAGTTCCGGGCCGTCGGCTCGAGCCACTCGCTCGCGTTCCCGAACACGGTCCTGAACACGATCGTCGCCGAGGCGATCGACGAGCTCGCCGACCAGCTCGAGGCGAAGCTCGAGGGCGGCGGCGACCTCGCCGAGGCCGTGACCGCCGTGGTCAAGGACTCCTATGCCGCCAACAAGGCGATCATCTTCGGCGGCGACAACTACGACGAGGCCTGGCACGCCGAGGCCGAGAAGCGTGGGCTGAAGAACCTGCGGACGACGCCCGACGCGCTGCCCGAGGTGCTCTCCGAGCCCACGGTCGCCGCCTTCGGCCGCTACGAGGTGCTCTCCGAGCGCGAGCTCGAGTCGCGCTACGAGGTCTGGCTCGAGCAGTACATCACCAACGCCAACATCGAGGCCGAGACCGCCGCGGCGATCGCGAAGACGATGATCCTGCCGGCGGCGCTGCGCCACATCGTCCTCGCCGAGGGCGCGGGCATCGACGGCGCCGCCGCCGAGGCGCGCGGGCTGGTGGAGGCGCTGATCAAGGAGATCGAAGGGCTCGAGCGGGCCAACGTCTACCCCGACGGGATCGAGGGGATGGAGCTGGCCGAGTACGCGCGCGACCGCCAGATCGCGGCGATGGCGGCGGTCCGCGAGGTCGCCGACAAGCTCGAGAAGGTGGTCGCCGACGACCTCTGGCCGCTGCCGAAGTACTCCGAGATCCTGTTCGTGCGCTGAGCGCCGGCGCGCTCGTTACAGGCGTCACGAGGCGCGGCCGCGCCGGAATCGGCGGGTTAGCCGCGCGGTCTTCGGGTACCCGCAGAGGGAAGGCAATCCAGAGGAGGAGACCGATGGAAGGCACGACGGCGACCGTTGAGACTGGCCGGATCACGGGCACCAAGGACAAGGACTACGACGTGATCTGGTTCACCGAGCAGTGCCTGAGCAACGTGCTGCGGCTCGACCAGTACATCGAGGACGCCGACCGCGAGGGCGACACCGACCTCGCCGAGTTCTTCCGCCGCGCTCAGGGCGCCAGCAAGAAGGGCGCCGAGGAGGGCAAGGCCCTGCTCAGGGAACGTCTCGCGAGCTGACGCGAACCCGCGTCAGCGCAGGGATGGAAAAAGGCCCGTCGGATCATCCGGCGGGCCTTTGCCTTTCCGGGGCGGCGGGGCCGCTCGGGCGGCCGCCGGCCGGGACGGGCTACTTGGCCTCGGCCTCGAGGCGCTTGCGCGCCTTCAGCACGGCGGGGACCGAGCAGCGCACGACCTTGGCGATCTCGCCGTTGGGACGGTCGGGATCGCGGTCGATCTCGAACTCGATCAGCGCGGTGGTCCGGATCTTCGCCCGCTCCTCGAGCGTCGCCGTGTCCGGGGCGGCCGCGTCGGCCTCCTCGGTCGCCAGCGCGCGCCGGCAGGAGAGGCAGTAGGTGTTGCCGTTCTTCTTCACCCAGCCGGCGGGCGGTCCGCGGCGCTCGTGCCCCGGCATCCAGCGGCTGACGACGCCGCAGCGCGCGCAGTGGAACTCGGTCGTGGTTCCACGGCGGCGGGAGGGCTTGTTGACGAGGCGATGAGTGCCGGTATCGGCGGCGGAAGACATCTGTACTCCTTGTGAGTGATGGAAGATCCGAGGATCCCGACAGCACTCACTGGCGCACGACGGAACGAACTCGGGGGCCGCGTCTGCAGCGACCCGGGACCAACCAAGGTAGCAAACCGGCCACTTCGTATCAATTAGCACGCAATCTCAGGCACGAAACCGGGTTGCCGGCCGGACTTGGGCCGGTGCGCCGAAACCGGGCCGGTAGGGGTGGCGGAATCGTGGTGCTCGGGCGTCGAGTGGCGAGTTAACCGTCGTATGCGAGGCCAACCTGCCCCTCACCGCGGCGGCGCCGCTCGCTACCGTCATCGGCGTGGCGGATAGCGAGGAGCCGACGGCCGACAGCCAAGAGCCGAAGGCCCGCAACCCGACCCGCGGGCGGGTCGCGCGCACCGCGCTGCTCGGCCGCGTCGCCGCCGGCGGCGCGGCGCGCTGGGCCGGCGACCGCCTCGATGCGCGCGGCACCGACGACGAGCGCCAGCGCCGGCGCGGCGACCGCGTGGTGGCGACGATCGACTCGCTCGTCGACCAGCTCGCGGTGATGCGCGGCGCGGCGATGAAGGCGGGCCAGGTGCTGTCGACGGTCGAGTTCCCGGGCCTCGACGCCGACCAGGCCGAGTACCTGCAGCAGCGGCTCGCGTCGCTTCGCGACAACGTCCCGGCGGTCGAGTGGAAGCAGATCCGCAAGGTGATGGAGGGCGAGTGGGGCGCCCCGCCGGAGGAGATCCTGTCCGAAATCGACCCCGAGCCTGCCGCGGCGGCGAGCATCGGCCAGGTCCATCGCGGGCGCTCGCAGGAGGGCGTCGAGGTCGCGGTCAAGGTCCAGTACCCGGGGATCGCCGAGGCGGTCGAGTCCGACATGCGCAACCTGCGCCTACTCACGCCCCTGTTGCGCCGGCTGATGCCGGGGCTCGAGGTCAAGGACGTGCTCGCAGAGCTCGCCGAGCGGGTGATCGAGGAATGCGACTACGAGCTCGAGGCCGCCAATCACCGCCGCATCGCACGCTTCTGGCGCGGCCACCCGTTCGTGCGCGTGCCGATGGTCGACACCACGCTGAGCCGCCGCCGGGTCCTGGTCAGCGAGTGGGTCGAGGGGGTCGGCTTCGAGGAGGTCGCCGAGCTCTCCGACCCGGTCCGCGACCGCTACGCCGAGATCGTCTACCGCTTCTTCTACGCCAACGCCGCCGAGCTCGACATCGCGCTCGGGGACCCGCACCCGGGCAACTACCTGCTCTGCGACGACGAGCGGGTGGCGTTCTTCGACTTCGGGATGATCCGCAAGCTACCGCGCGAGTACCTGCGCCGCGAGGGGCGCGTGCTGGCGGCGATCCGCGATTCCGACGCGACCGGGCTCGTCGAGGCGATGCGCGAGCTCGGCTACCTGCCGGGCCTCTCGGTCGAGTGGGACGCCGCGGTGATCCTCGAGGGCATGCGGGAGGCGGGCTGGTGGTTCCTCGGCTCCGAGCCGTTGCGCCTCGGCCCCGACGACCTCTGGCGCGGCAGCGAGTCGTTTCGCGACGGCTCCGGCGCCGAGGCCTACGAGCAGATGCGGCGGATGACCCTGCCGCCCGAGGCGCTGCTCCTGCGCCGGATGGAGGGGCTGTTGTTCCAGATCGCGTCGGTGATGCGCGCGGAGGCCGACTGGGGCGCGCTGCTGCGCGAGCTGGTCGAGGGCGGCGAGCCGGCGACCGAGCTCGGCGCCCAGCACGCCGGGTGGCTGGCCGAGCGCCGCAGATGATTGATTCCATGCCCGCGTGTGCCCGGGGGCGCGCGGGGGTGTGGGATCACTCATCTAGAAAACGATTGGCGCGAACAGGGCCTCTCGGATCACTCCGCAATCGAGGCCCTGTTCGAGCCGAATGGAGCCCAAAGAGACTCCAAGCTCTGAAAACTGCTCAGCGGCTGGTCGCTCGGCCGCGGCGGTGCCCGCCGCGATGCGACCCGCGCCCGTTGCGCCGCTGGCCAGCGCCGCCGCGCCCGTTGCGCTGCTGGTTGCTCGATGCCGTCGCACGCGAGGAGACATGCGCCGGGCGGTTGTGCTCGTACTCCGCGGTCAGCCCGAGGTCGCGGGCGACCTTGCGCATCTCGCCGTCCTGGTCGGAGAGCACGAAGGTGACCCCCGCCCCGTCGCGGCCGGCGCGCGCGGTGCGCCCGACCCTGTGGACGTACGCGTCGCGATCGCCGGGGGCGTCGAAGTTGATCACGTGGGTGATGTCGTCGACGTCGATCCCGCGGGCGGCGACGTCGGTGGCCACCAGCGTGTCGACGTCGCCGGCCGAGAACTGCGCCAGCGCGCGGTTGCGCTGGTTCTGCGACTTGTTGCCGTGCATCGCGACCGCCCGGACCCGCTGCTTGAGCAGGCGCTTGACCAGCCGGTCGGCCCCGTGCTTGGTGCGCACGAAGACCAGCGTGCGCCCGCGCTCGGCGTCGCGCAGCTCGTCGACCAGGGCGTCGATCTTGCCCGCCTGCTCGAGATGGACGAAGCGATGCGAGGTCTTGCCCATGTCCTCCTCGACCGGTTCGTGTACGTGGCGCCGCGGCTCGTGGGTGTAGGCGCGGGCGACCCGCCCGGCCGCCGCCTCGAGCGTGGCCGAGAAGAACAGCGTCTGGCGGTCGTGCGGTGTCTTCGCGACGATCCGGTCGACGGCGGGCTTGAACCCCATGTCGAGCATCCGGTCGGCCTCGTCGATGACCAGGATCCGAAGCTCGGTGAGCTCAAACGTGCGGCGGTCGAGCAGGTCCTCGAGCCGGCCGGGCGTGGCGACGACGATGTGGGCGCGCGCGGCCCTGCGGGCCTGCTTCTCGAGCCCGGCGCCGCCGTATACGGGGGCGACCCGGAGGCCGCGGGCTGCGGCGATCGGCTCGACCTCCTCGACGATCTGGAGCGCGAGCTCGCGGGTCGGGGCCAGGACCAGGGCGGCCGGAGGCTGTTCGTCGGCCTCGATGCACTCGACCAGCGGCACCCCGAAGGCGAGGGTCTTGCCCGAGCCGGTGGGTGATTGGACGAGCACGTCGTGACCGTCGAGGACATCCTCGATCACGAGCTCCTGGACGGCGAACGGCGCGGTGATCCCGCGCCTGGTGAGCGCGTCCGCAACCGGACGCGTGACGCCGAGATCGGCGAACGAAGACATGGTGCAACTCCTTGTGAGTGGTGGGAATCCTGTGACCCGGACGCACTCACGAGTGCACGGAAGAAACTGAACTCCTCGAGCGCCCGAATGGCACCCGACGCCGAAGACGGTAGCAGGCGCACCTCCGAACGCAGGCAATTTGCGAGCAATCGCCCACTTTCGCGGTCTTTTCGTCGGCTCGCAGTCGGGGGGTCGAACCTTGGGCCACACCTGTGGTGTCCGTTCAAGCCCCCGCCCGAGGCGTCGATCTATCCGTCAACGCGCGCGAACCTGCGTGCGCGGGAAACGTAAGGGCGGAGAACGAAAAGCAGTGTCGAAGGAAGGCGTGATCACAGAGATCCCGGTCGGGCCGGCCGCCGCCGAGCGCCGCGGCGCGCCGATGCGCCGGCGCGCCGAGCGCCCGCGCGGCGAAGGTTCATGGCTCTGCGCCTCGGCCGCCGACCGCGAGCGGATGCTCGACATGGACCGCCGCCTGGCGCCGGTCCGCCTCTGCGCCCTTGCCGTGCTCGGGATCGGCGCGGTGATCGGCTCCCCATGGCTCGGCCTCTGGACGGTGGCGCCGATCGTCGTCGCCGCGGGCGCGTTCGCCTTCGGCGGCCGGCTCAGCGAGCGCACCGACCGCCCCGAGTACGTGCTCTTCGCGTCCTGGGTGGTCTCCGAGCTGGTGATCGCGGCGACCGTGCTGATCGCCGGGCTCGACTCCACCCTGCTCGCCTGGCTCGCGATCCCGGTGATCACGCTCAGCGCCCGCTTCTCAGCTCACGGGGTGCTCGCGGGCGTCGCGGTCGCGCTCTTCCTCTGCTTCGGCGTGGCCTACGCCAGCGACGCGGCGGCGGTCGCCGACTACCCGCCACTGGTCGGCGGGCCGGCGGCGGTGATCCTCGCGGTCGGGATCCTCTCGACCGCGCTGATGCGCTCCGACTTCGAGCATCGCGACGAGGCCGTGATCGACCAGCTCACCGGGATGCTGAACCGCAACGCGCTCGCTCGCCGCGCCTTCGAGCTCGAGCAGCAGGCCGCGGTCACCGGTGAACCCATTGGGATCGTGGTCGGCGACCTCGACCACTTCAAGGCCGTCAACGACACCCTCGGCCACGCGGTCGGCGACTCCGTGCTCGCCGACGTCGCCTACGCGATCCGCAAGCAGCTGCGCGCCTTCGACCTCGCCTATCGCCTCGGCGGCGAGGAGTTCCTGGTCCTGATCCCGGGCGCCGACTCCGAGCGCGCAGCAGGGATCGCCGAGGGCCTGCGCGAGACGATCGCCGGGCAGCGGTTCGCCGGCCGCGAGGTGACGATGACCTTCGGGGTCAGCGCCAGCCGGCGAGGCGAGGGCTTCGCCTACGAGGCGCAGTTCGAGCGCGCCGACGCGGCACTCTACGAGGCCAAGCGGGGCGGGCGCAACCGGGTCGGGACCGCGCCCGCCTGAGCCCCGCGGGCTACACTCGGTTGACTACCGGTCGGGCCTCAGACCTCCTCCTCCGCCCTGCTCAGATCCCGGTTCACCGCGAGGGGAAGGGAATGTGGATTCGAATGAGCGACCTGAAGTCGACACCATCAGCCGTCAGCGAAGAGACGCCGAGAGCGTCCGTGACGGCGGAGATCGAGCGCAGCGTCGGCTCGATCTGGCAGCGCCGTTCCGGGACGCGGCCGTCGAGCGTCAACACCGAGATCAACGGCGACTCGGTGCGTTGCGTGATCGAGGAGGGTGAGCCGGAGGCAGCCGAGCCGGTGACCGACGGCGACGCACCGGAACTCGCGGGCACCGACAGCAACGCCTATCAGCACGAGGCGAGCGCCGCCGTCTCGCGGATCACCAAGCGCACGGTCTCGGCCTACATCGCCAAGCGCGACTCGAAGACCGGCCACCCCACCCAGACCTTCATCCTCGAGCGCATCCGCGTCAAGTACTAGCCGTGAGCGCGGCTGCCGACGGGTGAGCGAAGCCGCGCCGAAGCTCTCGGTCCTCGACCTCGCGATCGTCGGCGAGGGTTCCAGCCACGCCGAGGCGCTCGCCGGCTCGGTCGACCTCGCGCGCGTGGCCGAGCGGCTCGGCTACCACCGCCACTGGGTCGCCGAGCACCACAACATGCCCGGGATCGCGAGCTCGTCGCCGCCTGTCCTGGCGGCGACCCTGGCGGCGCACACCGAGCGGATGCGGATCGGCTCCGGCGGCGTGATGCTGCCCAACCACGCCGCCGCTGGTGGTCGCCGAGCAGTTCGGGATGCTGGAGGCGCTGCACCCCGGCCGGATCGACCTCGGGATCGGCCGCGCGCCCGGGACCGACCAGATCACCGCCGCCGCCCTGCGGCGCTCGGCCGCGCCGCTCTCCGACGAGGACTTCCCGCGCCAGCTCGCCGAGCTGATCGGCTACTTCAAGGGCGAGTTCTCCGAGCGCGACCCCTACCGCCACGTCAAGGCGGTGCCGGGCAACGGCGACATGCCGGAGATCTGGCTGCTCGGCTCCTCCGGCTACTCGGCCCAGCTCGCCGGGATGCTCGGGCTGCGCGTTCTCCTTCGCCCACCACTTCATGCCCCGCAACACCGACGCGGCGCTGGAGCTCTACCGGACGCACTTCCACCCCTCCGAGTACCTCTCCGAGCCCTACGTGATGGTCGCCGTCGCCGCCCTCTGCGCCGCCGACGACGAGCGCGCCCGCTGGCTCTCCGGGCCGGCGCGGCTGTCGATGGCCCGGCTTCGCGCCGGGCGTCCGACCCGCTTCCCGACCCCCGAGGAGGCCGCCGAGCACGAGTTCAGCGCCGAGGAGGAGCACAGCGTGAGCGGGCTCTCGGGCTCGGCCGCGATCGGCGGACCGGATACCGTGCGGGAGCGGCTCGACGAGCTCGCCCGAGCGCACGGGCGCCGACGAGCTGATGATCACGACCATGGTCCACGACCATGCCGACCGGATCCGCTCCTACGAGCTGATCGCCCAGACCTACGAACTGAGCCGGCCCGACGCCGTCGTGGCCGGCGCGACGATGGAGGAACGATGACGACCAAGGCCGAGTTCAACGCCGAGGAGTGGGAGCAGATCACCGCCGGCCCGGCGCTCGCGGGCATGATCGTGATCTCCGCGCAGCGCGGCGGCACGATCCGCGAGACCATCGCGATGGCGAAGACCTACGCCGAGGCGCAGCGAGGGCCACGCCGGCTCCGAGCTGATCGGCGAGCTCGCCGGCTCCGCGCCGAGCATCGGCGGCAAGGAGTTCTCGAGCGCCGAGGACCTGCGCACCCGCGGGCTCGGCAAGATCACCGAGGCGGTCGCGCTGCTGGAGTCGAAGGCGACGCCCGAGGAGGTCGAGGCCTACCGCTCGTTCGCGCTCAACGTCGCCCAGCGCGCCGCCGAGGCCGACAAGTCCGGCGGCTTCCTGGGGATCGGCGGCGAGCGGGTCTCCGACGCCGAGACGCACGGCGCTCAGCGACGTCGCCGCCGCGCTCGGCGCCGACCCGCCGACGGCAAGCGCCACGCCGCCCGCGCCGAGCACCGAGGCTCCGCCAGCCGACCCGGAGACGTAAAGCGCGTCGAGAGGGAGCTTGGTGTCGCATCTCAACACCAACCTCGGCTTCGATCGTCGGGGCGGGTTGAGGGCGAGCTTGGTGACCCAGGAAGGCGCGGCTACATGATGCTGCCCGAGGCCGCCTAGCCGCGCCCGCGGCGCACGAGCCGCAGCGGCAGCAGCGAGAGCGGCGCGCGGCGGCCGAGGTCGTCGGCGGTCTCGCGGTCGAAGGCGGTCGCGTAGCGGGCCGCCTCGGCGGCGCTCCCGTACGCCTTCGAGCCCGCGAAGCCGCAGTCGCGCTCGCAGGCCCAGCGCATCGTCTCGCCCTCGGTCCAGAACCGCGACGCGGTGGCCGAAGACGCGACAGGCGAGCGGCACTGGCCCTAGCCCTCCTCGCCGCCGGCCGCGGCGCCCGCGGTCGCCCGGCCGGGGCCGTAGCGGTCGCGGCCGACGCGGCGCGCGACCCCGTCGGAGACCGCTCCGCGCAGCGCGGCGCGGTAGCGCCCCGGGCCCCAGTAGCGGGCGCCGATCCGCTCGGCGAGCTCGCGCCGGTCGAGCTCGCCGTGCTCCTGCAGGGCGCGGTCGATGATCCCGATCTCGTGGTCGAGCCAGTCCGGGTTGGGCTCGTACGGGGGCGGCAGGAACGGCGAGTAGGAGCCGGTGCCCGGGCCGGGCCGGAAGCGGCGCAACCCCATCCGCTCGCGCTCCCAGCGCTCGCGCAGTCGGCGGTCGCGCTCCTCGGCCTCGCGGCGCTCGGAGTCGTCCTCGCGCTCGGTGCCCTCCTCGGCCTCCTCCGCGGTGATCGGCTTGGCGATGTCCTCGAGCGGCTGCTGCTCGGCGCGCACGCCGAGGATCAGCTCGGCGATCCCGCCGACCGCCATCACCGCGGCGCCGATGAAGTAGGCGATCATCACCTGGCCGACGTCGCCCGACTCGCCCAGCTTCTGGAACACGAGCGGCCCGGTGATCCCGCCGATCGCGGTCCCGATCGCGTAGAAGAAGGCGATCGCCAGCGCCCGGATCTCCATCGGGAAGATCTCGCTCACGGTCAGGTAGGCGGAGCTGGCGCCGGCGGAGGCGAAGAAGAAGGTCGCGGCGAGCGCCAGGGTCAGGCCCCAGTCGCTGAACACCTCGCCGTTGAACCCGAGGCCGACGACGACCAGCATCACGGCCGAGATCAGGTAGGTGCCGGCGATCATCGGCCGCCGCCCGACGGTGTCGAACAGGCGCCCGAGCAGCAGCGGGCCGAGGAAGTTGCCGGCCGCGAACACGGCGTAGAAGAGCCCGACCTTGTTCGCGCCGACGCCGAGGTAGGTGGTCAGCGTCAGCCCGAGGGTGACGGTGACCGCGTTGTAGAGGAAGGCCTGGCCGATGAACAGCGAGAACCCGAGGACCGTGCGCTTCGGATAGACCTTGAACACGGTGCGCGCGATCTCGCGGAACGGGATCGACTTGCGCTGGCGGACCTTGATCGAGTCGCCGGGCTCCTCGAGCTCCTGGCCGGTGTCCTCGCGGACCTCGTCCTCGATCCCGTCGACCAGTCGCTCGGCCTCCTCCTCGCGGCCGTGGATGAACAGCCAGCGCGGGCTCTCGGGCACGTTGCGGCGGATGAACAGGATCCCGAGCCCGAGCGTGGCGCCGATCCCGAAGCCCGAGGCGCCAGCCGACGTCGAGCGCGAACAGCGACTCCTTGAGGAAGATCAGCGAGAGCAGGCCGCCGACGACCGCGCCGAGCCAGAACGACCCGTTGATGATCAGGTCGATGCGCCCGCGGGCGCGGGCCGGGATCATCTCGTCGATCGCCGAGTTGATCGCCGAGTACTCGCCCCCGATCCCGGCGCCGGTGAAGAAGCGCGCGGCGAGGAACCACAGCGGCGTGGTCGCGAAGGCGGTCGCGACCGTCGCCAGCAGGTAGACGCGAGAGCGTGATCAGGAACAGCTTCTTGCGCCCGAAGCGGTCGGTGAGCTGGCCGAAGAACAGCGCGCCGGAGCAGGCGCCGGCGACGTAGATCGACTGGGCGAGGGCGATCTGGCCCTCGGTCAGCTCGATCCCGCTGCCCGGCTCGGTCAGGGTCGGGGCGAGGAAGCCGATGATCGTCACCTCGAGCCCGTCGAGGATCCAGACGATCCCGAGGCCGATCACGACCCGCCAGTGGAACTTCGACCACGGCAGCCGGTCGAGCCGCGCCGGGATCTTGGTCTCGATGGTTTTGAAACCGCCCGAATCGGCCGCCGTAGAGGCTTCCATGCGCGAGGCGGTACCCGGAACGAGGGCGCGAAAACGGCGTCAGCGGTCCATCAGGCTGCGGCCGAGGTGTTGCAGACGCTCCGCCACCGCGCCGCCGCGCAACAGCGCCAGCACCAGCAGCAGCGGCCCGGTCATCAAGCCGACCCCGAGCACCCAGAAGGCGAGCGCTGAGTCGATGTGGTCGACCAGCCAGCCGAAGTTCATCCCGAAGAACCCGGTGAGGAAGGTAAGGGGGAGGAAGATCGTCGCGATCACCGTGAGCCGGAAGGTGGTCGCGTTGAGCTGGATGTCGAGCATGTGCGCGAGCGCCGAGGATGCGGCATCGACGCGGTCGACCGCGCGGTCGAGCTCGCCGGTGATCCGGTCGAAGTGGGCCTCGCGGTCGGGCTCCAGCGCCGGCACGTGCTCGATCTCCTCGTTGACCCGGCCGAGCAGCCCGCGCTCGGCGGCGATCCTCATCCGCAACGTCGTCAGCCGCGAGCGCAGGCTGCGGACTACGGCCTGGTCGTCGCGACCGGTCCCGCGGGCGCCCGTGTCGAGCAGGTTCGACTCGATCGCGGCGATCTCGCGCTCGACCGCGCCGAGGGCCTCGACCAGGGTCGCGGCCATCCCCTGGAGGGCGACGAAGACGGCGTAGCGCTCGCCCCGACCGGCCGGGATGCCGTCCGGCGCGACCGCCGTGGGGAGGTCGAACTCGCGCTCGTGCACGGTGAGCAGGAAGTCGCCGTGCAGGCAGACGTTGACCCGGAAGAGGCCGAGGCTGTCGGCGCCACCGAGCGACTCGGGCTCTGGAGTGGCCGCGCACCAGCACGCGAACACGATCAGCTCCTCCTCGACGTGGATGCGGCGCGCGGGCGAGCCGCGCTCGGCGAAGTCGAACAGGGTCGTTGTGGCGGCCTCGGAGAGCCCGAAGGCCGCGGCCACCTCGGCGGCCGGGGGGCCGCCCGCGGCCGCGAGATCGGTCCAGAAGAACTCACCCTGGTCACGCAGGCGAAAGAAGTCGCGCGGCTGGCGCAGTCGCGCGATCTCGCTCCGGTCGAGGCCGCGCAGGATCGAAACGTCGGACCGCCCCATCTCCGGGCGACTGTACGCCGCGGGCCGGAGCGACCCGCGCAATAGGATCAGTCGCGAATGGGGTTCTCTCGCGTCAGCCGGTTCGGCATCGTCAACTCCTTCCTCGTCGAGGAGGACGACGGACTGACCGTGATCGACACGATGATCTCGGGCTCGGCGAAGGGCATCCTCGCGGGCGCGGAGGCCCACGGGCGGCCGATCGCGCGGATCCTGCTCACGCACGCCCACAGGGACCACGTCGGATCGCTCGACAAGCTCCACCAGGCGGCCCCGGACGCGGAGGTGATCATCAGCGCCCGCGACGCGCGCCTGCTGCGCAAGGACATGAGCCTCGACCCGGGCGAGCCCGAGGACAAGCTGCGCGGCAGCTATCCGGGCACGCAGACCGAGCCGACGCGGACGATCGGGCCCGGCGACCGGGTCGGCTCGCTCGAGGCGATCCCGGCGCCGGGACACACCCCGGGACAGCTCGCCTTCATCGACACCCGCGACCGGACCCTGTACTGCGCCGACGCGTACTCGACCCTCGGGGGCGTCGCCACCAGCGCCAAGGTGAACTGGAAGTTCCCGTTCCCGACGATGGCGACCTGGCACCGCCCGACCGCGCTCGAGACCGCGAAGGCGCTGCGCGCGCTCGACCCCAAGCGGCTCGCTCCCGGCCACGGCAAGGTGGTCGAGGACCCGGGGGCGGCGATGGACGCCGCGATCGCGAAGGTCGGCTGAGCCTCAGCCGGCGGCGACGGCGGCCGCGGTTTCCTCGGCGCGCTCGAGCTGGCGCTCGATCAGGTCGAGGCCCGCGTTCCAGAACCCGGGATCGGTGAGGTCGACGCCGACGATCTGGCCGAGCTCCTCGGGCGAGCGCGAGCCGCCGGCGCGCAGCAGGTCGAGGTAGGAGTCGACGAAGCCCTCGCCCTCCTGCTCGTAGCGACCGTAGACCGAGAGCGCCAGCAGGTGGCCGTAGGAGTAGGCGTAGACGTAGCCGGGGGTGGAGATGAAGTGCGGCACGTAGGACCACCAGGAGCTGTAGCCGTCGGAGAGCTCGACCGAGTCGCCGAGCATCTCGGCCTGGGTCTCGGTCCAGGCGGAGGCGAAGCCCTCGACCGAGAGCTCGCCGGACTCGCGCCGCTCGCCGTGGACGCGATCCTCGAACCGGTTCATCGCCACCTGGCGAAACACGGCGCCGACCGCGCCGTCGAGCGAGGAGCCGAGCAGCGAGAGGCGCTCGGAGTCGTCGGCGGCCTGGTCGAGCAGGCGCCCGAGGACGATCGTCTCGCCGAAGATCGACGCCGTCTCGGCGACGGTCAGCGGGGTCCCGAACTCGAACAGCCCGCGCGGGCGCGAGAGCGAGGCGTGGACGCCGTGGCCGAGCTCGTGGGCCATCGTCAGCACGTCGCCGGGCCGCGAGGTGTAGTTGAGCATCACGTACGGGTGCGCCGAGGGCACCGCGTACGAGCAGAAGGCGCCGCCGCGCTTGCCGGGCGCCGGGGGCGCGTCGATGTACGCGCCGGTGAAGAACTCCTCCGCGGTCGCGCCGAGCTCGGCGGAGAAGCCCCGGTAGCAGTCGAGCACCAGCGCGCGCGCGTCGTCGTAGGGGATGTGGCGCTCGGCCTCGGCCAGCGGCGCCATCCGGTCGTAGTCGGCGAGCCGCTCCAGGCCCAGCATCCGCGCCTTCAGCCGATACCAGCGCCGGGCCAGCTCGTAGCGCCCGATCACCGCCTCGATCAGCGCCGCGACCGACTCGTCCGAGGCTTCGTTGTCGAGGTTGCGGGCGGCGAGCCAGTGGTCGAACGAGCGCAAGCGATCCTTGGTCGCCTTGTCCTGAAGCAGGGTGTTGTAGATGAAGGCGCGGGTGCGAAGCCCGGGCGCGAGCGCCTCGGTGACCGCGTTCGCGGCCCCCGCGCGACGCTCGCGGTCGGGGTCCTGGAGGCGGCTGAGCGCCTCCATCAGCTGCAGCGGCTCCTCCGCGTCGGCGAGCTCGACCGTGATCGCCGAGGTCTGCTCGGTGAACAGGCGCGAGAACGCACCCGGCCCGGTGACCGAGGTCTCGGTCAGGATCCGCTCCTCGGGCTCGGAGAGCTGGTGCGGACGATATCGGCGCTCCAGCTTCAGGTGGTGGCTGCAGAAGGCCAGCTCGGGCGCGGCGATCAGCGCCTCCGCCTGCTCGTCCTCGAGCTCGTTCCACTCGAGGTCGAAGAAGAGCAGCGTCGTCTGCAGCGCCGCCAGCCGCTCGCGGACCTGCTGCATCAGCGAGCCCACCTCGGGCGAGAGCGTGTCGACCGAGAACGCCAGCGAGGCGTACGTGCCGGCGCGCCCGGCGAGGTCGGAGATCGTCTCGAGCTCGCGCATCGCCTCGGCGAGCCCGCGCGGCCTCGAGCTCCGCCACCTTGCCCCGGTGGCGCTCGGCGAACTTCTCGGCCCGGGCCTGGGCCTGGTCGAGCTGCTCGAGCGCCCGCTCGGGGCCGCCGTCCTCGACCAGCGGCTCGAGGTTCCAGCGGGCGGCGGCGAGCGCTTCGTCGGTGGGGGGAGCGGTGGCTGTGTCGCTCATGGCACCGAGGATATGCGGCGGCGGCGCTCGGCTCAGCCCGCTGCGCCGCTGCGCTCGCTGAAGACGCGCTCGACCAGCGCCCCGGCGGGTCGCGACTCGATCTGCGGTCGCAGGTCGCGCCGGTAGCACAGGAGGGCGAGGCTCGGGGCGATCATGAAGTCGGCGGCGTTGAGCTCGGCGGAGTTCAGCACGCCGGCCTCGACCCAGGCGTCGATGCGGTCGAGCATCGCCGGCAGCTCGGCGAGCATCTCGCGCTCCGTCTCGAGGTTCACGTCGAACAGCCGCTTGCGCATGAACCGCGTGCCGATCAGCCGCATGCGCTCGTTGTGCCAAAGCAACGGGCCCGAGGCGGCCCGCGCCCGCGCGGTCGAAGAGCGCGTCGGGCCCGTGCAGGCCGCCGGCGAGCGTCAGCCGCCGGGCGACCATCTGGAAGACGTCGTCGCCCCAGCGCTCGGCCTCCTCGACCTCCCGGCGGCGGTCCGGGTCGTCCGGGTAAAGCGGCGGCTCGGGCTCGAGCTGGTCGAGCCGGCGGGCGATCGCGCGGTTGGTCTGCAGGCGCTCGTCGCCGAGCTTCAGCGCCGGCACGGTGCCCGCGCGGTCGCCCATCGCGACCATGCGCGTCGGCTCGCGGTCGCCGAACATCCGCGTCCGCCCCTTCCCCGGGAATCCGCGCAGGCGGATGCTGAACGAGTGCGTCCCGGGCCACAGGTCGACCCGCCTGTACGGGATCCCCTTGTGCTCGAGCATCAGCGCCCCGCACTCGCATGCGTGCGAGCCGGGGATCGCGTAGAGGGTGACGTCGCCGTCGATCTCGGCCACGGCCCGATCCTCTCATGCCCGCCGCGCCTCCGCCTATGTTTCGCCGGTGCCGCGGATCCGCCGCCATCCCTCCTACTACCTCGTCGCCGGGATCGACCTGCGGCGCGAGCTCGATCGCCTTCGCGCCCTAGCCGTGTTCGCCGGCGGACCGCTCGCGGCCGCGGCGCCCGAGCTCAAGGTGCGGCGGACCGCCAGGCGCCCAAACCGGCTCGGGTTCGCGGTCCCCGGCGAGTTCCGGCTCTCGGTCACCGCGTATCCCGGGATCCGCCCGGGTGACGCGCTCGAGACCCTGCTGCACGAGCTGGTCCACCTGCACGTCGGCCGCCAGGCGGGCGCGCACGCCTGGCACGGCCGCGTGTTCAAGGAGACCCTGGCCCGGGCGATGCTCGAGGCCTACGGAATCACCGGCGTGCGGCCCGCCAACGTTCTCCACGGCGTCTACGCCGAGGCGATCGAGCGCCGGCGGCTCGCCGGGGCGCAGCTCCGCCTGCCCCTCGCCGCCTGAGCGCTACTGGCTGGACTCGCCGCCCGAGCCCTTCCGCGCGAGGGCGAACGGGTTGCCCTCGGAGTCGCGGCAGATCGCCCAGCGCTCGCCCGGATGGACGACGCTGCCCCCGAGCGCGACGACCCGCTCGAGCGCCGCGGCCATCTCCTCGACCTCGAAGTAGGGCAGCGAGAACGAGTCGCCGGGCCCGCTGCCGCGCTCGTGGACGCCGATCGCCGGGCCGCCGGGGCCGGTCTGCCAGCCCGCGCCCTCCCCCTCACCGCGCTGCTCGAGCTCGACCCCGAGCAGGCCGCCCCAGAAGCGCAGGGCGCGCTCGGGGTCGTCGGCGGGGAACTCGACCAGCGAGAGGCGTGCCTCGGTCATCGCCGGGACCATACGCCCGCCTGCACGCTCGCGCCCGGATGCGGTTCGGATGATTAGAACGCGCCGTCGCCGGGAACCCTCGCCATCAGTGGGGAGTAGTTCATAGGGGAGCAACGGAGGCGGACAAGATGCTGGCGATGACCGAGGACGCGGCCGCTGCGGTGGAGCGGATCGTCTCGCGGCCCGACGTGCCGGAAACGGCGGTGGTCCGGATCACCGCCGGCGAGGACGGGTCCGGCGAGACCACCCAAGCCGGCCGGCTCGCGCTCGAGCTGGTCGAGAAGCCGTCGGCGCGCGACCTGGTCGTCGGCGAGATGCGGATCTCGGTCGAGCCGCGCTCCCTGGCGTTCCTCGACGACAAGCTGCTCGACGCCGAACCCACCGGCGGCGAGGCCGAGTTCCGCCTCCTGGCGCAGCCCAACGGCAGCTGAGCGCCCTCTCCGCCTCACGCTCCGGCGCCGATCGGCGTAAGGTCAATGCGGCGGCTTCGCCCGGCCGTAGAGAGATGACGTGCCCGAGCACACCCCCGCCGCACCCGTAGGCCGCCGCCTTCCCGGCGTTCGCGCCTGGGTCCGGGGGCATCCGGTGGCAGTGACGGTGATCTGCACGCTGGTGGTCGGTGTCGCGCTCGCGGTCGGTCTCTGGGGGAAGCGTGACGACTTCGTCACCGCGCTCGGCGACGCCCCGGCCTGGGCGCTGGCGGCCGCGGCCCTGCTGCAGGTGATCTGGCTGATCGCGCGCAGCGAGGCCTGGCACGTCTGCGTCGACGCCGCCGGTGGCGAGGTCAAGCGCCGGCGTCTCTACCGTGCCGCCGCCGTCGGCTACCTCGGCAACCTGTTCAACTCGAGCTTCGGACTTGGGGTCCGAATCGCGGCGCTGCGGCGGTCGGCACCGGCCCAGAGCCCGCGAGTCTCGGTCCTGATCGCCGCGGAGATGCCGATCGTCGTGGTCGAGATCGCGCTCGCGGCGATCTGCTCGTTCACGCTCGTCGGCCCGCTCGGGATGGCCTGGTGGGCGCCGCTCGTGTTCCTCGGCGTGGCGTTGACGGGCATCGTCGCCGTGACCCGGCTCGCCCGCAACCGCCGCGACGGCTTTTGGGCCGGGATCGCGGTGATGCGCGGGCTCGGCAGCCGCAACACGATCATCGCCCTGGTCGTGTTCGCGGTCCTCGCGCAGGTGGCGCGCAACTGGATCGTCTTCCAGGGGCTCGGTGTGGACGTCTCGGTCTTCGACGCGATGGCGCTGCTGATCGCGGCGGCGATCTTCGGCCTGCTTCCCGTCGGTCCCACCCTCGGGGTCGCCACCTCGGTGGTCATCCTGGGCGCCAACGGTGTCGCCGTGGCAGCCGCTGCGGGCGCGCTGCTGACCGCGACCGGGGCGGTCGGCGCCCTGGCGTTCGCCGTCTGGGCGCTGATCGACCGCCTGGCGCAGGGACGCAGGCGGGCTCCCTCCGTATCCCTCCCCGTGCCCGCGCCGCCGCGGAAGCCCGCGCACGCGCCGTCGACATAGGATCGGCGTCGTGCCCAACGACGAGATCGAGGTCCTCAACCCGCCGGCCTTCGACGAGCTTCGCCGTCGCGCCGCCGAGGGGCCGGTGCTGATGCTCAACCTGCTCGACTTCAAGCCAGCCGGCGGCGAGGAGCGCTACCTCGAGTACGGCGAGGCGGTCGCGCCGCTGCTCGACCGCGCCGGCGCTCGCGTCCTTCACGCCGGCGCGGGCAGCGGGGCGCTGATCGGGCCGAGCAAGTGGGACCTGGTGGTGCTCGTCTCGTACCCGACCCGCCAGGCCTTCCTCGACATGATCACCTCGGAGGAGTACCTGGCGATCGCCCACCTGCGCACCGAGGCGCTCGAGCGCTCCGAGCTGCACCCGCTCGATCCGATCGAGGCGCCGGGCTAGAGCGCCGTTCGCCCAAGGTAGGCTGATATCCCACGCGTATGGCGGTCGATCTGGCCATCGACATCGAGAACACCCCGGGCGCGCTGGCGCGGGTAGCGGCCGCGATCAGCGATGCCGGCGTGAACATTGCGGCCGCCACATGCGTCGGGTCAGCCGAGCGGGCTGAGCTCCATATCCTTGTTCCGCGCGGTGGGCCCGCGAAGCATTCGCTGGCGATCTCCCATCTCGCAGTGACCCGCGAGCGCGAAGTCGTCGTTGTCGATGTCGAGGATCACCCCGGGGTCCTTGCGGACCTGACTCGGAAGATCGCCCGAGCTGGCGTCAATCTCGATCTCGTCTACGTCGCCACACAAAATCGTGTCGTCTTCGGCGCGGACGACATCCCGGCTCTCCGTGCCGCGCTCGACGGCACGAGCTGACGCGTCCACCCCGAGCGGCACGTTCACCGAGCGGTAGGAAACTCCTGTCTCAGCGCAGTTTCCTCCCTGCACCTTCCGTCGAAGATGCAAAGCGCATCTCTCCGGAATGCAGCCCTGAGCCGTGAAGGGGGCCGGCTACGAGTCGGCGAGCGGCGCCGGGCGACCGAGGTGATAGCCCTGCGCGTAGTCGACCCCGAGCGCGCGCAGGCCGTTCAGGGTGGCCTGGTCCTCGACCCCCTCGCCGATCGTCCGCATGCCGAGGCTGTCGGCGATCGTGACGATCGACTGCACGATCGCCCGGTCGGCGGCCGACTCGGTGATCCCGCGGACGAACTCCATGTCGATCTTCAGGTAGCGGACGGGCAGGTGCTTGAGGTAGGTGAGCGAGCCGAAGCCGGTGCCGAAGTCGTCGATCGCCAGCGCGCATCCGAGCTGCTCGATCCGGGCGCCGAACTCGCGCAGGTCCTCGCTCGCGATCGCGGCCGCCGTCTCGGTGAGCTCGAAGACGACCTGCGCGGGCTCGGCCCCGGCGCGGGCGAGCGCCTCGCCGATGTGGTCGCTCAGCCCCGGGTCGGAGATCGACCGCGCCGAGAGGTTGATCGTCACCGGACGGCCACCGGCGGCGACCGCGACCGCGCGGTCGATCACCCAGCGATCGATCTCGCGGATCAGGCCGAAGCGCTCGGCGGTCGGCAGGAAGGCGGCCGGGGAGAGCACCGAGCCGTCGGATTCGAGCATCCGGACCAGCAGCTCGCTGCCGACCCGCTCGTCGCCGTTACGGAGGTCGAAGATGGGCTGCTCGTAGAGGCAGAGGCGGTCGTTGTCGATCGCCTCCCGCAGGCGCCCGACCCAGGCGAGGCGCTCGGTGCCGGCGCCGGTGAAGATCTCGTAGCGGTCGCCGCCGCGTTCCTTGGCCTCGTGCAGGGCGATGTCGGCGGCGACGATCAGATCCTCGTCGGTCGAGGCCGTCTCGGAGCCGAAGATCACCGCGCCGGCGCTGGCCCGGGCCGCGAGCCGCGACTCGCGCCCGCGCACCGCCCGCAGCAGCGCCGCCAGCCGGCGGCGCACGGCGGCCTCGGTGGAGACGTCGAGCAGGACGGTGAACTCGTCGCCGCCGAAGCGGGCGAGGAACTCGCCCGGGCGCAGCGAGTCGACCAGCGATGCGGCGACCGAGCGCAGCAGCGAGTCGCCGGCGGCGTGGCCGAGCGAGTCGTTGACGTACTTGAGGTCGTCGACGTCGAGGATCGCGACCGCGCCGCGCGGTCGCTCCTCCTGGCGGCGGCGGTCGAGCTCGTCGCTGAAGCGGCGGCGGTTGGCGAGCCCGGTGAGCTCGTCGTGGTCGGCGCGGTGGCGCAGCTCGTCCTCGGCGCTGCGCCGTTCGGTGACGTCGAGCAGCACGCCCTCGACCAGCACCTGGCCGTCCTCGCCGGGGCGCCCGTAAGCGCCCTCGTCGCGAATCCAGAGCACGCGCCCGTCGCGGGCGACCATCCGGTACTCGATCGACAGCGGGTCCAGGGTGGCGACGCAGTGCTCCTCCTCGAGCCGCAGGCGCTCGCGGTCGTCGGCGTGGACGCGGCTCCACCAGAGCGTGTTGTCGGCGAGCCACTCCTCGGCGGTGAAGCCGAGCAGGTGCTCGATCTGGGGCGAGACGTAGAGCCAGTTGCCGTTCGGGCCGTACTCGGCCAGGTAGGAGACGATCGGCAGGCGCTCGATCAGGCCGCGGTAGCGGCGCTCGGCCTGCTCGAGCTGGCCGACCGTGGCGTGGTGTGAGATCGAGCCGACCAGGATCTGGCACAGCGACTCGAGGAAGTGGAGGTCCTGGTCGCCGAGCTCGCTCGGGTGCTCGGAATGCAGCGCGATCGCGGTCGCCGGCCCGTCGGGGGTCATCACGCGGAAGACGACCCCGTCGGGGAGCTCCAGCGACCCCGCCTCGGGCGAGGGCAGCGGCGGCGGCCCGTGCTTGGCCTCGTCGGCCGGCCCGGCGGAGGCGACCAGCTCCGCGGGCTCGTCGTCCTGGCCCGGCTGCCAGATGCGGGCCACGTCGACGCCGAGCTCCTCCCGGGCGAGGACGGCGACGGCGATCCCGATCTCGTCGAGGGGGGCGTTGCGGAGCACCTGATGGCCGAGCGCGGTCAGCGCCTGGCGGCGGCGCTCCTCGGTCTCTCGCACCCGCCGTTCCAGCGCCCGCTCGCGGATCTCGCGGATGAAGCCGACGACGAGCGGCGGGCGTCCGTCGACGCGGGTGAGGGTGAACTCGATCGGGAACTTCGCCCCGTCGGCGTCCATGGCGACGCGCTCCAGCCGCCGGCCGAGCTGCGCCGAGCGGGGGTTCTCGGCCACCTCGAGCAGGTCGCGGCGCCGTTGGTGGCGCTCGGCCGGAGGGCAGATCAGCCGCGCCAGGTCAGCGCCCAGGGCCTCTGAGCGCGAGTAGCCGAAGGTGCGCTCGGAGGCGGGGTTCCACTCGACCACCCGGCACTCGTCGTCGATCGCGACGACGCAGTCGACCGAGGCGTCGAGCACGGCCGTGGAGAAGTGCTGGCGGTGCGCCGCCTGGAGGCCGCCGTTGGTCTGCGCCCGATCGGCGTCGGGCGCCGAGCCGTGGCCGCCGTTTCGCGAGCGCGCGATCGCCGTCCCCTCGAGCCGGGGGGCGGATCCTTGGCTGAGCTTCGTCTTTTCTCCCAAAGCCGAGACGACCTTCCGCTTTCCCCGTACGGCGGTCGTTGTACGTATCGGCAGCGGGCGCGGCGAGCGTTAGGCGCGCTAAGTTCGGGACATGGGATTTCTCGACAAGTTGAAGGGCACCGGCGTGCTGACCGCGGCGGAGCCCGCCGAGGGGGTCGAGCCGCAGCCGGCCGACGAGGTCCGCCGCCGCCTGCTCGCGATCTCCGGCAAGGGCATCCAGACCGGGACCGAGGAGGACGAGATCGTCGTCGCCTGGTCGGCGAAGATCGCCAGCGTCGGCCCGGGCGGGGGCGGCCACTCCTACCTCTATCGCGCGCTGCGGATCGAGCTCGACGAGGGCGACCACGAGGCGAAGGGGATCGGGCTGAAGACCGAGACCGACGCCGAGCTCGGCATCGGCGGCAACTTCTCCGGCGCCGCCAAATGGGAGCGCGGCCAGCACATGGGCACCGAGAAGGTCCAGGTGCTCGCCTGGCTCGGGCCCCACAGCACCGAGGGCGGGGCCGACGAGTCCGGCTACCAGTTCTCCTGGGGCGATCTGCGCGAGCCGGTGATCGAGGCGGTCACCGGCGCCGGCTGGACCTACAAGCCCAAGCGGATCTGAGCGCCGGTACCGCCGCCTAGGCCGCGACCACCGGGTTGCGCAGCTCGCCGATCCCCTCGACCGAGACCACCACCTCGTCGCCTGGGGCGAGCGAGCGCTTCGGGTCCATGAACTCGCCGCAGCCCCACGGGGTCCCGGTGAGCAGCAGGTCGCCGGGCTCGAAGGCGAAGCTGCGCGAGCAGAACTCGATCAGCTCGGCGACCCCGAACAGCATCTCGGCGGTCGAGGAGTCCTGCATCGTCTCGCCGTTGACGACCGTCTTCAGGGCGACGGCCTGCGGGTCGGGGACCTCATCGGCGGTCGCGATCACCGGCCCAAGGGGGCAGAAGCCATCGATGCTCTTCGCCCGCACCCACTGGCCGTCGGAGAACTGCAGGTCGCGAGCCGAGACGTCGTTGGCGACCGTGTAACCGAAGACCCCGTCGAGCGCCTCGGCGGCGGCGACCCGGCTGAGGCGCGAGGCGATCACCACCGCGAGCTCGACCTCCCAGTCGACCCGCTCGGTCAGGGAGGCGTCGATCGGGATCGGCGTCGCCCGGGCCGATCACCGCGGTCGGGAACTTGGCGAAGATCAGCGGCACTTCGGGCCGCGGCGCGTTCGACTCTCGGATGTGGTCGAGGTAGTTGAGCCCGATGCAGACGATCTTCGGCGGGCGCAGCGGCGGCGCGAGCTCGGCGCTCTCGAGCGGTACGCCGGCGCTCTCGACCGCGTTCGCGAGCGCGCCCGAGCCCGGCGGCGATCAGGTCGCGCAGCTCGGTGCCCGCCGCGACCCCGAGCGGCCGCAGCAGCTCGCCCTCGACCAGCACCGGGACGCCGGCGCCGCCGGGAACGCGCGCGGTACCGAGCTTCACCGGACCGCCCCCCGGGCGATCACCGGTAGCTCTGCCTCGACGACCCCGCCGCGCGCCGCGTAGAGCAGGTCGTGCAGGTTGACGCAGGTGCAGGCGTGGTTCGGGATCAGCTCGAGCCGCTCGCCGACCGCCGGCGGCTCCGCTCCCGCGCCGACCACCCCGTGGCCGTGCTCCTCGCTCAGCAGCTCGATCTCGAGCCCCTCGCGGCCGACGACCTCGGCGTGGCCGCTCGCCCCGGGCGGCGGCCCGGCCTCGCTCAGCGTCTTCGCCCCGGAATCGACGATGAACCGGCCCGGGACCGCGGTCGAGACCACCGTGGTCTGGACCCGGAGGGCGCAGTCGGAGAGCGCGAACTCCCCCCGCGCCTCCTGCCGATCGAGCAGCGCGTAGTTGCCCGGGCGGATCTCGCTGATCGGGGTCTCGTGAGAATGGAACAGGGTCGCGGTCGAACCGCCGGAGATCCGCCCGCACCCGAGCCCCGCCTCGTCGAACATCGCCCGGGCGCGCTCCAGGGTCGAGTCGACCTCGCGCATCCCGAAGGCGATCGCCTCCTCGTCGTGGCGCAGGTGGCCCGGGTAGCAGGAGAGCCCCGCCAGCCTCAAACCGCCGCCGAAGCCCTCGATCGCCCGGCCGAGCTCGAGCGCCCGCTCGGGGTCGAGTCCGGTCCGGGTGAGCCCGACGTCGAGCTCGACCAGGGCCTCGGCCTCGGTTCCGCGGACGCGCAGCGCCTCGGCGATCGGCTCGGCGGCCTCGGCCGAGTCGAGCGCGATCGTCAGCGGCACCCGGCCGGCGACCTCCGCCACCCGGGCGACCTTGTCGGCGCCGACGACCGGGTAGTGGAGGACCAGCGGCGCCCCCAGCGCGCCGGCGAAGATCTCCGCCTCGGTCGCCTTTGCGGTCGTCAGCCCGGCCGCTCCCGCGCGGAGCTGCAGCTCGGCGATCTCGCGGGTCTTGTGGGTCTTCGAGTGCGGGTAGAGATCGAGGCCATGGGCGCTCGCGTACTCGGCCGCCCGCGCGAGGTTGCGCTCGAGTCGGTCGAGGTCGACGACCAGCGCCGGCGTTTCGAGCTCGGCGACCGGACGGCCGATGGCGGAGGCGCGCGCCGCGGCGGCCACGCTCACGCGACCCGCTCCAGGTCGCGGCCGAAGCTCAGCCGGGCGCCGTTCTCGAGGTCGAACATGTAGAGCTGCGAGGGGTCGATCGCGAGCTCGATCGAGCCTCCCGGCTCGAGCGCGATCCGCTCGTAGATCCGGGCCGTGAACCGCGCCCGGCGGTCGTCGGCGAGCAGCCGGCCCTCGTCGGCGCCGCTCGCGCCCCCGATCGCCGCCTTCACGTCGTCGGTCGCGACCTTTGGCGCCTCGACCGTGAACAGCAGGTTGAACTCGGCGCCGAGCGCCTCGATCACGTCGACCCTCGCGGTCATCCGCGGCCAGCTCGGGTCGCAGCCGGCGTCGGCGACGGCGAAGCTGGTCGGCCGGATCCCGAGCGCCACCCGGCGCTCCCCGAGCGCCTCGACGCCCGCCAGGTCCAGGGTCGTGTCGCCGAAGCTGACCGCGCCGCCGGCGACGCTCGCCTCGACCAGGTTCATCGCCGGCGAGCCGATGAACGCGCCCACGAACAGATTCGCCGGGTTCTCGAACAGCCGCTGCGGGATGTCGATCTGCTGGATCACCCCGTCGCGCAGCACCGCCACCCGCTCGCCCAGCGTCATCGCCTCGACCTGATCGTGGGTGACGTAGACGGTCGTCGTCCGCAGCCGCTCGTGCAGGCGGGCGAGCTCGCCGCGCATGCTCGTGCGCAGCTTCGCGTCCAGGTTCGAGAGCGGCTCGTCCATCAGGAACGCGCGGGGCTCGCGGACCAGCGCCCGGCCCATCGCCACCCGCTGGCGCTGGCCGCCCGAGAGCGCCGCCGGCTTTCGCTCGAGCAGCTCCTCGAGCCCGAGCATCGCCGCCATCGCCGCGATCCGCTCCTCGATCTCGGGCTTCGGCACCTTGCGCCGGGTGAGCCCGAAGGCGAGGTTGTCGCGCACCGTCTTGTGCGGATACAGCGCGTAGCTCTGGAACACCATCGCCACGTCGCGGGCGGGCGGCTCGAGCGTGGTCACGTCGTCGTCGCCGATCCAGACCCGGCCCTTGGTCACCTGCTCGAGCCCGGCGATCAGCCGCAGCAGGGTCGACTTGCCGCAGCCCGAGGGCCCGACCAGGACCATGAACTCGCCCGGGGCGATCTCGAGCGAGACGTCGTCGACCGCGAGCACGTCGCCGTCGTAGACCTTCGTCACCCGCTCGACCCTGACCCCTGGCATCGACCTAGCTCCGCCCTCAGCACCGCGACGCAGTCGATCTCGACCTTGATCTGAGGCAGGTGGGCGCCGACCGTGGTCCGCGCCGGCAGCGGGTCGCCGAAGAAGCTTGCGTAGACGGCGTTCATCGCCTCGAAGTCGTCGAGGTCGGCGAGGAACACCCCGCAACGGACCACGTCGTCGTAGCTCGCCCCGGCCGCGGCCAGGACCGAGCCGAGGTTCTCCATCACCAGCTTCGTCTCCGCCTCGATCGTGCCCGTCTCGGGCTCGCCGTCGCGGACCGGGCCCTGGCCCGAGACGTAGACGAACCGCCCCTCGGCGATCACGCCCGGCGAGTAGGCGCCCGCCGGCGTCGTTCCCTGGACTCCCTGCTTCATCTCGCTCCTATCCCTTCACGGCGCTCGAGGTGAGCGACCGGATGAACGTCTTCTGCGCGAACAGGAACGCGATCAATACCGGGGTCACCGTGATCACGTTGCCCGCCATCACCGCCGCCCAGTCGGTCGTGTGCTGGCCCTGGAACGTGGTCAGCCCGAGCGGCAGGGTGAAGTTGTCGTCGGAGTTGATCGCGATCAGCGGCCACAGCAGGTCGTTCCACATCAGCAGGAAGGTGAGCGCCGCGAGCGTCGCCAGCGCCGGCCGCGCCAGCGGCATCGCGATGTGGATCAGCACCCCGAGCCGCGAGCAGCCGTCGATCCGCGCCGCCTCCTCGACCTCCGACGGCAGGTTGACGAAGAACTGGCGCATCAGGAACACCCCCAGCGGCAGCACCAGCCCCGGGACGATCAGGGCGCCGAGCGTGTCGGTGAGGTTGAGGTTCTCCATCACGATGAAGGTCGGGATCATCGTCAGCTGAAACGGGATCACCAGGGTCGCGAGGATGAGCAGGAAGAGCGCGGTCGAGCCGCGGAAGCGCATCCGGGCGAAGGCGTAGCCGGCGAGCGAGCAGAAGATCAGGTTCGAGACCACGGTCACCCCGGCGACGATCGTCGAGTTGAGGAACCAATGCGGGAAGCTGGCGCTGGTCGAGCACGTGATCCCAGCCCTCGACGTGCAGCGAGTCGGGGATGATCGTCGGCGGGAACTGGTTGATCTGGGCGTTCGACATGAACGAGCTCAGCACCATCCAGAGCAGCGGCAGCGCGAACAGGATCGCCGCCGGGGCCAGCACCAGGTGCCAGGCGCTGAACGGCAGCCGGCCCCGCTTCGGCGCCGGCGGCGCCGTGTCCTCGAGCGCCTTCGCGGCGCCGTCGACCGCCGGGTCGGTCGCCACCCTCATGCGTGCCGGGCCCGCCGGACCCGGTTGTAGATCAGCTGCGCCCCGACCAGCAGCAGGAGGAAGACGGCGACCACATAGGCGACGGCGGCCGCGTAGCCGGCGTGGAAGAGCTCGAACGCCTGGTTGTAGATGTAGTAGACGATCACCACCGTCGACTCCAGCGGCCCGCCCCGCGTGGTCGCGTAGACGAGGTCGAACAGCTGCAGCGCGAGCAGCGTCTGCCACACGGCGAGGAAGATCGTCACCGGCAGCAGCTGCGGCCAGATCACGTGGCGGAGGATCCCCAAGCGCCGCGCGCCGTCGACCGAGGCCGCGTCGACGAGCTCACCGGGGACGTCCTGGAGCGCCGCCAGGTAGATCACCAGGGGGAAGCCGATCCCGCCCCAGATCCCGATCAGGACGATGACGAACAGCGCCTGGTCGGGGTCGCCGAGGAAGCCCTGGCGCGGCAGCCCGACCGCGTCGAGGACCGCGTTCGCGACCCCGAAGCGCTCGTCGAAGATGAACGAGAACAGCACCCCCTGGGCGGCGACCGAGGCGATGAACGGGGCCAGGAACGCGGTCCGGTACCAGCCGATGAACCGGATCCGGCGGTTGAGCGCGATCGCGAAGAAGAGCCCGAGCGCGATCGAGATCGGCACGAACAGCGCCGAGTAGATGATCGTGTTCTCGATCGCGTCGCGGAGCGCCGGGTCGTCGAGCAGCGCGTCGTAGTTGGAGAGGCCCGACCCACTCGGCCGGGGCGATCAGGTCGGCGGAGTTGAACGAGAGGATCAGCGACCAGACGATCGGCACGATCGCGAGCCCGATGATGACCAGGACCGCGGGCATGACGAAGGCCCAGGCGGTCGGATTCTCGCCCAGCAGGCGCTGGGCGAGAAGTCCGTCGCGGCGCGGTCGGCTCGGTCGCGGCCACAGCTCAGGCGCTCACCCTCGCTACGGGACCCCGAGCTCGCCGTTGGCCGTGTCCGCCGCCTCCGAGAGCGCGGTCGCCGGGTCGGCCTCGCCGTAGAGGACCTGCGCGATCGCCTGGCCCATCGCCTGCGAGATCTGCGGGTACTCGGCGACGGTCGGGCGCACCCGGGCCAGCTCGGTGTTGGAGACGTACTTGTCGAGCTCCGGGATGCTGCCCTCGAACTCGGCGTAGTCGGGGAGCTCCTGGACGTCCGTCGTCAACGGCAGGCTGCCGGCCTCGGCGATCCAGCGCAGCTGCTGCTCGGGCTGGCTGAACCAGTCGAGGAACTCGACCGCCCCCTCCACCTCCGCCTCGCCGTTGTCGAAGATCGCCCAGGTGTCGGGTCCGCCGATCGTCGTGTGCTCGCCGCCGAACGACGGGCAGCGCCACGACCCCGTAGTCGACGCCGCCGTCGACGTACTCGGGCAGCGCGTACGGGCCGGCGATGTTCAGCGCCATCTTGCCGCTGGTGAACAGCTGCTGCATGCGCTCCGAGCCGGCCGAGGAGTCGATGTAGACCGACTCGTCGGCGGCCGCCTGGGCGACCACGTCGAGCGCCGCCTGGCCCTCGGGGCCATCGAAGGCGACGCTGGTCGCCGTCCTCGGAGAGGATCTCGCCGCCCTGCTGCCAGATCAGCGGCCAGATCCGCCAGGTCGTGTCCTCGTCGCCGGTCCCCGGCCAGGCGAACCCGGCGATCCCCTTGGCGGGATCGTTGAGCTCGGCCGCGGTGGCGAGGAAGTCGTCCCAGGTCCAGTCGTCGGTCGGGTACTCGACCCCGGCGTCGTCGAAGATCTTCTTGTTGTAGACGACGGCGAGGTTGTCGAGGAACGCGGGCACCGCGCGCACCCGCTCGTCGACCGTCGCCGCCTCCTGGGCCGCGGGGAAGAACGCGTCCCAGTTGAGCTCGCCGGCGTCGGTGCGCTCCGTCAGGTCGACCAGCTCCTCGCTGCCGGCGAGGTTGGCGAGGTCGGAGCCGTAGATGTAGGCGATGTCGGGATAGTTGCCCGCCTGCAGGCCCGCGGTCACCTTCTGCAGCATGCGGTCGGAGTTGACCCCGCCCGAGTCCTTGGAGACGACCACGTCGTCGTGGGTCCGGTTGAAGTCGTCGATCATCTGCTGCAGCAGCTCGGCCACTCCCTGGGTCTGGCCGTGCCAGAAGGTGATCTCGACCGGCTCGCCCGAGCTCTCGCCGCCGCTCTCGTCGCTCGACTCGTCGTCGCCGCCGCCGCAACCGGCGATCGCGCCGCCCAGCAGCACCAGCGCCGCCAGGCTCGTCCCGAGCCTCTTTCCGAACTTCGACCTCACCGTGACTCCTCTCCTCGTGGTTCACGCATCCGATTCACATCCCGAGCAGCTCGCCGCCGTCGACGACGATGTCCTCGAGCATCACGTGCTCGCTCCCGGGAGCGAGCAGGAAGCTGACCACCGCGGCGACGTCCTCCGGCCGGGCCACCCGGCCGTTGGGGATCCGCGGGCGCATCGCCTCGATCGAGCCCTGCGCGAGGTCGTCGACCGAGCTGTGGTCGGCCGCCAGCGCGCGCATCATCGGCGTGTCGGTGGCGCCGGGCGAGACGGTGTTCACCCGCACGCCGAGCGGTCCCACCTCCATCCCCAGCACCCGCAGCGCCTGGCGCATGCCGGCCTTCGAGCTGCAGTAGGAGGTCTGGCGCATGCGCGGCATCCGGGCGGCGATCGAGGCGACGCCGACGATCGCGCCGTGTCCGCGCTCGGCCATCGCCCGGGCGTAGGCCTGGGCGACGAAGTAGACGCCCTCGGTGTTGACCTTGAAGATCCGCGCGAACTCCTCCCGCTCGACCTCGAGCGCCGGCGCCGGTGCGAACAGCCCGGCGGCGATCACCACCCGCTCGGCCTCGGCGGTCGCGGCGACCAGCTCGTCGACCGAGGCGCCGTCGCCGACGTCGACCGCGAGCGCCTCGACCTCGGCCTCGTCGCCGGCGAGCTGGGCTGCCAGCTCGTCGAGCGCCGTCGAGCTTGATGTCGGCGAGCACCAGCCTCGTGGTCCAGCTCTCGGCCGCCAGCCGCCGCGCGATCCCGGCGCCGATCCCCTGCGCGGCGCCGACCACCACCGTGGTCCCGGCGGGCTCTGGGCGCTGCCGTTCGCGGCCGGCGCGGCTGCGGGCCCGGCCGCCTCGGCGCTCACGAGCGCGCCCCGGTGGCGGCGCCGGCGCCGATTCCCTCGGGCAGCGCCGCGCCGTGGGCCTCGATCAGGTCGTCGACCAGCGCCTCGATCTGCTCGATCCGCAGCGAGGCGGCGGTGTTCGGGTCGAGCATCGCCGCCTGCAGGACGCGGTCGCGCCGGCCCTCGAGCGCCGCGCTCACGGTCAGCTCGCCGACGTTGAGGAAGGTCCGGTTGAGCGCCGCCAGCTGCGGCGGCAGCTCGCCGACGTGCAGCGGGCGCAGGCCGCTCGAGTCCACCGCGCACGGGACCTCGACGCAGGCGCCGCGCGGCAGGTTCTCGATCAGCCCGGTGTTCTCGACGTTGCCGTAGACGACCCGCGGCTCGCCGGTGACGATCGAGTGGATGATCTGCGGCGCGTACTCGATCGAGGGCTCGATCGGCGAGCGGCTCGCCGCTCGCCAGCCGCTCGCGGTTGAGCTCGTACTCGGCCAGGTTCTCCTCGCTCTCCTCCAGGTAGCTCGACTCGACGATCCGCATCCGCTCGATCTCGTCGTCGTGGCGCATGAACCAGGGCAGGTACTCGGCCGAGTGGCTGCTCGACTCGGTCGGGAAGTAGCCGAAGATGCGGTAGATCTGCATCCGCACCCGCCGCAGCAGCTCCGGGTCGCGCTCGATCGCCTCGTCGAGCGCCGGGTAGAGGCTCTCGCCGTCGCGCTCGAAGCGCAGGATGAAGGCCTGGTGGTTGACCCCGGCGCCGAGGAAGTTGACCTCGTCGAACGGCACGCTCGACCATCTCGGCCAGCTGGCGGGTCGTGTTCTGGACCGAGTGGCAGAGCCCGACGACCTTGCTGCAGCGGCGAGCCGCTGTAGGTGGCCCAGCAGAGCATCGCCATCGGGTTGGTGTAGTTGAGGAGCCAGGCGTCCGGGCAGACCTCGGACATGTCGCTGCCGATCCCCTGCATGACCGGGATCGTGCGCAGCGCGCGGAAGATGCCGCCGATGCCGAGCGTGTCGCCGATCGGTCTGGCGCAGCCCGTAGCGCTTCGGGATCTCGAAGTCGATCACGGTCGCCGGCGTGGCCGCCGACCTGGATCATGTTGATCGCGAAGTCGGCGCCCTCCAGCGCCGCGCGCCGGTCGGCGTGCGCCTCGATCGCCGGCGTCGCGCCCGCCTCGCTCGCGGTCACGCCTGGCGACGCCCTCGGCGGTCTCGAGCCGCTCGGGGTCGATGTCGTGCAGCGAGATCGTCGCCTGGCGCATCTCCGGGTAGCTGAGCACGTCGCCGATCAGCATCCTGGTGAAGGTCGCGCTACCGGCCCCGATGAAGGCAATCTTCGGTGTGGGCGGTTCATATATAAGAACTACCGTCTCTCCTTGCGAACGACGATAACATTCCGATCCGGGTCATGCAAACGACCGCTTCCCGCACAGTCTCGTCGCTGGCCGACCTGGCCCGGTTGCCGCTCGCCGAGTACGCCCCGGCGAGCAAGCTGCGGCTCGAGCGCACCCGGGTCGAGCGCCCCCGCTTCCCCGCGATCGACTTCCACGCCCACCTCGGGCGCTGGCTCGACCCCGACGGCGACTGGGTCGCCGGCGATCTCGCCGGCCGCCGCCACGACCGCTGGGCGGTCGAGCCCGAGGCCTACCTCGAGCTCTGCGACCGCCACTCGATCGAGACCTCGATCAACCTCGACGGCGGCTGGGACGCGGAGCTCGAGGCGAACCTCGACCGCCTCGACCGCGCCCATCCCGGCCGCTATCTCACCTTCTGCCAGCTCGACTGGACCCGCGCCGCCGCCGGCGATGGCTTCGGTGAGGAGCTGGCCGGGTCGCTGCGCCGCTCCGCCGCCGCCGGGCGCTCGCGGGCTCAAGGTCTGGAAGACGCTCGGGCTCGGCTTCCGCGACGCCGCCGGCGAGCTCCTGCTCCCCGACGACGAGCGCGCCGCGCCCGTGTTCGCGGCGGCCGGCGAGCTCGGCCTCCCGGTGCTGATCCACACCGCCGATCCGCCGGCCTTCTTCGACCCGGCCGACCGCCACAACGAGCGGCTCGAGGAGCTGCTCGCGCATCCGGAGTGGTCGTTCTGCGGCCCCGGATTCCCCTCACACGGGCGGCTGATGGAGTCGTTCGAGGCCCTGGTCGCCGCCCATCCGCGGACGACCTTCGTCGGTGCGCACCTCGCCGGCAACGCCGAGGACCTCGCCTGGCTCGGCTCGCTGCTCGACCGGCTGCCGAACCTCTACGTCGACATCTCGGCCCGGGTCTCCGACCTCGGGCGCCAGCCGCGGGCGGCGAGGCGGTTCGTCGATCGCCATCGCGACCGGATCCTTTTCGGCTCCGACCTGCTGCCGCCCACCGACGCCGGGATGGAGAGGATCTTCCGCTTCCTCGAGTCCGAGGACGAGGCGTACGAGTACGCCGGCGACGAGGTCCCCCCGCCGGCGGGCCGCTGGGCGATCTCGGCACTCGGGCTCGGGGATGAGAGCCTGCGGGCGATCTATGCCGACAACGCGCGTCGGATCCTGGGCGAACCCGAGAGGAGCAGCGATGGCGAACCGGCTTGAGGGCAAGGTCGCGGTGGTCACCGGCGCCGGCTCGGGAATCGGGCGCGCCGGGGCGACGGCGATGGCCGCTGAGGGCGCCCGGGTGGTGATCGCCGAGATCGACCCCGAGCGCGGCGAGCGGGTCGCGGCCCAGATCGCGAGCGACGGCGGCGAGGCGGTCGCCGACGTCGTCGACGTCACCGACACGGCCGCGGTCGAGGCGCTGGTCGCGCGCACGGTCGAGCGCTGGGGCTCGCTCGACACCCTCTTCCACTGCGCCGTCGACGTCGCCTTCGTCAACAACGAAGACGGCCGGATCACCGAGCTTCCCGACGAGGTCTGGCAGCGGATGCTCGACCTGGTCCTGACCGGGACGTTCAACTGCGCCAAGCACGCCGGGCGCCGGATGATCGAGCAGGGCTCGGGCTCGATCATCCTCACCGCGACCACCGACGCTCTGATCGGCTGCGCCGGGCTCGACGCCTACACCGCGGCCAAGGGCGGCGTGGTCGCGCTGACCCGCTCGTTCGCCGCCGGGATCGCCCGCGACGGGGTGCGGGTGAACGCGATCTGCCCCAGCTTCGTCTCCAGCGAGCCGCAGCAGGAGTGGCTGGTGAACGAGGACTCGCGCTCGCGCGGTCGAGGCGTTGCACCTGCTGCCGGTGCCGAACCCGGAGCAGATTGCGCCGCTCGTCGTCTACCTCGCCTCCGACGAGGCGGCGGCGATGACCGGCGCGGTGATCCCGATCGACAGCGGCTACATGGCGTTCAAGGCCAACCTCGACATCGTCGCCGCGATGCGCGCCGAGACGAGGAGGGCTGATGGCGAAGGCGCGCCACCGCTTCGAGGCCCGCCAACGGCGGCCTGGTCAAGTCGGCCGATCGGGTGATGGCGGTGCTCGACCTGGTCGCCGAGCGCGGCGCGCTGCCCTTCTCGGAGATCTCCGACTCGCTGGCCTTGCCGAAGAGCTCCGCCCACTCGCTGCTGCGGACGATGGAGGGGCGCGGCTACCTCTCGATCGACGACGAGCGCCGCTACCGGCTCGGCAGCCGGATCTGGGAGCTCGCCCAGGCCTTCCACGAGGTCGACGACCTGCGGACGCTGATGAAGCCGCTGATGGACGAGGTGGTCGAGCGCACCGGCGAGACCGTGCAGCTGGCGACCCTCGACGGCGTCTCGGCGGTCTACCTGGCGCTGTCGGAGTCGCCGCACCCGATGAAGCTGACCTCGCGCGCCGGCGCCCGCCTGCCCGCCTACACGAGCGCGATCGGCAAGTCGCTGTTGGCCGCGCTCGACCCGGAGGAGGCGTCGCGGCGGCTCGACGGCGCCGAGCTCACGCGGCTCACCGACCACACGATCGTCTCGGTTCCGGCGCTGCTCGAGGAGCTCGAGCGCACCCGCGAGCGCGGCTACGCGGTCGACGACGAGGAGTTCGCGATCGGCCTGCGCTGCATCGCGGTGCCGATCCGCGACCTCGACGGCAAGGTTGTCGCGGCGATCTCGGTCTCGATGCCGACCCCGCGCTACAGCCGCGCCGCTGCGGCGAACGCGCGCGCCGCGCTCGCCGAGGCGGCGGAGCGGGCGACCGCGGTGCTCGGCCGCTGGCAGGGATGAGGCCGCCGCGATGACCGCGATCGAGGTCGCCCCGCGGATCCACCGGATCGACTCGATCATGGGCACGCGGCTGCTCTCGCAGTGGCTGATCCGCGGCGACGACCGGTGCCTGCTCTGGGACACCGGGATCGCGGGCACCGTGCGCGAAGTGGTCGCGCCGGCGCTGGCGGATCTCGGGGTAGCGCCGGAGGAGCTGAGCGAGGTGATCGTCTCGCACGCCGACGTCGACCACTACGGCGGTGACGCGGAGTTGCGCGAGCTGTTTCCGACAGCCCGGATCCGCGCCCACGAGCTCGACCGGCCGCTGATCGAGAGCTGGGAGCGGATCGCCGCCGAGCGCTACGGCTGGTATCTCGCCCACGGGCTCGACTACCCGCCCGAGGCCTGGGAGTGGCTGCGCGACGCCGCCGGCGCCGACACCGAGCTCGACGGGACGGTCGAGGCCGGCGAGCGGATCGAGCTCGGCGGGATCGCGGTCGAGGTCCTGCACCTGCCCGGGCACTCGCGCGGGCACCTCGGGCTGCTCGAGCCCGGCGAGCGGCACCGCGCTGATCGCCGACGCGGCGATGGGCTGGGGTTTCACCCGCCACGACGGCGGGCGGGCGGGGCCTCCCCCCTACGTCGACCTCGCCGCCTACAGGGAGACGATCGAGACGATCCGCGGCCTCGGCGCCGTGCGGCTCGGCACGGCACACTTCCCGACCATGGAGAGCGAGGAGATCGGCGAGTTCCTCGACCGCAGCCGGCGGCTCACCGACGAGGTCGAGGCCGCGATCGAGGCGGCGCCCGCGCTCGACGGCGATCCTGTGGCGGCGCTGCTCGGGCCGGTGGCGGAACGGCTCGGCGGCTACCCGGAGATGGAGGTCGAGCTCGCGCGAAGCGTCGGCGCCCACCTGGAGGCGCGCGCGTGAGGCGGGCTCTGCTCTTGTTGCTCGGGGTCGGTGCGGTGTGCGCCGGCGGCCGCGGGCGCCGCGGCGATCGAGCAACCGCCCGACGCGCGCTGGCAGTACCAGCTCCAGGGGATCGCCAAGGGCGGCTTCGACACCGGGCGGGTCGACGTCGGCATCTGCGGCCGTCCGCCCGGCGGCGGTGGGTGCCTGCGCCCGGTGGTCTACGAGTTCGACCTCTACCGCGACGG
The DNA here is from genome assembly GCA_963758665.1 of uncultured Solirubrobacterales bacterium. Taxonomy (GTDB): domain Bacteria; phylum Actinomycetota; class Thermoleophilia; order Solirubrobacterales; family 70-9; genus WHSW01. The sequence goes on along the minus strand of CAVWWH010000003.1, from coordinate 24,103 downwards.
CCGCGGCGGTGCCGTCGACCGGCGCCCGAACCGCCGCGGAGTCCGCGCCGTTCACGCGAGCGGCGGTTACGCGGTCTGCTACGTCGACGCCGGCGGGATCGAGAACTACCGGCCGACTGGGAGCGGTTCAAGCGCTGGCATCGCGAGCACGGCAAATCCTTGCTCGGCAGGCCGTTCTCGAAACGGTTCCCGGAGGAGCGCTGGGCCAACGTCGGCGGCAAGAAGCAACGGCGTTTCCTGCTGCGGATGATGGAGCGGCGGACCGCCAAGTGCGCGCGGGCCGGGTTCGACGCGGTCGAGTACGACGTCGTCGCCGCGCACGAGAGCGGCCGGGAGGTGACCGGCTGGAAGGTCTCCTACCGCGACCAGCTCGCCTACAACCGCGGCCTGGCGCGGATCGCCCACCGCCACGGACTCGCGGTCGGGCTCAAGAACGACCTGAGCCAGGTCAAGGACCTCGAACGCCACTTCGACTTCGCGATCAACGAGGAGTGCGTTACCTATAACGAGTGCGGGATGCTGAGCCCGTTCGTCGAGGCCGGCAAGCCGGTCTTCCACGTCGAGTACACGAACAGCCGCGCCGAGTTCTGCTCCGCGACCGAGGCGCTCGGCTTCCAGTCGATCCGCAAGGGCCCCAACTTCGGCCTGCGGCCGCGCCCGTACAAGCCCTGCTCCTAGCCGCAGCCTTCGCCGTCGGGGCGTGTTGACTGTCCTGAGTGGTGGCCCTCCGGCGACTGATCGCGGCCGCGCTGACCGGCGCGGCGCTCTGGGCGAGCTGCGCGGCGGGCGCTTCCGCGGCCCCGGGCAGGGTGCCCGGGATCGACGTCTCGCGCTTCCAGGGCCGGATCATCTGGAGCTCGGTCGCCACCGACGGCGTGCGCTTCGCCTTCGCCCAGGCGAGCCGCGGCTCCGGCAAGGACTGCTCGGTGGTCCCGCACGAGTGCGGCCCCGACGGCTTCTACGACTCCAATTACCTGGGGCGAAGGCCGAGGGGATCAGGGTCGGCCCCTACCACCGGGCCTTTGTCGGCGGGGCGGCCGGCGCAGGTGCAAGGCCGACGCCAGGGCCGAGGCGCTCGTGTTCACGACCGCGGTCGGCGAGCTCAGCCGGCGGCGACCTGCGCCCGGCGCTCGATCTCGAGACCCCGTTCGCCGGCCTGAGCGCGGCCGAGCTGCGGATCTGGGCCCGGACCTGGCTCAGGGCGGTCCGCCGCGAGCTCGGAGTGAAGCCGATCATCTACACCAACCGGAGGAGCTGGACCGCGCTCGGCAACCCGCTCAGCTTCGCCCGCGCCGGCCACCCGCTCTGGGTCGCGAACTGGAACGTGAGCGCGCCCCTGGTCCCGGCCGCCAACTGGGCCGGCCTCTCCTGGCGGGTGTGGCAGTACTCGAGCAGCGGCCGGGTCCCCGGGGATCACCGGACGGGTCGACCTCGACTGGCTCCGGGGCGGCTGGCGCGGGCTGACCGTGGCGCCGCAGGGCCCGATCCCGAACTGAGCGCGAGCTGCTCGAGGGCGCCGGCCGCGAGGTTGGCCGCGGCGCCCACGTGGCGGCCTCGCCGAGGCGCTAGCCGCCGCGGACGATCTTCACGCTCTTCGCGGTCCGCTCAACCTCGCCCGGGCAGAACGGCGGGTCGACCCACTCCTTCTGCGAGAACATCCGGGTCTGGTCGGCGTAGTGCTTGGAGTCCGGGTTCGCCGACAGCGAGTAGGTGAGGATCGAGCGGTCCTTCGGGCACTTCGGTCCTCGGTGAGCGAGGTGACCATCACGAAGCTCGAGCCCGGCGCCGACGTCGTCGTAGCCGGCGGCCGGGTCCCAGATGTCCGAGATCGCGTTGAACACGCCCTGGCCGCCCTCGCCGCCGTGGATCGGGATCCGCTCGGTCGCCGCGCGGCTCGGTGTGGAAGTCGCCGTAGGCCGCGTCGAGCGGGATGTTCGCCGCCTGCAGGTCGGTGACCGCGTCGGCGAGCGCCGGCTCGAGCTGCGGCGTCCGACGTGTTGAGCCCGAACGGCGTGTTCACCGGGTCGGCGAGGTCGAACGGGCTCGCGAACCGCGCCGCGGCTGTTGCCGAACTTGTCCATGAACCGCACGAACAGCACCGCGCCGCGTGCTGGTCAGGTTGACCTTCTGGTCCCAGCCGGCGAGCGCCGCGCAGGCGCCGCTGACGTCGACCGGGCCGTTGGTGCCGTCGATCGTCGGGTTCGCCTTGCAGTAGGCGACCAGCTCGATCGCGCCACAGCTCGCCCGCGTAGTGGCGGTTCTGGAACACGAGCCGGCGGACCTGGCTGGCGGTGAACTTGTTGCCGCTGCATTGCCGTCCTCGCCGGCCAGGCGCTGCTGGATCATGATCAGGCCCGAGCCGGGTGCGCAGCGAGCGCTGCGTGCGCTCGTTGCCGATGATCCGCGGGTAGCCCTCGAGCGGCTGCTCGGGGTTGGTGAGCCAGTAGGAGTCGTTGCCGTTGGCGACGTAGTCGCGTGCGCATCAGGAACGGCTGCTCGGGGCGCCCATCAGGCCCTGCGCCGGCCGCAGTCCGGCGTCGGTCGCTCGGCGCGCACTCCGAGCGCGAGCCGTCCAGCGTCGGCAGGCCGAGCTGCGCGAACGTGACCTGGCCGAAGGCCGAGGAGCAGTCGGTCGCCTTCGCGTTGTCGACGTTCGGCATCGAGCCGATGTCGGCGTAGAGCGCCTTGCCCTTCGAGTCCGAGGCGATCGTGTTCACCCACGGGATCCCCTGGTACTTGCGGAGGATCTTCAGCAGCTCCTTCGTCGACTGCGCGTGGTTCGTGTCGAAGTAGTGGTTGAGCAGCCGCGTGTTGTCGGCGTTCGCGTCGAACAGCGCGAACGCGGTGCTCGTCGTCCACGCGAACAGGGCCTGGCCCTGGAGTCGAGTTGGTGATCGGGCCGTACTCGGTCGCGTAGAGCGTCCGGGTGACCGGCGCGAGCGAGCCGTCGGGCTGCTTGACCTGCGACCGTCACGTCGTCGCTCTCCATCGGCTCGACTGCCCGTCGACCATGTAGCGCGTCGGGTCGCTCGGGTCGAGCGTCGAGCTGGATACGGGGTGAACCGGAACGCGGTCGAGACCGTGTGGCTCCAGGCCAGCTTCTCGGTGTGGCCGATGTTGATCACCGGCGCGCCGAACAGGCTCGCGCCGCGAGACGTTCATCTCGCCCGGGATCACCAGGTGCGACTGATAGAAGCGCCGCGGCCCCTGCCAGGGGAAGTGCGGGTTGGCGAGCACCATGCCGCCGCCGGTCGGCGGTCGCGTCGCTGCCCAGGCCCCAGGCGTTGGAGCCGAGTGTCCTCGGAGAAGTCGAGCGCCTCGCCGAGCTCGGCGACCTGCGCGCGCTCGGCCGGCGTGACCTCGGCGGCCTCGGTCGCGGCGGCGTCGTAGGCCGCTCGCGCGCGGCGGCGGCCGGCGGCTGGGCCGTTGGCGATCCCGTCGATCGCGACGCCGCCCGCTCGCGTAGAGGGTGAGCTCGTAGAAGCGCTGGTAGACGTCCATCTTGGTGATCGGGCGCACCCAGGGCTGGCCCGCGCAGGTCGGGTCGGGGAGGTTCGCGACGCCCGGTCTTCTTCAGGTAGGCGTTGTAGCCCTTGACGTAGCCCTTGACCACCTGCTTGACCTCGGGCTTCGGGCCCACCGGCGGCTTGCGGTTGTAGATCTCCTCGACGATGCCGCGGTCCTTGATCCGCTGGTAGAAGAGGTCGGAGTCGAGGTTGGTGAAGCCCTCGGGGGTCTTGGCGTCGGGGCCGAACCACTTCGAGCGCTCGGCGTTCGAGGTCAGGTAGGTGTCCGCGATCACGCAGATGTTGTCCTCGGCGAACGCGTAGCCGTAGCCGAAGCCGAGGTCCTTGTAGGAGTCGGCCTCGATCGTCGGGATCCCCTGCGTCGTTGCGCGTGATCTTCGCCTTCAGGCCGCCGCCCTTGGCCGCCTCGGCCGGCGCCGCGACGCGCCGCGATCGCCACAGCGGCGAGCGCCGCGGTCCCCCACCTCGCCAGAACACGCCCCTGCATCTCTCTCCTCCTGTCGAATCAAGCGCCGCCTCGCAAACGGCGCTCGTGCGGATTCATACCTGATCGCGAGCGGGTGGGGACTCAGGTACCCTCGTCCGAGAGCCGACCGGTCCGGAGCCCGTGGGCCCGAACCGGTCGGATCCTGATCGCTCGCGGCGGGCGTGCCGCCGCTTGCGTGTCCCGTCCCTCTCTACGCCCGCTGCGAAACGGCCCTGGTGGGCTGCGACGCGCGACCGCGGCGATCGCTGAGCCGATCCTGACCCTTGGGTCCGTGTCGGCCGTCCTGTGCGGCGGTGGCTGCGGGCGCCTACGCGCTAGCGGGAGGCGGGACCTTCGTTCCTACGACCGCCGCTTGACCGGGTCCGGCTGGGTGCGCTCGGGCCTCCCGCTCCCACGTGAAAGCAGCAACGGGGATTGCCGGTTGGCGCCAATTCGGGTCGGGGGTCCTCAACTCGCCGCCCCGGGGGCGTCGATCATCATCTGGCTCGCGTTCTCGGCCTCCGGCACCGTCGTTTGGCCGATCACCATCCCGGGGAGCGGCTCAGTGCTCATCCGCAACCGGCTCCCGCCCTCCGTCCGGGCCCGCAGGAGGGCGCGGCGAGTGCGTCCCGAGGCCACGCCGGGCTGCGGTCGCCCGGCCGTCGTCGATTCGCCTAGGCCGCTCTTTTGCTCTGATTGCGGAGAGTTCTCCAGCCATGACGGTCTGACGTATTGTTCCGACCCGCGCCCGTCTGACGAAAAGAAGACATCCTTGAGCACCTCCCCATCCGATCGTCGCCGCGCGGCCGAGAACGCGTTGTGGTACGCACTGAACGAGCGCCGCGACCAGATCTACCGTGCCGGATTGTCGTTTAGTGAGCGTCAGCACCATTGGATGCAGGAGGCATACGACGGCGGGACTCTCATCGCTTCGATGTGTACTGCGATGGAGTCATACGATGGCCACGGCGACCCTGACTACCTCTCGGCGATGGCTCGGCAAATCAAGAATGGCCTCCCGACCTGGGAAGACATCTTGACCACCTGGTGAACCGTGGACGCCATACGTCACCCCCAAGGCCCGGCGGGCTTCCCGACAGTCCATCGCGGACGCCACCGCCTACGTTCCGTTCCATATGACACCTAGGCACCGAAACTCGCTGTCCTAATTGAGGATCGGCTGTAGGCCCGGACCTGGCCGGTTGCTCGTCGAGGGCGGGCCACTGGGCCGCGGGCCTGAGACGGATTCCAGGTGCATTTGCGCGATAGTCCGGCTACCGCCAAATCCCTCGAATGGGGCTTGAGCATTGGGTCCGCGCGATGGTCCTGCGCGATGGTCTTCTCACGCACGGATGCGAAATCGGCCTTATCGCGCTTCCGGCCCCACGCGCCCAGAGCACCGGATACCGCTTGAACAAGGGGTGTTCGAAGAGACGGGAACGGGCCCGACAGGATTCGAACCTGTGACCTTCGGTTTCGTAGACCGACGGTCACGGTCGCTACGCCAACACCGCCTTCCGCGGATACACCACCTCAGGATCCGTCAACACATTCACCAGCGCCGGCTTCCCGCTCGCAAACGCCCGCTCCAACGCCGGCTGCAGCTCGCTCGGATGCCGCACCAGCTCCCCGTGCCCCCCGAGCGCCTTCACGACCTCGTCGTACCGCGTCGCCGGCCGCAGCGACGCCGCCACCTCGTACCCGTACAGGAACCGCATCGGGTGGTACTCGAGCGCCCAGATGCCGTTGTTGCCGATGATCCCGACGACCGGGAGGTCGTGGCGCATCATCGTGTCGAACTCGAGGCCGGAGAAGCCGAAGGCGCCGTCGCCGAGCAGGCAGACGACCTGGCGGTCGGGGAAGGCGGTCTTGGCGCCGATCGCCTGGCCGGGGCCGGCGCCGAGGCAGCCGTAGGGGCCGGGGTCCATCCAGCAGCCGGGCTCGTAGGTGTTGACGACGCGGCCGGCGTAGGAGACGAAGTCGCCGCCGTCGCCGATCACGATCGCGTCGCGGTCGAGCATCTGGGCGAGCTCGCCGTAGATCCGCAGCGGGTGGAGCGGGGCGCGGTCGTCGTCGAGCTCGTCGGCCTCCCCGGCGCGCTTCTCGTCCTCGGTCGCGCGCAGCGACGCGACCCAGGCCGAGGTCCGGTCGCGCGAGGCGCCGGCGCTGACCGCCGCGATCCGCAGCGCCGCCAGCGTCACCCCGATCGCGCCGACGAGCTCGAACTCGGGCTTGCGGTTGGCGCTGAGCTCGTTCGGCGACTCGTCCATCCAGATGATCTTCGTCTCCTCGCCGAAGCAGCCGCCGAAGCCGAGGCGGAAGTCGAGCGGGACGCCGACGACGACGGCGACGTCGGCCTCCTTCAGCCCCTGGCCGCGGGCGCGGGAGAAGCAGAGGTCGTGGTCGGCGGGCAGGCACCCCCTGCCCATGCCGTTGAGGAAGACCGGGATCCCGAGCTCCTCGGCGAGCTGCTGGAGCTCGCCCTCGCCGTGTGACCAGTAGACGCCGGTGCCGGCCATGATCACCGGGCGCTCGGCGCCGGCGAGCACGGCGGCGGCCTCCTCCACCCCCTCGGCCTCGGTCGGCGCGAACACCGGCTTCGGCTCCGGCTCGCCCTCGCCCTCCATGAAGACGACGTCGAGCGGATAGTCGACGTAGGTCGGGCCGGTCGGGCCGTGGAGCGCGGTGTCGATCGCGCGCGCGGTCGCCGCGCCGCAGTCGCCGGTCTCCTTCACCGTCTCGGCCGACTTGGTCAGCGGCGAGACGAACGGCAGGTGGTCGATCTCCTGGAGCGAGCCCGAGCCCCAGCGCATCTCGGGCGCGCGGCCGCCGAGCACCACCAGCGGCGAGCGGTTGAACTTCGCCCCGGCCAGGGCGCTCATCCCGTTGGTCACCCCGGGGCCGGCGGTCAGCGCCGCGACCCCGGGCTTGCGGGTCGCCTTCGCGTAGCCCTCGGCCGCCCAGGCCGCCGCCTGCTCGTGGCGGGTGTCGATCAGGTCGATGCCCTCGGCGACGCAGCCGTCGTAGATCGAGAACAGGTGGCCGCCCGAGAGGGTGAACAGCTTCGAGACGCCGCGGTCGGCGAGCGCGCGGGCGACCAGCTTGCCGCCGTGGACCGGGCCCTCGTCCGCAGGCTCGCCGCCGCCCTCGGCGCGGGCGCTCTCCTCGGTCGTCGCCATCGCTCGCCGAGCCTATCGCGGGCCACCGCTCGGGGCCGGGCCAAAGCCGCGCTTTGCCGACCGCTCCGCGGCCCTCTGCGCCGTGCTGCTCGCCGCCTACCTCGTCGCTGTCTGGGCGATGACCACCAAGCCGGGCTAGCCTGGGGCCGTGCGCCCCGAGACGATCTGCGTCGAGGCGGGCTACCGCGGCGAGACCGGCGATCCGGTCGCCCCGGTGCTCCACCTCTCCACCACCTACCACCAAGGCGCCACCTACGAGTACATCCGCGAGGCCTCGCCGACGATCGAGGCGTTCGAGCGAGTGGTCGGCGAGCTCGACGGCGGGCAGGCGGTGGCGTTCGCATCCGGGATGGCGGCCACGACCGCCGTGCTCGACGGGCTGCGGCCCGGCGCGCGGGTGGTCGCGGGGGAGATCGGCTACCTGGGGGTGCGCAAGCTGCTCGCCCAACGCAACGAGACCGGGCTGCTCGACGTCGCCTTCATCGACGGCACCGACACCGAGGCGACCATCGCGGCGATCGGCGACGGCTGCGACCTGGTCTGGGCGGAGACGCCGAACAACCCGCTGGTCGGGATCACCGACATCGCCGCGGTCGCGACCGCCGCGCACGAGGGCGGCGCGAAGCTCGCGGTCGACGCGACCCTCGCCACGCCGCTGCTGCAGGAGACTCTGGGGCTGGGCGCCGACTACGCGGTCCACTCGGCGACCAAGTACATCGCCGGCCACGCCGACTCGCTGCTGGGCGTCGTGGTCGCGAAGGACGAGGCCGACCGCGAGGCGCTGGACGGCCGTCGCAACACGACCGGCGCGGTGCCCGGACCGTTCGAGGTCTACCTCGGCCTCCGCGGCGTCCGCACGCTGGCCCTGCGGATGGAGCGCAGCCAGGCGAACGCCGCCGAGCTGGCGCGGCGGCTGGACGACCACCCGGCGGTGAACGGGTCCTCTACCCCGGCCTGCCGAACCACCCCGGCCACGAGCTCGCGTCGAAGCAGATGAGCGGCTTCGGGGCGATCGTCTCGTTCGAGATCGGCGAGGGCGCCGAACCGGCCGACGCCGTGTGCGCGGGGGTGAAGGTGATCTCGAACGCGACCAGCCTCGGCGGGGTCGAGACGCTGGTCGAGCGCCGCGCCCGCTATCCGGAGGAGGAGCTCGTGCCCGAGAACCTGGTGCGGATCTCGGTCGGGATCGAGCACGTCGAGGACCTCTGGGCGGACCTCGAGCAGGCGATCGCGTCGGCGACGGGCTGAGCGCGACCGCCACACGGCTGGGGCTACCCTCGATCGCGATGCTCTTCGGCAAGGAACACGTCGAGCGCTACCGGGCAACCGACGGCGCCGAGGGCCACGATTGGCTCGAGGGAGCGCCGGTGCTTCTGCTCACGACCACCGGCCACCGATCGGGCGAGGAGCGCACGACGCCGCTGATCTACGGGCGCTCGGGCGACGACGTGCTGCTCGTCGCCTCGCACGGCGGCTCGAAGGAGCCGCCGGCGTGGTTCAGGAACATCGAGGCCGATCCGGACGTGGGCGTGCAGATCTGGGGCGAGCGGTTCCGGGCTCGGGCGCGCACCGCGACGCCGGAGGAGAAGCCGGCGATGTGGGCGGAGATGCTGACCCACTGGCAGTACTACGACCGCTATCAGGAGATGACCGAGCGGGAGATCCCGGTGGTCGTGCTGGAGCGGGTCGAGTAAGTGAGCGAGGGGCTGCGCGTCGGCGTCTTCATCGTCCCCGGCGGCGAGGATCCCGCGGCGACGGTCGAGCAGATCGTCGCCGCCGAGCGGGCCGGGCTCGACCTGGTCGGGGTCCAGGACCACCCCTACCAGCGGCGCTTTCTCGACACCTGGACGCTGCTCTCCTACGCCGCCGCGAGACCGAGCGGGTCGCGCTCGTCCCCGACGTGATCAACCTGCCGCTGCGCCAGCCGGCGGTGCTGGCGAAGTCGGCGGCGTCGCTCGACGTGCCTCGGGCGGGCGGGTCGAGCTCGGGCTCGGCGCCGGCTCCTTCTGGGACGGGGTCGCGGCGATGGGCGGCCCGCGGCGGACGCCGGGCGAGTCGGTGGACGCGCTCGAGGAGGCGATCGGGCTGATCCACGCCTTCTTCGCGGCGAGACGCTGCGGCTCGACGGCGAGCACTACTCGGCCGAGGGTGGGCGGCCCGGGCCCCGCGCCCGCGCACCCGATCGGCCTCTGGCTCGGCGCCTACGGGCCGCGGATGCTGCGGCTCACCGGCCGCCTGGGCGACGGCTGGCTGCCGTCGATCGGCGAGCATTACCTGAGCGAGGAGGAGGCGCTCGAGCGCCACTCGGTGATCGACGAGGCGGCGAAGCGCGCCGGCCGCGACCCGGCGGAGATCGTCCGCGCCGCCAACGTCGGGCTCGACGACCCGAGCGAGCTCCTCGACCCCGAGCGCCTCGCCCGCGTCGCCACCGAGCTCCGCTTCGAGGCCGCGCTCGTCAGCGTCCCGTCGGACGAGCCGCTCGACTTCATCCGCCGCCTCGGCGAGGCGACCGCGCCGCGCGCCCGGGAGCTCGCGCATGCGAGCATGGGCTGAAGTCGCAAACCCTCCCAAAACCTGCATGCCGCCCGAACGCTACGCGCCCCCGAACCCGTTACTCCAACGGATGGAGGTTTCACGCGAGCTGAGTGCTGGGGCTCGACTCGGTCGGATCGGCGGGGTCTTGGTGGCGCTCGCCTGCGCCGTGCTGCTGGTCACCGCGGGCGCGGGGGCGGCCAAGAAGAAGCGGGCCGAGCTGGTCGTCACGAAGCTCGACGACCCACCGGCGACCCTGTCCGCGGGCGACACCCTGACGATCTCCGACAAGGTCAAGAACCGCCGCGGGCCCAAGACGAAGCGCTCTTCGAACGCCTACTACCTCTCGGTCGACCCGTTTCGCGACCAAGCCGACTTCGGGCTCGGCTCGCGCGAGGTGCCGAAGCTGAAGGCGAAGAAGTCCTCGCGCGGCAAGGCCGACCTCAAAGTTCCGAACAACACCTACACCGGGACCTACCGGCTGCTCGCCTGCGCCGATGCCGAAAAGAAGGTCAAGGAACGCAGCGAGTCCAACAACTGCCGCGAGTCGAAGGGCGACGTCTTCATCGCCGGGATCGCTCCTCCCGACACCTCGCCACCGAACGCTCCCGCGATCACCGACACCGAGCCCGACCCGCCCGCCTCGGAGAGGACGATCGCCGTGAAGGGCAACGCCGAGCCGGGCTCGACCGTGAGGATCTTCGCGGGGAGCTGCTCCGGAAACTCGATCGGCAGGGGGAGCGCCGGGGTCTTCGCCTCCGCCGGCGTGACCGTGACGGTCCCCGCCAATGAGACAACGCGCCTGCGGGCGACGGCGACGGACGACGCCGGCAACGAGTCCGGTTGCTCGGCGCCGTTCGCCTATACGCACGACCCGTCCCTGCCCCCGGCGCCGACGATCACCACGGTTCCTGGCGTCGCCGTCGCAGGACGCCAGCCCTCGGGTGTTGGGGAGCGCCGCCGCCGGGACGACGGTGCGGATCTACCGCTCGGACGACTGCTCGGGCACGCTCGATCGCCACGCTCAGCCCGGCCCAGTACGGCGCCGGCATCGTGGTCAACGTGACCCCCAACCAGACCACCCAGCTCAGCGCCAACGTGACCAACCTCGCCAACAACGTCTCCGGGCTGCACGTCGACGGCTTACACCCACGACAACGTCGCACTCGCCCCGCAGATCGTCGGCACCGTTCCGCCCTCCCCAGCCAACGACAACACGCCGCTGGTCCGCGGCACGGGAGCGGAGAGCGGCTCGCAGGTGCTCCTCTACACGAATGGCAGCTGCTCCGGCTCTGCGGCCGTGACCTCGTCCGAGGCGGCGTTCGAGGGTCCGGGGATCCAGGTGACCGTTCCAAACAACTCGGTGACCGTGCTGTCGGCGCGGGTGCGCGACGCCGCGCAGAACGTCTCCCCCTGCTCGAACGCGACCTTCTACGTCGAGGACTCGGTCGCCGCTGCGCCGACGATCACCGGCACCAACCCGCCCTCACCCGCCAACGACAACACCCCGCTGGTCCAGGGCGCCGGCGCCGAGGCCGGCTCGGTGGTGTCCATCTACGGGCAGGCCGGGTGCACAGGCGGTGCGATCGCGACCGGCGGCGAGGGCGCGTTCGAGGGCGGCGGGATCCAGGTCACGGTCCCGGCCAACTCGACCACGACGTTCTCCGCCAGCGTGACCGACAGCGCCGGCAATCCGTCACCGTGCTCGAACTCGGTCACCTACGTCGAGGACTCGAGCACCCCTGCACCGGTGATCACCGATACCGACCCGGACTCCCCCGGGGACGACCCGAATCCCGCGGTGAAGGGCACGGCCGAGGGCGGTTCGACGGTGAGCGTGTTCACCAGCGGTGACTGCTCGGGCCCGGCGGCGACCGGCTCGGCGGGTGCCTTCGCGGGTGCCGGGATCATCGTCCAGGCCGATCTGCTGCTGCCGACGCCGCTGTCCGCCCGGGCGACCGACGCCCTTGGCAACGTCTCGGGCTGCTCGGTGCCGTCCTCCTACACCTACGTCCCACTCCTGCCATGAGCGCCGAGGCGACCGAGAGCGGGCGCAGCGCCACCGGGTCCGACACCGACGACGTGATCGCCGCCAAGACGGCGTTCCTGCTGCTCGAACGTCGCCGCGAAACGGTACTCGCCGGCCTCACCCAGCCGGGGCGCCGCGGCGAACCGGCCGGACCGGAATCCAACCATCACTGGCGAAACAGCGACCTCTACGAGAAGGGCCACTTGGGCGTCCTGATGACGAGGGAGGCGAAGCGGCGCTTGCAGCGGGCGAAGCACGCCGGTCGTGACGGCTCCGAGCACAACGGCCATACAGGGTTCGAACACGACGTCGTCGACTGGGCGCAGCCCTGGGGCGCCGCACTGCTGGACAGATGCCGCACCGACCTCGACTGCCTGGCCGCCGAACAGGCCGAGCTCGCGACCCTGCTCGGGGAGCGGGCGATGGCTGACGCGGCGACGCGAGCGCACCGGCGCTTCGAGCAGATCGAGCTCGAGCTCGAGTTCGCGCTCCAGGCCGCATTGCTGGAGGACGAGCTGGAGGAGGACCGGGAAGAGGAGTTGGAAGCCGGGGAGGAGCAACTGCCGGTTGAACCGCGCCCATCGATCGACCACGAGCTCGAGGCTCTCGCCGCGCGCGTCCGAGAGGCCGGGCGCGATCGCGCGGTAGCGCCGAGCGCCCCGCGCGCGCCTGCGGTTGAGCGCGAGCGCGCAGCCGCCGCCGAGCGGGATCGCGTGTCTGCGGCCGAGCGCGAGCGTGAAGAGGAGGCCGAGCGTGAGCGTGAAGAGGAGGCCGAGCGTGAGCGTGAAGTGGAGCGCGAGCGCCAGGCCGTCGCCGATCGCGAGCGCGAGGCGATGCGCGAGCATGAGCGTCAGGCCGACCGCGAGCAGAAGGCCGCTGCCGAACGCAAGCGCAAGCGCGAAGCCGAGCAGAAGCGCGAGGAGGAGGCCGAGCGTAAGCGCAAGCGTGGCGCCGAGCGCCAGCGCAAGCGCGCCGAGGCTGCTGAGCGCAAGCGCAAGCGGGCGGCCGAGCGCAAGGCCGCTTCCGAGCGCAAGCGCGAGGCCGCCGCGGAGCGCAAGCGCGAGGCGGAACGCAAGCGCGAGGCCCAGCGCAAGGAAGAGGCGGAGCGCAAGCGCAAGGACGGATCGGACGGCACGGGCGCGACCAAGCCCGCGAAGGCGCGCAAGAAGCGCCACCAAGCGAAGCCGAAGCTCTCGAAGCCGCGCGGAGGCGCCATCAAGGCGCGGCCGAAGCTCCCAACGCCGGGCGCGAGCGCCACGAGGCCGAAGCCGAAGCCGCAGCCCAAGCCTGCTCAGAAGCCCAAGAACGACACGCCCCCGCCCGGCGCTGACGCGCGGGGGCTGGGGATCCCGGTGCCGGTGCCGAGCAGCCGGCCGCGGTCGTGGGGCCCACCTGTACGCTCCCGGCCGGCTGGCGGCTGGGGGCGATCGCCGGCGCGCTCGCGATCGCGTCGATCTCCTTCGTCGTCGTGCTCAGCGCCGCGATCCGCGACGACGATCCCGCGCCGGCGCCGGTGAGCAAGTTCGCCGATCAGGGCAGCCTCCAGGTCGTGAACGCGACTGCGCTCGTGGAAGCCGCCGAACGCGCCGAGGCTCGCGAGCGCGCTCAGGCGCGGGCCGAAGCGCGACGCGAGCGCGCGATCGCCGCCGCGGAGGCCGCGGCCGAAGCCGAGGCAGCCGCCGCCGCGCGGCGGAGGAGGAGGCCGCCGCCGAGACCGAGACCACCACCACCGCCGAGCCCGAGGTCGCCGCCCCGGCGCCCGCGCCCGCCCCCGCCCCCGCCCCGGCTCCGGCCCCCGCGCCGGAGCCCGAGCCGGCCCCCGCGCCGGAGCCGGCCCCGAGCGGCGGCGGCAGCGACTGCTTCACCTTCGAATGCTGAGGCCGGCCGGAACAGCGCTGCTCGCGGCCGCGCTGGCCGCGCTGGCACTGCCCTCGGCGGCCTCCGGCGGTGCCTACACCGCCGTCCAGTGCAACCAGGCGCTCAATCCAAGCTCCGGTCAAGCCTTGCCCGAGCGGACCAGTGCGGCGTATTCGCTCACCTCGGATTGCGGCGGGTTCGGCGGGCTCCAAGTCGCCGACGCTCTGCTCAGCTCGGCGCCGGGTTCGAGCTACGGAAGATGGGTTTGGCGCGCGCCCGGCGGAACGGTGTTCACCGACATCCGGGCCAGCAGCCTGCTCGTCGACGGCGTGGCCGGCGCACAGGCGCGGTTGCGCGCCGTACAGGCCGGCGGCGAAATCACCAACTTCGGCACTCCGGGCAGCGTCTGGGACCCTGCCGACACGGTCTCGGGTGAGTTCAGCGAGCTTCGCGCCGAGCTGCGTTGCGAGGCGCCCACGCAATGTGACACTGTCCTGCTGCCGCAGGCCAGGACCGCGATTCGCGACGTGTTCCTGCGGATCGCCGACCGCAGCGATCCGGTCGTCGGCATCGGCGGCGGCTCGCTTTTCGCGAGCGACGCCGTACGCGGATCGCAGCGGGCGAGCTTTCAGGTCACCGATGAGGGCGGCGGGGTGCGCGAGGTTGAGCTCCGCGTGAACGGCGAGCTCGCCTACAACGAGGTCCGCGACTGCGAGATCGTGGCCGGGGTCGCGATCGCGCTGCAACCTTGCTCCGGTCAGGTGGGCGCCACCGTCACGCTCCAGACTTCGTCCGCGCCGTTCACAACGGGCGTGAACGAGGTCGCCGCCTGCGGATCGGACCTCGCCTTCGAGGGCCTGCCGAGCAACAAGTGCGAGCGCCAGGAGGTGTTCGTCGACAACCTCTGCCCGCTCTCGGAGGTGGGCGCCGGCTCCGACCTCTCCGGAGGCTTCAAAAAGGGGCGCAAGACCGTGCGCGTGCGTTCCGCCGAACGGGCCCGGGTGGTCGGCAAGCTGCGCAGCGACTCGGGCGACGGGATCGCCGACGCGAAGGTCTGTGCGCTGACCCGGGTGCAGATGCCCGGCGCGCCGTTCGAGGTCGCGGACACGGCGAAGACGCGCAGTGACGGCCGCTACGTCCTGCGCCTGCCGGCCGGGGCAAGCCGGGAGGTCGTCGTGGACCGTGCGTTCGGCGACGAGGTGCTCTCGCGTCCCGGGCTCGCGGTCAGGTCGAGCGTGAAGCCGACGTTCGAGGTCAAGCCACGCAAGCAGGGTCGGATCGGCGCCAACCAGCGCCTGCGCTTCAGCGGGAGGCTTCCGGGCCCCGCCTGCGACGGGCGCATCGTGAAGATCCAGGCCAAGGTCAGCAAGCGAGCCTGGCAGGTCTTCCGAACCGTCCGCACCAACGACAAGTGCGCCTACCGAGCGCGTTACAAGCTGCGCTCGACCAGCAGCCGGACGCGGTATCTCTTCCGCGCTCAGGTTCCCGAGCAGCGCGACTATCCCTACGAGGCCGGCACCTCGACGGTGCGCGCCCGCGTGGCCGGCTCGAGCCGGGGGTAGCGTGCGCCGGCTGCGTCTCCAGGCAGGCGCGCCGCTGCCCTTGTCGTCATCGCGCCCGTCCGCAGTGCCGCTGCCCGCGACCCCGTCGCCAGCCGGGCGCCCGTCCCGCGCTCCCGGAGCTGTGCTGGTCGCGCCGGCGGCTGGCGCGACCGCGGGCGTAGGCTCGACGCGCCCCGAGAACCGACGGCACCGTCGGGGCACCGCGCCAGAATCCGCGCATGGCACCAGACGGCGAAATCGCGCTCTTCGGCGGCGAGCCGGCAGCGGCTGAAGACCCCGACCTGCCGGGGCCGTTCACCGTCGGCCGGTGGGCGAAGGCCTTTCAGGACTTCCTGCGCGAGCGCCCGCGGGTGCTGATCCTCGGCGAGGTCTTCAACCTCAAGCGCGCCCGCACCAGCACCTACTTCGAGCTGCGCGACGCCGAGGGCGCGGCGCGCTGTGCGATCTGGAACTCGGACCTCGAGCGGTTGAAGCTGCCCGAGGGCGCGTTCCGGGACGGTGCCGAGGTCGTGATCGCCGGAGGGCCCGACTACTACCCGGGCAGCCAGACCGCGTCGCCGAGCTTCAGCTTCCGGGCCACGTACGTCCGGCTCGCGGGCGAGGGCGACCTGCTCGCCCAGCTCGAGCGGTCCCGCCGGCGCCTCGATGCCGAGGGGCTGCTCGGTCAGGCAGGGCGCGCTGCACCGCCCCGAGCTGCCGCGGACGATCGGCGTCGTCACCGCCCGCGGCAGCGCCGCCTGCGCCGACCTGCTCGCCGGGCTCGAGCGCCGCGGCTGGCGCGGGACGATCGTCTGGGCCGACGCCCCGGTGCAGGACCGCCGCGCCGCCGGCGCGATCGGCGCGGCGCTCCGCGGCCTCGCCGAGCTGCCCGCGGTCGAGGTCGCGGTCGTCTGTCGCGGCGGCGGCAGCCTCAGCGACCTGTGGGCGTTCTGCGACGAGAACCTCTGCCGCACGGTCGCGATGCTGCGCCTGCCGGTGATCAGCGCCGTCGGCCACGAGGTCGACCGGACGCTGATCGACGACGTCGCGGCAGCCTCATGCTCGACCCCGACCCACGCCGCGGAGGCGCTCGTGCGGCTCGACGTCAACCAGGCCCGGAGCGACGCTCGCGCTCGGCGGCGGCGACCGCGGCGCGGGCGAGCTCGGCGGCCGTCTCGCGGCGCGCGCAGCGCCTCGCCGAGTGCTCGCGAGCGCCGACCCGGACCCTGCGCGACGAACGCCGCCGCCTGCACCAGATGCTCCGCGAGGTG
The DNA here is from genome assembly GCA_963758665.1 of uncultured Solirubrobacterales bacterium. Lineage (GTDB taxonomy): Bacteria > Actinomycetota > Thermoleophilia > Solirubrobacterales > 70-9 > WHSW01. Next base: position 7,701 of record CAVWWH010000003.1, on the reverse strand, counting down.
CGGGCGTCCGCGGGTCGGCGCACCGCCGAGCGGCGGGGGCTCGCGCACACCCACGCGCTGGTCGTGAAGCGCAAGGGTGACGCGTTCGCCGCCGCGCGCGACGCCGCTCTCAAGCGCCTCGAGGCGCTCTCGTCGGCGCTCGACGCCCACGATCCCCAGCGCACGCTCGAGCGCGGCTACGCGCTGGTCGCCGATCACGCCGGCGAGCCGATCGTCACGGCCGGCGCCGCCCGCGAGCGCGGTGATGTCGTCATCCGCTTCGCCGATGATGCTGTCGCAGCGGCGATCGAGCCCGAAGCCGATGGACGGGCACAACCCGATGGACGAGACGACCAGCACGCCTGAGAACTACGAGACCGCGGTCGCGCGGCTCGAGCAGATCATCGCCCGCCTCGACTCGGGCGAGGCGGAGCTGCGCGAGACCCTGGCGCTCTGCGTCGAGGCCAAGGGCCTGATCGGCTTCTGCAAGGCCGAGCTCGACGCCGTCTCGGGCCAGCTCAAGGAGCTCAAGCTCGACGAGCTGGTCGCCGACCTCGACCGGCCCGCGGGCGACGGGACGTAACCTCCCTCTCGACCCGACCCGATGGTCCAGGCCGAGGTTGTTGCTGCATGACAGCCATAACCGCGTCTTCAACGCCGGCGACAGGTCGAAAGGGAGGTGGCGAGCTAGTCCTCGGCCGCGACCGCATCCATCCGCTCGATCAGCCCGTTGCGAAACGCGTAGTCGTGAAAGACCTCGCCCTGGCCGATCAGGTCGCCGTCGAGGTCGTAGACCGACTGCTGGACCCGCACCCGTACCCGCGCCTCGCCCAGCGACTCGAACCCGAGCGGCTCGACCCTCGGGTCGAACTCGCCGAACTGCCGCAGCCAGTACTCGCGGACCGCCTGGTGGCCGCTGATCCTCGTCCCCTCGAGCAGGTTGGGCCAGTCGACGTCGGCGTGCATGAGCGAGAGCACCGGTTCGATCTCGCGGGCGTTGAAGTGCGCGTACATGCGCCGGAGGGTGGCTTCGAGCTCGGGGTCGACCGGCGAGGTCATCGGTTCAGTGTCCCAAGCCGCGCGGCTAGCGCCGGCCCGGCACCGGACTGCGCGGCGAGCGTCGCGCTGCTACACGTCTGCGAGGCTGACCGACTCCATGACCTTGCGGGCAATCTGCTTCCCCCTGCTCAAGTCTGGCCCCGAGGCGAGCACGCCCCAGCCACCGCCCTGGCCGTCCTCGACCATGTAGTCGACGCACGGCTGGCCGTTGCATTCCGGGAACGACTCGCTCGCCGAGAAGACGTACTCGGTCGCGTTGCCGAACGTCGGGTGCGGGACGGTTCTCGTGCTTTCGTAGCTGCCCCCGAGCTGAGGCACTTCGTACGGCGTGCGGTCTATCACCAAGGTGATGCCGTCGGGCCCGTTCACGGTAGTACGAAGTAGCGCTCCCCCGGTCGGGAACGACTCCGACGGATCCGACCAGTCGGGGCCGCTCGGGATCTGCGCCGCGTAGTAGTAGCCCTCGTCACTCGGGACGTAGGTCTTGTATTCGACGTGCTCGACCGGCGACGGCGAAGCCGTTGTGCCACGGTCAGTGCTTCCAGCGCCGCTCGCGGGTTCGCTCGTGACCGCGGCGGGCTCGGAACGTCCGTCGGGAGCAACTTCCGTCTTGTTGCTGTCGCGCAGCATCAGCGCCGCGGCACCGCCGGCGGCGGCTAGGGCGATCAGAAGCAGGATGACCCCGCCTGCGATCAGAACGCCGCGCGAACGCGAGCGCCGTCGCGGCACTTCCTCCGCCGATTCGGGCGCAATGGGTGGCAGCTCCGCGGTCTGGGCGTCCGCACGCGGCGCTGACGCGCAGCCGAACACGGCGCATCCGCCGTTTTCCTGCCAGCAATCCTCGTGGTGCGGAGCGCCGCAGGTCGGGCAGTCGTGAACGCCGCCATCGGGCGCCGCATCCGCGCAATAGGGACAGTGCTGCTTTACGGCTGTAGTCATCGTCACTCCGGTGTAGTGGTTGTCGCTGCGGGCTCGAAATCAACCCTGGCTTCGTGTCGCTTCACGACCTCGCCGTCGCGCCAGACGAACGTGCCCTCCTGGCGGGAGAGCGGATCGATGACGTGGGCGAACTGCCACCAGGAGTCGAAGAAGCTCCGATGGATGAACTGGTCGGCGTCGGAGAGGAAGATCCCGAAGCCAGGGTGGCTGTGGTACCAGCCGACGATCTGTTCTCCGGCGAACCGGCGATCCAGCTCTTGATGGACCTGCTCCCATGCGTCGTGGGTGAACGTCACGGCGGCGGCGCGCTGGACCGCGTCGAGCGCCGGAATTGCGCCGCAAACGGCGACGGAGTAGTGGTCTGCCGGCCTCCCGACCAGAACGCCGCCCACCTCGCGATCAAGACTTCCAAATACGTGCCGATAGATCTCATCGCCGATCGCGTCGTCCAGGACGATCACCCGTCGAAGCGCCCGCTCAGACATGACCGCGAAACGGAGAGGCGCCGGGGTCCACGAGCAGGAAGCGCCGTGCGGCGCCGTTGACCATCGCGACGACGTCGCCGCCTGGGAGGCCGACGTCGTGCGGCGTCTGATCGAGCAGGTCAGATGCCTCGGTGATTCGGTGAACGAGCTCGAGTCTGCGCTCGCCGCCGCACCCAGGGCAGATTGCGGCACCGCGTCGAACCGCCGTGATTGGCAGGTCGACCGACTCGCTCGTGTCGCAGGCTGAGCAGCGGAGCGCGTGAAGCACTTCGCGCTCGAGCTCAAGGTGGACATCGCGACCGAGCGCGGCCCGCGCCCGCTCGAGCATCTCGGCGAACGTCGTTGTGGCTGGCACCGGCTCAACGTTCTCGAGGTCGTACGTGTCGCGTGACATGGCGTCGTCGCGCGCCGTGTAGGTGACGACGTAGCTGTCATGCGTAATCCCGTTGAACATGAAGCCCTTGCCGGCGAAATCGCTCGGAATGCGATCGGCGTGCAGCAGCTTCACGGCCTCCTGGGCCTGCATCCCGGCGATCACCGAGGCTGAGGTGGCCGTGGTCGGGACCTTCCCGGACTGCATGTCCTCCTCGCTCAGCAGCGTGCAGGCGCGGCGCCGTGCGAGCAGCGCCTGCTCCTCGTCGCTCAGGGTCGACTCGTAGTCGGCCGAGTGCGGCGGAACGAAGACACGCATCACCCCCATCAGGCCCTCGATCGCCCCGTCCACCCACGGAGTCGTGGTCCTCCAACACGCAGCGTTGACGAACAGGCGCGCCTCGCGGTTGTCCAGTGCTCCGAGCACGACGTCCGCGTCCATGAATGCTCCGAGTCCCAGCGAGTGGCGGACGTCACCGTGAATCCCGACCGCGTGGACGTCCGGATTCAGCTCCATTGCGCGTCCGGCGAGCAGCGGGGCCTTGGCGCGGCCTTCGTCCTCGGTCCGGAACATCACGCAGCGGGCGAGGTTCGAGGGCTCGATCTCGTCGAGGTCGACGATCACGATCGAGCCAACACCCAGCAGCGCCAGGTTCTTGACGATCTCGTTGCCGAGCGCACCCGCGCCGACTACCAGCATGCGGCTCGCGGCGAGACGCTCCTGGTCCCACCACGTGATCAGCGACTGCCGGTGGTACCGATCCTCGGTTTCGAAGACCCTCGATCACGTCGATCGATTCATCGGGCTAGCCCGCCGTGATTTCCGGGACGAGCCGGACGACGTCGCCCTCGGCGACCCCGGCTTCCACCAGAGACTGGTTGTCGTTGATCTGGCGCCCGCTCTGCTTGTGGTGAAACTTGTAGGAGAGCGGCTGGCCGTCGGGGCCTACTCGCGGCAGCGCCATCAGCTCGACGAGACGCGAGACGATGCGTCCCGCGGCCGCGTCCGAGGGCACCGAGGCCTCCTCGGTCTTGCTGCCAGTGGCATCTACAACGGTGATGTCCATTTCCTCCTACCTCTTGTTGTTCGTGTTCTTCAGGACGACGAGCGGCTCATCATCGGTGGCCGCCGAAGCGCCGGCGACGGCCGGGGCCGCGGTCAGCGCGAAGCGTCTGCGCATCCGCGGCCGCAGCAGGCGGGCGCAGAGCCAGATCGTGAAGACGAGGAGCGCGAGCCCGGCGAGTGCGACGACGAAGGGAGCGCTCCCAGACCCCTCCCGCTCCGGGAATAGTTCGCCGACGCCTGCCTTCCCCTCGAGCGAGGCGACGCGGCGTACGGGAATCCCGGTTCCCTCGGCTGCGCCAGCTCCGACCACCGCCGTGACATCGCCCGCGTCGTCGAGCACGGGCGCGCCGGCGTAGTCATCGACATCGTCGATCTCCATTCGCCATCCGCTCGGGCTCGCCTCCGCGGACCCCGCGAGACTCGTTCGCTGCTCGAGAACCTCCTCGTCCAGCGTTATCGCCACCGCGACGACGGCATCGTCGGCCTGCGCCGCGACCTCGGTCTCCTCCAGTGGCGGAATCGCGGTGTTCGAGCGCAGGATCGCGAGGCCGCTGTCGGCGTCGACCGCGAGCACGTCGGCGCTTGCCGCCGATCCGTCATCACGAGTCAGGTTGACGCTACCGGCATCGCCGACGATCTCCGAGCTGGTGACTATGCGACGCGGATGATCGAGCGCGAAACCGACTCCCTCAGCGTCGGAGGTCTCGACGACGACGAGACTCGTCGCCGCCTCGTCGGCGAGCGCGGCGCCGGCCGGCGGTGCCGCGATCAGGCCCAGACCGATCGCGCCGACGAGTGCGGCGAGGCACTTCACTTCGAACCTCCCGTGACGATCTCGATCTCGGGCGCGCCCAGCTCGACGTTTCCGACCGGAAACAACTCCGGGTTCTCGCGCGCATACCCGGCGGCGACGGTGTCGAGCGGGCTGTTTACGTTGAAGAGCCTGTACTGGAGCATCTCGCCGACCTTCGCAATCACATGGACGAGGCGCTCCCCGGCGGCCCAGTACTCCCCGATGCAGACGTGCTCGGCGATGTTGGGATGGAAGACGGGTGTGATCGGCGTGCAGTACGGGCCCTGGCGCGGGTAGTCGAGCGGCAGCTGGATCCGGACCTCGTGCTCCTCGGCGAGGACGGGCCGATCGCCCTCGCGGCGCAGCCCCGGCACTCGATAGGTGACGACGTACTCCTCGGGCGGGGTCGGGCCGACAGGCTCGACGCTGATCGCGGGATGGCCCGAGTACTCGGCGCGGATCGCCTCCCAGTCCGCGAGCACACGGCGCTGGCGCGGGCTCACGACCGCGCCTCCGGACTTGATCCAGGACGCCCGCGGCGGCGAATCAGCAGTGCCGTGACGAGCAGCATCCCGCCCGCGAATGCCGCCCCGATGGCGAGCACGTTCGCCAGCGGAATGCTGAAGAACGAGCTGCCATACGTGTTGACCGCGCCGAAGATCGGGTCCTCAGCGATTCGCTCGCTGAGGTCGTACGCGGACCCAGTCCCGGCAAAGAACCAGCGCGTGAACACGAGTGACGCCACGCCCTGCATCGGCGCCGACATCGACGCGACAGTGACCATCGCCCCGCCGAGCAGCAGCTGAGGGATAACCGTCAGCGGGATCAGGCTCGTGGCCTGATTCTCCGTGGTCGCGTAGGCGGAGATCATCAGCCCCAAGGCCACGGCGACCCAGCCGGCGATCAGCAGGCAGGCAAGCATCCCGCACACGGCAGTGAGTCCCACGTCGGGCGGCTGGAGCGCGAACGCGCACAACGCCATCGCGGTCACCTGCAGCGTCACCACGCCGCCGAGCACAACCAGCTTTGAGGCCAGGTAGGCCGACGCCCGCACCCCGATCGCGGTCTCGCGCAGAAGCAGCGCGCGCTCGCGCACGACCTCTCGCGACGCGCTGATCGCGCCGAGCCAGACGGCGATCGTCGTCAGAAGGAAGATCAGATTGGTGGCGTCGCGAGCCCTGTCGACCGAATCCAAGGCGCCGCTCGGGAAGATCAAGGCCGCGAGCAGGCCGAGAATCGGCGCCTGCGCCAACAGCAGAAAGAGGTTCTTGCGATCGCGGGTGAATACCCGGGCGTAACGCGACACCAGCGTCGCGAACTCGCGGGGCAGCGCCCGCCGCCGCCGGCGGCGCGGGATCGCCGGGCCTGAGACGGCGGACGCCGCCAACTCGGTCTCGGCGCGCTCCTGGGATCGCCGCGGGTGGGCTTCGAACGCGGTCGCCCACGTTTCGCTCGGCGCCGCCTCGAGCGCGTCGTATACCTCGGGGAGCTCGGCAACGTCAAAGAACCGCCGCGCCTCGTCGGGGCGGCCAAAGAAGCACGCGCGCCCGCCGGGGCCAAGAATCAGGACGCGGTCGCAGAAATCAAGGTTGCGAGTCGAATGGGTGACGAGAACGACCGAGCGCTGGCCACCGGCGAGCTGGCGGAAGAGGCGCATTGCCTTGCGCTCGAGCCCGGCGTCGAGGCCCGTAGTGGGCTCGTCGAGCAGCAGAATCGCGGGCTCGTTAACGAGTTCGGTGGCGACACCGACGCGCTTTCGCTGGCCGCCGGAGAGATTCCCGACCAAGGTCTCGCCGTGTTCCGCGAGCCCGAGGTCCTGAGCGATCGCTCGGGCCGCGGCGGCGATGCGGCGCTCGTCCGCATCGGCGGGCATCCGAAGGGCGGCGGCGAAGTGCAGCGCCTCGCCGACCGAGAGCTCACGGTGGACGATCTCGTCCTGCGGAACGTAGCCGACGTCTTGGCGCCGCACGGCGATCGGCTCCCCGCCCAGCGCGACGATGCCGGAGTCGGGCCCGTCGGTCGCGGCGAGCATCCGCAACAGCGTCGTCTTCCCGGTGCCGCTCGCGCCGATGATGGCCACGAACTCTCCCGGTGCGACCGAGAACGTGGTGGGATGGAGGATCGTTCGCCTGCCGATCCGCTTGGCGACGTCGCAGACGTCGAGGCGCAGGCCGCCGGTGCGGCGCTTGATCAGCGTTCGGCCGTCGAAGACGAGGCGGTATGGCCCGATGGCAAGCTCAGACCCAGGCTCGAGGGCGCCCGGCGTGGGGGGCCGACCATCTACGAGCAGCGTACGAGCCGCGGAATGGTCGCGGATGAAGGCGCCGCCGCGTCGGTGCTCGAGCACAGCGTGGACGGGAGAGACGGACGGGTGATCGAGGATCACGTCGCAGTCGTCCCCGCTTCCGATCACCAGGCGGTCGTGATCCGTGCCGCTCCGCCCAACCGTCGGCATCAGCCCCTCGGTGCCGTCGGTGACGAACATGTGCCGCCCCGCTATCGAGATCCGGTCGCCGCCGCGCAGGCGGCGCGTCCCGCCTGTGAGTACCTCACCGTTGACGAGCAGCCCGACACCGCTGACATCCTCGATGCGCACCGCGCCGTCGGATCCACGCGTGACCACGGCGTGGCGGTCTGCCGCGCGCGAGGAATCGATCCGCAGCCCGGCGCCGGCGGCGCTGCCGATCACCAGACCCATGTCCGTGAGCCGGTACCGCGTGCCCTCGAAGAAGACCGACGGTCTCAAGGCGACGTCGACGCCCTCGCGACGGCCCTCGAGGGAGATCTCCTCCCTCGAGGGTGTCGCGCGCTGAGTGAGTTGAGCTCATCGTCTCGATCGCCCGCGCTAGAGCTTCGGCTTCGGCGGCAGCTCGATCGCCTGGGCTTCTTCGACCGCCTGGGCGGCGGCGCTGAGCACGACCTGCCTCGCCGACTCGTACCGCGGGGTCAGCTCATCGGACCGCATGCTCAGCTCCTGGTAACCGGGCGTCCCGTCCAGATCGGGAACG
>CAVWWH010000002.1:0-48839 GCA_963758665.1 uncultured Solirubrobacterales bacterium | reverse complement strand
CCGATGCTAGTGGGGCGTTCGGCCTCAGTCGGGTTGCGAGTTCGCAGCCGGCTCGCGGTCCACGCTTGTGAATCGCAACCGGTAGGTCTCGGGCTCGACTCCCGCGGTGACCAGGCGCTGGTCGCCGACCTTGAGCTTGACCATCTGGCACGGGGCGGGTCGTCCCGGCTCGCACTTCCCGTCACCGCTCGTCTCCGTCACATCACTCGAGAGCAGGAAGTAACCGCGCTTGGCGTCGGCCGAGAGGCCGAGGAACGCGACCACGGGATTCTTGTCGTCGGGCAGCATCTCGAATCGCTTGACTCCCCGGTAGCGCTTTGCGTGACCGAGTGGGCCGAAGGTGACGTCGACGGTCGCGGCGTCGAACGAGGTCTGGGCGGTGGTCACCTCGCTCGAGCCCGTACCGGTCGAGACCTCCTCCCCGTCCGACGAGTCCCCGCCCTGGCCCGCGGAAGAGCCTCCGGCTCGCTCGCGTCGCTCGAGACCGACACGTCCGCCGCCGTCGCACCGGCCGTGGTGTCGGGGATCGCCGCTGCCACCGGATCACCGACGTCCTCCCCCGCGACCGAAACGGTTGGGTCGGACTCGCCCGACTCGACCTCGACGCTGGCGCTGTCCGGAACCTCGCCGAACTGCTGCTCGAACGGGTTGGTCCGCTTGAGCGCCGCCAACCGCTTGTGGTAGTTGCGCACGCCGGGCGCTTCGACGAGCACCGCGGGGCTGACCGCCGCGGCTCCCTCGGGAGACGCCGGGGCGGTAGGCACCGGGACCGGATCGGGATCCGTCGCGAGCAGCACCGGGACCGCGACGATCGCCACCGCGATCGCGGCGACCGGAATCAGCAGCCGGCGAGCGCGAAGGTCGGAATAGACGTTGGCGACGAAGCCGGGCTCGGAGGACGTACCACCCGGGCGCTTGAGGCTCGGCAGCCCGACCTTGAGCTTTCTGGGGTCGAGGTTCATGGGCTCGTCACCGGCACCGGCTCGGTGGTCGTTGCTGCCGCGGACTCCGCGGGGACGCCCACCGGAGCGGCCTCCGTCGCGCCCGCCGTCCCGCCTTGGTCGGCCGGGGTGACGAAGGTGGTCACGTGAAGGTCGGCGTTCAGGCGGGGGAAGCCCTTCTCGGGGTCCGGGGTGAGCGCGAACCCGTCGACGGTGATCAGACGGCCGTCGACCCCGGGGCCGTCAGCGTTGACATCGACGAGCTTGTCGAGGCTGGCGATGAAATCGGCGATCTGAAAGAAGTCGCCGCGGAAGCTGAGGTCATAAGGCATCACCGGTAGCCCGCCTGGACCGACGGTGGCCCCGATCGGCAACGACGCGACGGCCGCCTCTGTCGCCGGCGCGGGCGTCGTCGGCTCACTCGCCGCGACCTGGCCCTCGGCCGGAGGATCGGCGGTCGTCTGCGCGGCGGGGGCTTGGGGCTCGGTGGCCGCGGAGTCGGCGAGCGTCAACGAGCGAAAGTCGATCCCGGCTCGACCGGCGAGCGCGTTCGTCTCGACCACCAGGCTGGCCGAGTCCGCCTCGCTCGGCACTGCCTTCCCGAGCACCACCATGCGGTGGTAGTTGACGTCATATGCCTCCCTCGCCTGCTCGGCCGCCACCGCCAGCGACTCCTGCGCGGCGACCTCCTCGGTCAGGGAGGTGATCTTGCTGTCGAGGTTCGAGATCTCCTCGCGCTTCGGCTTGATCACCACCAGCCAGAGCCCGACGAGCAGGCCCAGGACCGCGAGCCCGATCACGATGGTGCGGTCAACGGACCTCATCGAACGGCTCCGATCACGTTCGCGCCGTTCGCGGCCTGCTGGGTCTGCTCGGCGGCCGAGCTCTCGGCCGCCTGCTGCTCCGGCGTCGCGACCGTCTCCTCCGTGCCCTCGGCCGGTGCGGCCTGGTCGGCGGGAGGCGCCGTCGCCACGTCCGGCACGGTGACCGCGTCGAAGGCGGCGACGATCTGGAACTGGGTGATGAAGTCGCGCGTCCGACAGGAGGCGCCGGCGCTCGACCCGCCCGCTGCGGAGCCGGCCTCACCGGAGCCCTCGGAGTCTCCTCGCGCGGAGCTCTCGAGGCCCACCCTGGTGACGCCGTCGATGTCGCGCAGGGCGGCGAGGAACCCGGCGACCGCGTCCTGGCCGGTTGCGCAGCCCGTGAGCTCCAGGGCCGGCCCTTGGATCTCGGCTCGCGCCGCGACCGTGCCGCTACCCTCGACCTGAACCTCCGGGCTCGCCGTCGCCGCCAGCGAGATCAACCAGACGTCCTGCGGCATCACGAGGGCGAGCTCGTTGAGTACGCGCTCCCAGTCGAACCGGCTCTTGGCGAGACTGCGCACGGTCTGCTCGCGGGCGCTCGCGAGGGCGGCGAACTCCGCATACGGAGCCAGCGCCTGCGCGCGGGTCGCCGCGGCGCGCTCCTGCTCCTCCAGCGACGCGAGCTCGGCCTCCTTGTCGGAGATCTGGTTCGACGTCAGCACGCTGGCCGTCACGGCGATCAGCGCGACCGCCATGACCGCGACCAGCAGGTACGCCGTCGCCCCGGCTCGCAGGGCGGCCGCGCTGCCTTTGCGTTCCTCGACCGGGATCAGGTTTACCGGGCGCACCGCTACTCCTCCAGCGCCAGGCCGTAGCAGAGCGCCAACCGGCCGCTGATCGTGCGATCGAGGGTGACAAGCGGCGCCGGGGTTCCGATCGTGATCGGGACGCCGAGGTCGAGCTGCACCTGGTCGACCAGGCCGGGCAACGCGGCCCCGGCCCCGCAGGCGACGATCGACTCCACTGGAGCCGCCTCCTGCGCCCCGTAGTACTGCAGTGTCAGCTGGATCTCGTCGGTGATCTTGCGCGCTCCCTCAATCAGCGCCTGACGGGCCGCGGCGACGATCTCGGCGTCGCCCTCGATCTCCTCCAGCGGCTGCTCGATCCCCACATGGGCGAGCCACTGGCGTGCGTGCACGAGCTCGAGGCGGCGACGCTCGGCCAGCTGCTGGGCGATGCCCTCGATTCCGAACGGGGACACGCGCGCGAACAGGCAGGTGCGCCCGCGGGCCACCGCCAGGTTGAGCACGTCACCGAGCGCGCAGTAAAGCCTTGCGGAGCCGGCCTCCACGGCATCCGGGTTTCCGGCCGCAAGCTGCGCCATCCGTTCCTCGTACGAGAGCACGGGGCCGGTGTCGAGGGCGCTCTCGCCAACGTCGGCAAGCGCTCGCACCATCGCGAACGCGGAGAGGTCGATCCCGACCGGGGACAACGCCGCCTTGCGCATCGCCTCCACCAGGCCGCTGAGCATGTCGCGACGCGCCGCCACCACCACCACGTCGATCAGATGCTGGCCATTGGCCCCGGCGGAATGCCCGACCACCTGCCAGTCGAGCACCGCTCGGTCGAGCGGCATCGGGATGTGGTCCTGCGCCTGAAAGCGGATCGCCGCCTCGAGCTCCTTGCCCTCGGTGATCGCCGGGAGGCGCATCGAGCGCACGACGACCTTTTGGTTCGCGATCCCCAGCCGCACCTGGCGGGGGAGCTTGCTCGCTGAGAAGAGCTCGTTGAGCGCCTCGGCCAGCGCGGGACCATCGCCGATCTCCCCGTCGCGGAACACCCCCGGAGCGAGCGGGACGACCCCGTGGGACGCCAGGTGGACGCCGCCGTTGACGCGCACCTCGGCCGCTGCGACGCTGCCGGTCTCGATCTCGAGGCCGACTACGGAGCTTGGTCTGGAAGGGGACAGGAGCTTCATGACGTGCGGATGGCGGGTCAACGGCGCCCACCCCACAATCGGCGTTTGGGGCCGATCCCTTGAGCGCTGCGACTAAGGCTTCTTGACCCGGAAGCTCGCGGCGGCCGAGGCGCTGCGGTTGCCCGCGGCGTCGATCGCACGGACCTCGATCCGGTGGCGGCCCGGCTTCAGCTTCTTGAAGATGGCCGGGCTCGAGCACGACGCCTCGGCCTTGCCGTCAAGCGCGCAGGTGAACGTGAGCGCGTTCGCCGCCGTCGTGTCGTCGGCGCCGGTGAAGAAGACCATCGCCCTGCGCTTCTTTCGCGTCACCTTGACCCGCGTGATCTGCGCCGTGGGGGCGGTGGTATCGGCCGCCGGGCCGCCGCCTCCGCCGCCTCCGCCTCCGCCGCCCGGCGGCGGGTCGGCCAAGTCGACGGTGAAGGTGCGGCTCGGCGGCGACACCTCCACGTTGTCGGCGGCATCGGTAGCGCGGACGGTGAACGTGTGCGGGCCTTCGGCCAGGCGGGTGTACGGCTTGGGCGCGGTACAGGATCGCCACGCACCGCCGTCGAGCCTGCACTCGAAGGTCGCCAGCTCGTTGGCGACGAAGGAGAAGCTCGCCGCGTCGGTCCCGATCGTGCCCGAGGGCCCGGACGTGATCGTCGTCACGGGAGCCGTGTCGTCGGTCCCGTCCGTGAGCACGTCGATGCGCCACCCGTCGGCGATCTCGCCGACATCGTCCTGGGCGAAGTCATGGACCCACAGCCGCCAGTTGCCGTTCGGGTCGAGCCCGTGAAAGGCGCCGGCAAGGGTCGCCGTGCCGGCCGCCGCCGGGCCGGGATTCAAGTACGCGGTGCCCGGGCCCGTGCCGCCGGAGGTGAAGTTGTCGATCCCGCTGCCGGTGCTGTGATTGGCTGGCCGGTAGCTGCCGGTCAGGGGCACGACCAGGTTGAGGAGCTGCGTGGGCGCCTCGCCGTCGAGGGTGAGATCCACGTTGAGCACGCCGCTGGTCGGGTTCGGGGGCGTGACGATCGGCCCGACGCCGTTCATCAGCAGCATCGCCCGACCCGAGGGCGCCTGGGCCACCACCCCGACGTCGTCGAGATGGGTGTGACTGATCCCGTCGAGGCGGATCTCGATGTCGGTGATCTCGCCCACCATGCCGGAGACCGGGATCGTCGACGGCCACGGGGCCGCGGCCGCCTCATCGCCGATCTGGATCTCGCTTGGGTTCGTGAACGTGGCCGCGTGCGCAGCCGGGGACACGCCGAGCCCGGCAAGCGCGCCGACCAGCAAGACGTGGCGAAGGGAACCCTTCATCTCCTCAACTGTCGGACGGAAGGGCCGCGGGCTTGAGGGCCCTGGACAAATCGCAGACCGTTCAGCGGTCGGGGAAGAACTCGTCCAGGTACCAATCGACGATCTCGTCGCCGAACCAGAGCCCGATCACCCCGCCGAGCGCAAGAAACGGGCCGAACGGGATGGCCCGCTTGCGCGCTTTCTGCCCGTGGCGGGCGATCAGCGCCAGCCCGACCAGCGCGCCGGTGAGCAATCCGACCAGGATCGCCGGCACGATCGCGCGGCCGAGAAAGAGGCCCATGGTCGCGACGAGCTTGACGTCGCCCATTCCCATTCCGCGGGGATACGCGAGCGCCACCAGGAGCAGCGCGCCGCCCGCTCCCACCGCGGCGATCGCCCGCTGATCCAGGCTCGAAGCGTCGCTGATCACGACGATCGCGATCGCGGCGACCGCGCCCGCGAGCAGGATCGCGTTGGGGATCAACCTGAGCTCGAGATCGGTCAGGGTCACCGCCGTGAGCATCGTGCAGAGGATCAGTCCCAGCGCGAGCTCGGGCGCATCGTCGCCGCCGAGGATCAGGTAGGTGACGGCGAAGAGCGCCCCGAGGCCGATCTCGGTCAGCGGGTACCGAGCTGAGATCCGCTCGCCGCAAGCGCGACAGCGGCCGCGCAGGGCGAGCCACGAGAGCACCGGGATGTTGTCGCGCGCCGCGATTTGCGCACCGCAGGCAGGGCACCGCGAGCGTCCGGTCACGAACGGCTCGCCGCGCGGGACACGGTGCGCGACCACGCTGACGAAGCTGCCGATCAGCGCTCCGCCCACGAACATCGCCACCGCCACCCCGGCCATCATCGAGCCCTCTTCGACGGTGCTCGCCGTCCGCCTGCCGCAGCCGGCGCGCTAGTTGGGCGCCGTTGACTTGGTGGTCGAGTAAACCTGCAGCACGCTCTCGTGTGCAGGATGGTCGTAGCGGATCTGCAGCGCCTCGCCGGGGGTGCCGGCGGCGTCGACGGCGAGCGCCATGCCGAGCCGATCGCCCGGCTCGAGCCGCAGCTCGCCGAAGGTCATGGGGATCTGGTACGGCTGGCCCCACCCAGTTCCCGAGTTCCAGTTGCCCGCCCCGGATGAGTAGCTGAAGAAGCTGGTGCCCGTGGTCGCGTCGGTGACGAGGTTGTCGGCCTCGCCGCCGGCGGAGGTCGGTTCGCGCGTGAACAGCCAGATGCACAACTGGCCGGTGTGGACCGCGTTGTTGATCGTCTTCGAGTACAGGGTCAGGCTCGCGACGCCGTCGACGACGAAATCCGCGGTGCCCGTCACCGGCCCGGTGATCCAGCGATGCACCTGGGTGTGCCCGTCGCTGCGGCTGGGCGAGAAGTCGCACTGCTTCGGCTGCACCGGCAACTGCAGACCCTCGTCGGTCGGCGCCTGGGTCAGCACGTCGGTCGAAAAGTCGTAGCTCCCGGTAAACGCGCCGGAGCTCGGGACCGCCGTCTTGAACAGCCTGTCGGGCGCCCCGGGGTTGGTCCCGGATTGAACCCCGGCCGAGCATGCACCGAGCGTGTTGTGCGTTGCGTGGCTGCTCGGGTTTGCGCGCGTGTTTTGGCTGCACGGCGTGTCGGAGAGCGAGTACGGGACCGCCTCGGACGGTGAAGGCGGCGGCGGCACACCTCCCGGTTGCTGGGCGACGCTCCCGTCGACCACGTCGGACTGGATCTGCTGGTATGCGCGGTCTCCGCCGGCGGCGGTGTCGTTGACCTCGATCGCGATCGTGACCCGCTTGAAGTCGCGCGGACCCGGGCAGGCGACCTCGGGGCAGTTCGGATCGTTGATCCAGGTCACGTAGCGATGGATCTGCCCGTCGACGTCGCCGGCCGACCCGGTGCCGAGGCTGCCGCTGGAAAACGGTGTCGGGCCCGGTGAGACCACGCCGCCGGTGACGCCGTCGACGCCGTTGGCGACCAGGGTGGCCGAGTTCGTCCCGTTCCTGTTCAACGCGAAGGTCGCGGGCGGCCCGTTCGCGACCCGGTAGTTCGGGTTCTCGGGATCGGAGGAATGCGCCGGCGTCGAGGTCAGCGCGACCTTCGTGTACTCGAGGCGCCTGACGGCCTCCATCTCGGCCTGTAGCCGGTCAGAGACGACCTGGTTCTGCTCGGAGCGGTACGCCTGGCGGTGGGCTGTGTCGACGAGCCCGAGCGTGGCCAGGGCGCCGAGCACCAGCAGGAGCGCGGCGATCAGGACCTCGACGATCGACAGTCCGTCCTCGGAGCGCAGTCGCTCGGGGAGCCGCGGCGTTTCGTTGGTTGAGCGCATCGCCGATACCCTCAGGCCGCCGGGTTGCGGAGGTAGGCGCTGTCCTCGATCGTGACCGACTCCGCGCCCTGGGGCGCGGGATAGGCGAGCGTCAGACAGATGAAGCTCGGGGTCGTCGTGCTGCTGGCGGTGCAGCTAGGGGACGTCGTCGCGCCGTAGGAGAACACCTGGGCGCTGCGCAAGCCGGTGAGCACGGTCACACCGGCGCCCGAGCCCGCCTGCCGCGTGCAGGACGCGGTGGAGCCGCTCTGGACGCACTGGTACGTGACCCGGCAGACGACCGCCGCCGCGGTCGGCCCGCCGCCGTTGCAGCCGGACCGGGTGTAGGTGTCCACCGTGACCTGGGTCGCGTTGGCGGTCGTCCCGGCCACCGGGCTTCCCTGCCGCAGCTCGCGGACCATGCGCTCGAGCTTGACCCGGGCGTCGTTGATCTGGGCGCTGCGCTCCCCCGTTTCGGGCTGGTCCCGGATGACGGACGTCATCAGCATCGCCAGCGCGCCGACCACGATCAGCCCCGCGGCGGTCGCGACCAGCAACTCGACCAGCGTGAACCCCTCCTCGCCCGAGCCGCTGGGCGGTCGAGACGCTCGCCGCGCCATCGCTAGCAGCCCGTGTCAGGGGTGGACGCGGTGTTCGTCGGGGTGCACTCGAGGAACTCCGACGAGACGTAGTGAGGGAGGGGTGCTCCGGTGGATCCCGGCAGCTCCCACACCGACGCGCCGCTGCTCTTGGTGATCGAGGCGCCCTGGGCGACCGAGATCGTCTTCGCGGCGATCCCCCCGCAGACATGGGCGCCGGTGTTCGCGGTGACCACGGTGGTCGGCGCGTAGATGATGAAGTTGTCGTTGCAGGACGGCCAGTTGCCGGTGCCGCCGGCGGTCAGATCCATGAACGTCGTCGTGGTCGAGTCGCTGACCAGGAACGCCAGCGAGCTCGCCGGGGACCCGCCGCTCGTCCGGATCTTCGATCCGGAGGCGCCGACGTAGGGGATCGTGTTGCCGGCGCACTGACTGGGCGGGGCGAACCAGATGTTCACCGTCGCTCCCGCGGTTATGTAGAGCTGGGCGCTGTGGGTGAGGCTGAGCTTGCAGATGTAGTAGTCGTGGGTGACGCCGGCAGCGCCGAGCGTCAGCGTGCAGCTGTTCGGGATCGAGAGCAGCTTGGTGGTCGCGCTCCAGCTGTGGCAGCCGGCCGCCGCGAGGAGGCTGTTGTTGTTGGTCGTCTGCGCGACGCTGGAGTCAACCGGGGGCAGCTCGAAGTCCGGCGCCGCCGGCGTGCACGTGCTCGAGTTGCCGTTGTGGAACGAGTGGGAGCCCGCCTCGGCGTCGTCGCAGGTCAGCTTGCCGCCGTTGCTCACCGTGAGCGCGCCGTAGGTGCCGACGTCCGCGGTGATCCGGCCGCCGTTCGAGATCGTGATGCTGTCCTTGCCGTACACCTGCATGTCGTCGAACGGCGTGACTCCCCCGGTGCCGGGCTGAGCCTCGTAATCGGCCTCGACCTTGACGCGGCGCGCGAGGCCGTCGAAGTAGCCGCTGGAGACGATCGTCAACCCATCGGCTTCGGGCTTCACGCTGTAGCTGTAGCTGCCGCCCGAGCTGTTGGCCGTCACCGGGCGGCACCATCCGTTCGCCTGAGGCGCCTCGAGCACCACCTGGCCTCCAGCGCCCTCGTTCAGACACGGCAGGGTGCTGGTGTCGAAGCGGTTGTAACGCAGCAGACCCTGGCTGACGCCGGCCTCGGCGACCGCGAACGCCGACTTCGTGTTCGTGTCGCGGGTGACCCCCGAGCTGCCGCTGAGCGAGGCGCTGACCATCGCCGCGCCGAGGCCGAACACGGCCACCAGGCCGATCAGCACGGTGGGCAGGGCGAAGCCGGCTTCCCGCGGGGCGGCCGAGATGCGGTCGATCAAGCGTCGAAGGGTCACCATCCGTAACTCCGATTTCTCTGTCGGCTTCATTGGAGAGGGCCTTTAGCGGCCTGAGTGGCGTCGGACAAAACAAGAGGGCGGGCCCGAAGGCCCGCCCTCTCCCGTAGACCCCTGGTGCCGTACCTAGTTGGCCCAGTTGCCGCCGGTCGGGCATCCGTCCGTGCTCGGCGGGGTGCAGGTGTAGGTGGTGGCGCCGGTGTTCTGGCGGGCGATGGTGAACGTGTTCCCCGTCGCGGACGTCACCGTGAGCGTGTACTCGTCCTGGTCGTTGCCGCTGACGACGAGCGAGCTGCCGGGCGAGTCGTTCAGGGTCGGCTCGATTGTCTGCATCGCGGTCTTGACCGCCGCGGCGGCGCCGGCGTAGCCGTTGCTGCCGTTGTCCGTCGCGTACGTCTCGATCGCGGTCTGACCGGTGCGGACCGACTCCTTCGCGTCGGCGTCACGGGCCTTGTCGCGCTGGTTGAAGAACGCCGGGATGGCGATCGCGGCCAGCAGACCGAGGATCAGCATCACGACCAGCAGCTCGACCAGCGTGAAGCCGGATTCGCTCTGGGCCCTGACGCGGAGCTTGTTGAGCATTTAGGAACCTCCTAGGTGCCTACTGTTCATTTCCGCCAGAGTCCCGGGCTCTTCCCGACTCACTGGCCTCGGCCGGGCTATCGGGCTGAACCCGCGGAACCTTTAGTCCCGCGTAGGGGGTACATCCGTCCACCTTGGGGGCCAGCACCCATAGACCTCGGTGATCGCACCCTGGTGGGGGAAGCCGGGCTCGTACGGACGTCTAGCCCGCGGCTTCTAAGCTGAGGCGGTGGCCGCTCGCCGCCTGATCCTGGTGATGCTGGTGCTGCTGGTGGCGTCGAGCATCCTCGCCGCGCTCATCCCGGTCGAGCGCGATCCCGGCGGCGATGAGTCGTCGACCTCGACCTCAGTCGCCGAGGCCACCGAACCGGTCCCCGCGGGAAAGCTGGTCCAGCGGACAATCGCCGCCGATGACCCCACCCCGGAGCGGATCGAGCTCGACCTCGGCGACCAGCTCGACCTCACCGTGACCTCTCCGAAGCTCGCCGACCAGGTCGAGATCCCGGCGTTCGGCGAGCTCGACGAGGTCGACCCCGACTTTCCGGCGCGCTTCGACCTGCTCGCGCTCGAGCCGGGCAGCTTCCCGGTCCGCCTGGTCGAGGCCGAGCGCGTGATCGCGCGGATCGAGGTCGCCGCTGCGAAGCGCGGTCAGGAGGGATCGCGCGGGCCCGACCGACCGGGCGGCTCCGGCGAGCCGGGCGGCTCCGACGGCTCCGGCGAGCCGGGCAGCTCGAGCGACTCGCCGGGCTCGAGCACGGTGACCTCGACCTCGGGCGCCAGCTCGCGCACCTGAGCGGCGAACCGCCGCGGCGGCCGGCCGAGGAACTCGCTCGCCCGCCGGCGCATGTCGCGGCGCACCAGCGTCCCCCAGTGGATCGGCACCACCGCCCGCGGCCGGATCCGGGCCGCGGCCTCGGCCGCCGTGTGGGGATTCAGGTGCCCCTTCCCCAGCCTCGGTCCCCAGCCCGCGATCGGCAGCAGGGCGACGTCGATGCGCCCGGCGAGCTGGTCCATCTCGGCGAACAGGTCCGTGTCGCCGGCGAAGTACACGCGCCGCCCGCCGCCCTCGATCTCGTAGCCGACGGACTCGACCCGAGGCCCGACCTTGAACCGCCGGCCCTCGTGGACGGCGGGCGTGGCGACGACCTCGGCGGCGCCGACCGCGGCGCGCTCGCCGGCGGAGAGCTCGATCGGGTGGGTGAACCCGCGGCGACGGAGAGTGCGCGCCCGCACCGGCCGGGACGACGACCGTGGTCGCGCGGTCGAAGCGCTTCAGCGAGGGAAAGTCGAGGTGGTCGTGATGCAGGTGGGAGACCAGGACCGCGTCAACCGGCTCGGTCACCTCAGCAGCGGGCTCGGGCGCGTGGCGCGCGATGACCCCCAGCAACCCCGGCCTCAGCACCGGGTCGGTGATCAGCCTCGCGCCGCCGAGCTCGAGCAGGACGGTGGCGTGGCCGACATAGGTGATCCGGTCGCTCACGTGGGAGCCGGGCTCGGGCGCTGGGGGTGGCGGCGCTTGTGGAGCAGGAAGCCGACCAGTCCCGCCGGGAGCTGCAGCCAGTACGCGAACAGGCGGTAGGCGAGGGTCGCGAGCACGGCCTTGCCGGCGCCGACACCGGCCAGCGCGAGCATCGCGGTCAGCCCGGCCTCGACGAACCCCAGGCCGCCGGGGGTCACGGGCACCTGGGCGAGCACCTGGGCGGCGCAGAACGCGAGCAGCACCAGCGCCGGCCGCGGCGTCGATCCGACCGCCGCCAGCGCGGCGAGCAGGGTCGCGTAGTCGAACGCCCAGCGGCCGACGGTGGCGGCCACCGCCTGCTTCCAGTGGGGCCCGAGCGTGCCGAGCAGCTTGTCGCGCTCGCGGCGCAGCCGCTCGGGCAGGGTCCGGGTCGGGGGCGAGCCGCGGCGCAGGCGGTTGCGCACTGACTGCACCGCACGGCCGACCAGCTCCAGCGGCCGGTCGAAGGCGAGCAGGGCGACCGCCGCCCCGGTCAGCAGCGCGAACACGACGACCCCGATCAGCGTCGCCTCGACCAGGTTGCGGTCCACCGATCCGCGCAGGAAAGCCGGCAGGGCCAGGACCGGGAGCGCCAGCACGACGGCGAAGGTCAGCAGGTTGGTGGCGGTGATCCCGGCGACCGTCCGGCCCCGCTCGAGCCCGGCCTCGACGAGCATCCGGTACTGGAGCGCGGCGCCGATCGCGCCGCCCGCGGGAGCGATCTTGCCGAGCGCGTTGCCGGCGAGCTGGGACTCGATCACGTCGGGCCACTCGGCGCGGTGAAGCGCCATCCGCTGCAGCGCCCAGAGGCACGCGAGGCCGCCCGCCTGCAGCGCCAGCATCGCCGGGAACCAAAGCCAATCGATGCGCTCGAGGTCGCGCCACGAGCCGAGCACGTCGAGCAAGCTCGGCGCGACCAGGTAGAGCGAGATGCCGGTCACCGCGAGCCAGAAGGCCGTGCGCCGCAGGCTCGGCGCCGTCCGGGTGGCCTCCTCCTCCCCGCGCTCGATCTCGCGCTCGGCGTCGGCGCGCTCCGAGATCGCCCGCTCGACCCGGTCGCCGACCCAGCCGCGCTCGCGAGCCTCGGTCATCCCGGCCGGGTCAACTGGATGGCTTCGGCCCTGGAGTCGCGTCCGTGCCCTGCATCTGGGCCAAGCATAAGCCCGGTGGATCGCATAGAAGATCGGCCGGTGCTCGAGCTGCTCGCCCAGATCCTGCCGCTGACGCTGGCCGCGGCGTCGAACCCCGCCGTCGTCGCGATCGTCGTCCTGAGCCTCACGTCCACCGACCGCCCGCTGGTGCGGGCCGGAGCGTTCGTCGCCGGGTTCGCGGCGGTCCTCGTCGCGCTCGGTGTCGCCGGGCTGATCTTCTTCTCGAGCTCGCGGGAGACCTTCGGCCCCGGCGGCGGCCTGTTCGCCTGGATCGACCTGGTGGTCGGCGTCGGCCTGCTCGTGTTCGCCGTCGTCACCTACCTGCGCCGCGGCCAGGCCGCGAGTCAGAGCCGGCTCCTGGATCGAGTCAGCCCTCCCGCCTACTTCGCGGTCGGGGCGATCTTCATGATCACCAACGCGTCCGCGCTGGTCGCCTACGGGCCGCTCCTGCGGGAGATCGCCATCGCCGACGTGAGCCGCTTCGAGCGCGGGCTCACGCTCGCGCTCGCCGACCTGGTGATCGTGTTGCCGATCGCAGCCCCGGTGCTGATCTACTTGCTCGCGCCGCGAAGCGCCGGACGGGTCTTGGCCGCGATCCGCCGCGGCCTCGACCGCTACGGCTGGATCGTCGTCATGGTCGTCTTCGGCGCGATCGGGACCTTCATGCTGATCCGCGGGATCACCCGTCTGTGACCGCCGCGAATAGGATCCCTGCCCGATGGCCTCCGGCCTGAAGCTCGGCTACAACACCGGTTACTGGTCCGCGGGCCCGCCCCCCGGCGTCGCCGAGGCGATCGTGGAGGCCGACAGGCTCGGGCTGGACTCGATCTGGGCGGCCGAGGCGTACGGCTCGGACTGCCTCACGCCGCTCGCCTGGTGGGGCGCGGCGACCGAGAACGTGCGGCTCGGGACCGGGATCCTGCAGATGTCGGCGCGCCAGCCGGCCGCGGCGGCGATGGCGGCGATGACCCTCGATCACCTCTCCGGAGGCCGAGTGATCCTCGGCATCGGCGTCTCCGGCCCGCAGGTGGTCGAGGGCTGGTACGGGATGCCGTTCGCGAAGCCGCTCGCGCGCACGCGCGAGTACGTCGGGATCATGCGCGACATCTGGGCGCGCCAGGGCCCGGTGACCGCGGACGGGCCGCACTATCCCCTGCCCCTGCCCGACGGGACCGGGCTCGCCAAGCCGCTGAAGTCCTCGATTCACCCGCTGCGCGAGGAGATCCCGATCTTCCTCGCCGCCGAGGGGCCGAAGAACATCGCCCTCGGAGCCGAGATCTGCGACGGCTGGATGGCGATGCTGCTCTCGCCCCACCACCAGGAGCCCTACCTCGAGGCGCTCGCCGAGGGCTTCGCCCGCGAGGGCGCGCGCCGCACCGCGGACGACTTCGAGGTCGCCGCGACGGTTCCGATGCTGATCTCCGACGACGTCGAGGCCGCCGCCGACGCCCTGCGCCACTACTACGCCCTCTACTTCGGCGGCATGGGCGCCAAGGGCAAGAACTTCCACGCCAACGTCCCGATCCGGATGGGCTACGGCGAGATGGTGGAGACGGTCCAGGACCTCTACCTGTCGGGCCGCAAGCAGGAGGCGGCGGCGGCGATCCCGTTCGAGCTCATCGACCAGATGTCGCTGATCGGCCCGCGCGACAAGATCCGCCACGACCTCGAGGCGTGGCGCGACTCGTTCGTGACCACGCTGCTGATCGGCGGCGACGTCGCCACCGTGCGGGCCGCCGCCGAGCTCGTGCTCGGGTAGATCGGGGCGCTCAGTCGCGGTTGAGCCGGCCGCTCTGCGACCACGAGCTGATGTCGACGAGAAACGCGAGCGCGACGATGAACCACTCGAAGCCGGTCACCTCGTTCGCGCCCGAGGCCCACATCACCGCGTAGGCGAGCGTCGTCCACGGCAAGAGGAAGAAGCCCGAGCAGCGGCAGCCACCACTCGTCGTAGGCGTCCCCGAGCAGGTCGCTGAACACCCAGATGAAGAACAGCGCGAGCCGCGGCGAGATCAGCGCGAGCAGGACGGCGATGCAACCCATGGCGGAGCCTATTCGCCGGGGCGGTCGGCGGCGGTGTCGAGGGTCCGCGGAGCCCTCGACAACGAAAGGGAGGAAACTCACGCTATACGAGAGTTTCCTCGCGTTCGGGTGATTGCAGCCGCTACCGGATGTTGTCGTAGAGGCTGAAGATCGGCAGGTACATCGCGATCACGATGAAGCCGACGACGCCGCCGACGAAGATGATCATCACCGGCTCGATCAGCGAGGTCAGCGCCTTGACCTTGGCGTCGACCTCGGCGTCGTAGAAGTCGGCGATCTTCCCCAGCATCGTACTCGAGCTGGCCGGAGTCCTCGCCGACGGAGACCATGTGGCGAGACCATCGGCGGGAAGACGGATCGAGTCCTCGAGCGGCTTGGCGATCGAGCCGCCCCGCTTGACCGACTCGTAGACGTCGTCCATCGCCTCCTCGATCGACCGCGTTGCCGGCCGTCTACGCCGGCGATCTGGATCGCCTGCAGGATCGGCACGCCGGCCGAGACCGATGCCGGAGAACGTCCGCGACCAGCGCGCCAGCGCGACCTTCTGGACCACGTCGCCGATCTGGAACGGGATCCGCAGCTTGAACCGGTCCCAGCTGCAGTCGGCCCCTCTCGGTCTTCTTCCAGCGCAGGAAGGCGTACACGGCGGCCGCGATCGCCGGCAGCAGGATGAACCAGCTGCCGGTGATCGACGTCCGAGACGCCGACCGTGATCTGGGTCATCAGCGGCAGCTCGGCGTTGGCGCGCCGGGGTTCTCCGCCGCGATCTCCTCGAAGATGCCGACGAAGACCGGGACGATGAAGGCGACGACGACGATCATCACGACCAGCGCGAGCGCGAAGACGACCGCCGGGTACATCATCGCCGACTTCACCTGGCGCCTGCAGCGCGTCGAGCTTCTCGAGCTGGAAGGCGACCCGGTCGAGCGCCTCCTCGAGCCGGCCCGAGCCCTCGCCCGCATGGACCATCGAGCGGTAGAGCGGGTCGAAGACCCCGGGCTGGCGCTCCATCGCGCTGGCGACCGAGCTGCCGGCCTCGACGTCGGTCGCAGACGCCGCGATCGCCGCCTTGAGCATCTCGTCCTCGGTCTGCTCCTCGAGCGTGTAGAGCGAGCGCAGCATCGGCATCCCGGAGGCGATCAGGGTCGCGAACTGGCGCGAGAAGACCGAGAGGTCGCGCATGTTGACGCTCTTGAAGCGCTGGAAGATCGACTCGAGCTTGCAGCGCCTCGCGCTTCTCGGAGACGTCGAGGACGATCAGCCCGCGCTGGCGCAGCTGCTCGGTGACCTGGGCCTTGGAGCTCGCCTCGAGCTCGCCGCGCGACGGGGCCCCGGCCACGTCGACGGCGCGGAAGGCGAAGGTGGCCATCGCCATGCTTCACGCCCATGCCCAGACGGGCGACTCGGTCTGCGCGCGGAGCCGCTCATCGCCGTCGGCGCCCGCCGAGCAGCCGCTTGAGCTCCTCCGGGACCGAGGCGCGCTGCTCGGCCAGCTGCGCGGTGATCGTGCCCGGCGCGCACCAGCTGGGCCAGGTGGCGTCCATCGTCTGCATCCCGACCGCGCCGGAGGTCTGCAGGGCGGAGTAGATCTGGTGTGTCTTGCCCTCGCGGATCAGGTTGCGGATCGCCGGGGTCGGCACCAGCACCTCGGTGGCGCACGACGCGGACGGCCCCGTCGGCGGTCGGGAGCAGCTGCTGGGTGACGATCCCCTGGAGCGCGATCGAGAGCTGCATCCGCACCTGGTGCTGCTGGTGCGGCGGGAAGACGTCGATGATCCGGTCGACCGTCTGCGCGGTCGACTGCGTGTGCAGGGTGGCGAACACGAGGTGGCCGGTCTCGGCCGCGGTCAGCGCGGTCGAGATCGTCTCCAGGTCGCGCATCTCGCCGACCAGGATCACGTCGGGGTCCTCGCGCAGGGCGCCGCGCAGCGCGGTGGCGAAGTCGGTCGCGTCGGCGCCGATCTCGCGCTGGTTGACGATGCAGCGCTGGTGGCGGTGCAGGAACTCGATCGGGTCCTCGATCGTGAGGATGTGCTCCTCGCGGTTGCGGTTGATCAGGTCGACCATCGAGGCCAGGGTCGTCGACTTGCCCGAGCCGGTCGGGCCGGTGACGAGCACGAAGCCGCGCGGCTTGCGCGTGAACTCGCCCAGCGGAGCGCGGCAGGCCGAGCGACTCGAGGCTCTGGATCTCGCTCGGGATCAGGCGGAAGGCGGCGCTGATCGAGCCGCGCTGGAAGAAGACGTTGACGCGAAAGCGGGCGACGTCGGGGATCGCGTAGGCGAAGTCGAGCTGGCGCTCGTTCTCGAACCGCTTGCGCTGCGTCGTCGTTGAGCACCGAGTAGACGATCTCGCGCGTGTCCTGGGGGCCGCAGCTTGGGAAAGTCGGCGCATCGGCTGTGATCCCGCCCGTTGACGCGCATCGCCGGCGGGAAGCCCGGGGAGAGGTGCACGTCGGAGGCGCGCACCTCGACCATCTGGCCGAGCACAGCGGCGAAGTCGACACTCACGCCTCCCCAATCGTCAGCGGGCGGGCAAAGCTTGAGCGCCGTTGGGCGGGCGTCACGCCCGCAGGATTTCGCCGCGGCTGCGCGAATCGAGTCCTGTCGGTCGTCGCCCAGAAGGACGCAGAGCCCGATGGATCCCAGCGCCTCCGCCACCCCACCCTCGCTCCCGGTCAGCCAGCGCGAGCTCCTCGGCCTGATCATGGGCTGCGCGGCACGCACCAGCGCCACGTTCAACCAGGCCGAGTTCACGCTGATCGCGGCCAGCGCCGGCCCCGACGTGCGCACGCTTGAGCCGCGAGCTGCTCAACGACCTCGCGATCCGCGGCTGGATCGAGCTTCGCCGCCGGTTCCCCGAGGGGGACGAGGCCGCGGTCGAGCGCGCCGATTGGGCGGTCGAGTTCGCCGCCTAGCGAAACTGGGACGGCGCGGCGCCCGACTGCGTCCGCTACGCGCTCACCGAGAGGGGGCGCGATCGGCTGTGGCGGCCGAGCCGGCCGCTGAGCGCGCTCAGGACGCGACCCGGGCGACCTCGGCGATCGAGGTGACGCCGGCGCGGACCTTGGCGAGCCCGTCCTCGCGCAGGGTCAGCATGCCCTCCTCGCGGGCGACGGCGGTGATCTCGGCCTCGGCGGCGCCGCCGACCGTCAGCTCCTTGATCCGCTCGCTCATCTCCATCACCGAGAAGATCCCGATCCGGCCCCGGTAGCCGGTGCTGGTTGCAGCGCCCGCAGCCGACCGGCTCGTAGGCCTCGAGGTCGGCGCCGACCCGGAAGCCGGCCTCGAGCAGCGCCTGCTGCGAGATCATCGTCCGCCGCTTGCAGTGCGGTGCAGAGCTTGCGCGCCAGCCGCTGGGCGACGACGCAGTCGACCGCCGAGGCGGTGAGGAAGCTCTCGATCCCCATCTTCGCCAGGCGGGTGATCGCGCCCGGGGCGTCGTTGGTGTGCAGGGTCGTGAGCACCATGTGGCCGGTCAGCGCCGACTCGATCGCGATCCGCGCGGTCTCGGCGTCGCGGATCTCGCCGACCATGATGATGTCGGGGTCGGCGCGCAGGATCGAGCGCAGGCCGGCGGCGAAGGTCGAGCCCGGCCTTGCGGTTGACGTTGATCTGGTTGATGCCCTCGATCCGGTACTCGACCGGGTCCTCGATCGTGATGATCTTCTTCTCGACCTCGTTCAGCTTCGCGAGCGCCGCGTAGAGCGACGTCGACTTGCCCGAGCCGGTCGGGCCGGTGACGAGGACGGCGCCGTGGAGCGGCGTGACCGACGCTCTCGAAGCGCTCGCGGCCGTGCCGTCCATGCCGAGGTCGTCGAGCGAGCGCAGCGCCTGCTCCTTGTCGAGGATGCGGATCGTCGCCCCCTCGCCGCGCTGGGTCGGCAGGGTCGTGACGCGCAGGTCGACCTTGCGGCCCGTCGACGTTGACGCTGACCCGGCCGTCCTGGGGGACGCGCTTCTCGGCGATGTCGAGGTCGCTCATGATCTTCACGCGCGAGATCGACGCCGGCGACCATCCGCTTCGGCACGCGCGCCGCCTCGTAGAGCACGCCGTCGACGCGGAAGCGGACCCGCATCTCGTCCTCGCCGGGCTCGAAGTGGATGTCGGAGGCGCCCTCGGTCGCCGCCTGGCCGAGGATCGAGTAGACGAGCTTGATCACCGGCGCGTCGTCGGCGGACTCGCGCAGCTCGGTGACCTCGCCGAGCTCGGCCTCCTCCTCGTCCTCGTCGACCGCCTCGGTGACCGCGCGTCTCGAGCGTGTTGAGGCGCTTGATCAGCGCCTCGATGTCGTCCGCGGCGGCGACCGCCATCCGGCAGTTGAGGCCGGTGATCATCTGGATGTCGTCGATCGCGAGCACGTTCGCCGGGTCGACCATCGCGACCAGCAGGGTCTCCTTGTCGACGTAGCCGACCGGGACCGCCTGGTAGCGGCGCGCCGAGGCGACCGAGAGCAGGTTCGCCGCGCCCATGTCGACGTGGTAGACGTCGAGGTCGACGTGGTCGAGGCCGTAGCGCTCGGCGATCGCCCGCGAGAGCTGGTCGGCGTTGATCAGCCTGCTGCTCGACCAGCAGCGTCGTCGGCGCGGCCGGCCGGCGATCCGCGCCTCGCTCGATCACCTGCGTCGACCCGCTCGCGGCTCGCGTAGCCGAGCTCGACGACCACGTCGGTGAGGAACATCGCCGAGCTGCCGCGGCCGAGCGGCGGGGTCAGCCCGGGCGGTGCCTCGGCCTGCTCGGGTCCTCGAGCTCGTCGCGCGGTCGCCTCGGAGCCCGGCGCGGGGACGGGTCGCAGGTGTGCGGGTCGGTCTTCCATCTGGCGTCTCGTCGCTCGTCGGCCGCCCTGCGCATCGTCTCGATCGGGGGGTCGAGCCCGGTCCAGATCCGAAGCGAGGCGGCTCCCTGGTGGACCAGCACCTCGAGCCCGTCGATCACGCGTGCGCCGCGCTCCCGTGCACAGGAGGCGAGCGCCGTCTCGTGCGACCCGTAGACGAGGTCCACCACGACTTGTCGTTGCATGCATCGCATCGGCATCGAAGGGCAGCGCCTTTAGGTCCTCGGCACGTGGCCGGTCGCTCGCTTGCCTGCGCGAGGCCGAGCGTGGTGGCGTTGACGATCAGGTCGAAGTCGCCGGTCGCAGGCGGCTCGGCCGCGCGGTCGACCGCCTGGCGCCGAGCTCGGCGGCCAGCGCCTCGGCCTTCGCGCGCGGTCCGGTTCCAGATCGACGACCTCGGCGCCCGCCGTCGCGCAGCGCCCAGACGGCGGCCCGGGCCGAGCCGCCGGCGCCGAGCACGAGCGCCCGGCGGCCGGCGACCGGCTCGCCGATCGCGCTCGATGATCCCGACCGCGTCGGTGTTCTCGGCGGCGACCACGCCGCGGCGCGGAAGCTGAGCGTGTTCGCGGCGCCGATCGCGCGCGCGGCCGTCGGAGGCCTCGGTCGGCGACCGCGAGCGCCGCGAGCTTGTGCGGGCACGGTGACGTTGACGCCGGCGAAGCCGTCGCCGGGCAGCGAGCGCGACCAGCGCGGCGAAGTGCTCGGGCGACGACCTCGATCGCCTCGTAGGTCCACTGCGCCGCCGAGCCCCAGCTCGGCGAGCGCGGCGGTCTGCATCGCCGGCGAGCGCGAGTGCGAGACCGGGTGGCCGAGGACGGCGAGCCGGGGCATGGCGCGTCAGCACTCGGTCGGCGAGCCGCCCTGCTCCTGCGAGCGCCTGCTGGTACTCCGGCCTCGGCCTGCGCGAACTCCTCCTCGGTCTCGACGAACACGTGCTCGCTGCAGGTCCCGGGCTTGACCACGAAGTAGAAGACGTCGCGCCTTGGCCGGGCTTGGCGGCCGCCTCGATCGAGGCGAGGCCGGGATTGCCGATCGGGGTCGGCGGCAGGCCCGGCGTTCGAGGCGGGTGTTGTACGGGGTGTCCGTCGGCGAGCTCGGATCTCGGTCAGCTGCTCGTCGTAGTTCTGGTCGTCGTAGCGGATCGTCGCGTCGATCCCCAGCGGGTTGCCGGCCGCGAGCCGGTTGTAGATCACCGCCGCGACCAGCGGGCGCTCCTCCGGCACCGCGACCTCGCGCTCGATCATCGAGGCGATCTTCGAGCACGTCGTAGGCGTTCAGGTTCTTCGACTCGGCGTAGGACATGTCGACGCCCTTGATGTTGGCCTCGAAGCCTGCTCGAGCTGGCGCGAGACCAGGTCCTCGACGGTGCCGTTCTTCGGCAGCTCGTAGGTGGCGGGGAACAGGAAGCCCTCGAGGTCCGGCGGCGTCCTCGGCGCCGTACTTGCCCGGGTCGAAGCCCTTGAAGCTCTTGCTGGCCCGCTCGTAGTCGCCCTTGAGCCCGGCCTCCTTGGCGAGCGTCGCGATCTGATGGCGGTCATAGCCCTCCGGGATCGTCACCTCGCCGACCTTCAGCGGCGGCGGCGTCGCAGGGGCGGGTCGTCGCCGTCGCCGAGGCTGCCGATCACCTTGACCACGCCGAAGATCAGCAGGGCGGCGACGGCGAGGAAGACCACCGCGCCGATGATCCGGCGGTTGCGCACGGCGCTCGAGGACGGCCCCGACCCGCCGGGCGCCCGGCGCGGCGGAGCCGCTGCCGCGGGCGGCGCCTGCGACCGCCGCGGGTCGGGCGCGCCGGCGGGCGGGGCGGACGGCCTCGCGGTCGCAGGCGCCTCCGCCCCCGCCTCGGCCCGGTCTCCTGGACCTTGTCGCCCAGCGACTGGCGGCGATCGCGCCGGCGCGCCTCGCGCTCGGCGCGCCGGCGCTCGCGCTCGGCCGCGTCCGGGTCCTCGGCGAACGGGTCGTGCCAGTCGGGGGGCTCATCGCTCACGACGCGAGCCGCTCCAGCCGCGCGTCGAGCTCGGCTTCGTCCTGGCGGCCTCCGCCTCATCGCGAGTCTCGGCCCGCGAGGTACGACTCGAGCAGGTGCGCGGCGGCGAGCGAGTCGGCCGGCGCCTCGGCCCCGGCGCGGGCGCTCTGCGCGGCCATGCGCGTGGTCAGGCGCTCGTCGTAGGTCTCGACCGCGGTGGGAGCTCGCCAGCCCGGCGACCGCCTCCGCGAAGGAGCGCGCCGCGGCGGCCTGCTCGCGCTCGACGCCGTCGAGTGAGAGCGGCAGCCCGACCACGATGAGCTCGGCGCCCTGCTCGCTTGCGAGGCGGGCGGCCTCGGCCGGGTCGGGAGGGCTGATCACGCCCAGCGGGCGGACGATCGTCCCGCTCGGGTCGCAGATCGCCACCCCCGCGCGCACGTCGCCGTGATCGATCGCCAACACCCGCATGCCGGTCGGAGAGCCTACTGCGAGCGCTACGGCTCGAGGCCCCGCCGGATCACCTCGACCGCCGCCCGCAGCGCCTCGTCGAGGCCGTCGGGGTTGCGCCCGCCCGCCTGCGCCGCGTCGTCGCGCCCGCCGCCGCCGCCGCCGATCAGCCCGGCGACCTCCTTGATCACCCCGGCGGCCGAGAGCCCCCGGTCGACCGCGCTGCGGGTGAAGCTGGCGACCAGCGCCACCTTGCCGTCGGCGCGGCCGCCGAGCACCACCGCGGCGTCGCCGTGGCGCTGCTTGACCCGGTCGGCGAGGTCGAGCAGCCCGCGCTGGTCGGCGCTCTGGGCCTCGCTCGCGATCACCCGGATCCCGGCGACGTCCTCGCCCTCGCCCTCGAGCCGCTCGAGCTCGGCGCCCGCCTCCTCGCGACCCAGTGCGTCCAGCCTGGGCCTCGAGCTCGGCCAGGCGCTCGGCCGCCCGCCGGGCGGCGCCGACCGCGTCGCGCGGCGACCCCAGCAGGGCGCCGGCCTGGGCGAGCTCGTCGCTTCGCTCGCGGTAGTAGTCGATCGCCGCCGGTCCGCTGAGCGCCTCGATCCGGCGGACGTTGGCCGCGCTCGAGCCCTCGGAGACGATGGCGACGATCCCGATCTCGGCCGTGTTGGCGACGTGGGTGCCGCCGCAGAGCTCGCGCGAGACGTCGTCGACCTCGATCACCCGCACCCAGTCCCCGTACTTCTCGCCAAAGAGCGCCATCGCCCCCAGCGCCTCGGCCTCGGCGCGCTCCATCTCCATCGCCCGCACGGGCCGGCTCGCCTTCACCCACTCGTTGATCCGGTCCTCGATCGCGCGCGCCTCGTCCCGGTCCAGGGGCGCGCCGTGGGTGAAGTCGAAGCGCAGCTTGTCGGGGCGCACCGCCGAGCCCGCCTGGCGCACGTGGGTGCCGAGGCGCTCGCGCAGGGCCGCGTGCAGGAGGTGGGTAGCCGTGTGATTTCGCATCGTCGCGTGTCGCAATTCGTGGTCGACCGCGGCTCTCACCCCCTCCCCCACAGCCGGCCGCCGACTGCCGACCGCCAGTCTCAGCACCTGGTCGTCACCCAGGCGGTAGACGTCCTCGACCTCGAGCTCGCTGCCGTCGATGGCGATCACGCCGGAGTCGGCGACCTGGCCGCCGCCCTCGGCGTAGAACGGGCTCTCCTCGAGCTTGACCAGCGTCGCGCCGTCGTCGAGCTCCGTCGCCGCCGCGACGCTCGTCCGCGCGCTGAGCTCCTCGTAGCCGACGAAGCGGGTCGGCGGCGCCGAGGAGGCGAACTCGATCACCTCCCGGTGGCGGTCGGGCGCCGCGCCGGGACCGCCGCTGCGGGCGCGCTCACGCTGCTCGTCCATCAGCGCCTCGAAGCCGTCGTCGTCGACGGCGAGGCCCTCCTCGGCGAGCAGCTCCTTGGTCAGGTCGTACGGGAAGCCGTAGGTGTCGTGGAGGCGAAACGCGTCGTCGGCGTCGATCCACGAGGTGTTTGCCGCCTTCGCCTCGCCGACCAGCTTCGCCAGCAGCTCGGTGCCGCGATCGAGCGTGCGCCCGAAGCTCTCCTCCTCGTCGGAGACCCATCGCATGACGCCCTCGCGCTCGGCCTCGAGGTGCGGGTAGGCGCTTCCCATCAGCTCGATCACCCGCTCGGCGAAGCGGCTGAGGTACGGCGGCTCGAGGCCGAGCACCCGGCCCTGCTGGATCGCGCGCCGCATGATCCGCCGCAGCACGTACCCGCGGGCCTCGTTGGAGGGCACGACCCCGTCGGCGATCAGGTTGACCGAGCCGCGGACGTGGTCGGCGATGATCCGCATCGCCCTGGTCACCTTCGGATCCGAGCCGTAGCGCTCGCCCGAGAGCTCCTCGGCGAGCGCGATCAGGGGCGCGAACGCATCGGTGTCGAAGACCGAGTCGACGCCCTGCTGGATCACCGCCATCCGCTCGAGCCCGAGGCCGGTGTCGATGTTCCGCTGCGGCAGCTCGGTCAGCGAGCCGCTCTCGCCCAGCTCGTAGGTCATGAAGACGTGGTTCCAGTACTCGAGGTAGCGGTCGGTGTCGTCCCCCGGTCGCAGGTCGTCGGCACCGAAGTCCGGGCCGCGGTCGATGTACATCTCCGAGCACGGACCGCAGGGGCCGGTCGGGCCCGCCTGCCAGAAGTTCTCCGACGCGGGCAGGAGCACGATCCGCTCCTCGGGCACCCCGATCTCGCGCCAGATCTCGATCGACTCCGTGTCGGCACCGAGCCCGAGCTCCTCGTCACCCTCGAACACCGTCACCCAGATCAGCTCCGGGTCGAAGCCGAAGCCCCCGGTCGAGAGCTCCCAGCCGAAGCGCATCGACTCGCCCTTGAAGTAGTCACCGATCGAGAAGTTGCCGAGCATCTCGAAGAAGGTGAGGTGGCGCTTGGTCGTCCCGACCACCTCGATGTCGACCGTGCGGAACGTACGCTGCGACGAGGTCAGCCGCCGGCTCGGCGGCTCGGCGCGACCCTCGAAGTACGGCTTGAACTGCTGCATCCCCGCAACTGTGAGCAGGGTCGAGGTGTCTTCACCGGTAGGGACGAGCGAGGATGACGGGACGCGTAAGTGGCCCCGCTGCTCGAAGAAGGAGAGAAATGTCTCGCGGATCTCGTCGGACCTCATTCGCACGCCAGTCTAGGAGGGCGCTGGGCTGCCTCGCGGCGCTCGCCGGGATCCTCGCGGTCGGGCCGACGAGCGCCTCGGCGGCGAACCCGTGCCCGTTGCAGCCGCACTACGCATGGATGGGCGAATCGGTCTCCGAGACGATCACGATCCCGTCGCTCAGCCGTCCCTCGGGGATCGGCGCCTACCCCGGCACGATCCTGCGCCCCGCCGACACCGCCGCCTACCCGGGCCCGCGGCCGGTGGTCGTGCTCCAGCACGGTCTCGGGGGCAACCAGTGCGGCCAGTGGTGGACCGCCGAGGACCTCGCCGGCCACGGTTACGTGACCGTGGTCTGGAGCTCGCCGGCCGGGACCAGCCAGGTCCAGGCGTTCGTCAACGCCGTCGACGCGATGCGCTCGGCGATCGCTTTCGTCCGCGGGCCCGCGAACCCGTACGCCGCCTTCAGCGACGGCTCGCGGATCGGGCTCGGCGGGATGTCGCTGGGCTCGATCGTCACCAGCTTCGTCCAGGGCGACCCGGACCCGGGCGTGAAGGCGGCGGTCGCCCTCGACACCCTGCGGCACCGGCTCACCGGGGACCCCGGCGGCGCGGTCGGCGAGTGCGTCGGCAACCCCGGCGCCCCGGTCACCCCCGCGCGTGCCGGCGCTCGGCCTCGCCAAGGACGAGCCCTGCAACGCGAGGCCCGACTACGCCCCCGCGGACCTCAAGCAGGCCGGGTTCCTGCACTGGCGCAACCGCGGAGTCCCGGTGGTGCAGCTGGTGATGGCGGGCTACAACCATGGCGATTTCTCGGTCGGCGCCAACGAGCAGCAGCGGCGCGACCTCTCCTACTTCATCGAGGCCTGGTACGACCGCTGGCTGCTGGCCGACGAGCCGGCGCTCGAGCGGGTGTTTGCGGACAGCGTCGGTGGGCGTCCGATCGAGTCGCTGCTCAGCACCCGGTTCCTCTCGGGCGCCGCGGTCGCGGGCGTCGATACGACCGACCTGCGCGCCTTCCTGGCCGACCGGATCGCCCCCGAGACCGCGAAGGTGAAGGGCCCGAAGCGCAAGGTGAGCCGCAAGCGCGCGCGGCGCGGCCTGCGGTTTCGGTTCAGCTCCGATGACCCCGCCGCGAGCTACGAGTGTCGGCTCGACCAGGGCGAGTGGGCTGCCTGCACGTCGCCGAAGCGGGTCAAGCGCGCAAGCCTCGGACGCCACCGCTTTCGGGTGCGCGCGAGCGACGCCCGCGGCAACGTCGAGGCCGAGCCGGCGGTGTGGCGCTACCGGGTGGTCGAGTAGCTCAGGGGCACTAGGCGATCGTCGCCCGGCCGACGACCACGTCGCCCGCCAGCAGGCACGCGGTCTGGCCCGGGGCGACGCCGTAGGCGGGCTCGGCGAGCGCGAGCTCGAGCGCGGCGTGCTCGCCGGGCTCGACCGGCGGCGCCTCGCAGGCGAGCGGGCGCGAGTGGTAGCGCAGGAGCACGCGGTCGACGACGCCGCCCGGCCGGTGCAGCGTCGCCTGCCGAACCGCAACCCGGTCGGTGGCGAGCTCGTCGCGCGACCCGACCACGACGGTGTTCGACCCGGGGTCGATCGAGAGCACGTAGCGCGGCTCGGGACCGCCGACGCGCAGCCCGCGCCGCTGCCCGACCGTGAACTGGTGGTGGCCGCGATGCTCGCCCAGCCGCCGCCCGGCGCGGTCGACGATCTCACCGGGCCGCTCGGCGAGGCCCGCCGTGGCGGGCGAGGAACGAGCGCTTGCCCTCGCCGGCGAGAAAGCAGAGGTCCTGGCTCTCGGCCTTCCCCGCCACCGCAAGCCCCGCGCGCGCCGCCTGCGCGCGGACCTCGGCCTTGGTCAGCTCGGCGAGCGGAAAGCGCAGCCGCGCCAGCGATCGAGGGCGCAGGCCGGAGAGCATGTAGGCCTGGTCCTTGGCCGGGTCGGCGGCCGCCGCCAGCAGCGGCCCGGCGCCGTCGTCGACGATCCGGGCGTAATGGCCGGTCGCGAGCGCCGCGCATCCGAGGCGCTCGGCGAGCGCCAGCATCGCGTCGATGCGCACCTCGCCGTTGCAGATCACGCACGGGTTCGGGCGTGCGACCGTCGCGATAGCCGTCGACGAACGCGCCGACCACCCGTCGGCGAAAGTCCCGCTCGAGGTCGAGCGTCAGATGCGGGATCCCGAGCTCGAGGGCGAGCGCGCGGGCGCCGAGCACGGCCAGCGGTGAGCAGCAGCTCCTGGCCGCATCGGTGCGCCGGTCGGCCCACAGCTTCAGGGTCACCGCGACCACGTCCGCCCCGCGCTCGCGCTCGCGCAGCGCGGCGACCGCGGAGTCGACCCCGCCGCTGAGCGCCACCAGCACTCGCTCGCCGGCGGCCGGCGGCCGGCGCCAGCTCCAGCCCGGAGCACGCGGCGCCCGAGAGCGCCCGGTGAAGCGCGTCGGCGGCGAGCTCGACCGCGTGGCGCCCCTGCGGCGCCGACCCCGCCCAGCGCCTCGGCGATCCGGTCGGGCCCGATCAGCGCGGCGTCGAGGACGGCCGCCCCGTCGGCCAGCTCGGCGACCGCGGCGGCGGCGGCGTTGGCGCCGGCACAGCCCTCGGCGTCGAAGCTCACCCGCGCGATCCGGCCGCCGTCGAGCGCGACCGAGACCCGGACCAGGTCGCCGCAGGGCGCCCCGCCGGCGGCGCCGTCGAAGCCGTCGGGCAGGGGCGCGCCGCGTCGGCTCGAGTCGCCGAGATAGCGCTCTAAGGTCTCTCGATCCATCGACTCACGATGAACCCCGGGGCCGGCCCCGGCGCCAAGCCTAGAGCAGCGATTGTCGACGCCAGGGTCCTAGCGCGGGTAGTACGGGAGGTCGCGGGGCCCTTCGTAGGCCGCGTCCTCGACCGCCTGCTCGACGCTGCCCGGCTCCACGGAAGCCGTAGCTGACGGTCGCGACCGGCATCGGCCCGTCGGCTGGACCGCCTTCGGGCCAACACGACGAGCGCCGGGGTGCGATCCACCTCGACGCCCTGGGCGATCCTCGAGTAGCGGACCGATGCCCTTGGCCCGACCACGAACAGCGGCGGTGTCGGAGCGCGCGTGCAGTCGCTCCACGATCGCGCGCAGCCGTGCGATCGTCGATCCCGTCTTCGTCGACGACCAGGAGCACGACGACCTCGCCGGCGTCGTAGGCGGCGACCACCGGGCGGGCAGACCGGGGCCGGCCTCGAACCCGCCGGGCGGCGTGCCGGCGGCGCTCGCAGGTCGGCGTCGCGCCCGGCACGGTCGCCGGCGCACCGCCGGTGGGCTCCGCCGTGCGCGGGCTCGCCGGGGCGTCGTCACGGGGGCCGCCACACGGCGGCGTCGGGCGCGTCGGCGCCTCGGCCCGAGCCTCCCGCCCATCCGCATCACCATGACGACGGCGACGACGAGCGCCAGCACGCCGATGAGCGCAGCCTGGACGAGCGGGTTCTCGTTCAGCGCCTGCCTCATCGCTCGCCCCCTGCGGGCGACGACGAAAGAGGCCCCAGCTTGCCGTTACCGCTCTGCCTGCGAACCTGAGTAAACAGGTGGGTGCCTGCCGGCGCTAC
The DNA here is from genome assembly GCA_963758665.1 of uncultured Solirubrobacterales bacterium. GTDB lineage: Bacteria > Actinomycetota > Thermoleophilia > Solirubrobacterales > 70-9 > WHSW01. The sequence goes on along the minus strand of CAVWWH010000002.1, from coordinate 20,865 downwards.
GGCCAGCGCGCTACCGGACGATGGCTCCCAAGGCGATTGTGTTGGTTCACAATTTGAACGGCTGGCGTACAAGCTCGAGCCTTCCGCGAGATTAGCTGACGACGACCTGAATCCTGCCCAGGCCTCCAGTTAGTCGGCCGCAAGCGCCCGAGCCTTGAGCGCGAGGCGGCGGCTTGCGAGCGCCGGGCCGCCGGATTTCAGGCCGGCGGGCGCCGCAGGCCGGGCAGGAGACTCGCGGCAAGCAGTGCGACCGCTGCGATCAGCAACACGAGCGGCCAGCCCAGGAGCGAACCGTCCCGGTCGGGGTTGCCGATGTCGGTGCCGACGACGAAGATGAATGCGAACAGCCCGAAGCCCCCGACGTAGGCGGGACCACGGGTGACCGACCGCACGCCGTAGACCACCAGCGCGAGGGAGACGGCGAGCAGCTCGAGCTCCCACAAGGTGCTGCTGCCGATCGCCGACGGGGTCTCGGCCTCGGCCAGGCCGACCGGGACGATCGCCGCCTGATAGTCGGCCAACGCCAGGCCGCCGGCGCCCACCGCCGCGAGCCCGGCGACGGTGATCACGTCGCTGGCGCCGCCCTCCGGCCACCCCCGAACGGCGATGCCCGCTGCCACCGCCAGGAGCAGCGCCGCTGCGACCAGGAGCAGGCCGCGCAGTGTTCCCGCGTCGGCGCCGAGGCCGTCGGTGAGCACCTCATCCCAGAGCGCCAACCACGCCACGACGGTCGCGATCGAGCCCAGCAGGCAGCCGAGGCGCACGCCGGCCATCAACGCGGCCACGAACGAGACCACCGCGACGGTGGCGAAGATCCAGACCGTGTTCCAGTTGGAGCCGGGATCTCCATCGAGGAGATTGAGGAGGGCATAGAGCGTGAGCGGCAGGAGCAGCAGGCCGAACACCGTGAACGCCGTCTGCCACACGCTCGGCAGCCCGGCGAGCGCGCGGGCGCCGGCAATGCCCGTCGAGAGAAGGAAGAGCGTGGGCGCGAGGAGGACGAGGAAGATCACCAGGTCCCCCCAGGCGTCGACGGTCAGGCGCCGGTAGAGGATGAGCAGTACCGCCACGCCGAGCAGCACGCCGCCGAAGGCCCTGATCGCGCCCCGTTCGTCGCCGGTGGCGAACCCCTGGATCCCCGACACGACCGCGACGCTAGCCAGGCGACCGGACGGCGTTCAACCCGGCCGCTTGGCCCGCAGCGTGAGCCCGAGCTCGCGCAGCTGGGCCTCGTCGACGGGCGCCGGAGCGCCGGTCAGCGGGTCGGCACCCGAGGCGGCCTTCGGGAACGCGATCACGTCGCGGATCGAGTCGGCGCGCTCGAGCCGCTGGACGATCCGATCGAGCCCGTAGGCGATCCCGCCGTGCGGGGGCGCCCCGTAGCGCAGCGCCTCGAGCAGGAAGCCGAAGCGCTCGCGCGGCTTCCTCGGGCGCGATCCCGATCGCCTCCAGCACCCTCTGCTGCAGCTCGGGGTCCGCGATCCGGATCGAGCCGCCGCCGAGCTCCTGGCCGTTCCAGACCACGTCGTAGGCGAGCGCCATCGCCTCGCCGGGGGCCGCGGGGTCGAACTCACCGGCCGGCGCGGTGAACGGGTGATGCAGCGGGTCCCAGCGCTGCTCGTCCGAGTTCCAGCCGAACATCGGCCACTCGGTGACCCAGCAGAACTCCTCCGCCTCGGCGTCGATGAGCTCGAAGCGAGCGGCGAGGTCGAGGCGAAGCTGGGCGAGCACCGCGTTGGCGACCTCGGGCCGGTCGGCGACCACCAGCAGCAGGTCGCCCTCGGCCGCCTCGAGCCGCTGGTTGAGCGCGGCGAGCTCCTCGTCGGCGAGGAACTTCGCGGTCGGCGAACGCCAGCCGTCGCCCTCGCGAAACGCCCACACCAGGCCCTTGGCGCCGAGCTCCTGCGCGCGCTCGATCAGCCCGTCGAGGACCGAGCGCGGCACCTCGCGAGCGCCGGCGTTGAGGCCCTTCACGATCCCGCCCGACTCGATCGCGCCGCGAAAGACCTTGAACTCGGTCTGAGCGAGGAGGTCGGTGAGCTCGCGCAGCTCGAGCCCGAACCGCAGGTCGGGACGGTCGGTGCCGAAGCGCTCGATCGCGTCGGCGTAGGCGATCCGCGGCAGCGGCAGCTCCAGCGCCGGGCCGTCGACGCGCTCGAACACGCTCGCCAGCAGCCGCTCGTTGAGGTCGAGCACGTCCTCGACCCCGACGAACGACATCTCGAGGTCGAGCTGGGTGAAGTCCGGCTGGCGATCGGCGCGCTGGTCCTCGTCGCGAAAGCAGCGCGCGATCTGGAAGTAGCGCTCGAACCCGGCCACCATCAGGAGCTGCTTGAACAGCTGCGGCGACTGCGGCAGCGCGTAGAAGGAGCCCGGCTCGCGGCGCGACGGGACGAGGAAGTCGCGCGCGCCCTCCGGGGTCGAGCGCGAGAGCATCGGCGTCTCGATCTCGAGAAAGCCCTCGCCGCCGAGGAACTCGCGGATCGCCGCGGTCACCCGGTGGCGCCTGGCGATCGCCCGCGCCATCCGCTCGCGCCGCAGGTCGAGGTAGCGGTGGCGAAGGCGCGCCTCCTCGCCCACCTCGCCGGAGAAGCCCTCGATCTCGAAGGGCGGCGTCTGCGAGTCGGCGAGCCGGGTCGCCGCGCGGACCCCGACCTCGAACTCCCCGGTCGGCAGCTCGGGGTTGACGGTCTCGGGGTCGCGGCGGACCACCCGCCCGGCGGCGCTGAGCACGTCCTCGGCGCGGAGGCGGTGGGCGAGCTCGAACGCGTCGCCGGAGCTGTCGGGGTGGAAGACGAGCTGGACGAGCCCGGTGCGGTCGCGCAGGTCGATGAACACGAGCCCGCCGTGGTCGCGGCGGCGATGGACCCAGCCCGGCGACCCGGACCTCGGCGTCCACGCGGTCGCCGAGCACCTGCCCGCACCAGGTGTCGCGGTACTCGTTGGCGCGCAACGAGGGGGGCTCGGTCGACGTCATCGGCTCAGCGCCTCCGCCGCCCGGCCGAGGTCGAGCGGGCTGCTGCTCGCCGCTCTGCATGTCGCGGACCTCGGCGCCGCCGGCCTCGTCGAGGATCACCGCTCGCCGGGCCCCGAGCCGATCGGCCTGCTTCATCTGGCCCTTGATCGAGCGCCCGGCGAGGTCGAGCTCGGCGCGCAGCCCGGCGCCGCGCAGCTCGCTCACGAGCGCGAAGGCACGCTCGCCCTGGACGACCGGCGGCGGCGACGAAGACGTCGATCTCGGGCTCCCCGGCGGGCTGGTCGAGCGCAAGCAGGATGCGCTCGATCCCCGCGGCCCACCCGCAGCCGGCGGTCGCCGGGCCGCCGAGCGTCTCGACCAGGCCGTCGTAGCGGCCGCCGCCGCCGAGCGCCGCCTGAGCGCCGAGGCGGTCGCGATTCGAACTCGAACACCGTGCGGGTGTAGTAGTCGAGCCCGCGCACCAGGGTCGAGTCGAGCTCGTAGCGCGACCCCGGCACGGTCGAGCAGCCGCCGCACCTCGGCGAAGTGCTCGGCGTCCTCGGCCTCGTCGAGCCGGTCGAGCAGCTTCGGCGCCTCCGCCATCACCGCCCGGGTCCCCTCGTCGTCGGAGTCGAAGGCGCGCAGCGGGTTCTCGTCGATCCGCTCGCGCACGTCCTCGGCCAGCTCCGCCTCGTGGGCGTGCAGGTAGGCGCGCAGCTCGTCGCGGTACGCGGCGCGCGTGGCCGGCGTAGCCGAGGCTCGCCGAGGCGCAGCCGCAGGCCCGGGACGCCGAGCCCGCGCAGGAGCTCGTCGAGCAGCAGGATCAGCTCGGCGTCGACGAGCGGCGAGTCCGAGCCGATCGCCTCGGCGTCGATCTGGTGGAACTGCGCGGAAGCGGCCGGCCTGCGGGCGCTCGTGGCGGAAGAACGGCCCCGAGCACCAGAGCTTCACCGGCTGCGGCAGGCTTGTGCATCCCGTGCTCGATGTAAGCGCGGCAGATCGAGGCGGTCGCCTCCGGGCGCAGCGTCAGGCTGCGCCCGCCCTGGTCGGCGAAGGTGAACATCTCCTTGCGCACGATGTCGGTGGCCCCTCCGACCCCGCGCTCGAACAGCTCCGTGTCCTCGAACGCCGGCGTCTCGATCCGCCCGTAGCCCGCGCGCGGAGCTCGGAGGAGGCGGCGTGGATCTCGGCCCGCTGCTCGGATTCGTCGGGCAGGATGTCGAACGTCCCCCGCGGGGCCTGGAAGCGGGCGCTCAAGCCAGGCGCCTCAACAGCGGCGCGGCTCGGCTTCGTCCTGTCGGCCTCCGCCTCACAGATCGAGCCTAACGAGCGAGCTCGACGCTAACGAGCGAGCTCGGCCAGGAACGGGTTGGTTGCCCGCTCGGCGCCGAGCGTCGTGATCCCCATGTGGCCGGGGTACACCGCCGTCTCCTCGGGAAAGCCGTCCACGAGCGCTGCGCAGGCTCTCGAGCAGGGTCGGCCAATCGCCGCCCGGCAGGTCGACGCGGCCGACCGAGCCCTGGAACAGCACGTCGCCGCAGAACAGCGCCCGCTCGTCCGCGATCGCGTAGGTGACGTGGCCGGGGCTGTGGCCCGGGGGTGAACAGGACATCGATCTCCATCCCGGCGAGCTCGAGCCGTCTCCCCGCCGGCAACCGTCTCGTCGGCCTCGTAGCTCTCGTAGGGCCCGAACCCCGGCCAGGGCACGAAGGCCATGATGTCGGCGCAGCACCGGGACCTCGATCTCCGGGCAGTAGACCGGCGCTCCGGTCGCCCGCGCGACCGGCGCGACGGCGCCGATGTGGTCGAAGTGGGTGTGGGTGAGCAGGATCGCGTCGATCCCGAGTCCCGAGCTCGTCGACCACGTGCAGGATCCGCTCGGCCTCCTCGCCGGGGTCGACGATCAGGCCGCGATCGGCGCCGTCGCGGCGAACGACGAAGCAGTTCTCGGCCACCTGGCCGACGGTGAGCATGCGCACGTCCATGGCGGCGAGCCTAGCGCGGGCGCCCCATGCTAACCCTGCTGCTTTCGCTCCGCGCGGGCGGCGCGCAGCTGGCGCAGCCGGCGCTGGTACATGAACCGGTCGATGTAGTAGCCCATCGGCACGTACATCCCCAGCATCACCACCGAGAGCGCAGCCGCCGAGCCGACCGGCCGGCGGAAGGCGAGCCAGAAGATCAGGAAGAAGATCGCGGCGCCGATCAGGCCGCGCTTGAACGCGCCGCTCCAGGTCGGCGCGAGGTCGCGGCGGTCGACGGGCCGGCTCCGCCGGCTTGCGCTTTCTCCGCGCCCGCGCGCGGGCCTCCTCCCGGTTGCGCGGGCGCCCGCGCGGACCGCGGGTATCGATCGCGCCGCCCTGGGTGCCGCGGTGCTTGCGGCGCCGCTTCTTCCTCGTCTGGGCCACAGCGACCTGGAGGCTAACGAGCGCCGCCGCCGCGTGCACGTGCGCATGCAGGGGGTCATAACCACGCCAGCTCGCAGGGCACGTCGGCGGGCGGGCGAAGCGCGAGCCACGGACCAATCGAGGAGGTTTGATGGGAACCGGGCCGGGGGGCCAGAGGAGACGATCGGCCGCGCTCGCGGCCGCGGCGGCGGGCTTGCTCGCCTGCACGCCAACCGGCGAGCCGCGCGGGCGGCGGTCGCGCACACCGTGATCGAGGGCGAGACGCTGTCCGGGATCGCGGCCGCGAACGGGATCAGCACCGAGTCGCTGGCGGCCTACAACGGGATCTCCGCGGAGACCCTGGTGATCACCGGAACGACCCTGCAGGTGCCGAGCACGGCCGAGGTCGGCACGACCACGACCACCGGCCGCCCCGGCCGCCGCCCCGTCGGTCGCCCCGGCGACCGTGCCCGCCTCGTGGACGACTCCGATCTACTCGCCAAACGGTGCCGTCTATCTCGCCTCCAACGCCGCCTCCGCCTGGACGGCGATGCGCGAGGCGGCGCTGACCCAGTTCGGGATCGACATCTACCCGGCCGGGCCGCTGTCGGGCTACCGCACCTGGGAGCAGCAGTCCTACCTCTACAACCTCTACCTCGCGGGCGTCGGCGCGCCGGCGAACCCTCCCGGCAGCTCCTCGCACGAGTACGGCACCGCGGTCGACCTCGCCAGCCCCGAGATGCGAACGGTGATCGACCAGATCGGCCCCGTGTACGGCTGGTCGAAGGTGCACGGCCCCGACGAGTGGTGGCACGTGGACTACGTCGGCGGCTGAGCGTCCGAGCCGGCGAGCCGACGCTCGAGGAGGCGAAGCTCGGGGTCGAAACCCCGTAACGGCACGTCGTCGGGAAGGTCCCGCAGGGAGGCTTGCGGGACCAGCCCGACGACCTCGCCGGCGATCGGCCGCGGCGCCGCGCTGGCGCCGCCAGCGCGCGGACCCGCTCGATCACCGTCCCGAGCGGCACGGAGGCCGGATCGTGGACGTTGGTCGAGATCTGGACCCGGTCGCCGAGGTCGACCGCGATGGCCCTCACGCCCGCGATCCCGCCGCCGGACTCGCGCAGCTCGGCGGCGATCGCCGCGCCGAGGGCGAGGTCGGCCGTGTCCAGCTCGACGTTGAACGCCGCCAACGGCGGGCGCGCCGTGACCATGACGGCCCCGGCGGTCGGATGGGGCACGGGCGGGCCGAAGTCCGGGCGCAGCTCGCCCGAGCGCATGCGCTCGGCGAGCGCCGCGATCCCGCCGCGGCGAAAGTAGGCGCGCTCGCGCCGTTCGCTGTCGCTGGCGAGCTCGCCGTAGAGGAACACCGGCAGCCCGATCCCGGCGAGCGCCGCGCCCAGCTCGAGCGCCAGCTCACGCGCGCCCGGGCGCTCGCCCTCGGCGAGCCAGACCAACGGGCAGACGTCGAGCGCCCCCAGGCACGGGTGCCCGCCCTGGTGAACGGTGATGTCGATTCGCTCGGTGCAGGCCTCGGCGCCGGCGACCAGGGCCGCGAGCAGCTCGTCCGGCGCGGCGGCGAGCGTGAGGACGGTGCGGTTGTGGACCTCGTCGGAGTGGCGGTCGAGGAGCTCCGCGCGCGCGAAGGCAGCGCTGATCGCCCCGATCGCGTCCGGGTCCCGCCCCTCGGAGAAGTTGGGGACCGAGAGCGCCACCGGGCCTCAGCCGACCAGGAGCTCGCCGGCACGCACGAGCGGCTCGCCGTCGACGCTGATATCGGGTCGCAGGACGACGCAGTCGAGGTGGATCGGGACCTCGACCGTGCCCCCGATCGCGGCTGAGGCGCCGAAGGCGACGTGGCAGCTGCCGAGGATCTTCTCGTCCTCGAGCAGGTTGCCGGTCAGCTCGGCCTTCTCGTTGGTGCCGATCCCGAGCTCGGCGACGTTGGTCCCCCGCTTGCCGCCGTGGGTCCGCAGGAGGTCGAGCAGCCGCGCCCCGTCGGCGCCGGTGGCGGAGACCAGGTGGCCGGCGTCGACCCTGAGCTCGACCGGGCTCCGAGACCCGCCCGATGGAGGCGATCGTCCCGTCGACGACCAGCGTGCCCGCGGCGCTGCCCTCGATGGGCGCGATGAAGCCCTCGCCGCACGGCAGGTTGCCGAACGCGCCCGGAGCGGTCAAGTCGCCGGCGTCGGGGATCGCCTCGCGCTTGCCGAGCCCGAGCAGCAGGTCGGAGCCGTTCGCGCACGTGACCCGCGCCTCGCCACCGGCGGTCAGGATGGCCGCGATCGCGGCGCCCTTGCGGCGCAGGCCGTCCATGTCAGCCGACATCACCCGGGCGAGCATCTCCTCGGTCGCGCCGGGCAGGGTCGCGATCCGCGCCCCGGCCTCGGTCGCGGTCTTCCGTGCGACCGTGTGCGACAGCGACTGCACCGTCGGGCAGAGGACGACGTCGGCCGCCGCCATCGCCGCGGCGACCGCGTCCGGCGGCTCGGTCCCGGACTCGGCGCGCTCGGCGATCAGGGCGAGGATGCCGTCGGCCCCCACGCGGCCGGCCTCGCCACGAAAGCGCTCGCCGAGCCCGATCGTCGCGGGGTTGGCGACCACGAGCAGCTCCTCGCCCTCGCGCACCCCGAGGCAATCGCGGACGATCGCGCTCACCGCCTGTTCGAGGTCGCCCATCGGCCCAAGCTAGCGCGCGGCCGTCGCGCCGTAGCCCGAGCTCACCGGCGCTTGAGCTTCGCCTTCTTCCTGGCGTTCGCCGGCTCACCCCCGGCCGGGGCGAAGGAGACCTTCACGTTCACCTTCGCCTTGCCCCGGCGGCGGAGCTTGCGCTTCAGCTTGCCCTTCGGCTTGACCTTCAGCTTCAGCTGCCCGGGCTCGGTGGCGGTCCTGTGTACGGTCTTCACGCCCTTGGCCTTCAGGGTGAGCTCGCCAGGGTGGGCGACCGAGGCAACCAGGGTCGCGCCTCCCGTGCGCTCGTTGCGCTTCAGCTTGCCGAGCGTGAGGTTCTCGCCGAGCTCGAACCAGACCGGGCTCGAGTAGACCTCGAAGCGGTTGGCGCCCGGAGCCTCGCGAAGCACCTGGACCGAGTAGCGGCCGGCCTCGGTGACCGTGAAGTCATGCGTGAAGTCGTCGCCGGCGACCGCCGCCCGGTCGATCGTGGACCCGTCGCGCAGCAGCTCGAGGAAGTACGTGCCCGGCCGCGTCGCCCCGGGGCCGGCGCGCAGCACCTGGACCCCGAGGTCCAGCTCGGGGCCCGCGATCGTGTCGCCGAGGGTCCCGTTCGGCGCGCCGGGCGAGCGCGCGGTGACCCGGATGTCGGGGCCGTCGTTGCCGTAGGGCTTGACGTAGGTGTGGTCGTCGCGGATCCCCTCGACGATCGCCGCCTTCGAGAGCTCGCTCGCGTAGACGACCGTGGTCGCGCGGCCGATCGGGGCCGAGGTCACGCTGGCCTGTTCGGCCTGGTGGGAGTCGCTGGAGCCGACGGCGGCGATGTGGGCGCCGGTCGCGAGGCGCGCTTCATAGAACGCGATCGCGGTCTTGGTGAACGGGTTCTGAGTGGCGCCGATGTCGGCGGGACCGGTCTGGACCTCGATCGCGTCGACGTTCGAGTAGTCGGTCTGGGCGTCGGTCCAGTCCCAGGGGCAGCCGCGACAGACGGTCGGGGCCCCGGGGAAGATCGTCGGGTGGTTGATCTGCGTCCAGCCACCGGCGGCGCGCAGTGGGGCGAGCTGGCTCGCCGGGACGGTCGCCGGGGCGATCTCGTTCATCGACGGGTACGCGAGCACCCGCCCGCCGCGGAAGTCCGGGAAGGCGCTCGATCCGATCGAGTTGTAGTGGCCGTGGTAGGTGGTGACCTCGGTTCCGGGGATGACGAGCTTGCCCGGATAGCCAGGCTCGTACCTGCCGATCTCGCCGCGGCTGACGTCGTTGTTGTGGTCGACGAGGCCGACGAAGTCGAGCCCGGCGCCGCCGGACGCCAGCGGTCTGAAGGCGTAGTCCAAGCTGGTCGAGACCTGGGCGTTGCCGGGCTCCTGCTCGCCGTGGGCGTGGACGTCGCCGGCGTACCAGCCCGGGCTCGGGTTGGCGGCAGCCCCGCTCTGGGACACGGGCGAGTACGGGTCGTCGGACCAGTCGCCGTTCGACGTCGTCTCGACCCGCACGGCGTAGCCGACCGAGGGCGCGGCGACCGCGGCGATCCCGAGCTCGACGGTCCACTGCCCCGCTGCGATCGGGCCCGGCTGGTAGGCGCGGGTGGTGTAGCCGTGGACGTAGGCCTTGCGGTCGGCCTCGTAGACGGCCGGCGGCGAGAAACCGTTCACGGCGATCGCGAGGTCCCGGACCGCGCTCCCGCTCCAGCCGCGCCGCTCGGCGGGCCCGGGCACCGGGCCGGCGGCGGGCTCGTAGACGCCGACGTCGAGCGTGGTCCCGTCCGGCGGCTCGTCCCAGCAGTAGCGGACGCGGATCGCGGTCGTCCCGGCTGGGACGTTGAACGGGATCTGCAGGTAGTCGCCCTGCTGGGCACGAGTGACCGTGCCGGCAAAATTCCGGGGCGGGTCGAAGCCGACATCCGGGGTTCCCGGCACCGTGCACGCGCCCGCCAGGCCGGGGGCCGCGCAGGCGACCGCCGCGACGATCGCTGTCCCCAGTCCGATCCTGCCGGCGCGGCGCACGACCGACAATCTACCGTCGTCGGGCCTCCTCGTCGCGGGTGCCGACCCGCCTCAGAGGCCCAGGCCGCGGACCCCAGGCTCGTCCCAGCCCAGGTGATGGGCGATCTCGTGGCGAACCGTGCGCTCGACCTGCGCGCGTAGAAGATCGCGGTCGTGGCCGAAGTCACGCTCGAGCGTGTCCTGGTAGATCACGATCCGATCCGGGTGGTGGTCGCTGGCGATCGTGCCGCCGAGATAGTGCCCGTACGCGCGGTGCTCGCGACCGCGGCGCGAGACGATCACCGGCGTGCGCTGGACCAGCTCGCGAAACTCCTCGGGCAGGTCGTCGAGCGCCTCGATGACCAGCTCGTCGAACTCGCTGGGCGGGTACTCCGGCGGCGGCAGCGCCCCGAGCGCCTCGCTGCGCTCGACCAGGCGCTGAAACTCGGGCTCCGGGGCCTCCTTGCCGATCATCGCCACGGTGACCCACGCGGCGACCAGGGCGATCGCGAGCGCGCCGACCAGCATCGAGATCAGGTCTCCGAGCCCGCCGAAGGACGGCGGGTTGAGCAGGAGCAGCGCGAGGCCGGTGATGACGGCGATCAGCGCGGCGGCTCTCAGCGGTGGGCCGAAGGCGTCTCTCATGCAGCTCAGGGTAGTGCGGCCATTCCGGGGATTCACGGGGCGTTGGTAGGTTCGAGCCATGCCCCGGCGTAGACGGGATTCGATCATGCGGACCGTCGGCGCCCTCGCGATCGTGTCGCTCGCGCTCGCCGCGCCGACTACCGAGGCCGCGATCGTCGCGGACGCCGGCGCGCTGAGGGCGGACGTTTCCGCCGATCCCTGGCGGCTCGAGCTGCTGGACGCGGACGGCGGTCTCGTGCTCGCCGAGGATGCGTCCACCGGCGCGGACCTCGCCGGCACCGTCGGCTTTCGCGCCGCGGGCGCCTGGCGACACTCGACCAGGGTGATCGGCTCCGTCGAGGACGGCGAAGCCTACGTCGCCGAGCTGGCCACCACCGACCCCGCCGGGCGCACGATCGAGCTCCGGCTCGCCCCTGCCGGCGACGGCATCATCGGCCTCGACGCGCACGTTCGCGGCGCGGGACCGCCGGTCGAGGCGCTCGGGATCGGGTTCGAGGCCGATCCAGGCGAGGGTTACCTCGGCTTCGGCGAGCGCTCGAACGCGCTCGACCAGCGCGGCAACGTGGTCGAGAACTACGTCGCCGACGGTCCCTATCAGCCCGACGAGTGGTCGCTGATCGGGGCGATCATCCCGCCGTGGGGCTTTCGCCCCCGCGAGGATGCGACCTACTACCCGGTGCCATGGCTGCTCTCGACGGAGGGATACGGCGTGCTCGTCGACAGCCCCGAGACCAGCTACTTTCGCCTCGATCGGGCGGGCTCGTGGAGCGTCGAGCTCGTCAACGCGCCTGCGGGCGAGGCGGTCCCGGCCGCGGCGCCGCCGCCCGAGCGGCTCAGCCTCAGGTTCTTCGCCGGCCCGGAGCCCGCCGCCGTGCTCGAACGCTTCACCCGCGACACGGGGCTGCAGCCGAAGCCGGCGGCGCCGTGGCTGTTCGGTCCATGGCTGCAGCCCACGGGCGGCGCGGCCGAGCAGGTGGCGCTGCTCGACGAGATCCAGGGCGGCGACGTCCCGATCTCCGTCGCCCAGACCTACCTGCACTACCTGCCGTGCGGCGATCAGCGAGGCCGCCGCGAGGCCGAGCGGGCCCGGACCCAAGCGGTCCACGCGCTCGGCCTCGCGATCACCACCTACGTCAACCCGATGGTCTGCACCGACTATCAGCCCGTCTTCGGCCAGGCGGCCGCCGGCAACGGCCTGGTCGAGGACGCGAGCGGCGATCCCTACCTCTACCGCTACTCGACCACCACCTCGTTCGACGTCGCCCAGTTCGACTTCACCGCCGACGCGGGGCCGCGCCGCGTTCGCCTCGGTGCTCGGCGAGGCGATCGAGGACGGTCACGACGGCTGGATGGAGGACTTCGGGGAGTACACGCCGCTCGACTCCATGACCGCGTCGGGGGTCCCCGGGACCGCGCTTCACAACCCCTACGTGCGCCAGTACCACTGCGCCGCCAACGACGCGATCGCCGGCGCCGCGCGGCCGATCATCCGCTTCCAGCGCTCGGGCTGGACCGGGACCGCGCCCTGCGCTCAGGTGGTCTGGGGCGGCGATCCGACCACCGCCTGGGGGTTCGACGGGCTCCGGTCGTCGGTCCGCCAAGCGCTGACCCTGGGCCTCTCGGGGGTCGGCATCTGGGGCTCGGACATCGGGGGCTTCTTCGCCTTCTTCGAGGACGAGCTGACGCCGGAGCTGCTCATGCGCTGGGTCCAGCTCGGCGCCGTCTCGGGCGTGATGCGCACCCAGGCCGACGGGATCGCGATCCCGGACAAGCCGCGGCCGCAGGTCTGGGACCCCGACCAGATCGACAACTGGCGCCGCTATTCGAAGCTTCGGACCCAGCTCTACCCGTACCTGGTCGCCGCCGCGGACGCTTACCGGCGTAACGGGCTGCCGATCATGCGCCAGCTCGCACTCGCCTACCCCCGCGACCGGGCCGCGGTCGCGCGTGACGACGAGTTCCTCTTCGGCCGCGACCTGCTCGCCGCCCCGGTGCTCGAGCCCGGCGCGACCGAGCGCAGGCTCTATCTGCCGCGCGGGCGCTGGGTGGACATGTGGCGATCGCTGGCCTACCGCGACCGCGACGGCTCGCTGGCGCTCGAGCGGGCGAGGCTCGTCCGTGGCCACCGGGAGGTCACGCTGCCCGCGCCGCTCGACGAGCTGCCGCTGCTGGCGCGGGCCGGGACGCTGCTGCCCCTGTTGGCGCCCGAAGTCGACACGCTCACGCGACTACCCCGACGATTCGACCGTCGGGCTGGCGGAGCGCCGGGATGAGCTCACCGTGCTCGCGTTCCCGCGCGGCCGCAGCTCCGCGCCGCTGTACGAGTCCGAGCGGATCTTCTCCCGCGAGCGCCCGCACCGGTGGTCGCTGCGCGTCCGCGGCGATCGGCGCCGCACCTACAGGCTGCAAGCGTCGATGAGGACGCTGTCGGCAGGCTTCGCCCCCTGCGGCGTGAGCGTCGGCGGCGAGCGGCTGGGCGCCGCGCGCTGGGACTACGACCCGAAGACCGAGGTGCTCTGGGCCAAGTTCAGCGGCCGCAAGCCACGCCTGGTCGTCAGGGAGCGCTGCGCGTAGGGCGCGGCGATGCGGCGGCCGGCGCCCCGCCGCGGCGGGCGGTCCGTGACCGGTCGAGGCCCGCGATCAGGGCCTCGACGACCGGTCCGTCGAACTGGGTCCCGCTGCAGCGTCTGAGCTCGGCCACGGCCTCGTCACGCGACCTGCTGCGCCGGTAGGGGCGGTCGGCGAGCATCGCCTCGAACGCGTCCGCGACGGCGATGATCCTCGCCTCGAGCGGGATCTGGTTCTCCCGCAGGCCGAACGGATAGCCGGTCCCATCGATGCGCTCGTGGTGGGCGAGGACCCAGGCCCTCAGGTCGCCGAAGCCGGGCGCGCCCAGGAGGCGGGCTCCGGTTTCCGGGTGGGCGCGGATCTCCTCCCACTCCTGCTCGCTCAACGGGCCGGCCTTGTGCAGGACCGCGTCGGGTACCGCGATCTTGCCGATGTCGTGCAGCACACCGGCGAGCCTGATCCGCTCGATGCGATCCGGGTCGAGGCCGAGCTTTCGCGCCACCGCCTCGGCGTAGCTGCCGACCGTCTCGGAGTGGCGTGCGGTCCGCGGGTCACGCAGGTCGAGCGCCTCCGCCAGGGTGAGCAACATGGTCAGGTTCGAGAAGCCCGCAAGCGCCTTGCCCTCCGGTCCCCGGGCCAGTGCGCCGGCCACCTCGCGGCTGTAGATCACGGTGCGATCGCGCCCGAGGGTCTTGGCCGCGTACAGGGACTCGTCCGCTGAGCGCAGCAGGCGCTCTCCCGATTCGCCGTCGTCGGGGTACGCGGCGACGCCGAAGCTGATCGTCAGGCCCGGATGCCGCTCCTGAAACGCCTCGCGGACGCGGTGGCGCAGGCGCTCGGCAGTGATGTAGGCGGCGCGCGAGTCGGCGCCGGGCACCAGCAGCGCGAACTCCTCCCCGCCGACCCTGGCGATGCAGTCGATCCGGCGAGCGTGCCGGCGCAGCACCTGGCCGACCTGCGCCAGGACCTCGTCTCCCACCTGGTGCCCGAACCGATCGTTGACCTCCTTGAAGCGATCGAGATCGCCGCTGATCAGGCTGACCTCGGTGTCGAAGCGCTCGGCGCGGGCGAGCTCGACCTCGAGCTGCCGCGCGAACCCGCGTCGGTTCAGCAGGTCGGTCAGCGGATCCGTGTCGGCGGCCTCGGCCAAGCGCGCGACGAGCGCGGCCACGCGCTCGCGGGTGATCACGAGCAGCGCCGCCGCGATCGCGAGCGTGCCCACGGAGACGATCCATGCCTGCACCATCCCGGGAGTCGCCGGCTTGAAGGCGAGCGCGACCGCGTACCCGGCCGCCACGACCACGAGCTGCAGCGCGACCCGCGGGCGATCGAAGAAGTAGGCCGCGCCGAGGATCACCCAGAGGTAGTAGAAGGCGCCGGTCGTCGTCGTCGACCCCGAGAAGTAGATCGAGGCGCTGATCAGCAGCGTCCCGAACGCCGCTGCGACGTCGTAGCCCCAGTCGGGCAGCCGGTGACGGGCGAGGTAGATCAACGCGCCGGCCAGGTACGAGCCCGCTGCGATGGCGGCGATGCCGAGGTCGTTCGCGTCCGCGGCGTGCGGAAGCGCGAGCCCGATCAGGCCGATGGTCGGGCCGGCGATGAAGAGCGCGACGAGAAACGACGCCAACGTCCCCCGCTCGCCGGCGTCGGAGTGGTCCGGCTCGGGTGTCTCCCGGTTGGCGATCATCGCGTACGCCCGTCCCCCCATCGACCGATGCCGACGGCGCCTTGAGGCCCGGCCCGAGCGCGCGGCGCCGCGTGGGCGCCGTGCGCCGGCCGCCTCCGCCGACCCCGCAGCTCTCGAGCGCCGAGTGACGCGCTAGGTCCCTAATGGGTGCACAGCACGTCACTCGGCTGACGACGCCGCGGATGTCGCCTCGACGCGAGTGGGAGTCGCCTGCCGCCGGCGCGCCCGCCGGTACGATCGGTCCCCGGCCGGAGTAGCTCAGCTGGTTAGAGCAGCGGAATCATAATCCGCGTGTCGGGGGTTCGAGTCCCTCCTCCGGCATCGAAGAAAGCCCCGCAAAGGCGGGGTTATCTTTCGGCCTAAGGCTGCGTCGCCTGTCGAAATCGCTCCGCGGGGCAACGCCTGGGGCAACACGCTGCAGGCGTGTGCCCTCATAGCGATGCGCGACCTCCTCACAGCCGATGTGACAGCGCGGCCGTCGTGCGAGACGGTCGGCGCTGGTCGACGGTGGATGGTGCTGACACGGACCTGGGGTGCCGCCGGTTTGTGCCGACGCTCAAAGCCGCTGTCACCTCTCAGGTCCTCGCCTGATCGTCGCAGGCGCATTCCTACGCCGGCTCCGCGGGACGCTTCGCCTGCGCCCTCGCGTCGGCGTATGACCGCTCGACCAGCGCCTTGCCCCCAGCCCACCCAAATGCCCAGATCACCACGGCGACGGCGAAGGCGATGTTCCACGCCGTGATTGAGAACTGCTGACCCAGCGAGTAAGCGGCTGCGGTGGCCGCGTCGGCGGAGTCGTGCAGGGCGGCCACATTGGCCGCCTGGTTTACGCCCACTCCGCCGGGCGTGAGGGGGACGGTGTTGCCGATCGAGTTGCCCGCCATCACCGCCATCACCGCGTGAAAGCTGACAGTGATGCCGTAGCTCGCCAGGAACGCAGCAATCACCCCGGCCTTTGCCAGCCAGGCTCCGAGCGACGGCAGCACGACCCGTACCGCGTACTCGCGCGGGCGGGCGAGGATCGCGCCGCCTTGCTTCGCTTGCTCCCAGGCGTCTCGCAGCCTTGGCCAGAGAACTCGCCCGGTGAACACCACCAGGATCGCGGCACCGGCGACGATGAGCGCGGTCCTGATCGGGTGGTCGTGCGGTTCCCCAAGTTGGAGCTCGAAGGAACCGGGCACCGAGGCGAACAGATAGACGTAGACGAAGGCGCTGGCGAGCACGAAGAAGATCTTCTGCACGGCAGCCGCTCCGAGGACGCCCGCAAGGTTCGCCGTGGGAATGATCGCCACGTACATCAGCAGCGTCACCACGGTGCCGATGTTGGCCGGGAGGAAGCCGTTCATCGCCACTCCGGTGGCGTAAGCGGCGAGCACTTCCTTGTACTCAATCTGCGCGCCCGCGAATCCCGCCCGCAGGATGAAGTACCAGGCAAGAGCGGTGAGCGCAGTCTGGATGGTCTGCGCCGAGAAGCCGACGAGCTGATACCCGACCGACCCCGCCGTCACGGCAGCCGACAGATGCGAGAACCAGCCGCTTACGTCCACTCCGACGAGCTCGAGCGCGGCGACGAGCAAGGCGATCCCGACGAGCCAGGCGGCGACCTTGACAAGGCGGCCCGCACGAGATGGATCCCAGAACGGCAGCAACCGATGGTGCGGCGGGCGCGCTCGCGCAACCGACTGGTCGACAGTCGCCATCCGTTGATCCTCCGCCGAAAACCGGACGAGTGGGCCTGTTCTTCCGACGCACCGCTCGGCGCTGAGGCAGAAGTCGCGCCAGCGCTCGTCGAGGCAAGACCCTCACCCTACCGGTCCCACCAGGCAACACAAAGCAGTCCGCAAATCGCCGCAACCGGACCGCCTCCAACCCTGCGTGAAACCGCCGATTTGCAGTGAGTACGCCGAACACCCGCACAGCCCCGCGACCGCCGGAGCGGATCATAATCCGCGTGTCGGGGGTTCGAGTCCCTCCTCCGGCATTCAAAGGAAGCCCAGCAAATGCAGGGTTTCCATATTCGCGGAACGGCACCAGCCCGCACGTGAAGCAACCTCGGGGCAACGCATAGGGCACCACCCCGCAGGTCAGGTGCATGGAACCGACATCCTGGCTGCTGTTCTCGCGCGCCGAGCAGACCGCTCCAGGCGCACACAACCCGTCCCGATCCGCACCCGCTGTCACGCGATTGCGGGAGTGCGATGCCTTCGTGTCGGTTCAGTAGCCGTCGCGGACGACGAGGGGCTTGCGCAGGACTTGGGCCAGGGCGGTCGGAGCGTCGTCGAAGCTCACGACGTCGGAGTACACCGGGAGTGAGTCGATGGTGCCGTCGGCGATCAGAGCGAGCACGTCGGGGATGTTCGGACGGACGTTGGCACGGCCCGTCGTGAACGTCACTCCCTGCATGAACATGGAGTCCACCGGCAGCGCGACGTCCTGCCACGCGATGCCGAAGCTGTGGCAGGTGCCCGCCGGGCCAACTGCCCTGAGCGCCGCGTGAAGACCGGCGGGCCGGCCGGAGGCGTCGAGCGTTACTCGGAACTCTCGGCCCTTCGGCACCTCGTCGAGGATCTCGCTCCTAGCTTGCGGGCAAGTTCCACGCACTCCGGGTCGACGATGTCGACGTAGGCCACCGAGGACGCTCCCACCGCCTTGGCGAAGGCGACAGCGAATACGCCCATCGAGCCGGTTCCTCCGATGACGAGGACGTCTGCGCCGGGCGCGTGGCGCAGCGCTGGGGCTACCGCACCGTAGGCGTCGGAGAGGTTGTCGCCCACCGATGCGGCCGAACGGGCGCTGACGCCCTCGGGCACCGGGACCAGCGAGTAGCCGGCAAACGGGACGCGCGACCGCCTGGGAGAAGAACCCCCCGTAGTCGCCGCCGAGTGGCAGGCCGAACATCGCGTATCCCGGAGAGCTCTCGCAGTTCGCCGGCCGACCAGCTACGCACGGCGGGCAGGTGCCGCACGCGACGTACCACGGAACGACCACCAGTTGACCGGGCTTCACGTGCGTGACGTTGTCGCCCACGTCGAGGACGTTGGCAACGGTCTCGTGGCCGAGGGCGAACGGGCCCTTGAACGGTGTCAGCCCCAAGATGATGCCGCGGTCCAGGTCGCACGTCGCCGACACGACCGGCTGAACGATCGCGTCATCATCAGACTGCAGCACCGGCATCGGGGCGTCGACGTAGCGCAAGTCGCCCTTCTTCACGTATTCAAGCCTCTGCATTGATAGCCCTCCTCAGGACTCAGTCAGGTCGTCCTGGAGACGATGTCCGTCGATCCAGGGCTTTGGGTTGGCGACGAAAGGACGAAGGCGCGCGTCATGGAAAGGCTCACAAGCCGTCGCCTGAGCACCGAGTCGGACGGCGTGCGAATGATCGCCACCGCCGTCCAGTCCAAGAGACGAGGGCAGCGGACAGCAACGCGTCAAGGGCATCTGTCGCTGGGGTGCTGGCGTATTCCTCCGACATCGCCTACTCCGACAGCCCGGCGGCTTCGAGGGTGTCAGCCTCGCGCCGCTAGCGGCACCTCACGTGCACGCACTGGCGCCGATCCCCGTTCCCGCTGGCCCGGTTGCCGCCGCCGTCGATAACGCCCTCGACGGCGCCAATGCCAAGGTCGCGGTTGTTCGTCGCCCTGTTCTTGGCGAGCTTGGTCGAACGGCTTTCGACGTCGAAGCCGTCTTCCTTCGCCCCGCTGGCGACGTTGCGTTTCAGGAGGTTGTTACCCCCCGCGTTGACCAGGAACGCATCGCCCGCGCTCCCTCTGACCTCGTTTCGGCGGACGATGTTGTCGACCCCGCCGATCGACTCGTCGGGAAAGTCGAGTCCGAGGCTGATGCCCCTCGAGCGAGCGTCGATGACGACGTTTCGGGCGACCAGGTTGTGGCTTCCCTTCTCGATCGCGATGCCGTGCCCGTCTCGGAAGAGCCGGTTGCGCTCGACCACGTTTCGGCGGCCGCTAACGCCGACGCCACCGTCGTTTCGATCGAAGCGGTTGCCCCGCACCCGATTGCGGTCCCCCTCCATCAGGATTCCGGGGCTGGAGTGCGAGAACCGGTTTCCCTTGATCAGGTTGTGATCGGAATCCTCGACGTGGATGCCCGGCCCGGGGTTGTTCCGGAACGTGTTGTCCACGATCCGGAGGTCATGGCAGCCGAACACCCCCATCCCGTCCCCCTCGGGAGGGATGTTGTCGCTTCCCGAGCTGTCGCGGACCCGGCTGTGGGACGAGTCTGCCGAACACGAGGCCGAAGAGAGTGTTCTTCTTGGAGGAGACGTCGAGCACGCGATTGTCGCGGGCGCCGACGATGGCGACGCCGGAGGCGAACTCGCGCACCGATCCGCGTTTTATGGTGACCCCGTCGTGGCCGTCGTTCAACACCCCGAGGTCACAAGGTTCCTTCCGGGGGTTGCACCCGGCAGCCGGGGTGCCGTCTCCGTCGATCCGGTGGCCGTTCAGATCGAGGGTGATGTCGTCGGCGCCGATCACGATCCCGTGGTTCGGGCAGTCGATCAGGTCGCTGTCGAGCGTCGTGTCGGTGGTGACTACAGCGCCGCATCCGATGTGGCTCGCCAACGCGCGCCCGCCGCCCATGGCGCCCGCTACAGCGAGGGCGAGGATCACTCCCAGTGAAGCGAGCGTCGCGAACAGCGCGACCACTGATCGGTTCATGGGACCCCCTTTTCGCAGGAAACGGGCTGGTTCGACCCTACACCGCATATCGCCACAGGCCAAGGGGAGGGTCGAGCCGACGCCTGGGGATCTCGTAAGACCGCCGGTTGGCAGGCTGTGAAAAAAACTGAAGATTTTCGGGACCGCGAGCCGGCTGGACCGCCTGACTTCTTCCGAGTTACTCCGACAGCCCGGCGGCTTCGAGGGCCTCTCCACGGTCGAAGAAGATTTGAACGCGCCTGATCTTGCCCTCCTCGAACTCATAGACGTTCCCGTTCTCAGCCGGGATGGACAGGCCACTGGCGCGCCCGTGAAAAGTCAGACGCACGAAAGCAAGGACTCGTTCGCCGCCCAGGGTCTCCAAGCGTTCGGGGTGAAGCCGGAAGTCGGGACCCGCGTCCTCGATGTCGGCGAAGAACCGCCGGATGCCATCCGCTCCTTCGTACACGCCCGCGATTGGCGACACTGGCGTTTTCAACTGGATGTCCTCGGTGCAGCAAGCGAGGTAGCCATCGATGTCCCGCTCATTGATTGCCGCAATCGCCCTCTCGACTACCTCGACGTTCTCTTCCGACATCGCCTACTCCCGAAGCCCGGCGGCTTCGAGGGCGTCCTGGCGGTCGAGAAACGACCGGAGGCGGATCACCTTGCCGTTCTTGAAGTCGACGAGCTGGTTGAACGACACCTCGGTCTGGACGCGGCTCTCGTGGCCGTGCGCGCGCAGGCGCCCGAGGGCGAGGACCCTGTCTCCGAGGTCGCGAACCTCAGGGAACTCAACGACCATGTCCGTGAAGGTCTCGTCGAGGTCTCGGAACATTTCGCGGATGCCCTGCTTGCCCCGGTAGACCTCGGTCCCCATACCCACCAACGCCGAGTGCCACTCGACATCGGGATCGAACTCGTCGAGCAGCGCGTCCAGATCGCGGCGGTTGGTCGCATCGACCGCACGCTTGTAGACCTCGACGTTCTCCTGCGACATCGCCCGCGCAGTATCGCGCGCGCAGTTTTTGGAGAGATCGCGCTCGAAGACCGCCGGGTAGCGCGCCTCACAAAACGACCTGCCGAATCGCTTGAACATGCGGGAAACGGGCTCTGAGGGGGGGCCTGAGCGACCGAAAACGCCCGAAATCGCTCCGATCGGTCTAGGCGCTCGGCCGCCGCGTTGCTGCGGTCGGCCGCGGCAGCTCTTCGGCGAGCAGCTCGCAGACCGAGGCCAGGTCGACCAGGCTCTGGCGCAGCGCCCGGTCGGCGCCGAGTTCGCGTTCGGTAACGGCCTCGCGGGCGGCGCGGAACATAATCC
>CAVWWH010000001.1:0-99850 GCA_963758665.1 uncultured Solirubrobacterales bacterium | reverse complement strand
CGCCCTCGGCTTCCTCGGAGAGCCGGGTCAGCTCGCGCAGCTCCTCGCGTCTGCGCTCCGCGCGCTCGGCGGCGTAGCCAAGGAACTAATCATCGATTCTCACCCGGCGATGGGTTCCGACCCATGGTGCCGGATCGTTCCCTCGTCGAGCAGCTTCACCAGATGAGGCCGCGAGACGTGCAACAGGTTGGCTGCTCCCTGAAGCCGGTGAGACCCGCTGGTGATGCGGCACCAGCGACAGCGCCAGCCCCGCCGCCATTCCCTCAGCGACCAGCTTCAGGGCTCGAAGCACCAGGTGGAACCTCGACCTCCGGGCCACCCATCGACGAGCCTCGCCCCCGCGGCTCCCTGATCAATCATCGCCTCAAGGCGGCGAACGAACTCGCCTAGCTCGGCAAGCTCCGCGCGCTCGGCGCGCATAAGGCTCTCCGGGGTGTGGCGCTGTGACCGCCAGTTAGCTCCTCATCGGTGGGTGGTGGAAACACACGACGTCATAACCGCAATAACCGTAAAGAGATGCGTTAGTTGCGGTCGTCTGATCATAATCCGCGTGTCGGGGGTTCGAGTCCCTCCTCCGGCATGGGGCAAGTGGCCTGGGGCGAGATACTGCGCGGGCGATGTCGCAGGAGAACATGGAAGTCGTCAAGGAGTTCACCCGGCTCTTCGAGGAAGGGGATCGCGAGGTGTGGCGTGACTACTTCGCTCCGGACGTGGTCTGGGACACCTCCGCGACCAGCATGCCGGGGGCAGGCGTCTCGCACGGCCACGAAGGGATGGAGCAGTTCTTCCGCGACTGGCTAGGAACCTGGACGGACTACGAGATTTCACCCCGCGAATTCGTCGATGCTGGGGATTCGGTCGTGATCGTGTTTCGCCAACGTGGGACGGGCCGGGAGAGCGGGATTCAGATCGAGCGTGACTTCTTCGGTGTCTATGACCTGAGAGGGTCGAAGGTCGTCCGCTACCGGCAGTACGAGTCGCGCGAGGAGGCCCTCGAAGCCGCCGGGCCGTCGGAGTAGGCGATGTCGGAGGAGAACGTGGAGATCGTGCGGCGGATGTTCGAAGCTTTCCAGGAGGGCCTGGAGCGCGGCAACCCCGGTGCCGCGTTCGATTCCGGGAGGCTCGCGGCAGACGCCGAGTGGCTGACGTCTGACCGCATGGGGGCGGAGGCGTTTCGGGGCCGTCAGGGGTTCGTCGAATTCATGCGCAGATGGACTGAGGACTTCGAGGGCTACGGAATTCAGCTCGAACGGCTGATCGACGCCGGCGATGACCGAGTGGTGGGCCTGTTGCACCAGTGGGCGACGGGAAAGGGAAGCGGCGTACCAGTCGAACTCGACCTCGCCATCGTCTACGAGCTGGATGCGGGTCGCGTGATTCGGATGTGCAACTACACGAACGAGGCCGAAGCCCTCGAAGCCGTCGGGCTGTCCGAGTAGGACCGTTAGTCCGGCTCCCATCTCAACCGCTCCGGTGGGCAACGGATGGGCAAACGCACCATCCACGACCAGCCGCAACTCAGCGCGTGCGCCTCAGGCACGAACACGCCGCCCCGTGTGGTTAGTCCCCCACCAACCGCAACCAGCCGCAACTCCCTGAGCCGGATCATAATCCGCCTGTCGGGGGGTTCGAGTCCCTCCTCCGGCATCGCTTCGGCAAGCGATAAGCGGCGGTCTCGACGAGCGCCGAAGGTGGGGGTGGCAACCGAAGTGGCAACCCCCCGGGGGTGGACGGCTACCGACCGGCTTGTCGGGCTTCAGCTTGACCGAGAACTCAGGCTCGGTCTCGACCGTCGGCCGCTGGCGCTGCCAGCTTCGGCGCATCGCCGTCGCCGCCGTGGCGATCCCGCGCCAGGGCCTGGTCGCGGCGGACAGGCGATGTTGCGGTCAAGCGCAGACGCGGCCGCCCCCAGCTGGCCGAGGCAAACAAGGCCAGCGCTGAACGTCTAGGAGCCCTGCGCTCCGAGTCGGCGACGGCGGAGTCGAAGAGGCTCGTGGCGAAACTCGGCAAGGTCGCCGCGGCCGCCATCAGCGACTTCCCCGAGCGCCGACCGAGGGAGAGGATGATCTCGCGGTAGCGGCCGGAGTCGATCGCCTCCAGGATCTCGCGCTGCTTCGGCCACGGGTCGAGTGCGAACAGCTGCGAGTCCTGGCAGGCCTCCAAGAGGGTGATCGGGTCATGCGACCCCCTCGACTCGGCGATACTGCGCGGGCGATGTCGCGGGAGAACGTGGAGACCTTCAGGCGCGCGATGGACGCGTACGACCGCCGAGACGTTGAGGCGCTGCTGGAGGAACTCGACCCCGAGGTCGAGTGGCACTCGGCGCTTTCGATCCTGCTCAGTGGTAAAGCGACGGTGTATCGAGGTCATGCCGGTGTCCGTGAGTGGTTTCGAGAACTCGACCAGGTTGTCGACGAGATCCACGTCGAGTACACGGACATCCGCGACCTCGGAGACCGGGTCATCGCCATCGGACGCATCCGCACGCGCGGGAGAGGAAGCGGGGCCGTAACAGAGTCCCCAATCGGCGTGGTCAGCGACACCAGAAACGGCAAGAGCGTCCGGGTTCGGAGCTACCTCGATCCTGCCGAGGCTCTCGAAGCCGCCGGGCTTCAGGAGTAGGCGATGTCGCAGGAGAACGTGGAGCTGGTCGGCCGCATCTACGACGCGTGGGACCGAGAGGAGTCTGCCCGCGAATTCATCGCCGCTGACGTCGAGTACGTGAACCCGAGTTATGCAGTGGAGCCGGGTACCCGCCGAGGGCGCAAGAGCTTCTCGGTGGTAACGGACACCTACTCGGACTTCGCGGTTCGCGTCGAGCGATTCATCGATGCGGGCGATGACGAGGTGGTGGTGCTCGCTCGATACACCGCCTCCGGCCCGGTCAGCGGTGTCCCCCTGGAGGGCGAGCACGGCTACGTCTGGACAGTCCAAGATCGCTTGGCCGTGCGCTTCCAGTGGTTCCAATCCCACCGAGAGGCCCTCGAAGCCGCCGGGCTGTCGGAGTCGGCGATGTCGGAGGACGAAAACCTCGCGGTCGTCCGCAGAACCATCGAAAGCTTCACGAATGACGTCGAGACGTGGCTCGACACGCTCGATCCGGCGGTCAAGTGGTATCCCCAGGAGGAGCACCAAACCCTCTTGCTCGGTCGGGATGCTGCCCTGAGGCGCCGCGAACGCTGGCGCGAGACATTTCAGGAGGGAACTTACGGCCTCGAGATCCAGGAACTGAGGGGGAACGGGGAGAATGTGTTCTCCGTCCTCCGCGAATGGGGGCGAGGTCGGGGGAGCGGGATCGAGGTTGAGGACCATGACCATGCGCACTGGAAAGTGCGCAACGGGAAGATCGTGTACTGCCACGAGTACGGGACCCGCACCGAGGCCCTCGAAGCCGCCGGGCTGTCGGAGTAAAGGCGCTCATGCCGCCTCGCCGCGCGGACTCGCATCCGTCGGCGCCCAAAGTATTCCGGCCGAGATGAGGTTTTCATCGGCTGTTCCCGAAGATCCACCTCGACTCCGCCAAGCCCGCAGAACACGTGGTGACGCCCCTGAAGTGAGCCGTTGGACGTTCGCGGGTGGCAACCCGGCATGAAATCACCTGGAAAGACGAACTTTCTGCGGCGAAGGGATACGCGGAGTGCCCCCCGTCCGGTGCTCTGACTCCTCGGCCATGCCGACAACGTGACGAAGGTTCGGGCGATCGTCGAGCCGCGCACCGCGAAGCGCTCGAAGAACCGCTCCGTCCCCGGCGATGCGGGGTGAAGACGAGGGAAGTCGCGACGTGGCCCTAGCCGCCACGGCGCTCCTCCGTCAGCGACAGCCGAGCTTGAGCTTCCCACCTCGGGCGAGTCGACGCATCTGTTTCGGGGTGGTCGTAGAGCACAGGGAAGCGCTCCAACGACCGTTGCTCCGGTCAAGGAGGAGCCCGTAGCGCTTGCCGACCTCGAGGTTCAGACCGCACGTGGCAGTACCACCGCTGGGACCATGCACCACGATGTCTCGACCGCGGATCCGTTTGGCGCCCTTGAGGATCGCCTTGATCCGGAGGTCGTAGTCCGTCGACGAGTCAGCCGCCTTCACCTTGGCGATCACCGCGGCGTCGCTGCGCGCAAACGACCCGTGGTTCAGCGGTACGCACGAGCATGCCGACGCGGTCTGGGCTGTGGAGAGGGCCACAACGCTCGCACCGACCAAAGCTGCAAGCGTGCGGATCACGACTCCCGCGCAGGGACCGCTCAGCGGCTGGCGGCCGCCCGAGCGGCGCTGAAGGTCTCGCAGTCGCCCGCGGGCTGCGTGTCGATCGGGTCGACCAGGGCGCTGTCTGTCCCCAGCCCACAGGTGACCGCCTCGGCGACGCCGTCCCGGGAGAAAGCCTGGTCGTTGCCCTCCCCGCCGTTGTGGTTGTCGGTGCCGCCCTGGCCGACGAGGAAGTCGCTGCCGGCGAAGCCCAGCAAGGTGTCGCTGCCAGCTCCACCGACCAAGAAGTCGTTGCCCTCGGCGCCGAACATCAGGTCGGTGCCGCCGTTGCCGACGATCGAGTCGTTACCCGGAGGGCCGGGCCTGACGCCCTCGGTGCCGGCGGGAGCGACACCGAGGAGCTGGTTGAAGAGATCGTTCCCCACGATGACGTCGTTGCCGTTGCCGCCCACGAGCGTGCCGATGTCGTCGTGGATGATGTCCTGCTCGGGCCCGCCGGTCCTTCCGCCCGTCGCGGTCAGCCCCAGGTTGGGGAGCCTGGCGGTGACCCCGTTGGTCCCCCGGTCGACGATGTCGATCCCCGCCTGCTGGACGGAGGCATAGGCGAGGGTGTTGGACCCGGCGTCGCCGAAGATCTCGTCGTTGCCGAGCCCGGAGACGATCGTGTCGTTGCCGACGGCGCCGTGGATCACCGTTTTGTCTCCGGCCGCGGTGCTGCGGCCGCCGACGATTGTGTCGTCGCCGGCGCCGGCGTCGATCTGCCCGCGGTCGCCGCCCACGAGGGAGTCGTCGCCCTCGCGGCCGAAGATCGTGTCGGTGCCCGCCGGCGTGTCGACGACCCCGCTACCGGTGCCCACCGGGGCTGCCCCGACGATCGAGTCGGCGGTGTTGCTGCCGATGAGGAAGTCGTTGCGGTTCGAGCCGATCAGGGTTCGGAGGTCGTCGTGGATGACGTCGTTCTCCTGGCCGCCGATCGTCCCGCCGGAGGCGGTCGCCCCCGGCTCGGGAAGCCGGACGAGCACGCCGACGCTGCGACTGACGATGTTGATGCCGCCCTGGCTGACGGAGACGTAGGCGAGGGTGTTGGACCCGGTGCCGCCCGTCAGGTTGTCCCTCGCCGGTCCCCGAAACGAGCGTGTCGTCGTTGTTGCCGCCGTTGAGGACGGTGACGTTGGCGAAACTGCGGCCGCCGACGACGGTGTCGGCGCCGTCCCCGCCGTTCACGGTGCCGCTGTCGCCCGCGACCAGCGTGTCGTCGCCGCCCGCGCCGTTGATCACGTCCGTGCTCTCCGTGCCCGGGGGCTGCGGATTCACGTCCGGCGTGCCGGGGGGCGCGGAGCCGGCGATCGTGTTCGGCCCGGCGTTGCCGGTCAGGTTGTCGTCGCCGTTGCCGCCCGTGAGGCCCTCGACATCGGCGCCAATGACTGTCGTTCTCGCCCGCCTGGCCGTTGCCGGAGGACGCGAAGGCGCCCGTCGGTAGCACGGCAGTGACGTTGGACGTGCGCGTGATGCTGGCGGCCGAGATCCCGACGTAGGCCACGCTGTCGATCCCGGCACGACCGAGGAACGTGTCGTTCTCCTGGGCGCCGACGAGGGTGTCGTCGCCCGCACCACCGTCGATCGTGCCGGGTGGCCCGGCCGCGCCGGCGCTGATGACGCCGGTGTCGTTGAGGTCGCCCAGGTTCTCCACGAGGGAGGTGATGGGGGTGAGGTTGGGGACGGTGCACAGGAAGCCCTCGGGGAGGCCCGCGACCGGCGGCGTCGGCAGGCACCCCTGCGCGGGGGACGCGGTGACCGTGACGTCCGGGTTCTGGTCGCCCACGAAGTAGATCGTGGCGACCGGAGTGGTCTGCTGCTTGACGATGACCGCGGTGTTCGTCTCGCCCGCGCCGGCGTTGAACGTGATCGTGCCGCCGGCCACCGTCACGTTGGCGGCCTGCGCCGCCGCCGGCACCGCGAGGAGGGCGAGAAGCGAGAGCAGGCCGAGCCAGGCCGCACGGAACATCGTGCGACCCTATACCACCCGGGCCCACCGGGCGCCACTTCGTCCGCGTCGTGGTTCCCACGCGGTCAGGATCCGCCCATTTCCCCCCCTGTGAGCTCGGAGCGAGCTAGCCCTACGGCTGTCGTCGCCGCCTGCCGCCCCGACAAGCGGTAGGCCGCCCCGCCGAGTACGCGCGCCCGGCGGATGGACGAAGATGGCGCGGTGAACGACGGCCTGGCGTATCGCAGCTCCGCGGGCCGCTGGGTGCTCGCGGTGGCGGTCCTGGGATCGGGCATGGCCTTCCTCGACGGCACCGTCGTCAACGTGGCCCTGCCCGAGATGGGGCGGGACCTCGATGCCTCGACCAGCTCGCTGCAGTGGATCGTCAACGGTTACCTGCTGACGCTCGCCTCGTTGATCCTGCTCGGCGGCTCGCTCGGCGATCGCTACGGGCGCCGGCGCGTGTTCGTCATCGGGGTGGAGTTGTTCACCGCGGCGTCGGTGCTCTGCGCGATGGCGCCGACGGCCGAGCTCCTGATCGCCGCCAGGCTGTTGCAGGGGGTCGGCGGGGCGCTGCTCACGCCCGGCAGCCTGGCGATGATCGAGTCGAGCTTTCGCCCGACCGATCGCGCGCCGGCGATCGGCGCCTGGTCCGGGCTCGGCGGCGTGGCGACTGCGCTCGGCCCGCTGCTGGGCGGCTATCTGGTCGAGGCGGTCTCGTGGCGCGCGATCTTCATCATCAACGTGCCGCTCGGGATCGCCGTGATCGCGTTGGCCGCGCGCCACGTGCCCGAGACCCGCGACCCGACCGCCGGCGGCCGCCTCGACTTCCTCGGCGCCACCCTGGCGGGGCTCGGGCTCGCCGGGACCACCTACGCGCTGATCGAGGCCCCCGAGCGCGGGCGCGACGCCGCTGGTCCTGCTGGCCGGGATCGGCGGCGTGGTCGCCTTGGCCGCGTTCATCTTCGCCGAGCGCCGAAGCGCCGAACCCGATGATGCCCCTGCAGCTCTTCGCCTCGCGGCAGTTCAGCGCCGCCAACCTCGTCACCTTCGTCGTCTACGCGGCGCTGGGCGGGTTCTTCTTCCTCTTCGTCGCCTTCCTGCAGGTGTCGCTGGGCTACTCGCCGATCGCCGCCGGCGCCGCGTCGCTGCCGGTGACCGCGCTGATGCTCGCGCTCTCGGCGCGCTCGGGCGCCCTCGCCCAGCGGATCGGCGCTCGCATCCCGCTCACCGTGGGCCCGCTGGTGATCGCGGTCGGGCTGCTGCTGTTGACGCGGATCGATCCCGGCGACAGCTACGTCTCGACCGTGCTGCCGGCGGTGATCGTCTTCGGGTTCGGCCTCACGCTGGTCGTTGCGCCGGTCACGGCGACGACCCTGGCCGCCGCCGACGCGCGCCATTCGGGCATCGCCTCGGGGATCAACAACGCCGTCGCACGGGTCGCCGGCCTGCTCGCGGTCGCCGTGCTGCCCGCGATCGCGGGGCTCACCGGCGAGAGCTTCTACGACCCGACGGCGATGACCGACGGCTTTCACATGGCGATGGCGGCCTGCGCCGGACTCGCGGCGCTGGGCGGGCTCGCCGCCTGGCTGACGATCTCGAGCGACGTGCTCGAGGCGGTCCCGGTCGCCGAGGGCGAGACCCCGGCGCGCGCGGCGACCGACTACTCCTGCGCCGTCGCCGGCACCTCGCTGCGGCCGGCGCGAGAGGCGTCCTGCACCGCGGGCCCGCGCGCGGGCCCTGCGGAGCGTTCGGCGGTCGGGTAGCGCGGGGCCGCCTCGAGCTCGTCCAACTCCGTCTTCAGCGCGGCGACGAACACCGACTCCGGCTCGCTCTGCTCGATCATCGCGACGGAGTCGCGATAGTGCCCGGCCATCGCCTCCACGGTGGTCCCCATGCGCGCTTCGATGGAGTCACGGGATGCGCCGATGCCTCGCTTCAGCCCGCGGATGTCGGAGAGCTTGTCGGCGGCGAAGATCGTGATCGCTCCGCTTCCCGCCGCCGCCACCTGCTCGCGGAGCGCCTGCTTGCGCTCCGCGAAGGAGCTGATCTCGGCGTCCTCCGTGAGCGCGAGAACGAGCGCGAGGATCTCCTCGTCGACCTCCGCGCGCAAGCCGCGCCTCGCTCAGGGTGCCGCGCTCGACGGCGTCGTGCAAGAGGCCGGCGGCGACGAGCTGCGCGTCGTACCCGGCGTCCTGAAGGAGCTTCCCGACCTCGACCACGTGCGAGAGGAAGGGAGCCTGGTCGGTGGCCCGTAGCTGCTCGCCGTGTGCCTCGGCCGCGAGCGCGTGCGCCCGCGTCAGCACCGGCGAACCCGCGATCCAGTCCGGGGGTGGCGCGAACCTTCCCGGTCGTGGATCGGATCGGGTGGGCGGATGCGATGCCGTCAGAGCTACCCCTCTTGTCGATGTCGCGCCGCGTCCGGCGCCGGTCTGGCCGGGGCCGGGTCGAGCGACCACCGGCGCCCAAGACGATACACCGCTCGGTCAGGCGCTCTCCACGTCGAAGGTCAGGGCGCCGGTGACACCATCCCCGTCGCCGTCGCCGCTCATCGTCAGCACGAGCGCCTGATCGAAGATCGCGTCGTCGGAGTTGAGCGTGTCCCGCCCGCTCTTCTCCGCGTAGGGCGCGGCGGCGTGGACCCGGTCCGTGAAGGTGTCATCGAAGTAGAGCTGGGTCGTCAGCACGCTGGTCCGGTCGAGGTGGACCATCGCGTGGACATGGATCGTCCGACCCGGATACCAGCCCGGGTAGATCGTCCTGAACTCGACGATCCCCCCGGCGTTCGTCACTTGGGCGCCTCGCAGGAACGTCTCGGTCGTGTCGGCCGCGCCACCGGCGGCGGAGCCGAAGCCGGAGTAGCTGCCGGCGGCATCGCAATGCCAGACCTCGACCACCGCGTCCGGCAGCGGCTCGCAGCCCTCCGCGTTGCGGACCCGCAGCGCCAGGCGCAGCGGGGTCCCCTGGCGGTCCTCGCGGATGTCGCTGCGGATCCTGTCCACGTCGAAGTAGAACGGGCCCGAGGCCTGCTGCGGGGTCAGCGAGCACGTCGCCGCCTCGTCGAAGAGCTCGGCGGCCGGTGCTCCGTCGCCGGCTTGTGACCGGACCGTGGCCGTCGCGCCATCCGTGGTCGCGATCTCGGCCATCTCCTCACCCGATCCGCAGGCGGCGAGGATTCCGGCAAGCGTTACGGTTCCGGCGCCGGCAAGGGCGCCGCGACGGCTGAACCGCGTCTCCTGCTCGGAGCCCACCGTCTCAGGCGCCCCGCCCGAGCAGGCCCCGCCCGATCACCAGCGACGCCCCCGCCGCTCCGGCGAGGCCGATGGTCTGGCGGCGTGTCAGCAGCCGCTCGATCGCTTGCTCATCCATCGTCGCTCCCGGTTCGCGTCGCGTGGGTCCGTCCGTGATCAACCCCAGGATCCCGGAAAGATCACGCCGTGGCGCGAGGAATCGCCGGCCTCACGCTCAGCGCGGCATGCCGCCGGTCAGCTCCAGGGCCCGTCGGGTGCGCCCCACCCACCAGCCGAGCTCGGCGGCGGCCCAGGCCTGCTCGCCCGGATCGGGATGCACCTGCAACGAGTGACCGAAGATCCAGCCGTACTGGACCAGCCCGCTGAGCATCCCCAGCTCGACCTCGCGATCCTCGAGCGCGTCGCCTTCCGCGGCGAGGAAGTCGGCCTCGATCTGGTCGTGGCCGGCCTCGATCCGCCAAGCGTCGTGGCAGAGATACCACGCGAACTCCACGGTGGGGGTCCCGGCGGTGGCGAGGTCCCAGTCGAGCAGGACCACCGCTTCGTCGGTGAACCCGAGGTTGTCATCTCGCAGGTCGCCGTGGAGCAGCGTCACCGGGCCCACGGTCTCGAGGGCGGCCGCGAGCGCCGTGGGGTCGCGGACCGCCGCCATGATCTCGACGCCGACGTCCTCTGGAACCGACTCGCCGAAGGCATCCCAGGCTGCGTCGAGCTGCTTCGGCAGCAGGTCGGATCCGGCGCGCTCGGCTTCGGCGACCCCAGGGGCCGCCATCGCGAGGCGGTCGCCAAGCGCGGCGGCTCCGTCAGGGACCGCACCCCTGAACTCCGCGTGGAGCGACGCCCCGGCCTCGAGCACCCGGCGGCTCTCCGCCCGTGAGAGCCGGCGCGAATCGCCGATGAAGGTCGCCGAGAGGTCGCGCATCACCACCCACCAATGGTCGCCGTCCGCGACCACGTCCTCGATTCCGTGGTCGAGCGTTGCCGGCATCCGAGCGAAGGCACCGGCCCGCCAGAGCAGCGCCGTCCTCCCCCGGTCCCCCGTCACCCGCCCGAGCCAGTCGGCGGCCGGTCCGACCCGCTTGGCGATTCGCTCGCCGCCGTCTGCGAGCGTCACCCGCTCGAGCGCCGCTCCCGAGTTGCCCGCGTGCGCGAGCGCGGCGCGGCGGGCGCCCGCTCCGATCCGCTCGAGCACCGCCCGCGACAGCTCCGCTTCGGCCTCCGCGCTCGGCCGCGCGGCGTAGCTCCAGAGGCCGACGACCTGCCCGCCGTCGGTGCGCAGGTACCAGCGACGACGATCGACGCCGCTCCGCCCCCGCCACTCGAAGGTCGCGGCGATCCCCGAGGGCCACTCCTGCGCCTCCCAGTGCAACAACTCGCCGGGGCCAGGCTTCGACAGGTGGGCGACGATCGCCTCGGGCCCGCGTACTCGCCGACGCCCCGCTTCGCTGCTGGCGTCGAGGACGGCCGCCGGCGAGAGCAGCTCGCCCAGAGCGCCGAACTCGCCGCGGGCGACGGCCCCGTGCAGGAGCCCGCTCAGCTCTCCCTCGCCCGTGGCGGCCATCGGTCAATCGACACTAGATGATTGATCCATGCCCGCGTGTGCCCGGGGCCGCGCGGTGCCGATGGATCGCGGACGAATAGCGTCAGCCCAGGTAGGCGGCCCGGATGATTCCGGTGCGCATCCGCTGCGGGTGGTCGCCGACCTTGATCCGGTCGATCTCGCGCCCGGTCTCGAACGAGATCACCGCGACTCGGTCGTTGCCGGCGACCGAGACGAAGCAGTACTTGCCGTCCTCGCTCGACGCCGACCAGTAGGGGCCCTCGCCGACGTGGGTCGTGCGTTGCAGTCTGAAGGGCTTGGTGGTCACGACGCCGCATAGCCGGACATCGTCCCAGCGACGCAGAGCTTCTTCCCCTCGGGGTCGATCGCCAGCCCGTGGTGGGCCGAGTCGAGCAGGAACTCCGTCCGCGGCAGGCCCTCGGCATCCGCGAGCGGCAGGTCGAGCACCCCGGCGACCCGGTCTCGCTTGAGGTCGTACTTGACGATCCCGAAGAAGAACGAGACCTGGAAGTAGACGTAGCGCTCGCTCGGGCTGATCGCCATCGGGCGCACCGCCGAGCTCATGCCCGGGTAGCCGGCCTCGGCGAGCTTCTGGCCCATGTCGATCGTGCGCAGGACCTCGAGCGTGCGGGCATCGATCACCTCGAACACACGAGTGCCCTTGGTCGAGTCCTGCGACGGGTCGTCGGCGGCGGTGTAGACGAACCCGATGCTCGCGTGGTAGATCAGCTTGCCGTCCTCGGAGAAGTTGTTTTCATGCGGCGAGTCGCCGGACGGGATCCGGGCGGTGATCGCACCGCTGCGGGTGTCGATGACGTCGATCACGTTCGCGGTCGACGCCGAGACGAGCAGCCGGCGCCCGTTTCGCGACAGCGCCATGTGGTCGGCGCGCCAGCCGTCGATCCGGGTTCGCCAGGCGATCCGCTCGGTCTTCAGGTTGATCGCCACCACGTCGGCGAAGCTCGGGCGCGAGAAGTAGACGAACCGGCCGTCCGGGGAGGTGAAGCCGTCGTCGACGTATTGGTTGTGCCCTTCGCCGACGAGGGTGCGGATGTTGTCGAAGTAGAAGGTCGCCAGCGGGTCGGCGGCGATCTCGGCCAGGCGCTCCTGGGCGTCGGGGATCACGTTGACGCGCTCGAGGCGCTTGAAGGTGTGCGGATCGACCAGGTCGGCCGTCCCGGCCCAGTTGTTGCTGACCACGAGCACGTCCCGGGTCTCGGCCTTCGCGGCCGCCGCGGAGGGCGCGAGCGCGGCGAGCGCGGCCGCGCTCGCGACCACCGACAGAACCCGGGCGACACTCCCGATCACCCCCCGATCTTGTCAGATCGGGGGCGTGCCGACGATCCACCCGAGCGGTAAGTTGACTCCCGTATACGAGGCGAACCTGCCACTCGATGCGAGGAAGCCGTGAGCCCCGGCCGCGCCTGCGACGGCTATACGCTCCGCCGGGCGGCGCTCGTCGACGCCAAGGCGGTGACGGCGCTGGTCGACCGCGCCTACGGCCACTACGTCGAGCGGCTCGGCGGGCGGCCGGGCCCGATGGCCGAGGACTACGCGCGGGTGATCCGCGACCACGAGGTGATCCTTGCCGAGAGCGGCGAGGCGATTGTCGGGGTGCTGGTCCTCGCGGTCACCGACGCCGGCTTCACGATCGAGAACGTCGCCGTCGATCCCGCCGATCGCGGCCGCGGGCTGGGCAGGATCCTGCTCGAGCTCGCGGAGGCCGAGGCGCGCCGGGCGGGATTCGACTCGATCCACCTCTACACCCACGAGAGGATGGTCGAGAACCTGGCGCTCTACCGGCGGATCGGGTATCTCGAGTACGGGCGGCGCCCGATCGGAGGCGCCTCGCTCGTCTTGATGCGTAAGCGACTCACCTGAGCCTGCCCGCGCGATCCCACGACCGGCTACGGTGCCGCGATGAGCGGCGGATCGACTGGGCGGCGACCTGCCTGGCCCTGGTCGCCGCGGCGGCGGCGTCGCTGGCGCTGGCCGGTGGCGCGAGCGCGATCCCCTGGGACTTGCCGGGCGCGATCCCGCCGTCGGAGACGCCGCCGGCCGACTCACCGGATCCCTACTGCGACCAGAGCTACGCCGACGACCGGCCGGCGGGCGGGGCCAGGCTCGAGTTCGGGGTCGGGCCGCGGCTGGCGGGAGAGGCGGGTGCGGCGCAGACGACTCCGGTCGTTCCCGAGGACAAGGCCAAGCGCGACGCCGCGCTGCTGCGGCTGAAGGGCGAGCGGGAACTGAACCTGCGGCTCAACCGGCTCTTCCAGGCCGACGGGAAGGCCGGGATCAGGGAGTTCCAACGCATGGCCCGCCACTACTCGAGGCTCGGGTTCGAGGTCGAGCTCCAGGTCCGGTACCACCCGGCGCCGGCACAGGAGGGCGACATCGGCGCCTGGCTCGATTACGTTCGCCGGGTGGTGCGGGCGTTCGGGCCGATCGAGAACGTGGTCGGGCTGCAGATCACGAACGAGGTCAACATCACCTTCTCGCCCAACACGTCGGACGGCGCCTACGCCAACGCGGTGGAGGCGCTCGCGCGCGGCGTCCCCGCGGCCAAGCGCGAGGCCCGCAGGCTCGGCCACAGCCAGCTCGCGACCGGGTTCAACTACGCCTGGCGGTACGGCAACAGCGACGCAGATTTCTGGCGCGCGGTCGGCGCCGCCGGCGGCAAGCGCCTGCGCAAGGCGACCGATTGGGTGGGCATCGACGCCTACCCGGGGACGTTCATCCCGCCGACGATCGAGAACCCCGGCGACGCGCTCCTCGAGGCGATCGCGCAGGTCCGCGAGTGCTACATGCCGTTGGCCGGCTTCGGCGCGCGGATGCCGATCCACCTCGAGGAGATGGGCTATCCGACCGGTCCGGGCCGCAGCGAGCAGGCACAGGTCGAGGCGCTGACCTCGTTCGTGAACGCCGTCCACCGCCACCGCGGCACCTACAACGTCACCGCCCTGAACTGGTTCGGCCTCCGCGACAACAACAGCCAGGGCCCGAACTTCCAGTCGTTCTTCGGCCTGCTCCGCGACGACTACTCGCGCAAGCCGGCGTTCGAGGCCTACCGGAAGCTGATCCGCGAGCTCGGCGCCTGATCCGCCCCTCTGAGCGGTTATCGCGCCCGCCCTGCCCCGGCTTCGCCGACTCCGAGAGTACGAGTCGAGACAGAAAGCAGGCCCGCCAGACGCGGGCCTTCTGTCCGATAACGAGCGTGCTGGGAGCCCTTACACCTGGACGAGCTCGCCGGTCCTCTGCACGACGACCTCGCCGTTCGTGACCTTCGGCGGGTTCGGCAGTGCGCGCTCGCGCTTCTGCTCGCGCACCCAGTCGGAGGCGACGCGGGTCGACTCGTCAGCGTGGGCCGAGGTGTCGAAGAAACCGATCGAGCTCATGACGCCGTCGCCGGCCTCGATCAGGTAGTAGCCGTGGAAGCCGGGTAGCTCGCTGAGGCTCGGCAGCAGGTTGTCGTCGGCGTTCTTGACGAGCTCGCTGGAGCCGTGAGCTCGTCGCAGTCATCCGTGGGAGTGACGGAGGTCGGCGGATGTACGGCATCGGCGACACCCTCCCGGCCGTCTACGCCGAGCGCTTTCGAACCCAGGTCTACAACGAGCGGGTCGTTTATCCGGGCGCCTGGAACAAGCTCGTCGTGATCGCTCGCGAGGACGACGACGAGACGATCCTCAACCACGCGCTGATCCAGAGCCGACGGCGGTACCGGACCTAAGTCCTGCGAGGAACCGGATCCGTCTTCGTCGCGATCGCAGCATCGTTGGTCGGCTAATCGACCGCATTGGGCGAGTGGGGGTCGACCGCCATCGGCTCACGGTGCCAATCGGTGCCCAGCGAGACCTCAACCTCGATTCCATGCTCGGGAGGCGTCCCAAGCGATCGGGGCGTGCGCCCGCCGAGCTCCGCTGCCAGGTACTTGCCGGCGATCTTCTGCGGCGGCCACCAGAGGTAGTCGAGGCTCGTGACACCCTCTCCCCCGCCACCGGCGATGTCAGCTTGCAGGTTGAGCGACTCGTCGCCCGTGATCAGGTTGCCGCGGATCACTGGCCGAAAGGGGGCAGGTTCCACCGATGCCCCCGCTTGAGCGGCGATCTCCTCGGCCGCAGCGTCGGCCTGCTCAGTTCCGAGGCCACCGTGCTTGATCGGGAAATTGGTCCCGTCGCCGGCGGCGTAGATGCCGGTCAAGCCTCGCACTCGAGCATGCTCGTCGATCGGGATGAAGCCTCGTTCATCCGTGGGCAGCCCGGGGATCGCCGGGCCGTGGAGCTCGGGAAGCGCGACCGCCGCGCCGGCGCTGAGGCGCTCCTGGCCGGGGTCGAGCAGGATCGAGCCATCCGGCCCCTCATGGGCGCGGGCACTGGTGCGCACGTCGATTCCGCGTGTCGCGAGCATCGAAGACACGGCGTCACTGGCGATATGTCCGAACACACTCAGAGGCTCGGGCTCGGGCGTCACGATCGTGATTCGCACGTCCAGGGACAGCTCGCGCACGCGCCTCTCGGCCATCAGTGCCAGCTCGTAAACGGGGAGTGGCCAACTCCCGGTAGGCGGAACCATGAAGACCATCCGCCCGGTTTCGTGCTCGGCCGCCCGGCGCAAGAGCGCGTCGATATCGATCGGCTCGCCGGACGTTCGCAGGGTCTCGGCATGACCGAAGGCGACCCGTGGCTTCGCCCCGACGCAGACAACGGCAGTGTCGAACTCGACGCTGGCGCCGTCGTCGAGCTCGGCGGTGCGTCGATCGGCGTCAATACGTCGAAGCCCCTTCTGCACGAAGGTGCCTCCGCCCTCCGAGAGAAGGGCGGCGAGTTCGAGCCTGGTGGCCGGCTCGAGGGAAAACGGTTGCTCTACCGCCAGCGGCTTGTAGACGAACTCGGGCGTGGGTGAAGCGAGGGTCACATCGACTCGGTCGCCCGCCAGGTCTCGAAGCGCCAAGAAAGCTTCAACTCCAGCGACGCCCCCACCTGCGATGAAGGCTTTCAGCCGTCGATTGGCCATCGCACTTCGGACTGTAATCGACAACGCGTGAAACGTTGAGCAGGGAACGATGACTGCGCGCTCGCCGCGGCCCTCAGCCACCACGGTTTGTGTTTTCATTGCTGCCGCGATGGCGGAGGAGAACCCGCGGCGCCAACTCCTGGTCTCGAAGGGCTGGGTCCAGGCCTCGATCGTCGTCGTCCTGTTCGGGTTCTTCGTCCTCGGGCTGCTCGCCTATCGGACCTACGCCGCCGACCCGCCGATCCCGGACAGGATCGTGGACCCGGCGGGGCAAACGCTGTTCACGGGCGAGGACATCAGCCAGGGCCAGAAGGTCTTCCTCAACAACGGGCTGATGGAGTACGGCTCGATCTTCGGGCACGGCGCCTACCTCGGGCCCGACTACACGGCCGACTACCTGCACCGAGCCGCGCTCTCGGTCGAGGACCGCTACGGCGGCGCCGACTCGGACCGGGCGCGCCAGCAAACGATCGCCGACTTCCAGGCGAATCGCTACGACTCGGACACCGACACACTCACCTACACGGACGCGCAGGCGCGCGCGTTCGAGGAACTCGAGCGCCACTATGCCGATCACTTCGGCAAGTCGACCACCGAGCTGGGGCTGCGCCCCGATGCCCTCGACGACCCCCGCCAGATCCACCAGCTGACTGCGTTCTTCAGCTGGTCGGCCTGGGCTGCCTCAGCCCGCCGACCCGGCCACAACTACTCCTACACCAACAATTGGCCGCCCGAGGAGCTGGTCGACAACGGGCCTACCGCCAACGTCGTGCTTTGGAGCGTCGTCTCGCTGATCGCGCTGCTCGGGGGCATCGGCCTGCTGTTCGCCGCATTCGGGCGCTGGAACTTCCTCGGCTGGCACGGGCGCGAGCAGGCGGCGCTCTCCTTCCGCAAACCCAGCGAGGTGACGCTGACGCCCGCGCAGCGCGCTTGTGCCTGGTTCTTCCTGGTGATGGCCGCGCTGTTCTTGATTCAAACAATGGTGGGTGCGGCCTCACAGCACTACCGGGCCGAGCTCGGCGACTTCTTCGGGATCGACCTGGCCCAGCTGCTTCCATTCAACCTCGCCCGCACCTTCCACGTGCAACTGGCGATCTTCTTTGTCTCGACCTCGTTCCTCGCCGCCGGGATCTTCCTGGCCCCGATGATCACGGGACGCGAGCCCAAGCGTCAGCACTGGCTCGCATACGGCCTTCTTGCCGCGCTCGCGATCGTCGTCTTCGGCAGCCTGATCGGTGAGTTCGGCGGCGTCCATGGCTGGTTCGGCGACGACGGCTCGATCTTCGGCATCCAGGGGTTCGAGTACCTCGACCTCGGGCGTTTCTGGCAGGTCCTGCTCGTGATCGGGCTGTTCTTCTGGGCGGCGCTGATCTTCCGCGGTCTGCGCGGCCGGTTGCGGCGCGAGAGCCGGGGCAACCTGCCGTGGCTCTTCTTCTTCGCGGCGCTCGCGATCCCGGCCTTCTACGCGGTCGGGCTGCTGGCGCGCTCCGGCGACAGCTTCACGGTCACCGACTTCTGGCGCTTCTGGGTCGTCCACCTCTGGGTCGAGGACTTCCTCGAGCTGTTCACGACCGTGATGGTCGCCTACGTCTTCGTCCTGCTCGGCGTCGTCCGCGAGCGCGTCGCCCTGACCGTGGTCTTCCTCGACATCCTCCTGTACTCGGTCGGCGGCGTGATCGGCACCATGCACCACCTCTACTTCTCTGGCGAGCCAGCCGAGCACATGGCACTGGGCGCCGTCTTCTCGGCCGCCGAGGTGATCCCGCTCACCTTCCTGACCGTCGAGGCGTGGAGCTTCCTGCAGCTCGGCGCGCGTCAAGAGTCGCGCTCGGCGACGCCGTTCCCGCACCGGTGGGCGGTGATGTTCTTGGTCGCGGTCGGCTTCTGGAACTTCCTCGGCGCCGGGATCTTCGGCTTCCTGGTCAACCTGCCGATCGTCTCCTACTACGAGATCGGCACCGCGTTGACCGCTAACCACGCGCACGCGGCGATGATGGGGGTCTACGGGATGCTGGCCGTCGGCCTGGCGCTCTTCTGCCTGCGCTATCTGATCCCCGACGACCGATGGCCCGACCGGCTCGCAAGGCTGAGCTTTTGGTCGCTCAACATCGGGCTCGCTTGGATGACCTTTGCGACCCTGTTTCCGCTTGGGTTGATCCAGCTCTACGAATCGGTGGACTCGGGCTACTTCGCGGCGCGGTCGCTGGAGTTCCTGACCAACGACACCAACGCGCTGCTCGAGTGGATTCGCCTGCCCGGCGACATCCTGTTCATCGGCGGGGGTGTCCTTCCGGTCCTCTACCTGTGTTACCTCGGTGTTCGTCACCGCGTCAGCGGTACAGGCGAGGAGGAGCCGGACGAGATCCTGTTCACCGAGATCACGGTCGCGGCGCCCGAGACCTCGGCGGCGGTCTCGCCGATGCGTGCTGACGACGGACGACGATGAGCGCCGAGGCCCTGCTCGCCGCGGGCTACGCGATCTTCCTGCTGCTGACCGCCACCGGGCTCGACCTGGTCGCGCGCCACTCGCACCGGCGCAGCGGCCGCTACCGGACGGCCGGGTTCAGCTTCCGGCCGGAGCTCGACCTCTGGGAGTGCCCGGAGGGCGAGCAGTTGCATCGGGTCGAGACCGACCACCGTCGGCGCTTGGCCAGTTACCGCGCGCGCCCCCAGATCTGCAACGCCTGCCCGGCGAAGGCCGAGTGCACCGACTCCGACCGCGGTCGCGAGATCGTTCGGTCGCTCGACCCGTGGCCTCACTCGGAGGCCGGACGCTTTCACCGCGGGGTCTGCGTCGTCCTCGTCGCCCTCGCTGCGCTGATCTCGGCAATCGCCCTGGTTCGCAGCGACGGGCCGATGGACGTCGTCGCGCTCTCGGGGATGCTCGGGATCTCGATCGCCGTCACCGGGCGCCTGCTGGGAGCGTTCCGGCGCACTCCGAGCGGATTCCCGATCGCTCCACCAGCCTCGCCCGACCAGTCGATCACCGCTCGGAACCCTCCGTTGACGTAGCCGGCGTCTGCCTGCTGAGGCGCTCGAGGCGCACCAAGGCTAGGTGGATCGCGGAGTGGACGGTTAGTCGTCCTGATCGCGCGAGGCGCGGCGACTGACCATGACGACCAGGGCGATCGCGGTCGCGGTGACCAGCAGGCCGACGATCGTGAGCCCGACCCCGACCCAGATCAGCCAGCCGACCTTGGCACCGATGTCGGCTTCGACCGCGACCCCCCGGCGGCCGTCCGCGTTCAGGACCGCGACCGTCCACACCCCCGCCTCGGGGTCCCACTCGACCTCGCGCCGGCCGGCGCCCTCGCTCTGGGCGACCCAGAACGCCTCGGCGCCGGGGCGGCCTCGCGGCGCCCGCCCCGGGATCTGATCGAAGACGGCCTCCCCACGACGGAAGTCGGTGAGCTGGGAGCGGGCGACTCGAGCGAGGTAGCGCTCGACGTCGGCGCTGCGGCCGATGCCGAGGAAGATCGGCCTCGCCGTCGCGGCCTCGGCCCTGATCCGCAGGGTGCCGAGCAGGTCCTCGGGGACGTCGTCGGCGATGTCCGCGTCGAGGCTGATCTCGTCCGTGGTGATCGCATAGGCGGCGCTTCGCAGCGGCTCCGTGTCCGAGGTGTAGAAGCCTTCGTCGTCGCGGGCGAAGCCGTGGACCGCGATCAGGGCCAGCCCGCCGAGCAGCAGGCCGATCCCGATCAGGGCGGCGATGCTGGAGAAGACCATCCCAACCACCCGGCCCGCCGTCCAGTTGGACTCCGAACGCGGCGGCGGGGGGTGGTCGGGGCTGTCCTGTGAGGTGGTCATCGAGTCGCTCACGCGGGGAGCGCTCGCGAGCCTAGCCTGGTTTCGGGCCGTCGGCCAGCCGCTCGACCCTCCGCACCAGCACCGGCAATGCCACGTGGGCGAACAGCCCGTAGGCGGGCGGCGGGTCGGCCTGATCGACGTGGTCGGGGACCCAGAAGCCGCGCTCGCCGTGGAGCAGCCGGGCGCAACGGTCAGCCGTGAGCGGCTCGAACGCGCACTCGGTCAGCTCCGTGGCCGCCGCGTCGACATGGCCGGCGACCGGTTCGAGCCGCCCCGAGCCCCACTCGCTCCACGCGCCGCCCTCGGCCCCGTGGGAGACGCCGTCGCTGTGGGCGACGAAACCGGCGCCGGCGAGCTCGCGTGCCCGCTGGAGCTCGCCGTCGGTGGCCTCCTTTGAGCTGCGAAACGGCGCCAGGTCCTCGTAGAGGTCGGGGCGCAGGCGAAGCGCGAAGCGCTTCACCAGGCCCGACGACCTGTAGCCGCGGCGGTGCTGGTCGAAGCGGATCTCGGGATCGCGGGCGCTGGAGCCGACGTAGACCCAGGGAATCCGCGGGTCTCGGCGCCGGCCGGCCTCGGGGGCGAGCTCGATCACGTAGACGCGGGCGGCCATCGGCGCTAGTCGATGCGGTCGCGAAACGGCGCCGCGGGCTCGCTCATCGCCCCGAGACCGCTGACGATGTTCGAGAGCACGTTGTCGGAGGTGATCACCCTGATCGATCCGGGATCCGGGTCGGCGCGCACCCGGCGGACGATCTCGTTGTCGGCCGAGTTCGGGCCGGCCTTGGGCGCGTGCGCCACCTCGATCACGGACGAGGAGAGCGGCGGGTTGGGCTTGCGCTCGAAGACCACCGTGACGTCGGCGCCGGTCCGCGCCGCCCAACGCTCGAGCCGGTCGACGAGCCGGAGCATCGCCGCGTCGCGGTCCTTCCACCAGCCGTCCGGCCGGGTACCGATCACGTTCATGCCGTCGACGACGTAGCGCACCTCAGTATCGCTGTCCCCAACTGCCGAGCAGCAGGTTGAGCCAGGAGCGCCGCTCGCAGCGCGGGCAGCGGCTGAGGGTGTGCTCGAGCACCGCGCCACAGTGCCGGCACTCCGGCTTCGGCTTCACGATCCCGGCCATGGGCGAGATTGTCGCTGCTCGGGCGCCGAAGCGTTGGGGTTAGGCTCGCTGCGGATGACGGTGAGCGCTCAACCAAAGATCGGTCTGGCGCTCTCGGGGGGCGGGTTCCGGGCCGCCTTCTTCCACCTGGGAGTGCTCGCCCGCCTCGCCGAGCTCGGCCTGCTGCGCCGGATCGAGGTGGTCTCGACGGTCTCCGGCGGCTCGATCGTCGGGGCCGCGTTCTAGCTGCGGCTGAAATGGCTGCTGCAGACCCGCCCGCAGGGCGAGATCACCGACGAGATGTACTGCGACCTGGTCGCCGACGTCGCCGAGCGCCTGCGGGCGATGGTCCGCCGCAACATCCGCGGGCGGATCTTCCTCAACCCGTTCAAGAACCTGGCAATGGCCTCGCGGCGCTACTCGCGCTCGGACCGGATCGGCGACCTCTACGACCTCTACCTCTACAACCCCGCCTGGGAGGGCGAGCGGTCGAAGACCCGCTGGGGCGCCAACGCGCAGGTGGAGCTGCGCGAGCTGCTGATCGAGCCGCCGGGCGTCGGCGAGGGGTTCAAGCCCGACGAGGACAACGACCTGTTGAGCGCCAAGGTGCCGATCCTGCTGGTGAACGCGACCACGCTCAACTCCGGCCGGCACTGGCGGTTCGAGGCCGTACGGATGGGCGAGCCTCTCCCCGACAACGAGGAGATGCGGCGGGTGGTCGAGGACGCCGACAAGAACATCCGCCTCGAGCAGGGCTACTTCGAGCTGCGCGAGGGGAAGCCCCGGGTGACCGAAGCCCCAGCGCGACTTCCCGCTCGCGCTGGCGGTAGCCGCCTCGGCCTGCGTGCCAGGGCTCTTTCACCCGCTCGCGATCAGCGATCTCTACGACGGGATCACGGTGCAGCTCGTCGACGGCGGCGTCGCCGACAACCAGGGCGTCCAGGGACTGTTCGACGAGGGCTGCACCCACCTCATCATCAGCGACGCCTCGCTGCAGCTCCCGGACGAGGAGAAGCCCTCGGGCCGGGTGCCGGCGGTGGTCACCCGCTCGATGAGCATCCAGGGTGACCGGATTCGCGACGAGCAGCTGATCCACGTTTCCTCCCGGGAGCGTGAGTTCGCGCTCATGCACCTGCGCAAGGGGCTGACCGGCCGCGCGCTGGCCCCGGGCGACTCGCTCGCCGAGGCGACCAGCGAGCGGGAGGGCGCGGTGCACTGCTCGCAGTTCGGAGTCGACCCCGAGGTGCAGAAGGCGCTGGCCCGACTGCGGACCGACCTCGACTTCTTCAACGACACCGAGGCGTTCTCGCTCTCTGCCGACGGTTATCTGATCAGCGCGCACGAGCTATGCGAGAAGGGCTTCGAGTCGCTCGGCGCCCGGCCGACGCCGGCGATCGACCCGGATCGGTGGCGCTTCGGCGCCGTCACCGGGCTGCTGGAGCGCCCGACGGATCGCTACCTGCGGGTGCTGAGAACCGGTCGGCGGAGCTTCTTTCGCCTCGCCGCCTACGCCCTCGGCGCCTCGCCGGTGGCCAAGGCGCTGGCGCTCGCTGCCCTGGCGGCGACGATCGCGCTCGCGGTCGTCCATCGCGAGGCGCTGTTCGGCTGGCTCGGCGACGACCAGCCCGTGTGGACGGCCGTCGCCGCGTTCGCCGTCCCGGCGGTGATCGTCGCCGCCTACCTGGCGACCGGGACCCGGGGGATCGCCCGGGTCCCCACCGATTGGCTGGTTGGAGCCCTGATCCCGGTGCTGCTGGCCCCGCTGCTGTTCTGCTGGGCGTTGCTCCTCTACGCGATCCGGCCGCTGGCGATGCGGGTCGGCCGGATCCCGGACGACGCTAGCGCTGGAGAGCCTTGACGTAGGCCTTGATCTGGCGCTTGACCACCGCGGTGAGGTTGCCGAGCGCGATGTTCGCGTCGACGAGGTGCAGGCCCCACGTCGCGTCGGGGATCGCGCGCAGCACCGGCGCCCCGCCGATCGGGGCGATCTGGAGCACGTCGGCGTCGTCGGCCGAGGAGCACTCCCCGGTGTAGGCCTCGGATTGGATCCACGGCGTGGACACCGGCACTCGCGGGATCCCCACGGCCTCGGTCGCGATCCCGATCGTCGTCCCCGGGGCGAACGGGGCGCTCGGATATACGGTGCGCAAGGTGGCGGAGCCGCCGCCGAGCGCCGCGGGGTTGCTGCAGAGCACGTCGCCGTCGGCGGGCGTCCCGGCGGGGTCGAGCCTGGTGCCGGGCCGGCCGAAGCGGGCGTCCGCCGGCACCGGAGCGTTGAAGGTCGAGAGCCCGATCACGCAGCCGATCTGCTTCGGCGACTCGCAGCCCGGGACGTGCTTGAAGTCGCCGCCGACATTGCTGCCCTCGGCGACAGCCACGTTGCCGCCCAACAGCAGCGCCGAGACCAGGCGCTTGCGAACCCCCGGCTTGTTGTCGATGTACTCACGGATGAGCGGGCGCAGCAGGTAGGTCCCCTGCGAATGGCCGAGCAGGATCACGCCGCGGCCGTCGTTGTATTTGCTCAGGTAGGTCTTCCAGGCGCGGACGACGTCGTCGTAGGCGAGCTGGGCCTGCTCCTCGGTCACCGATCCACCGGACGTGATCGTCGCCAGGGTGAGCTGGCGGTACATCGGGGCGAACACGCGGCAGTGGAGCGCGTAGCGGGCCGCCTGGTAGAGGGCGATCGAGCGCTCCTCCGGGTCGATCTCGAGATCGGAGTTTGGGGTCGGGTCGTCGCTGACCGTCGGATAGACGTAGAAGCAGTCGACCTTCTTCTTCGGGTCCGGCGTGAGCCGGTCGACGCCGAGCACCTCGCCGGCGGGCGAGAGCCGGGTGGTGTCGAAGCCCGGCTTGCACGGGTTGTTGGTGATCCCGGGCTTGCACAGCCAGGTGGTCGTGTCCGGGGCGGCGGAGGCGGCGGGGGCGGCGCAGGCCAGGGCCAACGCGAGCCCGCACATGATCACGATCCGGCGACGCCTCCCTGCCATCGGCCGGAAACCTACCGCTCAGGCCTCGCCGTGGAAGT
The DNA here is from genome assembly GCA_963758665.1 of uncultured Solirubrobacterales bacterium. Taxonomy (GTDB): domain Bacteria; phylum Actinomycetota; class Thermoleophilia; order Solirubrobacterales; family 70-9; genus WHSW01. Next base: position 75,913 of record CAVWWH010000001.1, on the reverse strand, counting down.
ACTCGACCGCGCTCGAGCGTTCGACGATCACGTTGTCGACCTTGCCCTCCGTCCAGACCCCGACCTTGTCGCTGTCGGGGTAGACCGTGACCGCCGGGTACTTGACGGTCGAGTACATCAGCACCCGGACCGTCTCCTCGGTCCGGTTGCGGAGCCCGTGGGCCCCCGCCGGCCCGGTGGTGAAGAAGACCAGGTCCCAGGGTTCGAGCTCGGTCGTGGCCCCCGATTCGCGGAGCGTCGGCCTGCCCTCGAGCACCAGCAGCCACTCCTCCTCGGCGTGCTCGTAGTGATACGGGCAGAGCGCCTGGCCGGGGGGCAGCTCGTAGACGCTGGTGCCGGTCTCGACGGCGCCCAGCGCCGGCCCAAAGCGCGCCATGCCGCTGCGAAAGCCCTCGGGATCGTCTTGGTCGTACTCGAACGTCGGCTTGGCGATGTTGCCCCGGTTGATCTCGTCCTCCATTCGGCGGGTGCGAGCCTGAGTCTGCCTCAACAGGTCTCGAAGAAGCGCTCGAGCTGATCGACGAGCCCCTCGTCGGGGAGCGCCGTCGCCGGTTGCAGGAGCTGGTTGAGGACGAGCCCGTCGAGCAGCGCCAGCAGCTGAGGGGCGTGGCGGCGGGGATCGCGACAGCCCGCCGCCGGCAGCAGCTCGCTCGACCAGCAGCAGGTACTCGCGCCGGACCTCGTCGAGGGCGAGCTGGAACTGCGGGCGGCGGCGCGCCTCGAGGAAGAGCTCGTAGCGGGCGACGCGCCAGCCCGGCGCGCTCCGCGGTGAGCCAGCCGCGCGACCAGCTCGGCGACCAGCTCGGCCGCCCGGCGAGGCGCGTAGGGCCCGTCGGGGACGAGCGCCTCCATCGCGCGCACCGACGGCTGCTCGAGCTCGACCAGGCGCATGCAGCGCCGCCGTCAGCAGCGCCTCGCGGGTCTGGAAGTAGTTGCTGGTCGAACCCTGCGGAAGCCGCGCGCGACGGTCGACGGCGCGGTGGGTCAGCCCGCGGCCGCCCTCGGCCTCGAGCACCTCGAGCGCCGCGTCGGCGAGCATCGCGCGTCGGTCACGAGCCTCCGTCGGTGTCGCTGCTCCCGCCACTACACCTGTAGTATGCCGGTTGTGGCGCGACGGGCGAACCGAGGAGGAGGACGCGGATGAACGTGATCGCCGAGCGGGACCTCGACCGGATCGACCTCGGCGACCTCGACCTCTGGGACGACGGTCCGCCCCACGAGCTGTTCACCCGCCTTCGCCGCGAGGCGCCGGTCCACTGGAGCCCGCTCGACGACTACCCCGAGGAGGCGGGCTTCTGGTCGCTGACCCGAGCCGCCGACCTGCGCGACGGTGAGCCTCGACTGGCAGACCTTCTCCTCGCACGTCGGCGGGATCATGGTCCTCGACGACTTCGGGATCCCGCTCGAGGGCCAGCAACAGCAGATGATCTCGATGGACCCGCCGCGCCACGACCGGATCAAGGCGCTGTTCCAGCGCGGCTTCACGCCGAAGCGGATCGCCGAGCACGAGGAGCGGATCCGCGGGATCGTCAACCGCGTGCTCGACCGGGTCGCCGAGCCGCGGCGAGTGCGACCTCGTCAACGACGTCGCCGGGCCGGTCGTCGCGCGGGTGATCGGCTCGTTCATCGGCACCCCGGAGGAGGACGACCAGCGCCACATCGAGGAGACGAACATGGTGCTCGGCTTCGGCGACGAGGACCTGCGCCCGACCGAGGAGGCCGTAGTCGAGATGATGAGCCGCAACTGGGACGAGACCATGGAGATGGTCGCCGAGCGCCGCCAGAGCCCCGGCATGGACGACCTGATCGACGTGCTCGTGCACTCCGAGGTCGACGGCGAGCGGCTGTCGGACGCCGAGATCTTCATGGGGCTCGGCCTGCTCGGCGCCGCCGGCAACGACAGCACCCGGTCGGTGTTCACCAGCGGCGATGCTCGGGCTGTTCGAGAACCCCGATCAGCTCGCCCTGCTGCTCGACGACCCGGGTCTGATCGAGGGCGCCGTCGAGGAGCTTCTGCGCTGCTACCCGGCCTTCGCGCACTTCCGGCGCACCGCCACCCGCGACGTCGAGGTCCACGGCAGGACCATCCGCGCAGGGCGACAAGGTGCTGCTCTGGTACGTGGCCTCGAACCGCGACGAGGAGGTCTACCCCGACCCGCAGCGGCTCGACGTCACCCGCAGGCCCGACCATCAGGCCTTCGGCGCCGGCGGCCGGCACTTCTGCCTCGGCGCCGCGCTGGCGCGACTCGAGATCAAGGTCCTGTTGGAAGAGACGCTGCGCCGCTTCCCGGACATCGAGCTCGCCGGCGAGCCCACCCACGCGCGCTCGCTGTTCCTCAACCAGCTGAAGACGCTGCCCGTGCGGTACACGCCCGAAGGCGCGTAGCCCGGGCTCAGGCCGGCACCCCGGGCGGGCGGCTAGAGGCCGAGGAAGTGGCGCTTCTGGAACGGCCCGTTGACGCGCCCCGCCTTGACGTCCTTCGACCAGCCGGGCCCCTCCTCCCCGTCGTCGGGGATCGAGGTGTCGAAGCGCAGGCCGGCGACGACGACGTAAGCGTGGCCGGGGTTCGTGTAGACGGTGATCCAGGTGCCGCGCCCGCGCTCGCCCCATTTCGCGAAGCGAGCCCGAGTCGAGCGGGGAGTCGAGGATCCCGGCGCCCTCGGGGCCGAGCACGTAGCTGACCGCGCCGGAGCAGTCGTAGCAGCTGCCACTTGACGTCCGTGGCCGCCGCCGCGTGCAGTAGCCGGCGTCGTCGATGCTGTTCGCGGCGGCGATCGCGGCCTGGACCTGCTTCGGGGCGCCGGCCGGCGGGCGCGCCTGGCCGCTCGGAATCAGCTTCGCCTTGCTGCCGGCCACCGGAGCGCGGCGCCGGCGCGTCGGGACCGACCCCGCCGGAGCCGGCGCTCGCCGCCGCCGGCAGCCCCAGCACGAGCACGGCCGCGCAGGCCGACCAGGGCCGCTGCTGGCTTGCGAGCGAGGGCTGACTTGGGCACGGGTTCCGTTCTCCTTTTTCTGCCTGCGGGGTTAGCTGACGGGCGAGCGCTAAAGAAGCAGCGCCCCCACCCGGCGAGGTGGGTTAGCCCCGAACGACTTGGTTCCCCCGCTCCCCGTCCGCGTACGGACCGGGATTAGGCAACGGGTCCAAGAACGCCGGGCAGCATACAGATCGCCGCCGGCGTCAACCCGCCGAGCGAGGGAGAAGCTCCTGCTCGCGAGGACATAGGCTGGCCGCGATCAGCCGCGGCGACGACTTCCAGGCGCTGGCCGAGCTCGAATCGCGTCCGGTCGCGCTTGCCGACGGGCTCGGCATCGAGTGGCTCGGCGTCTCGGGCTACCGGCTCACCTACGAGGGGCGCAGCCTCTACGTCGACCCCTACTTCTCGCGGGTGCCTCTGCGCAGCCTGCTGCTGCGCCGCACCGCCGTCCCGGACCGGCCGCGCTCGACCGCTTCCTGCCCGCCACCGACGACGCCGTCGGGCGTCCTCGTCGGCCATACCCACTTCGACCATGCGGTCGACGCGCCCGCGGTCGCCCGCCGCTTCGGATGCCGTGCCTACGGCTCGACCTCGCTCGCCACGCTCATGGGCCTCCACGGTCTCGGCGAGCTCGCGGTCGAGGTCGAGCCCTACCGCGTCTACGAGCTCGGGCCGTTCGAGGTCACCTTCGTGCCCAGCGCCCACTCGAAGCTGTTGCTCGGGCTCAAGGTGCCGTATGCCGGCGAGCTCACCTGCGACCACCTCGACGGCCTCTGCCCGAGCGCCTATCGCTGCGGCCAAGTCTGGGGAATCCACATCTCCGTCGCCGGGGTCGGCCTCTACCACCAGGGCAGCGCCGAGCTCGTCGACGAGGCGATCCGCCATCGCGGCGTGGACGTGTTCCTCGCCGGGATCGCGGGGCGCAGCTTCACCCGCGACTACTGGGGGCGGATCCTGCCCGCGCTCGACCCGGCGCTCGTCGTCCCCACCCACTACGACGACTTCTTCCGTCCGCTGGACGACGATCTCTCGCTGGTCAGCGGGGTCAAGCTCGCCGAGCTCGAGCGGGAACTGGCCGCGGTGAGCCGCGACGCTGAGCTCGCGGCACTGCCCCGGACGGCCCGCCGGCCGACCGCAACTTCCTGAGCGGCGAGGTGCTTGTAAGGTCCGATCAGGCAGGGATCGCAAACCAATTCAGAGAGGTCTTCAAGGATGCATCGGAGTTCCTGGTTCCGCGCGGCATTGCTCGCGCTGTTCGCACTGCTCGTCGTCGTGCCCGCCACGGCGCTGGCAAAGAAGGGCGAAACCGTCGAGGTCTGCAAGCACGGCTGTGACTACCGCACGATCCAGGACGCGGTCGACGCGACCGGCAAGAACGCGGTCATCAACGTCCATCCCGGCAAGTACCGCGAGGGCGTGCGCGTCGACCGGCACCAAGCACGACGGCCTGACGATCCAGGGCACGAAGAAGAACCCGAAGAAGGTGATTCTCGAGGGCAAGAACGCCAAGGACCCCGACGGCCAGCCGGCCAACAACGGGATCGAGGGCGACGGCGTCGACGGCCTGCGGGTCCTCAACCTCTGGGCCCGCAACTACCTCGCCAACGGGGTCTTCATCCACGGCGACAGCGTCACGACGAAGGCCTGCAAGGGCTACCTGATGAAGAACCTGCGGGTGTCGTTCAACCGGGCCTACGGGCTGTTCGCCTTCAACTGCATCGGCGGGCGGATGACGCAGTCGGTCGGCTACGGCCACGGCGACTCCGCGTTCTACGTCGGCGAGACGCCGCCGCAGAAGAAGCCGAAGTGGACCAAGCTCGACCACCTGGAGGCCTACGAGAACGTGCTCGGCTACTCCGGCACGAACTCCAAGTACGTGACGGATCACCCAGTCCGACTACTACAACAACGGCGTCGGGCGTGGTGCCGAACACGCTCGACTCGGAGCGCTTCGAGCCGACGGCCACCGGGATCATCGAGAACAACAACATCTTCTGGAACAACTTCAACTACTTCCTGCCCAACTCGCGCGTGCAGACGGTCTCCGACGGCCTCGGCGAGGTCGGCGGCCTGACGATCCAGTTCCCCACCGGCGTCGGCATCGTGCTCCTTGGCGCCGACGGCTGGATCATCGCGCGACAACCAGATCTTCGGCAACTTCAAGGCCGGGGCCTGGGCGATCTCCGATCCGTTCAACAACGACGACAACGCGATCTCGCTGAACAACCAGTTCCTCGACAACCAGATGGGCCGCGGCGGCACCGACCTGAACGCCGTCGACTTCTTCAGCGACGGCTCCGGGGGCGGCAACTGCTACGCCGGCAACGTCAGCTCGACCTTCGACTCGGGCTCCGCGCCGGACTCGAACCTGTATCCGACCTGCCCCGCGCCGGCGCCGCCGGCTTCCGGCACCGGCACCAGCGCCGCGGACGGCGGCCAGTTCGGCGACCTGGTCGGCTACGTGACCGCGAACCCGCCCGAGAACCAGGAGTGCTCGTGGGTCAAGCACGCCCATCCGCCGTTCCAGCAGTTCAAGCCGCTCGAGGTCACCCCGGGCCCGACGTGCCCGTGATCCGGCGCCGGGCGCTGATCGGCGCGCTCGCCGCGCTCGCCGCGTCGGCGATCGGCGGTGTCCGGGGCGGTCGGCTGCCGAGGAGGCGAAGCGGGCAACCACGGTGGTCGAGGTCGGCGACGACTACTTCGCTCCCGACGACGCTCAAGGTCAAGAAGAACTCGAAGGTCAGGTGGGTGTGGTTGGACGTCAACACCGACACCCACAACGTCGTGCTCACCAGCGAGCGCCCCGACGGGGTGAAGAAGGCAGACTTCCGCTCGTCCTCGGGGGCGGTCGGGCTGGTGTTCCAGCGCAAGTTCAAGGTCCCGGGCCAGTACGAGTTCGTCTGCACGTACCACAAGAGCGTGATGCGACAGGCGCTCACCGTGAAGCGGTAGGCCGCTCGATGAGCATCGAGCCGTTCGGCCGCCGCGAGCTGTTCGCCGGCACCGGCGGGCTGCTGTTGTGCACGCTCGCGGGCCAGAAGGTCTTCGCGGGCGAGCAGGCCGACGTCGAGCGGCTGGCGACGGAGGTCCCGGTGCCGCCGAAGGTCAAGGCCGCCGCGGGTCGGGAAGCGGCGGCGTCGCCGATCCTGGCCGCGAACCGCGCCGGCGCCCGCCGCGAGTACTGGATCCAGGCCGAGCCCGTGCGCTGGAACATCGTGCCCACCGGGCGCGACGCGATGATGGACAGGAAGGTCAAGGGCAAGACCAGGTTCCCCGCGTACGCGTACCGCGCCTACTCGGCCGGCTTCGCCGCGCCGCTGGGGCCGGCGACGATCCCGGGGCCGGTGATCGAGGCGGAGACCGGCGACGCGATCGTGGTCAACCTCCGCAACCAGATCGACGGCCCCGGTGACGATCCATCCCCACGGCGTCTTCTACTCGCAGGAGATGGACGGCGCCTACCGGGGCCGCCACACCGACCCGGGCGGGTTCGTGCAGCGCAAGCAGACCTTCCAGTACGTGTGGGAGGCGCGCGAGGGGACCGAGGGCGTCTGGCTCTACCACGACCACGGGCCGATGGACCCGATGCCCGTGTTCAAGGGGCTGTTCGGGCCGCTCTTGATCCGCAGGGCGGGAGCGCCGCGAGCTGACCGCGAGTTCAACCTCGCCTTTCACTCCTTCAACCCGTCGGTGACCGGCTTCGGCCGCAACTTCTCCTGCGTCAACGGACGCTCCTACGCGGGCAACACCCCGACCTTCGAGGCGAACGTCGGCGAGAGCGTCGCCTTCAACGTGTACGCGATCGACAACGACTTCCACACCTTCCACATCCACGGACACCGCTGGACCGACCCGGCCGGCGTGGTGGTCGACAACCGGACGCTCGGGCCCGGCGACTCGTTTACCGCGGCGTTCGTCGAGGACAACCCCGGCCGCTGGTTCTACCACTGCCACGTGTTCTCCCACCTCCACGAGGGGATGAACGGTTGGTACATCGTCAGCTAACCCGATCGGCACGGCTCGGCATCCGGGCGCTGGCCGCCGTCGCCGTGTTGCTCGCGACCGCACCGGCGGCCGAGGCGGCGAACCGCCGGGTGGCGATCTCGAACTACCAGTGGTCCGACGAGTCGATCGAGCTCGACCTCGGCGAGCACGTGACCTGGTACTGGGTCGGCCCCGACACCATGCACTCGATAACCGGCGAGTCCCCGAACGCGCTCGGGATCGACTCCGACCGGGGCATCGACCTGCCCCGCCACCGGATCGGCGACAGCTTCCAGCTCGCTTTCGAGACGCCCGGGACGTACGAGCTCGTCTGCAAGCTGCACAGCACCGTGCGCGGCACCGTCTCCGTCTCGGGGACCCCGGGCGATCCCGCCGCCGAGCCCGACCCGGTCCCCGCGAGCCAGGTCGACCTGAAGGCGCCGCGGATCCGGCAGCTGAGCCTCGCCGAACGATCGCTGCGCGGCCGCGGCGGCCAGCTTCAGTTCGCGCTCGCCGAGCGGGCGGAGGTCGACGCCGACTACTACCGGATCGATGCGGATGGTGAACGGCGATTCGCCGGCTGGGCCGAGTGGAACGCCTACCTCGGCCTCAACGAGATCCGCTTCGGCGCGCGAGGCGACGCACTTCGACGCCGACCCGGGGCGCTACGTGGCCGAGCTGCGCGCCACGGACCGCGAGCACAACACCGGTAAGCGGCGCCTGGTGCGCTTCGAGATCCGCCCGGCGGGCTGAGCCGGGCCCACACGGGCTCGTACCGTAGGGGCGGTGAGCGACGGCGGTAAGCGCGCGAGGGCGATCCCGCTCGTCCTTGGCGCGGTGACCTCGGTCCAGATCGGTGCGGGCGTCGCCACCGAGCTCTTCGACGAGCTCGGGCCGGTCGGCACCGTGATGTTGCGGCTGGCGTTCGCGGCGCTGGTGCTGTGCGCGATCTGGACCCCGGCGCTCGGCGGCCTGCGCGGCGAGCGAGGCCGTGACGTGGTCCTCTTCGGGATCGCCCTGGCCGCGATGAACACCAGCTTCTACCTGGCACTCGACCGGATCCCGCTCGGGATCGCCGTGACGCTCGAGTTCGTCGGACCGCTCGCGGTTGCGTTCGCGGGCAGCCGCCGGCGGCTCGACCTGGCCTGGGCGGCGCTCGCCGCGGTCGGCATCCTCCTGCTCTCCCCCGGGCTCGGCGACGATCTCGACGGCCTCGGCGCGGCGCTCGCCCTGCTCGCCGGCGCGTTCTGGGCCGTCTACATCGTGCTCTCGCAGCGGATCGGCCGCAGCTTCTCCGGCGGCGAGGCCTGGCGCTGGCGATGGCCGTCGCCGGCGCGCTGATGCTCGCGCCGGGGATCGTCGCGGGCGCCGGGGAGCTCCTCGACCCGGCCCTGCTGGCGATCGGGTTCGCGGTCGCGATGCTGAGCTCGGCGATCCCCTACTCGCTCGAGCTCGAGGCGCTGCGCCGGCTCCCCGCGGGTGTCTTCGGCGTCCTGATGAGCCTCGAGCCGGCGGTCGCCGCGCTCGTCGGCCTGGTCCTGCTCGATCAGGCTCTCGCGGTCGCCGAGGTGGTCGCGATCGTGTGCGTGGTCGTCGCCAGCGCCGGCGCCCTGAGCAGCTCTCCCCCTCCCGCCGAGGCGTAGGCGTGAACCGGGCGAGCGGCGCTCAGGGCACGTCGAGGTACTCGAGCGCGCTCGAGAAGGCGAGGCCGGGCTGCGGCCCGCCCTCGAGCGCGTACACGCGGCCGCGGCGGGCGACCCCGCCCACGCCGTGGCGCGGCGTGACCATCGCCGGGAGCGCGGACCACTCGCCGGTCTCGGGGTCGTAGGACTCGACCTGCTCGATCGTCTGGCCGCCGGGGACGAGCTCCTCGCCGCCGAAGACCACCAGCTTCCCGGAAACGGCCGTCGCGGCGTGGCCGCTTCGCGCCGTCGCCAGCGGCGTCAGGGTCGACCAGCGGCGGGCCTCGCGGTCGTATGCCTCCACGGTGGTCAGGCCGCCGTTCACGTCACCGGGCCGTCCGCCGGTGACCACGAGGTCGCCGTCGAGGACCGCGGCACCGACGTGGTTGCGGCCGGTTGGCATCGGCGGTCCGCCGGTCCAGCGCCGACGCCGGATGTTGTAGATCTCGAGCGTGCGCAGCCGATCGTCGGCCGCGCTGTACCCACCGGCCGCGTACAGCCGGCCGTCGATCCCGACGAGGCCGAGCGCGCCACGCGCCGTCGGCGCGTCGCGGAGCCGGGCCCAGCGGTCGCGCCGCGGGTTGTAGCGATACAGGCGCCTCGACTTCTCGTCGCTGCCGAGGTTGCCACCGAGCACGTAGATCCGCCCCCGGTGGGCGGTGATCCCGGGGTGGTTGACGGCGATCGGCATCGGCGCGACCTCCGTCCAGCGGTCGGCGGAGATGTCGTAACGGGCCATGCGGTCGGTCGTGCCGCCGGTTGAGATGTAGCCGCCGACGACGTAGATCCGCTCGCCGATCCGGGCGGCGCCGACCTCCGTGCGCTCGAGCGGGCTCGGCGCCAGCGAGCCCCACGACGCCGTGCCCCGCGTCGCGGGCGCGGTGTCCTCGCGGGTCGCGGCATACACGATCGCCGTCGCCGAGGCCAGCGCGATCAGCGCCGCGAGCACGACCCGGGCCGCGAGCGAGCTCATCGCCCGATCGCCGAGCCCGGGCGACGCTCCCAGCCGGCGCAGGTGGAGACCGGTAGCCGCGGGTACTTCGGATATGCGGGATCGAGGCGCGAGCGGCCGCAGAGCGAGAACGCGGAGCCGCGCGTATTGCGGATCACCCGCTGGTGAGCGCAGGTGTCGCAGAGGCCTGCGGGCGGTCGCGCCATCCGCTCAGTATCGCGCCCCGCACACGGCGGTGGCCGTTACTTCACTTTGTATAGTCAAAATATGCTCACCTTTCGGCGATTGCTCGGCTTTCTTCGCCCGTATCGCCGCACGGTGATCTGGTCGCTGGTCTTCGCTTGGGCGGCGATGGTGATGACGGTGACCATCCCGCTCCTGATCGGGGCGGCGGTCAACGCGATCGACGAGGGCGACAGCGACCCGCTCCTCCCGCTGGCGCTGGCGCTCGTCGGCGCCGGCCTGCTGCGGCTCGGCCTCACTGTGGTCCGCCGGGTGATCGCCGGCAAGGTCTCACTCGCGGTCGAGTTCGACCTGCGCCAGGGTGTCTACGAGCACCTCCAGCGGCTCGAGCTCGGGTTCTTCGACGGGCAGCAGACCGGCCAGCTGATGTCGCGGGCGACGGTCGACCTGCAGGCGATCCGGTTCTTCCTCGGCTACGGGCTCATCTTCCTCACCCAGAACGCGCTCACGATCACGCTCGCGAGCATCGTCATGTTCGCGCTCAACCCGCCGCTGGCGGCGCTTGCCCTGGTCCCGGTGCCGTTCGTGATCGTCGCCGCCGCGCGCTTCTCACGACTCTCGCGCCCGGCGGTGCAGGAGGTCCAGCAGCGGATCGCCGAGCTCACGGCCGAGGCCGAGGAGAGCGTCTCGGGGATCCGGATCGTCAAGGCCTTCGCCCGCGAGGACCATATGCTCGGGCGCTTTCGCCGCCAGGTCAACCGGGTCTTCGACCAGAACGTCTACTCGACCAGGCTGCGCGCCTTCTACTCGCCGATGCTCGGCTTCATCCCCTCGCTCGGGCTCGCGGTGGTGCTCTGGGTCGGCGGCCGCGAGGTGATCAACGGCGACATGTCGCTGGGCGCCTTCACCGCCTTCTACACCTACCTGCTGCTGCTGATGGGCCCGATGCGGATGCTCGGCATGGCGCTCGGCATGGCCCAGCGGGCGGTGGCATCCGGCAACCGCCTGTTCGAGGTTCTCGACCGCAATCCGCGGATCGAGAGCCCTCCGGGCGCGCCGGAGCTGCCGCCGGGGCCGGGCGCGGTGAGCTTCAACCGCGTCGGGCTGCGCTACGACGGCGGCCAGCCCTCGCTGAGCGGAATCGACCTCGAGGTCCGCGCGGGCCGGACCGTGGCCCTGGTCGGGCCGACGGGGGCGGGCAAGACGAGCCTCGTGGCGCTGATCGCGCGCCTCTACGACCCCACCGACGGCAGCGTCTCGGTCGACGGCGCCGACCTGCGCACGGTGGACGTTTCCTCGCTGCGGCGTCAGATCGCCTTCGTCGCCGACGATCCGTTTCTGTTCAGCGCGACGGTGGCCGAGAACATCGCCTACGCGCGCCCCGACGCCACCCGCGAGCAGATCGAGCAGGCGGCGCGGCGCGCCCAGGCGCACGACTTCATCGAGCGGCTGCCCGACGGCTACGAGACGGTCGTCGGCGAGCGCGGGCTGACGCTCTCCGGCGGACAGCGCCAGCGCGTGGCGATCGCCCGGGCGCTGATCGCGGAGCCGCGGATCCTGATCCTCGACGACGCCACCTCGTCGGTCGACGCCACCACCGAGGAGGCGATCAAGCAGGGCCTGCGCGAGGCGATGGCCGGCCGGACGACCTTCGTCGTCGCCCACCGCCTCTCGACGATCTCGCTCGCCGACGAGATCGTGGTGATGGAGCGCGGGCGGGTCGTCGATCGCGGCAGCCACGAGGAGCTGCTCGAGCGCTGCCCGCTGTACGCCGAGATCGCCGAGTTCGGGTGCGAGGACGTGCTCTTTCTCCAGCGCGACCTCGAGGAGCGCGAGGAGGTGGCGCGTCTGTGAGGCGAAGCGGAGCGGATACGGACTCGGTCACCGAGGCCGACCCGGAGGCCCAGCGCTCCGAGGTCGCGGAGGAAACCGAGGACCAGGCGAACCAGCCTGGCCGCCTCGCGGGCACGCTGCTGATGTTCCGCGATCTCTGGCGCCTGGTGCGCGGCGAGGACGATCGCGCGCGCAAGGTGCGCTGGCTGGTCGGACTTCTGCGCCCGTACCGCCTCCAGGTGGTCCTGATGGGGATCGCGTTGCTGATTGCGACCGCGGCGGCCCTCGCGCCGCCGTACCTGGCGGGACGAGCGATCGACAGCGGCATCAAGGCCGGGGACGAGAGCGTGCTGACCGTGATCGTGGCCGTGTTCATCGGCTCGGTGGCGCTGTACTGGGCCGCGTCCTACGCGCAGACGTACCTGGTCGGCTGGGTCGGCCAGCGAGCGCTCCAGGACCTCCGCGAGCGCATCTACGTGCACATCCAGAAGATGTCGATCGGCTTCTTCACCCGCCGCAAGCCCGGGGTGCTGATCTCGCGCATGACCAACGACGTCCAGGCGCTCGACTCGCTCGTCACCGACGGCGTGATCACCCTGTTTCAGAGCACCCTGACCCTCGTCGGTGTGGTCGCGATCATGCTCGCCCTCGACGTCGAGCTTGCCCTGGTCACCTTCCTCACCTTCCCGATCCTGCTCGTCGCGAGCGTCATCTTCCGGATCGCGTCGGCGGACGCCTACCGGCTGACGCGGGAAAAGATCGCGGACATCACCGCCTACCTGCAGGAAACCCTCTCGGGCATCCGGGTGGTGCGCACCTTCGGGCGCGAGGATCGCCACGTCGCCCGGATGGGCGAGCTCAACGAGGCCAACCGCGAGGTGAACATGAAGACGGTCTACCTCAACGCCTCCTACTTCCCCGCGGTGGAGCTGCTCTCGGCGGTCGGGACGGCCGCGATCATCCTCTACGGCGGCTACCAGGCGATCGAGGGGCAGATCGCGATCGGGGTCGTGGTCGCTTTCATCGGCTACCTGGCGCAGTTCTTCGACCCGATCCAGCAGATCTCGCAGCTCTACACGACCTACCAACAGGGGATGGCCGCGCTCGACAAGATCTTCGACCTGCTCGACACCGAGCCCGACATGGTCGACGCCCCCGGCGCGGTCGACCCGGGCGAGCTGCGCGGCGAGATCCAGCTCGACCACGTCTGGTTCTCGTACGCGCGCGGTGGCGACGCCGACCTCGGTGAGCTCGAGGCTGAGCCCGGCTGGGCGCTGGCGGGAATCGACCTGCACGTGCCGGCGGGTCAGACGGTGGCGCTGGTCGGCGAAACGGGAGCCGGCAAGTCGACGCTGGCGAAGCTGATCGCACGCTTCTACGACCCTCAGCGCGGCCGCCTGCTGGTCGATGGCCGCGACCTGCGCGAGCTGCGCTCCTCGAGCCTCCGCAGCCAGCTCGGCATCGTGCCGCAGGAGGGCTTCCTGTTCTCGGGCTCGATCAGGGAGAACATCGCCTTCGGCCGCCCGGACGCCGACGACGACGAGATCCTGGCGGCGGCTCGGGCTGTCGGCGCGGTCGAGTTCATCGAGCGCCTGCCGGACGGCTTCGAGACCGAGGTCGGCGAGCGCGGGGCTCACCTGTCGGCCGGCCAGCGCCAGCTCGTCGCCTTCGCCCGGGCGCTGCTCGCCGAGCCGCGGATCCTGATCCTCGACGAGGCGACCTCGAACATCGACGTGCGCACCGAGCGGGTGATCGAGCACGGGCTGGAGCGCCTGCTCGCGGGGCGGACGGCGATCGTGATCGCGCACCGGCTCTCGACGATCCGCCGCGCCGGCCGGATCGTCGTCCTCGAGCACGGCCGGATCGCCGAGTCGGGCACCCACGAGGAGTTGATCGACGCCGGCGGCCGCTACGCGGAGCTGTATGGCTCCTGGGCCGAGTCGGCGGCGGCGTAACTCACTTCCTGAGCTGCGAGAGCCGAGCGGGGCCAGGAAGCAGGTAGCGACGCGTGCTGTGCACGCGAGCGACCGATGACGCCGTCCCGCGACGGCTATCGCCGCTCAGGCTCAGGGGCTGACGCCGCCGGAGGAGGAATCCGTCCCGCCGGTGTCGTCGGGGGCCACGGGCGCGTCGGGGGTGGCGCCGCCGACGTCGCTGGCCGGCGGCGCTACCGGCGTGGTTGTGGTCTCGGCGGGCGCCACCGGCGTGGTCGGTGTCACCGCGCCGGTGTCGGTCGGGGTGGTCGCGGTGTCGGTGTCGGTACCGGTATCGGCACCGGTGTCGCCGCCGCTCTCGGAGTCGCCGACCTTCGAGGTGTCGCCGCACACCTTGAACCCGAAGCGGTCGGCGGCGTCGGCGGCGTCGGTCGCGGCCTCGTCAATCGTCGCGTCGAGGTCGGCGACGGCGGTAGCATCGCCGCGCTCCTCCGCGGTCACCTTGTCCTGGTAGGCGCCCGCCTGCTCCTCGAGCGCGGCCAGGAAGTTGTCGAGCTTGCGCTCGCCGTCGTCGGGCGGCGGCAGCGTCTGGAGTTGCTGCAGCTCGCCGGTGATGATCTCGGCTTGGTCGGTCGCCGCCTGCGCCGCATCGCTCTCGTCGACGTCGGCGAGCGCTGTGTTTGCCTCGAGGCAGATCGCGTCGCCCTGGGCGACGAAGTCGCTCTGCGCGAGCACGGTCGCGCCACCGAGCCCCGTGGCCCCGGCGACCGGCGTCACCGGGGCCTCCTCATCGTCGCCCCCGCAGCTGCGGACCAGCAGCACGAAGATGATGAAGAGGCCGGCGATCGCGCTCAGCGCGACCAGGCGCCTGCGCTGATAGACGTCCATGACGTGCTCAAAGTAGCAAGGGGGCTAGCTGCGCTTGCAGGATGATTACCCCCCGGCAGGTGCTTTACATCACGCCGCTGAGCGCCGCTTGGCCCGCTTCGCCCGCTTGAGCGGGCAGATCAGGCTGTTCCCGGCGGTGAGGGCGACGGGCGAGGCGCGGGTCGGCGCCGCGCTCGCCTCACCCGCCCCCGCCGCAGCGCGGGCCGGGCCTGCCGCCGCCCCGGCGCCCTGCGCCTTGAGGATGAACGTGCCCTTCAGCCAGTCGGTGCTCGGCCCCGTCGTTGCCGTGGACGCCGGCGTCGCGCCGGTGGCGACGATCCGGTCCTGGACGAGCATGGTCATCTCCGCCGACGGCGAGCGGTTCTCGCGCACGGTCCAGCCCGGAGCCCCGCCGACGACCCCGCCGAAGCCCGAGTCGACGTACATCCCGAGCGCGAGACCACCCGTCGTCGCGGGATGCGTCGCGCCCGACCCGACGGTCGTTCCCGAGCCGCCGGTGCGACCGGTCGCCGTGATGAAGCGGTCCATGACCGAAGCGCCGGGCGCCGGGTCGAGGCCCGAGTACTCGAGCACGGTCGCGCCGAGCGAATAGGCCGTCGACGTCGGGCGGACGGTGACGGTCGGCCGCGTGCCGCCGCCGGCGGTGATCGGCGCCGTCCAGACGCTCATCTCGGTGTTGTCGGCGGCCGCGAACGAGGTGAGCTTGGTGTACGTGTTGCCGGCTGAGTCGGTCACGCTCGCCGCCCTCGCCGCGCTGCCGCTCCACATGCCGGTCAGGACGACGAGCCGGTTGCCGGTCGCGATCGGGGCGTTCGGCGTCAGCGCGAGCCCGCTCGTCGAGACGTCGAGGCGCGCGGCGTCCACCTTCTGCACGAACGCCGGGGCGCCGGGCGGCGGCGCCGCGGCCGGGATCACCGCATTCGAGGCGGTGGACGCCGGCCCGGTGCCGACTGCGTTCATAGCGCGGACGCGGAACGTGTACGTGGTGCCGTTCTGCAGGCCCGAGACCGTCGTGTTCGTCTGCGGAGGTGAGCCCGTGACCGTCTGCGCCGTCTGCGCGGTGGACCCGATGTAGGGCGTGACCTCGTAGCCGGTGATCGGGCTGCCGCCGTCGGACGGCGCGTCCCAGTTCACGGTCGCACTGCGATCGCCCGCGGTCGCCGTCACCGACGTGGGCGCGCCGGGGGCGGTGTCGCCGCTCTCGCCGGGCCCCACGGTCACGATCTTCGCGACCGACGGGACGCCATCGGTGTCGACGACGAACAGCATGTACGGCGCCGCCGGCGCGAGCGCCGCGTCCGCGGGCGCCTGCACGGTCAGCGCGCCGGCCTGGCGCGTGAAGTCGAGGGGCACGAAGTGCTGGCCCATGCTCGCCTGGTGGGTGTTGGCCCCGAGCGACACGAGGTGCACGGACGCGATGTCTTGGGCGTCCGGCGTGTCGACTGTGATCGTCGCACCGTGCTCGATCGTCGAGGGCGCCGAGGCGATCGTCGGCCGCGTACCGCGCAGCAGGTACGGCGGGGTGAAGATCTGCGACGAGAACTGCCCGTCCTCGTTGCCGCTCCTCGTGTGGCCGCCGCCGGACACGAGCACCCGGCCGTCCGGGCGCAGAAGCGCGGTCGAGTGGTAGTTGCGGGCGGTTGCGATCGGCGCCATCTCGGTCCACGCGCCGGTCCGCGGATCCCAGATCTCCGCCGGCAGGACGCCGGTGAAGACGGGCCGCGCGCCGGTCGTCGCGCCGCCGACGGCGAGAACGGTCCCGTCGGCAAGCATCGTCAGCGTGTGGTACGAGCGGCCGTGCCGCATGTCGGCGACCGGCGTCCAGTCCGGCGCGCCGTCGGTGAGATCGATCGTGGACGCGTCCGGCTGGGCGGGCGAGCTGCCGGTGAAGCTGGCCGCGCCGCCGGTGTAGAGGACCTTGCCGGGCCGGTACATGACCGACGAGCCGTTCACGATGCCGCTCGCGCCGCCGGTCTGCACCCATGACTGCGGAGAGACGCCGAGCAGAAACGACTCGTCCTGCTCCGGGCCGATCGCGAACACCTTTCCGCCCGGCGTCAGGAACGTCATCGGGTACTCCTCGACGTGGATCTCGGACGTGTCGATGCCGTTGAGCTCCGTCCACGTATTCGTCTCGGCGTCGTAGACCTCGGGCGTGTCAGCCCAGGTGCTCGGGTTGTCCGAGTTGCCGCTCAGCGCGAGGTAGCGCCCGTCGCCGAGCGGGGTGACGCTCGGGTACCAGCGCGCCGTGTGCATGTCCGCCACGCGGGTCCAGGTCGAGGTGTCCGGATCGAAGATGGTCGTGTTCACGATTCCGCTGTCGCCCGTCGTGGCCGCGCCGTGGCCGCCGACCGCGAGGATGCGACCGTCGGGGAGCTGGACCATGCCCGAGCAGAAGATCGAGCCGGGCGCGATCCGGGTGGTGAACGCGCCGGTCGTCGCGTCGCGGATGTAGGTCGGGGTGTTCGGTGCGTCCCAGCCGCCGAAGTGCAGCGTGTTGCCCGTCTCGAGCATCATCGAGTGCACCGAGACCGTCGGCATCGTCTCGAGCGCCGACCATTCGCCGTCCGGGTCGCCGGTCGGCTCGGCGGGCGTGACGGGGTTCGACGGCGCCGAGTCGGGGCCGGGCCCGACGCTGTTGCGCGCGCGCACCCGGAACGTGTACACCGTGCCGTTCGTCAGCCCGTTGATGACGGTCGTCGTCGCTGGCGGCGAGCCGGTGACCGTCCGGGTGGGCTGTGGCGCCGAGCCGATGTACGGCGTGACCTCGTAGCTCGTGATCGGGCTGCCGCCGGTCGCCGGCGCCTGCCAGGAGACCGTCGCCGTCTGGTCGCCGCCCGTCGCCGTCACCCCGGTCGGCGCGCTCGGCGCCGTGGGCGGCGTCGACTGGCCGGAGCTCTTGAGCAGGACGGTCGCCTTCAGCCAGTCGGTGCTCGGCCCGGTGCCGGCGGTTGAGCCCGGCGTCGCGCCCGCATCGACGACGCGGTCTTGGGCGAGCATCGTCATGTCGCCGGCCGGCGAGCGGTTCTCCCGCACCGTCCAGCCCGAGGCGCCGGTTACCGCGCCGCCGAAGCCCGAGTCGACGTAGAAACCGAGTGCGAGCGCGTTGTTCGTGGTCGCCGGTGAGACCGCGCCCGAGGCGACCGTTCCCCCGGCCGGGCCGGTGCGGCCGGAGGCCGTCGCGATGCGATCCATGACCGACGCGTCGGCGACCGTCTGCAGGCCCGAGTACTCGAGCACGGTCGCGCCGAGCGAATAGGCCGTCGACGTTGGGCGGACGGTGACGGTCGGCCGCGTGCCGCCGCCGGCGGTGACCGGCGCCGTCCAGATGCTCATCTCCGTCCCGTCGGAGGCCTGGAAGCCGCGCAGCTTCACGTACGTATTGCCGGCCGAGTCGGTCACGCTCGCCGCCGTCGCGCCCGCCCCGCTCCACATCCCGGTCACGACGACGAGCCGGTTGCCGGCGGTGACCGCGGACGCCGGCGTCAACGCGAGGCCCGACGTCGGCACCTGCAGGCCCGCCGCGTCGACCTTCTGGACGAACGCGGGCGCGGGCGCCGCGCTCGGGGTCACGCCGTTGGACGGCGTGGACTCCGGCCCGAGCCCGACCGCGTTGCGGGCACGGACGCGGAACGTGTACGTCGTCCCGTTCTGGAGCCCCGTGATCGTCGTGGTCGTCGCCGGCGGCGATCCGGACACGATCCGCGTGGTCCCGGGGCTTCCGTTGACGTACGGCGTGACCTCATAGCTCGTGATCGCGCTGCCGCCGTTCGACGGCGCCGTCCAGCTCACGGTCGCGCTCGCGTTGCCGCCGGTCGCCGACACTGCGGTTGGCGCGGTCGGCGCGGTGGGTCCGCCGCCGGCCGCCTTGAGCACGACGGTCGCCTTCAGCCAGGTCGTGTTCGCGGCGGTCCCGGCGCTCGAGTTCGGCGTCTCACCCGGGCCCACGAGCCGGTCTTGGACGAGCATCGTCGCGTCGCCCGCGGGGGATCGGTTCTCGCGCACCGTCCAGCCCGAGGCGCCGGTTACCGCGCCGCCGAAGCCCGAGTCGACGTAGACGCCGAGGGCGATGCCGCCCGTTGTCGTCAGGCCTGTGGGTCCCGACGCGACCGAGCCGCCCGAGCCGCCCGTCGTGCCGCTCGCCGACGCAATGCGGTCCATGACCGACGCGTCGGCGACGGTCTGCAGGCCCGAGTACTCGAGCACGGTCGCGCCGAGCGAATAGGCCGTCGACGTCGGGCGGACGGTGACGGTCGGCCGCGTGCCGCCGCCGGCGGTGACCGGCGCCGTCCAGATGCTCATCTCCGTCCCGTCGGAGGCCTGGAAGCCGCGCAGCTTCACGTACGTATTGCCGGCCGAGTCGGTCACTGTCGCGACCGTCGAGCTCTGGTAGCTCCACGCGCTCGTCACGACGACGAGCCGGTTGCCGGCGGTCACCGCGGACGCCGGCGTCAACGCGAGGCCCGACGTCGGCACCTGCAGGCCCGCCGCGTCGACCTTCTGGACGAACCCGGGCGCCGCGTCGGCGGTTGCCGCGCCGGGCCCGAGCAGGAGCGTCGCCAGCGTCGCGATCCCGATGATCGCGCGCGGGATACTCGAGCCTCCGCATCGTCTCATGGTCGTTCGTGATCCGGGGCATCCATGCCCGCCGGCTCCCCCAGCGGATTCAGCCCGATCCTCGTCGGGGAACCTATCAGCGGCCGGTCTCGGCGGACACCGACTCCGACTTCTTCGGACCCCGCGGAACCGCAATTTGCGTCTGTCTCTGACCGACCGAGAGGGCCGACCTCGGGCGACCGGCCATGAACCGAAGACACTGGGGATCAAGGACTCGAACCTTGACTACTGGTACCAGAAACCAGCGTGCTGCCAATTACACCAATCCCCACCGAGATTGGAACGAGAGCGTAGCGAGCGCTTCGAGGCCTATTGGCCGACGGCCTCGAGCCCGGAATCCGCGTCCGCAAGCAGCTCTTTTTGCCCGGAAACGTCCGCCCCGGTCTCGATCAGCGTGCGGGCGTGAACGAGGTCCTCGGAGCGGCCGACCGCCAGCGCCCCCTTGACCGCGCCGTCCTTCAGGTACCAGGCGCTGAACTCGCCGGCCTCCGGGTCGCCGCGCCAGACGACCTCGTCCCAGTCGTAGGCCGGGCCGACGTACTCCAGCGACGCCCAGTCGGCCAGGTCGCTGAAGAAGTAGGGGATCTCCCGGTAGGGCTCGTCGGAACCGAGCATCGCGCGGGCGGCGTGGCGACCCTGCTGCAGCGCCACGTCCCAGTGCTCGACCCGCAGCCGCTCGTCGTGGGCGACGCTCTCGTAGGAGCAGACGTCGCCGGCGGCGAAGATCGCCGGGCGCCGAGGTCTCGAGCTTCGCGTCGCAGGTGATCCCGTCGCCCACCTCCAGCCCGGCGCGTTCGGCGAGCATCGTGTCGGGCCTCACCCCCGCCCCGACGACGACCATGTCGCCCTCGACCGTGCGCCCGCTCTTGGTCACGATCGCGCTCACGTCGCCATCGCCCTCGAACGCCTCCAGCTCCTCGCCGCCGAAGACCTCGACGCCGTGCTCGACCAGCACGTCGTGGAACCAGCGGCCGACCGGCTCGCCGAAGGTGCGCGAGAGCGCCACCTGCTCGAGCATCACCACGCTCACCTCGGTCCCCAGCGAGCGCAGTGACGCCGCCACCTCGGCGCCGATGTAGCTGCCCCCGATCAGCACCACCCGCTTCGCCGCGGCCGCCTGCTCGCGGATCGCGTCCGCGTTGCCGAACGCGCGCAGGTAGTGGATCCCCTCCAGCTCGGCGCCCTCGACCCGGAGGATGTTGACGTTCGAGCCCGTCGCCAGCAGCGCCTTGCCGAAGCGGACCTCGTCGCCGCCCTGCAGCTTCGCCGTCCGCGCCGACGGATCGAGCGCCATGACGTTCGTGCGCGTGCGCAGCTCGACCTCGTTCTCCGCGTACCAGTCGGCCGGGTTGACATAAGCGTCCTCGCGCGAGGCCTCCCCGCGCAGGTACTCCTTCGACAGCGGCGGGCGCTCGTACGGCGGCTCCGGCTCCCGCCCGGCGAGCAGGATCGTCCCCTCTGCGCCCTGCTTGCGCAGCTCCGAGGCGCAGTACGCGGCAGCGATCCCGCCGCCCACGATCAGGAAGTCAACCGCGCGCTCGGCCATCGCGGCCCGGCCGCCCGCTCACCCCGCCGGCGAGCCGTCGGGCCCGAAGTAGGCGGTCAGGTCCTCCTCCACCCGAGGATCGAGCACCGCGAGGATCTCGTCGCCCGCCTGCAGGACGGTCTCGGCGTTGGGGACGAAGCCGGTGTCCTCGCGCAGGACCGAGATCAGCAGCGTGCCCTCGGGCATCGAGAGGTCGCCGACCTTCGACCCCGCCGCCTTCGAGTTCTCGGGCAGCTCCATCTCGATGATCTCGAGCCGCTGCTCCGGCAGGTCGAGCAGGTGCACGAGCCCGTACTCCGGCACCTCGTGCTCGATCAGGCGCAGGATCAGGTCCGTCGCCGAGACCACCGGCTTGATCCCGAGCAGCTCGAAGTGCTCGCGGTTGCGCGGGTTGTTGACCCGGGCGATGATCCGGTCGACGAGGTACTTCTCCTTCGCCACCTGGCAGATCAGCATGTTGTCCTCGTCGTCCCCGGTGACCGCGATCACCATGTCGGCGCGCGGGATCCCGGCCCGCTCCAGCACCCAGAGCTCGGAGGCGTCGCCGTACTGGATGTTGTGCTCGAGCTCCTGCTCGACGGTCAGGTAGCGCTCGCGGTTCGACTCGATCAGGGTCACCTCGTTGCCCTTCTCGATCAGCTCTCGCGCCAGGTTCCACCCCACCTTGCCGGCGCCGACGATGATGATGTACTGGCGCTCGCCCATCAGCGGTCCGCTAGGCGTCCGCGTCCTCGTGGTCGACCGCCCCGACCGGCGCCCCGCGGGGCGTCCCGCGCTCCGCGCTCTCGCGGATCTCCTGCTCGAGCATGTCGATCGCCACCCGGGTCGGGCAGATCGTGTCGCAGCCCCTGGTCGGCGTACCACTTGGCGCGGTAGGGGTCGAGGATCCGCGCGATCACCTTCGGCACGTTGAACCGCCGCTTCGCGAGCTGGGCGATGATGATGTTGGTGTTGTCGCCGTCGGTGGAGGCGACGAAGACGTCCGCGCGCTCGATCCCGGCGGCCGTGAGCGCCTCGGTCTCGAGCGCGGTGCCGACGGTGAAGTGGCCGCCCATGTCCTCCCATGGCTTCTCGAGGCCGATCTCGAGCCTCGCGTGCGACTCGGGATCCTCGTCGAGGCAGGAGACCTCGTGCCCGTCGGAGAGCATGCTGCGGGCCACCGACGAACCAACCCGGCCAGCCCCGACGATGAGCACGAACATGGGCTGATCTTAGTCGGCAGGCGGGCGCGGCCGTGCGTCCCTACTCGGACACCGGCAGCGCGCCCTCACGGCCCACCGCCTCCTCGCTCGCGGTCTCGGCCGACGCCGCCGACGCGCGCCGGGAGCCGTCGCTTCGGCGGCGCCGTCACCAGCACCCGGCATGGAGCCCGCCGCAGCACGTACTCGGTCACCGGGCCGATCTCGGCCGGGCGCGACGCCGCCGATCCCGCCGAGGAGCGCCCCGCCCCGGATCCGGGTGGGCGGCTCGCCTCCCATGACGATCATCTCGACGCCGCGGTCGCGCGCCGCATCGACGATCCCGGAGCCGACCGAGCGCGCCCTGATCACCGACGGGCGGACCTCGACCGTCTCGTACTCCTCGCCCACCTCCTGGGCGCGGTCGAGCGCCAGGTTGGCCGCCTCGGCGCGGTCCGGCGGCGGGGGCGAGTCGAGCGGCACGGTCAGCGGCACGTCGATGACGTAGATCACCTCGAGCTTCGGCGCCTCGCTCGCCCGGGCGGTCGGCCGCGTCGGCGAGCCGGCCGGCGGTGCCGACGATGTCGTCGTCGAGCTTGGTCCCGAACACCGGCACCAGGATGTCGCCGTACTCGACCTCGCCGGACGTCCTTGACCAGCGCCTCGGCCGGGACCTCGACCCGCTCGGTCAGCGTCATCCCCTCGAACGCCTTGCGGTAGACGACGTAGGAGAGCAGCCCGAAGGCCATCCATGCGCCGCCGACCCAGCGCGCGCTGTCGTGGTAGACGATCACGCTGATCCAGGCGAGCGCCGTGAGCACGCGCCGCGAGCAGCGTCGGCAGCGGCACCCGCGCCCCGAACAGGCCGACGTCGAACGGGATCCGGAAGGGTCGCTCGCGATCCGGCTCGGTGATCCGCATCCGGATCATCGAGAGGTGGGCGATCGTGAACGCGATCGTCGCGCCGAACGCGAACAGGCCGCCGAGCAGCTCCACGTCGGCGGGCGCGATCAGGCCGATCGCGACCACCGCGGCGCCGATGATCGCCACGTGCGGGGTCTGAAACCGCCGGTTCGAGCTTGCCGAGCCAGCTCGGGATCTGACGGTTCGTCGCCAGCACGTAGACGTGGCGGGAGAGCCCGAGCATCGCCGTGTTCGCGGCCCAGATCAGCGCCGCGGGCACCACCAGCACGACCGCGACCTGCATCAGGTCCGAGACCCAGGCGGGCTCGAAGTTCTCGACCACCCCCAGCACCGGGTCCTCGAGGTAGGTCGTGCCGAGCGCCGTCTGCGGGCCGTCGGGGGTCGGCGACGCACCGGCACCGCCATCAGGGCGACCACCGACATGCCGACGTAGATCACCGGGACCAGCGGCGGCCGCGACCACGACCAGCTTGCGCAGGTCGATCGGGGCGCTGCGGATGTCCGGCGCGAGATTCGGCGGCCGCCTCGATCCCGGCGAAGGCGACGGTCGCGATCACCCCCGCGTAGATCAGGTCGGTGAGGCTCGGGTTGCCGACGGAGTTGAACGGATCGAGCTCGGTCGGTCAGCACGTCGAGGTCGAACGACGTCAGCAGGCCGACCCCGATCACCGCCAGCAGCAGGGTCGACGCCGGCGATCGAGATCGCGCCCAGCAGGCGCTGGCGCCGCGCCCGGTCACGCCGGCGATGTCGAGCCCCGCGGTCAGCGCGATCACCAGCGCCCCGGTGACGATCTCCGCCCGGTGTCGCTGAACCCCGACCAGATCGGGGTCAGGTAGTGCGGCACCGAGAGCGCCGCCAGCGCGATCACGATCACGTAATCGATCAGGATCGCCCAGCCGGCGATGAAGCTGATCAGCTCGTTGTTGAACGCGTGGCGGGCGAAGGTCGCCGACCCGCCGCGCTCGGGCACCATCGCCTCGCCCTCGACGTAGGTGAGCGTGTTGAGCACGAACACGCAGCCCGACGCCGAGGAAGATCAGCGGCGTCAGCCCGAGGCCGCGGTCGGCGACCAGGCCGAGCGCGAAGTAGAGCGAGAAGCCGACCGCCGAGTAGGCGACCGCGAACAGCAGGGGCACGCCGAGCCAGCGCCTGGTGATCGGCGAGCGCTCGCCGCCGGCCTTGAACGCGGTCGATCATCGCTCGCTTCTCCCCGCGCAGCGACAGGTAGAGCCGGCCGACGCCCGAGGCCGGTGAAGATCAGGCCGAGCCAGATCCCGCCCGCGCCGGCCCGCCGCCGTTGGCGAGCGTGACGACGATGATCACGACCCCGAAGCAGGTGATGATCGCGGCGAACACGCGGGTCACCCCGCGGTAGACCTCGTCGGGCGCGGGCTGCGGCGACTCACGGCGATCCGCTCCCGACGGGCGAGCCGTCGGCGGGCCTCGCCCGGGTGGGCCGAGACGATCACCCGGCAGGGGCGCTTGCCGAGCACGGTCTGGAGCGTCTTGCCGTAGAGCGGCGCACCGCCGCGATAGCGCAGGGGCATCACGATCGCCGCCGCGTTGATCGACTTCGCCTCCTCGACGATCGCGTTCCCGGCCTGCCCATGCGGACGTGCTCGACCGAGCCGCTGACCCGCTGACCGCCGATCAGCTTCGCCTGCTCGAGCTTGCTGCGCGCCGCGGCCTCGCGCCCGTCGAGCGTCGCGTCCAGCGGCAGGTTGGCGGGCACGTTGATCAGCGAGAGCACGTGGATCGCACGGCGCCGGCGGGCCGCGAGCGCCTTCGCCGTCGCCACGGCCTCCTCGGAGAACGGGTCGTCCTCGTCGAAGGCGACGAGCACGCTCCGATACTCGACCTCCTCGACCCCGAGCGGCGTCAGGCGCATCGACCTTGACCGTCTCGGTCAGCGGCAGCTGCTGGTGGCGCCGGTAGGCGACGTAGAGCAGCGTGCCCGCGACCATCCAGCCGCCGCCGGCGACCAGGATCACCGGGTCGAGCACCATCGCGACGACGAACGCCCCGGCGGTGCCGAGCCCTCCGAGCACCGCCATCACGGGCACGTCCACACCCGGACCCGCAGCGTGCCCGGCGAATGCCACATCGGCTCCCCGTCGGTGCCGGCCGGCCGGCTCGCGAGCGGCCGCAGCCTGCGCAGGCGGATCAGCGGAAGCGTGGGCGACGGTGAACGACGCGGTGGCGCCGAAGGAGTAGATCGTCGCCGAGGAAGTCCGTCTCGCCGGGGGCCATCACGATCGCGGCGACGACGGAGAAGACGATGATCGCGATGTACGGGGTCTTGAACCGCGGGTGGACCTGGCGCAGGAGCTCGGGGAGCTGGCGGTGCTGGCCCATCGAGAACGTCAGCCGCGAGACGCCCGATCAGGCCGGCGTTGGTGGCGATCAAGAGGATCACCGCGGCGAGGATCCCGACGTAGACCGCGAGCGCATCGGTCAGCCCCGGGCTCAGGCCGATGTTCTCGACGATGCCGAGGACCGGGTCGTCGGCGAACGTGGTCCCGAGCTCGGTCGTGTAGTCGCCGTCGGCCGTCCTGCGCGTCACCGGCATCGCCGAGAGCGCGATCGCCGGCAGCAGCGCATAGAGGCCGACCACGGCCGCGACCACGAGCCCGGTGCCGCGGGGGATCGTGCGCGAGGCGTCGCGCGCCTCCTCGGCCATGTTCGAGATCGTCTCGATCCCGGTGTAGGCGACCATCCCGACCGCGATCCCGAGCGCGAAGTCGCCCCAGCTCGGCGCGGTGCCGAGATCGACCTGGCGGACGAGGAGGTCGGGGTTGAAGACGAGCACGAGGCCGATCGCGACGAGCGCGATCTGGGTCAGCAGGTCGGCGATCGCGAGCACGATGTTGAGCCGCGCCGACTCCTCGGTCCCCTTCACGTTCAGCGCCGCCAGCAGCGACGACCACGCCGATGCCGAAGAACGACGTCGCCGGGCCCGTGTCCGAGCGGGTCCCAGAAGACCGCGAGGTAGTGGGGGACGAAGAAGGCCGAGATCGCGACCGTGACGATGTAGTTGAGCATCTGCGCCCAGGCGGCGAGGAAGCTGAGGCGAACTCGTTGAACGCGTGGCGGGCGAAGCTCGAGGATCCGCCGGCCTCCGGGTAGATCACCGTCGCCTCGACGTAGGTCGCGGCGGTGAAGGCGAAGATCAGCCCGGCGATCATGAACGTCACCGGGGTCAGCCCGAGCGCGTAGAGCGGCGACGACGCCGAGCGCGTAGTAGATCGACGAGCCGACGTTGCCGTACGCGGCGGAGAACAGCGCGCCGGAGCCGTGGACCCGGCGCAGGGCCGCCTCGCGTGGATGTCGCTCGGCCATCAGCCTTCGAGTCTAGGCGCGGCCCGGACGTGCTCAGGCGTGATCTGCGCGGGCGTCGGGCAGCCGAGCAGCACCAGCGCCAGCTCGACCTCCGCCCGCAGGATCTCGAGCACCTGCCGCGCCCCCCGCTCCCCGCCGACGGCGAGCCCCCAGAGCGGGGCCCGCCCGGCGAGCACCGCCCGCGCCCCGAGCGCGAGCGCCGTGATCACGTCGGTTCCCCGGCGGATGCCGCCGTCGATCAGCACCTCGCAGCGGCCCTCGACGGCCTCGATCACCTCCGGGAGGATCTCGAGCGTCGCCGGGACGCCGTCGAGCTGGCGCCCGCCGTGGTTGGAGACGACCAGCGCCGCGGCGCCGTGATCCAGCGCCAGGCGCGCGTCGGCGCCGGTCTGGACCCCCTTGAGCACGATCGGCAGCGGGCAGTCCGCGGCGAGGGCGGCGAGGTCCGCCCAGTCGAGGGTCGGATCGAGGAGCCCGAAGACCTCCTCGACCGTGACCGGGCGATCGGAGCCGACCGCCGCGGCGACCGCCGGCGCGGTGACCTCCGGCGGGACAACGAACCCGGTTCGCAGGTCGCGTTCGCGCCGACCGGCCCGCGGGGCGTCGACGGTGAGCGCGATCGCGTCGAAGCCCGAGTCGACCGCCTCGGCGATCAACGCCCGGGTGATCCCCTGTCGGTGAAGCAGTAGAGCTGAAACCAGCGCGGGGCGGGCGGAGCCTCGGCGGCGATCTCCGCCGGGTGCGAGGTCGCGATCGTCGACAGGGCCATGATCGTCCCGGCGGCCGCGGCCGCGCGCGCCATCGCCACCTCGCCGTCGGGGTCGACGAGGCGCTGGAAGGCGACGGGGGCGACGAGCACCGGCATCGAGACCTCGGCGCCGAGCACGGTGGTGGCGGTGCTCACGCAGCCCACGTCCACCAGCACCCGCGGATGCAGCGTGAAGCGGCCGAAGGCGGCGACGTTCTCGCGCAGGGTGCGCTCGTCGCCGGCGCCGCCAGCGAAGTAGCCGTGGACGCCGGGGTCGAGCCGCTCGGCGGCGAGCCGCTCGTAGTCGGCGACGTTGATCGGCTCGGGCACGCTCACGCGCGCTCGACGATACCCGGGCCCCGACTGCCCTACTTCTCACTGTGTCGTTAGCCTCGGGATCGTGTCCGAGCTGATCCACACCTGCTACCGGGTCCTCGACCTGGAGCGCTCGGCCGACTTCTACGGCAAGCTCGGCTTCGAGGAGATCCGCCGAATGCCGATCGGCGCCGAGGCGACCAACCTGTTCATGGGTCTGCCGGGCGACGGGCCGCGGCTCGAGCTCACCTTCAACCACGGCCGCACGGAGCCGTATGAGATCGGCGCCGGCTACGGGCACATCGCGATCACCACGGACGACCTCGACGCCACCCTCGAGCGCCTCGCGGCGGTCGGGATCGAGCCCGAGCGCCCGCCGTACTCGGTGCGCGAGGGCGGCTCGCGGATCTGCTTCGTCCGCGACCCCGACGACTACAGAATCGAATTGATCGAGAGAGCCTGAGGGTCCGGCTAATCGGCTGGGCCCTCGAGCGGCGCGCCGCCGAAGCCGATCTCGTTCCCGTCGGGGTCGCGGTAGGTTGCCTTGCGAACCCCGTTGCGGTACGTCTCCCGCTTCGCCGGCTCGATCCCGCGAGCCGCGATCTCCTCAACCATGGCCTCGAGGTCGTCCACGAAAATCGTGTGTGCGGCGCGCCCGGCCCGCTCCGCGTCCTCGTTGATGAAGAGAAAGCGATGCTCGCCGAGCTCCCAGACGCACTCGGTCTCGTGGGCGACGAAGCCGGCTGTACCTAAGAGGCGCTCGTACCAGGCTTCGTCTCCTCGTAGTCGCGCACGTAGATCCCCGCGAAGAGGTCCATCGCGCCATCGTAGGCGCCGAGTGACGGGTTGAGCACCGCATGGGTGCTCAGCACGTCATTCGGCGCCTCGCAGCGTCAGAGACCCGCCTCAACGAGGCGATGGCCTAGAAGTGGACGATCGGGATGATCAGGATCGCGACGATGTTGGCGACCTTGATCATCGGGTTGATCGCCGGGCCGGCGGTGTCCTTGTAGGGGTCGCCGACGGTGTCGCCGGTGACCGACGCGGCGTGGGCCTCCGACCCCTTGCCGCCGAACGCCCCGTCCTCGATCAGCTTCTTCGCGTTGTCCCAGGCGCCGCCGCCGGCGGTCATCGACAGGGCGACGAACAGCCCGACGACGATCACCCCGATCAGCAACCCGCCGAGCGCTTTGACGCTGATGATCCCGACGATCACCGGGACGATGATCGGGATCAGCGAGGGCAGGATCATCTCGCGCTGCGCGGCGGCGGTGACGATGCCGACGGTCTGCGCGTAATCGGGCTTCGAGGTGCCCTCCATGATCCCCGGGTTCTCGCGGAACTGCTTGCGGACCTGCTCGACGACCTCGCCGCCGGCGCGGCCGACCGCCTCGATCGCGAGCGCCGCGAACAGGTAGACCATCATCCCACCGACGAGCAGGCCGATCAGCACCGCCGGATCGGAGATCAGGAACTGAAGGCCGACGCCCCCCTCCTCCTCGGCCAGCTCGATCTGGAACGCGGCGAACAGCACCAGGGCGGCGAGTGCGGCGGAGCCGATCGCGTACCCCTTGGTCACCGCCTTCGTCGTGTTGCCGACCGCGTCGAGCGGATCGGTGACGTTGCGGACGTCCTCCGGGAGCTCCGCCATCTCGGCGATGCCGCCGGCATTGTCGGTGATCGGGCCGAACGCGTCGAGAGCGACGATCAGGCCGCAGAGCGAGAGCTGCGCGGTGACCGCGACCGCGATCCCGTAGATCCCCGCGAGCTCGTTGGCGCCGAAGATCGCCAGCGCGATCAGCAGCGCCGGAGCGACCGCGGACTGAAAGCCCTGCGCCAGCCCCTGGATGATGTTGGTCGCGTGGCCGGTGACCGAAGCCTGGCTGATGGTCTTCACCGGCCGGAACCGGGTGGAGGT
Organism: uncultured Solirubrobacterales bacterium; assembly: GCA_963758665.1. Taxonomy (GTDB): domain Bacteria; phylum Actinomycetota; class Thermoleophilia; order Solirubrobacterales; family 70-9; genus WHSW01. The sequence goes on along the minus strand of CAVWWH010000001.1, from coordinate 46,895 downwards.
GTAGTAGTCGGTGATCACGAAGAGGCCGCCGGTGACGAACAGGCCGATCAGCGCGCAGAACCACAGGTCGCTGACCGAGGCGCCGAAGAGGGCGCTGCCCGGGTCCTCGATCCCGAGCGAGAGCGCGTCGCTCATCAGCCAGTCGGTGATCGGGTAGAAGGCGGCCGCGCAGATCAGCGCCGAGATGATCAGCCCGCGATAGAGGGCGCCCTCGACCCGGTCGGTGGCGGTGCGCACCGCGAGCGCGCCGACGATCGAGGCGAGGATCGCGACCCCGCCGAGCACCAGCGGGTAGAGCGCCACCTCGCGGGCGAAGTCCTCGGCGAACGTGAGCACGCCCAGCAGCATCACGGCGACCGTGGTCACGGCGTACGTCTCGAACAGGTCGGCGGCCATTCCAGCGCAGTCGCCGACGTTGTCGCCGACGTTGTCGGCGATCACCGCCGGGTTGCGAGGATCGTCCTCGGGGATCCCGGCCTCGACCTTGCCCACCAGGTCGGCGCCGACGTCGGCCGCCTTGGTGAAGATGCCGCCCCCGAGCCGAGCGAAGACCGAGATCAGGGAGCCGCCGAAGCCGAGCCCGATGAGCGCGTCGATCGCCTCCTTGTCGGTCTGGTCGGCGGCGACCAGGATGCCGAAGTAGCCGGCGACGCCCAGCAGCGCCAGGCCGACGACGAGCAGGCCGGTCACCGAGCCGCCCTTGAAGGCGACGTCGAGCGCCGGGGGCACGCCGCCGCTAGCCGCCTCGGCGACCCGGGCGTTGGCCCGCACGGAGAGGTTCATGCCGATGAAGCCGGCGGCGCCGGAGAGCACGCCGCCGAGCACGAAGCCGATCCCGGTGCTGACGTCCTGGAGGATCGCGATCAGGATCGCGAGCGGGATCGCGACGATCGCAATGATCGTGTACTGCCGATTGAGGTACGCCTTCGCCCCTTCCTGAACGGCGCCCGAGATCTCCCGCATGCGCTCGTTGCCTGCCGAGCGGCCGAGGAGCCGCTGGGTCACGAGCGCGCCGTAGAGCACCGCGGCACCGGCGCACACGAGCGCGATCAAGATGCCGTAGTCGGTCAGGAAGTCGGTCAAGTGAGGTCCTCCGTAAGGGGCTTTTCAGTCAGAAGCGGCCGGGAACGATCCGGCCGCGAGGCGCGGGTACTGTAGCGAGCGAGCCAGATTCAGGGCGAACCGGGGGTCCACAGCCGTGGCGGCGGCTCGGTCTTCGGAGCCTCGGGCGCGGCGCCGGACCGCGGCGCGGCGGCGGGGTCGCCGGCGCTCTCGGCGCCCTTCGTCTCCCGCACGTAGAGCACCTGCACCTGCGCGAGCGCCTCGCGAACCTGCTCGCGCGGGGCCTCGTCGAGCAGGTCGACCACGGCGCGGACGGCGTCGATCCCGATCCGGGCCTGCTCGAGGTCGCGCTCGTCCTCCTTGCCGATCCGACGGGCGGCGAGGTTGAGGATGCTCGCGACGCTCTCCAGCAGGAGATCCTGGACGCGGATCTGGCGCAGCTGCTCCTCGAGCCGCCGCTGCAGCTCCTCCTGGTCGGGGGCGTCGCCCGCCTCCGGGGCATCGCCCGCGCCGCGCGCATCGGCCGCGTCACCCGCTCCGGGCGCGTCGCGTGCTTCATCCGCCATGGCCGGGGGTCTAGCAGCTTCGTCGGCGCGATTGACTCGACGCGGAGCCTGCTGTAGAGCTTTGGCTGGTGGGAGCGAGTCGGTTGAAGTCGCTCGTGGGGAGCGTGGCGATAGCCGCGGCAGCCGCCGCGCCGCCGGCGGTCGCCGCAGTCACGCCGTTTGCGCCCGATCCTGAGAGCCCACTGTCGAGCCGGCTCCAGCAACTCGCCCGCGACGACCTCGGCTCGGCGCCCGCGCCGGAACAGGCCGAGGCGCTCGGGCTCCCGGCGCGCGGGCCCGGAAGCCTGCTGCGCGCCGGTGATGGGGTTCTGGTCGAGATCAGGGTCGCCGGACCCACCCGCGAGCGCGCCGCGCGGCTGGCCGACACGGGGGCCGAGGTCGTCAACGTCAGCCCGGAGTACCGGGTGATCACGGCCACGGTCGCCGAGCGCGACCTGCGCGCGCTCGCCGCCGCCGCGGGCGTCGTCGCGATCACTGAGGTGCAAACGCCGATCACCAGCGGCGCCGACGACGACATGACGAGCGCGATCAACACCTGCACCGGCTCGGTGGTCAGTGAGGGCGACGCGCAACTGCGGGCGGCGATCGCCCGCGCGCAGTACAACGTCGACGGTGCCGGGATCGAGGTCGGCGTCCTCTCGGACTCCTTCGACGCCCGCGGCGGCGCCGCGACCGGGGTCGCGACCGCCGACCTGCCCGGTCCCGGGAACCCGTGCGGGCGCTCCGCCCCGGTCCGGGTGCTTCAGGACTTCCCGATCTGCGCACCTCCCAGCACCCCGTGCAGTGACGAGGGGCGCGCGATGGCCGAGCTCGTCCACGATCTCGCCCCGGGGGCCGACCTCGCCTTCGCCACCGCGTTCACCGGGGAGCTCGGGATGGCCTCCAACATCGAGGCGCTGGCGCAGGCAGGCGCGGACGTGATCGTCGACGACGTCGCCTACTTCGCCGAGCCGATGTTCCAGGACGGCCCGATCGCGGTGGCGGTCAACCACGTGACCGCCCAGGGCGTCACCTACTACTCCGCCGCGGCGAACACCAATGCGACCGATGACGCCGACCGGATCGCCTCCTGGGAGACGCCGAGCTTTCGCAACGGCGGCGCCTGTCCCGCCGGCATCCCGGGCACGAGCTGCCTCGACTTCGACCCCGGTCCCGGCGTCGACACCGCCTTCGAGATCACCGTCAAGGCGGGCCGAACGGTGAGCTTGGATCTGCAGTGGGCCGAGCCCCGAGGCGGCGTCGCCACCAACCTCGACGCTTACGCGCAAGACGGCGGAGCGATCACCGATTTCTCCGACGACGTCAACTCAATCACTCAGCTCCCGTTCGAGTTCGTCAGCCTCGCGAACGGCACCGGGGCACTGAAGACATTCAACGTCTCGATCAACCGGGCCTCGGCCACCGGGACGCCGCGGGTCAAGTTCGTGCTCTTCGGTGGGCCCACGCGGATCGAATCCACCGAGTACGAGACGGGTGCCGGCGGCGACGTCGTCGGGCCCACGATCTTCGGCCACAACGGCGCCGCCAACGCGATGAGTACGGCCGCGGTTCCTTACAACAACGGGGCCACCGTGGAGCCGTTCTCCTCGCGGGGCCCGGTCACGCTCTACTTCGACTCGGTCGAGGCCGGCTTCCCGGCGCCCCCGCTGCCGGCACCCCGGGTGCTCGCCAAGCCGGACATCTCGGCCACCGATGGCGGGCAGACGAGCTTCTTCACGCCCGCGGGCGGCATCTTCCGCTTCTTCGGCACCTCCGCCGCGGCCCCGCACGCCGCCGCCGTCGCGGCGCTGCAGCTCGACGCGAACCCGGCCCAGGGAGTCGCCCAAGTCAAGGCCGCCCAGACGTCGACGGCGCAACCGGTCGGCGGCCTCGACCCGACGGCGGCCGGGGCCGGCCTCGTAGACGCGCTCGGCGCAGTCGCCGCGAACCCTCCCGGCCCGCCCGCCGTCGCGGTCCGGACGCTCCTCACCCGCGATCGCGCGCCGGCGATCCCGTTCACGGTCAGTGGCGATCCGAAGACCGTGGCCTGCGCCCTTGACGGCGGGGCGCCGCAGCCCTGTGGCTCGCCTTTCATCCCGGCATCCGACCTCGCCGATGCCCGACACACCCTGACCGTCAGCGCGACCGACTACTTCGGCCAGACCGGGAGCGGCTCCGGCACGATCGAGGTGGATACGACGAAGCCGAAGGTGAAACTGAAGCGCAAGCCCGGGAAGCGGACGCGCAAGACGACGGCCAGGTTCAAGCTCTCCACCGAGCCCGGGGCAAGCCTGACCTGCAAGCTCGGCCGCAAGCAGGCGAAGAGCTGCATCGGGAAGGTCAAGTACAGGGTCGACGTGGGCAAGCACAAGTTCGTCGCCACCGCGACCGACGCGGCAGGAAACGTCGGCCGGACGACCTACAAGTGGCGCGTGAAGCGCTGAGCGACGCTCAGGGCGCGACCCGCTCGGGAACGTAGGTGCGGCGCGTCTCGTCGAGCGACTCGCGGTAGACCTCGGCGAGGGTCGCGCCGTCGGCGACTCGCCGGCGCGCGCGCTGGGCGCCGTTCTCGGCGGGCAGCTCGAGCTCGAGCTCGAGCTCCGCCCGCGCCGGCTCGACCCACTCGAGCAAGCGCTCGAGCGCCTCCCTGGTCTCGATCGCCTCACGCCGCTCGAAGTCGAGCTGGCTGCCCTCGAGACCGTGGCGGATCGCCTGCCAGAGGTTCTCCTCGATCTCGCGCTGGCGCAGCGGCGCCGCCAGGGCCCGCCGGTCGTAGTCCAGCGCCGACTGGGCGATGCAGGCGGTGATCAGCGCGGCGAGGTGGAAGCTCTCGTCGCCGCGCGTCTGGGCATCGCAGATCCGCAGCTCGACGGTCCCGAACGCGTGGTGCGGGCGAACGCTCCACCAGAGCTGCGTCGACTCGACCACGCGCTCGGTCGCCGCGAGCAGGTCGATGAACTCGGCGTAGGTCGCCCAGTCGCCGAACTGCTCCGGCACGCCACAGCGGGGAAACGTGCGGGTGAAGATCTCGGTCCGGACCGAGTGCAGCCCTGTGTCCTGGCCGTCCAGGAACGGTGAGTTCGCCGACAGCGCCAGCAGCGGCGGCAGCAGGCCGCGCAGGTGGTCGCAGACGGCGATCGCCCGATCCGCCCCGCGGATCCCGACGTGCACGTGCAGGCTCCAGGTGTTGTTGCGCTGGGCGACCCAGCGCAGCTCCTCGCGCAGCCGGGCGTAGTGCTCGGTGTCGATGATCCGCTGGTCGAGGTAGCTCGCCCAGGGATGGGTGCCGGTGGCGGCGAGGCCGATCCCGAGCCGTTCGGCGCGGTTGAACAGCCGCCGGCGACGCTCGGTCTGCAGCGCGACCGCCTCGGCGAAGCTCTCGGCCCTCCCCGAGCGGATCTCGATCTCGGTGTCGATCAGCTCGCCGGCGACCGATTCGGCGAGCAGCCCGTCCTCCATGCTCGCCGCCTGCAGCTCCTCGAATCGATGCACGAGCTCGAGGCTGTCGGGATCGACGAGGGCGAACTCCTCCTCGAGCCCGATCGTGAAGTCCTGCGAGCTCTCGAACGCCTCGCGCGTATGCTCGAGGTCGAGACTGCGTGAGCGCTCCGTCCCGCTCGCCGTCATCACTCTAGGCCAGATAGAAGTAAAGGGCGTAGAGCAGGTCGACGGCGGGGCTCGACGTGTGGACGGTGACCTCCGGCGGCACCTGGAGGAGCTGCTCGGAGTAGTTGAAGATGATCTTCACGCCCGCTTCGACGAGCATGTCAGCGACCCCCTGGGCGGCGTTCGCGGGCACTGCGAGGACCCCGACCACCACCTCCTCCTCGCTGACGACCTGCCCCAGGTCCGAGAGCGCGCGCACCGGGACGCCGCCGTGCTCGGCCCCGACGAGCTCCGAGTCGGCGTCGAAGATCGCGACGATCCGGAACCCGTGGTCGGCGAAGATGTCGGAGCTGGCGATCGCCTGGCCGAGGTTGCCGGCGCCGAAGAGGGCGATGTTGTGCTGGCCGGACGTGTGCAGGATCTTGCGGATCTCGCCGACGAGCGAGTCGACGCGGTAGCCGACGCCGCGCTTGCCGAACTTGCCGAACCCGGAGAGGTCGCGCCGGATCTGGGTCGAGTTGATGTGGGTGTACTCGGCCAGCTCCTGTGAGGAGATCGTCTCGCGGCCCATCTTCCGCGCCTGGATCAGCACCTGCAGATAGCGCGAGAGCCGCGCCGCGACGCCCAGTGAGAGGCGCTCGCCGTCGCCCAGCGGCGGCTCCTGCGAGTCCGTCGCGGCACCGTTGGCGATGTGGGTGTCGCGGAGCTTCGGATCGGTCACGGCGAGACAGTATGAATCAGGCGCCTCAACAACGGCGCGGCTCGGCTACGCGTCGCAGGGCCGCGGAGAACGCGTCGCGGTCGAACTCGAGCTCGCTGACCGTCACGCCTCCGATCTCGACAACGGGGATCCGCTCGAGCATCACGGTGAACAGGCGGTCGTCGGCCTCGATATCGACCTCGCGCAGCGCAACCTCGTCGAAGGCGAGGATCTGCGCCCGTGCCTGGTCGCACAGGTGGCACCCCGGACGGCCGTAGAGGACCACCTCGGTCGCGGAAGGGCGCCTCCGCCTCACAAGGCGTCCCACTCCAGATAGCCGGGGTATGCCACGGGTTCGAGGAAGCGTGCGGCCGAGGCGATCATCGCGGCGTTGTCGGTGCAGAGCTCCGGGGCGACCAGCTTCAGCGCCAGGCCCTCGGCCTCGCAGAGCTCGCCGACCCGTTCGCGCAAGAGCGAATTCGCCGCGACGCCACCGCCGAGGGCCACCGACCGCCACGCGTCGGCGGCGCTCCGGCGCCGGCGGCTGCCGCCCCGCGCGGCGCGCCGCAGCTTCGCCACCAGCTGGTCGACAACCGCCGCCTGAAAGCTCGCCGCGAGGTCGGCGCGACGCTGGCGCGTGGCCTCCGGCCCGAGCTCGCGGACGACGTAGAGCAGGGCGGTCTTCAGGCCGCTGAAGCTGAAGTCGAGGCCCGGATCGCGGGACATTGCGACCGGGAACCGGAACGCGCCGGGGTCGCCGCTCGTCGCCTCGCGCTCGATCGCCGGGCCGCCCGGGTAGCCGAGGCCGACCAGGCGCGCGGCCTTGTCGAGCGCTTCGCCGGCGGCGTCGTCGAGCGTTTGCCCGAGCACCCGATACGAGTCGTGGGTCGTGACCCCGGCGAGCAGTGTGTGCCCGCCGCTCGCCACCAGGCAGAGGAAGGGCGGCTCGATCGGGTCCGGTTCGAGGAAGTTGGCGGCGACGTGCCCGTGCAGGTGATCGACGCCGCAGAGCGGCTTGCCGGTCGCCGAGGCGAGCGCCTTCGCCGTGCTGATCCCCACCAGCAGGGCGCCGATCAGCCCGGGCCCACGGGTGACGGCAAGCGAGTCCAGCGCGTCGAGCTCGACCTCCGCGTCGGCCATCGCCGCCTCGACCACCGCGTTGACCAGCTCGAGGTGGTGGCGGGAGGCGACCTCGGGGACGACGCCTCCGAAGCGCTCGTGCGCCGCCGCTTGCGAGGAGATCACGTTGGAGCGGATCGTCGCGTCGTCGACGACCGCCGCGCAGGTGTCGTCGCAGGAGGTCTCGAGCGCGAGGATGACGCTCAAGCCGGCGCCGCGGCCGGCGCGTGCTCGAGCCACATGATCAGTGCGTCCTCACCGTTGTCGTGGTAATAGCGGCGGCGGTGGCCGGCCGGCCGGAAGCCGAATCGCTCGTACATCTCGATCGCGGAGCGGTTCGAGGTCCGCACCTCGAGGGTGAACCGGGCGCCGGGGCCGGCGGCGTCGAACAGCCGCTCCATCAGCTCTGTGGCGATCCCCTCGCGCCGGCGCTCGGGGACGACGGCGATGTTCATCAGGTGCCACACGTCGGCGTAGCGCGAGCAGATCAGGTAGCCGGCGAGGCCGCCGCCGCGCTCGTCGGCGACCCCGAGGCAGATCCCCGACGGCTTCGACAGCTCGAGCACGAACATCGCCAGCGACCACGGGGTCTGGAACGAGCGCCGCTCGATCGCCAGCACGGTGGGCAGGTCGCCGTAGACGAGGCGGCGAACCGGCACGCCGGTCACGGAGTCAGCCGGCCCCTGGATTGCGATCTCGTTGCTCACGCCATACCTCTGCGTCTGGTCTTCTCAAGTAAGCCGGTTTGACGTCCGTCGGCAACCCCGACTCGACACCGGCGGCCAGCGCGCAGACATGCCGTGCCGCGATCCGGTGGGCCGGGTCCGCGTCGGGGAGCACCTCCACGCCCGCGGACTCGAGCTGTTGACGAAATCGTAGCGAGCCGTCCCCCGCCGCCAACGGGACGGGCCGGTGACCCCTGAGCCGGTCGGCGAGCGCCTCAGGACTGGTCACGAACGGCTCCAGGAGCACGTCGCCCGACCGATCGAAGAGCGCCGCGAAGAGCTCCCCGCGGCGGGCGTCGATCAACGCGAGAGCGGAGCGATCGCCCTCTCGTTCGACGATCCCCTGCGCCAGCGCCGCGAGCGAGCCGATCCCCGTGACCGGCAGCCTCCGGGCCTGGCCCAGCGCCCTGGCCGAGGCGATCCCGACTCGCAGCCCGGTGAAGGAGCCCGGCCCGATCCCGACGGCGAGGCTCTCGATCCGGCCCCATCCCCCGGCCTCGGCGACCACCGATTCGATCTCGGCCAGCAGGACGGTCGTGTGACTCGGGCGGCCCCCGGGCGTGGGGCCGACGAGGCTCTCGCTCACGGCTTCGCCGTCGACCGCGACCGCGACCGCGGCGTCGGCGGTCGCCGTGTCGAAGCCCAGGATTCCACCGCCGCGCCGCCCTTGAGGCGCCTTGTCCCCCATCGCCGTCAGACTAGAGGGCGGATGTGGACCAAACCACGAGCAGAGGTGAGCAGATGAGCGGATCGATCGCGGGCCGAGCGAAGGCCGCCCTCGGCGTGCTCGCGATCGCGGCCGCCGGGGCGGCGTGGGCGGGGTGCGGCGAGGACGACCTCGACCAGGCCACCGACGAGATCAGGGAGACCGGAGAGCAGATCAAGGAGGACGCCCAGGAGGCGGGCGAGGACATCGCCGACGAGGCCCAGGAGGCGGGCGAGGACATCGCGGACGAGGCCGAGCAGGCGGGCGAGGACATCCGCGACGAGGCCGAGCAGCTCGAGGACGAGGTGACCGGCGACGACGACGGAACCACGACCGGCGAGGAGACGACCACCAGCGGATCCGGCTACTAGGCCCGCCCGGGCTCGGTGGGCGCGGCTTCCTGCGGGCGGACCTCGATCTCGCGCAGGTCCCCGCCGGCATGGCGCAGCGTGACCCGGAGCGCGAGCCGGACGCCCGCGGCGAGCCCGAGCTCGCCCGCCCGCTCGGGCCACTCGACGAACGCGATCGCGTCCGGCGACAGATAGTCGTCGAGCAGACCGGGCTCCTCGCCGGCCAGCCCGTCCAGGCGATAGAGGTCCAGGTGCGAGACCGGATGACGACCGCGATGGCGCCGCCCGATCGTGAACGTCGGCGAGGCGATCGGGCCGCCGACCCCGAGGGCCCGGCACGCTCCCCGCACCAGGGTCGTCTTGCCGGCGCCGAGCTCACCGCCGACGAGGACCACGTCGCCGGGGCGAAGCTCGGCGGCGAGCCGCGCCCCGAGCGCCTCGGTCGCCTGCGGCCCGTCCGAGATCTCGACGCTCAAGCGAACAGGTCGAGCTGGCTGTCCGGGTCTCGCCGCGGCTGCTCGCCGGCGGGTTCGTCCTCGGCCGCGTCCCCGTGCTCGAGCTCGGGCAACGGCTCGGCGATCAGCGCCGGAAGCTTGGCGAAGTCCTCACGCAGGGCCTCGACCAGCGAGGGCGTCCGCAGCGCCGCGGCCGGATGCAGGAGCGGGAACACGAACACGGTGCGGCCGGCGATCGCGTGGACCTGGGGCGTCCCGCGGACGCGCGTGATCCCGGTCTGATTGCCGGTGATCTTCTTGGTCGCGAAGTTGCCGAGGGTCGCGATCACGCGCGGCTCGATCAGCTGGATCTGACGCTCCAGGTACGGCCAGCAGGCGTCGATCTCCTCCGGCTGGGGGTCCCGGTTGCCCGGCGGCCTCGACTTGAGCACGTTGGCGACGAAGGCGTCCTCGCGCTTCATCCCGATCTCCTCCAGCAGCTGGTTCAGCAACTGGCCGGCGCGGCCGACGAATGGGAGCCCCTGGCGGTCCTCCTCGGCGCCCGGGGCCTCGCCGATGAACATCAGCTCGGCGTCGGCGTTGCCGGCGCCGAACACCGCCTTCGTGCGGTCCGCGTGCAGGGGACAGCGCTCGCACTCCGAGACCTCGCGATAGAGCGCGATCAGCGCCTCGCGCCGCTCCTCCGGCGGGGCGCTCACCCCTCTCTCGCCCGCTTTCGCTTCGCCTTCGTGCGCTCGCGAAGGCTTGCGTTGCGCCGCTCCTGGGCGCGCGCAGACCCCGGTGACTTGACCAGGCCGAACGGAGGCGCCTGAGCTGAGAGGACGCGCTCGGCCCGCGGCCCCTCGCAGGCGCGGCACTCGACCTCCTCCGTGCCGACGGCGACCAGCGCCTCGAAGCGCTCACCGCAGGCCTCGCAGCGGAACTCGTAGATCGGCACCCGCGGATCGTAGCCCCGCCGACGCCAGGTACTAGACTTGGCTTCGCCGCGACCCGCAGGGCGTGGACGAAACGCCGGGCCGAGGCCGGCAAACGACTCCGAAAGACTCGACACCGTCTGGTATCTCCAATGCGGGAACTGGAACGGGATTTCCCGACCCCGAGCGCAGCCGCGCGTGACGCCGACCTTCCGGCGCTCGCGGTCGTCGGAGCGGGCCGAGTCGGCTCCTCAATCGCCGCCGCGTCGGAGCGGGCCGGGCTGGTGGTGACCCTCGCGGGGCGGGCGGCGGTCGCCGAAGCCTGCCGCAGCGCCGAGGCGGTGCTGCTCTGCGTGCCCGACGAGGCGATCGAGCCCGTGGCAAGGACGATCGCGGCCTCCGCGCCGCGGCTGCGCTACGCGGGTCACACCAGCGGCGCCTCGGAGCTGGCGGCGCTGGCGCCCCTGGCGGCCGCCGGGGCCGCGACATTCTCGCTCCACCCGTTGCAGACGGTGCCGGATCGAAGCACCGACTTCACCGCATGCCCGGCGGCGATCTCCGGCTCGGACCCCGCGGCCTTGGCGCTCGCGCGTTCGCTCGCGGAGCGGCTCGGGATGCGCCCGTTCGAGATCCCCGAGGAGCGCCGCGCCGCCTACCACGCCGCCGCCAGCATCGCCTCGAACTTCCTCGTGGCGCTGCAGGAGTCGGCGGCCGAGCTGCTCGGCGAGGCGGGCGGCGAGGACGCGCGCGAGTTGCTCGCTCCGCTGGTCCTGCGCACGGCGGCGAACTGGTCCGAGCTCGGTGCCGGGGCGCTCACCGGGCCGATCGCACGCGGCGACGAGGCCACGGTGGCCCGCCACCTCGAGGCTCTGCGCGAGGCAGCGCCCGACCTGATCCCCGTGTACGAGGCGCTCGCCGCGCGCACGCGCGAGCTCGCGCGACGGGAGGCGCAGTGAAAGTGGTCGCCGCCACGTCCGAGCTCCGCGAGGCGCTGGAGCCCGCCCGTCGCGCCGGGCACTCGATCGGCCTGGTGCCGACGATGGGCGCCCTCCACGGCGGGCACCTGGCGCTGCTGGAAGCCGCCCGCAGCCGCTGCGAGCTGGTGGTCATGAGCCTGTTCGTGAACCCGGCCCAGTTCCAGCCCGGCGAGGACCTCGACGCCTACCCACGCGACCTGGAGCGCGACCTGGAGCTCGCCGAATCGGCGGGCGTCCAGATCGTCTTCGCGCCAACGGTCGAGGAGGTCTACCCGCCGGGCTTCGCGACCACCGTCGAGGTGGGCGGCGACCTGACCACGGTGCTCGACGGCGACCCGGCGCGGCGCGGGCCCGAGCACTTCCACGGCGTCACCACGATCGTCGCCAAGCTCTTCAACGCGGTTGGCCCCGAGGTCGCCTTCTTCGGTCAGAAGGACGCCCAGCAGGCGGCCGTGATCAGCCGCATGGCTCGCGACCTGGAGTTCCCGGTCGAGATCGTCGTGGTGCCGACCGTGCGGGAGCCGAGCGGGCTCGCGATGAGCTCGCGAAACGCTTACCTGAGCGAGGCGGAGCGCGAGCGCGCCGCCGCGCTCAGCCGCGGCCTGCGGGCGGCCGAGGCGGCGGTGACCCACGGCGAACGTGCGGTCGACACGGTGCTCGCGGCGGCGCGCGCGGAGCTGGAGGCCGCGGGAATCGAGCCGGAGTACCTGGAGGCCCGCGCCGCCGCGGATCTGGCACCGGTGGAGAGCTTCAACGGGCGGCCGGTCGTGGTCGCCGTGGCCGCGCGGGTGGGTCCCGCGCGTTTGATCGACAACGTGGTGATCGGGGGAACCGGCGGCGCCGTGGCGCCACCGGCCGACTGAGAGGAACGAGATGCAAGCGACCGTCAGTGATGAAGCGGAGCGGCAGCCCATGACGCTGCCGAGGCTCGCCGAGATGAAGCTCAACGCCGAGCCGATCGTGATGGTGACCGCCTACGACTTCCCCTCGGCCGAGATCGCCGAGGCAGCGGGGGTCGACCTGGTGCTGTGCGGGGACACCGCGGCGATGACGATGCTCGGGCACTCCTCGACCACGCCGGTGAGCCTCGACGAGATGCTGGTGCTGGCGAAGGCGGTGCGGCGTGGTCTGCGGACGCCGCTCTTGGTCGGCGACCTGCCGTTCGGCTCGTATGAGCGGTCCAACGAGCAGGCGATCGAGAGCGCGATGCGGTACGTGAAGGAGGCCGGCTGCGACGTGGTCAAGCTCGAGCGCGGCGGGGTCTCGGTCGAGCGCGTGCGTGCGATCGTCCGCGCCGGGATCCCGGTGATGGGCCACGTCGGGCTGACGCCGCAGACCGCGACCGCGCTCGGCGGCTTCAAGGCCCAGGGCAGGACCGCCGATCAGGCGGTGAAGATCGCCGAGGAGGCGCTGGCACTGCAGGCCGCGGGCTGCTTCTCGATCGTCTTCGAGGCGGTGCCGGCGGCGGTCAGCGAGGTCCTGGTGGCGAAGCTCGCCGTGCCGGTGATCGGGATCGGGGCCGGGGCGGCGACCGACGGCCAGGTGCTCGTCTGGCACGACCTGCTCGGGATCTACGGCGGCCATCAGCCGAAGTTCGTGAAGCGCTATGCGTCGCTGCGCGAGCAAATGGTCCGTGGCGTCGGGGAGTACGCCCGGGAGGTCCGCGAGCGCGCGTTCCCGGGCCCGGAGCACGCCTACGCGATCGACGCTGCCGAGCTGGAGGCGTTCCGCCGCTACCTCGCCCAGGAGAGCCTCGCCGCCGCGAGCACCTTCGGCGGCGACTGGTCGGCCACCGAGATCTGAGTCCCCGGCCGCCGCCGGCGGAGCGGTAACTGCCGGCGGAGCGGTAACCGCCGGCCACGACCGGTGTAATCGCTCGTAACTATCCGCACTTATGGGAGTGCGGGTGAGCTCGCAGAAAGCGAGGTGGCGTAATGGAGATGGTCAAGAAGCTCGAGCCGTTGGCCCTGTTCCTGATCATCGTCGGCGCGCTCAACTGGGCCGTCGTGTCCCTGTTCGACACCAACGTGATCACCGAGGTGTTCGGGACCGGGACCGTCACGGACGTCATCTACGTGCTGTTCGGCGTCGCCGCCCTGGTCTGGGTCCCGCGGCTGATGGACGAGCTCCATCTCGGCCACGGGCCTCACCCCCGCGGCGCCTGACGCACACGCGGGTAGGCGGGAATCGCGGACCGGGCCCGAGGGCCCGGTCCGCGCTCGTCCGCGAGACCGGGGTGCCTTCACTACCGTCCACGGGGGTGAGCGTCCAGACCACCGAGATCCGAATCTCGACCAACGGGGACAGCGACGTCGTCGACATCACCCGCGAGCTGTCCGCGGCGGTCGTCGCCAGCGGCGTCGGCGAGGGTCAGGCGAGCGCCTTCGTCCGCGGCTCGACCGCCGCGATCACGACGATGGAGTTCGAGCCGGGTGGCGTCCACGACCTGCGCGCGGCGCTCGAGCGCCTGATCCCGACCCACGGCGACTACGAGCACAACCGGCTCAACCACGACTCCAACTCGCACGCCCACCAGCGCGCCACGATCGTCGGCGCCTCCGAGGTCGTCCCGGTCACCGGCGGCCGGCCCGCGCTCGGTACCTGGCAGCAGCTGGTGCTGATCGACTTCGACGACCGCCCCCGGGAGCGCGCCGTCGTCTTTCAGGTGATCTCGTAGGCCGCCCTCAGTCGGAGGATCCCAAGCGGCCGAGGCGCTCGCGGACGGCCGCTGCCGCCGGCGCGATCCCGGGCTCGAGCCGGCCCAGCAGTTCACCCCAGGCGGGATCGGCGGAGATCGCCGCGGCGACACGCTCGGCGCCGGCATCGAGATGCCCCGAGGCGGCGATCCCGAGCCCGGCCCAGAAGCCGAGCTCGACGCTGTCCGGCGCCGCCGCCGCCGCCCCCGCGTAGAGGCTCGCAGCCTGCGCGTGGAGCCCGCGGCCGGCGAGCTCGTCGGCGCGATCGGCGAGCGCGTAGGCGTGGTGGAGGTCGAGCAGCCGGCCGAGCTCGGCGAGCGGGTCGGGCGAGTCGTCGACCCGCAGATCGACGCTGGTCTCCCACCCCTCGCCGTTCGCCGGGCACGACCAGCAGCGCGGCCGATTGGCGCCCGCGAACGTCGCCGCCCGCCGCCTCGGCGGCCTCGAGCGCGATCAGCAGGCGCTCGGCGAGCGAGCCGCGGCGCGGCCTCGAACGCGCTCGCCATCGCCGGCCAGACCGCGGGCGAGGACATCATGTTCGCCTGCACGCTGAACTCGGTGCCGGCGATCTGACCGGCGTGGGCGATGCAGCCGTCACCGGTATGGGCGGCGACGCTGACCGCCGTCGTCGACCACCGCGACCTGGCGGAACCGAGCGGCCCGTCCGCGGCCAGCGCGTCGCGGAGCGCGCGGCCGGCGGTCTCGCCGCGCGCGAGCTCGCCCGACAGCCGCGGTCCGTAGGCCGGCTCGGCGATCGACTGCGTCGCCACCGCACCGACCCCGGCCCGAGCCCAGGTGACGATCGAGCCAACCGAGAACCAGTGCGACTGGACCGCGACGCCCAGCTCGCCGCTGTCGACGTCGCGGGCGACGATCGAGTAGGTCACGGTCCCGCGGGGACGTCGGCGAGCAGCGAATCGATCAACCAAGCGCCCTCGAGGTCGGCCGCCGCGACCAGTTCGACCTCCACGTCGACGCCGTCGTAAGGGCCGCCCTTCGGGGTCACGACGACCGTCGCCGTTTCGCCCGAGGCGTTGCCAAAGGTGCCCTCGATCGAGTCCGCGAGCGTGCCTCCGCGCTGCGCGGCGATGCAACCCGCGCGGTCGCCGTACGCGGTGGCCACGTACTCGGGCGTGACCAGGTCGTCGCAGATCGTCTCCGGCGTCTCCGAGCCGGTGAGCACCGCGGTGACCACGTCCTCGACCGAGCGCGGCCGGTCCGCGCCGGGGTCGTCGGCCGCGCTCGGATCGCCGGCGCTGTCGTCGGGCGGCACCGGTGCCTCCGACTCGGCCGGCGCGGTCGTCTCAGTCGTCGCGACCGAGATCGTCGTCGGGTCGGTGGGCTCGTCGCCGCAGCTGGCGAGGACGGCGGCGATCAAGACGAGCACGGGGAGCGAGCGGCGCATCAGCGCGAGGCTACCCCTCGCCGGCCGGCCTGAACTCGATCTCGCGGATCACCTTGGCCGGGGCGCCGGCGGCGATCGAGCCCGGCGGGACGCTGGCGGTGACGACCGAGTTCGCCCCGATCACCGCCCGGTCGCCGATCTCGACCCCGCCGGTGACCACGCAGTTGACGCCGAACCAGACAGTTGTCGCCGATCCTCACCGGGCCGCGCGGGACGAAGCCCTGCCAGGTGATCGGCAGGTCGGGATCGTCGTAGCGGTGGTCGCCGTCGCCGACGAAGCAGCCGTTGGCGAACATCACGTGATCGCCGATCTCGATTCGCTCGACCGCCGCCAGCATCGTGCCCCGGTTGAGAAAGCATCCCTTGCCGATCTCGATCTCCGCCCCGGGGCCGAGGGTGAGCCAGCAGCCGGGCTCGAGCAGCGTCGACTCGCCGATCCGCAGGCGCCCGGAGTCGAGCGCCTCCAGCACCTCGCCCTCCACCGGGTAGCGGATGAAGGCGCCGGCCCGGGCCATGTGGCGGTTGATGCGCCAGCGCCGCCGCAGACGGCGGTTGCGCTCGTACCAGCGTCGCTTGACCCACCAGGTGCGCCAGGCGGAGAGCTCGCTCATCCGCGCACCTTGGCAGACGCCTGCGTCGGCAGGACGTGCCGCGCCGAGGGCGAAGATCGTCCCATGGCATCGGAGTCGGTTGATCGATCAACCGCGATCAGCCGTGAGCTGATCGCGCTGACCAGGGCGGTGCAGATGGCCGAGCAGGAGCGCAACGCGCGCCTGGAGGCGAAGCTGGCCGACCTCGACCGCCAGATGGACGAGGCCGAGCGGATCCAGAAGCTGATCACGGGCGGGGCGGCCCGCCGCGAGGCGCGCCTGCGCGCGCTCGAGGACATGATCGAGGTGATCGCGGCCGAACGCTCCCGCGCGCCGACGCCGAGGCCGCTCGACCTGCCGCGGCGCAACCGCTTCGACGCCTCCGTCGTCGACATGCACTCGCGCGACCCGGAGTCGACCTCCGGAGACCGACCGGACGGAGGGACCTAGGCCGCGACCGGCTCGCGCTTGCGCCCGCGTCCGCCGCGGCGTCGGCGCCGGCTCGGACGCCTCGACCAGCTCGCGCAGGAACCGACCGGTGTAGGAGGTCGGCGATCCCGCGACCTGCTCCGGCGTCCCGGTGACGATGATCTCGCCGCCCGCCTCGCCGCCCTCGGGGCCGAGGTCGATCAGGTGATCGGCCGACTTGATCACGTCGAGGTTGTGCTCGATCACGACCACCGTGTTGCCCTGCTCGACCAGCCGGCCGAGGACCTCGAGCAGGCGCTCGACGTCGGCGAAATGGAGGCCGGTCGTCGGCTCGTCGAGGATGTAGAGGGTGTCCCCGGTCGCCACCTTGGACAGCTCGGTGGCGAGCTTCACCCGCTGGGCCTCGCCGCCGGAGAGCTGGGTCGCGGGCTGGCCGAGGCGGATGTAGTCGAGGCCCACGTCGTGAAGCGTGCGCAGCCGCCGCGCGATCTTCGGCACCGGGTCGAAGAACTCGACCGCCTCGCCGACCGACATCTCGAGCACGTCGGCGATCGACTTGCCCTTGTAGCGGACCTCCAGCGTCTCGCGGTTGTAGCGCCGGCCGTGGCACTGCTCGCAGGGCACGTAGACGTCGGGGAGGAAATGCATCTCGATCTTGATCTGGCCGTCGCCGCGGCAGACCTCGCACCGCCCGCCCTTGACGTTGAAGGAGAAGCGGCCCGGCTTGTACCCCCTGGCGCGTGACTCGCGGGTCCCGGCGAAGAGCTGGCGGATGTGGTCGAAGAGCCCGGTGTAGGTGGCCGGGTTGGAGCGCGGCGTGCGCCCGATCGGCGACTGGTCGATGTTGATGATCTTGTCGATCCGCTCGATCCCGTCGATGCGATCGTGGGCACCCGGCCGCATCCGCGCCCGGTGCAGGCGGTTGGCGACCGCGCGGTAGAGGATCTCGTTGACGAGCGTCGACTTGCCCGAGCCCGACACCCCGGTGACCGCGGTGAAGGTGCCGAGCGGGAAGCTCACGTCGACGTTCTTGAGGTTGTGCTGGCGAGCCCCGTGGACGACGATCTCGGCCTTCGGCCGGCGACGATCCTCGGGCACCGGGATCCGCCGCTCGCCGGAGAGGAACTGGCCGGTGAGCGAGCCCGGCTGACCCTCGATCTCGCCCGGGGTCCCCTCGGCGACCACCTCTCCCCCGTGCTCGCCGGCGCCGGGCCCGAGGTCGACGACGTGGTCGGCGGCACGGATCGTGCCCTCGTCGTGCTCGACCACGATCACGGTGTTGCCGAGGTCCCGCAGCCGCGCGAGCGTGCCGATCAGCTTCTCGTTGTCGCGCTGGTGGAGGCCGATCGAGGGCTCGTCGAGGATGTAGAGGACCCCGACCAGGCTGGAGCCGATCTGGGTCGCGAGCCTGATCCGCTGCGCCTCACCGCCCGAGAGCGTCGTCGCCGAGCGCTCCAGCGACAGGTAGCCGATCCCGACCGAGTCGAGGAACCGCAGCCGTTCGCCGATCTCGCGCACGACCAGGCGGGCGATCGCGCGCTCGGTCTCCGTCAGCTCGAGCGCCTCGATCCACTCCAGCGCCCGCCTCGCCGAAAGCCGCGTGTACTCGTAGATGTTGAGACCGCCCACCGTGACCGCAAGGCTTTCCGGTCGCAACCGCGCCCCGTGACAGGCGGGGCACGGCCGCAGCGCCATCAACGCCTCGACCCGGTCGCGGGTGTTCTCGGAGTCGGTGTTCTCGTAGCGGCGCTGGAGGCTGTGAAGCATCCCGTCGAAGCGCACCGTGTACTTGCGCAGCCGCCCGAACCGGTTCCGATAGGAGATCGTGTGCCGCTGGTCGCCCGTGCCCTCGAGCAGGAGCTCCTTGCCGCCCTGCGGCAGGTCGCGCCACGGGACGCCGGTGTCGATCCCGTTGGCCTCCGCGACCGCCTCGAGCAGCCTGCGGTGGTAGACCGACGCCGCCTTGGTCCAGGGCTCGAGCGCGCCCTCGGCGATCGACAGCGTCGGGTCGGGGACGATCAGCTCGGGGTCGATCACCCGCTGGAAGCCGAGCCCGTGGCAGCGCTGACAGCAGCCGTGCGGGGAGTTGAAGGAGAAGATCCGCGGCTCCAGCTCCGGCATCGAGGTGCCGCAATGCAGGCAGGCAAACTTCTCGGAGAAGACCAGTACCTCGCCGCGCTTGCCGGCGCTCGGTCCGCTGAGCACGGCGGCCCCGGGGCCCTCGGCCGCTCCCTCGTCGCCCGAGGCCCGATCGAGGACCTCGATCTCGATGATCCCCTCGGCGAGCTGCGACGCCGCCTCCAGCGACTCGCTGAGCCGCTTGCGCAGACCCTCCTTCATCACCAGCCGGTCGACGACGATCGAGATGTCGTGCTTGAACTTCTTGTCGAGCGCGATCTCCTCGTCGAGCCGCCGCAGCTCGCCGTCGACGACGGCGCGGGCGTAGCCCTGCGCCCGCATCTCCTCGAACAGCTTCCCGTACTCGCCCTTGCGGCCGCGGACGATCGGCGCCAGGACCATGAACCGCGTCGCCTCCTCGAGCGTCATCACGTGGTCGGTGATCTGCTCGATCGACTGGCCGGCGATCGGCTCGCCGCAGTTGTGACAGTGCGGCTTGCCGATCCGCGCCCAGAGCAGCCGCAGGTAGTCGTAGACCTCGGTCACCGTGCCGACGGTCGATCGCGGGTTGCGCGAGGTGGTCTTCTGGTCGATCGAGATCGCCGGCGAGAGGCCCTCGATCGAATCCACGTCGGGCTTCTCCATCTGGCCCAGGAACTGGCGCGCGTAGGCCGACAGGGACTCGACGTAGCGGCGCTGGCCCTCGGCGTAGATCGTGTCGAAGGCGAGGCTCGACTTGCCCGAGCCCGAGAGCCCGGTCACGACCACGAGCGCGTCCCGGGGCAGGGTCACGTCGATGCCCTTGAGGTTGTGGGCGCGGGCGCCCGAGATCACGATTTCGCCGGAACGAGTCACCGGCGAACCAGTGTACGGATACGAACGGGCGTTCCCACGGGGGCCGCGCTGATGCCGGCGCCCGGCTACTTCCCGGCGAGCTGCAGGACGTCGTCGACGATCGACCCGGCGTCGGCGAGCTCGTAGTTCTCGGTCAGATGGCCCTCGATCGCCTCCCGGGAGGCGCCGTCGAGCGCCATGTTCATCGCCACCAGGCGAGCGGCGGCGGAGTCGTCGGATTTCGCGGCGGCGTCCGGCGGCGCGGCGCCGTTGGCGGCGGCCGCCGGGTCGTCGACCGAGATCTGCGGCGGGGTGCCCTCGTCGGGCGGCGGAGTCGGTTCCGGGATCGTGGGCGGCTCCGGCTCCGGTGTCGGCTCGGGCGAGGGAGCGGGATCGGGCGGTGGCGGCGTCGGCTCGGGGACCGTGGGCGGGCTCGGCTCCGGTGTCGGGACCGGTCCGCCCGGGACCTCACCGCCGATCCCCAGCTTCGCCTGCAGCTCCTCGAGGGCGTTGCGGGCGGCGGCGAGCCGCTCCTGTGACTCGGCCTGAGCCTGCGCGCGGATCCGCGCCGCGTCCGCCTCGGCGTCACGGACGATCTGCGCCGCCTTGCGCTCGGCGTCGCCGACCAGCGCCCGGATCTTCTCGGCTGCCTCGTGAACGATCTGCTCGGCGTCCATGGGCCGAGATTACCCGGTCGCGTGCGCCGCTCGCGGTGCTTGGCGCCGGCCGGGGCGCTACGCGCGCAGCCCTTCGAGGTCGCGGCGAAGCTCCTTGAGCTCGTCACGGATCCGGGCCGCCTCCTCGAACCGCAGGTCCTCCGCCGCGGCGACCATCTCCTCCTCGAGCTCGACGATCACCTTCTCCAGCTCCGCCTCGTTCAGCGCCTCGCCGTCGGCGGGGCGCCGGCGGCGCCTACCCGGGGTCGCGCGCGTTTCCATCGAGAGGAACTCGGCGATTTCCGAGATCCCCTTCTGCACGGTTTCCGGGGTGATCCCGTGCTCGCGGTTGTAGGCGAGCTGGATCTCGCGCCGGCGGTCGGTCTCCGAGATCGCCTTGCGCATCGCCTCGGTCTCCTTGTCGGCGTACATGAGCACGCGCCCGTTGACGTTTCGCGCCGCCCTGCCGATCGTCTGGATCAGCGAGGTCTCGCCGCGCAGGAACCCCTCCTTGTCGGCATCGAGGACGGCGACCAGGGTGACCTCCGGCAGGTCCAGCCCCTCGCGCAGCAGGTTGACCCCGACGAGCACGTCGTACTCCCCCAGCCGCAGGTCGCGGATGATCTGGATCCGCTCCAGCGTGTCGACCTCGGAGTGCAGGTAGCGGACCTTGAACCCGTGCTCGAGCAGGTAGGCGGTCAGGTCCTCGGCCATCTTCTTGGTCAGGGTCGTGACCAGCGTGCGCTCCTGGCGGTCGACGCGGCGCCGAACCTCGTTCATCAGGTCGTCGATCTGGTTGCGGGTTTCGCGCACCTCGACCTCAGGATCGACGATCCCGGTCGGGCGGACGATCTGCTCCACGATCCGCATCGAGGTCCCGCGCTCGAACTCGCCCGGGGTCGCCGAGACCATCACGAGCTGGCCGACCCTGGGCAGGAACTCGTCGAACTTCAGGGGCCGGTTGTCCAGCGCCGAGGGCAACCGGAAGCCGAAGTCGACGAGCGTTTGCTTGCGCGAGCGGTCGCCCTCGTACATGCCGCCGATCTGGGGCACGGTCTGGTGCGACTCGTCGACGAAGGTGACGAAGTCGTCGGGGAAGTAGTCGATCAGCGTGTGCGGGGGCGAGCCCGGCGGGCGGTTGTCGAGGATCCGCGAGTAGTTCTCGATCCCCGAGGTGAAGCCGAGCTCCTTGAGCATCTCGAGGTCGTACTGCGTGCGCTGCAGCAGCCGGTGGGCCTCGAGCTCCTTCCCGCGCTCGTGAAACCAGGCGAGCCGCTCGTCGAGCTCGGCCTTGATCTCGAGCACGGCGCGCTCCAGCGTCTCGTCCTCGGTCGCGTAGTGGCTCGCGGGCCAGACGGCGACGTGGTCGATGACGTCGTAGATCTCGCCCGTGAGCGGGTCGAAGTGATGGATCGACTCGATCTCGTCGCCGAACAGGTTGACCCGGTAGGCGCTCTCGACCCCGGCCGGGAAGATCTCGATCATCTCCCCCTTGGCGCGGAAGGTGCCGCGGGTGAGCGCGGTCTCGTTGCGGGTGTACTGCATCCCGACCAGCTTGCGGAACAGCTCGTGGCGGTCGATCCACTCGCCGACCTTGAACAGCTGCATCTGCCGCCGGTAGAGCTCCGGCGAGCCGATCCCGAAGATGCACGAGACCGAGGCCACGATGACCACGTCGCGGCGCGCGAGCAGCGAGGCGGTAGCCGCGTGGCGCAGGCGGTCGATCTCGTCGTTGATCGACGAGTCCTTCTCGATGTAGAGGTCCTGCTGGGGGACGTAGGCCTCGGGCTGGTAGTAGTCGTAGTAGCTGACGAAGTACTCGACCACGTTCTCGGGGAAGAACTCGCGGAACTCGTTGCAGAGCTGGGCCGCCAGGGTCTTGTTGTGGGCGATCACCAGCGCCGGGCGCTGGACCCGCTCGATCACGCCGGCCATCGTGAAGGTCTTGCCCGTCCCGGTCGCGCCGAGCAGGGTGACGAACTCCTCGCCGCCCGCGAGCCCCTCGGAGATCGACTCGATCGCCCGCGGCTGGTCGGCGGTCGGCGTGTAGGCGGGGTTGAGCTTGAACTCGGGCACTTCACGTCTGAACATAGCGGCCGTCATACTCGGCGCCCGTGGATCGCGCGAGAAGCGGCAGGGCTCAGCTCTGGTCCCCGGTGCTGATCCTGCTGGCGCTCGGCGGGGCGCTGGCGCTCGGCGGCCCGGGTGGCGCCGCACCGGCCTCCCCGGACGCCGGGGCGCAGGCCGAGGCCGAGCTCGACCCGCGCGAGCTGACGCGGATCAGCGTCGCGGCCACCCCCGTGGTGGCGCGCGGCGTCGAGCGCGTGCGGGGGCTCGAGTTCCGGCGTCTTCCCGAGCCCGAGGTGGTCACCAGCGCCTACCTGAACCGGCTCGGCGCGCGAGGGCTCGAGCGGGAGGCCGGCGGGTTGGGGCTGGCGGCCGACGGCGCCGTCGGGCAGATCACGGGTCTGCTCGAGCCCGACGAGGACCTGCGCGCCGCCTACGCGTCGACCGGCGACCTGGCGGCCGCGGCGTACGAACCCCGGACCGAGCGTCTGTACGTGGTCTCCGACGCGGTCGCCCCGAACCGGGCGCTGATCGAGTTCGTGCTCGCGCACGAGCTCGATCACGCGCTCGCGGATCAGCGCTTCGGGCTGCGCGACCAAGAGCGCGTCAACGACGACGGGGCGCTCGCCGCCCAGGCCTTGACCGAGGGGTCGGCGACCGCGGTGATGACCGAGTTCGCGGCGCGCTACCTGGACGCGTTCGAGCTGCTCGCCGCGACCGCCACGATCGACGCCGGAGCCGAGGACGTGCCGGACGTGCTGCTCGAGCAGCTCACCTGGACCTACATCGGCGGGCAGCGATTCGTGTCGGCGCTGCGCGAGCTGGCGGGGGGCTGGAAGCTCGTCGACTACGCGTTCTCGGAGCGGCCCCCTGCCACCACCGAGCAGGTGCTGCACCCGCGCAAGTACGTGATCGACGAGCGCCCGGCGACGGTGCGGATCGATTCGTCCGCCCTCAGACGGCGCGGCCTGACGCTGGCCGACCGGAATGTCTTCGGCGAGCTCACGACCTCCTACCTGCTCGAGGTCGGTGCCGATGCGGCCCCGGCGAGGGCCGCGGCGGCGGGCTGGAACGGCGACCGCTACGAGCTCTGGCGCGGCGACGTCGCGCCCGGCGATTGCGACTACCCGTGCCGCTCCGACCTGGTCCTGGTCGCGAGCTGGGCCTTCGATACCGGCGCCGACGCGAGCGAGTTCGCGCGGGCCGTTCCCGCCTATCTGCGCGACGGCCTCGGCGCCGAGCCGCAAGGCCGCGGGATCTGGAGCCTGGACGCCGGCTACGTCGCCGTTGCCGCCGTCGGTCGCGACAGCACGCTCGTCTTCGCCCCCGGGCCCGGGCTGGCCCATCGGGTCGCCGCGGCACAGGTCGGCGGCTGACCTGAGACGATCCCGGCGTGAGCGGGTCCCGCAAGCTGCTGGCGGCGTTCTGGCTGTTCGCCGGGACGATGCACTTCCTCCGCCGCCGCGATTACGAGGCCACGGTACCGGAGTACGTGCGGATCGCGCCCGAGGACGCGGTCCGCTGGAGCGGCGTCGCCGAGATCGCCGGCGGCCTGCTGGTGCTGCCAGCGGCGACGAGGCGACTCGGACGCTGGTGGTTGCTCGGGCTGCTCGTCGCCGTGTTCCCGGCCAACGTCCACATGGCCGTCGACCCGGCCGCCGTGGCGAAGCGCGGCGTCCCGATCGATCGCATCCCGCGCTGGCTGCTGTGGGCGCGCCTGCCGGTTCAGCCGCTGTTCATGCTCTGGGCCTGGCGGGCGACGGAGTAGCAGCGACCGCGCGGGCGCGTCCGCGCTACGGCAGCAGGTCGCCGACCACCCCGTCAGCGGCGTCGATGGCCGCGGTCGCGTTGTAGATCAGGACGATCAGCTCGTCGAGCGGCAGCTGGACCACGAAGGCTCGCAGACCGTCGGCGACCAAGGGGTCGATCGCGGCGGCGTCCTCCGCGTCGTCGATCGCCCGCACGACCCCGGCGCGGATGGCGATCTCGATCTCGCCGGCGTCGATTCCCTGCTCGGCCGCGAACTGCACACGCGACTCCTCGGTGGCCAGCCCTGCCGCGAGCGCCTCGCGGCTGACGCCGAGCTCGCACGCGGCGCCGTCGAGGGCGGAGAGGAAGAACTGCTGTGCCGTCTCCTCCGCCCCCTCGGGCGAGCTCCATTCGCGCGGGGCGCACGGGTCGGCGACCGGGGTCGGCTCGTAGCCACGCCCGCCCGCGGCAAGGTAGAGGGCGACCAGCGCGACCGAAAGGATCGCGGAGGCGGTGACCAGCGAGCGAGCGCTCACACTAGGCGGCTCAACGGCGCCGCGGTTCGGCTTCGCTCCGCTCAGCCTCACAGTTCGATCTCCCGGCGGCGTCCCAGCCCGATCGGCAGCAGCGCGGCGAGCGCGAAGCCGGCCGCGATCAGGAAGGAGGAGCTGAACGCGTGCGTCGCGGCGCGGTCGATCTCCGACTCGATCGCGGTCCGCAGCGCGACCGTCGCGTCAAGCTCGGCGGGGTCGGAGGGCAACGGCTCGAACGCGGGGGCGACGACCGGCACCTTGTCGCCCTCGGCGGCGATCTGGTCGGCGATCCGCTCCGCGAGATCCAGCTTCGAGCTCGGATCGACGTCGGAGTCGAGCAACGCCGCGATCCCGGACTGCTCCGCGTTGGCCCGCTCGGTCTCGAGGTCGGCGGTGAACACGGGCGTCAGCACGAGCAACCCCGCGACCACGCCGGCGTGGCGGGAGGCGATCGTCCAGCCACCGTGGATCGCCTGCGGCGAGCGTCCGGCGAGGGCGGCCTCCGTGAGCGCCGAGAGCGTCAGCGCGAGCCCCGCGCCCGCGAGTACCTGCGGCGGCAGCGTGAGCGCGATCGAGGCGTCCGGCAACAGCGCCAGCCCGGCGAGACCACCGGCGATCAGGATCGCCCCGGAGGCCGCGCGGGCGCGGGCGGACTCGACCCGGCGGGCGAGCGGCGCCGCCGCAAGCGAGGCGATCGGCAGGGCCGTGACCGCGGCGGCGGCCGCGATCGGGGTCAGCCTCCACCCCTCGATCAGCAGCAGGACGACGAGGAACAGCGCCGCCGCGAGCGCGGCCGAGATCAGGGCCAGGGCCGCGTTCGCGGCCAGGTGCGGGCGTCCGGCGGCGCGGACGTCCGCGACGACCCGCTCGGTGTTTCCCTCCGCGACCGCCTCCGGCGCGAGCACCACGGCACAGGCGATCGCCGGCGGCACCTGGAAGAGGAAGATCGACTGCCAGCTGATCAGCTCGGTCAGCAGGCCACCGATCCCGGGGCCGAGTGCGGCGCCGAGCGCTCCCGAGGCGGCCCAGACGGTCGCCGCACGGCGCTCGGAGCCGACCACCGCGGGTAACAGTTCGAGCGAGGCGCACACCGCCGCCGCACCGCCAACCGCCTGCAAGCAGCGCGCGAGCAGCAGGACCTCGATCGAGCCCGCGAGGCCGCAGACGAGGCCCGAGCCGGCGAATACCAGGATCCCGCCGAGCGCGATCCGGGCCGGCCCCAGTTCGTCGCGCCGCCGCCGCGGCCGGCAGCGCCGCGATCGCCAGCACCAGGTTGAAGGCGATCAGAACCCACGTGACCGAGCTGACCGAGACGTCGAGCTCACGGTAGATCTCCGGGAGCGCCAGGACGACGACGGAGGAGTCCGCCAGCACCAACCCCACCGTGACCGCGAGCGCCGCTCTCAGCGCTCGGGTGCGCGGGCTCATTCCGCCACCTCGATCCAGTCCCATGGTCGATCGCACAGCCTGCTGGCCGCCGCGGCCGGAACGCGCGCCACCCTGGTCGAGGCGGCCTCGCTCGCGCTCAGCACCAGCGGCCCGACGGCGCCTGCATCCCCGGCGCTGCCCGGGTGGAGGTCCGCACCGCCGATCCTGACCTCGATCTCGTGTGTCCCGTGACCGAGCGGGGCCGCGCCGAGCCGCACATACTGGCCGCGGTTGTTGAGCTGATGGCGGACCTCACCGGCGGGGGAGCCATCGACCAGCAGCTCGACCGCGGGCCGCAGGGAGCCGCCGAGCCAGATCTCGTAGTCGGCCGGGCGCTCGATCGTGACCCGGGCCGCGATCGAGCCCGCCGTCCGGGGCACCGGTGCGTGGCGGGTAGCCGGGGTCGCCCACGAGCCCGGGTACCGGGCCCGCGAGAGCGGCACGATCACCGGGGGCTCGCCAGCGGCCACCACCAGGTCGCCTCGCTCGGCGAGCTCCAGCACCCTGGAGCAGACGGGCGCGGCATATGGGTCGTAGCGATCGCCGAGCGGCATGCGCTCGGGCAACAGGGACGCGTGCGAGGGGCGCTGCCAGGCCTCGTACGCCTCCCCGCGCCACACCAGGCGATAGGGCGAAGGCGGGCGGCTCTGCGTCGGCGAGCGCCGCAGGACCAGGGTACGGTAGTAGCCCAGAGCGGCCGGATCGACCGCGTCGGTGTCGGCGAACCCGCCCTTCTCGACCGTGGTGCCGTCGCGGAGCGGGATCGTCCGCCGGCGCAGCTCCGAGATCCCCTCCGGGTCGGAGTCGCGAAGGAAGTGGCGGACGCCGTAGGGCTCGTACTCGGTCATCAGCGTCGGGCCCTCGCCGGCGACCAGCTCGCCGATGCGCTCGAGCTCGGCGAGCTGCGACCGAGGAGCGAGGTTGACGCCGCCGTAGCCGAGCGCGTTCGACCAGACGACCCCGCCCGCGATCACGAGCGCCAGCGCGCCGGACGCGACTTTTCGGCCCGAGCCGGCCAGCCAGCCGACCCCGAGCATGGCGGCGAACGGAACCGCCGGCGAGGCCGTGGCCAGCGCCTTGCCTCCGACCCACGGCGAGCCCACGAGGACGGCGGCGGCGCAGGCGGCGAGCGCACCGAGCACGTACAGCACGGGGCCCGGCGCGCGGCGGCCGATCGACCAGGCGAGGCCGGCAGCGGCGGCGGCGCAGGCCGTCGCGATCAGCGTGTAGGCGACGAGCTCGTGCTCGGGAGCGAGGCGAAAGTCGCCCGACGGCCAGATCCCGGCCGCCTGCCAAGGGTCCAGCGGACCGATCAGGTTGCCGCGCGCCGAGGCGTCGGTGAGCGGCGAGGAGGTCGGCGGCAGGAGGCCGCCTGAGAGGATCAGCGGCAGGCTGAGCACGGCGACGCCGGCACCGACCGCGGCGGCGCGCAGCGACGCCCCCGCGGCTCCGATCCGTCGCACCGAGCAGCACGGCACCCCCGGCGAGCGGCGGGAGCAGCCAGACCAGGCCACCGGCGCTCAGGACTCCGAGCAGCGCCGCTGCGACGAGCGTGGGAGCCACCAGCATCCACGGGTCGCGGGGTCGCTCCACCGCCCGCAGCGTGAGCCCGACGACCCCGGCCAGCATGGCCGCCGCCACCACCTCCTTGATCCCGCCCCAGAGGTAGTAGCCGAAGAGCAACGCGGGCTGAGCGCCGATGAAGGCGGCCGCAGCGCGCAGGGCGGGCGACGCGACCAGCGGCGTCGCCAGCGACCAGAGCCCGAGCGCGAGCAGTACCGCGGCGAAGGCGATGTACGGCTGGATCAGCCAGGCGGGGTCGGTGCCGGCCAGCACCGTGCCGACGCCGAAGGGCACGAAGACGCCGACCGGATAGCCCTCGCCGAGGTTGAAGCGCAGGGTCGCCTCATAGCTGGAGGGCGCCAGCCCGTCGAGGTCGCGCCCGTGCTCGATCACCCGGTCGGTGAGCGTGAGCCACGTAGCGGTGTCGTCGAGCTTGATGAAGCCCGCGATCGTCGGCTCGCCGGAGAGCACGACCGGCGCCGCGTAGATGACGAACACCGCGGCGGCGGTGGCCAACGGCCATGCCGATCTCGGCAGCAGACGTCGCGGGGCGCCGAGCCCGAACCCGGCGACCGCGAGCGCGACCGCGGCGGGGGCGGTCAGCTCCGCGGTGACCTCGGAGAGGGTCAGGAACTGCGCCAGGACGATCAGCGTGGCCAACCCGGTCACCGGGATCAGCGCCGGCGGCAGCCGGCGCCCGCAGACCGCGTCGACGAGCAGCCCGCTGCCGGCGCACAGGGCGGCAAGCAGGAGCGGGAAGCCAACCCAGGCGGCGATCAGCTCCATCGCCGGCTACGACTACAGGCCGAGGTCGTCGGCGTAGTTGTCACGGTACTGGTCGCGCTTCTCGAGCACCTGCTCGACGTACGCGCGAGTCTCGGGAAACCGGATCTGGTCGAGCTGCAACGTCGCCCCGCCCCAGGTGTCCACGTTGCCGCTGCCGGCGTTGTACGCGGCGAGCGCGGCGATCACGTTGCCGTCGTACTGGTCGAGCAGGTCGCGGAGGTGAAACGAGCCGTAGCTGATGTTGATCTGTGGGTCGCCGAGGTCCTCGACCGTGAACGTGGTCCCGCCGCTCTCCTCGGCGATCGCCCGCGCGGTCTCCGGGGTCACCTGCATCAGCCCGCGGGCGTCGGCCCCGGATCTCGCCCCCGAGTCGAACCCCGACTCCTCGTTGATCACGGCCGCGATCAGCGCCGGGTCGAGGCCCTTGTCCGCAGCCTGCTGGCGAATGATGTCGTCGTGCCGCAGGGGCAGGGTGACCTCCTTGATCGCCTCGCCGAGGTCGAGCGTGCTGACCGCCAGCACCGCGGCCGCCGCCAGCGCCGCTCCGATTGCCAGCCACCGCCCGCGGGTCAACCGCGGTCGCCCTCCGCGGCCCTGACGTCGGCCACCAGCGCCTCGATCTGCTCGTCCAGCTGATCGAGCCCCCCGTCGTTGCGGACCACGTAGGTGGCCCGCTTCGCCTTCTCCTCCTGTGAGAGCTGGCGTCCCGACCGGCCCTCGAGCTCGAGCGTCCCCCGCGCGCCGGCGCGCTCGATCCGCAACCGCTCGGGCGCGACCACGCAGATCGTCGCGTCGAACGCGGACTCGATCCCGGTCTCGAACAGCAGCGGGACCTCGACCGCCGCCAGCGGCGTGCCGGCCCCCAGCGTCTCGCGCCAGGCGGCGATCCGCTCCCCGACGAGCGGGTGCAGGGTGGACTCCAGCCAGTCGAGCTCCTCGGGCCGCTCGAACACGATCGCCCCCACCTTGGCGCGGTCGACCGCCCCGCCCGGCGCCACCTCGCTCGCCCCAGCGGCCGACCAGCAGGTCGCGAACACGCTCCGTCCCGAGCAGCTCGTGGACCACCGCGTCGGCGGACAGGGTCGCCGCGCCGCGACGCTCGAGCGCGGCCAGGGCCTCGCTCTTGCCGGCGGCGATCGCTCCGGTCAGGCCGAGGACCGGGACCCGTGGGGACGCGGGCGCGGCGGCCACCGCGCCTGCCTCAGGATGCTTGGTCGGACTCGGCGGCAGCCGGTTCGTCGGCCGCCGCAGCCTCGGCGGCCTCCTCGACGACCTGCTCGGCCGGCGGCTCCGGATCGGCCGCCTCGATCGCCGCGGGTGGCTCGGCCGCATCGGCCGGAGCCTCGGGCGCCGGAGCGCTCGGGCGCCGGCTCGGAGAAGACTTCCTCGGAGAGGTCGAGGTCGGGCACGCCGGCCTCGGGCTCGGCGGCCGGCGGCGGCTGGTTGCCGGGCTGCAGCTCGGGCGGGATCAGGTCGCGCAGCGGCAGGTTGTCGTTCGCCTGCGCCCGCTTGACGCTGAGCGAGATCCGGCGCCGCTCCTCGTCGATCTCGAGGATCCGGACCCAGGTCTCCTGCCCGGGCTGGACGACCTCGCTCGGGGTCTCGACGTGGTGCTCGGCGAGCTCCGAGATGTGGACGAGGCCCTCGACGCCGGGAACGATCTCGACGAAGGCGCCGAAGGCGACCACCTTGGTGACCTTGCCCTCGAGGATGTCGTTGGGCTTGTACTCGTTGAGGACCGTCTGCCACGGGTCCTCCTGGGTCTGCTTGAGGCCGAGCGAGATCCGCTGGCGGTCGCGGTCGATGTCGAGCACCTTGACCCGCACGGTCTCGCCGATCGACAGCACCTCCGAGGGATGGTTGACGTGGCTCCAGGAGAGCTCGGAGATGTGGATCAGGCCGTCGATGCCCTCGAGGTCGACGAAGGCGCCGAAGTCGACGATGTTCGAGATCTTGCCCTCGACGACCATCCCGGGCTGCAGGCGCCCGAGGATCTGCTCGCGGACCTCCTTGCGCTCCTCCTCGAGCACCGCGCGACGCGAGAGGACGACGTTGTTGCGCGAGCGGTTGAGCTCGATCACCTTGCACTCGAGCGTCTGGCCCTTGAACTCGTCGAGGTTGTGGACGCGGCGGATGTCGACCAGCGAGGCGGGCAGGAAGCCGCGGACGCCGAGGTCCAGGATCAGGCCACCCTTGACGACCTCGATCACGCTGCCCTCGACCGGCTCTCCCGGTGTCGGCGGCGACCTCGATCTTCCGCCAGGCCTTCTCGAAGCGGGCGCGCTTCTTCGAGAGCACCAGGCGGCCCTCCTGGTCCTCCTTGGTGAGCACCAGGGCGTCGACCTGCTCGCCCAGCGCGACCTCCTCGGAGGGGTCGACCGAGCGCCGGATCGAGAGCTCGTTGGCCGGGATGACGCCCTCGGACTTGTAGCCGATGTCGACCAGGACCTCGTCCTTGTCGATGCGGACGACCTCGCCGGCGACCACGTCGCCCTCCTCGAAGGGCTTGATCGTGGCGTCGTAGTTGGGGACGAGCTTGCCGTCGACCTCGATCAGCAGGTCGGTGGAGCCGCCGTTCGAAGCCGAGGGCGGCGCGCTCGGGGGCGTTTCCGGCGCAGCCTCGGTCGTTGTGTCGGTCGCGGACACGGCGGATAACTATAGGGGGGCGCCGTCCGTAAGCGTGGTTCGTCGCGCCCGGCCGAGTTAACGCGCGCGCCCGAAGATCCGCAACAGGAACAGGAACAGGTTGATGAAGTCGAGGTAGAGCGCCAGCGCGCCGAGGATCGATGCTCGTTGCTCCGCGTCGCCCTCGAGCCCGGCCTGCGCGAAGCCCTTGATCTTCTGCATGTCGTAGGCGGTCAGCCCGGCGAAGATCGCGACACCCGCGTAGGTGGTGATCCAGTAGAGGGCCTCGCTGGCGACGAAGACGTTGACGATCGTCGCCAGGATCAGGCCGACGAGCGCCATCAGCAGCACCGTGCCCATGGTCGAGAGGTCGCGCTTGGTCAGATAGCCCCAGGCGCCGACCGCGCCGAACATCGCCGCGGTGATCAGGAAGGTAGTGAAGATCGACTGCGCCGTGTACAGCTCGAACACGAGCGCGAAGATCACCCCGACGCTCGCCGCGTAGAGGAAGAAGAGGCCCAGGGCCACCGCCGGCGAGAGCCTGTCGATCGCCGCCGAGATCGTGATCACGAGGGCGATCTGGGCGACGACGAGGCCGATCATGATCCACGGGCTCTCGGTGATGTCGGTGAGCAGCGTGTCGCTGGAGCCGATCGCCGCGGCCGCGAGGCCGGTGACCATGAGCCCGATGAACATCCAGCCGAAGACCTTGGCCAGGAAGGCCTGGGTGTCGGGGGTGGCGACCGCGGGGCGAGCTGTGGTGGCCTCCATCGGCCCGAACGCTACCCTCGCCGCACGATGCCACGGCGGGCGACAAAGCGCGGCGGCGAGCGCACGCCCCTGGGCGGCGAGTACGACGTGCTGATCTGCGGCGCGAGCTTCGCCGGGCTGGCGGTGGCGCGCGAGCTCGCCGGCTCGGGAGCCCGGACGCTGGTCGTCGACCGCTACGAGATCGGCGAACGACAGACCTCGGCGTGCGCGGCGCCGACCGAGTGGCTCGAGGCCATCGGGCTGGCGGCCTCGATCCGCCAGACCTTCGACACGCTGGTCGTCCACACCCCGCACACGACCGTCGACTTCCGGCTGCCGTGGACGTTCTCGACCTTCGACTACCGCCGGCTCTGCCGGCTGCTCTGGGAGCAGTGCGAGGCGGAGTTCGAGACGGCGACGGTACGCGGACGGCAGACGGCACCTACGGACCGCCGAGTGCAGACTGCCGACCTCTCCGTCGAGACCGACCGCGGCATCGTCAGCGCGCCACTTGTCGTCGATGCCCTGGGCTGGAAGCGGGTGCTCGCCGGTAACGGCTACCAACCTCCGGACGCGCCGCTCTCACGCGGGCTCGAGGTTCACCCCTTCGGGTCCTCGGACCGGCTCGAGATCTGGATCGATCGCGATTACGTCCCGGCGGGCTACGGCTGGAGCTTCCCGGCGGCGGATGAGGTCCGGATCGGCGTCGGCTCGTTCGATCCCCGATTCCACGTCAAGGAGCCGACGGTTCGCCTGGCCGGCGACCTCGAGCGCGAGGCGGTGCGCTACCAGGGCAACTGGATCCCGCACAAGCTGCGCGACGCGACCGCCGAGAGCGTGTTCTTCGTCGGCGACTCGGCCGGGCACTGCCTGCCGCTGACCGCGGAGGGCATTCGCACGGCGTTCTACTTCGGGATCGCCTGCGGGCGCGAGCTGCGCGGAGTGGTCGAGGGCCGCGCCGACCGCGAGGCGGCGCTGCGCCGCTACGGCGAGTTCTCGGCCGGCCACGAGTGGAAGTTCGAGTGGATGCTGCGGACCCAGCGGCTGGTCCCGCGGGTGCCGCCGAGGCTGCTGGCCGCCGCGCTCAACCAGATCGGCCGCGACTCGTTCGTGAGCTGGGCGTTCGGCCACTACCTGCGGATCGCGCCTCCCTCGTTCGCGCGGGCGCCGGAACTGCCGGCCGGCGCCGGGGCCGAGGTCCCGGTCGCCGCGTAACTCGCCGGATCGCTCAGCGGACGATCAGGAAGGTGCCGGCGAGCAACAGGGCCACGCCGAGCACGCGCTCTACCGTGATCGGCTGCTCCTCGAGCCCGAGGATGCCGAGGCGGTCGATGACCACGGAGAGCGTCAGCTGCCCGGTGATCGTCGCCGCCGCCACCCCGCCGGCGCCGATCGAGCTCACCGTGACCAGCGCGGTGAACACGTAGGCGGCACCGAGCACGCCGCCGAGCAGGTAGTACCAGCGAACGTCGAGCGCCGACCCCAACCCGCCCGCCTGCCCGGCGATCGCGACGATCGCCGCGAGCACCAGGGTGCCGACCGCGAACGAGACCAGGGCCGCGGCGATGTTCCCCGTCGCGCGGCCGAGCCCGGCGTTGATCGCCGGTTGCAGGGCGATCAGCCCGCCCACCGCCGCCATCAGGGTGACCGCCACGCTCCGGTCCATGCGCGAGGACTCTAGCCTCGGGAAGTCGTCCGTGATGGTCGCTGGGCCGGGGTGTTGAAGGGCCAGACGATGCTCTCACCCGTAGGACGGGTAGTGACGAAGGAGCGAATGACGAGGACATCCAGACTGCAGCCGCTCGCGAGAGCGGTCCTGCGCACGCAGACGGATGAACGCCTGGCCGCGCTCGCGCGGTCGGGCAAGGACGCCGCGTTCGAGGAGATCGTCCGGCGGTATCGCTCCGGCCTGGTCGCCTTCGCGGCGGCGTACGGCCCCCCCGATCCCGAGGACGTGGTCCAGGAGAGCCTGGCCCGCTCGTGGGAGGCATTGCGCGAATCGACCGGAGAGATGCATTTGAAGCCCTGGCTGTACACGATCGTCCGCAACCGAGCCCTGAACGCCCGCCGCGACAGCCGCGCGCACGAGCCGCTCACCGAGCACGAGCCGATCGACGACGCCGGCCAGCCGCCCGAGATCGTGCTCACGAACGAGGAGCTCGATCGTGCCGTGGCCGCGGTCGCGACCCTTCCCGACTCCCAACGCGAGGCGCTCGTGCGCAGCGCGCTCGAGGGCCACACGCATGAGCAGATCGCGAGCGCGATCGGGTCGACGCCCGGCGCCGTGCGACAGCTGATCTACCGCGCGCGGATCGCGGTCCGCCACGGCGTCGGGCTGGTGATCCCGCTGCCGATCGTCGCCGCCCTGGCGCAGCTCGGAGCGGGCGGGGCCGCAGCCGGAGCGGGCGGAGCGGCGGCCGGAGGTGCGGCGGCGGGAGCGGCCGGCGGGGGCTCGGTGGCGCACCAAGGCGGCCGTCGCCGTGGTCGTGGCGGCGGTCGCCGCCGGCTCCGGGGTGGCGATCGAGCGGTCGCGCAACGGCGGCGAGCGCGATCAGGAGCCGAAACTGAGCAAGGCCGACGACGGAGGCTCGGGCGGCACCGCCTCGCCCGCCCCCGCCGCCCCGGTGGGGTCCGGATCCGGCGGGCAATCGGGCACGAGCTCCGGGGGCAGCGGTTCCAGCGGCGGCAGCGGCGGCAGCGACTCCGGCGCGGAGCGATGGCTCGGGCGCCGGACAAGGCGAGCGGCTCACGGATCGGGGTCGGAGGGCCCCGGCGGGGATGGGTCGGACGGCGACGACTCGAGCGGTCCCGGGCCCGGCGAGTCGGAGTCGGAGTCGGAGCCGGAGCCGGACAGCTCCGGTCCCGGCTCCGGGGCGTCGGAGCCCGAGCCCGACGACGATTCCGGTCCCGGGGGATCGGGCTCCAGCGGCCCCGGTCCCGGGGGCTCCTCAGGCAGCGGTGGGTCGTCCGGCCACGACGGATCGTCGGGCAGCGGCTCGTCCGGCACTGGTGGCTCCTCGGGGCCGGGTGGCGGGGCTGAGACCGAGTCGCCCGATCCCGTCGACGACAGCTCGGGATCCGGCGGAGGCTCGAGCGGGTCCGACGGCGGTGGCAGCGGCAGCGGTGGCTCAGACGGCGGGAGCGGAAGCAGCGGCTCCGGGAGCGGCGAGCTGCCCGAGCTCGAGCCGCCCGAGCTCGACTGAGGCGCTGCTCAGCGCCACCGGGGTCTGAGGCCGGAGAGCCGCGGTTTCGGCTGCGCGCGGAGGACCGGCTCGAGCGCCTCGGCGAGCTCCGCCGGGCGCGGCCGCGATCCGGGCTCGGCGGCGAGGCATGCAAGGACCGGGTCGGCGATCGCGGCCGGCAGCGGGCCCGGCTCCGGATCGTGGTCGAGCTGCGGCCAGCGCTCGAGCGGATCACTCGCCTTCGGATCGCCGTTCGGAAACGGCCGCTCGCCGGTGGCCGCCCGGTACAGGGTGGCGCCGAGACCCCAGATGTCCGCGGGGGATCCGACCGGGCCGAGGGCAGCGGGGTCGCACTGCTCGGGTGCCATGTAGGAGTCGGTGCCCACCGAGCGCTCGAGCGCGGCGGCGGCACCGGCCGTGACCGCGACGCTCAGGTCGATCAGCCTCGGAGGCGCGCTCATGATCGTGTTTGCGGGCTTGACGTCGAGATGTACCACCCGCTCGGCCGCGAGGTAGTGCAGCGCCGAGCACAGGGAGAGCGCCAGCGGCACGAGCTGCTCGGGCGGCAGCGGGCCGTGGCGCCGGACGAGGGTCGAGAGGCGCGGCCCCTCGAGGTGCTCGAGCACGAGGTGGGGCACGGGCGCATCGAGGACCGCGTCGAAGCTGCGCAGGATCACCGGGTGGTCGAGCCGATCGAGCATCGCTGCCTCGCCGGCGAGCCCGGCGAGCGTGTGCTCGTCGTCGACCAGGTGCGGGCGAACCAGCTTCGCGACGACGATCGCGTGCAGGCGCTCGTCGAAGGCCAGATAGGCCTCGTAGCGGTGCCCGCCCCCGAGTCGGCGCAGGGCGTGACGGCCGGGGACGATCTCGTCGCCCTCGGCCAGGCTCCAGCGCTCGGCGTCGCTCTTCTCGGTCAGGGTGGTCACGATCGTAGGCCGGTCAACGACACGGCGGGCGGAGCCATGGGGACTCCGCCCGCCGGCGTCGAGACGGTGTTTCGGCTAGCCGCGGCCGGTGCCGGTCGAGGTCTGGCCGCGCGTACGGGTGCCGGTCGCGGTGTCACCGCGCGTACGGGTGCCGGTCGCGGTGTCGTTGGTGCCCGTATCGCTCTTGCCGGTGCCCCGAGTGGTGCCCGTGGCCGTGTCGGCATCGTCGTCGCCGCGGGTCTTGGTCCCGGTGGCGGTGTCGTCGGTGGCGGTGTTGCTGGCGCCGGTCCCGTGAGTGGTCCCGGTCGCCGTGTCGTCACCGTGGGTCCCTGTGTCGCCGTGGGTCCCGGTGTCAGTGAGATCTCCCTCGGTCCCGGTGTCGTCGTCGCCATGACCGTGGCCGGAGTCATCGGCGTCGCCGGAGCCGGGGCCCGAGCTGTCGTCGTCGCTCGTCCTCGTCGCCGTCGTGGCCCGGGCCCGAATCGCGCTTGGCGGCGATCTTGTCGCCGTCGTCGGCGCTCGCGGCGACGACGCTGACGGCGCTGAAGCAGAACGCCGCGATCAGCAGCAGCATGAAGGCGAAGCTGACCCGGTTCAGGATCGTCGGCTTTGTCGCTTCCACTGTTTCCTCCTCGCTCGTGTGTCTCGTCTCGATCGAGGCCGTACGCCTGGCCTCGATCCAAGAACACGCCCGCTCGCCGACCATCACGCAGCGCGCAGGAAGTGCGCTTTGCTACGAGCTACTTCGCCGCCAGCCAGTCGGCGCCGATGCCGACGTCGACCGCCAGCGGCGGGTCGAGCTCGAAGGCGCCGATCATCTCGCGGCGGGCGATCTCGGCCGCCCGCTCCATCTCCGCCTCCGGGCCCTCGAACAGCAGCTCGTCGTGGATCTGGAGGACGAGCTCGGTCTCCAGGCTCCGCCTCGGCGACGGCGCGGTGGCAGTTGACCATCGCCACCTTGATGATGTCCGCCGCGGTGCCCTGGATCACGGTGTTGACCGCGAGCCGCTCGCCGAGCAGCCGCGCGCTGCCGGTTGCCGGAGCGAAGCTCGGGGATGTTTCGCCGCCTGCCCATCAGCGTCGTCACCGACCCGCGCTGCTCGGCGGCGGCGATCGTCTCGTCGATGAACGCCTTGACGGCCGGGAAGCGCTCGAAGTAGCGCTCGATGTACGTGGCGGCCTCCTCGCGCTCGATGTTGAGCCGGTCGGCGAGCCCGAAGGCGGAGAGGCCGTAGGCGATCCCGTAGTTGACCATCTTCGCCTTCGAGCGCTCGGCCGGGGTGATCGCGTCGGGGTCGGCGCCGATGATCCCCGCCGCGGTGGCTGCGTGGACGTCCTCGCCGGAGGCGAAGATCTCGGCGCAGGACGTCCTCGCCGGCGACGTGCGCCAGCACCCGCAGCTCGACCTGGTTGTAGTCGCACGACAGCAGCCGGTTGCCCGGCTCGGCGACGAAGCAGGCGCGCACCGGGCGACCGACCTCGGAGCGGATCGGGATGTTCTGCAGGTTCGGGTTCGTGCTCGAGAGCCGCCCGGTCGCCGCGGTCACCTGGTTGAAGGTGGTGTGGATGCGCCCGTCGTCGCTCGACGAGGGCCGGCAGCGAGTCGAGGTAGGTGTTCTTGAGCTTGGTCAGCTCGCGCCAGCGCTCGACCTTGGCGACGATCGGGTGCTCGTCGCGAAGCTGGCCGAGCACGCGCGCGTCGGTCGAGAACCCGGTCTTGCCGCGGCGCTTCTTGGTCAGCCCGAGCTCGTCGAAGAAGACGGTGCCGAGCTGCTGCGGCGAGCCGATCGTGAACTCGCGCCCGGCGTGGTCGTAGATCTCGCGCTCGAGCTGATCGATCTGCTCGGCCATCCCGGCGCCGATCTCGGCCAGCCGCTCGGTGTCGAGCCGGAGGCCGATCCGCTCCATCTCGGCGAGCACCTCGATCAGCGGCATCTCGACCTCGTTCAGCAGCCGCTCGACGCCGAACTCGCCGAGCCGCTCGCGCTGGCGCTCGGCGAGCTCGCCGGCCAGGCGGGCGTCGACGGCGGGGTCGCCGGCGGCCTCGCCCTCCTCGGCGGCGAGCGAGAGCTGCCCATCCTCGGCCCCCGCCGGCGCCGCCGCCAGCCCGGCGTCGGCGGCGAGCTCGTGCAGGTCGTAGGTGCGGCGGGCCGGGTCGATCAGGTAGGCGGCGACCATCGTGTCGTGGGCGAGGTCGAGCCCCTGCGAGGCGGAGCGAAGCGAAGCCGAGCCGCGCCGCTGTTGAGGCGCCGAGGAGGTGAGGCGGAGCGAAGCGAAGCCCGATTCAGCCGGGCGGCCGCCAGCAGGCTCCTGCGGCCGTGGCCGCCGAGGCCTTTGATGTCGTGGCCGATCAGGGGCCGGCTCCGGAGCTCACCGGCGAGCGCGACCAGGTCGGTGGCGTCGCCTGCGAGCACCCGGTTGCCGTCGCTGGCCGCCCAGCGGCCGCCGGCGATCGCCACCGCTACCGGGCCGTCGGCGAGGTCGGCCGGCGTCCCCTCCTCGCGCCTCGACCTCGATCGTCTCCTCGACCATCCGCCCGGGCACGACCTCGTCCCACTCGTCGTCGAGCCGCTGGATCACGGCCCGGAGCTCGAACTCGTTGGCGGCGTCGCGCAGCTTCGACCGGTCGGGCGACGACGCGCAGCTGTCTCGGTGACCTTGATCGGCACCTCGACGTCGGTGACCATCGTCGCCAGCTGCTTCGAGACCCGCGCGTCCTCGGCGTGCTCGGTCAGGTTCTGCTTGCGCTTCGCGCCCGAGATCTCGTCGACCGAGCCCAGCACCCCCTCGAGGTCGCCGAACTGCTGCAGCAGCTGGGCGGCGGTCTTGTCGCCGATCCCGGGGACGCCGGGGATGTTGTCGGAGGTGTCGCCCTTGAGCCCGATGAAGTCGGTGACCAGCTCCGGCGGCACCCCGTAGCGCTCGACCACCCCGTCGGCGTCGTAGACCTTGGTGTCGGTGACCCCGCGGGAGGTGGTCATCACCCGGATCCCGTCGCCGACCAGCTGGTAGACGTCGCGATCGCCGGAGACGATCATCACCGGGACGCCCGCGTCGGCCGCCTGGCGCGCAAGGGTCGCGATCACGTCGTCGGCCTCGTAGCCCTCGACGTCGACGTTCTTGAACCCGAACGCCTCCGCGAGCGGCGCCAGGTGCGGCCACTGCTCCCGGAGCAGGTCGGGGCGCGACTTGCGCTGCGACTTGTACTCGGCGTAGACCTTCTCGCGTCCCGACCAACCCTTGTCCCAGGCGACGATCACGGCCTTCGGCGAGTGGTCGATGAGGATCTTCGCCATCATCGACGCGAACCCGTAGATCGCGTTGGTCGGCCTCCCGTCCGCGGTCGCGATGGATTCCGGCAGCGCGAAGAACGCACGGTAGGCGAGCGAGTTCCCGTCGATCAGGAACACCTCCTCGCCCTTGCCGTTCTCGCGCCTTCTTGGGCATGCATCGATCTTATGGGGCGAGTTCGCAGAAGGCCGAGGACCGCCGCGCGCGACGCCCGCGGGGTCGTCGGCGATGCGCGAGTCCTCGAGCCTCACCACCCTGAAGCCGGCAGCTCGAGCTCGAGGTCGCGGTCGTTGTCGTCGCGCATCGCCTGGCGGCCGCGGTGGTAGATGTAGCCGTCGACCTCGACGATCAGGCGCTCGCGTCGCGCCAGAGGAAATCGACCCGGTAGCGACCGATCCGGACCTGCTCTCCGGCTCGGGCACTGCGAAGCGGCGGCAGATCGCGAGGAAGTCGCGCTCGAGATCGCTCTCGGTCTTGTCCGAGACGAATCCGGGGTCGAGCGGGAGGCCGCGCTTCTCGGCGGCGCGGGTGGCGCGGCGGACCTCGGCGGCGGTGCGACGCGCGGAGGTCGGCGAGGGTGCGAGCGGGCATGGTGACCGGGATGCCGTGCGGCTTGTGGTCCGCGCTCGCCGGCGAGCGTGCGTGAGCGGTGGATGCGGAGGTTCGCCCGCTTGCGCGGGCGAGGCTGGGTAGGGGACGGTGACGTGCGGCGTCGCCGCCGCTCGGCGGCAGCAGCTCCCAGAGCTCGGCGGCGCTGCGGTGGGAGAGGACGGCGCGCGGGCCGAGCGCCAGCGTGGCCGCCTTCCAGCGGCCGTGGTCGGTCAGTCCGGGTGGCCGACCGCGTAGACGCCGCGGTGGACCGGTGCAGCCGGCCTGTCG
This sequence comes from uncultured Solirubrobacterales bacterium, assembly GCA_963758665.1. GTDB lineage: Bacteria > Actinomycetota > Thermoleophilia > Solirubrobacterales > 70-9 > WHSW01. The sequence goes on along the minus strand of CAVWWH010000001.1, from coordinate 7,229 downwards.
CGACCCGCCGCTGGACTCGCTCTGAGGTGAGCCCGCCGCGCATCAGCTGCGCAATCGTCACGACGCCGTGCTGCCGGCAGGCGATTCGGGCGACCAGGCCGTCGGCTGTGAGGGGTTTTCGGTCGCATACCGACCCACAACCCCACACAGCCCGAGCCCGCCCCCTACCCAGCCCAACCCGTCGCCGCATAGAACTCGCGCGCTCGCCCGTGGCTTCCGTCTCCGCCCAGTTCTCGGTCACCGTGCGCGTCGAGCTCGACGCGCGCGCGGAGCCGCTGGGCAAGCTCACCGCCGCGATCGCCGAGGCCGGCGGGGCGCTGCAGGGCGTCGACCTGGTCCCGGGCGCCGGCGGCGAGGGCAAGCGGGTGCGGGAGTTCACGATCGACGCCCGCGACCAGGCGCACTGGGAGGAGATCCTGCGGGCCATCGGCTCGACCCGGGGCGCGCGGGTCATCGACTACGTCGACCGGACGCTGGCGATGCACCGCGGCGGCAAGATCGAGCAGCACAACAAGTACCCGCTGAAGACCCGCGACGACCTCTCGATGGCCTACACGCCGGGCGTCGCCCGGGTCTGCATGGAGATCCACGACGACCGCAAGAAGGCGTTCGACTTCACGATCAAGAAGAACACCGTCGCCGTCGTCTCCGACGGCTCGGCCGTGCTCGGCCTCGGCGACATCGGCCCGGAGGCGGCGATGCCGGTGATGGAGGGCAAGGCGATGCTGTTCAAGGAGTTCGCCGACATCGACGCGTTCCCGATCTGCCTCGACACCCACGACCCGGAGAAGATCATCGAGGCGGTGCGGCTGATGGCGCCGACCTTCGGCGGGATCAACCTCGAGGACATCTCCGCCCCGCGCTGCTTCGAGATCGAGGACCGGCTCAAGGACGAGCTCGACATCCCGGTCTTCCACGACGACCAGCACGGGACCGCGGTGGTGACGATGGCGGCGCTGTTCAACGCGCTGAAGATCGTCGGCAAGCCGATCGAGGAGCTGAACGTGCTGATGACCGGGCTCGGCGCCGCCGGGGTCGCGGTGACGAAGATGATGCTCGCCTCCGGGGTGACGAGGATCATCGGCTGCGACCGCAAGGGCGCGCTCTCGACCACCCGCGAGGACTACGAGCAGATGACGGAGATCAAGCGCTGGTACTCCGAGAACTCGAACCCCGAGCACCGGCTCGGCACGCCGTCCGAGGTGATCGAGGGCATCGACCTGTTCGTCGGCCTCTCCGGCCCGGGCGTGATCGAGGCCTCCGAGCTCGAGCGCATGAACGACGACGCGATCGTGTTCGCGATGGCCAACCCGACGCCCGAGGTGATGCCCGAGGAGGCCGAGCCGTACGTCCGGATCATGGCCACCGGCCGCTCGGACTACCCGAACCAGATCAACAACGTGCTCGCCTTCCCCGGGATCTTCCGTGGCGCGCTCGACGCCGGCGCCCCGCGGATCACCGAGGAGATGAAGCTCGCCGCGGCCCAGGGGATCGCCGACGTGGTCGCCGACGAGGACCTCTCCGAGGACTACATCATCCCGTCGGTGTTCGACCGCGACGTGGCCCCGGCGGTCGCCAAGGCGGTGGTCGAGGAGGCGCGGCGCGACGGGATCGCCCGCGTCTCGGAGGAGACGGGTACGTTTTCGACGATCGAGTAGCGGCGGGCGCCGTCGCCGAAGCCGAGTAGGCGGGACCCTCCCGGGTACAGGAGGTTTGGTCATGCGTGTCCTCGTCAGCGGTGCATGCGGATTGATCGGGTCGGCCGTCTGCGACGCGCTGCTGGCGCGCGGCGACGAGGTCGCCGGGCTGAGCCGCGACCCGGCGAAGGCGCGGGCGACCAACCCGACCGTGTCCTGGCACGCGTGGGACCCCGCCAACGAGCGCCCGCCCGAGGCCGCTTTCGAGGGGGTCGACGCGGTCGTCAACCTGGTCGGCGAGAAGATCAACCAGCGGCTCACCGACGAGGCCAAGCAGCGGATCCGCGACAGCCGCGTGCGGGCGACGAAGAACCTCGTCGACGGGATGCTCGCCGCGACCCCGGCCCCGCGGACCCTGGTCAGCCAGGCCGCGATCGGCTATCTACGGCGACCACGGCGAGGCGATCGTCGACGAGTCGACGCCGCCGGCCGAGGGGTTTCTGCCGCAGGTGGTGCGTCGACTGGGAGCACGAGGCGCGCGAGGCCGAGAGCGGCGGCGTGCGAGTCGTGATCTTCCGGACCGGCCTGTCCTCGACCCCGCCGGCGGCCTGCTGAAGCAGCTGCTGCCGCCGTTCAGGCTCGGGGTCGGCGGGCCGCTCGCCGGCGGCGACTTCAGTACATGCCGTGGATCCACCGCGACGACGAGGTCGGGCTGATCCTCTGGGCGCTCGACAACCCGCAGGTGAGCGGCACGCTCAACGCGACCGCGCCGATCCCGGTCACCAACCGCGAGTTCTCGAAGGCGCTCGGCAAGGCGCTGAACCGCCCGTCGGTCGTGCCCGCGCCGCGGTTCGCGCTCGTCGCCATGCGCGGCGAGGAGCTCGCCGAGCAGATCACCGGCAGCTACCGGGTGATCCCCCGTCGCGCCCAGGACCTCGGCTACGAGTTCCGGTTCACCGAGGTCGAGCCGGCGCTTGCGCGACCTGCTCTAGCCAGCGCCGCCGATCCTCGCCACCGGCCTCGGCCGGCCCGGCCCGAGCTCGTAGCCGGTCATCCGCTCCAGCGTCGTCTCGCCGAGCTCGTCGATCGAGTAGGTCCCGAGCACCGAGTCGCGCTCGGTGGTGGCGAAGAAGGCGTCGATCACCGCGGCGCGGTCGGTCGGGTCGGAGGCGCGCTCGATCGAGTCGAGGATCACCGCCATCGCCTCGTAGCCATAGGCGGCGTAGCGTCCCGGCGGACGGTCGTACTCCGCCTCGAAGGCGCTCGCGAACTCCCGGCCCGCGGGAGGGAGCTGGCTCGGATCCAGCGCGGCCGAGGTGGCGAGCGTGCCCGCAGGCTCGGCGACCCCGGGCGCGAGCTCGGCGTCGCTGACCATCAGCCGCTCCTCGCCGCGAGCAGCGCCGCCGGCTGGCAGCTCGGGCGTGCCGCCGTAATAGACCAGCTCCGCGCCGCCGCGGACGAGCGACGCCGAGCCGAGCGCCCGCTCGAACCCGGCCACCATCGCCTCGCCGAACCGCTGCCGTCGTCTCGGTCGCCACCCGCCGACGCCGAGCTCGTCCACCCAGCCGGCCCCCGCCTGCGCCTGCGCGCTGTCGCTGGGGATCACGCGGCCGAAGCTGCGCTCGCCGGTCGGCTGCGCCTCCGGGACCTCGTTCGTGCCGGGGACCGGGCGACCAGGTCCTCGGCGGCGCTCGCCGGCGAGACCTGGAGCAGGCGGGCGGAGTTGGTGATCGGCAGCGAGGCGCGCGTGGCTCCGGACTCGAACTCGCCCAGGTACGCGATCGCGGTCGAGTCCTGGGTCGCTACGCGGGCGTTGGCGGCCGCCTCGGCGGGACTCCAGCCGAGCCCGTCACCACCGCCGGGCATGTCGTCGAAGAACGTCGCCTCGACCGGGACTCCCGGCCGCCTCGCTCCCCGCTTCGGCGAGCGCCATGCGGGCGCCATCGGCGGCGTCGCGCCCGTCGGGCTCGAGCTGCGACAGGCTGACGTAGACCGTCAGGGTCGCGTCGCCCGCGTCGTCGGAGCCGCCCCGGCGCAGCCGGCGACGAGGACGGCGGCGCTCAGCGCGACGCTAGCCCAGAAACGCTTCCGCAAACGCGAACTCCTCCGGGGTCACGGTGCGCAGCTCGGCGACCGCCTCGGCCAGCGGGACGAGCTCGATCCGCGTCCCGCGAAGCGCCGGCATCATCCCCCACTCGCCGTTCTGCGCGGCGTCGATCGCCGCGACCCCGAACCGGGTCGCCAGCACCCTGTCGTAGGCGGTCGGGGTGCCGCCCCGCTGGATGTGGCCGAGGACGACGGCGCGAGTCTCGAACCCGGTGCGCGCCTCGATCTCCTGCTCGAGCCGGTGCCCGATGCCACCGAGGCGAACGTGGCCGAACTCATCGGTCTCCCCCGCCGCGACCTCCATCGTCCCCCGCTTCGGCAGCGCGCCCTCGGCGGCGACGACGATCGAGAACGAGCGCCCGCGCGAGTGACGCCGGTCGATCAGCCTGCAGACCTCGTCGATGTCGATGCTATGCCCTGCTTCCCTTCAAGCTCAGCGTATTCTTCGATCGCGCAATCTACGGCGATACCGGCGCCGATGGCGAGCGGTATGGATGAGGCCGAGCGATGCTGTTGCTGATTCACCGAGGGTGGCGGCCGAGGTGCCGGACTTGCCCAGCGGTGGATTGCCGACGATGCGAACATGGCTTCTGCATCGCCATCGATCCAGCGCTGAACCCGGCCGCGCCGACCTTCGATGCCGGTCGCCGGAGAACGGTGCCGGGACGAGCCGTCGCCCGCCAGGGCATCCGGCGCGAGGACGCACGAGACGGCGGCCGCCGAGCAGCGGACGAGCGAGAAGTTGCGGCAGCATGAAGGCCCGTCGCCTGCCGCGTTCCAACAAGTCCGGCGGCAGCTCGTCACTTTGGTCGGCGAACTCGGTAAAATTCGACTTAAATGCGTGAGGCTTCCCTTGCGGCGGGATCGTCACGACATATCGCCACGCCGGCCAGCCGAAGGTTGCACCCCGGCATAAATGTCGATAGCGACATCGCCCGCACCAAAGCCGCCAACTGGCGAATCATCGCCGCGAGGAACCAGCGAATCCCATGAGCAGACCCCTCGCCTCTTCAAACGCGAACGCGGAACCTACGAGCGTCCGGACTGGCTGGAAGCCCTGGCGGCCATCGCCCTGGTGGTGGCGCTCGCCGTCTACCTGCCGATCCTCGTCTACCGCACGACGGAGCACGGCTTTGGCGATGTCCAGGTGTTCTTCCAGCATGCTGGGCGATGTCGACGGCTATCCCCTTTATGAGGTCACCGACCTTCACGGCTGGTCATATCACTATCCTCCCATTTTCGCGCTGATGATCGGTCCCTTCCACGCCGTGCCTTCCGGCTTCCCCAGACCATCATGGGCGCTTCCGTTGCGGCGTTTCAGGTCGGCGTGTTCTATGCGATCTCGATCACCGCCATGCTGCTATCCGCGCATGTGGCCAGGGCGATGCAGAAGCTCATTGAGGCATCCGGCTTTCGGGAAACCGCAGCGGCTGGTGGACCATCAGAGTGGGACCGCTTCTGCTCCTGGCACCGTATTTCGGCGCATCCTCACGCGGCCAGCCGACCACGATCCTGGTGCTGCTGACCTCGCTGTTCCTGAAATATGCCGCCGACCGGCAGCCGGGCATGGCCTCGCCCGCGCTGGCGCTGGCGATCGCCATCAAGATCTTCCCGGCAGCGCTGCTCATCATACCGCTTTTGCAGCGCGGTGTGCCGGCCGTACTGGCGATGACGGCGCTCTGGTGCGGCGTCTTCCTTTTCGTCGTTCCGGCGCTGGTTCTCGGCGTGGGGCCGACCATCAACTGCTCTCGGTGGACGGGCTATCCGGCATCGCCGAGGGCGACCTCGCCAATCGCGTCGAAGTGGAGATTTCGCCGTGGTCTGAAGATGGTGGCGTTCGGCTGCCGGTGTTCCTGGCCCGCACCTTTGCCGCACCGTTCACCGAGATCGCGTACCGGCTCCCACGTCGGCCCGGGCGCTGCAGCTCGCGTTCGATCTTCATCGTCGTGGTGATGCGGCTGGTGGCGGTTGCAGCCGCGGCCGCTTCTGGAACTGGTCGGGCAGCCAGCGCAACGTGCTATGCGATGCTGGTCGCCGGCGCGCTGCTGCTCGCTGCGCTGTCCTCTACGATGGTGCCGGTGGCTTCGCCGCACTACTCGGCCCGGGCGGACGCCCCTGCTCACCATCCTGATCACCGAGCGCTGCGCATAGACGCGGCGCCCGTCGCTTCCGGGCGCATTGCTAACATCGTTCCCATGCTGGCCTACCTCGCCTACATCGCCACCGGCTTTACCTTGCTCAGACACGCTGCGCAACCATGGCCGACGACGCTGACGATGCTCATGCCCTGGCGGCCGGCTTTGTCGTACTTGCCCGCCTGCACCGGGACACCAACCGGCGAAGGAAGCGCCCCATCCTTCGACGGGGTAGCGTGCCCCTCGGCATTGTCGCCATACGGCCTGCCGGCCCAAGGTGATAGCGGCTGGAGAAGAAGACGAGCGGCACGCTGTCGCTGTGACTGCAATGCGTGACCTCGCCGATGAACAAAGTGTGGTCGCTGACCTCGACCTCGGCACCACGCGGCAAGCAAAGAACGCCATGCAACCGTCCAGACGCGGCAGGCCGTCTTCCGCCTGATAGCGCGGCCGCACGTCGGGGTCCGGGCTGCCGGCAAAATGCGCCGACAGCGCCGCCGCCTGTTCCGGCAGCACGTTGACCGCATAGCGCCCGTTTGCGGAAATGGCGCGGTGCGCGCGCCGGGCATGGCGGCCAGGGACGGTCGGCGGCGCAGGCTGACCGTCACGAAGCTGTTGACGGTCATGCCGCAGGTCTCGTCCCGCTCGTCGAGCGCGGTGACCACGGCGACGCCCGTGGCGAAGCGGGACGCGGCCATCCGAAAGGCGATGGCAACGTTGCCGAGGCAGCCTCAGTTCTCCGCGCCATAGTGGAACGGCGTCGCCCCTTTCGGCGAGTAGCCGGGCACGTCGGCCACCGTTCGCCGATCTCCGATCGCAGGGAGCGACCCATCGCCTCGAGGCTGTCGAACCATGCTGGAAGATGCAAGGGTGCTTCGTCCACGCTGCCAAGCGCGACGGATAGGCGAAGGGACCAGGATTTCAATTCCGGCGGCGACCTGGCGAGCGGCAAATGCGTTTCGGCCTGATGTTTGCCTTCGAAGTGCCTGGATCGTCGAGCTGCCGGATGAGCAGGTGCAGGCGATGGCCTCCTGCGAGCCGATGCGCAGGGCCGGCGTTGAGCGGACCGACATGCGGCATTCCAGGCATCGATCCGCGCCGGCGTCGAAATGCGATCCCACTGCGTCTCCGGGTAGTTGAAGTTCTCGGTGAACTCGTCGGCAAGCGCCCTGTTCTAACTCATCGTACCCAGCAGCATGCCGAGTGCCGGCGATGGCGGGGCCAGCGCCGTGTTGGTCCAGCGCGAGGCGGCCGAGACCCCGGTCCTGCCGCTGCAGTCCGCTTCTTCGCAGAAGCGGGCGTCGAGCGCGTCGGTGGCTACGATCTGTTCGCCGAGCACAAAGGCGGCGTA